>NZ_MWQN01000001.1:2830000-4245000 GCF_002024165.1 Embleya scabrispora
CTCGACCAGCGTCGAGTCGCGGTACTCGCGCTCGGCGTCCAGGAGGCGGTGGAACGCCGGGATGGCGCCGGGGTCCGCCGTCGAATCGGCCGTGCCGGCGGCGAGCCGGGTGTAGAGCTCGGCGAGCCTCGGGTAGAGGAGCACGCGGCTGTAGCCGTCGATGAGGATGTGGTGCATGCACAGGTAGAGCAGGTGGTGTTCGGGCCCCAGCTTGATCAGCGCGCCGCGGTACAGCGGGAAGTCGGTGACCTTCAGTGGTTCGGCGTGGTCGGCGCGCATCCACCGCTCGGCGGCGGCGAGCGGTTCGGCCTTTTCGCTGAAATCGAGGATCTTGAGCGGGAGTTGAGCGAGTGGACGAATGATCTGCCCTGGCACGCCGTCCTCTTCGAGGAACTGCGCGCGCACTCCCTCGGCCTCGTCGGCGAGGCGATGCATCGCCTGTACGAGCAACTCGACGTCGAGTGGCCCACGCAGTTCGATGTAGTCCGCCATGTTGTAGGCCAGTGGCCCGGTGGCGAACCGCTCGTCGAACCAGATCTCGGCCTGCGCCGCGGTGAGCGGAAGGACAGTGCCCCGGTTTTTTGCCATCGCTTTGCTCTCCGTCATCCTCAGCCTCAGCCCCGAATCGACTCTCGATCCTTCGGTCCCGCCCGGTCCGCGGTCAGCCGGAAATCGTTTCGAGTCCGGCGGGGAATCCGGACCCGATGTCCGCGTATTCGACGCCGGCCGTGAGACCCACCGGGCCGATCGAATCGCGCACCCAGTCGTCGCGGTAAACGGTCTCCATATAGCGCTCGCCCAGGTCCGGCGAAATGGTCACGGCGGTCACCTGGTCGGGCACGCCGGCGGTGCCGTTGCCGTAGTGCTCGTCGAGCCAGTGGAGCGCTCCGCTCACGGCGGTTCCGGTGGAGCCGCCGAACAGGAACCCGTGGCGCGTCAACTCGCGGCAGGTGCGGACGGTGTCCGCCTCCTCGACGTGGATCGCGGCGTCCACCAGGGACTCGTCCAGGAGCGGCGGGCGCACGCTGGTGCCCAGGCCCGGGATGTGCCGGGTGGCCGCGGGGCGCCCGAAGGTGACGGAGCCGACGCTGTCGACGGCGACCACGCGCACCGACGGGCGCCGCTCCCGGAAGTAGCGGGCGCAGCCCATCAGGGTGCCGGTGGTGCCGGCGCCGATGAACAGCACGTTCAGGTCGGGGAACTGGCGGGCGATGGCCGGCGCGGTGGTCCGGTAGTGGGCCATCCAGTTGCCCGGGCTCAGGTACTGGTTGAGCCAGACCTTCTTGTCGTCGGCGGCGAGCAGCGCCTGGACGTACCGGATCCGCGCGCCGAGGAAGCCCTCGGTCTCGTGCGGCTCGGTGACGACGTGGACCTCGGCGCCGTAGGACTCCATGGTGCGCCGGGTCACTTCGTTGCACCGCGAGTCGGTCACGCACAGGAACCGGAAGCCCCTGTTCGCGGCGAGCACGCTCAGGGCGACGCCCATGTTCCCGGACGAGGACTCCACCAGGGTCGAGCCGGGGCCGAGGACACCCGCGGCCTCCGCCTGCGCGACCATCTCACGGGCCGCCTTCAGCTTGATCGATCCGGCGAAGTTGAATCCCTCGACCTTCAGAAAGAGACGGCGCCCGAAGAGCGGCTGTAAATTCACGAAGAGGTCGCTGACCTCGAATTCATGTGACGCGGAAATAACCGGCACTGGCGACTCCTGGCCCTCGGCAACCCATTAGCCTGGACGGCCAGCCTCTCGCCGCGCGCTGACGAGGTGCTGACGGACTGCTGACGAGGGCGGCGTCACGAGCGCCCCGCCCACCTCGGAAGATGCGTCAGCGGCCCGTCAGTTATCGGTCACTTGAGTGTCAGTGCGATCGGCCTATGTTTGTCATTCCGCCCGTCCAGCCCTTCCGCGAGGAGTCCGGTTTGAATCGGCCGTCCGCGATCAGCGAAGTCCTCTCGCTCTCGCCGCTGCAACAGGGACTGCTCTTTCTTTCGGAGTACGACCGCGAGGGAACGGATGTCTACACCATCCAGCTGGTGCTCGATTTCCGGGAGACGACCGACGCCACGGCGCTGCGCGCCGCGGCGACCGCGCTGCTGGAGCGCCACTCGAATTTGAGGGCATGCTTCCGCCACCGCAAGAACGGCGAGGCGATCCAGATGATCCCCAAGTCGGTGGTGCTGCCGTGGCACGAGGTGGAGGTGGTCGGCGCCGGGAGCGGACGGGACGCGTCGGTGGAGGCCGAGTTCGACCGGGTGGCCGAACAGGACCGGCTGCGCCGCTTCGATCTGGCCCGGCCGCCGCTGCACCGGTTCACCCTGATCCGGGCGGACGACGGGCGCTGCCGCCTGGTGTGGACGGTGCACCACATCCTGGTGGACGGCTGGTCCATGGTCTCGCTGATCGGCGAACTGAGCGCGCTGGTCGAGGAGTCGAAGTCGGGATCCGCTCACTCCTCGCCGGCCTCGGCCTCCTACCACGCCTACCTGGCCTGGCTCGGCGCGCAGGACAAGGCCGCCGCCCGGCAGGCCTGGGCGCGGGCGCTGGCCGGTGTCACCGAGCCGACGCGGCTGGTCCCGGTGGGCCACGCCCACACCGAGGGCCGGGGCGCGCTGCCCGAGTCGGTTCCGCTCGACCTCTCCCCCGAAGTCTCCGCCGACCTCGTCCGGTTCGCCCGCTCGCGCGGCCTGACCGTCAACGCGGTGGTGCAGGGCTGCTGGGCGCTGCTCCTGTCCAGGTCGACCGGCCAGGACACGGTGCTGTTCGGCGCCGTGACGTCGGGCAGGCCGGCCCAGATCCCCGATGTCGAGCACATGGTGGGCCTGTTCGCCAATACGCTGCCGGTCCGCGTCGACGTCGACCCGGCCCGTACTCCGGCCGAGCTCTTCGCCGCGGTGCAGCGGGCCCAGGCCGAGCTGCTGCCGCACGAGCACCTGACGTTGGCCGAGGTGCAGCAGCTCACCTCCGTACGCGGTGAACTCTTCGACACGGCGCTGATGTTCCAGAACTATCCGATGGGGCCGATGCCGCACACCGCGGCCGCCGGCTCCCTGGTGAGCGGTGTCGACATCCGCTCCGCCACCCACTACCCGATCACCCTCACGGTCTTTCCCGGCACCCCGCTCGGCCTCGCGGTCAATCATCGGCCCGGGGCGGTCACGCGCGCCGAGGCCCACCGGGTCGGTCGGCGCTTCGCGCGGCTCCTGGAGTCCGCCGTCGCCCGGCCCGACGTGCCGTGCGGCCGACTCGACATCCTGGACCGGGCGGAGCGGGCGCACATCGTCGACGGGCGCAACGACACCGGGGTACCGCTCCCCGGCCACTGGCTGGCGCCGCTCCTGGACGCCCGGGCCGAGCACACCCCGCACGCGCCCGCCGTCAGCTGCGGTGACGAGCGGCTCGACTACTCCGAACTCATCGCCAGAGCCGACGAGTTGGCCCGTGCGCTGCGCGCGGCCGGCGCGGGCCCGGAGCGCACGGTGGCCATCGCGCTCGACCGGTCCTGCGCCCTTGTCGTCGCCGCCCTGGCCGTGCTCAAGTCCGGTGCGGCCTATCTGCCGCTCGACCCCGACTACCCCGCCGACCGGCTGCGCTACATGCTGGCGGACGCCGCCCCCGTGGTGACCCTCACCGACCGACGGGTGCGCGCACTGCTCATGGGCGACGGCGAGACGAGCACGGGGCGGTGGTGGGCTCTCGACGAGCCGGGGTCGGTGCCCACCGCGCCCGTCGTTCCCGGGGAGGGGCCCCTGCCGGCCCCGCACGCCGACCACCCGGCGTACGTGATCTACACCTCGGGCTCGACCGGCCGCCCCAAGGGCGTCGTCGTGCCGCACGGCGCGCTGACCAACCTGGTCCACGACATGGTCGGGCGCTTCGCGGTGACCGCCCGGGACCGGTTCCTCGCGGTCACCACGTTCGGCTTCGACATCGCGAACCTGGAGCTGTTCGTACCGCTCGCGGCCGGCGCCGAACTGCTCGTCGCCGCCCGCGAGACCGTACGCGACCCGGCCGCCCTCGCCGCCGCCGTCACCGACCTCGGCGCCACCCTGATGCAGGCCACCCCCAGCCTGTGGGAGTCCCTCGCCGCCGACCACGCCCCCCGGCTCGCGGGTCTGCGGGCCCTGGTGGGCGGCGAGGCGCTGCCCGAGCCGTTGGCGCGCACGCTCACCGCGCACTGCGCGTCCGTGACCAACGTGTACGGCCCGACCGAGACGACGATCTGGTCGACGGCCGCGCCCCTCACGGCGGACACCTCGACGCGTCCCGGCCCGCCCCCCATCGGCGGCCCCCTGGCCAACACGCGCGTGTACGTCCTCGACGGCGCCCTGCGCCCGGTGCCCGACGGCACCTTCGGCGAGCTGTACATCGCCGGATCCGGGCTCGCCCGCGGCTACCTCAACCGGCCGGGCCTGACCGCGGAGCGCTTCGTCGCCGACCCGTTCGCGCCGCGCGGCGCGCGCATGTACCGCACCGGGGACGTGGTCCGCTGGGACGGCACCGGCGGCGCCCTGGAGTACTCGGGGCGCAGCGACCACCAGGTCAAGATCCGCGGCCACCGCGTCGAGCTCGGCGAGATCGAGTCCGTGCTCGCCGCGCAACCCGGTGTCCGGCAGGCCGCCGTGACGGCCGCCGCCGACCGGGCGGGACACACCCGCCTGGTCGCCTATGTCGTACCGGCGGGGACCGACATCGACCGGCTGCGGGAGCGGGTCGCTTCGGTGCTGCCCACGCACATGGTCCCCGCCGTGTACGTTCCCCTGGACGCGCTGCCGCTGACCCCGAACGGCAAGACCGACCGCAAGGCGCTGCCCGCGCCGGCCGACGAGCGGGCGGGTACCGGACGGGCGCCCGTGGGCGAACACGAGGAACTGCTGTGCGCGGTCTTCGCGGCGGCGCTCGGGCTCGAACGCGTCGGCGCCGACGACGACTTCTTCGCCCTGGGCGGCCACTCGCTGTCCGCGACCACGGTCACCAACCGGCTGCGCGCGGCCCTGGGCGTGGACGTCCCGGTGCGGTCCCTGTTCGACGCCCGCACGGCCGAGGCGCTGGCCCGCACGCTGTCCCCGGCACTCGCCGGTGTCGACGCCGGACCGGCCGCCGGCGACGTGCGCTCCGCGACGGTGTCCCGTACCCGACGCCCCGTGTTGCGCGTCGTACCGGGCCGCCCCTCGTCGGTGCTCCTGTCGTACGCGCAGGAGCGCCTGTGGTTTCTGGACAAGATGGACGGCCCGTCGGGCACCTACAACATCCCGCTGGCCGTGCGCCTCACCGGCCCGCTCGACGCCGACGCGATGACGGCTGCCGTACGTGACGTGGTGGCCCGACACGAGAGCCTGCGCACCGTGTTCGCGGAGGCCGACGGGCTGCCCTCGCAGTTGATCCTGTCCGCCGACGAGGCGGACCGCGCGGGTGCGCGCCTGGTCCACGTCGATCTGCCGGACTCGAAACCGGCCGGTCCGACCGCGGCCACGGAAGCCGCGCTCGCCGCCGCGCTCGCCGCCGAGGCCGCCCACCCCTTCGAGCTGTCCGCGCAGGTTCCCCTGCGGGTCCGGCTGTTCACGATCGGGCCCGACTGCCACGTGCTCGCGCTGACGGTGCATCACATCGCGGCCGACGGCTGGTCGCTCGGCCCGCTCACCCGCGATCTCGCCGACGCCTACGCGGCGCGGCTCGCGGGCGGCGCCCCGCGGTGGGAGCCGCTGCCCGCGCAGTACGCCGACTACGCCCTGTGGCAGCGGGAGCTGCTCGGTTCCAAGGCCGACGCGGACAGCCTGGTCGCCACCGAACTGGCGCACTGGCGCGAGACGTTGGCGGGCATCCCCGAGGAGCTGGACCTGCCCACCGACTTCCCGCGCCCGGCGCGGGCCGGTTCCCGCGGCTCGGAGGTCGCGTGCGCGGTGCCCGCCGACGTGCACGCGCGGCTCGCGGACCTGGCGCGCCGCAACGGCGCCAGCCTCTTCATGGCGGTCCAGGCCGGACTCGCCGCCCTGCTCACCCGATTGGGCGCGGGCACCGACATCCCCCTGGGCAGCGCGGTCGCGGGGCGCAGCGACGACGCGGTCCGCGATCTCGTCGGCTTCTTCGTCAATACGCTCGTGCTGCGCACCGACACCGGGGGCGACCCCACCTTCGGCGCTCTGCTCTCGCGCGTACGGGAGACCGATCTGACCGCGTACGCGCACGCCGAGTTGCCCTTCGAGCATCTCGTCGAGGAGCTCAACCCGGTGCGCTCGATGGCCCGGCAGCCGCTCTTCCAGGTGATGCTCGCATTCGAGAACAACACGGACCCGCTGCCCGGACTGTCGGGGATTTCGGCCGCGGTCGAGCCGATCGGCACGGTGACGGCGAAATTCGACCTCTCCTTCCACGTGACGGAGCAAACGACCGCGGACGGCACGCCGGACGGCCTCGACCTCCGCCTGCACTACCGCGAGGACCTGTTCACGGAGGCGACGGCCGATCGCCTCGCGCGGGCCCTCGCCACCCTCCTCGGCTCCGCGGCACGCGCTCCCCACTCCCCCCTCAGCGCCCTGGACCTGCTCACCGCCGACGAGCGCCGCACGCTCTTGTCGGACCGGAGCGGACGCCTCGTCCCGCGGCCCCCGGTCACGCTCCCGGCCCTGTTCGAGGCGTACGCGGCCCAGGCCCCGGATCATCCGGCGCTGGTCACCCCCGACGGCGTACCCGCCGGCTCCGGCTCCGTACGGCTCACCTACGCGGAACTCGACACCACGGCGAACCGTCTCGCCCACCTGCTCCTGGCGCGCGGGATCGGCCCCGGGGACGTGGTCGCGCTGGCCCTGCCCCGGTCCGCGCGGATGGTCGTCGCGCTGCTCGCCGTCCTCAAGACCGGCGCGGCCTATCTGCCCGTCGACCCCGCGTATCCCGCCGAGCGCATCGCGTACATGCTCCGGGACGCGGCGCCGGCCGCGGTGTTGACCGACGCGGCGATCGCCGACCGGCTCCCGGAATTGCCCGGCGGTGCCGTCCCCCTCGTCCTGGATGCCCCCGCCGTCCTGGCCGAGTCCGCCGACCGCCCCGGCACCGTCCCCACCGACGCCGACCGCACCCGGGCGCTGACCCCGCGGGACACCGCGTACGTCATCTACACCTCGGGCTCGACCGGTCGCCCCAAGGGGGTGGCCGTACCGCACGCGGGGGCCGCCAACCTGGCCGCCAACCTGCGTACGGGCCTGGGCGCGGGGCCCGACACGCGGGTCCTGCAGTTCGCCTCGTTCAGCTTCGACGCCACCGTGTGGGAGCTGTGCGCCTCGCTGTTCTCGGGCGGCACCCTCGTCTTCGCCACCGACGACAGCCGGCTGTCCGGCGAACTGCTGGCCGAGCTGATCGCCGAGCACGACGTCAACCACGCGATCCTGCCACCCACCGTCGTCGCCGGCATCCCGGATGCCGCGGTGCTTCCCGAGGGCATGTGTCTGCTGGTCGGCGGCGAGGCCTGCCCGCCCGCCGTAAGCAATCGTTTCTGCCGGCACGTCGCCCTGCGCAACGCCTACGGCCCGACCGAGGCTTCGGTCTGCGCCACCTGGAGCGACCCGCTGACTCCGGAGGGCAGGCCGCCGATCGGACGGCCCCTGGACAACTTCCGGGTGTACGTCCTCGACGCCGGCCTGTCCCTGTCGCCCATCGGAGTCACCGGCGAGCTCTACATCGCCGGATCCGGCCTCGCCCACGGGTACCTGGGCCGCGCCGTCACCACCGCCGAGCGTTTCGTCGCGGACCCGTTCGGGCCGGCCGGCACCCGCATGTACCGCACCGGCGACCTCGTGCGGTGGCGACCCGACGGCGCCCTGGACTACGTCGGCCGCTCCGACCACCAGGTCAAACTGCGCGGCTTCCGCATCGAGTTGGGGGAGATCGAGGCCACCCTCGTGCGCCACCCGGTGATCACCCAGGCCGCCGTCGCCGTCGTCCCCACGCCCACCGGGGAACCCCAACTGATCGGCTACGTCGTGCCCGTGCCCGGCGTCGCCGCCGTCGACGTGCCGGTGCTGCGCGCGTTCGCCGCCGAGACGCTGCCCGCGCACATGGTGCCCGTGTCCCTGGTCACGTTGCCCGCGCTGCCGTTGACGGCGAACGGCAAGCTCGACACCCGCGCGCTTGCGGCGGCGGGAACGGGCACCGCCGCCCCGGTACCGGTGCGCGCCCCGGGCACGGCCGCCGAGAAGGTCGTCGCCGGGGTCTTCGGCGAGATCCTCGGCCTCGAACAGGTGGACGTCGACGGGGACTTCTTCGCTCTGGGCGGCGACAGCCTGCGCTCGGTGCAGGTGGTCAGCCGCGCCGCGAAGGCCGGGCTCACGCTCTCGCTGGCCGATGTCTTCACCCACAAGACGGTGGCGGCCCTCGCCGCGGCGGCCCGGCCCACCACCCCGCGGGCCCCCGCCGCACTCCCGTCCGCCATGACCGCGCCGGTCCTGCCCATCCGGCCGGCCGGCACCGCGGAGCCCCTCTTCTGCGTGCACGGCGGGGTCGGCTTCGGGCTGCCGTACGCGGAGCTGGCCCCGCACATCGACGCGGCCCGGCCCGTGTACGCGCTGCAGTCCGACGGCATCGCGGCGCACGGGGACGATGGGGAGCAACCCCGGGACGTGCCGGCGCTCGCGGCCACGTATGTGGCACGCGTCCGGCAGGTGCAGCCGCGGGGTCCCTACCATCTCCTGGGCTGGTCCTTCGGCGGTCTGGTCGCGCACGAGATGGCCGTCCAGCTCCAGGCCGCGGGGGAACACGTCGCGTTCCTCGCGGCGTTGGACATCTACCCCGTGGCCCCGCACGACCCGAACCCCTCCGACGAAGAGGTCCGCGCCGCCTTCCTCGAACACCACGCCGCGGGAGCCGCGATTCCGGAGGAGGAGCTGCGCCGGCTGACCGCGATCATGCGCCGGCACATCGACATGGCGAGGGTGTTCACGCCGGGCCGCTTCACCGGATCGCTGACCCTGTTCGTCGCCGCCGGCGAGCAGCGGGAAACCCCGGTCGCCGAACTCGTGGATCGCTGGCACCCGCACCTGGACGGACCACTCACGGTGCACGACGTGCCGTGCGACCACGAGCGGATGCTCTCCCCCGAAGCCGCCCGGCAGATCGGCGCGGCCACCGACGCGGCCCTGAACCGGGCCTGAACGCACGAGCGGCAGCTCCTCCGCGGGGAGCTGCCGGTATCAGTGACGAGTCGCCGTCTCGGCGCTCACAACGAAGGATCCTGCATCAGGATCGCCTGGTAGAGGTGGTGAAGGCGACTGTTCGGCTTGAGCCCCAGCTCCTGGTCGAGCCACTTGCGGGTGCGGTGGAAGACGTCGACGGCCTCGGACTGCCGTCCGCAGCGGTACAGGGCGATCATCAACTGCTCGCTGAACCGCTCGCGTTCGGGATACTGCGCGAGCAGTTGCTTGAGTTCGGCGACGACGGTCCCCGCCTCGCCGAGCTGGAGCTGGGCCGCGATGAGGTCTTCGCGCGCGGTCTTGCGCTGTTCGTCGAGGCGCAGCGCCACGGCCCGGCACCAGGGGCCGTCACTCGTGTCGAGCAGGGCCGGCCCGCGCCACATGCCGAGCGCCTCGCGCAGCAGATCCGTGGCCTCGTGCGGCCGGTCGACGACCAGGCCCGCGCCCTTGCCCGCCGTGTTCAAAAAGCGGTACGCGTCCACGGCGTCGGCGGGGATGTTCAGCGTGTAGCCGTTGTCCACCGTACGAATGAGCTCGTGGTCGGGTCCGCCGAGCCCTAATTCGGCCAGCGACCTGCGCACCCGCTTGACGTTCGCCTGTAACGCGTTGCGTGTGTTCTTGAGCGGTGCCTCACCCCACAGTTCGTCGATCAGCTCGTCGAAGGTGACCACCTGACCGATGTTGAGCGCGAGCATGGTGAGCATCACCCGGTTCTTCTTCGCGCGTATACCGACGGTTCTCTGACCGTCCCCTATCAGCAGCGGACCCAATATGGAGATGTACACCAAACTCCCCCGTCTACCGTTGAATTCCAGTCACAAGCTGTTCTCTTGCAACCCCCGGCCCACCACATGGAACAACGGTCGACTCGTTCCGGGCGACCCGAAGGAGGGTAAGAATCCAGGTGGTATTCACGATGGTCAATTATCGGATACGCTTGACGGCTCCGATACTGTACCTTCGTACATGCTTTCGTAGACTTGCGCAACCAGGCCCGCCTGAAGGCGGGATTCCACTTGTAGCTTGACCAGGATGTTTGCCACGTGCGCCTTTACGGTTCGCTCCGTGACGTCGAGTCGGGTGGCAATGCCGCGGTTCGAATGTCCGGCCCCGAGGAGCGCGAAAACCTGTTTCTCGCGCCCGGAGAGCGCCCCGACCCGGGCAAGTTCGGTCTGCCAGCGCACCGAAGCAGGGCCGCTGTCGCTGTGCATGAGTCACCCCCGTGATCGCCCCGCTTCCCGGTTGTGCGCACGTCGGAAGGCGCAGACCTCCGCCACGAGGCAGTTGATCATGCGCCGCCGAACACGCATGCGATTCTATGTTTCTCGTCGGAATCCCCACACGGTTTACGGAACCCCCGGCTCGGCGGTTCAACGCGAGCGCCGCGACTTTCCCGCGCGCGGGACGCACGAAAAGGTGGCCGGGGGCGGGCCGAAGCCCAGCCCCCGGCCACCCGGAGCCCGACGCGCAAAGAGCGGTTACGGAACCGACGTCCCCTCCGTCACCACGGCCGGCATCCGCGGCGCGCGGGTCCCGTGCTGATACGCGAGTCGCGAGGGCCACCAGGTCTTCCAGCCGACCAGCATGACCACGGCCGGCAGGGCGACGATCCGAATGAGCGTGGCGTCGAGCAGCACCGCACCCGCCATACCCACGCCCAACTGCTTGAACTCGATGAAGTTCAGCGAGGCGAGCAGGGCGAACACGGACACCATCACCATCGCGGCGCCCGTCACGACGCCCGCCGTTCGCGTGATGCCCTGTTCGACGGCGTCCCGGATGCCGAGCCCGCCGCGCGCGGCCTCTCTGATCCGGCTGACGACGAAGACGTGGTAATCCATCGACAGGCCGAGCAGGATCACGAAGAGCATCAGGGGCAGCCAGGCCACCACCCGGCCCGTGGACTGGAAGTGCAGGATGCCCTCGGCCCAGGTCCGCTGGAAGATCAGCGCAAGCAGACCGAAAGACGCCACCGCGGACAGCACGTTGAGCACCACCGTGATCAGCGCGAGCACCAGGGACCGGAAGGCGATGGCCATGACCAGGAAGGTCATGGCCAGGGCAACCCCGAGGACCCAGGGCATCTTGGCGACGACGTTCGCCCGGTAGTCCACGTCGTACGCCACATCACTGCCGCCGACCGCGAACTCGGCGCCCTCGACGCTGCCGAGGGCATTCGGGGCGATGTCCTCGCGCAGCTTCGTCAGGGATTCGCGCGCCTTGCCGGAGCTGCTCTTGAAGCGCGTGCCGACGGCGATGGTGCTGACCGTGCCGTCCGTCGACGTACGTACCAGCGGCTCCGGGGTCTGCACGAAGAGGTCGTCGTGCCGCGTGCGTTCGACCAGCGCGGCCACCGCCGTGCGCAGCTGCGCGGCCCGGTCGGCGGAGACCTTCACGGCGACGGTGTGCGTGTCGGCCGGGCTGGGGAACGACTTCGTCAGGCGCTCGTTGGCCTGCATCGCGGGGATCGACTTGGGCAGGTCGTCGATACCGGTGGCCTTGAGCCGCAGACCGAGGGCGGGCAGCGCGAGGGCGAGGAGCACGCCGACGGAGAGCACGAGCGCGAGTACCGGGTGGCGCAACGACGGCTTGAGCATCGCCGACCACAGGCGAGGCTTGACGCCGCCTTTCTGCGTGAGCCGCCACACCAGGGGGACGCGCGGCTTGTCCAGGTAGCGGCCGAATTTGGACAGCATGGCCGGCAACACGGTCAGCGAGGCGCTGATCGCGATGGCGACGACCAGGATCGCGCCCGTGGCCATCGCCTGGAAGGCGATGTGCCCGGCGAAGTAGAGCGCGCACATGGAGACCATCACCACCAGGCCGGAGACGAGCACGGCATGGCCGGAAGTGGCCGCGGCGACCTCGATGGCATCGACCTCGTTGGCGCCGAGCGCCCGTTCCTCACGCTGCCGCTTGAGGTAGAAGAGTGAATAGTCGACGCCGATGGCCATGCCCACCAGGACGATGATGTGGGTCACCGGGCCCGGATCCGGCACGAACTGGGAGGCCGCTCCCCACAGGCCGAGTCCGGTCAGCACCGAGGACAGGCCCAGGACGACGGGGACGCTCGCGGCGACCATCGCGCCGAAGACGAAGACCATGACGAGCAGCGTCACCGGCAGACTCAGCACGGTCGCCCGGCGGCGGCCGTCGTCGAGGAGGTCGTTGAGCCCGGACCTGATGGACCCTTCGCCGACCAGCTCCACGTGTACGTCGGAGTGCGCCTCTTGGGTCTTCTCCACGCTGTCGAGCAGCGGTCGCACCCGGCTGTCGGCGGTCTCGGGGTCTCCGTTGAGCGTCACCGGGACCAGCAGGGCCGAGCCGTCCGAGGCGAGTATCGGCTCGCCGATCGAGGCGATGCCCTTGTCGCCCTTCAGGCCGGACACCGTCTCGTCGGCCGCGGCTCGCGCCCTGGCCACATCGAGCTTGCCGATGTACGGCGTGACCAGGATGTTCTCCACCGCGCGGACCTGCAGACCGCCGCTCTTGGCGATGGCGGCGGCCCGGCCGGACTGGCCGATGGACAGGTCCGAGCTGGTGGCCTGCCGGGTACCCGTGGTGACGCCGACCGTCAGTGCCCCCAGGACGACCACAAGCCAGAGCGCGAGTGCCCACCAGGGGTGGACAGCGCTCCACCGCGCGGCCTTGGTGATCACGTTCCTGCCTTCCACGATTACCTCCCCCTCCTCGAAAGGAATACCCGGCACCAAAACGCGGTCCTGGCTCAAGAATCCGGCCGGTGCTTTACCATCGTGCTCTCGCGTCCTTGAATCTAGCGACGCTTCGGCACACGACCACGGGTACGACTACGCCTTTTTGAGGGGAGTTTCTTCTACTTGACACCCGGCCTGTGTCGCATGCCATCGGTTTCGGTCGGCGACATTGGGTACCACATCCTCGTTGAAACGTAAAAGGGCGCGTCACCGAGCAGTGCGACGGACCCCGCATATCCTTCGGGAAGCGGCAGGTCGGCAACTCTCCACGGTCCCGTGAGCGAACCCGAGCGGGAGTACACCGCGGCCTGCCGCGCGGAGTGGGCGACGGGGATCGCCATGCTTTCGGTGAGCCTGCCGCCCACCGCCTTCACACAGGCCTCCTTCCTGGTCCACAGCCGGGTGAAGGCGCCGTTCCCGTCGCGCGCCACCAACTCCCGCTCCTCGTCGCCGAAGAAGCGCCGGGCCAAGCGCTCGGCGTCCAGGTCCGGGCGGGCCAGTTCCACGTCCACCCCGACCGGTCGCGATGCAAGGGCGAGCAGGGCGATGCCGCCCGAGTGCGACAGGCTGAAGTGCAGGCCCGCCCCCTCGACGGCCGGCTTGCCCCACCGGCCGCGGGTGAAGCGCAGGGAGGCCGGCGGGCGGCCCAGACGCTCGCCGACGACGATCCGGGTCGCGGCGTGCGCGATCACGAAACGGCGCCGCATTCCCGGCAGCAGTCCGCGCTCGGCGCGGGCCTTCTCGTCCTCGTCGAGGAGATCTTCGAGGGAGGCCGGACAGTGGTCCGGGTCGTCCTCGTCGTCGAGCGCGATCCGCCAGACCTCCACGCGTTCCCGACCGTTCCCGTCCTCGACGCCCGACCGGTCGCGCGTGCGGTCACAGTCGCCGCGGTCCGCGCTCACCGGGAAGACGACCGTGACATGTCCACGGCGAGCGGCCCGAAGGCGCAAGCGTGGTGCGGGACGAAGCGCCGGCAGCGCCTCGGCCGGACAACGGTCGGCTGAAGTTCCCTCCGAAAAAAGGCAATCGGGAGAGTATCGGGAAGGCAGCCGGAAACCGCCGAGATCGACGTCATACCAACTACATTGGCGGAGAGCGCTGACGCCCAACTGACGGTGGACTGACTACAGTCCCGGTGGTGTCGCCGCTTTCCCGACAGAGCGCGCCCCGGGAGGGCCCGAGGCGCGTCGCGTAAACATCCGTCCGGCGTGCGCAATTGCGCGAACGGCGCGTGCACGGCGCGTGTGCGGTGGTTCCGACGCCCGCCGACATTCGGCGGTATCGACGCCCGATTTCGGGGTGCTTCGACGACCTCTCCGTCGCCCGTCAGGTCGTCGGGGTCGAAGTGGCGTCCGCCGTGCCGGCTCGGTTGTAGAGGGTGGCGATGTCGGGGCCGAAGCGGCTGCTGTAGGAGGTGAGGTCGTCGCCGCCCTCCTGGTAGCCGCCGATGACGCCGATCACCGTGCCCCGGCCGTTCGCGGGGTCGATGTCGGTGAGCATCGGACCACCGCTGGTGCCGTCGGGGAAGTCCGCGCAGTCGAAGCGCACCTGGGTGTCGGACAGGGCCGTGGTGGTGTTCTGGCAGCCGATCGGCTGCTCCTGGCCGTCCGGGTAGCCGATCAGTCGGGCCGCGCGGTCGAACGGAGAGTCGAAGGACACCTGTTCGGCGCCGGTCACCTCCTCGATCCGGTCGTCGGTGCCGGGGCGCCGCACCTGGAGGAACGCGACGTCGTAGGCCGGGTCCCGGTCCGAGACCCAGCGCGGGTCCACGTCGATCCGGGAGGGGACCCACACCCCGTACGGCATGAGCCCGTCGGAGTAGCCGGGGGCGAAGGCGACGTCGGACGCGAACGCCTCGCCGTAGACGCAGTGCGCGGCGGTGATCACCAGGTTCCGGTTCGGCGAGTGCACCACCGTCGCCGTGCAGAAGTGCTGCGGCTCCGCGCCGTCGTCCACGTGCAGGAGCGCGCCGATCGCCGGCGTCGGCGCGATGACGCCGGCCCGCAGCGGTTCGGACACCGGAAGCGGCTCGACCGCCTCCGAGGTGATCGTCGGCACGGGTGTCCCGGACGGTGCCGTGGGCGCACCACCCAGCAGGCTCGCCGCGATGCGATCGCCCTCGGCCGGATCCGGCAGGTGATAGCCCCGGGCCGCGTCGCCGCCCGCCCGCGACCTCGGATGTCCGGAGATCCGGCCCATCGAGGCCAGACCCGCCACCACCAGCACGGCGGCCACACAGAAGACGGTGCCGATCAGCAGTCGACTCCTTCCGGGGGTCGCTTCGGAATCCGCGGTTCGTCGCGACACTCGATCACCATTCTCGGCGTAATTCGGCCTCGGCCCCAGGACGCTACCGGGTGGATCGATACCCGGGTAAGGACGAATCAGACCGCCGAACGCACGGTCACACGCTCGTGACGAGGTGTTCTTGCGACCGTCGCCCCAAACAGGTGGGAGGGGGGCGACGGTCGCAGGAAACCCCCGTCATCGCATGCCGGCTCGACGCCGTCTCTCCAAACCGCCCGACCGGCCCTGCGACCGTATCCCGGGGCTCGTCGCCGACGGCACCCCGGTATGGGTGATTTATGACTGGCTTAAGGAACCTCCGAGGCTCGGGCCCCCGCCCCTCGGCGACGGGCGGCCGGATCATGCCCTCGTGCCGAGGGGGCCGGCGCTGCCACACTTTCCTTGTTCCGCGGGGGTTGTCGGCGGGGTGTCGGCGGGGCGACGGCGAGCCGGAGAGGGCGGGGTACCGATGGCGGGTTCCGACGACTCGTGGTGGACGGTCCGCGCCCGGCTGCGGCTGATCTGGGTGCCGTGCGCGGCGGTGATGCTGGCCACGATCGCGGCGCTGGTGGTCGGACTGACCCTGGACGGCGACGCGCGCTCGCGCGGGCTGCTCCTGGTGCTCGGCGGCGACCTGTTGCTGGTGGTCGGGCTGACCGTGCTGATCGAGGCCGCGCTGCGACGCACGGTGGAGCGGCCGCTGACCCAACTGGCCGATCCGAGCGAGCCGCCGAGCCGGGCCGCGCGCTACGGCAGTCGCGAGTTCGCCGCGATCGCCGGCGCGATGGCGAGCCTGCGCGCCCGGGCCCACGCCGGCGAGGACCGGGCCCGGCGGGAACGCGAGCACGTCGCCACGCTGACCGCCGTGATCGCCGAGCGGGACCGGGAGTCGGCCGCCGAGCGCGAGCGGGCCCGGGAGTCGGCGCGGGAGCGGGACGAGTTGCGCGCCCGGCTCGACGAACAGGACCGGCGCGCCCGACTCGCCCAGGCCGATCTCGACCAGTTCGCCCACGCCGCGACGCACGACATGCAGGATCCGCTGCGCCGGATCGTGTCCTTCGGACGCATGCTCCAAGAGCGCTACGAGGACGTGTTGGACCGGCGCGGCCGGCAGTACATCGACTTCACCATCGACAACGCGCGCCGACTCCAGATGCTCATCGACGAGATGGTCACCCTGACCGAGGTGGGCCGCTCGCGCGCGGAGAGCGTCGCGGTGGATCTGGACGAGGTGGTCCGGCTGACGTGGTCGGACATGGCGGATCGGGTCGAGGACACCGGCGCCGAGTTGGCGCACGCCGAACTGCCGGTGGTGGACGCCGACCCGGTGCTGCTGGCCACCCTGATCCGGCATCTGCTCGGCAACGCGGTCAAGTTCGCCCGCCCGTACGAGCGCCCGCTGGTACGGGTCGACGCCGAACCGGCCGCGGAGGGGTGGCGGATCACCATCACCGACAACGGGATCGGCATCCCGGCCGAGTCGGCGGAACGGGTGTTCGTGGCCTTCCGCCGACTGCACCCGCGCGAGACGTACACGGGAAGCGGGATCGGCCTGGCGATGGCCAAGCGCATCGTCGAACAACACGGCGGCCGGATCGCGGTGGACACCGAGTACACGGCGGGCACGCGGATCGTATTCACGCTGCCGAAGCGCTCGGCGCAGGACGCGGAGCCGGAGGGCGTGGCGCCGGAAGGCACGGAACCGGAGAACGCGGAGTCGGAGGACGCAGAGCCGAAGTACGCGGAGCCGGAGTACGGACAGCCGGAGCCGACGATCCCCGCCCCCGGGAAACCCGGCCCCACCGCCTCGACCGAGCCGCCGCACCCGACCGAACGCACCGACCTCGACGCACCTCCCGAGCCCGCCGAAGCCCCCGCCTCCCTCGACCCCGACCGATCCTTCACCGACGAACCGGAGCCGATCGAACCCGTTCGCTTCACGGATCCGTCGAACCACGAACCGCTCGCGTACGTTTCCGTTGCGTCGGCGCCGCGTGAACGACCGGCGCCGGGAACGACGACGGAGGCAACCCATGCGAGCGACGGACCCGAGCACCGACCCGACGACCGTCGACCCGACGGACACCCCGTCGACGAGTAGTGCCGCACCCACGCGGCGGATCGTGCTCTGCGGCGCCCTCGTCGCGGCCGGCGGCGCCACGCTGGTGGCCTGCGGTGGCGGCGACGACGCCAAGGACGACGCCCCCGCCGCCGACAAGGTGCTGGGCCCGGTCGGTGACGTGCCGGTCGGCGGCGGCAAGGTCTACGACGACGCCAAGGTGGTGGTCACCCAGCCCACCGCCGGCGACTTCAAGGCGTTCAGCGCCGTGTGCACCCACCAGCAGTGCCTGGTCGGCAGCGTCTCCGGCGGGCGGATCCACTGCCCCTGCCACAACAGCGACTACGACGCGAACACCGGCGCCGTACTCGGCGGCCCGGCGCCGCGCCCGCTCGCGGCCAAGCCGATCGCGGTCACGAACGGTCGGATCGTCCTCAAGCCCGCGTAACCGACCGGCTCCGCCCGTGCCCGTGTCGGCGAACTCGAACCGGTACTTCCCGGCAAATCCGGGAAAGGGGATCAAATAGGAATTATCACGCACATCGGATGTTGGGAGGCGGCCATGACAGGCTTGGACGAGGCGCTGCCGGTCGACCATCGACTCGGGCAGGTCTACCGGTACGGCGGCGGCTTCATGGGCGTCGTGCTGATCGTGTTCGGCGTCCTGGGCTTCACGCACAACGTCGGCTTCTTCTCCACCACCGGACGCGAGGTCGCGGGCATGTCGACCAACGGCGCGCTCAGCCTGATCTCGGTCGTGGTCGGCGCGATCCTGATCCTCGGCGCGATCATCGGCGGCAACACCGCCTCGACGGTGAACGTCGTGGTCGGCGCGCTGTTCGTGATCAGCGGCTTCGTGAACCTGGGCCTGATCGGCACCCCCGACATCAACTTCCTGTCCTTCAAGATGCCGAACGTCATCTTCAGCTTCGTGGTCGGTCTGCTGGTGATGACGTTCGGCCTGTACGGGCGGGTCAGCGGCCATCTGCCGCACGACAACCCGTATTGGCGCTCGCGCCACCCGGAAGAGGCGGCCCGCGAGGACGCCTTCCGCCGCCGGGCCTCGGTCCTGACCCGCGACGGCGCGTCCACGCCCGGGACGAGCCGGTCCCGCCCCGGCATCGCCGGCGGCCACTGAGTTCCCCGCGGCGGACGAGCACCGCACGCGCGAAGGCGCCGGAACGAAGACCCTCTCGTTCCGGCGCCTTCGCGCGGACGCACCCCCGCGGGCCCCGCCCGCTCAGTGCCCGGCCGCACCCTCCGCGCCGGGCGGGCGCTCGAAGCGCGGCATCAGGAATGCCAGGCCCCACGCCACGGCCAGGGCGGCGGCGCTGCCGAGGGCGCCGATCGTGAACGCGTCGTCGAACACCCCGCGCACCGCGTCCAGGGTGTGTGCGGCGGGTGCGTTGTCCTCCACGTGGGTGAAGAACAGCGTTCCGAACAGGGCCACCCCCAGCGCCCCCGCGAGCTGCTGCACCGCGTTGAGCACTCCGGAGGCCGAACCGACCTCGGAATCGGCCACGCCGGCCAGCGCGATCCCGAAGAACGGCGCCATCAGCAGCCCGAACCCGAAACCCGCGACGGCGGTCGCCGGCAGCAGGATCCAGGTGTTCACCGGGCCGTCGTGCATCGTGATGGTGGCCGCGGTTCCGAGCACCCCGAGCAGGCCGACCACCAGGCCCGCGTGCAGCACCCGACGGCCGTACTTCGCGGCGAGCACGGCCCCCGCCAGGCCCGCGCCGACGGTCGAGCCCAGCGACCACGGGATCAGCGCGAGCGCCGCGTGGGTCGCGGACCAGCCCAGGCCGATCTGGAGGTAGACGCCGAGCACGAGCATCAGGCCGATCATCGAGGCGAACATCATCAGGCCGACCGCCAGGGCGCCGGTGAACGCACGATTGGCGAACAGGCTGACCTCCACCAGCGCGTCGCGCCCCGCGCGGGTGGTGCGCACCTCGTACCAGGCGAACAGCCCGAGCACCGGCAGCGAAGCGGCCAGGCAGCCGAACGTCCACGCGGGCCAGCCCGCTTCGCGGCCCTGGACGAGCGGGTACACGAGCAGCATCATCGCCGCGGTGACCAGGACGACGCCGACGAGGTCGAGGCCGGGCCGGCGGGTGGTCGTACTCGGCTCGGGCCGGGGAATCACGCGCGCGCCGGCGGCCAGCGCGAACAGGCCCAGCGGCACGTTCACCACGAACACCGCGCGCCAGCCGAGGCCGAACAGGTCGGCGTCCATGACCACGCCGCCCAGGATCGGGCCGAGCACCGCGGCCAGCCCCATCGAGGGGCCGAACACCGCGAACGCGGCGCCGACCTCGCTCTCGTCGAACATGTCCCGGATCAGGCCGAGCCCCTGCGGCACCATCACCGCCGCGGCCAGCCCCTGTAGGCCGCGGGCCCCGATCAACACCTCCGGCGACTGGGCCAGCCCGCACAGCGCGGAGGTGACGGTGAAGGCGGTCGCCCCGAGCAGGAACATCCGCCGCCGGCCCAGGATGTCGCCCAGTCGGGCGCCGGTGATCAGGAACATCGCGAACGCGAGCGTGTACGCGGCGGAGAACCACTGGAGGTGGGTGGAATTGCCGCCGAGGGCGTCCCGAATGCCGGGGCCGGCGACGTTGACGATCGTCGCGTCGAGCAGGTCCATGATGTCGGCGCCCATGACCACCGCGAGGCCGAACCAGCGCAATCGGTAGGACGTGCGTTTCCCCGTCTCGGCCGCGGCCGGCGCGGCATAGGTGACGTCGGTGTCCATCGTCTCCCCCGTCTCCCCTTCTTGTCGTGCATGACTCTGATCCGGTCTTCGAACACCGTTCGTCATACGAACAGTGTTCTTATCTTCGAACACTGTTTTAGGCGCGAACACTGTTCGAGTCAAGTACAGTGTTCGTAAAGTCGCGGGATCCGTGCGACTGGTCGAGGAGGTGGCGTCGTGTCCGAGGCTCCCGAAGTACCCCTGCCGCCGTGGCGCACGACGCCCAAGGCCCGGGGACCGCGCAAACCGGCGCTGTCGCAGGAGGCGATCGTCACCGCCGCGCTGGAGATCATCGACGCGGAGGGCATGGACGCGCTGAGCATGCGCCGGGTGGCCCAGCGCTTCGAGACGGGGGCGGCGTCGTTGTACGCCTACGTCGCCAACAAGGAGGAACTCGTCGAACTCGTGGTGGACCGGGTCAACGGGGAGGTGCACATCCCGGTCGCCGATCCCGAGCGCTGGCGCGAGCAACTGCGCGAGACGATGTTCGCGATCCGCGACGTCTACGCCGCACACCGCGACCTGGGCCGGGCCACGATCGGCACGGTGCCGATGGGTCCCAATTCGATCCACTCGACGGAGCGGCTGCTCGCCATCCTGCGCGCGGGCGGACTGTCCAAGCGGGTCTGCGCGTTCGCGGCCGACGTGTTGTCCATGTACACCGTGATGTCCGGCCTCGAACTGGGCGGGCCGGACGCCGGGCACGGCTCGACCGACGCCGAGCGCGGCGCCTACTACGCGCGGATCCAGGAATACTTCGCGTCCCTGCCCGCGGCCCGCTTCCCCACGCTGGCCTCCATGGGCACCGAGTTGACCACCGGCGACGGCGACGAGCGCTTCGCGTTCGGGATCGACGTGCTGCTGCTCGGCCTGATCGCGTACTCCGAACGGGAGTCCTGACCGGGCGTCACCCCACCTCGCCGGCCCGCCGCGCCGGCTCCTCGCCGATATGCGTGGAGCAGCATGGGGAACAGGGACCACGGCACGGTCCGACGTGCTCGGAAGGCTTGGAGGCCGCATGTTCGACATCGGGGAGTTCAAGGCCGGACCGCGCAACGCGATCACCGACGTGGCCGGGCTGCGGGTCGGGCACGCGGCGTACACGGACGCGGGCGCGATGACCGGGACCACGGTGCTGCTCGGTCCGGTCGGCGGCTTCGTGGCGGGAGTGGACGTGCGCGGCGGCGCCCCGGGCACGCGCGAGTTGGACGCGCTCGATCCGCGCAACCTGGTACCGCGGATCGAGGCGATCGTGCTCAGCGGGGGCAGTGCGTTCGGGCTCGACGCGGCGGGCGGGGTGGTGGCGTGGCTGGCCGAGCGCGGGCGGGGGTTCCCGGTCGGCGCCGAGCCGCACCAGGTGGTGCCGGTGGTGCCCGCGGCCTCGCTGTTCGACCTCGGGCGCGGCGGTGATTGGCAGCGCCGGCCCGACGCGGCGCTCGGGCGGGCGGCGATCGCGGCGGCGGACGCCGAACCGGAGCACGCGCCGGTGCCGACGGGCAGCGTGGGGGCGGGCACGGGGGCGATGGTCGGCGGGCTGCGCGGCGGGGTGGGTACGGCGAGCGTGGTACTGCCCGGCGGGGTCACGGTCGCCGCGCTCGCGGTGGTCAACGCCGCCGGGTCGCCGGTCGACCCGATCGGCGGGCTGCCCTACGCGGTCGGCCTCGGCCTCCCCGGCGAGTTCCCGCTCACCCCGCCCGAACACGCCGAGCACGCCGCCGCGTTGACCCGCGCGGCGGCCTCGGCGCAGACCCCGCCCTCGCTCAACACCACGATCGGGATCGTCGCCACCGACGCGGCGCTGACCAGGTCCCAGGCGCAGAAGGTGGCGGGTGTCGCGCACGACGGGCTGGCCCGGGCGATCCGTCCCGTCCACACCCTCTACGACGGCGACACGATCTTCGCGGTGTCCACGGCCCGCGTCCCGCTGCCCGCGCTCGACCCGACCACGCCCTACGGGGTCAACGAGGAGGCCGCCGCGCTGACCCTGCTGCACGCCGCGGCGGCGGACGTGTTCGGCCGGGCCGTCCTGCACGGGGTGCTCGCGGCGAAGCGCGGCGGGTCGGTGCCGGCGTACCGCGATCTTTACCCGAATTCCACGTGCCGATACGACGGGTGACGCTTCGGCGAATTCCCAAGCCCGGTCGCGGCCCGATGTCCGAGCCGGCCTATCATCGGCGATTCGAGGACGAGTTTTCCCGTTTCCGAAGGGGCTCGAAAATCCGACGGAGCGGTTGCCGGCATGGGTCACGTGGATCATTTCCAGTACGGAGCGCTGACTCCGGTCATCGCCTATCTGATGTCGTGTCTCGGCTCGGCGCTCGGGTTGTTGTGCACGACGCGGGCCCGCGCGGTGCGCGGTTGGGTGCGGGCGCGCTGGTTGGTCCTGGGCGCGGCGTCGATCGGCGGTACCGGAATCTGGGTCATGCATTTCATCGGCATGCTCGGTTTCTCGGTGCGCGGTACCCCGATCCGCTACGACGTGTCCAAGACGATCACCTCGCTCGTGCTCGCGGTGATCGTGGTCGGCGTCGGCATGGCCATCGCGGGTCGGCGCAACGCGGGATGGGTCGGCCTGGTGCTCGGCGGGGTGGTCACCGGCGGTGGCGTGGCGAGCATGCACTACATGGGCATGGCCGCGCTGAGCCTGGACGGCACGATCCACTACGACACGCCGCGCGTGACGTTGTCCATCGGAATCGCGGTGGTCGCGGCCACCGCCGCGTTGTGGGCGGCGCTGCACGTGAGCGGATTCGTGGCGACCGGGGGCGCCGCGTTGATCATGGGCCTGGCGGTCGGCGGAATGCACTACACGGGAATGTCGGCGATGAGTGTGCGTACCGAGGGTGCGCACGGGTTGGCGCACGGTGTGGAGGCGACGCAATTCCTCGCGCCGTTGATCACCGGCATCAGTCTTTTCACGGTGATCACGTTGTTCATGGTGGCGCTGTCGCCGTCCGCCGACGAAATCAGGGAAGAAGCCGAACTCAGCGCCCGACTGGCCCGGTTGGAAGACAATCGGGGCGCCCCGTTCGCGGCCGGGAATGCCGGCGGCAGGCGCGTATCGCATCGGCGGCGCGCCGAAAACGATCCCCGGGATTACTTCCGCAGCGGACGCTGATCCGGGCTTCGGCATTCCGGCCGTCCGGTTGTCGCGCGGGGGGCTCGAACTGGAGGCGGCGTCGGGTCGGGGCGGCGGGGACGGCTCGGGGTAACGCTTGATTGCGTCAATGATTTGGCGCACACTCGCACGACGTCTCAACCAGCCCGACGCGTCGGCGCACCGTCGGCGCGTGGTCAGGAGGAACCGATGCCGATCCCCGTGCCCCTGGACGAATATCCGGTCCACCAGGTCCCGTTGTTCCACAGCGAGGTCGGCTCGACCGACCGGAACTTCTACGACCGCTGCATCATGCACGCCTACGACCGCGCGGGCGGCGTACAGATCGCCACCGGCCTGGGCGTCTACCCGAACCTGGGCGTGATCGACGCGTACGTGGTGGTCCGCAGGGACGGCCGCCAGCACGCGGTGCGGATGTCGGGCGCGCTCGGCCCGGATCGTATGCGCCAGGAGGTCGGCCCGTACCGCATCGAGGTGTTGGAGCCGCTGTCCAGCGTGCGCGTGGTGTGCGACGCGCCGGAGCAGGGCATCACGATCGACCTCACCTTCACCTCGCCGTTCGCGCCGCTCCCGGAACCTCGACACGTGCAGCGCAGCGACTTCAAGCCGATGCTGGACGCGTCGCGCTTCGTCCAGATCGGCGACTGGACCGGCACGGTGACCCTGGACGGCGAGCGGATTCCGGTCACCCCGCGGACCTGGTCCGGCTCGCGCGACCGCTCGTGGGGCATCCGCCCGTCGGGCGAGGCCCCGCCGGCCGGACGGCCCGCGCAGACCGCCGGGTTCTGGTGGAACTGGATCCCGCTGCACCTGGGCGATCAGGCGCTGATGATCATCGCGCAGGAATCCGCCGACGGGCACCGCTTCCTGACCGAGGCGATCCGGATGTACCCGATCGCCTCCGGGAAGGCGCCCGAGCAGTTGGGCTGGCCCGAGTTCGACGTGCGGTACACGCCCGGCACCCGACACCCCGAGGGCGCCGACGTCCACCTGACCGACCGCAGGCGCAACGCGCTCACCCTGCGTCTGGACAACCACGGGTTCATCGCGCTCAACGTCGGCGCGGGCTACGGCGGCGACCCCGACTGGGGGCACGGCCAGTGGAAGGGCGAGGACTACCTCGACGGCGCGGTGTACGACCAGAAGGATCCCGTGGTGGCCAAGCGCATCCCGTTCGGCGTGATCGACCACGTGGCCACGGCTCGGCTGCTCGGCCCGGACGGCGCCCTGATCGCGGAGGGTCTGGGCATCTTCGAGCATGGCACGTTCGGGCGGCACGACCCGTCGGGGTTCACGGGGTGGGACTCGGTGGCGCCGTAGCGGCGGAGGGCTCACGCCCGGCGCAACCGGTGGACTTTACCGGACACACGCGGTCGATGACCCCGAAACGCACAGGTTGCTGAAATACCGGGACAGTTCGCGGTATCCATAGGCGCGGGACCGGTGTCACTCACTCCCGTGACCCGCCGACCGCCGGGCCGTGCACGCGAGTCCTCCCGCGCGCCCGGCCCGGCAGGTCTCGGCCGGAGCGGTCCGACTCAGTCGTCGGCCAGGAACGCGTTCAGCCGCTCCGTGGTCTCGATCCACTCCTCGACCAGCGACATCACGACCTCCTGGGTCGGCCGGACCCGGTCGAGCATGCCGACCACCTGGCCGACCGGCCAGCCGTTGAGCTCCTTGTTCTTGGTCCGGGTGAACCGCCGGGACGCCGCGTTGAAGATGATGCCCTGGAGCGGCATCGGCAGCGGGTCGGGGTTGGCCGGGTCCTCCCACGCCTCGGTCCACGCGCTTTTGAGCTGGCGGGCGGGCTTGCCGGTCATCGCGCGCGAGCGCACGGTGTCGGTGGACTTGGCCTCCAGGAGGTTCTGTACCGAGACCTCGTGGGTGTCCGCCTCGGCGACGGTGAGCCACAGGCTGCCGGTCCACACCCCCTGCGCGCCGAGTGCCAGCGCGGCGGCCATCTGCCGGCCGCCGCCGATGCCGCCGGCGGCGAGCACCGGGACGTCGGGGCCGACCGTGTCAACCACCTGCGGGATGAGCACCATCGTGGAGATCTCGCCGCAGTGCCCGCCGGCCTCGGTGCCCTGCGCGACCACCACGTCCACGCCCGCCTCGACCTGCTTCTGCGCATGCCGGGGGCTGCCGCACAGGGCGCCGACCAGGACCCCCGCCGCGTGGCAGGCGTCGATGATGTCGGCCGGCGGCGGGCCGAGCGCGTTGACGAACATCTTCACCAGCGGGTGCTTGAGGGAGACCTCGATCTGCGCGCGCGACTCCAGATCCACGTTCAGCCCGGCCGCCTTGACCGGTCGGTCCGCCAACTCCGGGGGCAGCGGGGGGATTTGGTGCTTCTCCAGAAGGTCGTCGACGAACTTCCAGTGCTGCTCCGGGATCAGCTTCTCCAGGTTGGCGGGCAGCGCCGCCTCACCGCCGCCCTTGCCGATGTAGGCCATCGGGATCGCCAGGTCGACGCCGTACGGCTTGCCGTCGGTGTGCTCGTCGAGCCAGGCCAGTTCGACCTCCAGCTGCTCGGGGTCGAACGCGAGCGCGCCGAGGACCCCGAAGCCTCCGGCTCGACTGACCGCCGCGACCACGTCGCGGCAGTGGGAGAACGCGAAGATCGGGAACTCGATCCCTAGCTTCTCGCAGATGGGGGGCTTCATCGGCACAACCTCCGGTCACCGGGTGAAGGCCCCAGAATAGGAAGGCTCCTTGACCAAATCAAGGTCAAGGAGCCTTACCATTTGCGCCGGGGCGATACCCGCGTCGCTACGGCTTGTCCGTACCGACCGCCCACATCGCGAAGTACTGCGCCGCCGCGCCGTACGCCTGGGCGAGGGCGACCCTCGCGCCGTCCACCTGGTGCTCGCCGGCCGTGCCCCGGACCTGGAGCGCCGCCTCCAGGAAACGGAGCATGCCGGAGGCGCCGATCGGGTTCGAGGACAATACGCCGCCGGACGGGTTGACCGGGAAGTCGCCGTCGAAGGCGGTCTCGCCCCGGTCGACCATCTTCCAGCCCTCGCCCACCGGCGCGATGTCGTGGCCCTCCAGCCACATCGGCTCGTACCAGGAGAACGGCACGTACAACTCGGCCACGTCGATCTGCCGGCGCGGGTCGGTGATGCCGGCCTGGCGGTACACGTCCCACGCGCAGTCGACGCCGGCCTGCGGGCGGATCGGGTCGCGGCCGTTGAAGGACGACGGCTCGGAGCGCATCGAGGTGCCCAGGACCCAGGCCGGCGCCCGCCCGTCGGCCGCGGCCGCGTCGCCGCCCGCCTCGTCGGTGAGCACGATCGCGCCGGCGCCGTCGGAGGACGGGCACGACTCCAGGAAGTGCAGGGGGTCCCACATCATCGGCGACTCGCGGACCTTGTCGATCGAGATGTCCTTGAGCTGGAGGTGCGCGTACTCGTTGCGCAGCGCGTTCTGCCGGTCCTTGACCGCCACCTGCCAGCCGATGTGCTCGGGCGCGCCGGACTTGCGGATGTACGCGCGAATCCACGGCGCGAACGCGCCGCCCGCGCCGATCGAGCCGGACTTGCCGCCGCCCAGGCCGAATTGCGCGTTCCCCTCGGACTGCTTCTCCCACGCGACCGCCAGCACCCGCCTGTGCACGCGGCTGCTGATCAGGTGGGAGGCCACGACCGCGGTGGATCCGCCCACGCTGCCGGCGGTGTGTACCCGGAACACCGGCTTGCCGGCGCCGCCGAGCGCGTCCGAGAGGTAGAGCTCGGGCTTCATCACGCCCTCGAAGATGTCGGGCGCCTTCCCGATCACCACCGCGTCGATGTCGCTCCAGGTCATCCGCGCGTCGTCGAGCGCGCGCCGGGCGGCCTCGCGGACGAGCCCGGCGATCGACAGGTCGTCGCGCCGCTTCTTGTGCTTGGTCTGGCCGATGCCGACGACGGCAACGCGCTCATGGGTCATCGGTTGTCACCTTCCAGGACGCAGACGAGGTTCTGCTGGAGTGCCGGGCCCGAGGTGGCGTGCCCGAGCGTGCGCGAGCGCCCGTCGGCGAGGATCGCCTCGGCCGCGTCGGCGATCCGGACCAGGCCGGTGGCCATCAGCGGGTTGCCGGTGAGCGCGCCGCCGGAGGGGTTGATCAGGACGCCGTCGGCCAGGCCGAGCGACTGCCGCAGGATCACCTCCTGCGCGGTGAACGGCGCCATCAGCTCGGCCACTTCGACGCCGGCCACGCCGCCGGCGCGCGCCGCGGCGAGCCGGGTGGAGGCGGAGTCGGTCAGGTCGCGCAGGGCCGGGTTGTGCACCTCGCTGCGGTGGTCGATCCCGGTGATCCAGGCCGGGCGCTCGGTCAGTTCGGCGGCCCGCGGGCCGCGCACGAGGACCACCGCGCAGGCGCCGTCCGAGATCGGCGGCAGGTCGCTTTTGCGCAGCGGGTTGCGCAGGTAGCCCTCGGCAAGCAGCTTGTCCACGTCCTGCTCGGCGGCGCGTACCTGCTGGTTCGGGTTGCCGGCCGCGTCCCGGCGCGAGCGCGCGGCGATCTCGGCGAGTTCGCGCTCGGTGCTCTTGCCGGACTCGATCAGCTGCCGGGCCTGGAGGGCGGCCAGCGAGACCGGGTCCAGGCCGAGCGGCGCGAGGTAGTACGGGTCGAGTTCGAGCGGGTAGATCGCGGCCGGGTCGCCGGTGGAGGACTTGCCCGAGCCCATCGCCACCGCGATGTCGATGTCGCCGTGCCGCAGCCGTACCCACGCCTCGTACATCGCCCACGCGCCGTCCATCTCGACGTGCGACTCGTGGATCGGCGGCCAGGCGCCCATCGCGTCGAGGTTGGGCACGAACGAGAACGTGCCGCCGGAGATGTAGTCGCACGACCCCTGGCAGCTGAAGCCGATGTCGGAGCGCTCGAGGTCGACCTTCCCCAACGCCTCGTCGACGACCATGAGCAGCATCTCGGTCTCGGTGAGTTCCTGCCGGCGTACCGCCGGAAGCTGCGCGGTCGCGACGATCGCGATGTCGCTGTCCTGCCGCACTGCCGTCTCCCTTGTCTCGCCCGCCTTTTGACGTGTCGTCATTTTTGACCTGCCGTCATGTGACGTGTCGTCATCAGAACACCCGGTTCATGTATTGCTCGGCGGGCTCGTCCGGCTCGCCGGTGGGCCGCCAGCCCTTGATGAAGCCCGCGACGGTGCCCCAGCCCTTGCTGGTGATCTCCGCGGCGTCGCGTTCGGCCTCGGGCATCCACTCCGCCCGCACCCGCATGCCGACCCGGATCTCGGACACCGGCAGGTCCAGGATCTGCTGCTGGGCGATCACCATCTCGTCGCCTTCGAGCACGACCGAGGCGCGCGCGAACGGCTCGGTCTCCTTCTGCCCGGGGTACGGGGTGGGGGTGACGATGGTGTAGTTGGACACCACGCCCCGGTCGGGCAGGTCCTCGTCCAGTTCGGGACCGAGTCGGATGGCGTCCACGGAGCAGTAGCCCCGGCCCAGGAACACCCGGTTGCACCGCGGGCAGCGCTGGCCGGTCAGCTTGCCCGCGCGCAGATTGCTCGCGTAGCGGACCAGGGTGGGCGAGAGCACGTCGGTGTAGGTGATCGTGGAGAAGTACTCCATCGTGGTCACCTCCCGCGCCTCGCCGGGCTCGCCCTCGGGGGCCTCGGCCCGCTCGCCGGGGACGAAGCAGACGATGTCGTCGATCCGGCCCACGGGCTCGTCCCGCCAGCGCGGCGCGACCCGCATGCCGGTGTACACGGCGTCCTCGGCGCCCGCGTCGAGCACGTGCACCATGTCGGTGTCGGCGCCGTCCAGGCGGATCAGGACGAAGGCGAACGGGCGCTCCAGCGGGTGCGATTCGATCGGTTCGGCGACCCAGGTCCAGGACCGGACGGTGCCGGCGGGGCCCACCTCGACGAAGTCGCGCGCGAGCTCGTTCCCGGTCTCCGGGTCGTACTCCATCGGCGGCACGATCACCCGCTCACCGGAGCGGATGCCGACGATCCGACGGGCGGTCAACTCGGAGAAGAAGCGGCCCATGACCGGTCCGAGTGTGCGCTTGTAAGGGAACTGGATGGTACTGACGGTCTGTGTCGACACGGTCATCCTCTCGGCCTTGGAACGAGGTCGGCCACCGGCCGAACGATAGGTAAGGTTCCTTGACGAGGTCAATGGATAGCGAAAACATGTTCTCTCCGAGGGTGTTCGAGACCCGGGGGGCAACGCGTCGACTCAGCAGTTTTGGATAAGTTTTCGGCCGGGGGGCGAACTAGCGTTGTGCACATGTTCAACGCGATCTTCCAATCACAGATCTACGTCCTCGACCAGAACGAGGCGCTCGACTTCTACGTGGGCAAGCTCGGCCTGGAGGTCAAGGCCGACGTCGACATGGGCTTCATGCGCTGGCTGACCGTCGGCATCCCCGGCGAGGCCGGCCGCGAGATCCTGCTCGAGAAGCCCGGACCGCCGGCGATGTCCGCCGAGACGGCCGACCAGGTGCGCGACCTGGTGACCAAGGGGGCGATGGGCGGTTGGCTCATCTTCACCACCGCGGACTGCCGCAAGACCTACGAGACGCTGCTGGCCAAGGGCGTCGAGTTCACCGAGGAGCCCACCGAGCGGCCGTACGGGGTCGACTGCGGGCTGCGCGACCCGTTCGGGAACCGGATCCGGTTCACCCAGCCGAACACCTGACGAGGGCGCCGGCGCCCGATCCGCCGCGGGCGGTCAGGCGCTCGGGCGGGACCAGGCCATCGTGAAGCAGGTGGGCACCCGGGCGGCCACCGCCTCCTTGCGATAGGTGCGCGGCGATCGGCCGACGATGTCGTGGAAGGTACGGCTGAACGTGCCGGGGCTGCCGAAGCCGACCTCGAAGCAGATGTCGGTCACGCTGCGGTCGCTCTCGCGGAGCAGGAACATCGCCCGTTCGACCCGGCGCCGCTGGAGGTAGCGGTGCGGCGTCTCGCCGAAGGTGGCCCGGAAGGTGCGGGTGAAGTGCGCCTCGGACACGTGCGCGATGCGGGCCAGGGCCGGGATGTCCAGCGGTTGCGCGTAGGCGCGGTCCATCGCGTCGCGGGCCCGCAGCATGCGGCGGTTGGTGTCCTCGGTGGCACGGCTCACGGGGCCATCCCATCACGGTTCGTCCAGGGCCGGTATCGACTCGCGCCGTACCCGCGCCCACGGCGCACGGCGGCGGAAGGCACCCGTGACTCGCCTTCCGCCGCGGCCTTCGGCGCGCTATCGCGTCCGGCACACCCGTGGCGCGTGCTCGCGCAGGCCGAGAAGTCGGTAGTAGTTCTCCCCGAGCGCGATGTTGCGGAAGGCCCGGTCGCCCAGGGCCCGGTTGATCCGGCTGGTGACCTCGAGTTCCTCCTCGTACACCGCGTAGTCCTTGGCGCGCGAGGCCACGAAGTCGGTCCCCGGGATCGCCCTGGTCGGGTATCGGTCGAGGAACGCGGCGTACTTGCTCCGGACTCCCGGCTTGCCGAAGTAGTTGTCCTCCAGCACCCGCCAACTCAGGTCGAGGGTCAGATCCGGGTACTGGTCCAAGAGCCTGGTCATGATCGCGATGTGCCGGTCGGGGTCCATCGTGGCGAGTTCCTTGGACAGGCCCATGTGGGCCCACACGATCTTGTTGTCCGGATACTGCCGCAGGGTCTCCTCCATCAGGGGGAGGTACTTCGTCTGCTCCTCGTCGTTGCCGAGGTCGGAGTGGATGGTGATCGGGATGCCGCGCTCGCGCAGCACCTTCATGAACGGCGCCCAGTTCCGGATGTTCTCGATCGTCGCCGGTGTGTGCTCGTTGGCGAACAACGCCTGCTTGACCAGGTTCACCTCTCCCGCCCAGCGGAACACGCCGGGGAACTCCTTGTCGTAGAGGCTGATTCCGGGCGGGATGGTCTCCGGGTGGTTCAGGTCGAGGAACGTCATGGAGACCGCGAGTTCGGGATCCTCCGGCTTCGCCGCCGCGTAGTTCGCGGCGTTGACGAAGTCGTTGCGCATGCTCGGGGCCACGGGCGTCCCGGGACAGTCGAGGTAGTACGTGCAGGTGGAGTCCACGGGGAGGGTCTGGCCGATGCCGTACATGCTCGCGTGTCGGACGCCGCTCTTGCGCAGATATCCGTTGAGTTCGTCGAACGGGATCGCCTGCCCGCCGAACGGACGGAAGTGCAGGTGGCTGTCGACCTGCGAGGTGTAGGGCTCGGTCGCGCGGTCGAAGCACTCCGCCGGCGCGCCCGCTCCGGCGCCTGCCGGGGAGGCGATGACGGCCACCGCCGTCAGGGCCGCGGCGGCCACCGCCAGGCGCCTGCCGATTCGTTGCACAGTGATGATGACCTCCGGGGGACACGGCGCCGACCGACAGGTTGGGGCGCATGGGCAGAATGCCGGAGATCAAGCCCTTGATGCCCTGCCCGCCACGCACGTTCATCCGTATGGAGGTGTGGGTCGAGGGGGTATGCGCGGTCTTCGTGCGGCCCGGGCGCGCCGTCGTGTGCCCGTGTGCTCGATGTGCCGGCGGCGCGCTCGTCGGTGTGCCGGTCGGGTGTCAGCGGCCGACGTGCTCGGCCAGGAAGTCCTCCCAGGTGCGGGTGCCGACGGTGGCCTTGTCGAGCGACAGGTTGACGCCCGCGCGGTAGGCGCGGCCGATCTTGCCGGGGATGCGAACCGGGAGGTGGAGGCGGCGCTTGCCGGCCGCGGCGAGGTAGCTCCGCGCGAGTTCGCCCATCGTGTAGACCTTGGGGCCGGTCAGGTCGGCGACCAGGCCCGACGGGGCGCCGAGGGTGAGTTCGACCATGCGCTCCGCGACATCGCGGCCGTCGACGGGCTGGAAGCGCAGACCGCCCGGGTTGGGCACCACCGGGAACTTGGTCATCGAACCCATCATCTTCAGCACGAGTTCGTTGAACTGGGCGGCGCGCAGGGTGGTCCAGGGCAGACCCGACCCGGTCACCGCCTGCTCGGCGCCGAGCTTGGCGCGGAAGTACCCGATCGGCATGGTGTTCGCGCCGATCACCGAGATGTACACGAGGTGCCGCACACCGGCGTCCTGCGCGGCGCGCACCAGGTTGCGGGTCGCCTCGTCGTCGCCCTTGGCGCCGCCGGCCAGGTGCAGCACGGTGTCGACGCCCTTCACCGCGTCGTCGACCCCCTCGTTCTTCAGCAGATCGGCGCGCACCTGCTCGACACCGTCGGCCGAGGTGCCGCCGCGCCGGCTGAGCACGCGGACCTCGCGACCGGCCTCCCGCAACTGCGGGACGATCAGGCTGCCGAGCGTGCCGGTACCGCCGGTGACCAGGATCGATGCGCTCATGACGACTCCTTCGAAACCCGCCCCGGCTCGTTCCGGGGCCTCTGTTTCCTTGACGGAGCCCCCGCGAAAAATGTGACTACGAATTTTCGAGCGGGTCCCGACACCCGGTTCCGGGTGAGTGCCGGGACCCGTCCGTCAGCCTGCGATCGGGGCCTCGATCATGCCGAGCCACCAGGTCGACCGGCCGTCGGTGTGACCGACCATCGCCTCGGCGAGGAGGCGCCGAGCCGTATGCGGGGTGCGGCGCCATTCGGGAAAGCGCCACATCCAACGCCGTACCTCGCCGAGGTTGTGCCCCTCGTCCACCAGGTGCGACCCGACGAAGGCGACCTCCGCCCACCGAGGCCCGAGCGCCACCCGGCCCCAGTCGACGACGGACAACCGACCGTCGGGCCGAATTGGAGGACGAGGACTGGTGGGATCTGTTCGGCGGTGACATCCAGGCAAACTGGGAGTCGTCGGGGCTACGGCGGTACTCCAGTCTCGACCGATCTGGTCTCGCCGGCCTGGCGGGCGAGACGTCCTGGAGCAATGAAGGGCTCTTCGCGCTCCTCCAGGGTTTGCGACGGCTCTCGGAAATCGGGGGCGCCAGAGTGGACATGCCGAGCGTCGAGGTGAGGTTGTAAGTGGCGGACAACTGGTACGGGGGCAACGCCAACGACGACGCCGACCGGCATCGCGGTTGGCTTCTGGGGCACTTCGTCGATCCGGTGGATGGCGGCGTCCGCGCCACCGGCGATCTCGAGGTGAAGTGGGGCGTCCACCCGGCGGGCCAGGCCCGTCCCGAATGGACCGCCGGCGATCAGCGCACCACGATGCTTCTGCTCGTGTCGGGGCGGTTCCGGCTGGACCTCACCGCCGGCAGCACGACCCTGGCACGCCAGGGCGACTACGTTATTTGGGGGCCCGGAATCGACCACTCCTGGGCGGCCGAGGAGGACTCGGTGGTCGTGACGATCCGTTGGCCGTCCGTCCCCGGGCACTGAAGGCCGACCCGGCGCCATCGTCGCGGGGTCAGGGGTGAAACGGCGAACGCCGGCCGGGGTGAACGGCTTGCCCGGCCGGCGTTCGTGGGGGTGCTGTGGGGTCAGACGCTGACGCCGAAGTCCTTGGCGATGCCCGCGAGGCCCGAGGCGTAGCCCTGGCCGAGGGCGCGGAACTTCCAGTCGGTGCCGGCGCGGTACAGCTCGCCGAACAGCATCGCGGTCTCGGTGGAGGCGTCCTCCGAGAGGTCGTAGCGGGCCAGCTCGACGTTGTCCGCGGCGTTGAGGACGCGGATGAACGCGTTGCGGACCTGGCCGAACGACTGCTTGCGGTTGTCCGCGTCGTAGACCGAGACCGGGAAGACGACCTTGTCCACGTCGGCGGGCAGGCCGGCGAGGTTGACCTTGATCTGCTCGTCGTCGCCCTCGCCCTCACCGGTGCGGTTGTCGCCGGTGTGCTCGACGGTGCCGTCCGGGGTCTTCATGTTGTTGAAGAACACGAAGTGCTGGTCGGAGTAGACCTTGCCGGTCGCGTTCACGACGATCGCGCTCGCGTCGAGGTCGAAGTCCTCGCCCGTGGTCGTGCGCAGGTCCCAGCCGAGGCCGACGACGACGGCGGTCAGGCCAGGGGCCTCCTTGGTGAGGGAGACGTTTCCGCCCTTGCTCAGGCTCACGGCCATTGGATGGTGTCCTTCCAGAGGATGTTTGACGTCGCGGACGACGCTACTGCTACTGATCCGGACGTGCAGCAGGCACGCGTAAGTTCCCGAACACCCCGAAAGGGGCCGTCAAGGTGGCGGTGATCACGGGGTGCGACCCGGCACCTGGATATTGACGGTTCGTCAGATCAGCCGTTCAATGGCTGGGACAAACAGGGATACGACTATTAGTCATATCCGCCTCGCATCCAGCTTCGCACCCCTGGGGGCAGCCATGTCCAGCGCAACGACGCCGTCGACCGGGATCGATCAGGCGCGGATGCGCCAGGTCATGGGGCACTTCGCGACCGGTGTCACCGTGGTCACCGCGCTCCACGACGGCGCGCCGGTGGGCATGGCCTGCCAGTCGTTCACGTCGCTCTCGCTGGAGCCGGCCTACATCTCCATCGCCCCCGCGCTCACCTCGACGACCTACCCGAAGGTCCGCACCGCCGGCCGCTTCGTGGTCAACATCCTGGCCGAGGACCAGCAGGAGGTGTGTCGGACGATGGGCCGCAGCGGCGGCGACAAGTTCGCCGGCGTCGACTGGTCGCCCGCCGGCAACGGCGCACCGCGGCTGGCCGGCGCGGTGGCCTGGATCGAGTGCGACATCGCCCACGAGTTGCCCGGCGGCGACCACGTGATCGTGATCGGCGCGGTGACCGCCCTGGATCTGCCCCGCGACGCCGCCCCGTTGATGTTCCACAAGGGCCGCTACGCCCGCCTGGCGGCATAGCCCGCCGGACGCGACCTCAACCGCCGGCGCCCGGCAACAACCCGTCCGCCATCGCGACCGTGACCGCGGCGGTACGGTCGTCGACGCCGAGCTTGTTGAACGTGCGCAGCAGGTGCGTCTTGACCGTGGCCTCGCTGATGTACAACTCGCGGCCGATCTCGGCGTTGGTCATCCCGCGCGCGACCAGCCCGAGCACCTGCGTCTCGCGCGGGCTCAGCGCGTCGCGCACCGGCGCCTTCATCCGGGTGACCAGCTTGGCCGCCACCGGCGGCGCCAGCACCGTCTCGCCGCGCGCCGCGGCCCGGATCGCGGCGGCCAGTTCCACCCGCGGGGTGTCCTTGAGCAGGTAGCCCGTCGCACCCGCCTCGACCGCGCGCACGATGTCGGTGTCGGTGTCGTACGTGGTCAGGATCAGTACATGGACCCCGGGCAGTTCGCGCACGATCCGCCGGGTCGCGGCAACGCCGTCGGTGCCGGGCATGCGCAGGTCCATCAACACCACGTCGGGCCGCAGCTCGGCGGCCCCGTCCACAGCCTGTGCGCCGTCCTCGACGGAGGCGACCACCTCGAAATCGGGCTCGGCCGCGAGCATGCCGGCCAAACCCTCCCGCACCACGGGATGGTCGTCGGCGATGAGCAGCCGGATCACTGCGGTACCTCCACGCGTACGGTCGTGCCCCGACCGGGAGTCGAGACCACCTCGGCCTCGCCACCGACCTGTGCGAGGCGGGCTCGCATACCGGGAAGACCGTATCCCCCCTTCCCCGGCCCCGGTTCGAAGCCCCGTCCGTCGTCCACCACGGTCAGTCTGGTGGCGAACGGCCGATAGGCCAGTTCCACGGCCACGGACCTAGCCTCGGCGTGCTTGCGGATGTTGGCCAACGACTCCTGGAGCACCCGGACCAGCACCACCTGCACGGTCGGGGACAACTCGTACTCGGTGCCGGCGACCGCGAAGGAGGCGGCCACCTCCAACTCCTCGCCGAGCGCGGCGACGGTGCGGCCGAGCACTTCGGCCAGCGGTTCGGCCGGTTCGGCGCCCTCGGCCGGGCCCTGGGCGGCGACCAGCGCACGGGCCTCGGCGAGGTTGTCCCGGGCCACCCGCTCGGCCAGGTCCAGTCGTTTACGGGTGGCCTCGGCGTCGGAGTCCACGGTGATCCCGGCCGCCTGGATCAGCATCAGGATGCTGGTGAAGCCCTGGGCCAGGGTGTCGTGGATCTCGCGCGCCATGCGCTCGCGCTCGACCCGTACCCCCGCCTGGTGGTGCGTCTCGGCCAGCTCCGCCCGGGTGGCCTCCAACTCCTGCAGCAGTCGGCCGCGCTCCTCCACCCGATCGGCCAGCCACTGGACCAGCCGGGCCATCAGGAAGCTGAAGCCGAGCACGACGACGACCTCCACTCCGATGCTCGCCACCGCACCGTGCTCCCAGTGCGCCTTGCGGGCCTGCAGCGCGCCGTTCATCCCGAAGATGTAGGTGCTCAGCAACATCGCGGGGATCGTCGCCTCGACGAAGGTGAAGGTCAGCGGCATCAGCACGTACATCAGCACGATGCCGTCGGGATTGTGCAGGCTGAGCGCGGTGACCGCGGCGTAGGCGACCACCAGGTGTGCTCGGCCACGCCGGTCCCAATCGGTCGGGTCGATGCCCGGCGGCACCATCACCCAGAACGACACGGGCATGACGATCAGTACGGCGTAGCACCACGGCGGTGCGTCGCGTCCGGCGAACTCCGCCGCGGTGATCGCCGCGAGCAGGAAGTAGGCGCCGCGGTAGACGGTGAGCAGTTTGGTCCCGAAGGCCAACTCCTCCGCGTCCTGCGCGACGGCGGTCGCCATGGTCACCGCTCGTTCTCGATCCACCTGAATGTCCTGATCCACACGACCAAGGCGATCACACCCCACGCGGCCAACACCAGGGCCACCCGACCGAGCTCCCACGAGCCCGCCGGCTCCACCGCCCGGAACGAGTCCGGCAGGAAGACCGAGCGCATCCCCTGGGTGAGCCACTTCAGTGGAAACAGCGCCGCGAACTGTTGCACTCCATGGGGCAGTTGGCTGGGCTCGACGAACACGCCCGAGACGAACTGGAGCGCCGTGAAGGGCAGGATGATCAGCGCCCCGTTGGCGCCCTTGCGCATCAGTCCGCTCGCGGCCAGGCCGAGCAGTGTGGCCACGGTCACGCCCAGGACGAACACCCAGGCGAAGGTCAGCCACCGCATCGGGTCGTGCGGAAGGGTCAGGTCCAGGCCGATCACCCCGACCACGAGGAGCAGCGCCACCTGGGCCAGGCTGACCACGATCACCTGGGCGATCTTGCCCAGGAGGTACGCCACCGGCGGCATCGGCGTGCCGCGCAGCCGCTTGAGCGTGCCGTCCTGGCGTTCGGCGGCCACCGCGAGCGCCAGGCCCTGGAATCCGGCGGAGACGATGCCGACCGCGATCATGCCCGCCGCGTGCACCCGACTCTCCGCCACGCCGGTGCCGTCAACCGTGCCGCCGCCGATCAGCGCGAGCAGTACCAGGAGCAGCACCGGCATCGCGAAGGTCACCGCCATCTGCTCGCGGTGCCGGGCGAACATCTTCAGTTCGAGGCGGGTCCGGGCCGCCACGATGGTCGCCGTCGGGGTCGACATCACCGCGCTCCGATCAGGTCGAGATAGACGTCTTCCAGGGACGGTCGGGTCACGGTCAGTTCGGGTACCTCGCCGCCGAACCGGGCCGCGAGCCGGGCCACGTCGGCGGTCGGCTCGGCGGTGGCGAGTTCGTGCGTGCCCTCGGCGTCGCGCCAGCGCAGTACCGATCGGGCCAGGTGCCGGCCGCCGAGCCGCTCGGGGGTGTCCACGTCCACGACCCGCCCCGCCCGGATCACCCCGACCCGGTCCGCGAGGTGTTCGGCCTCGTCCAGGTAGTGCGTGGTGAGCAGGATCGTCGTCCCGGCCGCCCGCAGCCCGGCGATCAGCGCCCAGAACCGGCGGCGCACCTCGGGGTCGAACCCGGTGGTCGGCTCGTCCAGGAAGAGCAGTTCCGGCCCGCCCAGGATGCCGAGCGCGACATCGAGGCGGCGCCGCTGCCCACCAGAGAGGGCGCCGGCCCGGGTGTCCCGCTTGTCGGTCAACCCGACCGCCTCGATCACCTCGTCGGGATCGCGGGGCCTGGGGTAGTAGTGCGCGAAGTGCCGCACGCTCTCCCGCACGGTGAGCCCGGACACGTCCGCCGACTCCTGGAGCACGATGCCGATCCGGGCCCGCCACCGCGATCCGGCGCGGGCCGGATCCACGCCCAGGACGGCGACCTCGCCCGCGTCGCGCGAGCGGTAGCCCTCCAGGATCTCGGTCGTGGTGGTCTTGCCCGCCCCGTTCGGGCCCAGCAGTGCGAAGATCTCACCCCGGCGCACGTCCAGGTCCAGTCCGTCCACCGCTCGATGTGTGCCGTACGCGCGCCGCAGCCCGCGCACCCTGATCGCCGTTTCGGCGCCGCCCGCCTCGCCCGCCGGTGCGGGTGTCCGTTCCGCTGTCATGCCTCGACGATGGCGCAGCGGGGTCGGGCGCCGGGACGTACGAACGACGGACGCCGGGTGTCCACCGAACGACGGACAGCGGTGCGGGAGCGGCTCGCGGGACGCGGACCCGGGCCGGCGGCCGACCGGGGCCGGCTCGGCCGCCGGATACGGGCTCGGCGGTTTCCGTACGCGCGACAGGGCGACGGGCGAACGGGGCGAACCGCGCGGAATGTGACCGGTTCCGCAGTTTGCCGCAACCGGTTCGATGGGAGCATGGCCGAGTCGGGGAATCGTTCGCGAAGGGAATTCGGATGACTGCGCAGGTTGAGGTGACGGCCGATCAGAACCCGTCCGGGGCAGGGGAGTCCACGCTCTTCGACCCGACCGTCGCGGCGCCGCCCCTGGTCGACGTGGCGCGCCTGGGGTTCGAGGGACCGCTGGCGGCGAGCGCGGCCGCGTGGGCCGAGGACGCGGTGTACTGGGAATACACGAAGGCGGCCAACCCGATCGGATCGGGCCACACCACGCCGGTCCCGGTGGAGCGTTTTCCGGCCGAACTGCACACCGGCGGCGACACCCGGGTGGTCCCGCTCGACCTCGCCGAGCCGATGCGGATCGAGGGCGGCCCGGCGACCAGTCCGGCGCTGCTGGCCAACTTCGTCCGGATCAACGCGGGCGATCGGCTCGCGGTGCGGCCCAACGCCACCTCGCAGCTCTACTACGTGCTGTACGGGCGGGGCCTGTCGCTGGTCGGCGGCCAGGCCGTGGAGTGGGAGAAGGGCGACTTCCTGGTCCTGCCCGACCTCGGCGAGATCACCCACCACGCGACGCAGGACGCCGTGCTCTATTGGGTGCACGACGAGCCTCTTTTGCGCTACCTCGGGGTGGTGCCGAGCAAGGCCCGGTTCCGGCCGACCAAGTTCGCCCGCCATCGCGCGGTCGAGGAGCTGACCCGGATCGCCGAGGCGCCCGGCGCCAATGCCAAGAACCGGGTCAGCGTGCTGCTGAACACGGTCGGCCAGGAGCAGACACTGACGGTCACCCACACCCTGTGGGCGATGTTCGGCCTGCTGCCGGTGGACCAGATCCAGCGCCCGCACCGCCACCAGTCGGTCGCGCTCGATCTGATCCTGGACTGCGAGCCGGGCTGCTACACGCTGCTCGGCGACCGGCTGGACGAGCGCGGCGACATCGTCGAGCCGCTGCGGGTGGACTGGGAACCGGGCGGCGCGTTCGTCACCCCTCCCGGGAAATGGCACGCCCACCACAACGAGTCGGGCAGCCCGGCGCATCTGATCCCGATCCAGGACGCGGGCCTCCAGACGTATCTGCGCAGCCTGGACATCCGCTTCAGCGACCGGCGCTAGCTAGGCGTATCGACGGCCGCGCCCCTCCCGTGGGGCGGGAACTCCCTCACGGACGGGCGCGGTCGGGGCGAGGGTCCCTCAACCCTGGGGCGGTGCGGAACCCGCCCGGTCGGTGTGTCCGTCGTCTTCCACATGACGAGGGGGATTCCGTCGCGCGGGCAGGTTGGGGAGCCACCGCGCAGCGATGAGTCGGGGGGCCTGTCCTTCCATGTGTCGGGGCCTACCCGGGTTTTGGGCCCCGACGGACGCGCGTTGAACATCGGACCCAGGCGGCAGCGGGAGTTGTTGACCCTGCTGCTGCTCCGGCCGGGGGTGGCCGTGCCGGTGGAGCGGCTGGCCGAGGAGTTGTGGAACGGGCGCCCGCCACCCGGGGCGCGATCGACGCTGCACGCCTATCTGTCGGGTCTGCGCCGGGTGTTGGAGCCGGGGCGGCGGGCGCCCTACCGCCTGTTGACTACGCGCGATGACTCCTACGCCCTGGAGGTGCCGGCCGAAAGCCTGGACGTGGCGCGGCTGTGCGCGCTGACCGATGCGGGACGGGCGGCGGGCGTGGTGGGGGCGTACGAGCGGGCGGACGAACTGCTGGGCGAGGCCCGCCTGTTGTGGCGGGGCGAGCCGTTCGCCGAGTTGGCCGACCACGACGTGGCCGAGTCCGAACGGGCCCGGCTGGTCGAGGAGTACACCTCGCTGCGCGAGGAGGCGGCCGAGTACCGGTTGGCGATGGGCGCCCACGCGTCGGCGATCGGTGACCTGATGTCGCTGGTCCGGGCGCACCCGCTGCGGGAGCGGCCGAGGGCGCAACTCGTGCTCGCCCTCTACCGATCCGGCCGGCAGGCGGAGGCGTTGCAGGTCCTGGAGGCGGGTCGTCGGCTGTGCGCGGAGGAACTGGGCCTGGATCCGGGCCCGCGCCTGCGCGACCTCCAGGCGGCCATCCTGCGCCAGGACCCGACGCTGAGCGCGCCCCCGCGCCCGCCGGCACCCGCGCCGATCTGCGGGTACCGCCGCACCCGCGTGGCCGGTCGGGCGCATCACCCGCGCCCGCACCGGGATTCGCCGCACCGCCGGCGGTAGCGCACGGCGGACGATGTCGCGGCCACGGCCGCGACCGAAAAAGGACGGACAGGACGGGCAAGACGGATAGGACGGACAGGAGGAACAGGGGAGTCCGAGACCCGGGCATCGCCGCCCGGGTCTCGGACTCGCTCACCCACAGACGTCACCCACAACCTGTGGACAACATTTCCGCCGACCGGCGCCGGTCCGCTCGTTGCGTCAGTCGCGGGACGGCTCGGGCGGGTCGGTGCGGTGGAAGTGGAACGCGCAGTGGGAGTCACCGTGGCCGATGGTGCCGGCGCGGTCGAAGCGCAGACCGTGTCGGTTCGGGTCGATGGCCCGGATCCAGTTGAGGTCGACGGCGCACATCGCGGGCGTCAACTCCGGGGCGGAGTTGGCGACCAGCACGTCGTGGTAGAAGCAGCGGTGGATGTCGAGGAGGTAGCGCCGGTCGTCGTCCGCCGGGCGGACGAACGTGAAGGCCCGTCCGAAGGACTTCTCCTCCCGGGACTTCGACAACGCGACGATGGCCGCGAACGGGTCGGGCGCGGCATCGAGCATCGCCGCGGTGGCCGCCTCGGTGATCGCGCCGAGCGGTTCGACGATCGCGTCCCGAACGAGGGCGATCGTGTCCTCGCGATCCAGGTGCGGCAGCAGGATCCGGTACGCCGCGACCAGCGCGAGGGTGATCCGCAGGTTGTGCCGGGACGGCTCGTCGTCGACCAAGTGCGCGTTGGCGTCTTCGAGTTCGCGGTGCAGCGCGGTCAGATCGCCGACGAGGTGATCCGGCAGCGCCCGCTCCCGGACCGCGTCCGCGATGTACGCGACGAAGGCCTCCAACAGGAGCGCGGTGTCCCGCTCGGCGTTCGGCGTGTACCCGCCGTCGCCGAAGGTGTCGTGGTCGGTGGTCATCATGGTCCTTCCGAGACGGGCTCGGATGCGGGAACACGACCGCACACCGCCGAGGCGGAGCCGCGCCGAACCCGCATACCGAGCGAGCCCGACAGCACACTCCACCGACCGACCCGGCGCTGACGAACTTCGTTGTGAAGATGGCGTATTGCCGGCACAAGCCTACCGACACGCCACCTCGGTGTCCGCGGCCCACTCCCCGTTACCGCGACTGTCCGCCGCGTGGTCGAGCGCATGGCCGCCGGCGATCCCGACGCCGACCCGGCCACGGCGGCGCCGGGTCGGCCGCGCGATCAGTCGGCCCAGGTGTAGCCGACATAGTTCTCGGCGAGCGAGTCCATCGCGGCGGAGGAGTCCGCCACATACGCCAACTCCGCCTCCTGGCACCGCCGATCGAACCCGCTCGCATCCGCACGCGCGTGCAACAGCGTCGTCATCCAGGACGAAAACTGCTCCGCCCGCCACACCCGTCGCAAACACGCGTCGCTGTAGCCGTCGAGCCCCGCCCGCGACCCGGCCAGAAAATACTCCGCACACGCCCGCGCCAGCACCCGCACGTCCGCCATCGCGAGATTCAACCCCTTCGCCCCCGTGGGCGGCACGATGTGCGCCGCGTCGCCCGCCAGGAACAGCCGCCCGAAGCTCATCGGTTCGGCCACGAAGCTCCGCATCGGGGTGATGCTCCGCTCCCGGATCGGCCCCTCGTCCAGCCTCCAGCCCGGCAGCGCCAACCGCTCGCGCAACTCCGCCCAGATCCTCTCGTCCGGCCAGTCGGCGAGATCCGCGTCCGGGTCCACCTGGAGATACAGCCGGCTCACCGCACGCGACCGCATGCTGTGCAGCGCGAACCCCCGCTCGCTGTAGGCGTAGATCAAATCGTCGGTGGACGGCGCCACATCCGCCAGGATGCCCAGCCACGCGAACGGATGCGCCCGCTCGTGGGTCTTCAGTACATCCGCCGGAATCGCCCCGCGCGAGACCCCGTGGAACCCGTCGCACCCCGCCACCAGGTCGCACTCGAGCACCTCCTCCACACCGTCGCGCAGGAACCGCACGCGCGGCGCGGCGCCGTCGATGCCCTCGATCGCGGTCACCGGCGCGTCGAAGTACATCCGCGCGCCCTCGGCGATCCGCTTGGCGACCAGGTCCTTGACGATCTCGGTCTGCCCGTACACGGTCACCGACCGCCCCCCGGTCCGGCTCGGGAAGTCGATGTGCCGATCCCGACCGGCGAAGCGCAGATGGATCCCGTGGTGGACCAGCCCCTCGCGATCCAGCCGATCCGCCGCGCCGGCCTCGCGCAGCACGTCGACCGTGGCCTGTTCCAGCATGCCCGCCCGCTGCCGGCCCTCGCAGTACTCGCGATCGCGCGCCTCCAGCAGCACCGCGTCGATCCCACGATCGTGCAGCAGTTGCGACAGCAGCAGGCCCGCGGGCCCCGCACCGATGATCGCGACCCGTGTCCGCATCCGCCCGCTCCTCGTCCCGCCGCACCCGATCCGCCTCAGACTCGCCCATCGTGGACACGCCCGACCCGTCCGCCTTCCGGTGGCCGGAAGCCGATGCACCCGGTCGAGTTTGCTCGGCGCGGACCCGGCAAGGGATGGGATGTCGAGCACGGGCGGATACCTCCGCTATGCGGAGTGCATCCGCTGTTCCACCGAAAGGCACGATCCCAGACCCGACACTCCTGGAGTCCCCGTGAACACGGCAGCGACCATCGTCCTGATCGTGGTGATCGTCGTCCTCCTCGCCGGCGCGGCCGTCCTCGTGGGCCGCCCGATGATGCGACGCAAGCACCTGCAGGGCCGATTCGGCCCCGAGTACGACAAGGCGGTCGAACAGTACGGCGACCGACGCGTGGCCGAACGCCACCTGGCCGATCGCGAGCGCAAGCACCGGGACCTCGACCTCAAGCCGCTGGAGCCGGCCGCGCGGGAGCAGTACGCCACCGAGTGGACCAACGTCCAGGAACGTTTCGTGGACGCCCCCGGCGACGCGGTGGCCGAGGCCGACGCGCTGATCACCCGGCTGATGCACGAGCGCGGCTACCCCACCGGCGCACACGACACGCGGATCGAACTGCTGTCCGTGGAGCACGGTCACACCCTCGAGCACTACCGCAAGGCGCACGAGATCGCCCGACTCAACGAGGCCGGCCGGGCCGAGACCGAGGACCTGCGCCAGGCGATGATCCACCACCGGGCCCTGTTCGACGACCTGTTGGGGCAGACGTACCGCCCCAGGAACAGCGCCGCGTCCAGGAGCACGCACGACCATCGGTCCGGCACGACGAACCCGACGGGCACGACCGGTACGACCACGACACCGGCCGAATACGACGCGCGGGCACCCCGCTTCGACACCACGAAGCCGGAGACCCGCTGACCGGGTACATCCCCGGGTAGGCATGGACAAAGCGGAAGACGAATCGGAAGACCGACCACACCGGAGCGGTCCCGAACGGGGGACGCTCGGAAGAACGGCGCCACGGCCAGTCGTACCGGACGAGAGGACCCAGACCGATGCGCAAGACGAACTCCCCGAACGCGCCGGGCACTTCCGGCGCTCCGCCGGAAGAAGCGCCCGTCGTCGAGCGCGACGACCGCGACCGCGCCGCCCGTCAGGCCCGGATCACCGACGGCCCGGGCCCGATCCCGCCCGCGCCCGCCGACCCGCCGCCGGCGCCGGCCGCCGACCTCCCGCACCGACAGCACGACGACGCGGAGCCGTACGGGACCTCGGTCCTGCCGGTGCGCGGCGCGGGCAAGGCCGGCACACCCGCGGCCTCGGCCGGTGCCGGGGCGCGGAGTGCGAGCGGTGGCCGGCCGGCCGCGCGGCGCACCCCCACGCGCCGCACCGCCGCCGACGACGCGCTGGTCGACCGGGTCACCGGCGAGGAGTTGAACGCCCGCCTCCGGGACACCCTGTCGACCTTCGTGGACAGCCCCGCCGAGGCGGTCTCCGACGCCGACGAGGTGACCGCGCAGGTGGCCAAGCTGGCGACCGACGCCATCCAGGCCCGGCGCGCCGAGCTGGAGCGGCTGCGGCGCGAGGCCGGGGACGACACCGAACAACTGCGGCTCGCCCTGCAGAAGTACCGGGCCTTCGTAGAGATGATGCTGAAGTTCTGAGGGCGGACGCGGTCACCGACGGGGACTGTCACCCACGTGGGTGACAGTCCCCGCCCGCGCCCTCGTCCGCGTCGGCGCCGATGTCCCCGCTCCCGGACCAGTGCAGCGCCACGTCCCGGGACAGCGCCCGGGCCGCCGTGGTCACCGTCGGCACCAGCCGCCGCAGGTCGGCCGTACGCCGCCCGGTCACCAGGGACAACGCCGCGATCACCGTGTCGTGGCGGTCCCGGATCGGCGCCGCCACCGAGTGCGCCCCCACCGTCATCTCCCCCGACGTGGTGGCCACGCCGGTGCGCCGGACCTCGGCCAGGCATACCCGCAGCCGCTCCGGGTCGGTGATGGTGCGCTCGGTGTGCGCGGCCAACGTCTCGGCCAGCACCCGCTCGCGCACCTGCCGGGGCGCGTAGGCGAGCAACACCTTGCCGACCCCGGTGGCGTGCAGCGGCAACTCGACACCCACCCGGGTGACGATCGGCATCGAGCGGGTGCCGCGCAGACGTTCCAGATACAGCGCCTTGCCGTCGCGCAGCACCGCGAGCTGCACGTTCTCGTGGGTCGCCTCGTACAAATCCTCCATGTGCGGCAGAGCCAGATCGCGCAGATCGGTCGCGGCGTGCGCCTGCGCGCCGATGTGCCACAGCTTGACCCCGACCCGATACGACCCGTCGTCCAGCCGCTCCAGAAAACCCCCGCCGACCAGCTCGGCGACGAGGCGATGCCCGGTGGCGAGCGCCAGGTCGGCCCGCCGGCACACCTCCGTCAGGGTCAACCGGCCGTCCCCGGCCGCGAACGCGCCGAGGATGGCCATCACCTTGCCGGTCACGGTGACGGGTGTCATCGGCGGCCCTCCCTCACTCGCCGAGTTCGGCCCGGACCCGTTGCGCCACCGCGAAGGCGCTGTTCGCCGCCGGCACGCCGCAGTAGATCGCGGTCTGCAACAGCACCTCCTTGATCTCGTCCCAGCTCAGGCCGTTGGTCCGGGCCGCCTTCAGGTGCATCGCGAGTTCGTCGAGGTGGTGGCCGGCCACCAGGGCGGTGAGCGTGACGCAGCTGCGGGTACGGCGGTCCAGGCCGGGCCGGGTCCAGATCTCGCCCCACGCGTAGCGGGTGATCAGGTCCTGGTAGTCGGCGGTCAGTTCGGTGGTACCCGCGACGGCCCGATCCACATGCGCGTCGCCCAGCACCTCGCGCCGCACCCGCATCCCGTCGGCGTGGCTCATCCCCGCACCCCCGCCGTCAGGTGCGCCAGCATCGCCGAGGTGACCGCCTCGGCCTGCTGGATGTTCGCCAGGTGCGCGGCGTCGGCGACCTCCACCAGCGTCGCGCCGGGGATGCCGGCGGCCAGCTCGCGGGCGTGTTCGAGCGGCGTGGACGGGTCCCGCTCGGCGCCGATCACCAGCGTGGGCGCGCCGATCCGGCCCAGTTCGGCGCGCAGGTCGTAGCCCGCGAGCGCGTCGCAACAACCGGCGTAACCCTCCGGCGGGCAGGCGTACAACATCTCCAGGATCCGCCGCACCGCGGCCGGCTCCCGCTCGATGTACTCGGGGGTGAACCAGCGCCGGATCACCGTGTCGGCGAGTTGCCGCATGCCCTGCGCGCGCACCGTCGCGGCCCGCTCCCGCCAGCCCTCGGGCTCGCCGAATCGCGCCGAGGAGCAACACGCGATCAGCCCGGTCAGCCGCTCGGGACGATGCACGCCCATCCACAGGCCGACCGCGCCGCCGAGCGAGACACCGGCGTAGGCGAACCGCCCGATCCCGTAGGAGTCGGCCAGCGTCAGCACGTCGCCGACCAGGTCGGCGACCGAGTCGGTGCCCGGCACCGGGTGCGAGCGGCCGTGTCCGCGCAGGTCGTAGCGCAGCACCCGGTGATCCCTGGACAACTCCGGGATCTGCGCGTCCCACATGCCCAGTTCGGTGCCGAGCGAGGGGCCGAGGATCACCACCGGGGCGTCGGCCGGGCCGTCGAAGCGGTGGTTGAGCGTGGCGATCGTCATGTGACCTTCTCTGGGAACCTGAACACGGTGCGGTGGTGCGCGAGCGCCCGGTCGATCAGGGCCGGGGCGGAGCCGAGATGGCCGGCGGGGTCGAACAGCGTCTCGTCGGCCTCCCCCAGCACATCACGAAGGTGCCGGCCGGTTCGCGCCGAGGTCCGCGAGGCGTCGGTGAGCAGTCGGCGGGCCTGTGTCGCGCCGTACTCGGCGGTCAACTCCGCGACCAGCCGCTCGGACACGATCCGCCCTCCGGTCAGCTCCAGGTTGGCCCGCATCCGTTCCGGGAAGACGACGAGCCCTTCGGCCAGTTCGGCCGCCGTCGAGGCCGCGCCGCCCGCCAGGCGCAGTGCCGCGCGCAGCGGCTGCCACTCCGCGTGCCAGGCGCCGGCCGGGCGCTGATACTCGGCGCCCGCCGCCGAGGCGGCCAGGATCGAGGCGTAGCCGGGCACCTGCCGGGCGGCCGAGACGATCAGCACCGACAGCACCGGGTTGTGCTTGTGCGGCATCGCCGAGGACCCGCCGTGCCCGGCGCCGGTCGCCTCCGCCACCTCACCCACCTCGGTCTGGCCGAGCAGCGCGACATCACCGGCGAACTTGCCCAACGCGCCGGTGATCCGGACCGACGCACCGGCCAGGTCCAGGATCGGGGCGCGCAGCGTATGCCAGGGCAACACCGCTTCGGCCAGACCCAGTTCCTCGGCGAACGGGGCGAGCAGCGCGATCCCGTGCGGGCCGAGCGCGGCCAGGGTGCCCGCCGCGCCGCCCAGTTGCGCCGGCAGCGCGGCGCGGACCGCGCGGGTGTGCGCCCAGGCGTCGGTGACCGCGACGCACCACCCGGCCGCGACCAGCCCGAAGGTGGTCGGCACCGCGTGCTGGGTGAGCGTACGACCGGCCTGGAGCGTGTCGCGGTGCCGTTCGGCCAGATCGGCCAGCGCGGCGGCGGTGCGGGCCAGATCGGACAGCGTCGAGTCCAGGGCGCGGGCGGCGACCAGCATCGTGGCGCTGTCCACGATGTCCTGGCTGGTCGCGCCCAGGTGCACGTGGTCGGCGGCGGCCGGGTCGACGGCGCGCACCGCCGCTTGGAGGTCCTGTACGAGCGGGACCACCGGGTTGCCCGCGCCGCGCGCGCGACGGGCCAGGTCGACCGGGTCGAACGTGCCCCGGGTGCCCGCCTCGATCGCGGCGGCGGCCTCGGCCGGGATCAGCCCGATCCGGGCCTGGGCCCGGGCCAGCGCGGCCTCCACGTCGAGCAGCGCCCGCAGGTACGCGGCATCGCTCGTGGCCGCCTCGACGGGCGTCCCGGCCCGGACCGGTTCGAGCAGCCCCGCGTCGACCTCGTCGTACGCGGGATCGCGGTCGGGCACGCGGTTCCGGCCGGCCACGGGGTCACGGTCACACGGCAAGGAAAACGGTCTCCTGTTCGCCCTGGATGTGCACATCGAAGCGGTAGGATCCCGATTCCTCCCGCACGGCGATCAGCGTCTCATGCCGGCTCGCCGGAACCAGCGCGAACAGCGGGTCCGCGTGGCGATCGTCCTCGGGGAAGTACACCCGGGTGACCGCTCGGCGCAGCATGCCGCGCGCGAAGACCGACATGGCCAGGTACGGGTTCGCGTCGGCCCCGGGCGCGCCGGGCCGAACCGTGGTGAACGCGTAGCGGCCGAGCCGGTCCACCGCCGCCCGCCCCCACCCGGTGAAGGTCACCCCGTCGCGCGCGAAGGAGCCGGGCGCGCGGGGGATCCGGCCCGCCGCGTCGGCCTGCCAGATCTCCACGACGGCGTCCGGGACGGGCACACCCGCGCCGTCGTACACCGTGCCGTGCACCCGGATCGCGCCGGGCGCGTGCGGCGGGACCAGGTCCGGGCCGCCGGCGAAGGGCAGCGCGTAGCCGAAGAACGGCCCGACGGTCTGCGACGGGGTGAGCCCGCCGTCCGGGTTCGGCATGGCGCCCTCGGTACCGATCGGCCAGGTGTTCGTCGGCGGGGCGCTGTTCGGCGAGGTGTTGGTCGGCCGGGTGCTCATCGGTCCTCCGTCGGGGTCGCGCTCGCGCCGCCGAGCACGATGTCCCACCGGTAGCCGAGCGCCCAGTCGCTCACGGTGGTGTCCATGTCGAAGCCGGCGATCATCCGGCGGCGGGCCCGCTCGTCGCGGACCGAGTTGAAGATCGGGTCGTAGGCGAACAGCGGGTCGCCCGGGAAGTACATCTGGGTCACCAGGCGCTGGGTGAAGGCGGTGCCGAAGAGCGAGAAGTGGATGTGCGCGGGGCGCCAGGCGTTGTGGGAATTGCCCCACGGGTACGCGCCGGGCTTGATCGTGACGAACCGGTAGCGGCCCTCGTCGTCGGTCAGGCAGCGGCCGGCGCCGGTGAAGTTGGGGTCGAGCGGGGCGGGGTGGCGGTCGGCCTTGTGCGGGTAGCGGCCGGCCGCGTTGGCCTGCCACAGCTCGACCAGTTGCCCACGCAGCGGCCGACCCGACTCGTCCAGTACCCGCCCGCCGAGCACGATGCGCTCGCCGAGCGGTTCGCCGACGTGTTGCGCGGTGAGGTCGGCGTCGAGCGGGTGTACGTCGGCGAGGCCGAACACCGGGCCGGTGGGCTCGGTGGCGCCGCTCGGCGGGATCACCAACGGCTGCCGGGGGCTGCGCAGTTCGGTGCTCCGGTAGGCGGCGAAGTCGAACTCGGGCAACCGGAGCGGAGGTTCGGGTGCGGGACGAACGCTCGGACCGGGCCGGGCCCCGGGTGCGCGGCGGTCCGGTCGGCCGTCGATACGGTCGTGCGGGGTGGTCATCGGGCGTCTCTCCTCAGTTCTCCACCGTGACGGCCAGGCCCTGGCCGACGCCGATGCACAGTGCGGCCAGGCCCAGGCCGCCGCCTCGGCGGTGCAACCGGTGCGCGAGCGTGCCCAGGATCCGGGCGCCGGACGCGCCGAGCGGATGGCCGAGCGCGAGCGCGCCGCCGAGCGGGTTGACCACGGCCGGATCCACCTCGGGCCATTCGCTGAGGCAGGCGAGCGCCTGGGCGGCGAACGCCTCGTTGAGTTCGACCGCGTCCAGGTCGGCGAGGCCGCGACCGGCCCGGGCCAGCGCGCGCCGGCCCGCCTCGACCGGGCCGATGCCGAACCGGCGCGGGTCCACGCCGTGCACGCCGCTCGCGGTGATCCGGGCCAGCGGCGCGCGGCCGATGGCCCGCAGTCCCGCCGCGTCCGCCACGAGCAGCGCGGCGGCGCCGTCGTTGAGCGGCGAGGCGTTGCCCGCGGTGATCGTGCCGTCCGGGCGGAACGACGGCTCGAGCCCGGCCAGCACCTCGGGGGTGCTGCCGGGCCGGACCGACTCGTCCCGGACCAGGTCCACCCCGGGAACCGGGACCACCTCGTCGGCGAACGCGCCGGCGGCCCATGCGGCGGCGGCCCCGGCGTGCGACGCGGCGGCGTAGGCGTCCTGCGCCTCCCGGGTCACGCCGTATTCCGCGGCCAGTTGCTCGGTCGCCTCGCCGAGGCCGACGGTCCACTCGGCGGGCATGCGCGGATTGACCATGCGCCAGCCGAGCGTGGTCGAGTGCAGCGTCTCGTGGCCGGTGGGATAGCCCCGGCCGGGCTTGGCCAGCACCCACGGCGCGCGCGACATCGACTCGACCCCGCCCGCGACCACGATCGAGGCGTCGCCGACCGCGATCGCGCGGGCCGCCTGGATCACCGCCTCCAGGCCGGATCCGCACAGCCGGTTCACCGTGACGCCGGGCACCGAGGTGGGCAGTCCGGCGAGCAGCACGGCCATCCGCGCCACGTCCCGGTTGTCCTCGCCGGCCCCGTTGGCGGCGCCGAACACCACGTCGTCGACGCGCTCCGGGTCCAGGTCCGGCGCCCGGTCGAGCAGGGCGCGCAGCACGGTCGCGGCCAGGTCGTCCGGCCGCACCCCGGCCAGCGCGCCGCCGTGGCGACCGATGGGCGTGCGTACGGCGTCCACCAGATAGACGTCCTCGAGCCCGTTCATGCGCTCTCCCCTGCGGCGGCGATGTCGTACCGCCCACCGTGCCGCCTGACGCCCGACCGCCGGGCGCCCGGATTCCGCTCAGCGGAAGCGCGTGCTCCGGCCGGGAGTCGAACGTTTGCCCGGATCGCGCCCGTGGACGGCCCCGACTGGACTAGCCTTCGATCGCCCGTCGCGGGGCGCGCGGCACACCCACGGGGAGGACCGGCACATGGCAATGCGCAAGGCGACCATGCAGCGGCAGGTCGCGGAGGTGGTGGCCGCGGCCGTGCCCGGCGACGAACCGCTGTGCACGATGTTCGTGGTCCGCGGGCCGAACCCGATGTTGTTCGCGCTCTTCGGCGGCATCGGCGCGCTGATCGGGGCGTCGATGTCCGACTACTACTTCTTCACGGTCACCCGCCAAGGGGTGCTGTTCCACCGCGCGAGTTCGCTGAGCAGCAGGCCGAAGGAGGTGGCCTACGCGCTGACCCACGCGCAGGCCGGGGCGCTGTTGAGCGGGCTGGAGACGAAGACGACCTGGAGCCGGATGTTCTTCCACTTCCCCGGCAAGGACAAGCCCGCCAAGCTCAACTTCCCGCGCCCGTGGCGCACCGAGGGCGAGTGGATCTTCCGCTACCTCACGGACGCGTACGCGGCGTCCGGCGGCGTTCCGCAGGGCGGCGGCCACCCGGGCCAGGTGCCGCGGCAGTACGCGCCGCAGGCGGCGAGCCCGTACCCGGGGCAGGCACCGCAGCAGTACGCCGGCCAGGCGCCGCAGCAATATCCGGGCCAAGCCCCGCAGAACGGGTACTCGGGACAGGCACCCGGCCAGTACGCGCCGCAGCCTCCGCACCAGCCGCCGGGCCCGCCGCCCGGGCCGTACCCGGCACAGGGCTGATCCGACCCGGCGCGCCCCGGCCGAGGTCGGCCCGGTCCGGTCGGGCCCGGGTCGTCACCTTCCGCCCCCCACCGCCCGCTATCCGCTATCCGCGCAGCGGCAACGGCAGTGGTACGGCGGGCAGTCCGTCGATGCTCGCGACGTTGTGCGGCTTGTTGCCGAGGTATTCCACGAACTCCTCGTCGGTCTTGCGGGCCATGTACTCCTCGTGCAGGGTGCGCTCCTCGCGATAGTCCATGAACGGGACGGCGAACCCACAGGTGTCTCGGATCAGCTTCGCCCGCACCACCACCACCGCGCGCAGCCCGGCGGCATCCGCGGCACCGAAGCGGGCCACCAGGTCGACGAAGCGCGGGTCGTCGCGGAAGATCGGCTCGCCCGTGCCGTGCACCCGGACGATCTTCGGCGGCCCCTCGAACGCGCACCACATCAGGGTGATCCGGCCGTTCTCCCGCAGGTGCGCGATGGTCTCGGCGTGGCTGCCGCCGAAGTCCAGGTAGGCCACGGTCCGTTCGTCCAGCACGACGAGGGTGCCGGCCCGCCCCTTGGGCGACACGTTGACATGGCCGTCGTCGGCGAGCGGCGCGCTCCCCACGAAGAAGACGGGTTGGTCCTCGATGAACTTGCGCAGTCGGTCGTCGATCCGCTCGTACGTTTTTCCCATGTCCGCATTATCCGAACATGGGTTCGTCGGGCCCACGCAATAACAGGACCGTCTCGGAACCCGGACGCCGATCCCGACATGCGGACCTCCGTCACGTACCCGACCGGCATCGATCCGTCGCGGCGGCGCCCGATGGGTGCGAAGCCCCGAGGCGTCGCGACGTCAGTACGCCCGGACCGCCGCCCGCACCCCCGCGAGCGCGGTCGGCGCCACCGAGACCGCGTCGCAGCCGAGCCGAACCAGATGCGGCAGGACCGCCGGATCCGCCGCCGCGTCGCCGCACAGCGACACCGCGCGCCCGTGCGCGTGGCCCGCCCGGATGGTCTGCGCGATGGCCTCCAACACCGTCGGGTGCGCGGCCGACGCGGGCGTCAGCCGGGGATCGTCCCGGCTGAGCCCAAGCAGTCGCGAGGTGAGGTCGTTGGTGCCCAGGGACAGGAAGTCGGCGTGCTCGGCGAGATCGTCCACCTGGTCCAGCACCTGGGGCAGTTCGACCATCGCGCCCAGCGGCGGCGGGACCAGGCCCAGGCTCGCGCACGCGTCGGCGAGCAGGCCGCGCACGTGCTTGATCCGCCGGGGGTGGTCGACCATCGGCAGCAGCAGTGCCACCTCGACCCCCGTGTCGCTCGCCGCGCGCATCACGCCGCGCAGTTGTGCGGTCAGCGCGTCGGGCCCGGGCAGCGTGATCCGCCGGTCGCGCAGGAATGGGGGGCGTTTGTCGCCGGTGAAGTCCAGCGTGCGCACCACCACCAACCCCGGCGGCACCGCGGCCAGCACGGGGGCCAACATCGCCACGTGCCGTTCCTCGTCCGGCCAGCCGGACTCCTCGGTCAGGAACGGCAGTTCGGTACGCAGCAGGCCCACCCCCTCGGAGCCCGCCTCGCCCGCCGCGAGCGCGTCCGTCACGGTCGCCACGTTGGCCCGCACCCGGATCCGGCGCCCGTCGCGGGTGATCGCCTGCCCCGCGCCGCCGCCGGGCACCCGCCGCGGCGCCGGGATGGTCCGTACGCCCGCGCCCGCGTTGGCCTCGACCGTGCCCGCCTCGCCGTCCACCAGGATCAGGTCCTCGGCCAGCTCGGCCAGCGCGGCCACCGGGATGCCGAGCACCAGCGGGATGCCCAACGAGCGGGCCACGATGGCCAGATGCCCGGTCGGCCCGCCCCGCTCGGACACCGCCGCCGCCGGCCGCGCGCCGCGCAGCAGGTCCATCGCGGCCAACTCCTCGCCCACCAGCACCGCCGGCGCCCCGCCCGGCGGTGCGCCGCCCGTCGGGTCCTCGCCGCGCAGCAGCGCCTCGGCCTGGCGGCCGATGTCGCGCACGTCCACCGCCCGCTCGGCGAGCAGTTCGTCGTCGAAACCGGCCACCACGTCGGCGAATTCGCGCACCGCCTCGGCGAGCGCGTCGATCGGCGCCAGGCCCGCCGCGAGGTGTCGGGCCACGCCGTCGCGCAGCTCGCGATCCCGGGCGATGAGCGCGGCGAACTCGACGATGTCGGCCTCCGCCGCCCGTCCGCGCGTGCGCAGCGCCCCGGCCAGGTCGTCCATGTGCCGGGCCACGATGTCCAGCGCGGCCGGGACCTCGGTCGGCGGCGCCGGGTCCGGCCGGGCGGCCGGTGCGCCGACCCGGGCCGCCACGAGGCGGCCGACCGCGGACCCCGGCGCGGCTCCCGTGCCGCGCAGTACCGCGCTCACGCGACCCGGATGCGGTCGCGGCCGGCGCAGTGCAGCTCTCCCACGGTGCGTCCTCTTCCTTCCACGTCGTCCACCCGCCGCGGGCCGACACATGCGCCCACGGGCACGCGAGTTCGACCCGACGGCCGACAAACCGCCCGGTCCAGGCACACAGTCTGGTGGACACGCGGACGCTGTCCAGCCGAGCCGCCCACAAAGCGGGCGGAACCGACGACCGATCCCGTCGGCCACGCGACAGCCGTGCGCGATCGCCCGCGCCGCGGCGCGGCGTCGGCCGATACGGCGAACGCGCCGCCTGCCGGGTCAGGCGGTGTCGTCGGCCTCGCGGTAGCGCACGGCGGAGAGGTCGTCGACGAAGCGGCCCATCAGCGCGCCGAGGGCGGCGAGGTCCTCGTCGGACCACCCGGACAGCGCATCCTCGAAGTGCCGGTCCCGCACCCGACGCAGCCGGCGCACCACGCCGCGGCCCTTGGGGGTGAGGCCGACCCGGGTGATCCGGCCGTCGCGCGCGTCGGTGGTCCGGGTGACCAACTCGTCCGCCTCCAGCTTGCGCAACTCCCGGCTGACCAGCGACATGTCCATCCGGGCGAGCTTGGCCAGATCGCCGATCGCCAGGCCGCCGCCACCCGCCTGCAACCGGGCCAGCAACACCACGGCCGGCTGCGAGACCTGGGCGCGCGAGGCGCTGGTGAGTTCGCCGTGCACGCGGCGGCTCTGCTGGAGCCGGATCAGGCGTTCGAGCGCGGTCTGGACGTGGTGCCGCGACTCCTGTCGTTCCGGAGTGGGCGACTCGGCTGACGGGGTCACTGGACGAGTCCTCCGGGAGGGAAGCAACGCCGTACGGTTTCGTATGGCGGAGGCGGGCGTTCCACAGTCTAGGTCCGTGCCCCCACCGGTCGAAGGTAATTGATGGAGTCCAGCATTGACACGTGTAGGGGCCGGTGGTTGGCTGCGCGCGTCATGATCGACGCCGGGCCCAGGACCGTCGTCGAACCGATCGATTCCCCCGGGAGAGCCGCGTGTTCGCACTCGACGGCAGGGCCGCGCTGGTGACCGGCGCGGGGCAGGGCGTCGGCGCGGGCATCGCCCGACTGCTCGCCGCGCAGGGCGCGATCGTGGCCGTGAACGACCTCGACGCCGAGCGCGCCGAGCGGGTCTCGACCACGATCCGGGACGCCGGCGGGCGGGCGTACCCCGCCGTATTCGACGTCACCGACCCCAGGGCCGCGCTTTTGGCGATCCGCGCCTTCGAGCGCGCCGTCGCGCCGGTCGACATCCTGGTCAACAACGCCGGCAACGGCGGCGCCGAGGGGTTTCGCCCGACCCGGTTCCGGCAGACGGTGCCCGAGGACTGGCAACGCTTCGCCGACGTCAACCTCTTCGGCGTGATGGCGTGCACCAAGGCGGTGCTCGACGGGATGTGCGCGCGCCGCTTCGGACGGGTGATCACCATCGCCTCGGCCGCCGGGGTGAGCGGCCAGGCGTTCGGCATCTCGCTGTACGGGGCCGCGAAGGGCGGCGCCATCGCCTTCATGCGCCACCTCGCGATGGAGACCGCGCGCGACGGCGTGACCGCGAACACGGTCGCGCTCGGCCTGATGGACCCACGCCCCAGCGGTCGCGAACTCGCGCACACCGCCGAGCAGGCCGAGCGCATACCGGTGGGGCGCCTGGGCACCCCCGAGGACGCCGGCGCGATCTGCGCGTTCCTCGCCTCGACCGAAAGCGCCTGGATCACCGGCCAGACCCTCCAGGTCAACGGCGGCGCGATCACCACCTGACTCCCGCGAAATCGCGCCCGCACCCCTGGATCGCCGGCCGCATGTGTGCTGCACTGATTACCGAACCCGCGAGTAACAACGCGCGATCGGAGTGGGCGGCATGACGGCCGAGACGGCTGAACCGAGCACGACCGACCCGAATCCCAGGGCGTGGCCCGCCGACGTCCCGCTCGCGGACCTGGACTTCTGGTCGGGCCCGCCGGCCGCCCGCGAGCGGGGCTTCGCCCGACTGCGCGCCACCTGGCCGATGCCCTACTACCCGGAGCCGGAGAGCCCGCTGGAGCCCGGCCCCGGCTTTTGGGCGCTGACCCGGCACGCCGACGTCGCGGAGGCGACCCGGCGCCCGGAGGACTTCTGTTCGGGGCGGGGCGCGACCCACATACCCGACTTCCCGCCGGGCTTCGGCGAGTTCTTCGGTTCCATGATCGAGATGGACGACCCCAGGCATCAGCGGCTGCGCCGGATCGTCGCCCGCGCCTTCACCCCCAGGATGATCAAGCAGTTCTCCGAGGACGTGGACCGCACCGCCCGCACCATCGTCGACGACGTGGCCGAACGCGGCTCCTGCGACTTCGTCACCGACGTCGCCGCCCGCCTGCCGCTCGACGTGATCTGCGACATGATGGGCGTGCCGAGCACGGACCGCCGCTTCGTCTTCGAGCGCTCCAACGTGATCCTCGGCGTCGCGGACCCCGAATACGTGCCCCAGGAGGGCGGCGTCCACATCGAGGCGCTGCTCACGGCAGGTGCCGAACTCGCCCGACTGATGGGCGATCTGGCCGAGTTCCGGCGTACCACCCCCACCGACGACGTGACCTCCGCCCTGGTCAACGCGGAGATCGACGGGGAGAGCCTGAGCGCGGACGAACTGGCCTCGTTCTTCATCCTGCTGCTGGCCGCCGGCAACGAGACCACCCGCAACGCGATCTCGCACGGACTGTGGCTGCTGACCGAGAATCCGGACCAACACCGGTTGTGGCGCTCGGACTTCGATCGATACGCGCCGACCGCCGTGGAGGAGATCGTGCGACTGGCCTCGCCGGTGGTGTGGATGCGGCGCACCGCCGTCCGGGACACCGAGTTGAACGGCAAGCAGGTCCGGAACGGCGACAAGCTGCTGCTGTTCTACTGGTCGGCAAATCGGGATGAAACGGTGTTCACCGACCCGACCCGATTCGACCTCACCCGCGACCCGAACCCCCACGTCGGCTTCGGCGCGCGCGGACCGCACTTCTGCCTCGGCGCGCACCTGGCACGCCGCGAAATCACCCTGCTGTTCCGTGAGTTGCTGCACCGACTGCCGGACATCCGAGTGGTGGGCGAGCCGCAGCGATTGCGCTCGATGTTCATCAACGGCATCAAACACATGAACTGCGAGTTCACCCCCACCCCACGAACCCACCCCGAAGCCTGACCACAAAACCAACCCCGGTCCACAACACCACCAGAGCAAACCACCCGGTGCGCGGCCGACCCCACCCCGACGCAACGGCGAGCGCGACGCGGCCACAACCGACCGCGCCACGAGCAAAGCGCAACGCGACCCGAACCCGAGGCCACGCAGCGGCGGAGCGCAGCGCAGCCGCAACCCACTACGCCACCGGTGCGGCGCGGCGGAACCGGCAACCAGGCGCCGCGCGGCGGCAACGCCCCCTCGCCCTTCCGCCCCCCGACGGAGCGCAGCGGAGGAGAGCCACTTCGCCTCATCCCCGATGCGGGCCCGTCCGGGTGTGCCCTCACCCGACGCGGACCCATCTGCTCACCCTCACGACTCCGGCCGAACCTCGACGGCCGAGCTGCCGGGTTCGTGGTTGCGCGCGGAGTGGCCTCCCCTTCGCTGCGCTCCGTCGGGGGCGTTGCCGCTGCGGCGGCGCCTGGTGGTTCCGGTGGCACTGCGCTGTACCGGTGGCGCAGCGGGTCGCGGCTCCACTTCGCTCCACCGCCGTGTGGTGCCAGGCTGCGGTTCCGTTTCGCTTCGCTGATGGCGGTGGGTTGCGGATGCGCTTCGCCTGACCGTTGCATGGTGTCAGGCTGCGGTTCCGTCTCACCGGCGGCGCAGTGGGTTCCGGTTCCCCTTCGCTCCACCGCTGCGCGGCATCGGGTTCCGGTTCCATGCCGCTTCGCCGGTGGCGCTGCGGGTCGCGGCTTCGCTCGAATCAGCGCTCGGACGTCGATGGCCCGGTCTCGGCTGCGGGTTCGGCTGACGTCCCGGGCGCGGAGTCGCCTTCCGGCTCGGACGCGGGTTCGGCTTCGTCCTCGGACGCCGACTCGGCTTCGCCGTCGGGCCCGCCGTCCGGCCCGGACTCGCCCTCCGCATCCGACCCCGCCGTGGGCGCCGGCTCGGCCTCGCCGTCGGACTCGTCCCCGGCCGTTGCCTCTGCGCCGGTCGTGGCATCGGCCCTCGACCCCGCCCCGCCCCCCGCCTCCGCCGCAGCCGGTTCGGTCCCCGATCCCGCACCCGGCTCCGCCCCGGCGCCCGATCCCGCACCCGGCTCCCCATCCGACTCCGCCGCCGATCCGACCTCGGGAGCCCTCGGCGGAGCCGGGACCGCCGACGTCGGGTCGATCAGCGCGTCGATCCGCTCGGCGGCCGGCAACTCGCCTCCGGGGGTCACCGCGTCCACCACACCCGGCAGCGTCGCGGCCAGCGCGGCGGCGGTCTCCTCCTTGGTCAGACCCGCCCGACCGGCCAACCGGACCATCTCGTCCTCACCGAGCGCGTCGGTGAGTTCCTTGCCGCTCACCGGCTGATTGCGCCCGGTGTCCACCCACGACCGGGCCTGCTCGTCGAGTCCGCCGTCCCGCAGCCGCTGCACCAGCGCCGCCAGGCCGCCGGAGCCGCCCTGTCGGCTCAGCAGACCGAGCAACACCCCCGCCAGCGCCCCGTTCCGATTGCCGCCGGGCCCACCGAGCAGGTTGCCCAGGATGCCGCCGAGTCCGCCGGGGAGGCCCATTCCGCCGCTCATCCGTCTTCTCCCTGCACAGGTAGCCCGATCAGGCTCCCATAGTGGGGTAAATGGGATAGTAGTTCGCGGTGGGCACGTCGGCAGTACGCCCATCGGGCGACGAGTCGATCAGCGGGTCGGGTCGAACAGCACCTTGAGGCAGCCGTCCGTACGATCCGCGAAGGTGCGGTACCCGGCCGCCGCCTCGCTCAGCGGCATCCGATGGGTGAACACGTCGACCGGGATCAACCGGCCGTACCGGATCAGCGGGATCAGCGTCGGCCACGTGGCCGCCACCGGCGCCGTGGTGAAGCGCAGCGTGACATTGCGGATCAGCAGCAGCGGCACGGCGATCGGAAACGCGAAGTTCGCGTCCACCCCCACCACCGAAACGGTGCCCGAACTGCGCACCGAAGCGATCGCCGCGCTCAGCGTCGCGTCCTGCCCGACCGCCTCGATCACCGCGTCCGCCCCGAGCCCGCCGGTGGCCGCCCGCACCTGCTCGGCCAGGTCGCCCCGGGTCGCGTCGATCGGCTCCGCGCCGAGGCGTTCGGCCATCGCGAGTCGCTCGGGCACCCGGTCCGCGGCCAGGATCCGCCCCGCGCCGAGCACCTGGGCCGCCTGCAGCGCGTACAGCCCCACCGGACCGAGCCCGATCACCAGCACCGTGGCGCCCGGCGAGATGTCGGCCCGGGTCGCCGCCGTCCAGCCGGTCGGCAGCGCGTCGGTGAGCAGCACCGCGTGGTCCACCGAGACGTCCTCGGGCACCGGCAGGAGCCACGCGTCGGCGGCCGGCACCGCCACCGCCTCGGCATGCCCGCCCGGCAGCCCGACGTCGCCGCCCAGCACCCGCACACCGCCACCCACACAGTCGATCGGATTGCCGGCTCGACACCCCGCGCACCGCCCACACCCGATCACCGGCGACACCAGCACCCGATCGCCCACTGCGATCCGGCCCACGTCCGCGCCGACCTCGACCACCGTGCCGACCACCTCGTGCCCCGGGCGCAGCCCGACGGCCGGGAACTCGCCCTCGTAGAAGTGCAGATCGGAGCCGCACAGGGCACTCGCGGTCACCTGGACGATCGCCCCGTCCGGACCGGCGAGCACCGGGTCCGCGACCTTTTCCACGCTCACGTCCCGGGTTCCGTTGACGACGACGGCACGCATGTCCACTCCCTGACTGGTTCGGATGCCCGTCCTCCGGCGCCACGCCCGACGCCTCCGGTAACACTGTTACAGAAGCCGTGTGAAGCCAACCCCCGACAGCCCCGAAACCGCCCGGCGTGACGTTCGTCCCACGGCCCGCCGAGCCGCGCGCGCACGTCGGTACGGTGATCTCCATGTCGCTGTCGCAAGCCCTGCGCGGGCACGCCCGGGGCGCCCTCTCCCGCGCCGCGCACCGAGGCTGGCGGGCACTGCAGCGGGCGGGCGCGATCACCTCCGAGCAGCCCGGTCCGTACCGGTTCCGGCGGCTGGGCGCGGACAGCAAACTGGCCTTCCCGGTCGGCTCGGTGTTCGGCGAGGAGTGGATCACCGTGGGCGCCGGCTGCATCATCGGCGAGCACGTCACGCTGTCCGCCGGCCTGGCCCCGGGGCACGACCTGGGCAGCGCGGCGGTGGTCACCATCGGCGACCGGTGCACGATCGGGCGCGGGAGCCACATCGTCGGGCACCGCTCGATCACCATCGCCGACGACGTGTGGACCGGGCCGTACATCTACATCACCGACCAGAACCACAGCTACGCCGACCCGGATCGCCCGATCGGCACCCAGTGGCCGATCAACGACACCGTGGAGATCGGCGCGGGCAGTTGGCTCGGCGCGGGCGTGATCGTCCTGCCCGGCGCCAAACTCGGCCGCAACGTGGTGGTCGCCGCCGGCTCCGTGGTGCGCGGCACGGTGCCCGACCACAGCGTGATAGCGGGCGTGCCCGCGAAGGTGGTCCGCCGGCGCACCGAAACCGGCTGGGACCCGCCGCTGCGGCACACCCCCACGCCGCTGCCGGACGGAATCACCCACGACGAACTGGTCGCCCTGCTCACCGAGTACGACGCCTCCGGCGGCCAGTAGGCGCGTCGGTGCGCCCATGGGTTCCACGTGAAACCGCCGTGCCCGGGTGGCCGGCCCCGCGTCGACACGCGGGGCCGGCCACCCGATCCGACCCCGCACGCCCGACCCGACCCGATCCGACCCGATCAGATCCGGCCCGGGTTACACCGTCACCCGGTCACGCGCTCACGCCTTCAGCCCCGACAACCGCAACTGCACACCCACCGCGTCCAGCACCCGCGACTGCTGCCCCCGCTGCCACCCCGGCACCGTCCAGTCGGCGTCGAGCATCGAGACGGACACCGACCCCTTGCCGATCGCGGTGGTGTCCGCGTTCCGCACCGGCTCGTCCACGTTCGGCGCCAGGCCCAGATCCAGCTTGTAGCAGGTGTCGCAGGACGGGTCCTTGACGTAGCTCACCGCCAGGAAGTCGGCCTCGCCCACGTTCGTCATCTCCACCCGGCCGGTCGGCTTGGCCGGATAGTTCACGTTGAGCGTGGTGTGCGCGGGCAGCAGCGGGCCGTTCCGGCGCGCGGTGGCCGCCAGCCGGTTCACCAACTGCGTCGCGAAGGCCGTCGCCTGCGGCATCTGCGGGAACGGGTTGCGCGGATCGGCGGTGCTGTACTCGGCGCTGAACGCCACCGCCGGGATGCCCTTCTCCGCGGCGGTGATCGACGCGCCGACCGTGCCCGAGTGGTTCGTGGTGGCGCCGATGTTCTGCCCGGGGTTGATCCCGGTGACCACCAGGTCCGGCTTGCGGTCGCGGAAGACGTTCGCGAGCCCGAACGAGACCGAGTCGGCGGGCGTGCCCGCGACCGACCAGATGCCGGGCTCCACCTCGGCCGCCTTGACGATCGAGCCGGGCGTGGCGTTGATCCCGGTGCCCTTGCCGGACTGGTCCGTGGCGGGCGCGACGATCACCGCGTCGTGCCCGGCGGCGCGCAGCGCCTTCTGCAGGGCCCGGATGAACGGACCCTGGTGCCCGTCGTCGTTGCTGATCAAAATGCTGAGCCTGCGCGGCGCCTGCGCACCGCGCGCGTCGTCGCTCGCGACCGCCACGGGCGCGCTCGCCGCGAGCAGCGCGGCGGCGGTCACCCCCACCGCGAGGGTCACCACACGTTTTCCACCGGATATGGCCATCTCGTCCTCCGTAGGCAAGAAGGTCTGCACGCGCCGAACCGCCCCGCGCGACCGACGTGATCGGTGTCGCGGGTTCCCCGTGCGCAACGCGGAACGGCTGGGCGAAACCGTGTCGCCCCGACCTGGAACGGTGGGCGAAGTACGGGTCGAACGACGTGTACGGAGGGGTGAATCGGACGGGATGCACCCTGCGATTCGACACGTGTCAGCCGGCGGATAGCGAAAATAGGGTCATCGGTCGGACATTGCAATGGGCACGCGCGGGCGATTCGGCCCACCCCGCACTGCCGGGACGGTCCGACCGCGCCGCCCGAAGTCCCGCTGCACCACCGTGATCTGACGCCGCATCAGTCTGCCGATGGGCCGACCGGGCCCCGGGCGCACCCGCGCGCGCCGGGCCCGGCCGGCCCGTCGGCGTCGACGGTCCGGCCCGAAACGGTCACCGACGCCGACGCCGACGTCCTCCACTCGGACCCCGCCGAGGCCGGCACCGGCCGAATGCCTCCGGTCGATGCGGGCCGGGTGGTCCGGTAGCCGCCCCACGCGTGCCACTTCCGGAATTCAACATCATTGCGGTCAAAACGTGCTCAAGCACCACACGTGACACGCCATCTCGTCCCCAGTGTCATCCGAAAAGATCACCGCACGGATAACACCCCGGTATCGGGGGCAGTAAACCCGCCATGTTGGGGCTGCCGAACACCATCCACGCGCTTCTCTTCGACCTCGACGGGGTCCTCACCCAAACCGCCAAGGTGCACGGCGTCGCCTGGAAGGAGACCTTCGACCGCTTCCTGCGCGAACGCGACGGCGCCGGCTTCACTCCGTTCGATCCCAGACGTGACTACGACACGTTCGTGGACGGCAAGCCGCGCCTGGACGGCACCCGCTCCTTCCTGGAGTCGCGCGGCATCGAACTGCCCCTGGGCGACGAGGGCGACCCGCCGGGGAGCGCCACCGTGTACGGCCTCAGCAACGCCAAGAACGACCTGGTCTTGCGGCTGATCCACGACGGGGGCGTGGAGGTCTATCCCGGCTCCGTGCGCTACGTGCACGCCGCTCGGGCGGCGAAGCTGCCGTGTGCCGTGGTGTCCTCCAGCGCCAACTGCGAGGACGTGCTGCGCGCCGCGGACATCTTCCACCTGTTCGACGCCATCGTCGACGGCCTGGTGGCCAAGCGCGACCACCTCGAGGGCAAACCCGCGCCCGACACCTTCCTCGCCGGGGCGAAGGCGCTGGGCGTGGCCCCCGCGCACGCGGCCGTGTTCGAGGACGCGCTGGCCGGCGTCGCGGCGGGCCGGGCAGGTGACTTCGGTCACGTGGTCGGCGTGGACCGGGTCGGACAGGCCGAGGAACTGCGCAGGCACGGCGCGGACGTGGTGGTATCGGATCTCGACGAACTCCTCGACCACCCGAGCGGCGACACCGCCGACGTCACCGGCAGCGACACCGGTGGCGACCGAAGCGGTGACCCGGCGACCGGGCGGCCCTCGGCGGAAGGCACGGCATGAGCACCCCACACCCCTACACCGTCGAGCCGTGGGGCATCACCGAACAGACCCTGGACCCGGACCACCTGCCCCAGTCGGAGTCGGTGTTCGCGCTCTCCAACGGCCACATCGGACTGCGCGCCAACCTCGACGAGGGCGAACCGCACGGCCTGCCCGGCACCTACCTCAACGGCGTCTTCGAACTGCGCCCGCTGCCCTACGCGGAGGCCGGATACGGCTACCCCGAGTCCGGCCAGAGCGTCATCAACGTCACCAACGGCAAGATCATCCGGCTCCTGGTCGACGACGAGCCGTTCGACCTGCGCTACGGGCAGACCCAGGACCACGAGCGCTCGATCGACTTCCGCGAGGGGGTGCTGCACCGCCGCGCGTTGTGGACCTCGCCCGCCGGCCGCACCGTCCGGGTCACCTCCAGGCGGCTGGTCTCGCTCACCCAACGCTCGATCGCCGCGATCGAGTACGAGATCGAACCGATAGACGGCCCCGCCCGAATCGTGCTCCAGTCGGAACTGGTCACCAACGAGGAACTGCCGCTGCCGAACGCCGATCCGCGCGCCGCCGCCGTCCTGGAGGCGCCGCTGCGCGCCGAAGAGCACACGCACAACGGCGGCAAGGCGATCCTGGTGCACCGCACCGAGCACAGCGGACTGCGCGTCGCGGCCGGCATGGACCACGAGATCGACGGTCCCGAGGGCATGTACATGGAGACCGAGAGCGCCCCCGACCTGGCCCGGTTCAGCGTGACCACGGTGCTCGACCGGGGCGCCAAGCTGCGGATCGTCAAGTACATCGCCTACGGCTGGTCCTCCACCCGCTCGCTGCCCGCGCTGCGCGACCAGGTGGCCGCCGCGCTGACCGCCGCCCGCTACACCGGGTGGGCCGGTCTGGTCGCCGAACAGCGGGGCTACCTCAAGGAGTTCTGGGACAACTCCGACATCGAGGTCGAGGGCGACGTCGAACTGCAACAGGCGGTGCGCTTCGCGATGTTCCACGTGCTCCAGGCGGGCGCGCGGGCCGAGGAGCGGGCCATCCCGGCGAAGGGGCTGACCGGGCCGGGCTACGACGGGCACTGCTTCTGGGACACCGAGGTGTTCGTCCTGCCGGTGCTCACGTACGGGCTCCCGCACGCGGTCGCCCAGGCGCTGCGCTGGCGGCACTCGACGCTGCCGCTGGCCCGCGAACGCGCCGCCCAACTGGGCCTGCGCGGCGCGCTGTTCCCGTGGCGGACGATCCGCGGCGAGGAGTGCTCGGGCTACTGGCCCGCGGGCACCGCCGCGTTCCACATCGGCGCGGACATCGCGGTCGCCGTCGCGCGCTACGTCCGGGCCACCGGTGACCGGGACTTCGAGCGCGACTTCGGCTTGGAGATCCTGGTCGAGACCGCGCGGATGTGGCGCTCGCTGGGCCACCACGACGCGGCGGGCCTGTTCCGGATCAACGGGGTCACCGGCCCGGACGAGTACAGCGCGCTCGCCGACAACAACGTCTACACCAACCTCATGGCGCAGTCGAACCTGCTCGCCGCCGCCGACGCGGTGGGACGGCACCCGCACGAGGCCCGCGCCCTGGAGGTGAACACCGAGGAGGCGGCGAGTTGGCGCGACGCGGCGAGCGCGATGTACATCCCCTATGACGAGGACCTGGGGGTGCACCCGCAGGCCGACGGCTTCACCAAGCACCGGATCTGGGACTTCGAGAACACCCCGCCGGACCACTACCCGCTGATGCTGCACTACCCGTACTTCGACATCTACCGCAAACAGGTCGTCAAGCAGGCCGACCTGGTGTTGGCCATGCAGGTGCGCGGGGACGCGTTCACCGACGAGCAGAAGCGGCGCAACTTCGACTACTACGAGGCGCTGACCGTACGCGACTCGTCCCTGTCGGCCTGCACCCAGGCGGTCATGGCGGCCGAGGTCGGCCATCTCGAACTGGCCCTGGACTACACCGCCGAAGCGGCCCTGATGGACCTGCACGACCTGGCCAAGAACACCAAGGACGGCCTGCACATGGCCTCCCTGGCGGGCACCTGCGTGGCGCTGGTCGCGGGCTTCGGCGGGCTGCGCGACCACGGCGAGCGCATGTCCTTCAAGCCGCGCCTGCCGGTCGGGCTGACCGCGCTGCGCTTCTCGTTGTCGGTGCGCGGTGCGCGGCTGCGGGTGGAGACCACCCACGAGCGCACCACATACACGCTGCGCGAGGGCGCCGAGATCCCGTTCCTGCACCACGGCGAGGAGCACACGCTGGTCCCCGGCAAGCCGCTGACGCTCGACATCCCGGAGCTCACCCGGGACACCCCGCCGGGACAGCCCGCGGGCCGGGTCCCGGTGCGCCGCCAGGGCGTCCCGGACGCCCACCCCACCGGGCCCAGCCCGGGCTGATCGCGGCGGGTGTCCCTGGCCTTGACGTCCGCGTCAAGGTCTACCGTTTCGAACATGCGCATCGGAGAACTGGCTGAGCGCGCGGGGACCAGCACGCGGGCCCTGCGCTACTACGAGCAACGCGGCCTGCTGTCGGCCCGTCGGACCAGCAGCGGCTATCGCGACTACGACGAGGACGACGCCCGACAGGTGCGCGAGATCCGCGCGCTCCTGGACATCGGTTTCGACCTGGAGGAGACCCGGCCGTTCGTGGAGTGCCTGCGCGCCGGGCACGACGCGGGCGACGAGTGCCCGGCGTCGCTGGCGGTATACCGCCGCAAACTGGCCGAACTCGACGCGTGCATCGACCGCATGCAGGCCATCCGGGCACACCTGGCCGGCCAACTCGAACAGACCGAGCGGGCGCACGCCGGCGGCGGCTCCGCCGAGCGGGCGCCCGGGCCGGCCACGCCCGCGGTCGCCGCCGCCGCGACGCTGCCCGAACCGCCGGAACCCCGCTGCACGCTGACCTCCGGGCCGCCCGCCGCGCCCACCGCGTCCACCAAGGAGTCCCGATGAGTGCTCACGTCCCCGACGTCCGGGACGCCGATTTCGACGCCGCCGTGCTGCGTGCCGACCGGCCGACCCTGGTCGAGTTCACCGCCGACTGGTGCCCGCCGTGCCGCCAGATGGTGCCGGTGCTCGAACAGATCGCGATCGAGCGGCCGGACCTGGGCGTGGTCAAGCTCGACGTCGACCGCAACCCGGCCACCGCGGCCCGCTACGGCGTGTTGTCCATGCCGACGTTCCTGCTCTTTCGCGACGGGGAGCCGGTGAAGCAGTTCGTCGGGGCCCGCCCCAAGCGCTGGATCCTGGCCGAACTCGCCGACGTGATCGACGCCGGGCCCGCCCGCGCCCGGTAGATTCCGAGGATGGCCGGCGCCCCCAGGATCACCTTCACCACCGACTACGGTCTTGCCGACGGTTTCGTGGCCGCGTGCCACGGAGTGATCGCCGGCATCGCGCCGGCGGTACCGGTGGTGGATGTGACCCACCAGGTGCCGCCCGGCGACATCCGGCGCGGCGCGCTGGTGTTGGCCCAGACGGTGCCGTGGTTCCCGGCGGGCAGCGTGCACGTCGCGGTGGTCGACCCCGGTGTGGGCACCACCCGACGGGCGATCGTGCTGCGGGCGGGCGGGCACCTGCTGGTCGGGCCGGACAACGGGCTGCTGATCTGGGCCGCGCGCGAACTCGGCGGGCCGACGGAGATCCGCGAGATCGCCAATCCGGCACTCACCCTGGCCCGGGTCTCGCGGACCTTCCACGGCCGGGACGTGTTCGCGCCCGTCGCCGCCCACCTCGCGGCGGGCACCCCGTTCGCCGAGGTCGGGCCGGCCGTGACCGACCCGGCCGCACCGGCCGAGCCCGTGCCGGGCGAGGTGCTGACCGTGGACCACTTCGGCAACGTGCAACTCGCGCACTCGACGGCCGATTTCGCCGGCGCCGACACGCTGCGGATCGAGGTCGGCGGGCGCGTGCTGACGGCCCCCCTGCGCGGCACCTTCGGCGAGGTGGCCGCGGGGGAACTCGTCGCGTACGCGGACTCCGCCGGCTTCCTGGCGATCTCGGTCAACCGGGGCGACGCGGCCGGCCTGCTCGGGGTCCGCGCCGGTGACCGCATCGACGTCCGTCCCGGGTGAGGACCGCCTACTTCAGGGTGGGCTGCTGGTTCTCGAACCAGACCTGGTCCAGCGCCGCCTTGCAGCTCTCCCCGGCGGCACAGGTGAGCGCGACGTCGTTCGAACCCTCGTTGAGCTGCACCATGTTCCAGGTGCCGGTGACGGTGTTCGTGCCGTAGTTCTTGAGCTTGGCCTTGTTGGTCGTGTCCTTGCCGTTGACCAGGATCGACAGGTTCTGCTGCTCGGAGGTCGTGTTGAGGAACTTCACCGCCAGGTAGTAGGTGCCCTTCTTCGGCACCTCCACCTTCCACGTGATCGTCGCCCCCGGGGCGGACATGTCGATCAGGCCCTTGCCCGAGGACGAGGCCACGCCGGCCACCGCGACGGCGCCGCCGGAGGGCGAGGCGTCCTCCGCCTCCACCATCGCGAACTTGCCGCCGGGCGCGGTGGTCGGAGCCGAGGACGGCGGCGCGCTCTGCGAGGGGCCCGCGGTGGTCTGCGTGCCGGCCGTCGTGGCCGGCGTCTTCGCCTTGTCGTCCTTGCCGTTGTCGCGCGTCAGCAGCAGGCCCGCCACCACGCCGATCACCACCAGGACCGCCACCGCCGCGCCGATCATCACGCCGCGACCACCACCACCACCACCGCCGCCGCCGTGCGACTGCCGGGGCTGCTGCGGGGGCTGCGCGCCGCCGTGCTCGTGCTGGGCCGGGATCGCCGCCTGCGGCTGGGTGTGCGGGGGCGGCTGGGCGTAATTCATCTGCCCGACCTGCACATATTGCGGCATCATCCGATTGGCGGAAGAACCGTACGCACCGGTCGTCCCTGTCCCGTCGGCCGCTTCCTCACCCGGCGCCGGCCGATAGAGGTACCCGTACGGGTCTTCAGGTTCACCGTTGGTACCCGCCGTCATCGGGTAGTCCTCCCTACGTGCGCCAGGCCAGGCTTTGTCAATACCAGGCATCACACTAACGGGCGACGGGTGCGACAAGTGGTGGTGTCCGCGTGACGGGACTGTCACGAAAACGCCCTACCGAGGCGTACGGCAGCCGACCACCCCCGAAACACGGCCGAGCCGCCGACCGCACAAAACCCACCCATCAGGTGACCGAATTCACCCACAATGACCAAAACCGCAAGGAAGCGAGCGACACGGCACGGCGCCCGGCCGCGGGGCCGTACCAATCCGGCCGATGCCTGCGAACCCCAGCCTGTACGCCCCACGGCCGAGCGGGCGGGCAGCGCCGAACCGAGCCGACCACAGCGCACCCGCAACCCGCGCGACGAACGCCGCCCCTACCCGGCCCGCCGCTGCGCACGATCCCGCCGACGCTTGTTCGCGTACATGTGCTCATCGGCGATCCGCAGCAGATCCTCGGGCTCGGCCGCCTCCTCGGCCCAGCCGATCCCGAAGCTGGCCCCCTCCAGCGGCACCGCCAACCCCTCGGCCGGAATCGGCACGGACAACGCACGGCGCAACCGCACCGCCATCTCCTCCGCCTCCTCCCGTCCGATCCCGTCGGCCAGCACCACGAACTCGTCGCCGCCGAGCCGGGCCACCGTGTCCCCCTCGCGCACCGCGGCCGTCAACCGCTCGGCGACCGCCTTGAGCACCACGTCGCCGATGTGGTGGCCGAAGTTGTCGTTGATGTGCTTGAACCCGTCCAGGTCGCAGAACAGCAGCGCGACGCCGCGACGCTCGGCGGCGGGCGGCTCGTCGACGACCACCACCGCGCCCTCGGGCATGCTCAGGATCGCGCCGGCGGGTACGGCCCACTCGTCCGCGTACGGCTCGTGCACGTCGCCGCCCGGGCCGGCGGCCGGGAGCCCGGCCTTGAGGCCGAACCGGGCGGCGAGCCGGGCTCGCAGCTCGCGCCCGTTCGGCAGCCCGGTGAGCGGATCGTGGCTGGCCTCGTGCACCAGCGCCTGCTCACGCTGCTTGCGGTCCTCGATGTCCTCCACGTGGGTCAGCCCGAACCGCAGATCGCCGAGCCCGTCGGCCACCTGGGAGGTGCGCAGCGAAACCCACCGGTACGTTCCGTCGCTGCGGGCCAGCCGCAGCTCGGTACAGCCCGCCACCGGCACCGTCCCGCCCAGGTGCCCGCCGAGCAGCGGCCGATCCTCCGGATGCGCCAACGCGCCGAGCCCGAGCCGCTTGAGCACCGGCGCCGGGTAGCCCAGCATCCGGCACAGCGCGTCGTTGGCGCGCAGCAGCTGGCCCTGCTCGTGGCCGCGCACGCCGGTCATCACCATGCCGCTGGGCGCGTACTCGAATGCCTGCCGGAAGCTCTCCTCGCTGGCCCGCAGCGCGAGCTGCTCGCGCTCCAGGCGGGCCACCGCGCGCTGCATGTCGCTGCGCAGACGCGCGTTGTCCACCGCGATCGCCGCCTGTGCGGCGAACATGCCCAGCACCTCGCGCCGCCACGGGGCGGGCCGCAGGCCGTCCACCGGCAGGTCCACCGACAACACGCCGACCAGGTCGCCCTCGGGCGTGTGCAGCGGCGCGAGCAGCGCGTCGCGCGGATGCCACGCCTCGGGGTGGTCGGGAATCGGCAGGTCGGGTATCCAGCTCGGGATGTCGCCCACGTCGGCCTGCCCCGAGCGGTGCCCGAGGAAGCGCAGCGGCCCCCAGGGCTCGGCGGCGGCCAGGATGCGGTCCCAGCCCTCGCGCGAGCCGATCTGGCCGGCCATCGCCTTGCGCAACTCGTCGTTGCCGGCCACCGCGGCGACCTCCAGATCGGCGTCGGCGCGCACGAGATTGACCGCTGCCACGCCGAACCCCAGGCCCGAGACCACGCCGTCGACGACGGCCTGCAGGGTGTCCTTGAGGTCACGCGTGGCGTTGAGGTCGGCGACGACGCGGTTCAAAAGGCGCAAAGTCGCCAACCGGACGTGGGTCTCCGTCTCGGCTGTCATGGGTCTCCCCCAGGGGTCGACGCCGGTGTCTTCTGAACAGATATCGTCCGTTTACCAGAGAAACTGAATCACAGCGGGCTTCGCGTTGGCGACGTTCCGTCATCGATCAGACTGTCACTGTGAGCCACCTCACGCTTCATACCGTATCGAGTCGGACCGCCGAACCGCCCCGGAATCGCGTCCTCCGCCGGCATCCAAGGCGCATCGTACGAGGCCGGCGCCCATTTACGGGAAATAACCCCAGGGTTCGCGGGATATACCTGACGACCAATCAGAAACCAATCGGAAACCGATCGGGCGCTCCGGTGTGCGTCAGCACATTGATGCACAGCACATCCGGGTCCGCTCGGGTGCGCTCCGACGCCGCATACCCTTGATCCGTGTCCCCGCCACTCCCGCCTCCCGTCGATCCGGCCGACTTCAAGGCCGCGATGTCCCGATTCGCCGCCGGCGTGGTGCTGATCACCGCGATCGAGGGCGACCTCGACGACGGCGGGCCCGTGGACGACGTGGGCATGACCGCGACCGCGTTCATGTCGGTCTCCCTGGAACCCCCGCTGGTGCTGATCAGCCTGCGCCGCGAGGCGCGGATGCGCGACGTGCTGGACGAACAACCGCTGTGGGCGGTGTCCCTGCTCTCGCAGAGTCAACGCCACGTCGCCGGCCGCTTCGCCATCCCCGGCCGGATCAGCGACCGGCTGATGTTCGCCGACATCCCGCACCGCCGCGGCCCGGTGTCCGGCGCGGCGCTGGTCGGCGGCGCGCTGGCGACCCTGGAGTGCCGCACCGACCAGGTCGTCGAGGCGGGCGATCACATCCTGTACGTCGGCGAGGTGCTGCGCGTGGACCTGCCCAGCCCCGAGGGCCTGCCCCTGGCGCACTTCCGGGGCCGCTACCGAAGCCTGGGCTGACCGCGTCGCTACGCACCCGGCCGCGGTCCCGGGCGCATCAGTCCGTCCGCCGTCACGGAGGCGACCGGTCGGCCGGCCCGGGTGAACACCCGGATCCGCCCGTGCATGCGCCCGTCGCCCGCGTACTCGCTCGCGCAGCGCAGCAGCAGCCACTCGTGCGCCGAGAACGGCTCGTGGAAGGTGATGTTCTGGGACAGCGCCACCGACATCGACCGCCCACCGCGCCGCTCCAGTTCGGCGCGCGAGTACGGCCGCAGCGCGACCGGGCCCAGGAAGCCCTCGGTGGACCAGGCCAGGATCGCCCGGGCCGTGGTCACGGTGTCCGGGACCGCCGTACAGCGCGTCCACAGGTCCAGGCGTGGCGGCCCCACCGACTCCGGCGCCAACGCCGCCGCGCCGCCGGCCGTACGCACCTCCCACGGCAACATCGGCACCGACACCTCGGCGCACTCCTCCGGCCCGGGCACCCCGGCCGGCAGGGCATCGGCGTGCCGCACCAGTTCGGGGCCGGCCACACCCAGCGTCACGAACGCCCGGTAGTGCTCGGCGGCGCCCTGCCGGAAGCCCACCTGGAGGATCGCCGCCGACCGCCCCTCGTGCAGCCGCTCGACCCGGACGTCCACCGGCGCGGTCGGATCCCCGGCCCGGGGGAAGACCCCCTGGAGGGTCTGCACCGCCATGTGGGGGACCACCCGCTCGGCGGCCACCACCGTCTGCGCGAGCACCTGCGCGCCGAGCGTGCGCGGGATCGGGGTCACCAGGTTGCGCGCCCGGAACCGGGTGAGCGCGGCGTCCGGGGCGACGCATTCCCCCGGATCCCCCGGATCCCCCGGATCCCCCGGATCCGCCGCCGCGAGCCGGTCCAGGTCCAGCACGTCCACCAGGTCGGCCGCCGCGATCGTCGGCCATGTCGCCACTCCACCGGTCATCCGCGCATGATCGCAGTCCGCGGCCGGATCTGATAGACCGTCAGATGTACGGAACGATCACCGCGTGGCGCCCTTCCCGGTGAACTTGACCACCAGCGAGACCAGGAACGCCGCGACCGCGATGCTGATGATCCAGCGAAGCCAGTCGACCCCCTTGGTCTCCTCGACGCCGAGCCCGGCGGCGATGCCGTAGCCGATCAGGGTGCCCACGATGCCGACCGCCATCGTGGCCAGGAAGCCGATCTTCTGTTTGCCGGGCAGAAACAGCCGGCCCAGCGCGCCGATGATGATGCCGGCGATGATCAGACCTACGAACGTCATGGGATTCCTCCAGCCGGCCGCAGCCGTACAAAGTACGACTACCCGGACTTTTCCGGGCAGGTGTCTCCTGTTCCCCACGTTCCCCGCGCGTTAACGCGAACGCACCCACGTCACAAAGCTCTAAGGTGGTTGCGTCCGCCGGGTGGCCACGGTGCAAAATGGTCCGGTACACGCCCCGATAGCTCAGTTGGCCAGAGCACGCGCCTTGTAAGCGCGGGGTCGTCGGTTCGAACCCGACTCGGGGCTCCCAGGGGCCGTCCTCCGTGCGATCGCCGGATGGCGGCCCGCTTTCGTCGGTCCGGTAGGTGCGGCCGGGCCCGCTCGCCGGTCGGCGGCGGGGCTCAGCGGCGGCGGTCCGGCGCCGGACCGGTCGAGCCGCGGACCACCAGTTCGGGGCGGTAGATCAACTCGGTGCGCGGCGCCCGCCCGCCGCCGATCTCGTCGAGCAGCGCGCGCACCGCCGCCGCGCCCATCGCCTGCACCGCCTGCCGCACCGTGGTCAGCGGCGGGTCGGTGAAGGCCACCAGCGGCGAGTCGTCGTAGCCCACCACCGAGACGTCCTGCGGCACCCGCAACCCCCGCTGGCGCGCGGCCCGTACCGCGCCGAGCGCCATCAGGTCGCTGCCGCACACGACCGCGGTCGCCCCCCGGTCGAGCAGCGCGCCCGCCGCCGCCTGGCCGCCCTCCACCGAGAACAACGACCGCTCGATCCAACCGTCGGCCTCCGTCACCCCGAACCGCTCGGCGAGCCCGCGCCGAAAACCCGCGATCTTGCGCGCGGTGGGCACATACCGCTCGGGCCCGACCGCGAGCCCGATCGCGGAGTGCCGCAGCGAGGCCAGGTGCCCTATCGCCAACTCCACCGCGACCGCCTCGTCGCTGGAGATGAACGGCGCGTCCACACCCGGGGCGAAGCCGTTGACGAACACCATCGGCAGGCCGCGCTCGACCAGCCGCAGATAGCGCGACATGTCCGCGCCCGAGTCCGAGTGCAGGCTGGAGACGAAGACGATCCCCGACACCCCGCGCTCCAGGAGCAGTTCGGTGTAGTCGTCCTCGGTGACCCCGCCCGGGGTCTGCGTGCACAACACCGGGGTGTAGCCGTGATGGGCCAACGCCCGCTCGATGACCTGCGCGAACGCCGGGAAGATGGGATTGTCCAACTCCGGGAGCAGCAGCCCGACCAGGCCCGCGCTGCGCCGGCGCAGCCGGGCGGGCCGCTCGTACCCGAGCACGTCGAGAGCGGTCAGGACGGCCCGCCGAGTGTCGTCCGCAACCCCGGGTTTGCTGTTCAGAACCCGACTCACGGTCGCCTCGCTGACCCCTGCCTGCGTTGCGATGTCCGCCAGCCGAGCCTTCATACGCAGAGCCTAGTGACACTTTCAGCAGGATTTCGCAGGGGTTTGCGGGTCCCGCAAAACATTTCGGGCGAAGCCGACTGCTGACAGATCACGTGCGCCCGGGTACGGTGAAGCGCAGTCCGTCCTCGAATGGACTAGACCACTGTCCGCCGTCACGGACAGGCACCGCACGGGTACTTCACCCTCCACTCGGATCGTCCGGCACGTTCCTGCCGGTGGAAGGACACATCACCATGGCCACGGTCAGCTACAAGCAGGCGACCTGTACCTACAAGGGCGCCGAGCGCCCGTCCGTCAACGCGCTCGACCTGGAGATCGCGGACGGCGAGTTCCTGGTCCTGGTCGGCCCCTCCGGTTGCGGCAAATCCACCTCCCTGCGCATGCTCGCGGGTCTCGAGGAGGTCACCGGCGGCTCGATCCACATCGGCGACCGCGAGGTCACCAACCTGGAGCCCAAGGACCGCGACATCGCGATGGTGTTCCAGAACTACGCGCTCTACCCGCACATGACGGTCGCCGAGAACATGGGCTTCGCGCTGAAGATCGCGGGCGTCGACAAGAAGCAGATCCGGGCCAAGGTCGAAGAGGCCGCGAAGATCCTCGACCTCACCGAATACCTGGACCGCAAGCCGAAGGCCCTCTCCGGCGGTCAGCGCCAGCGTGTCGCGATGGGCCGTGCGATCGTCCGCGAGCCCCAGGTCTTCCTGATGGACGAGCCGCTGTCCAACCTCGACGCCAAGCTCCGTGTCCAGACCCGCACCCAGATCGCCGGCCTCCAGCGCCGCCTGGGCATCACCACCGTCTACGTCACGCACGACCAAGTCGAGGCGATGACCATGGGCGACCGCGTGGCGGTGCTCAAGGACGGCCTGCTCCAGCAGGTGGACACCCCGCGCAACATGTACGACCGCCCGGCCAACGTGTTCGTGGCCGGCTTCATCGGCTCGCCCGCGATGAACCTGATCGAGGTCGACCTGGCCGAGGACGGCATCCGCTTCGGCGACGCGGTCGTCCCGGTCTCGCGCGAGGCCCGCGAGGCGGCGGTGGCCGAGGGCGCGGCCAAGGTGACCCTGGGCGTGCGCCCCGAGCACCTGAAGATCAACTCGGCCGAGGGCCTGAGCAAGGGCGGCAAGGGCCTCGCGGTCTCCGTCGACGTGGTCGAGGAACTCGGCTCCGACGCCTTCGTCTACGGCTCGGTCACCCTCGACGGCACGGAAAAGCCCCTGGTCGTCCGCGTCCCGGGCCGCAGCGTCCCGGAAAAGGGCTCGGTCCTGCACGTGGTCCCGACGGTGGGCGAGACGCACCTGTTCTCCACGAAGAGCGGCGAGCGACTGCACGACTGACCGATCCGGCACACTCGCCGGCGGCGCCCGACGGCGCCGCCGGCGAGTGTCGTCCCGGACCGGGGGGCCGTCAGGGGTGAGACTCGGTCCATGGAGCGTATGACCGAGACCGAGTGGCGGGGCTTTTTGTTGGCGGGGCCGCCGCGCACCGGAAAACTTGCCACCGTACGTCCCGACGGTCGGCCGCACGTGGCGCCGGTCTGGTTCGACCTGGACGATCGCGGCGACACGGTGGAGTTGGTGTTCACCACGTTCGCGTCCTCGGTCAAGGGGCGCAACCTCGCCAACGATCCGCGCGTGAGCCTGTGCGTGGACGACGAACGGCCGCCGTACGCCTATGTGGTGGTCGAGGGCGAGGCCCGACTCTCCGTCGACCCGGTCGACCTGCGCGTCTGGCCGAGCCGGATCGCCGCCCGCTACATGGGCGCCGACAAGGTGGTCGAGCGCGAGCCCGTGAAGGGCGAGCAGGTGGTGCACGTGCACATCCACCACGTGGTGGCGGACCGGAACATCACGGGCTGAGCCGGCCTTTCGCGCGTTCATGCCGGCGGAGGTCTTCGACGACCGCAACGCGCGCCGCCCGCACATCCGGTATGCCATGCCACAGGACCCGCACATGTCGTGCGGGTCCTGTGGGTGGCGTGGGGGTGGCCGGGTGGCTCCCGATGCCCAAGGGGCGGTCAGCCCAGCAGGCCGCCCAGGGGCTTGGTACCGCTGCCGTTGGACTTGGGGGAGCCACCGGAGCCGCCGGTGTTCGAACCCGTCGAACCCGTCGAACCCGTCGAGCCCGTGGGGCCGGACGCGGCCGGGGCCGAGGCCGGAACCGGCTTCCTGTCCGTGGCGTCGGCCGGGGTGGATTTGGCCGTGCCGGCGCGGGCGCTCGGCTGCGGGGTGGTCGCCGCGCGCGGGGTGGTCTGCGCGGCGGTGCCCTCCTTGACCGGACCGGCCGCCGCCGAGGGTTCGACCACCGGCGGTCGGGGCTGACCGGGCACCGCGCCGGCCGGCTGTCCGGCGGCGGGGGCGACCGGGGCCGAGGATCCGGCGGGCCGACCCGGCTCGCCGATCCGGCCGGTGTCCGACTCGTCGGGGTGCCGGTGGCCGCCGCCGAGCAGTGAGCCCGCGAGCAGCGTCGCGCCGACTCCGGCGAACGCCAGCATCGAGCCGTAGCCGAGCTTGCGCCGCCGGGCCCGGACGGGGGTGACGATGGGACCGCGCCAGGTCCGCAGCGACAACCACGCGTCCGCCGAGTACATCGGCGCGCCCGCGAGGGCCAGCGGGCTGAACGCCGCCAGGAAGACCAGGTAGGGCGCGTGGTACGGCGAGGAGCCGGTGCCCACCGCGATCAGCACGCCCAGCGAGAGCAACATCCCGAGCAGTCCGGCCAGCCGGGTCCACAACCCGAGCACCACCGCGAAGCCGACCACCACTTGGCCGAAGGCGAACAACAGGCCCGCCCCGATCGCGTGGTCGGCGGCCAGGTCCATCACCGACGGCGACAGACTCCCGTCACGCAGCACGCCGATGCGATGCCCGAACGAGTCGCTCGACCCCGGATCCAGGAAGCCCGGCGCGTAGAGCTTGCGCAGCCCCTCGACCAGGAACGCCCCGCCCAGGAACAGCCGCAACGGCAACAACACGGTGCCGGCCTGCACACTCCCTCGGCGCGCATGCGTGGCCGCCGCGACGGTCCCGTCCCGCTCACGCACATCCGTCCCCGGACCGCGCCGGGCAGGCGCCACGCGCCGCCGGGACCCGTCGTCACGAATCACCGGGAGCCGCGTGGTCGCGTCGTCGTCCGCCCGGTCACGCGGCCCGGGCACAGGTTTGGGGGCGGTGCCGATCCGGGGGCCGGCGATCACCACCCGCAGGGTCTTCGTGGGGGTGGCGACCGCCGCCGGATCGCCGGGATCACGCACCGCCGCGGGCGAGGGCAACAGCCCGACAGCACCGCCGAAGCTGCCTTCCGATCTGGTGTCCACGAACCACTAACCGCCCAAGCCCCCCCAAGGATGCGGCCCACCACGTAATACCCCATGCAACCCACAAACCCCCAAACCTCCCGCTACACTCCGCCCCGCACCCCAACACGGCAACGCAAGCGGGAAGCCCACAACCCCCCGAAACACAGACCTCCCACCAAAACAACCACGCTGCCCAACACAACCTCCGACCACCGGCAGCGGCGCAAGAGAACACTCGAACCGACCCCACCGGCAAGCCTCTTCGAGCGGGCCGGGCGTTTTCGGCAGGCGTTGCGCCTGGGTCGGGCGGGCCGGTCCGGGGCTGGTCCGAGTCGATGGCGGGCCACCGCCGGCGCTCGGAGCTCCGAGCCCCGGGACTCTCGACGAGACGCGCGTATGGCTCGGCGAAAACCGGCCGGCAGCGGCGGGCGCTCGGGTCGAGTCCCCCGGGGAGGCTTCCCGAGTGGGCCGGGCGTTTCCGCCGGACGTGGCGTTTGTGGCTGCGGGCCGGCCGGTCCGGGGCTGGTCCGAGTCGATGGCGGGCCACCGCCGGCGCTCGGAGCTCCGAGCCCCGGGGCTCTCGACGAGACGCGCGTATGGCTCGGCGAAAACCGGCCGGCAGCGGCGGGCGGGGAGGGCGCTCGGGTCGAGTCCTCCGAGGAGGCTTCCCGAGTGGGCCGGGCGTTTGCGGCGGACGTGGCGTTTGTGGCTGCGGGCCGGCCGGTCCGGGGCTGGTCCGAGTCGGTGATGGGCCGCCGCCGGCGTTCGGGGCTCCAAGCCCCAGGGCTTTCCGCGAGACGCGCGTATGGCTCGGCGAAAACCGGCCGGCAGCGGCGGGCGAGGAGGGCGCTCGGGTCGAGTCCCCCGGGGAGGCTTCCCGAGTGGGCCGGGGCGCTTCGAGGGTGTTTGGAGAGGAGTACGGGCTCGAAACCGGATCGCGATGGGTGGTTGTGGGCTTCGAGCTTCGGTGACCTGCGGTTTTGTGGGGGCGGGGTGAAAAGTCGGGCGTCGAGTGCCGGTTTCGTGCGCACCCACCCCCTCAGCGCCCGTGGGGAGACCGAAATCGCCATGTCGGGGTCGGCTTGGAGCGCTGTGACCTCGCATAGGCCGTCGAGGAGACGGAAAGTGCCCAGCGGGAGTCGAAACCGGATCCCGAGGCACCCGAAACCGCCGCCGCTGGCGCTGACCTGCGGTTTTCTCTCACGTTGAGGCTCCGGCACCCCACGCAATCCGGCTTCGCAACCCTTCGTCATCCACATGCCACCGCCCGCCGGAAACGCCCGACCCACTCAGGAAGCCTCCCCGGGGGACTCGACCCGAGCGCTCTCCCTGCCCCCCGTTGCCAGCCGGTTTTCGCCGAGCAACACGCCCGTCTCGCCGGGACCGATGTCTCGGAGCCCCGAACGCCGGCGGCGGCCCATCATCGACTCGGACCAGCCCCGGACCGGCCGGCCGCAGCCACACACGCACCGCCCACCGCAAACGCCCGACCCACCCGGGAAGCCTCCTCGGAGGACTCGACCCGAGCGCCCTCCCCGCCCGCCGCTGCCGGCCGGTTTTCACCGAGCGATGCAGCCGTCTCGCAGAGAGGACCGAGCCTCGGAGCCCCGAACGTCGGCGGCGGGCCACCATCGACTCGGACAGACCCCGGACCGGCCGGCCGCAGCCACAAGCGCAGCGCTCGCCGAAAACAGCCGGCCCACTCGGGGAGGGGCCAGTGGGCCCGGCCCGGGCGGCCTCGAGCGCTCGTCTCGGTCGGCTGGTTCCCTGCCTACTTCGCTCCCCGCCTCCGGGCCACCTCGTAGAGCACGATGCTTGCCGCCACGCCCGCGTTCAGGGACTCGTTGCCGCCGGCCATCGGGATTCGGACCGTGATGTCGCACGTTTCCTGGACCAACCGGCCCAGGCCCTTGCCCTCGGAGCCGACGACCACCACCAGGGGGTCCGTGGCCGCGGCCAGTTCGTCCAGGGTGATGTCGCCGTCGGCGGCCAGGCCGACCACGGTCAGGCCGGCCTTCTTGTACGCCTCGAGGGCTCGGGTGAGGTTGGCTGCTCGGGCCACCGGCATGCGGGAGGCCGCGCCTGCCGAGGACTTCCAGGCGCCGGCGGTCATGCCGGCCGCGCGGCGCTCGGGGACGACCACGCCGTGGCCGCCGAAGGCCGCCGCGGAGCGGATCACCGCGCCGAGGTTGCGCGGGTCGGTGACGCTGTCGAGCGCGACGACGAGGGGCGTTTCGGCGCGGTCGTGCGCCTCCACCACGAGGTCGTCCGGGTGGGCGTACTCGTACGGCGGCATCTGGAGCACCAGGCCCTGGTGGATCGCGCCGTCGGTCATCCGGTCCAGCTCGGGACGCGGGATCTCCATCAGCGGGATGCCCCGCGTGTTGGCGATCTTCATCGCCTCGCGCACCCGGTCGTCGCTGTCGATGTACTGCGCGATGAACAGCGACGTCGCCGGCGCGTCGGCGCGCAGCACCTCGAGCACCGAGTTGCGGCCCGCGACCAGCTCCGACGCGCTCTTGCCGCCGCGTCCGGGACGCCCGCCCGCGGGACGCCTGGCCGCGGGCGCGGCGGCCTTGCGCTTGGCCGCGGCGTTGGCGGCGCGCTGCTTCGCGTGCCCCTTGCGCATCTCCGCGGGCGGTGTCGGCCCCTTGCCCTTCAGCGCCCGGCGGCTGTGCCCACCAGTACCGACCGAGGGCCCCTTCTTGCTTCCCTCGTTGCGCTTGTTACGGCGCTCCGTGTTGCCGGCCATGACGGGTACATCCCTTCGATTGCTTCACGTTGCGATCCCCGGTCGCCCGAGGGGCAACCGCTCCAGCCGTTACAACCGTACGGCCGGTCCGCCACCTCGTGGCGTTCCGGCCGTACGGCGCGTTCTCGTCGGGCCCTTCCGGGCCCTTGTCGACTCAGTCCCGGTGCAGCGTCCACCGGGGCCCGTGCGGTGTGTCCTCCACCACGATCCCGGCCGCCGTGAGGCTGTCCCGGACCGCGTCGGCGGCCGCGTAGTCCTTGCGCGCCCGCGCCGCCTCGCGCTGCCCGAGGGCGAGCTTGACCAGGTGGTCGACCACCCCGCGCAACTCGTCGGAGCGACCGCCGGCGGCGCCCGCCGTCCACTGCTCCGACAGCGGGTCCATGCCGAGCACGCCCAGCATCGCCCGTACGTCGGCCGCGTGCCGGACCACCGCGTCCTTGTCGCCCGCCGCCAGCGCGGTGTTGCCGTCGCGCACGGTGTTGTGCACGACCGCCATCGCCTGCGGCACACCCAGGTCGTCGTCCATCGCGGCGGCGAACACCGCCGGCACGTCGGCCGTCGGCTCGATCGCCCCGGTCTGTTCGCCGGCCCGCTCCAGGAAGCCCTCGATCCGCCCGAAGGAGACCTCGGCCTCGCGCAGTGCCTCCTCGCTGTACTCGATCATCGACCGGTAGTGCGGGGTGGCCAGGTAGTAGCGCAGGACCAGCGGCGACCAGCGCTTGAGCATCTCGGAGACGAGCACCGAGTTGCCGAGCGACTTGCTCATCTTCTCACCGCTGAGGGTGACCCAGGCGTTGTGCATCCAGTAGGCGGCGAACGCGTCGCCCGCCGCCTTGGACTGGGCGATCTCGTTCTCGTGGTGCGGGAACACCAGATCCAGCCCGCCGCCGTGGATGTCGAACGCCGCACCCAGGTACTTGTGCGCCATCGCGGAGCACTCCAGGTGCCACCCCGGACGACCGTGTCCCCACGGCGTCTCCCACGACGGCTCGCCGGGCTTGGCCGCCTTCCACAGCGCGAAGTCGCGCCGGTCCCGCTTGCCCGCCGCGCCCGTGCCCGCGTCCTCCGCCTCGCGCATCGCGTCGGGCTTCTGGCCGGACAGCGCCCCGTAGGCCGGGAACGAGGAGACGTCGAAGTACACGTCGCCACCGGACGGATAGGCGTGCCCCGTGGCGATCAGCCGGTCGATCATCGCGACCATCTCGGGGATGTGCCCGGTCGCCCGGGGCTCCACGGTCGACGGCAGGCAGCCGAGCGCGGTGTACGCGTCGGCGAAGGCCCGCTCGTTGGTCTGCGCGACCTGCCAGTAGGGCACGCCCTCCGTGCAGGACTTGGCGATGATCTTGTCGTCGATGTCGGTGACATTGCGGCAGAACACGACGTCGTTGCCGCGGTGGGCGAACCACCGGCGCAGCACGTCGAAGTTCAGCCCCGATCGGATGTGCCCGATGTGCGGAGGTGCCTGCACAGTGGCACCACACAAGTAGATCGAGACCTGTCCCTCGACAAGCGGCACGAAGTCCCGGACCGTGCGGGTGCTGGTGTCGTACAGGCGCATGCTCACACGCGCAAGCTTAGAGCGTCGGGACGGCGCGGCGTGCGCCGTTATCCCTCGGTTCCACCGGGGGTCGCCGCCCGGTCACCGCCCGACCGGCACCACGAGCGCGGTGGCGATCGCGGCCACTCCCTCGGCCCGCCCGGTCAGCCCCAGACCGTCGGTGGTGGTCCCGGACACCGACACCGGCGCGCCGGCCGCGGCCGACAGCGCGGCCTCCGCCTCGGCCCGCCGCCGCCCGACCTTCGGCCGCACCCCGATCACCTGCACCGCGATGTTGCCGATCTCGAATCCGGCCGCGCGCACCAGCCGCGCGGCCTCGGTCAGCAGCGTCACCCCCGACGCTCCGGACCACTGCGGCCGCGAGGTGCCGAAGTGTGCGCCCAGATCGCCGATGCCCGCCGCCGAGAACAACGCGTCGCACGCGGCGTGCGCGACCACGTCGGCGTCGGAGTGCCCGGCCAACCCGGTCTCCCCGGGCCAGAACAGCCCGGCCACCCACAACTCGCGCCCCGCCTCGAAGGCGTGGACGTCCACCCCGATCCCGGTACGGGGCAGGACCACCCGAGCCGCGTGCTCACCGGACAACGTCGATCTCCGAACTCTCCGCGGCGCCGTCCGCCCCGTCGACGCGCGCCTGCGCGGCCCGCTCCGCCCGGCGCTCCAAAAGCGCGCGGGCGAGCAACAGGTCGAACGGCCGGGTCACCTTGAACGCCTCTTCGGAACCGGGCACCACCACGACCGTGCCGCCGGTGCGCTCGACCATCCCGGCGTCGTCGGTCGCGCCCTCGGCGCCGAACCCGTCGGCCTCGGCGTGGGCACGCGCCAATACCGCCCGCCGAAAGCCCTGGGGGTCTGTACGGCGCGCAACAACGATCGATCGACCGTGCGCACCACGGTCTCCGCGCCGTTCGCCGCGGCGACCTCCTTGACCGTGTCGACCACGGGCAACGCGGGCACCACCGCGTCGGCCCCGTCGGCGACGGCGGCGATCACCGCCTCGACCACGTGGGCCGGCACGAACGGACGCGCGGCATCATGCACGAGCACGATGTCGTGATCGGCCGGCACCGCCGCGAGGGCGAGCCGTACCGATTCCTGGCGTGTCGCACCGCCCGCGACCACCCACACGGGTGATTCCACGGGCAGTTGCGCACGCAAAAGCTCCCGGACACCGGCGACACCGTCCGGCGGTGCGGCGACCACGACCGCGGTTACCCCGCGGGCGGCCAGCAGCGACCGGACGGCGTGCACCAGCATCGGGATGTCCCCAAGCTCACGCAACGCCTTGGGCGCACCGGGACCGAGCCGTTCACCACGCCCTGCAGCGGGCACAAGGACCGCAGTGTTCAACGAAGTCCCCTCAAACCACCCGGGCGCCGACGCCACATGGCGCCGACACCGCACCGGCGGATCCGTCCGTCATCGACGGGCGGATCCTACGGCTCAGGAAGCCAGGACCTCGTCGAGGATGGCCTCGGCCTTGTCCTCGTTCGTGTTCTCGGCGAGCGCCAACTCGCTCACCAAGATCTGCCGAGCCTTCGCCAGCATGCGCTTTTCGCCTGCCGACAGGCCGCGGTCACGCTCGCGGCGCCATAGATCGCGCACGACCTCCGCGACCTTGATAACGTCACCGGAGGCGAGCTTTTCCAAGTTCGCCTTGTAACGTCGTGACCAGTTCGTCGGTTCCTCGGTGTGCGGAGCACGCAGTACCTCGAAGACGCGGTCGAGCCCTTCCTGGCCCACCACGTCCCGAACACCGACGAATTCCGCGTTGTCCGCAGGCACGCGGACGGTCAAATCACCCTGGGCGACCTTCAACACCAAATAGGTCTTGTCCACACCCTTGATCGTGCGCTGCTCGATCGCCTCGATCAGCGCGGCCCCGTGATGGGGGTAGACCACGGTGTCGCCAACCTTGAACGTCATGTGACAGGTACCCCTTCCGTGGCTTTCTAGGGTAACACGGGACACGCCCCTACTGAATGACGTTTCCGCAGGTCAGGGCCTTAGTCGGGGCTTGACAAGCGGCCTGTGGGCGTGCTGGGACAGGGAACCCCACACCTGTAGGACTCGAACAAACGGGGCAAACGACGCGTCCCGGGGGTGCGTCGGCCGCTCTCGCACAACCCATATGTCCCACCCGCCTCACCGGAGTCGGGCCGATCCCGGCGGCATCCGCCGACTCCGCCCCGGCGAAGCCGCCGCTCGGCGCGGTGAGCCGCGTACGAGTCGTCCTCCCGGCCTGAGTACGCTGTCACCGGTCATCGTGACCGGTCCAGGATCCGAGATCTTCAAGGAGATGCCGCCGCCGTGAGCCGCAGCCTTCGACGCGGCGCCCTCGCCGCCACCGTCGCCGTCGTCCTTCCCCTGGCCGCGGGCTGCGCCAGTGGCAAGGAAGCCGAGACCAGCAAGGTCAAACCCGACACGGCCAATACGGCGTTCGGTTCGCTCAAGATCCAGAACATCCAGCTGGTGACGAGCGACCCGGGCAAGAACCTGGTCGCGCTCGGTGGCGCGCTGTTCAACGAGGGCTCCGCCCCCGAGACGATCACCAAGGTGACGGTCGACGGCGCGGGACAGGCCCTCGGCGGCCCGCTGACCATCCCGGCCGGCGGCGCCGCGTACCTGGTCGACCGCCCCCAGGGAATGGCCGCCGACGACCCGCAGGGGCGCGTCTACCTCGGTCCGCTGGTCTTCCCGAACGCCGCCAAGGTCGAGGCCGGCTCGTTCCGCCGGGTGACCTTCGCGTTCGGCACCGCCGGCGAGACCTCGCTGGACGTCTCGGTACACGCCCCATCGGGCTACTTCGCGCAGCTGAAGCCGACCCCGGCCTTCACCCCGCCGCCGCCCGCGCCGCCGACCTCCTCGGCGCCGACCACCGCGCCGCCGAACACCGCGCCCGCCACGGCCCCGGCAGGCGGCAACGGCGCCTCCGGTACCCCGCGCAACAGCGCGTCGGCCCCGGCCGGCGGCTGACGCCGTACCCGCGACGCGGGACACGGGCACATACGACGGCGCCCGCGCCGCCTCCCGGACACCGGGGGCGGCGCGGGCGCCGTCGTCGTACGGGGGGCCGGAGCGGCCCCGGCCCGATCAGGGCTCGAACTTGTACCCGAGACCGCGCACGGTGACCAGGTAGCGCGGGGCGCCCGGGTCCGGCTCGATCTTGGCTCGCAGCCGCTTCACGTGTACGTCCAGCGTCTTGGTGTCGCCCACATAGCCGACGCCCCAGACCCGGTCGATCAACTGCATCCGGGTGAGCACCCGGCCCGCGTTGCGCAGCAGCACCTCGAGCAGGTCGAACTCCTTGAGCGGGAGATCGATCCGCCGACCCTCCACGGTGACCCGGTGTGCCTCGACGTCGAGCCGGACCGGACCCGCCTCGATCGCGCGCGGCTCGTCCGTCTCCACCCCGCCCTGGCGGCGCAGCACGGCACGGATCCGGGCGATCAGCTCGCGGGTCGAGTACGGCTTGGTGACGTAGTCGTCGGCGCCGATCTCCAGCCCGACCACCTTGTCGACCTCGCTGTCCTTGGCGGTCACCATGATGACCGGCACGTTGGACTTGGCCCGCAGCCCGCGGAAGACCTCGGTGCCCGGCAGGCCGGGCAGCATCAGGTCGAGCAGGACCAGATCGGCGCCGCCCTGGTCGAACAGCTCCAACGCCTCGGGGCCGGTGGCGGCCACGGCCACCTCGAAGCCTTCCTTGCGAAGCATGTACGACAGCGCGTCGCTGAAGGACTCTTCATCTTCGACGACGAGCACACGGGTCATCGTGATGCCTCCATGGATGGGGTCGACGATGTCATCGACATCGATTGAGAGGTACTGGACTTGAAGGGCAGCACCAGGGTGAAGGTGGATCCCACACCCTCCAGGCTGCGCACGGTTACCTCTCCCCCGTGGCCCGCCGCGATGTGCTTGACGATGGACAGGCCCAAGCCGGTACCGCCGGTGGCCCGCGAGCGGGCCGGATCGACGCGGTAGAACCGCTCGAAGATGCGATCCAGGTCACGCTGGGGAATTCCCAGGCCCTGGTCGGAAACGGTGATGACGGCCATCCGCGCCTCTGCTCTGACCTCGATGTCGACCCTCGTCCGCGCAGGACTGTAGTTGACGGCGTTCTCGACCAGATTGCCCAGGGCCATCACCAGTTGATTGTGGTCCCCCGGCACGATCAGCTCCCGATCGCCCCCGATCGCGAGGGTGATCTGCTTCGACTCCGCCGCCTGTCGGCAGCGATCGGCGGCCTCGGCCACGAGGTCGTCGAGCGGGACCGGGCCGACATGGTGCAGCGGATGGTCGTTCTGCACCCGGGACAGGTCGATCAGCTCCTGGACCAGATTGGTCAGCCGGGCCGACTCGATCTGCATCCGACCCGCGAAGCGGATGATCGCCTCGGGGTCGTCGCTGGCGTCCATGACCGCCTCGGCCAGCAGCGACAGCGCGCCGACCGGGGTCTTGAGCTCGTGGCTCACGTTGGCCACGAAGTCACGGCGCACCGCGTCCACCCGGCGCGCCTCGGTACGGTCCTCGACCAGCAGCAGCACCAGCCGAGAGCCCAGCGGCGCCACGCGCGCGGACACCTCGAACTCGTGCGCCTCGCCGTCGGCCCGGGCGAGCAGCAGGTCGCGCTGCCTTATCTCGCCGTCGCGCCTGGTCTCCTTGGCCATCGCCAGCAGGTCCTCGGGCACCAGTTGGTCACCGCGCACCAGACCGAACTTGTAGGCCGCGGAGGACGCCTTCACGACGGTGTCGAACTCGTCGAGGACCACGGCGGAGGAACGCAGCACCGACAGCACGGTGGCCACTCCGGGCGGCAGGGAAGGGGCCGCGGCGGGCGCCGCGGCCGTACCTCTGCCCTGGGCCCGCTCACTCCAGCGGAAGGCCAGGGTGCCGGCCACACCGACGGCCAATCCGGATACAGCGGCCAAAGCGGCGGCGGCAACGTTCACGTCCACATGTTCCAGGGTAGAGCTGACCCGAACGGGTGAAACCGTCCAGAGGGTCCGTCGTGCAGATCTTCATGTGTCGTTCATCCGTGCGCCACGCCCGTCACCGGTGATCGTTCGGAGGTCGTCATGTCCGACCCGCAGACCCCGCCTCAGCCGAGGGCCCCCGTGCCGGGCTGTAACTGCCCGTCCAGTTGCGGCTGCGGCTGTAAGTCCGGTTCCGCGTGCAATTGTGGCGGCAGCTGCGGCCGCTGAACCGGCGCTCGGGCCGATGAGCCCGGCCCGTGCGGAGCGCCCGACCCCTTCCGTGACAGGTGGGCGCTCCGCGCGGAGCCGATCGGGCCTTCACCCGATGTTCGGAATCACTTCCGGCCCTGGTTCTTGACCGCTTCGATCGCGGCCGCCGCGGCCTCGGGGTCGAGGTAGCGGCCACCCGGGGTGACGGGGCGCAGATCCGCGTCCAGTTCGTACAGCAGCGGGATGCCGGTGGGGATGTTCAGGCCGGCGATGTCCGCGTCCGAGACGCCGTCCAGGTGCTTGACCAGCGCGCGCAGCGAGTTGCCGTGCGCGGCCACCAGGACCGTGTCGCCGCCGAACAGATCCGGCACGATCGCGTCGTACCAGTAGGGGAGCATGCGCTCCACGACGTCCTTGAGGCATTCGGTGCGCGGGCGGATCTCCACCGGCAACGACGCGTAGCGCCGGTCGGCGAACTGCGAGTATTCGTCGTCGTCGGCCAGCGGCGGCGGCGGGGTGTCGTAGGAGCGGCGCCAGAGCATGAACTGCTCCTCGCCGAACTCCTCCAGGGTCTGCTTCTTGTCCTTGCCCTGGAGCGCGCCGTAGTGCCGCTCGTTGAGCCGCCAGGAACGCCGCACGGGCAGCCAGTTCAGGTCGGCCACGTCCAGCGCGAGCTGGGCGGTGCGGATCGCGCGGCGCTGGAGCGAGGTGTGCAGCACGTCGGGCAGCACCCCCGCGTCGAGCAGCAGCTGCCCGCCGCGCGCGGCCTCCTTCTCCCCCTTTTCGGTCAGGTCGACGTCGACCCAACCGGTGAACAGATTCTTGGCGTTCCATTCGCTTTCGCCGTGGCGAAGAAGTACCAGTTTGTACGGAGCATCAGCCATGGCAAGGAGCGTAATCCACCCCCGGCAGCCCTACGGCGCGCGGTTCTCCGGGGCCGCGAAGCGGGCGAAGGCCTCCAGGTTGCGCAGGGATTCGCCGCGTTCGACGCGCCAGTCCCATTCCCGGCGGATCGAGGTCGCGAAGCCGATCTCCAGGAGGGTGTTGAAGCTGTCGTCGGCGGTCTGGAGCACCACGCCCAGGATCCGGTCGATCTCCTCGGCGCTCACCGCGGCCAGCGGGAGCCGGCCGTTCAGGTACACGTCGCCGAGTTTGTCCACGGCGAAGGCCACCCCGTACATCCGCACGTTGCGCTCGAGCAGCCAACGGTGGAAGGCGGCGTGGTTCTCGTCCGCGTGCCGGATCACGAAGGCGCTCATGGCCAGGCTGTGCGCGCCCACCGTGAGGGCGAGCGCCGTCTTGAGCTTGCGGGTGCCCGGCAGCACCGCGACGAACGTGTACGGCGCGGACTGCTCCCACTCGACGCCGGCGTCCTCCAGGGCCGCGCGCACGGTGTCCGCGGCCCGCTCTCGTTCGGCTTCCACGCCCTGCCCCATTCGTCGCCCGTTCGCCTCGATACCCCGACGCTACTGCCCGCCCACGACCCGCCCACGCGGGGCCGCGCTGCGGGCCAGGGTGTCGGCGTACACCTCGGCCATCGAGGCCGCCGCCGCCGCCCAGCCGAAGGAGGCCGCGTGCCGGACCGCGCCCTCGGCGTAGTCCTCGCGCAGCCGGGGGGCCCGGATCAGGTCGCGCAGGGCCAGGCCGTAGTCGACCGGGTTGTGGCCCCGGACCAGGGTGCCGGAGACGCCGTCGCGCACGGCGGTGGGCAGTCCGCCGACCGCCGCCGCGACCACCGGCGTCCCGCACGCCTGGGCCTCGATGGCGACCAGGCCGAAGGACTCGTTGTAGGAGGGCACCACCGCGACGGTGGCCGCGCGGTACCAGTCGGCCAGCACGTCCTGGCGGACCGGGCGCTGGAAGCGGACCACGTCGTGGATGCCCAGCGTCGCGGCCAGCTTGTGCAGGTGCTCGGGCGCGGCCATGCCGTTTCCGCTGGGGCCGCCGACCACCGCGACCACCAGCGAGTGGCGCAGCGCGGGGTCGGCCTGGAGCAGGTGGGCGATCGCGTACAGCAGCACGTCGGGGGCCTTGAGCGGTTGGATCCGCCCGGCGAACAGGATCACCGTGGCGTCCTCGGGCACGTCGAGGCGGCGGCGCGCGGCGGCCATGTCGCCGGGGCAGAACGTCTCCAGGTCCACCCCGGGGTTGACCACCGCGACCTGATCGGGCTCCGCGGCGTAGAGGTCGATCAGCTGGTCGGCCTCCTCGACGGTGTTGGCGACCAGCCGATCGGCCGCCTCGACCACCTGGGACTCGCCGATCACCCGGGCCCGGGGCTCGGGGGCGTCGCCGCCCGCGAGGGAGGCGTTCTTGACCTTGGCCATCGTGTGCATCGTGTGCACCAGCGGCACGCCCCAGCGTTCCTTGGCGAGCCAGCCCACCTGGCCGGAGAGCCAGTAGTGCGAGTGCACCAGGTCGTAGTGACCGGGGTCGCGCATCGCCTCGGTGCGCAGCACGCCGGAGGTGAAGGCGCACAGCTGGGCGGGCAGGTCCTCCTTGGACAACCCCTCGTAGGGCCCGGCGGTGACGTGCCGCACCAGGACGCCCGGGGCCATCTCGACGACCGGCGGCAGATCGCTGCCGGTGGCTCGGGTGAATATCTCCACCTCGATGCCGAGCGCGGCCAGCCGCTTGCTCAGCTCGACGATGTAGACGTTCATCCCCCCGGCGTCGCCGGTGCCGGGTTGGTGCAGCGGGGAGGTGTGAACGCTGAGTGTCGCGATTCGACGAGGTGCCCCCCGGCGCGCTCCCCATGTGATCGCGCGCTGGACGTGGTGGCTCACTCGTTGACCTCCCTGGCCGGCCCCGTGCCCTGTCGTTCTGTTGTGCGGAACTACCAGTTGTACCGAGCCGTCGCGGACGAGGTCCGCCCGGCCCGCCGTCGCGGCCCAACTCAAGTCCCAACCCATCGTGGTCGGACCGGATTCCCGGCCGGGGTGTGATCCACGCCCCGGCGGGGGCGTACGGGGGTGTTCGCCTACCCTGCGAGCATGGGCACGCGCGGCAAACCGGGCATCGGCACCCCCGGAGCGGGGACGGGAGCGGGAGCCCGGTCGCGGCCGGCCGGGGTGATCACCCGGGGTACCACCAACGCGAACCGGCTGCGCCGGGTCGACCGGTGGCTGACCGGCGTACACGGGCGGCTGCTGCGGGCCGCGGCCGATCCGCTGGTGGTCGACGTCGGCTACGGCGCGTCTCCGGTGACCACGGTCGAGTTGGCGCGCCGGCTGCGCACGGTGCGGGCCGACGTCGCGGTGGTCGGCTTCGAGATCGACCCGGAGCGGGTGGCCGCCGCGCTGCCGTACGCCGGGAACGGGTTGACCTTCGCGCGGGGCGGCTTCGAGGTGCCGCTGCCGGCCGGCCGCTCGGCGACCGCGATCCGGGCGTTCAACGTGCTGCGGCAGTACGACGAGGACGCGGTGCCGGCGGCCTGGGCGCGGATGTGCGCCCGCCTCGCGCCGGACGGGGTGCTGGTCGAGGGCACGTGCGACGAGTTGGGTCGGCGTGCGGTGTGGCTGGGCATCGGGTCGGACGCCCGGCCGCGCACGGTCACCTTCGCCGCCCGGTTGGCGGGTCTGGGGCGGCCGTCCGAGTTGGCCGAGCGGTTGCCGAAGGCGTTGATCCACCGCAATGTGCCGGGCGAGCCGGTGCACGCGTTCCTGACCGCGTTCGACCGGGCCTGGGACCTGCACGCGCCGCTGGCCGCGTTCGGCGCGCGCCAGCGCTGGCTCGCGGCGACCGCGACGCTGGCCCGGGACTGGCCGGTATGCGACGGCCCGGCGCGCCGGCGGCAGGGCGAGGTGACCGTGGCGTGGTCGGCGGTGGCGCCCCGGGTGCGTGTCATCACGTCTTAGGACGGATGTCGGCCATACCCGGCCGACTGTATTGATACATTCTGGTGACTCGTGTCCGATCCGAAACGGCACATGAAATCTTGAACACACCGCGTTGATCCGAACGTGGAACAGCTCGGCGTGTCGTCCGGGATTGGCCTGATACGCCCGTTCCGATATCCGGACGATCTCGAATAGTCCCCTGCCGATCGCAGCCGGAACATGCAAGGATCCGACGCTGAACCGGTCCTCGGGAACTGCCGTCCCGAAAGCGCGGGTTCCGGTCGGCGTCGCCGCATGAAATCGTCCGCAGCGTCTCAGGACAAGCCGTTTTCCGAAAGGGCGAAAGCATGGTGAAACTCGGGGGCCGGATCGGTCTGCGAACCCGGGCCGTGACCAGCTGCGGAGCGGCACTGCTGTGCGCGGTCCTGTTCGGCGGCAACGCGTGGGCGGCTCCCGACGCGCCGCCGGTGCCGCCGCCCGCCGACACCGCGATCACCTCGGTCCAGGATCTGCTGGCCGCCCAGGCCCGGGTGCAGGAGTTGTACCGCCAGGCCGAGCAGGCCACCGAGCGGTTCAACGCCACCACCGAGCAGTTGGGTCGCACCCAGCTCAAGGCCAACGACGTGAACGCGGGCGTGGTGTGGGCCCGGCAGAACGTCGAGAAGGCCAAGGAGGATCTGGGCCGACTGGCCCGACTCCAGTACACGACGCGGGGCATGGACCCGCTGCTGACCCTGATGTTGTCCGCGGATCCCGCGCAGTTCCTGCGCGACGCGCCCACGTACGAGCGTGTCTCGCAGTCGCAGCTGGACACCATCGCCCGCGCCAAGCAGGCCGAACTCCAGCTCACCGCGATGCAAAAGAGCGCGGACGCCCAGCTCGCCGAGAGCCGTCGGCTGGAGCAGGAAGCCGCCACGACCCGGACCGACATCCAGTCCCGGATCACCGAGGCCGAGAAGATACTGGCCGGCCTCACCCCCGAGCAGCTGGCCGAACTCGCCCGGATGGAGGCGCTGTCCGCGGAGGCCGGTCAGGCCCAGCTGAACACGCTGATCGGCAAGCCCGACCAGCAGACCACGCCCAAGGCGGCGTTGGCCATCGCGTTCGCGATCGACAAGATCGGCAAGCCGTACATCTGGGGCGGCGTCGGCCCCGAAGGCTACGACTGCTCGGGCCTGACCTCGAAGGCGTGGGCGTTCGCGGGCGTGCCGATCCGCCGCACCTCCCAGGAGCAGTGGGCGTCGCTGCCGCGTGTACCGCTGGCCGACATGCGCCCCGGCGACCTGATCGTCTACTACTCCGACGCGAGCCACATCGGCATGTACCTGGGCAACGGCAAGATCGTGCACGCACCCCGGCCGGGCCGCACGATCACCGTCGCCAACGCCGGTTCGATGCCGATCCTGGGCGTGGTACGACCCGACGCGGGCGCGGGGACGGTGAACGCCCCGGCGATCCCGAACGTCCCGGGCCCGCCGCCCACCAAGCCCCCCGTGACCACGCCTCCGGTGACCACACCGCCCGTGACCACGCCACCCGTGACCACACCCCCGGTGACCACGCCTCCGGTGACGACACCGCCGGTGACCACACCGCCCGTGACCACACCTCCGCCGAGCACGGCTCCGCCGTCGACGCCGCCGGCGACGGGCACGGGGACCCCGAGCGGCTCGAAGTCGGGAACGCCGGCGAAGGGGTCGGGGACGCCTTCGGGCGGGTGATCGTCGGTTGTGAAAGAGGTTGGTGAACGGGTCTCGGGAGCGGGATCCCGTGCACGGACCGAAGGGGCCGGGCCTGCGGGCTCGGCCTCTTCACGTGGCGGTCGGGTGTGGGCGCGGGACGGGGCGGCAAAGTCGCGAGGAGAGCCAACCGGGTCCCGGGGTTCGCGCGGTGCGCGCCTCCGGCGACGCGACGGGCTCGCCGTGGACCTACAGCGCGGCCACCGCCGCCTCGAAGGCGATGTATGCCCGGGCCTCGAACAGCACGAAGCGGGCCTCCGTCACGGCGGACGGTGTGCCGTGGACCGTCTCCACGGCGATACGCGCCGCGTCGTCCATCGGCCAGCCGTAGATGCCCGCCGAGACCGCCGGAAAGGCCACCGTCGACGCGCCGAGGTCGTCGGCCACCCGCAGGGACTCGCGGTAGCAGGAGGCGAGCAGCGCGGAGCGGTCCTCGGCGCGGCTGTACACCGGGCCCACCGTGTGGATGACCCAGCGGGCCGGGAGGCGGCCGGCGGTGGTGGCCACCGCGGCGCCGGTGGCCAGGCCGCGGCCGAGTTTCGCCGCGCGCAGCGCCCGGCACTCGGCCAGGATCTCCGGACCGCCCCGGCGGTGGATCGCCCCGTCGACACCGCCGCCGCCCATCAGGGAGGAGTTGGCCGCGTTCACGATCGCGTCCGCGTGTTGCTCGGTGATGTCGCCGCGAACCAACGTGATCCGTGTCATGTCTACCAGCCTGCCGGCCGGCGTCTCGGCGCCGCCGGCGCATTTCCCCGCAAGGGCGGCGCCGCGAACCGGCGGCGGTCCGGGGTCCGGGCCGGGAGGCCGTACGGTTATCGGCTCGGGCCGGCCCGCGCTATCGTCCCTTTTCGATTGCCGAACTTCGATTGCCGAACGACGCCGCGTCCGTGCGGCGGCATCATTCCGGAGGTGGTGGCGTGCGCCCCGCGTACGGCGGCGACGGCGGAGCGGTCGAACGGACCGGCTACCGCGCGGGGCCGGTGTCCGTTCCCTCGGCATCGGGTCCGGTCGCCCACGTGGCGCGTCCGCTGCGCGTCCTGCTGATCGAGGACGACGCCGGGGACGCCTTCCTGGTCGAGGAGCTGCTGGCCGACTCGCCGGATCCGATGGAGATCGTCTGGGCGCGCTCGATGGCCGAGGCGATCGCCGGGCTCGGCGAGGACGTCGGGTGTGTACTGCTCGACCTCGGGCTGCCCGACGCCGAGGGGCTGAACGGACTGCATCGGCTGTTGGCGTTCGCGCCGCGGACCGCGGTGATCGTGTTGACCGGGTTGTCCGACGCGCACCGCGGGTCGGACGCGGTGGCCGCCGGCGCCCAGGACTACCTGGTCAAGCAGGAGATCGACGGCTCGCTGCTGTCCCGGGCGATCCGCTACGCCCTGGAGCGCAAGCGGGCCGACGAGTCGCAGCGCCGACTGGTCGAGTCGGAGCTGCGCGCCCAGGAGAACGCCCGGCTCGAACGCGGACTGCTGCCCGCCCCGATCCTGCGCGACCCGTCGCTGGACTTCCTCGCCCGCTACCGCCCCGGTCGCCGGCGCGCGCTGCTCGGCGGAGACCTGTACGACGCGGTGCAGACCGCCGACGGGCGGGTGCACGTGATGATCGGCGACGTCTGCGGGCACGGCCCGGACGAGGCCGCGCTCGGGGTCAACCTGCGGATCGCCTGGCGCTCGCTGATCTTCGCCGGACTCACCGGCGGCGACCTGCTCACCACGCTGGAACGAATCTTCGAACACGAGCGGCGCTCGGACGAGATGTTCGCCACACTGTGCATGACCATCATCGAGCCGGACCGCCGCCGGGGTCGGGTCTACCTGGCGGGCCACCCCGCCCCGCTGCTGATCACCCCCGAGGGGGTGGCGCCGCTGTCCGAGGGCGCCACCGGACCGGCGCTCGGGTTGTTCCCCGAGGGCCGGTGGGGGTACGAGCCGATCGACCTCGGCCCGGACTGGTCGCTCCTGCTCTACACCGACGGGCTGATCGAGGGCCGGATCGGCCGGGGCCCGGAACGCCTGGGCACCGACGGCCTGTTGCCGCTGATCACCCGCCTGCTCGCGGCCGGGGCCACCGGCTACGACCTGATCGACTCCGCCGTCGCCGCGGTGGAGGACCTGCACGGGGACAGCCTCAACGACGACGTCGCGGTGTTGCTGCTCCGGCACGATCCGCATCATCCGCCGCACGGCGCCCCGGGCGAACACCCGGTGCTGCCCGGTCCGGCGACCGGTGAGGGCAGGACGGCGTGAGTCGACGCGAGCCACGAAAGCGGCCCACCGGCCCCCGTATGCGCCAGGTCGTCGGCCTGGGACTGGGCCTGCTCGCGCTCGTCATCGTGATCTCCGCGGTGATCGGCGCACTGGCCATATCCCGGCTGAACGACTCCCGACACACGGTCCTGGAGCAACTCGAACCGGCCGCCAACGCCGCGCTGCGCCTGGAGAACGCGCTGGTCGACCAGGAGACCGGGGTGCGCGGCTGGATCCTCAGCGGCGACCCGAGCTTCCACGAGTCGTACACACAGGCACGGTCCGAGGAGGATCGGGCCTACGCGGCGCTGGACCGGCTGCTGCCGAACTCGGCCGAGGGGGACCGGCTGCGGGCCGACCTGGTCGAGGTGGGCGCGCGGGCCCGAGCCTGGCGGACGGGGTACGCGGAGCCGGCCTTCGCCGATCGCCCGGGCATCGCCTCCGTGCCCGACCAGGGCAAGGGGCTGTTCGACGCGGTGCGCGCGAAGAGCGCGGTGCAGCAGGCCGATCTGGGCGACGAGCGGGCCGCGGCGCGGCACAACCTGTCGCGCGACGCCACCATGCTGACCGCGACGCTGATCGCGGTGGCGGTGTTGTTCGCCGGGCTGCTGATCGCCATCGCGATGTTGTTCCGTCGCATGGTCACCCGCCCCCTGGAGCATCTGGGCGAGCAGGTCCGGCGGGTCACCGAGGGCGAGTACGACCACGCGCTGACCGGGCGCGGCCCGGCCGAGATCGCCGCGCTCGCACAGGACGTGAACTCGATGCGCGACCGCATCCTGGAGGAGTTGCACAGCACCGAGGCGGCCCGCGTGCTGATCGACGAGCAGGCCGAGGACCTGCGCAGATCCAACGCCGAGTTGGAGCAGTTCGCCTACGTGGCCTCGCACGACCTGCAGGAACCGCTGCGCAAGGTGGCCAGCTTCTGTCAGCTTTTGGAGAAGCGCTACCAGGGCCAACTGGACGAACGGGCCGACCAGTACATCGCCTTCGCGGTGGACGGCGCCAAGCGTATGCAGACGCTGATCAACGACCTGCTCGCGTTCTCCCGAGTGGGGCGGTTGGACACCGAACCGGGCGAGGTCGATCTGCGGGAGAGTCTGGATCGCGCGCTGCACGCGCTGGCCACGGCCCGCGAGGAGAGCGGCGCGCGGATCACCGCCGATCCGCTGCCCACCGTGCCGGGCGACGGGGTGCTGCTCGGGCAGCTGGTGCAGAACCTGGTCGGCAACGCGATCAAGTTCCGCACCGAGGAGGTCCCGAGGGTGCATGTGGGCGCCCGCTGGGACGGCGAGCAGTGGGAGTTCGCCTGTGCCGACAACGGCATCGGGATCGACCCGCAGTACGCCGACCGGATCTTCGTGATCTTCCAGCGCCTGCATCCGAAGGACGCCTACGGCGGCACCGGCATCGGCCTGGCGATGTGCAAGAAGATCGTCGAGTATCACGGCGGTCGGATCTGGCTGGACACCGAGGTCGCCGCCGGCACCACGATCCGCTGGACCCTGCCGGGCCCGCCGCCCGCCTCGGACGAGGCGACTCACCAGGGGCCGTAGGGCCCCATGTTGTTGCGGCCGCCGCCGCGTCGGCCGCCGACCTCCTTGAGCGCGGGGCGCACGTCGACCATGTAGACGATCGCCGCGACCAGGCCCGCGAGGGTGAACATCAGGCCCAGGCCGCCGGTCGGCAGCACGTCGACCACGACCGCGATGCCGAGCAGGATCAGCCAGAAGGACTTCTTCTTCTTGTCGGCGGCGCGGTACGCGTCCTCGCGGCGGAAGGCCGCGTCGAACAGGCAGAAGACCTTGAGCAGGAGAATGCCGAGGAAAAGCCAGGTCAGCGCCTGGTCGAACTTGGCCGTCAGCAGTCCATCGGCCATGTCCATGCCCATCGATCCTCCTCTGCGCGGCCGCCGGGTGCCGCCACGTCGTGCGGGGGATTCCAGTCTGGCACGCCGGGCACGGCCTCGGGGGTCCCCGGGCCGCGCCCCGACGATCGTGACGCGGACGGATCAGGCGCCGGAACCGGTGGTCGGCTCGGTGCCGGTCTCGGTGGCGGGCTTGGTCCGCGGCTTGGCGTTGGCCCGCTTGGTCGCGGTCGCGCCGTTCTTCGCCCGGCTCGCGGCCGGTGCGGCAGGGGGTTCGGCGACGGGTGTGGTGTCGTCGTGCCGGTCGCCGCGCTTGACCAGCTTTTCGCCGCGGGCGGCGAGGTCGTCGTAGATCCCCCGGGCCCGGTCCACCTGCGACCTGGCGAAGTCCACCCGGGCGCGGGCGAAGGTCTGGGTGCGGTCGGGCAGCGCCTGGATGCGCTCGCGGAGCACCTTCGGGTCGGTGACGACCTCGCTCCGGAACCGCTCGGGCAGCTCGCGCAGCTTCTCCACCACCAGGTCGCTCGCGCCGGCGACGGCGTAGAACGGGGTGGTCTCGGTCAGGGTCTTCCGCAGTTCCGTGGCGATTGCCATGGTGTTCCTCACTCCTCGTGCCCGGAAATCGAGGTATCGGTGCCGGCCCGGCCGGGCTTGCCGTTTTCGGTTCCGTCGGCGGCGCCCGGTACGTCCCGCACGGCGCCGTCCTGTGCGTTCTCCTTGCGGAATGCCTCGTAGATCTCCACGAGCACCCGCTTCTGACGGTCGTTGATCGCCGGATCCGCCATGATCGCGGTGCGCACCTCGCGGTCGCCCTCCTCGCGTTCGTCGAGGATGCCCGCCTGCACGTAGAGCGTTTCGGCGGAGATGCGCAGCGCCTTGGCGATCTGCTGGAGGATCTCCGCACTCGGCCGCCGCAGACCGCGCTCGATCTGGCTCAGGTAGGGGTTGGACACCCCGGCGACCTCGGCGAGTTGCCGAAGCGAATATTGCGCGTTGCGGCGTTGCTCCCGGATGTATTCACCCAGCGAGCCGACGTTCAGACCTGCCATGTCCCCAGCATGCACACATCGCGCTTGCTCTTGCAAGCACGCCGCTAACAACCGCGAGCGCGCCCCGGGCCGGGCCGACCGGCTTCGCCGGTCCTGGGGCGGGTCAGCGCCCGGACAGCAGGTCCTCGACCTTGGCCTCTCCCTCGCGGTAGCGCCGGGTGATCTCGGCGGCGCAGTCGTCGGCCGTGCGCTGGAGGCGGTGCCGGCGGGAGGAGACCTCCTGCTCGTGGCCGGCGAGCTTGTCCAGCGCCTCGCCCAGCTCCGCGTCGGTGTGCGCGGCGAGGTCGGACAGGCCCACGTCGGCGAGCAGTCGCTCGATCCAGCCGCGGTATCGGTCGGTGCGCGGCGGCTGCACGTTGACGTGCCGGGCGCCCCGGGCGGGCGGTCTGGATTCGGACAGGATCTCGGGCAGCCGGCCGACCACCGGCGATTTCGGCTCGGCGCCGTCCCCACCGGACCGCCGGGCCAGTTCGGCGCGCAGGATGTCGATTCGCCCCTGGAGCAACCTCCGCAGATAGGACAGATCGTTCTCCTCGCGCTGGGCGTCACGCATGAGTTCGCGAACCCGACTCAGCGTGAGGGCACGGATGGCCTCCGGGGCCACTCCGTCGGGAAGATCCACCATGAGACGCATCGTGTCATGTCGGGCAGACCGTCGCGTGCCACATGGCGCGGAATCGATCCGGACGGGTGTGCAGAATGGGCACATGCGTGCCGTCCTGCAAGTGGTGACCGAGGCTTCCGTGACCGTCGACGGGGACGACGGGGAGGTGACGGTCGGTTCGATCGCCGGCCCCGGGCTGTGCGTCCTGGTCGGCGTCACCCACACCGACACCCCGGAGATCGCCCGCCGACTGGCCGCCAAGCTGTGGAGTCTGCGGGTGCTCGACGGCGAGAAGTCCTGCTCCGATCTGGCCGCACCGTTGCTGGTGATCAGCCAATTCACGCTTTACGGCGACGCGCGCAAGGGTCGTCGGCCCACCTGGAACGAGGCCGCGCCCGGGCCGGTGGCCGAACCGCTGGTGGCCGAGGTGGTCGCGGCGCTGCGGGCGCTGGGCGCCGAGGTGGCCACCGGCGTCTTCGGCGCCGACATGCGCGTGGCGCTGGTCAACGACGGCCCGATGACCCTCGTCGTCGACATGTGAGCCCGGTCGCGACGCCGACCCCGGGAAATACCGGGGTCGCGAACCCCGCTTCCCGGGGGTTCTCCCCATGTTCCCGGGCTTCGCGGGGAAGGAGAATGGCGACAGGTTCACCGACCGGAGGGGGTTGACCATGTCGCATCGCGGACCGTACATCGCGGCCGGGATCGTCGTCGCCATCATCGCGCTGATCGTGCTGCCGTCGTGGATCGCCTGGACCATCGTGGCGGTCGCGATCGGCCTGCCCGTCGTCGCCTACTTCACCCTGGACCGCTCGCAGCGGCGGCGCCTGCACCGCATCCGCCGCCGCGAGATCCGCTAGCACCCGACCCCGCCCGGTCCCCCGCGGGGCATGGGCGGAGGGGCGCGCTACGCGGGGACCACGATCTCCTGCGTCGCCGGCACCCCGCCGGCCAGGAGTTCGGCGTCCACGGCGGTGTTGCGCTTGATCAGCGCGAGCGCGATCGGGCCGAGTTCGTGGTGGCGCGCCGCGCTGGTGACGAACCCGACCTGGCGGCCCGCGAGTTCCACCGGCGCGCCGTGCGCCGGCAGCGTCTCCTGGGTGCCGTCCAGGTGCAGGAAGACCAGGCGCCGCGGCGGGCGGCCCAGGTTGTGCACCCGCGCGACCGTCTCCTGCCCCCGGTAGCAGCCCTTGTCCAGGTGCACGGCGGTGTCGATCAGGCCCAACTCGTGCACGATCGTGCGGTGGTCGGTCTCCAGGCCGCGCCGGGGTCGGTGTGCGGCGATCCGCAACGCCTCGTATGCCCACATGCCCGCCGGATGCGCGTGCTCGCGCCCGTACGCGGCCAACCGCTCGCGGGGCAGGAACACCTCGCGGCCGTACCCGGTCGTCCGGACCAACACTCCGTCGGGGGCGTCCCCGCCGGCCTCGTGCACGACGGCGAAGTCGGCGGACACGTCGGCGACCTCGACCCGCAGCATGAAGCGCATCCGGTCCAGGAACTCGACCAACGTGGGCGCCTCGCCGGGTTCGACGTGGGCCCGGAACGCCTCGCCGTCGTCCACCCCGTACAGCGCGTGCTCGATGTGCCCGTGCGGGCTCAGCACCAGCGTCTGCGTGGCCTCATGCGGCTTCAGGTCGGTCAGGTGTTGCGTGGTCAGCGAGTGCAGCCAGCTCAGCCGGTCGGGGCCGGCCACCCGGATCACGTCGCGGTGCGACAGGTCGACGAAGCCCTCGCCCGCCTCCAGCCGACGTTGTTCGCGCAGGGGGTCGCCGTAGTGCGCGGCGACGCCGGCGTCGGGGGCTTCCGCGGCGACCGCGCCGGGCAGGGTCAACAAAGGGCTCGTGGGCATGTCCCCACAGTACGAGACCCGTCGGGTGAACCTCAGTTCGCCCGGGCCGCCGTGCACTCCGCGCAGCGGCCGAAGATCGCGAAGTGCGCGAGGTCGATGTCGAACCCGTGCTCGACGCGCAGCCGCTCGCCCATCCCCGCGGCGACCTCCGTACCCACCTCGATCACCCGGCGGCAGTCCCGGCAGACCAGGTGCAGATGGCCGCCGGCGTCCGCCGGGTGGTAGGTCGGCGCACCGTGCCCGAGGTGGGTGTGGGTGACCAGGTCGAGCTGTTCGAGCAGTTCGAGGGTGCGGTAGACGGTCGAGATGTTGATCCCGCCGGCGGTCTTGTGCACCTCCACCAGGATCTCGTCCGGTGTCGCGTGGCCCAGGGCGTTCACCGCTTCGAGGACGAGTTGGCGCTGCGGCGTGAGCCGGTAGCCCTTCTCGCGAAGCTCGTGCTTCCAGTCAGTGCTCACGCGGGAAGTTTACGAGTGCGCGGCGCCCGCCGGGCCGGGCCGAGCGGGCGGCTACTCCGCCGCGAGTTCCGCGTCGACCCGCTTGAGCTGCGCGGAGACGTGCGCCTGGAGCGGGTGCCCCATGGCGGCCATGTCGTAGGCGTACATCAACTCGCCCTTGACCAGGCCGTAGAGCCGGTGTCCGGCGGTGTACTCCTTCGCGTCCTCGGTGCGCGCGACCACGTCGGTGCGCATCTCCAGGCGCGGGCCCTCCACCTTGCCGAGCCAGATCTCCACGATGCCGGTCGGGTGGGCGAGCGTGACGTCGACCGAACCGTCCAGCTTGGAACGCCAGAAGCCGGTCTCGGTGGCCAGCGGGCGCACCCGCTCCCCCGCGTCGTCGAGCAGCCAGGTCCGCGACGTGTAGGTCAGGAACGGCTTGTTCGCGATGTAGCCGAAGGTGACCTGCTGGCCGAAGCGGAACGCCTCGATCGTCGGGTAGTCGCCGACACCGGCGCCTTCCCAGGTGCCGAGCAGGAACGCGAGGGGGACGGCGTCGAAGTGCAGGTCGTCCGGGATTTCGATCATGGTGGGGAGGGCCGCTTCCGAGGGTCGGGTACGGCCGGTCAGCCTACCGGGCGTCGGCTCAGTTCTGGCCCTTGTACAGCTTGGACACGGTCAGCGCGGCGAACCACGCGACGAGGACGCCGACCACGGCAAGGAGCGCAATGAAGAAGATGTGCATCGCCCGGGTACTCCTCGTGCTTCGTGCGGGGCGGCCGGATCGCCCCGGCCGGGTGCCAAACGGCCTCAGTGTATAGGCTGCGAGCCGTGAAGCGATCTCTCGTGGTCAAGGTCACCGCAGGTCAGGACGCGCCGGAGCGCTGCTCCCAGGCGTTCACCGTGGCGTCGGTGGCGCTCGCGTCGGGGGTCGAGGTGTCGCTGTGGCTCACCGGCGAGTCGTCCTGGTTCGCGCTGCCCGGGCGGGCCGCCGAGTTCGAACTCCCGCACGCCGCGCCGCTGCCGGATCTGCTCGACGCGCTGCTCGCGGGCGGGCGGGTGACGCTGTGCACGCAGTGTGCGGCGCGGCGCGAGATCACCGGGGACGACGTGCTGCCGGGGGTGCGGATCGCGGGCGCCCAGGTGTTCGTGCAGGAGGCGCTCGCCGACGGGGCCCAGGCGCTGGTGTACTGACCGGCCGGGCGCGGGCCCGACGCGCCGGTGTCAGTGGCTGATCCCGGAGATGTTCAGGCCGATCACGCCGAGCAGGACCAAGCCGATCGAGATCAGCTTGAGCGGGGACGAGCTCTCGCTCAGCAGCCAGATGCCCACGAGCGCGGTGCCCGCCGCGCCGATTCCGGTCCACACCGCGTAGGCGGGGCCGACCTCCAGCGACTTGAGCGCGTAGGTGAGCAGTCCGAAGCTGCCCAGCGCGCACGCCGCGAAGCCGATGGTGGGCCACAGCCGGGTGAATCCGTGACTCTGCTTGAGCAAGATGGCGAAGCCGGTCTCCAGGATTCCCGCGATGATCACAATCGCCCATGCCACGTGTTGCCTCCCGGCGTCGCGCCTTGCTCCGGTGCCCCGATGCGCCGGGCGGTTCCCCCGACGATACGGAAACCTTTCTGCCCCGATGACGGGCGGGACACACCGGGCGCACGACCGAACGACTGCGCCCCTCCCCCGAGCACGTGGGGAGGGGCGCAGCCGTATCGCACCGAGCGGTGGCGGATTCCGCGGGTGTACGTCCGAAGGAGATCCGCCCCGTCGGCGTGTCAGACCGCGATCTCGACCTCGGCGACGGTGCCCTTCTCGGACACCACCACGCTGCGGTCCACGGTCGCGCCGGGCACGAGCGCCCGGACGGTCCAGTTGCCGGGTGCCGCGAAGAACCGGAACTCGCCGGTCGCGGACGTGGGCACCTCGGCGGTGAAGTCGCCACCCGCGTCGAGCAGGCGCACGTAACCGTTGATCGGCTGCCCGCCCTTGGTCACCGCCCCCTGGATGATGGTTTCCTTCGCCACGTCAACTCCTGCCAGATCCGGGCCGCCGGCCTTCGCACCGCACATCGTTCCTGCTCCCTGCGTTCGGGTGGGTGTAGCCGTCGGTCACTTGCCGTCGCCGAGCTCGATCGGCACGCCGACCAGCGCGCCGTACTCGGTCCACGAGCCGTCGTAGTTGCGCACGTTGCCCTGCTCCAGCAGCTCGTGCAGGACGAACCACGTGTGCGCGGAGCGCTCGCCGATCCGGCAGTAGGCGATGGTGTCCTTCGCCAGGTCCACACCCTCGCCCTCGTACAGCGCGGTGAGCTCCTCGTTGGTCTTGAAGGTGCCGTCGTCGTTGGCGGCCTTCGACCACGGGATGTTCTTCGCGGTCGGCACGTGGCCGGCCTTCTGCGACTGCTCCTGCGGCAGGTGCGCCGGGGCGAGCAGCTTGCCGGAGAACTCGTCGGGCGAACGCACGTCGACCAGGTTCAGCGAGCCGATCGCGGCCAGCACGTCGTCGCGCCAGGCGCGGATCGAGGTGTCCTGCGGCTTGGCCGTGTAGGTGGTCGCGGCGCGCTCGGGCACCTCGACGACCAGTTCGCGGGAGTCGAGCTCCCACTTCTTGCGGCCGCCGTCGAGCAGCTTGACGTCGCCGTGGCCGTAGAGCTTGAAGTACCAGTAGGCGTAGGACGCGAACCAGTTGTTGTTGCCGCCGTACAGGACGACGGTGTCGTCGTTGGCGATGCCCTTGGCGGACAGCAGCGCCGAGAAGCCGGCCTCGTCGACGAAGTCGCGCTTGACCGGGTCCTGCAGGTCGTCGCGCCAGTCGATGCGCACCGCACCGCGGATGTGGTTCTTGACGTAGGCGCTGGTGTCCTCGTCGACCTCGACGAGGACGACCTTCGGGTCGTCCAGGTGGGCCTGGACCCAGTCGGCGTCTACCAGAACGTCGGAGCGGCTCATGGGATACCTCCGGTGCAGAAGTGCGCGGGATCTCGCGGATGTCGGGATGCACGTACGCGACACACGTTCGCGACACACCCGGGCATGCCGCGGCGCCGCCGCATGCGGGGATGTACGTGTGTCAGGGGTGTTTCACGCGGGAGCCGGGTGCCCGTTCCGCCGTGTCGTCACACGGCTCGGGTCCCGGGGCCGACGGTCGGTCGCGATCCACCGGGGGTGGATCGCCGAACGACGACTGTCGACAAGTCAGTCAGCGCAACACAGGCAGGTCTGCGTGCGGCACAGGTCCACTGCGCGCCGCTTGGTGAGGTCATCCGCCTGTCGCTTCACATCACGATCGTAGGGACGGATGACCGCCGCTGTCATGCATGTCCCACAATGCGAGACAAATATGTCCGCATCGCGAGATGACCGTGGGATTGATCCCTGTTTGTCATGGTTGTGCGGGTGGAATCTCCAGGAGTTGTTCGCCACCGCCGACGGTCCTGACGCTGAAGCGGGTGATCTCGCCGACGGGAATGCTGGTCGCGCCCCGGATCGGATCGGCCGGGGGGTACTCGCCGTCGGGCACCACCCACGAGGACGCGGTCTCCACCCGGCCCTTGGTGCCGTAGACGTCCAACCGGCAGCGGGTGCCGGGGCGGATCCCGGACAGCGACAGGTCCACGCTGCTGCCCCACGCGGTCGCCGCGTAGCGCAGTTCGGCGCCCGCGCCGGAGCGCGGATCGCCCGCGCGCACGGTACGGCCGCCCGATTGCGCGGGCGACGGCGCGGTGCCGGGCGGGGTGGCCGGCGCGGTCGGCGTGCCCGGGACCGCGCCCGTCGGCGCCGCCGCGGTGTCCCCGTCGCCGCCGGTGTCGCCGAGCGCCCAGCCGGTGAGGCCCGCCAGCAGCACCAGCACCGCCGCGGCCGCGGCGGCCAGCGAGCGCAGCCGCCGACCCCGGTCGGCCCGCACGGCGGCGGCGGACAACAGCCGCGCGGGGGCCGCCCCCTGTGCCGCCGCGCCGCTGGCCCGCGCCTCCGGCTCGCTCAGCCGGGCGAGCATTCGGGGCAGGCCGGCCAGTTCCTCGTACTCGGCTCGACAGCGCGGGCAGCGGGCCACGTGGGTGCGCACCCGGGCGGCCTCGTCCTCGTCCAGCGCGCCGACCACGAACGCCCCGAGGTCCAGGCGCGCGACCGCACAGCCCAGCGGGGCGGGTGTTCCCGGCGGCCGGGCGGGCGGCGGCGGGTTCGTGCCGGGAGTGGTGCCGTTCGTCGTCGTGCCCTCGTCCCCGATGTCCGTCACGGGACCAACCCCCTTTCCTCCAAGGCCACGCGCAGCGCTCGCAGCGCGTAGTACGTCCGTGATTTGACCGTGCCCTCCGGCACGCCGAGGGTCTTGGCCGCGTCGGCCACCGAACTGCCCCGGTAGTAGGTCTCCAGCAGCACCGCGCGGTGCTCGGGGCTCAGCGCGGCCATCGCGTCGGCGACGTCCCAGGCGAGCACGGCCCGGTCGAACTCCGCCTCCGCGCCCTCGTCGGGCACCGTCGCGAGCACCGCGTCGCCGGTCTCGGGAGGCCGGGCACGGCGGGCGCGGCCGACGTCGATCACCACGTTGCGGGCCACGGTGCACAACCAGCCGCGCACCGAGCCCCGGCCCGGGTCGAGCGCCTCGGGGTGACGCCAGGCCCGCAGCAGGGTCTCCTGCACCACGTCCTCGGCCCAGGCCCGGTCGCCGCCGGTCAGCCGGAGCGCGAATCCCAGGAGCGGGCCGCCGTGTTCGAGGTAGAGGGTGCGGATGACCGCCTCGTCGGCGGTGGATATTCGGGTCGCCGAGTGCAGCGGGTCGGCAGTGTGCAGCGGGTCGGCAGTGTGCGGCAGGTCGGCAGTGTGCGGCGGGTCGGCGGCCGGCAACCGGTCGGCGCCGGGCAGCGCGCCGCCCGCGTGCGGCGGGTCGGCGGCCGGTCGGTCGGCCTCGGGGGCGGTGCGCGCGAGGAAGGCGCGAGCCGCCGCCGGGTCCGCCTGCGCCTCGGCGCCGAGCACGTCCGAACGTTGCAACACACCCGCTTCACGAGCGGACGGGCCCGGCGGTTCATCCCGCGTCCCGGGACGGGACCGGCGGCGTATCCACGGCATGGCCGCATCCTCCCGTGACGAGGCCGCCGATGCACGGTTAATCAGCCGATCATGACCCGGCCCAACAGATACGCGGCCGGCGCGGCGAGCGCGAGCGGCAGGGACACACCGGCGGTGAAGTGCACGAATCGGGACGGATGGTCGTAGCCGGCCACCCGCCGACCGAGCAGCGCGAGCGCCGCGGCACCGGCCCCGAGCAGCGCGGCGTACGGCGCCTCGCCGCCGAGCGAGACCGCCGCGGCGGCCCCCGCCGCGGCGCCGAGCAGCCAGGACGGGATCGGCGCGATCGCCGGAGGCAGCGGAACCGCCCGGACCAGCGTCGCGACACCCGCCGCCAGCACCGCCGGCACCACCGCCGCGCCCGCGTCGATCGGCCCGCCCGACAGATCGCCCGCGACCAGATAGGCCACGTCGAAGGCGGTGATCAGCGCGGCGGAGGTGGTCACCGTCAGCGCGGGCAACAACTCCCCCGGTCGGGCCCCGCTCCGAACCTGTAGGGCCAGCGTCACCAACAACGCGCCGGCGAGCACCGCCGGCACACTCGCCAGCCCCTGCTCGCCCTTGGCATAGACCGCCGCGTCGGTACCGAACGCGACCAGCACCACCAGCGCGATGCCCTGACGCGCCGGCCACATGCCGTTCAGCCGGAACCACCCGACGGCGGTGAGCACCTGGAGGAACGCGACACCGAGCAGGAGAGCGGGCTTCCCGGCGATCGCGGTGACCGCGAGCACGCCGGCCAGTCCGACCGTGCACAGTCCCGGGAGCAGGCCGGGCGGATCCCAGATCGGCGTGCCGGTCGAGCGCGACGCGCGCGTGGGCGAGTCGCCGCGCCGGGGCGCGGGCACCGGAAGCGACGCACGGTCCGGATCGGACCGCGTCCCGACCCGGCGGTCGAGTTCGGCCGCGTAGTCGACGCCCTGATCGAACTCGACACCGGAATCGAAGTCGGTGTCCGCGGCGAAGTCGGTGTCCGCGGCGAAGTCCGTGCCGGCGGCGAACTCGGTGTCTGAGGCGAAGTCGGTGCCGTACTCGACTCCCGGCTCGAACTCCGGTGCGAATCCGGTCCCGTAGCCGCCGTGCCCGCCCGCGTCGTCCACGATCGCCGGCATCACCTCGGTCGCGCCGGCGTACTCGGCCCGACCGTGCTCGCCGTGGTGGGGCTCGCCCTGGTGCGGCGCCCCGCCGTACCCGTCGCCGCCGTAGGCCCCGAATCCGGGATCGGGAATCGCGGGCAGTACGTCGGTCGCGCCGTCGTAGCCGTAGCCGCCGCCCGGAGCCGGCACACGCGGCGGATCCGGGTAGCCGTACCCGCCGCCGGCCGCCTGGCCCGCCATCGGGTCCCGGTAGTCCTGGGGATACTGCTCCGTCTGATAGCCGTAGGCCCCGTGATCGGCCTGCTGCGGGTGCGGCTGCCCGTACTGCGCCCCCTGCGCCGGAACACCGCCGTAGGACTCGACGGGCTGCCCGCCGTACGGCTGCCCCACATCGCCGGGGTGCCCCGGATACCCCTGGGCGACCTGCTCCCCCGGGTATCCGGCGGCCGGGTCGTAGCCGCCCCGCTCCTCGTATCGGCCGCCCACCGGGCGCCCGTCCGGGCCGCTCATCCGCCGGCGAAGGGGGGCAGGACCTCCACGGTGCCGCCCTCGGTCAGGACGACCGCCGCGTGGTCGCGACGGCCGACCGGGTCCCCGTCCACCACGAACGAGCAGTTCGCGACGACCGCCTCGAAGCGGGTCGAGCCGCCGTGGAGCTCCCGCGCCCGGCGCAGCGCCTCGGCGAGGGTGGCCGCGTCGTACGGCTCCTCCGGCGTGCCCGCGGCCTCCTTCGCCGCGGCCCAGTACCGCATGGTGCCGACCGCCATCGCGCGCCCTCCCGTGTATCTGCGTCGTGTGTGGGTCCGCCGGTGTGCCGGTGCCCGGTGTGTCGATGCGCCGTCCCGGTGCCGACCGGCGCCGAGGCGTGCAGCATCCATGATGACGCCTCGGGACGAGCCCTTCGGTCCGCCCGGCGCGCGGATCACCCTTCGGTGTGCGCCCGGGCCCACCGGCCGATCCGGTCCACCAGCTCGGCGTCGACCGCGTTCTCGGCGTGTCCGAGGCCGGGTTCGATCCACAACTCCTTCGGCGGCCGGGCCGCGGCGTGGATCTGCCGGGGGTGGTCGAGCGGGAAATAGGGGTCGCGATCGCCGTGCACCACGAGCAGTGGCGTGGGCGCGAGCGCGGCGGCTGCCTCGAACGGGGCGAGCGGGACCGGATGCCAGGGCTCGGCGGAGATCCGGGTGCCGAGCGCGAGCCGGGCGAGCACCCGGCCGGCCGGTCGTTCGATCGCGAAGTGCACCCGCCGCATCGGCGCGGTCCCCCGGTAGTACCAGCGGGCGGGCGCGCTGACCGCGACCACCGCCGCCGGTCCGGGGTACAGCGCCGCGTGCCGCAGCACGACCCCGCCGCCCATCGAGAAGCCGACGGTGACCACTCGGCGGTAGCCGAGCCGGCGGCCCCAGCCGATCGCCGCCTCCAGGTCGCGCACCTCGCGGTCGCCGACCGTGCTCAGCCCGGTGGACGCGCCGTGTCCGCGAAAGTCGAACCCGATCACCCCGCCGTGCCGGCCCAGGCCGCGCAGCACCGCGCCGACCGCCGGCCGCCGCCACGATCCGGTGAACCCGTGGGCGACCACGAAGACCCGATCGAGTGCCCCGGAACCCGCCGCGGCATCGGTCGCGGGCCCGTGTACCGCGCTGATCCGCACGTCGTCCTCGGTGCACAACACGGCCCGTTCGGATGCGGGCATTCCGGTGACCGGCGGGTCGCCGAAGGTCGGATGGGGTGTCCGCAGTGCGGGAAGATCCCCGGGTGGGTCGGTTCCTCGAGACATGTTCGCTATCCTGGCCCCGCAGGCTCTCCTCCGACGACGGGCACACCCCAGGGACCCCGGTAGTGGTTCCCCGACGGTTACGGAATCGGACGAGTCGGCGACCGATGAAGGATCCGGGCGACGATGCCCCGGGTCCTTTCGTGTTTTGTGCCTGTTTTTGGGAGGTGTCCCGTTGAGTGCCCTGCTGCTGCTCACGAACGCGCTCCAGCCGTCTGCCGAGGTGCTGCCCGCGCTCGGACTGCTGCTGCACCAGGTACGGGTGGCCCCGGCCGAGGCCTCCGCCCTGGTCGACGCGCCCGCCGCCGACGTCATCCTGGTCGACGGCAGGCGTGACCTCCCCCAGGTGCGCAGTCTGTGTCGGGTCCTGCGGACCACCGGGGTCGGCGCCCCCCTGGTCCTGGTGGCCACCGAGGGCGGTCTGGCCGCGCTGACCGCCGACTGGGGCGTCGACGACGTGCTCCTGGACACCGCCGGGCCGGCCGAGGTCGAGGCCCGTCTGCGGCTGGCGATCGGCCGGCTCCAGGCGGCGCAGGGCGCGGAGGACGAGCCCACCGAGATCCGCAACGGCGACCTGAGCATCGACGAGGCCACCTACAGCGCGAAGCTGCGCGGGCGGGTGCTCGATCTGACGTTCAAGGAATTCGAGCTGATCAAGTACCTCGCGCAGCACCCGGGCCGGGTGTTCACCCGGGCCCAGCTGTTGCAGGAGGTGTGGGGATACGACTACTTCGGCGGCACCCGCACGGTGGACGTGCACGTGCGCCGGCTGCGGGCCAAACTCGGGCCGGAGCACGAGTCGCTGATCGGCACCGTGCGCAACGTCGGCTACCGGTTCGTGGTGCCCGACCGGGGCGTCGGGGACGTCGCGGTCGCCGAGCGGGTGTGAGCCCGCGCACCCGGGCGACCCGCGTCCGCGCCCCGGGGCAACCGGCGTCCGGTGACCGCCGGCGGCGGGCATCGGCAAGTGAACCCCGCCCAGTCGGCCGACGGGGCGGCACATCCGGCTCCTATGCCTACAAAGCAGACTTATCCGGAAGAACGCGGAGGACCGTCCCGTCCTCGCGTCCAGGTTGTGAACTCCCGTGAGCCGCGCCGGTCCCCGTCCCTACAATGACCGCGTGCCCAAAGTGACCCGCGACGACGTCGCCCGCCTCGCGGGGACCTCCACCGCGGTGGTCTCCTACGTCGTCAACAACGGCCCGCGCCCGGTCGCTCCGGCCACGCGCGAGCGTGTGCTCGCGGCCATAGACAAGCTCGGCTACCGCCCCGACAGCGTGGCCCAGGCGATGGCCAGCCGCCGCACGAACCTGATCGGACTGGTGCTGCCCGACGCCCGGCAGCCGTTCTTCGCCGAGCTCGCGCACACCGTCGAGCAGGCCGCGTTCGAGCAGGGCCGGCTGGTGCTGATCGGCAACTCCGACTACGAGGACGACCGCGAACTGCACTACGTGCGCGCGTTCCTCGGCATGCAGGTGTCCGGCCTCGTGCTGGTCAGCCAGGGCCCCTCGGAGCGCGCCGCGCGCGAGATCGCCACCCGCGACGTGCGGGTGGTGCTGATGCACCGCCAACCCGACGCGCTGGGCGGTGACGCGGTCATCCTGGACGACGTCCAGGGCGCCTACACCGCGGTCCGGCACCTGGTGGACACGCACGGCTTCACCCGGGTGGACTGCCTCGGCGGGCCGCCCACCACTCCCGACTCGGGCGACCCGGTCACCGACCACGTCACCGGCTGGCGGCGGGCACTGGCCGAGCGCGGGCTGCCCACCGAGGGCCTGCTGCACGAGGCGCCCTTCGGCCGCTTCGGCGCCTACCAGGTCGCGCTGTCCCTGCTGTCCGGACCGGACCGGCCCCGGGCGCTGTTCTGCTCGACCGACGACCAGGCGATGGGCGTGCTGCACGCGGCGCGCGAGGTGGGCCTGCGGGTGCCGGACGACCTCGCGGTGGTCGGCTTCGACGACATCGCCGAGGCGGCCATCGCCGACCCGCCGCTGACCACGGTCACCTCCGACCGGCCGGGCATGGCCCGCGCCGCGGTGGAGCTCGCCCTGGAGCGCGAACCGGCCGCGGCCGGCGACCCGCGCGTGCGTACCTTCCCGTCCACGCTGGTGGTCCGGCGCAGCTGCGGCTGCGGCTGACCGCCCCCGGCTCGGCCGCGGCCGACGGCCTTGGGACGGCTCCCGGCATCGCTCAGTACCGTGGACGTCATGGACCTCGCGGATGTGTCGATCGAAACGGTGAACCGGGCCTCGGCGGATGACGCCGCCGCCGTACTGGCCCTGGCGGAGGCGGCGGCCGGCGTCGACGGCGCGGCGCCGTTGTCCGAGCAGTCCCGGCTGGAGCTGCGCCACGGCGCGCCCTCGGCCCGCGAACTGCTGGCCCGCGACGCCTCCGGGATCGTCGGCTTCGCGCACCTCGACGGCGCGGACCCCGTGGACGGACCCGCCGCCGAACTGTTCGTGGCTCCGGCCGCCCGCGGCGCGGGCCTGGGCCGGGCGCTGCTGGAAGCCGTGCTCGCCGAGGCCGCGCGGGTCGACGAGCGGGGCCGGCTGCGGGTCTGGGCGCACGGCAAGCTGCCGGCGGCCGGGCGCCTGGCCGAGGCGCTGGACTTCACCGCCTTCCGCGAGTTGTGGCAGATGCGCCGGGTGGCCGACACCCCGGTGCCCGAGGTCGCCACGCCCGCCGACGTGCGGCTGCGCACCTTCCGCCCGGGCGTGGACGATCGGGCCTGGCTCGCGTTGAACGCGAAGGCGTTCGCCCACCACCCCGAGCAGGGCGCGTGGACGACCGAGGACCTGACCCGGCGGTTCGCCGAGCCGTGGTTCGACCCGGCCGGCTTCTTCCTCGCCGAGGACGCGAACACCGGCGAGCCGCTCGGCTTCCACTGGACCAAGACGCATCCCGCGACGGCGGACTCGGGCCCGCTGGGCGAGGTGTACGTGGTCGGCGTCGACCCGGCCGCGCAGGGTCGCGGCCTGGGCGCGCTGCTGACCGCGGTGGGCCTGCGACACCTGGCCGAGCGCACCGTCGACGGCGTGCCGGTTGCCGAAATATTGTTGTATGTGGACGCGGACAACGAGCCGGCGGTCAAGGTCTATACCCGTTTGGGCTTTCGCGTGCATACAGTCGATGTGATGTACCGACGTTGAACACCGTGTGAAACCTGGCGAACAACTGTTTCGGGTCGCCTCCGTACAGGTGCACATAGACCAGCGCGAAAAGACAATGGTCGGATGAACGCCGAGACTCCCGCCGCACGATCCTCCCGACACCTCACCGTGGCCGTGCCGCCGGCGAAGACCGGCGGCGCCACCGTCACCGCGGCTCCGGCGCACGCGGAGTCCGAGCTGCCCCTGGACCGGTTCCTGGACCGCGAGGGCAGCTGGCTGGCGTTCAACGAGCGGGTGCTCGAACTCGCCGAGGATCCGAGCACCCCGCTCCTGGAGCGGGCTCGCTATCTGGCCATCTTCGCGTCCAACCTCGACGAGTTCTTCATGGTCCGGGTGGCCGGCCTCAAACGCCGGATCGCCACCGGTCTGGCCGTACGCGCGGCGAGCGGACTCCAGCCGCGCGAGGTGCTGGAGAACATCTGGTCGCGCAGCCGCGCCCTGATGGCGCGCCACTCCACCTGCTTCCACCACGACGTGCTGCCCGCGCTCGGCGAGGCCGACATCCAACTGCTGCGCTTCGACGACCTCACCGACGGCGAGCGGCAGTCGCTCTACGCGCTCTTTCGCGAGCGGGTCTTCCCGGTGCTCACCCCGTTGGCGGTCGACCCGGCGCACCCCTTCCCGTACATCTCCGGCCTGTCGCTGAACCTGGCCGTGATCGTGCGCAATCCGCGCTCGGGCAACGAGCACTTCGCCCGGGTCAAGGTGCCGCCGCTGCTGCCGCGCTTCGTGGAGACCTCGCCGGCCCGCTTCGTGCCGCTGGAGGAGGTGATCGCCGAGTTCCTGGGCGATCTGTTCCCGGGCATGGACGTGCTCGGCCACCACGCGTTCCGGGTCACCCGCAACGAGGACCTGGAGGTGGAGGAGGACGACGCGGAGAACCTGCTCCAGGCGCTGGAGCGGGAGCTGATGCGCCGCCGGTTCGGCCCGCCGGTGCGGCTCGAGGTCGAGGAGACCATCGACCCGCACGTGCTCGACCTGCTGGTGCGCGAGTTGGGTGTGGGCGAGAAGGAGGTCTACCCGCTGCCGGGGCCGCTGGACCTGACCGGACTGCACGCGATCGCCGACCTGGACCGGCCGGAGCTGAAGTTCGGCCGCTTCGTCGCCGGCACCCACCGCGACCTGGCCGAGGTGGAGACCGCGCAGGCCGCCGACGTGTTCGCCGCGATGCGCAAGCGCGACATCCTGGTGCACCACCCCTACGACTCGTTCGCGACCTCGGTCCAGGCCTTCCTGGAGCAGGCCGCGGCCGATCCGAACGTGCTCGCGATCAAGCAGACCCTGTACCGCACCTCGGGCGACTCGCCGATCGTGGACGCGCTGGTCGACGCGGCCGAATCGGGCAAGCAGGTACTGGTCCTGGTCGAACTCAAGGCCCGCTTCGACGAGCACGCCAACATCACCTGGGCGCGCAAGCTGGAGCAGGCCGGCTGCCACGTCGTGCACGGCGTGGTGGGCCTGAAGACGCACTCCAAGCTGTGCCTGGTGGTGCGCCAGGAGGGCGACGCGCTGCGCCGCTACTGCCACATCGGCACCGGCAACTACAACCCGAAGACCGCCCGCCTCTACGAGGACCTGGGCCTGCTGACCGCCGACCCGCAGGTCGGCGAGGACATGTCGAACCTGTTCAACCGGCTGTCCGGCTACTCGCGCGCGCAGTCCTTCCGGCGCCTGCTGGTCGCGCCGCACTCGCTGCGCAACGGACTGGTCGAGCGGATAGAGCGGGAGGTGGCCAACCACGAGGCGGGCCTGCCCGCCTACGTCCGGCTGAAGTCCAACTCGCTGGTTGACGAGCTGGTGATCGACGCGCTGTACCGCGCCTCGCAGGCGGGCGTGCCGGTGGACCTGTGGATCCGGGGCATCTGCGCGCTGCGGCCGGGTGTTCCCGGGTTGTCCGAGACCATCCGAGTGCGCAGTATTCTCGGCCGATTTTTGGAACACTCGAGGGTGTGGGTCTTCGCCGGCGGCGGCGAGCCCGAGGTGTGGATCGGCAGCGCCGACCTGATGCACCGCAATCTCGACCGCAGGGTCGAGGCGGCGGTGCGGCTGCGCGGCGATCGACACCGCGACGAGATGACGTCCTTCATGGACCTGGGGATGAGCGCGGAGACCGCGTCCTGGCACCTCGACCGGGACGGTACCTGGACCAGGCACGCGACGGCGGCCGACGGCACCCGGCTTCGCGACGTGCAGGAGCACCTCATCGAGAGCCGGAGGCGCAGACGTGGGCCGGAGTAGCAAGCAGGCGACGATCATTCCCCGACCGCGCGCGGCGGCCGAGGACACCTCCGCCGGCGAGATCCTGCTCGCCCATCTGGTCGGCGAGGCGGGCGCGTTCATCGACCAGCTGCCCCGCCTGGGCGCGGGCGAGGAGGACGCCGCGCACCAGGCCCGGGTGGCCGCCAGACGCATCCGCAGCGCGCTGGCCACCTGCGCGCCGCTGCTCGACCCGGAGCCCGCCCAACGCCTGCGCACCCGGCTGCGCGAGGCCGCGGACGCGCTGGCCGGCGAGCGCGACTCCGAGGTACTGCTCGAGCGGCTGCTCGCGGACCTGGACGCGCTGCCCGAGCGGCCGGGGACGGTCCGGGCCCGGGCGCTGGCCGAGCGCCGACTGCGCGGCGACCTGGGCTCCGGACGGGCCCGGGCGCTGGCCGCGCTCGACTCGGGACTGTTCACCACGCTGTCCGCCGCGTTGGTGGAGCCGGCCCTGGGGTTGACCTTCACCGCGCGGGCGGCGGACCCGGGCGCCGAGGTGGTGCCGAAGCTGGTGGCCCGCACGCTGCGCCGACTCGACCGGGCCGCCGACGCGCTGCCGCTGGTCGCGGCGGGGGTGCCGTATCCGGATCCCGTGGACGGCCCCGGCTTCTCCCCGTACGCCGGCACCGACGACGACGCGTGGCACCGGGTGCGGATCCTGGCCAAGCGGGCCCGCTACGCCGCCGACATGTGCGTGCCCGCGTTCGGCGCGCCCGCCGCCCGGCTGGCCCGGCGGCTCAAGGCGGTCACCGAGGTCCTGGGCATCCACCAGGACGCCTGCATCGCGGCCGACGCGGTGGCCGAACTGGCGGCCGCGCCCCGGATCGGCGGGCCCGCCTCGTTCGTGCTCGGCGAGTTGTACGCCCGCGAGCGGTGGGCGGCGACGGCGCAGCGCCACGCCTTCACCCGGGTCTGGCCCGGGGCCTACGCGCACGACGTCAGGTCGTGGCTCGATGGATGATCCCCCCGGGGCGGCGGAGCCCGCGCACGGTCCGGTGCTCGCCGCGGGTGGGGTGTTGTGGCGGCGGACCCCCGAGGGGACGCAGGTGGGGTTGGTGCACCGGCCGCGCTACGACGACTGGTCCTTCCCCAAGGGCAAGCTGGAGCCCGGTGAGCCCGCGGTGGTCGCCGCGGTGCGCGAGATCGCCGAGGAGACCGGTTTCCGGGCGGTGCTGGGCCGGGAGTTGGGGGTGCGCAGTTATCCGATGCGCTCGCGCGACCGGATCAAGATCAACCGCTACTGGGTGGCGGAGGCGGTGTCGGGCGGGTTCGCGCCCAATGCCGAGGTGGACCGGATGTGGTGGGGCACGCCGGAGGAGGCCGCGGAGCGGAGCGGGACGCCGGATTACACCGCGTCGTTGACCGAGGCGTTTCGCACCGGGCCGCCGCCGGCGACGGTGCCGGTCGTGGTGTTGCGCGCGGGCCCGGCGTTCGCCCTCGACCTGGTGCCGATGCTGGCCGCGTTCGCGCCGGTCGAGGTGTACGGGTGCGCGGAGCCGGACGCCGCCGCGACGGTGGCGCCGTATGCGGCGGCGGCGGGGGCGCGGGTGCACACCGCCGCCGCGTCGCCCGCCGAGGCGGTGCGCGCGGGTCGGCCCGCGCTGCTGTGTACGCCCGTCCCGGACCTGCACACGATCGTCGCCGGGGCCGGCTCGCCCCGGCTGCCGGCGGAGCCGTTGCTGCCCGGCGAATTCGCCGTGTTGCACACGTGGGCGGGGCGGGTGGTGGCCGTGGGCCGATACGCCCCCTATCCGACGGGAAGCTGAGCGCTTGGTCAAGCCGTCATCACGGTTTACCGAACGTCACTCGGCGTCCATCTGAACGCGGGATGAACGTCGTTCGGGCGTCACCGCAAAGCCCCAGTTCGCGGGTGGTAAATGGCTACATGAACGGACAATTCATCCAGCGGTCGGCTTATCTGACTCGACCGTTCGAGTTCACCCTCGGTTCACTTTCCGCGGCGGATCGCTTCATTCACACGGCCTAACTTCGTGCATGACGACGACCGCTCGGGTCGTCGCGACCACGAGCAGAGTTCGATCGAAAGGGAGCGCCGTGACCATTCGGCCCCGCAGTGTCCGTCGCGGTATCGGCTTCACCGGCCTGGCACTCGCCGGCGCGCTCACGCTGGCCGCGTGTGGCTCCGACGACAACAGCTCGGGTGACGACAAGAAGTCGTCCACGAAGGCTGCGTCCGCCCCCGGCGCGGAGGCCCCCAAGGGTGACTGCGGCACCGGCAAGCTCGCCGCCGCCGGCTCCAGCGCCCAGAAGAACGCGATGGACGAGTGGATCAAGGCGTACCAGGCCAAATGTTCCGGGGCCACGATCGACTACGCGTCCTCGGGTTCGGGCACCGGCCGCCAGTCGTTCTTCGACAAGCAGGTCACCTTCGCGGGCTCCGACTCGGCGCTCAAGCCGGAAGAGGTCGCCAAGGCCGCCGCCGCGTGCGCGCCGGGCCAGGCGATCAACCTCCCGATGGTGACCGGCCCGATCGCCGTCGCGTACAACGTCTCCGGCGTCAAGGACCTGGTCCTGGACGCGAAGACGATCGCCGGCATCTTCTCCGGCAAGATCACCAAGTGGGACGCCGCCGAGATCAAGGCGCTGAACCCGAACGCGCAGCTGCCCGGCACCGCGATCCAGCCCGTGCACCGGTCCGAGGCGTCCGGCACCACCGAGAACTTCACCAAGTACCTCAAGGCCGCCGCCGGCGCCGACTGGACCTACGACTCGGCCCAGGACTGGAAGGCCCCGAACGGCCAGGGCGCCAAGGGCAGCGAGGGCGTCGCGCAGATCGTGAAGTCGACGCAGGGCGCGATCACCTACGTGGAGCAGTCCTACGCGGAGAACGCCGGCCTGGGCATGGCCGCGATCAACACGGGCGCGTCGGCCCCGGTCAAGCTCACCCCCGAGGCCGCGGGCAAGGCCGTCGAGGCGGCCAAGATCGCGGGCGAGGGCAACGACCTGAAGCTGTCGGTCGACTACGCGACCAAGGCCGAGGGCGCCTACCCGATCATCCTGGTGACCTACGAGATCGTCTGCGAGAAGGGCACGGCGGCGGACAAGCTCCCGCTGATGAAGTCCTTCCTCACCTACACCTCCAGCGCCGAAGGCCAGAAGGTCCTGGCGGGCATCGGCTACGCGCCGCTCCCGACGACCGTCGCGGACAAGGTCCGCGCCGCCGTGGCCGGTCTGTCCTAGTCCGAGCCCGCTGAGCGACCGACTCGTACGGAGAGAGATGTCCACCACCACTCCCACCGCACCGGCGGACCCCGAGCGCAAGGCCCCCGCGGCCAAGCGCGTCAAGGTCCGGCCAGGCGACCGGATCTTCTCCGGTGCCGCCCGCGGCGCCGGCATCAGCCTGCTCGCCATCATGGCCGCGATCGCGATCTTCCTCGTGGTCAAGGCGACGGACGCACTGTCGAAGAACCAGGGCAGCTTCCTGACCGACCAGGACTGGGACCCCAACGTGGCCAAGCCCGCGTTCGGCGTCGTCACCCTGGTGTTCGGCACGGTTGTCAGCGCCACCATCGCGATGGTCATCGCGGTGCCGGTCGCGGTGGGGGTGGCGCTGTTCATCACGCACTACGCACCCCGGCGGATCGCCCAGACGCTCGGTTACATCGTCGACCTGCTGGCCGCGGTGCCCAGCGTGGTCTACGGCCTCTGGGGCTACATCTTCCTGGCTCCCAAGCTGCTCGGCCTGCACACCTGGCTGGCCGACTACCTCGGCTGGATCCCGATCTTCGACAAGGAGCAGCCGGGCGCCACCGCCCGCACGCTGTTCACCGTCGGCATCGTGCTGGCCATCATGATCCTGCCGATCATCGCGGCGGTCACCCGTGAGGTCTTCCTCCAGGTGCCCCGCGCCCACGAGGAGGCCGCGCTCGCGCTCGGCGCCACCCGCTGGGAGATGATCCGGGTCGCGGTGCTGCCCTACGGCAAGCCCGGCATCATCAGCGCGTCGATGCTCGGCCTCGGCCGCGCGGTCGGCGAGACCATCGCGGTCGCGATGGTGCTCTCGCCCAGCTTCGACCTCTCGATCCACATCCTGGACCCGGGCAACACCACGATCGCGGCGAACATCGCGAACCAGTTCGGCGAATCCAACGACATCGGCCGCGGCGCGCTGATCGCCTCCGGTCTGGTCCTGTTCATCATGACGCTGCTCGTCAACGGCGCCGCGCGCGTCGTCATCAACCGGCGCAAGGCGTTCTCTGGAGCGAACTCATGACCGTCCTGGACACGGGCGACAAGCGCCCGGGCATCGGTACGGACACGGCCGAGGCCGGTCGCGGGGGCCCGGCCGATCCGCGCGCGGCGTCGCTGACCCGGCGGACCCTGCCGCGTCAGGTGCCGTGGGCGATCGCCGGCGGCGGCGTGCTGCTGACGATCGTGTTCAAGCTGACCCTGGACAACTGGGCACTCGCGGTCTTCCTCGCCGGCGTGATCTTCATCGTCGCGCTCTCCGCCGTCTCGTGGCGCTTCGAGGACGCCCGGCGGGCCCGGGACCGGTTCGCCACCAGCCTGATCTCCACCACGTTCGTGCTCGCCGTGCTGCCGCTGGTCTCGCTGCTCGGCTACACGATCCAGCGCGGCGTCGACAAGCTCACCCCGTACTTCCTGTCCCACTCGATGCGCGGCGTGGGCGCCCGGGACGACACCGGCGGCGTGTACCACGCGATCATCGGCACCCTGGAGCAGGTCGGCCTGGCCACCCTGATCGCGGTCCCGATCGGGCTGCTCACCGCGATCTACCTGGTCGAGTACGGGCGCGGCCGGCTGGCCAAGACGGTGACCTTCTTCGTCGACGTGATGACCGGCCTGCCGTCGATCGTCGCGGGTCTGTTCATCTACGCCTTCTGGATCCTGATGCTCGGCTTCGAGGCCTCCGGCTTCGCCGGGTCGCTGGCGCTGATGATCCTGATGTTGCCCACGGTGGTGCGCTCCGCCGAGGAGATGCTCAAGCTCGTCCCGAACGAGCTGCGCGAGGCCAGCCTGGCGCTCGGCATCCCGAAGTGGCGCACCGTGCTCAAGGTCGTGCTCCCCACCGCCTTCGGCGGCATCGTCACCGGCGTGATGCTCTCCATCGCCCGCGTGATCGGCGAGACCGCCCCGCTGCTGCTGCTCGTCGGGCTCACCCAGTCGATCAACACCGACCCCTTCTCGGGGTGGCAATCGGCGCTGCCGCTGTACGTGTTCGACCAGAACCACGCCGGCAACAAGTTCGCCGAGGAGCGGGCCTGGGCCGCGGCGCTCACGCTGATCCTCATCGTGATGATCCTCAACCTGGCGGCGCGGCTGATCGCCCGCTGGAAGGCACCGAAGGCGGGCCGATGAAGGCCACGACGAGGACCCGTACGGCCGACCGCGGCACCGACATCCGCACCGATCCAGAGGCAGGAATGACCAAGCGCATCGAAGTTGCCGGACTCAACGCCTACTACGGCTCGCACAAGGCCGTCGAGGACATCTCGATGACCATGGAGCCGCGTTCGGTCACGGCCTTCATCGGTCCCTCCGGCTGCGGCAAGTCCACCTTCATCCGCACCCTGAACCGGATGCACGAGCTGATCCCGGGCGCCTCCGTGGACGGCTCGGTCGCGCTCGACGGGCAGGACCTGTACGGCAGCGACATCGACCCGGTGGCGGTGCGCCGCACGGTCGGCATGGTGTTCCAGCGGCCCAACCCCTTCCCGACCATGTCGATCTACGACAACGTCGCGGCCGGGCTCAAGCTCGCCGGGATCAAGCGCAAGGGCGACCTGGACGCGATCGTCGAGCGGTCGCTGCGCGGCGCCAACCTGTGGACCGAGGTCAAGGACCGGCTGAACAAGCCCGGCGCGGGCCTGTCCGGCGGCCAGCAGCAGCGACTGTGCATCGCGCGCGCGATCGCGGTCGAGCCGCAGGTGTTGTTGATGGACGAGCCGTGCTCGGCCCTGGACCCGATCTCCACGCTGGCGATCGAGGACCTGATCGCGCTGCTCAAGGAGCGCTACACGATCGTGATCGTGACGCACAACATGCAGCAGGCGGCCCGCGTCTCGGACAAGACCGCGTTCTTCAACCTGGCCGGCCCGGGTCAGCCCGGCAAGCTGGTGGAGATCGGCGACACCGAGACGATCTTCTCCGCGCCGACCGAGGAATCCACCGCCGACTACATCGCCGGCCGGTTCGGCTGACGGATCGACGCACCGAGCGACGAGTCGACGGACCGCCGACATGGACACGCGACAGGGCCCGCACCGGATTCGGTGCGGGCCCTGTCGTCCGTTATGCGACACCTCTGCCGGATGCCGCGTACGTCCCGCATCGCGCACGCGGCGTGCGGCGCCGGGGTCAGCCCACGATCAGGTGGGCAATCCCGTAGGTGCCCGCCGCGACCAGACCCGCGGCCGGCATCGTGGTGAACCAGCCGATCAGGATGTTCTTGGCGACGCCCCAGCGCACCGCCTTGACCCGCTTGGTCGCGCCCACGCCCATGATCGCCGAGGTGATGATGTGCGTGGTGGAGATCGGCGCCTTGAAGACGTAGGCCGTGGTGTACAGGATCGACGCGGCCGTGGTCTCGGCGGCGAAGCCCTGCGGCGGATCCAACTCGATGATCTTGCGGCCGAGGGTGCGCATGATCCGCCACCCGCCCGCGTAGGTGCCGGCCGAGAGCGTGATGGCGCAGGCGAGCTTGACCCACACCGGAATGCCGTTGCCCTCGTGGTGGCCACTGATCACCAGCGCCATCACCACGATGCCCATCGTCTTCTGGGCGTCCTGGATGCCGTGGCCGAGCGCCATGCCGGCCGCCGAGACGGTCTGGGCCAGCCGGAATCCGCGCTTGGCCTTGTGCGGATTGGACTTTCGGAACAGCCAGATGATCGCGACCATCACCAGATAGCCGGCGACCAGGCCGATCACCGGCGACAGGAACATCGGGATGACGACCTTTTCCAGCACACCGTCCCAGTGGACGGTGCTGGAGCCCGCGAGCGCGGCGCCGACGAGGCCGCCGAACAGCGCGTGCGACGAGGACGACGGCAGCCCGAAGTACCAGGTCAACAGGTTCCAGAAGATCGCGCCGACCAGCGCCGCGAACAGGATGACCAGACCTTGATGGCCTTCGGGGGTGGCGATCAGCCCCTTGCTGACGGTCTTGGCGACGCCTTCGCCGAGGAAGGCGCCGGCGAGGTTCATCACCGCGGCCATGGCCAGCGCCGCCCGCGGGGTCAGTGCCCGGGTGGACACCGAGGTGGCGATGGCGTTGGCCGAGTCGTGGAAGCCGTTGGTGTAGGTGAAGAAGAGCGCGACGCCGATGACGATGATCAGACCAGTGAGTTCCACTGGGTCAGGACTCCTTGACGGCGATCGTCTCGACCGTGTTCGCCACGTGCTCGAACCCGTCGGCGGCCTCTTCGAGCACGTCGACGATGCCCTTGAGCTTGAGCACGGTCAGCGCGTCGTACGCGCCGCTGAACAGGTGCGCCAGCAGCTTGCGGTGGATCTGGTCGGCCTGGTTCTCGAGGCGGTTGATCTCGATCCAGTACTCGGTCAGGTCCTTCATCGTGCGCAGCCGGGGCATCGCCTCGGCGGTCAGCTCCGAGGCGCGCACGAGCACCTCGATCTGGTCCGCGACCTGGGGCGGGAGTTCGTCGAGCTGGTACAGCACGACCAGGTCGACCGCCTCTTCCATGTAGTCCATGACGTCGTCGAGTTGCGAGGCGAGCGCGTAGATGTCCTCGCGGTCGAACGGCGTGATGAAGGAGGCGTTGAGCTGGCGCATGATCGCATGCGTGGTGTCGTCACCGGCATGCTCGGCCGCGCGCATCCGTTCGGCGATCTCCGGACGAGCGGAGACCTCTGCGCCGAGCAACTCCGTCAGGAGCTTGGATGCGGTGACCAGGTTGCTCGCCGCTGCGGCGAACATGTCGTAGAAGCTCGTCTCCCTGGGGGTCAGACGCAATCGCACTTGAGGTCTCCGGGATAATGAAGGTGGTCGGCGTCGATGCTAGGCGCTCTTGCGGTCTTGCACGCAAACCGGGGAGTCGACGCGAACCCCGACCGTACCCAGCGGTGATGAGTCACACGCGCACAGCGACGAACGGGCATGCGGAGCCGCCCGTTCCGCCGTCGAGGACGCCCGTCACACGGCCAGAGTATGGGTCCGCGCACCATTCGAATGACAGAGCGGCCTACCCTCGATCCATGTCGCCCACATCACACGAACCGGATCCGGGGATCGACCGGTACGGCGCCGGCCGGGGCGGGTCCGCCGCGGGCGGGGCGATCGGAGCGCTTGCCGGATATACCCCCGGGGGTAAATTCGACATCGTGGACGGTCACCCGATCGGGCCATGGACAGGTGGGAAACGGCCGCACGGACACGGGAGACGACGGTGGAACAGGATCCGCAGACACCGGACACGAAAGCGACACCCGGCACATCGGGGCACGAGACCTCGGGACACGGCTACAGCGGGCGCAAGGACGAGCACCTGAAGCGGCTGCGTCGGGTCGAGGGGCAGATCCGCGGGTTGCAGCGCATGGTCTCCGAGGACGAATACTGCATCGACATCCTCACCCAGGTCTCGGCGGCGACCAAGGCGCTGCAGTCCTTCGCGCTCAGCCTGCTGGAGGAACACCTCGGGCACTGCGTGGCGAACGCGGTGGAAAAGGGCGGTCCGGAGGCGGAGGAGAAGGTTAAGGAGGCGTCCCAGGCGATCGCACGCCTGGTGCGCTCCTGAGCCCGCGGCGACGGGGACCGGCCCTGCCGTGCGCGCCCGGCCCCCGGCCGCCGGCCAGGCCGAGCACGGCGTCGATCTGCGCCTGGGTGAGCGGTCCCTCGCTCGCCGAGGCCGCGATCATCAGGTCTCCGTAGAGCTCGATCTCGTCGAGGACGACGTGGTCGTGCACGCGGCGATCGGAGAATCGTGACACTCCCACCACCTCCTCGCGGCACGCCTCGGACGGTCCTTCGGCCCATCCAGCGTAGGGGCGGCTCCTCGGCGCGACCATGACACGCCTGGGTCATTTGGGGACCGCCCGGAACGACGCCGCGGAGGTGACCGGGGCCGTCCGCCGGACCGGGCCCGGCCCGGTCCGGCCGATCCCGGCCGGGTCTAACCGCGTTTCGCCGTGGCGCTCGGTGGGGCGGCGGGCGGAGCCGGTGCCACGTAGAGGTCCTTGGCCTCGGGTGGCCTGACGTCGACCACGACGCCGAAGTCGTACAGCTCCGCGGCGGAGAGCACCTTCGTCGTCGCCGCGGTCCTGGCCTCGTCGGGGCCCATCACGAAGACGAACGACTCCTCGACCTTGCGCAGTCGACCGGCGTCGTCGAGGTAGGCGTCGAACGGGATCGGCGCGCCGTCGAAGGTCTTCAGCGCGGCGGCCAGCGGGCCGCGCACCTCCGGCGCGGTCAGGTCGTGCGCCTTGCGGATGTCCAGGGTGCCCTTGTAATGCCGCACGGTGTCCGGGCCCAGCTTCTCGGTGCCCACCAGGACCACGTCGTCGTTGACCCCGCGCAGTATCTCGAAGGACGTCCCGGGATCGGTGCCGCCGCCGCTGACCAGGTTGCCGTCGGCCAGCCCGTCGATCGCGAGGCGCACCCACTTGTCCTTGGGGACGCCGGGCGAGCCGTTCTTCATGTAGAGCGCTTGGGGGGTCAGGATCTCCTGGAGCGGCCCGGCGATGCCGGAATCCTTGGGCGCGTCCACCGTGAGCGTGCCGATGTGCCGGACATAGTCGAACATGCCCTGGCCGGTGAGCTTCACGACCCGGTTGTCGCTCTGCATCGTCATCGTGGTGCGGGTGCGCGAACTCTTCGCGCCCGTGGTGACGTCGGCCGCCTTGCGCACGGCGGCGACCGCGTCCGCGGGGCCGCCGCTCGCGGCCCCGCCACTGCCCTTGACCTGCGCTCCCTGCGGTTGCACGTCGTCGCCCTGACAACCGGCGACCCCGGCCAGGACGAGGGCGCAACAGGCACCCGTGAGCGCGGTGCGGACCAACATGTGGGGTTCTCCCGGATGCTCGGAATCCTCGCGTGACGGCCGGCCACGCGGCGGCGGCTCGTCGGGACAACGAGCGAGGCGACGCCGGGTTACGGCCGTTCGGGGGATGTCGGGGCAGCGGGTGCGTCCGCGAGGGCGGGCGGGCGCGATCGGGCCAGCCGGCGCCGGGTCAGTTCCTCGGCGCCCGCCACGTCGCGGGCCTCGATCAGGTCGAGCAGTCGGTGCAACTCGACCGCGATCGAGCCGTGTTCGGCCTCGTCCGGCGCCGGGAGCGGGCCGTACAGCCGGGCCTGGGCCCGCAGTTCGGCGACCACCTTGACCAGGCGCGCGTTCTTGGCCAGGCCGAGCAGGTGCGCGTGGAAGCGGTCCTCGGCGTCCACGCGGTCCGCCACGTCGGCGCGCTCCAGCGCGTCGGCGAGGTCGTCGACCAGAGCGCGCAGGCGCGGCAGTTCGTCCGCGCAGCCGTCCCGGGCGAGCCCGGCGACGGTCGGTATCTCCAGGAGTTCGCGCAGGTGGTGCACGTCGGCCAGGTCCGCCGCGGACATCGCGCGCACCCGGAAGCCCTTGTTGCGGACCGGTTCGACCAGGCCGTCCTTGGCCAGGTCGAGCAGTGCCTCGCGCACCGGTGTGGCGGACACCCCGAACCGGCCGGCCAGGGCGGGCGCCGAGTAGACCACCCCCGGCCGCATCCGGCCGGTCACCAGCGCGGCCCGAATCGCCCGTGCGACCTGTTCGCGCAGGCTCAGCCGCTCGCCCAGTCGGCCCGCGTCCCGGCCGCCCTCGGTGTCGCTTCCCATCGTGTCCGCCCCTCGGCCGCGCCGCCGTCATCCCGCCGGGCGCGGCTCGGCCGTGACCAGTGGCCGCAGCGGTCCGCGTTCGACCATCCGCACCACCGGCTCCAGGAGGCGGCCCACGAACATCGAGCCGACCAGCGCGACCAGCGCGCCGAGCGCGAATCCGGCGAGCACGTCGGTCGGGTAGTGCACCCCCACGTAGAGCCGGGCGAAGCCGGTGAACACCGCGGCGAGCACCGCGAGGGCGCCGATCCGGCGGTCCACCAGCAGGATCCCGACCGCGAGCGCCATCGTGGTCAGCGCGTGGTCGGAGGCGAAGGACGGGTCGGTCTTGCCCTGCACGAGCACGTGCAGCCCGTCGTGGCTCAGGAAGGGGCGCGGCCGGTCCACCCAGTCGCGCAGCGGCGCGTTCGCCAACTCCGCCACCAGGGCCGCGAGCGGGGCCCATACGAGGCCGGCCACGGCCGCGACGTGGTCCGGCCGGGAGCGTACCCGCCACCACGCGAGCAGGCCGAGCACGGCGAGTACGGCGAACATGCCGTACTCGCCCATGAACTCCATGCCGCCGTGCGCCCAGGAGGTGTGTTCGGTGAGTCCGTTGACGTCCCGCAGGACCTCGATGTCGAGGTTGTCGTCGGTACTCTCCGCCAGGACCTGCAAGGACACCGGTGAACCCCTTTGCGTGGTGCTGTTGGTGCTGGTGGAACCAGTGGAACCGGTAGTGCTTTTGCTGCCTGTGGTGCAGGACGTGCCCGTGGGGCCGGTGGTTCTTCCGCCGCGCCGCTACTTGCCCTCGTAGGCGTTGACGACTTCCTCCATCGGCCCGTCCATCTTGATCACGCCCTGGTCGAGCCAGATCGCCCGGTCACAGGTGTCGCGGATCGACTTCATGCTGTGGCTGACCAAGAAGACCGTGCCGGCCTCCTTGCGCAGTTCGCGGATCCGGGCCTCGCTCTTGAGCTGGAACTCCCGGTCGCCGGTGGCCAGCGCCTCGTCGATCATCAGCACGTCGTGCGAGCGCGCCGCCGCGATGGAGAACCGCAGCCGCGCCGCCATGCCGGACGAGTAGGTCCGCATCGGCAGCTTGGTGAAGTCCTTGCCGTTGTAGTTGTTCAGGCCGGAGAAGGTGGCGATCTGCTCGTAGTTGGCCTCGGCCTCGCGCTGGGTCATGCCCATCGCCAGGCAGCCCAGGATGATGTTCCGCTCTCCGGTGAGGTCGTTCATCATCGCCGCGTTGACCCCGAGCAGCGACGGCTGGCCGTCGCTGTAGATCTTGCCGGTGGTCGGCGGCAGCAGGCCGGCGATGCAGCGCAGCAGCGTGCTCTTGCCCGAGCCGTTGCGCCCGATCAGGCCGATCGCCTGACCCTTGTAGGCGACGAAGCTGACGCCGCGCACGGCGTGCACCTCGGTGACGCCGGTGGCCTTCTTGCGCAGCGCCAGCCGCGACAGTGCGGAGGTGGCGCTGCCCTTGCCGGAGGAGGCGCCGTGGACCCGGTAGACCAGGTGCACGTCGTCGACGACGACGGTCGGCGGCACTTCCTCGCCGACCTGCTGCGGTTGTTGCGGAACGCCTTGTTCGGGCACCTCGACCTCGGCCTTCGCGCCGGCTTCGGCCAGACTCATGATCGCGGGTTGCTCAGCCACGGCCGTACCTCTCTTCCGCCTTCCAGAAGTACATGTAACCGCCGAGGCCCATCAGCAGCGCCCAGCCGATCGCGTAGGCCCACGTGTGCGCGGGCACCGTGGAGTGGCTGTCGATGAGCGCGTCGCGCACCAGCTCGATGTACACCGCCCCGGGGTTCGCCTCCAGGACGCGGGCCACCCAGGTCGGCGCCGTCTTGGTGTAGTTGTCCAGGCTGTAGAAGACGCCGCTGATGTACAGCCAGGTGCGCAGGATGAACGGCAACAGCTGCTTGATGTCGACCATCACGGCGCCGATGCGGGCCAGGACCAGGCTCAGGCCGACGTTGAAGACGAACTGGAGGACCAGCGCGGGCACGATCAGCAGCCATTTGAGGCTGAGCGGCTCACCGGTGCCGAGCACGATCGCGCACAGCACGACCATCGAGAAGAGCAACTGCTGGAGCTGGACGATGGTGAACGAGATCGGCAGGCACGCCCGGGGGAAGTGCAGTGCCCGGATCAGGTTCAACTGGTCGCTGATCGCCCGGCTGCCCGCGAGCACCGCGCTCTGGGTGAAGGTGAACACGAAGACGCCGGTGACCAGGAAGGCGACATAGTTGTCGATGCCGCCCTTGGTCTTCACGAGGTAGCCGAAGATCAGGTAGTACACGGCCGCGTTCATCAGCGGCGTGAGCACCTGCCAGACCTGGCCGAGTTTGGCGGTGCTGTAGGTGGCCCGGGTCTTGGCGTTGGCGAAGGCCACGATGAAGTGGCGCCGGGCCCAGAGCTGCTTGGTGTACGAAAGCAGCCCGGGGCGGGCTCCACTGACCGTCAGCTTGTAGCGGGCGGCGAGGTCCGCCAATGGTTCGGTGGAACCGGGGGGTGCCGACGTCCCCTGTGGGCTCAGGGTGTCGGCCTGCACGCTGTTGGCCACGTTGACACTTTCATATGCGTCGGGTCGAGATCGAAAACGTACGGGGGTTTCCAGCCTGTCAGATCACGGGCGGGCGGCCGAGTTTGGTCATGCGCCAGACCGTTCGCCAGGACATCGGTCGGCGCGGGCCGCTGGGGGTCTTCCAGCCTTCGCGGAAGCCCGCGAGCCACGCCTGGGCGTTCTCCCTGGACGGCCTGCGGGCGGCGGTGAGTACCACCCAGGTGCCCAGATAGGCGGGCACGATCGGCCAGGGCAGGTTGCGTCGGGCCAGGTAGACGCGGTTGCGCGCGTTCATCCGGAAGAAGGCCGCGTGCCGGGCCGGGCTGGTCCTGGGGTGCTCCAGCACGATGTCGGCGCGGTACTCGATCTCCCAGCCCGCGTCGAGCGCGCGCCAGGCCAGGTCGGTCTCCTCGTGCGCGTAGAAGAAGTCGTCGGGCAGCCCGCCGACCTCGCGCAGCACCGCGGCACGCACCGCGCTCGCGCCGCCCAGGAACGTCGTCACCGGGCCCGAGCGCAGCGGGTCGCCGACCCGGATCCGGGGCACGTGCCGGCGCTGGGTCTCGCCGCTCTCCGGATCCACGATCCGGAACGAGACGATGCCCAGGCGCGGGTTGGCCGCGAACGCCTCGCGCAGCAGGCGGCCGGCGTCGGTGCCGCCGAGCCGGCCGTCGTCGTCGAGGAAGAGCACCACGTCGGTGTCGGCGGGCAGGCCGTCGGTGCCGACGTTGCGGCCGGCGGGGATGCCCACGTTCTTCGGCAGGGCGATGCCCACCGCGCCCTCGGGCAACTCCGGCAGCGGCCCGCCGTTGGCGACCACGACCACCGCCATCGGCTCGCCGTCCTGGTCGGCGACCGAGCGCAGCAGGCGCTCCAGTTCCCGCGGGCGATCGCCCATGGTCAGCACCACCGCCCCGAGCACCGGGTGTTCGGTGTCGGCCGCGCCGCCGGCCCGCTGCCCCTCGGCAGCCTCGGCGGTCACCGGAGCCTGCTCGACATGAGCACGCTGACCAGGTGCAGCACGGTCTGCAGGAGGGCGATGGCGGCCAGCGCGGTGACCGCGATCCGGCTGTAGAGCAGGCCGCCGTCGTCGGCCACCAGGTCGAGCACGCCGGCCAGGAGCAGGAGGATCGACGCCTCGACGGCACCGACCAGGCGGTGGAACTTGAGCGAGGCGACGATCTTGCGCGCGCTCGCCGCGCCCGAGGAGCGCGGCACGGCGGCGGCGTCCTGCACGGGCGGCAGGCCGCTCTTCGCGCGGGCGCCGTCGACCAGGTCGGTCTCGGACTTGATCAGGATCGCGCCGAGGGCGGCGACCACGCCGAGCGTGGCATAGCCGTTGAAGCCGCCGCCGTCCAGGACGCCCGCCGCGTGCAGGCCGGCGCCGGAGAGCAGCGCGGCCTCGGACAGGTAGTGGCCGACCCGGTCGAGGTAGACCCCGGTGACCGAGGTCTGCCGGCGCCAGCGGGCCACCTCGCCGTCGACGCAGTCGAGCAGCAGGTAGAGCTGCACCAGGATCAGCGCGGCGAGCGGTCCGGCGATCCCGGGCAGGATCAGCGCGGCGCCGGCGGCGATGCCCGCGAGGATCATCAGGTACGTGAGCCCGTTGGGCGTCACCCGGGTCCCGACGATGCGTCGGGTGACCTGGAGGGAGATCTGACGCATGTAGATGCGCCCGGCCCAGTGTTCGCCACTGCGCCGGTCGAGCAGACCCTCGGGGTGTACGACCGAGCGAAGCTCAGCCGCCGTAGGTGTGGACATATTCGGTCACCGAATCCCGGATGGCGTCGTGGTCGAGGTCGAGATGTTCGAGGATGGTGAAACGTCCCGGGCGGGTCTGCGGCGCGTGGGTCACCACCGCTGTGAACTCGTCGATGGTCAGGCCGAGATGCTCCGGCACGACCGGCAGCTTGTGCCGGGCGAGGGTGCTCGTCAAGAGCCTGGTCAGCGCCTCGTCGCCGCGCAGGTGGGTGGCGAACGCGGCGCCCAGGCCGACCTGTTCGCCGTGCAGCCCGTCGTGGCCGTCGCGCTCGCCGTAGAGCAGGTCGATGGCGTGCGAGATCTCGTGGCAGGCCCCGCTGCACGGGCGGGTGGTACCGGCCACCGACATCGCTATGCCGGAGAGCACCAGGCCCTCGGTCAGCGCGACGAGGAAGTCGTCGTCCTCGATGCCGCCCGGGCGGTGCAGCATCGAGTCGCCGGAGGTGCGGGCCAGCGCGACCGCGAGGCCGTCCAGCGGCTCGCCGGTCACCCGGTGGGACAACTCCCAGTCGGCCACCGCGCACAGGTTCGACAACGACTCGCCGATCCCGGAGCGCACGAAGCGCTGCGGCGCGGCCCGGACCAGGTCCAGGTCGACCACCAGCGCGATCGGCGTGGGCACGCCGTAGGAGCCGCGGCCCGCGTCGTTGTCGAGGATGCTCACCGGCGAGGCGATGCCGTCGTGGGCGAGGTTGGTGGCGACCGCGACCATGGGCAGGCCCACGCGCGCGGCGGCGTACTTGGTGGCGTCCAGGACCCGGCCGCCGCCGAGGCCGACCACCGCGTCGTAGGCCCCTCCGCGCATGCGGTCGGCCAGGTCGACCGCCGCGGTCAGCGTGCCGCCGCCCACCGAATACCACTCGGCGCCCGGCAGTTGCGGGGCGAACCGCTCGCGCAGCCCGGCGCCGGAGCCCTCGCTGACCACGACCGCTATCCGGCCCGAGGTGGAGACCCGACGGTCGGCCAGGATGCCGGCCAGGTCGGTGACCGCGCCCGCGCGGATGTCGACGGTGAGCGGTGTGGGGACCAGTCGGGTCAGTACCGGCACGCGATCTCCCGGGCGACCGTCAGGTCCTCGGTGGTGTCGATCTCGGTCCACGGCACCCGGGTGTCGGGCGCGCCGATCGGCTGCACGTCGACCCGGCCGCCGCGGTTCACCAGTTCCTGGTAGCCGTCCTCGTAGTACAGCTGCGGGTCGCGTTCGAAGGTGGCCCGGAGCGCGTCGACCAGCGCGGGCGCGGCGTGGCCCTCGATCAGCGTGACGCCGATGTACTCGCCGGCCGCCTCGGCCGGGTCCATCAGCTTGGTGATCCGGCGCATCCGGCCGTCGTCGCCGAGGGTGACCTTCATTTCCTCGTCGGCGAGCGGCTTGGCGGTGTCCAGGGCCAGGATGATGCCCTTGTCGCCGCCGCGCGCGGCCAGCATGGTCTCCTGCACCGAGAGCGGGTGCAGCGTGTCGCCGTTGGCGAGCAGCACGCCGTCGGCGAGGTGGTCGCGGGCGCACCACAGGGAGTAGGCGTTGTTCCACTCCTCGGCCTTGTCGTTGTCGACCAGGTGCAGCTTCAGTCCGTAGCGGCGCTCCAGCAGGCCCTGCCGGTCGCGGATCGCGTCGCCGCAGTAGCCGATCACGATCGCGGCCTCGGTCAGGCCGACCGCGGCGTAGTGGGAGAGGGTGACCTCCAGGATCGACCGCTCGCTGTCCGGCGCACCGGGCGCGCCCACCGGCACCAGGGCCTTGGGCAGCGTGTCGGTATGCGGGCGCAGCCGGCGGCCGGCGCCGGCGGCGAGAACGAGGCCGATCATGAAAGGTCTCCAGTTCGATCGGGGGCCGCCGCGACGACGGCCTCCAGGGGGCGGTACGACGGGGCGGAGGCCGAGGGGGCGGGGCCCACCGGGGTGGCGTCGTCGATGTCCGGGCGCGCGCCGCGCACCCAGAAGGCGACACTCTCGGCGAGCACGATCGCCGCCAGTACGCCGGCCGTGACGATCAGACCGGTGCGCAGGGTGTTCGAGCCCGCCGCGGCCAGCACGGTCACCAGGAGCACACGTCCCTCGTGACCGAGCACCGCCCACACCAGCGCCCGGGGCGGTGCCCCGTAGCCGCCGCGCAGGCGATACACCGTGTCGTAGTGATGGTAGGCGGTGGCCGCGACCAAACCGAATGCCGCGGCCACCGCGGTGGGCACCACCTGCGCGGCCAGGATGGTAATCGCGGCGTATTCGGCGGCCCGGAAGATCGGCGGCACCACCCAGTCGAGCCGGCGCACCAGCGGGCGGCCGATCGCGGCCCCGGCACACAGCGCGTAGACGCCCGCGCCGGCCAGGCCCCACCACTCGCCCGCGCCGCCCGCGAGCAGCACCGCGAGCAGGGCGGCGGTGCCGAGGAGCGCGGCCGCGGGGGCGGGCACGCGCGGCCGCAGCCGGGCGACGAGTTCGGCGATCGGGCCGCTGTCGGCGAGCGCGGCCAGGTGCTCGCCGACCTGCGGGGCGGCCGGCGTACGGCGCGGCAGCGAGCGCAGGACCCGGCCGAGCGAGGTGTAGCAGGCGGCGAGCACGCAGCCGGTGATCAGCACGACGAAGGTGATCCGCGGCGTGGTGGTCGCGGTGAGCAGGGCGATCAGGGCCCAGCGCTCGCCGATCGGCAGGATGATCATCCGCCGGGCCCACACGGTCCAGCCGACCGTGTTCAACTTGCCCGACAGTTTGGCGCCGGCGCCGCCGTCCGCGCCATCGTCGTCCCCGCCGCCGCCGATGCCGCGCCGAGTCTCGTTGAACGCGAAGTCGACGATGTGCCGGGTGGTCATCACCACCATCGCGACCAGTGCGAGGGTCCACACGTCGTCGTCGTGCCGGGCGGCGCCGAGCGCCAGGCCCGCGTAGACGGCGTACTCCTTGGCCCGGTCGAAGGTGGCGTCCAGCCACGAGCCGATCCGCGAGTAACTCACCGCGTAGCGGGCGAGTTGGCCGTCCGTGCAGTCGAGCACGAAGGAGAAGTACAGGCCCAGGGCCGCGCCGATGTAGCCGGCACGGGTGCCGGTGGCCGCGCCCGCCGCCGCGGCGAGCGCGACGAGCAGCGAGGCGACGGTGACCTGATTGGGCGTCAGGCCCCGGCGCGCACACCAGCGGGCCAGGTAGCGCGACCAGGTGCTGACCGCGAACGTGGTGAAGAAACCGTCCCGGGCCTTGACCGCCGAGGCGAGCCGGATGCGCTCGTCGTCCACCGCGGCCACCGCGGCCACCGCCCGGGCACGCGCGTCCTCGTCGCGCGGCACCTCGGCGAGCAGTTCGCCCAGCGGGACCTCGCGCAGCGAGACACCCGCCGCGACCAGCCGCTCGGCGATCAGGTCGGGCACGCAGGCGTCGGCGGCGGGCCGGTCGAGGCCGGCCGCGATCCGGGCCGCCTCGGCCCTGGCCTCGCCCTCGACGGCGAGTACGCCGGGTACGTGTGCGGCCGGGAAGCGGGTGTCGGCGATCACCAGGCGCAGCGCGTGCCGGTGGCCGACGAAACGCGCGTCGACGAGGGTGATCCGGTCCTCCCCCGCGGCCAGCGCGGCCCGCAGCGCGTCCGGGGCCGCCACCTCGATCTCCGGCACACCGCGATCGAGCGCCGACAACTCGGCGAGCAGCGGGGCCGGATCGGCACTGGTGTAGGCGTCCGCCGGCCGGGGAAGCGGAGACGCGGAGGATGCCGTGGACGCCGTGAGGACCAGTGCCGTGGACAGGCGCCATCACTCCTTTTGCGGTGGTGCCGCGGGCACCGCCGATGAACGTGCGGTCGGGCACGGACCTGGAAGACAACCGAACGAGCGTGCAGGGAGGGTGCTGGAGACAACGAGACAGGCTAGCCGATCCCCCGAAGCCGCCCGAACGGCTCGTTCGCAACCGTCCGGCGTCGTCGAACGTCCCACGTTTTACCAGATCAACGGGCGGTCGCCGGGATCGATACGGTCGACGGCCCCACCCGTTCGGGTATTCGTGGGGTTCTCACCACGTTCGTTAGGATCGGCCGAGTCGGTCCGGGCGACCGCCCATCGGCCGACCGTCACAACTTCTCGTGTTGCACCCGCCCGGAGGTGACCGCTTGTCCGCGACCGATGTGCCCGATATCAGCGTCGTGGTGATCGTCTACAACGACGCCGAACGCTTGGCGCACGCCGTCGCATCGGTCCTCGACCAGACCCTCGCCAACCTCGAGGTCGTCATCGTCGACGACCACAGCACCGACGACAGCTTCGCGACGGCCGAGCGGATCGCGGCCGAGCATCCGGGCAAGGTGCGTGCCATCCGCCTGCCGGAGAACAGCGGCGGATGCAGCCGGCCGCGCAACGTCGGCATCGACGCCGCCCGCGGCACCTACGTGATGTTCCTCGACAGCGACGACACCCTGGACCGTCACGCCTGCAAGAACATGCTGGTGGCCGCCGACGAGACGGGCGCCGATCTGGTCTCCGGGCTGTGCGTGCGGGTGCATCTGGACAAGGGGCGGAAGGTCACCGAGTGGTACCCGAACCTGTACCGCGAGCGTGCGGTGCTGTCCTCGGTGGCCGAGAAGCCGGAGTTGCTGCACGACACGCTGTCGACGAACAAGTGCTACCGGCGGGACTTCCTCAACCGGGCCGAGCTGCGCTTTCCCGAGGGCTACCACTACGAGGACCTGCTCTTCTCCGCGCGGGCCTATCTCGCCGCGTCGAAGCTGACCCTGATCCCGAGCACGATCTACCACTGGAACGTGGTGGAGAACACCAAGAAGCTGTCGATCTCCAACCGGCGCAACGAGATCCGGAACTTCGTCGACCGGGTGCGGATCCACCAGCTCATCGACGACGAGTTGCGTGCGCGCGGCGAGGTGGAACTCAAGCTCCTCAAGGACCGCAAGTTCATCCAGCACGACCTGGTGCTCTACCTGTGGGGACTGCCCTTCCAGACCGAGGAGGAGCGCGACGGGTTCATCGCCGTGGCCCGCCCGTACCTGGAGACGCTGGACCCCCGGGCCTTCCGGGAGGCCAACCAGATCCCGGCGATCGCCGCCTACCTCGTGCTGCGCGACGATCGGGCCAACCTGATCCCGGCGATCGACTTCGTGCTCAACCGGAACAAGATCACCTCGCCGCTGCACGTCGAGGGCGACCGCGTCTACTGGTGTGCCGGGCACCTCGACGACGAACTGGGCCGGCAGGTCCTGGACGTCACCGACACGATGCCGTGGACCAAGCCGCTGTCGTCGCTGTGGCTGGGCAACGAACTCACCTCGGTCAGTTCCGCGGGCGGCATGGTGCGGATGACCGGCGTGATCGTCAATCCGGTCGGACGGATCGGCCCCGAGGCGAAGTTGTCCGCGCACTTCGAGTTCCTGCCCCGGCGCAAGAAGCTCGCGCCGCTGGCGGTGCGGCGCCCGGTGCGCTCGATCCGGCACACCCCCGACGGGATCGTGTGGGAGGCGGAGGTCGACCTCGCCGACACCATCCATCCGATCGGACTGATCGACCCGGTCTGGGACGTCCGGCTGATCATGTCGGTCGACGGCGAGAAGGTGACCACCCGCGTCTTCGGCACCTCGATCCCCGAGCACGTGCAGCCGCTGCCCGCCCGTCCTCGGCTGAGCCGACTCGCCGGGGACCAGTTCTCCCTGCACATCACCTCCAAGGGTCACCTGGCCTTCGAACTGATCGCCGAGGGACCGACCGCCCGGCGCGGCGGCGAGTTGTTGACGAAGGCGGTGGAGAGCCGCGCGGGGGTCAAGGCGCGCGGCATCCTGCGCACCCAGCTGCGCCAGACCGGCGCGCGCAAGCGCACGCTGTTGCGGATGGGCCGCGAGGCGCTGGCGCAGTTGCCGGTGCGCAAGGGCACGGCGGTGTTCGAGAGCCATCTGGGCAAGCAGTACAGCGACAGCCCGCGCCACATCTACGAGGAACTGCGCCGCGCGGGCGCGCCGATCAAGGCGACTTGGGCGTACGCGGAGAGCAAGGCCGGGTTCCCCGCCGACGCGACGCTGGTCAAGCGGGGCTCGTGGGCGTACTACAAGGCACTCGCGCAGGCCGAGTTCTGGGTCGACAACCAGGGCTTTCCCGGCGACGCGGTGAAGAACCGCGGCACCACCTACATCCAGACCTGGCACGGTTCGGCGCTCAAGCGCATGGGCTTCGACATGCCCTCGGTGAAGCACTCGGGCGAGGCCGCGCAGCGGCACCTTCAACAAATGGTCGATCGTTTCGACCACTTCGTGGTGCGCTCGGAGCACGACGTGCGCACGTTGGTCCGGGGCTACCGGCTGAACTGCGAGATCCTGCGGGTCGGCTATCCGCGCAACGACGCGCTGATCGACGGCGAGGCGAGCCGCGAGCGGGTCGCGGCGCTGCGCGAGCGGTTGGGCCTGGCCGGCGACGAGCGTCGGGTGGTGCTGTACGCGCCCACGTTCCGGCAGGAGGAGGACGGTTCGATCACGCCCTTCTCGCTGCCGTTCGACCCGGCCCGGTTCGTCGAGGAGTTCGGCGACCGCTACGTGCTGCTCGTGCGGACGCACTACCTGAACTCGGTGGTGCTGCCGCCGTCGCTGGCCGACGACGTCAAGGACGCTTCGAAAGTCCCGGACGTGACCGAACTGCTCCAGCTGACCGACGTGTTGATCACGGACTACTCGTCCCTGATGTTCGACTACGCGCTGCTGGACCGGCCGATGGTGTTCTTCACCTACGACTACGACGCGTACACCCGCCAATCCCGCGGCGCGTACTTCGATCTCGCCGAGACGGCTCCCGGACCGCTCGCCCACGACGAGGACGAGTTCTTCGGACATCTGCGCGAACTCGACGCCACCGCACCGGAGTACGCGGAACGCCGGCGGAACTTCGTGGAGTCCTACGGCGAGTACGACCACGGCACGGCCGCGAAGACCATCGTCGAGCGTTTCTTTCTTGGCAAGGAATCACAGTGAGCGACGTCGAGACCACCCGACCCCACCCGTCGCGGGACGTCTTCATCGTCTGCAACAACATCGAGGAACTCGGCGGGTTGCAGCGTTGGGCGCACCACACCGCCGCGATGCTGACCGAGGCCGGGCACACGGTGACGCTGATCGGCGTGGTGCACCCGGAGCAGATCCACGACTACGGCCGCGATCTGCCCTATCGCACGCTGTGCCTGCACGAGGAGCATCCGCCGTCCGCGTGGAGCGCGCGCACGGTGCGCGATCGGCTGAACGTGGGGGCACAGCGCCGTGAGGCGCTGCGCAAGGCGTCGGTGCAGCAGGCCGCGGACCGGCTGACCGTGCTGTTCCGCCGGGCCCGGCCGGGCGGCATCGTGATCGTGCCGCAGGTGTGGGCGATGGAGTGGGTCGCGCTCAGCGACACCGCCGGGCTGCGGGTGATCGGGATGAGCCACGAGTCGTTCGAGGCGTCGGCCGCCTCTTCGCGGTACCGGCGGGTCAAGAAGTACTTCGCCGGGGTGGACCGGTTGCTCCTGCTCACCATCGAGGACGCCGACGCGTGGAGCCGGGACGGGCTCAACAACACCGACTTCATGCCCAATCCGCTGCCGATACAGCCGCGGGAGTTCACCACCCGATCGAACAGGGTCGTGGTGAGCCTCGGCCGGTTCTCCTTCGAGAAGGGCTACGACCTGCTCTTGGAGGCATGGGCCCTGGTCGCCCCGAGGCATCCGGACTGGACGCTGCGACTGTACGGCGCCGGCCCGGAGGACGCTCGGCTGCGGGCCCAGGCGTGGACCCTGGGTGTGCACGACAGCGTGGAGTTCCCCGGACGCACCTCGGACATCGAAGGGGCGCTGGCCGACACCTCGGTGTTCGCGCTGTCCTCTCGGGCGGAGGGTTTCCCGATCTCGCTGCTGGAGGCGATGGCGATGGGTGTGCCCTGCGTCGGCTTCGACTGCGCGCCGGGGGTGCGGGAGATCATCGCCGACGACGGCAACGGCCTGCTGATCCCGCGCGGGAACACCGAGGAATTCGCGCGCGGGCTCGACCGGTTGATGAGCGACCAGGCGCTCCGGGATCGGCTGGGCAAGCAGGGCCTCGAGGACGTCCGGCGGTTCTCCCCCGAGGCGATCCTGGAGCGCTGGGAACAGCTCTTCGTCTACGTCTACCGCTGAGCCGGGGCTATCGTGCCGGGCGCGAGCCCGCCCGCCGGCGCCGGAGTCGGGCGTCGAGCACCTCGCGTACCCCGTTGACGCCTCCGGCGAAGCGGATCGCCAGCGAACCGCTCGCGGTGGCGTGGAACTGGGCGAGCGCGAGCCCGTGTCGCAGGTCCGGCCGGACCCGGCGGCCGAGCCCCACGCCGGCGGCGACCTTGGTCTCCAGGTGGGTGCCGTCGCGCAGATGGACCAGGGCCCAGACGTCCCAGACGGTGAACGGCTCGCCCGTGGACAGCAGCGTGTTGTCGAGCGCGATGGCCGCGCTCCACGAGCCGCCGTCGGGATCGACGGCCTCCTCGTGGAGCACGCCGGTGCCGACACCGGCGACCCGGACGGCTTCCCCGTGTCGATCGCGCAACTCCAGCTCGATCCGGTGCGGACGACCGGGGCGCAACCGTTCGTACAGGTCGCGCACGGTCACGTCGAGCACGCTGCGGCGGCCGGCGCGCACCGTGGCCCGTACCTCGACGGGCAGTTCGGCGACCGGGATGTCGGCGAAACCGCTCAGGTCCACCGGGGGGTGCGGTCGTCCCACACGGGTACACCGTCGCGCTCGCGCAGCGGACCGGTGAGCCGGGGCGGGTCGGCCGCGAGCCGGGACAGTCGCAACAGGTCGACGGGCTCCTGCCGACCGCACACCACCGCCGCCGCCCAACGCGCGGCGGGACGGGCGAGGGTGAGCGCGCCGGGGTCGAACCCGGTCAGGTGCGCGCGGGTCGAGGACCACCATTCGGCACGGTACTCCTCGTCGCGCGCGTGCAGGTCGCGCAGGTAGAGCAGCAGATCGTGATCGACGAACTTGGTCTCGGCGGCGAGCCGCAACTCCGGGACGGGCCGCAGGATCTCCAGCACCTGCCGGTGCGCGTCCAGCCGGTCGAGCCAGTTGCGCACCCGATCCCGACGCAGCGAAATCGACGGGTCGCCCGCCGCGCGACGCACATGCCAGGTGTAGACCTCGTCGGTGACCACGGCGAAGCGCGGCGCGGCCGCGTACACCCGGGCGGTGAAGACGAAGTCCTCGTAGTGCGCCGCGCCGTCGGGGAAGCGGATGTCGTGGTCGATCAGGAACGCGCGGCGGTACGCCTTGTTGACCGACAGCGTGTCCCACACCGTCTCCGGCCGGCCCACCAGGCCGTCGAACACGCCGGGGCGGGCGAACAGGCCCGGCTGCCACGGCACATTTCGCACGCGCGGCAATTCGCGCCGCACGCACAACCCGGCCACCACGTCGGCCTCCTCCCGGACGCCTGCGGTCACCAACGCCCGCACCGCCCCCGGCGGCAGGACGTCGTCGCTGTCCAGGAACACGATCCAGTCGGCCCGCGAAGCGTCGATGCCGTCGTTGCGCGGGGTGCCGCAGCCGCCGCTGTTGACGGACCGTCGGATCACCCGGACCCGGGAATCCTCGGCGGCGAGGCGATCGGCGACGGCCGCGGAGGCATCCGCGGAAGCGTCGTCGACGATCGTCACCTCGGTGACCAGCGGGCCCTGGGCCAGCGCCGAGCGCACCGCGTCGGACAACAGGGCCGCGTCGTCGTAGACGATCACCACGACGCCGACCCGGGCCTGCTCGGCCATGGCGCTACTCCCTGTCGGGGTTGTTCGTCGGGTTGGTCACGGGGACCTGGACGGGGGCCGGGGACTTGGCCTTGGACTTGCACCCGTTCGCCGGGAACGGGATCACCGGCACCGGCGCGGGCTCCTTGCCGGGCGCGGGGGCGGCCACGGGCTCGAAGCGGTACCCGCACCGGGTCGGGTTGCTGAACAGTACGTCCAGGCCCAGCTCGGGCCGGTCCCGGCGGATGCGCTGCACGGTGTCGAGAGTGGCCGGGTCGTTGGTCATCACCCGGATCGGGGTGCCCGGGAACTGCCGGGTGATCCGGTCCTTGAGCGCCGCCGGGCTCTCCTGGGTGCCCAGCGGTGGCTTGACCGGCCAGGCGACGCCGAGGTTGCGCTGCATCACGTCGACCCACAGGGTGCCGTAGTAGTTGGCTTCCCAGTCGTTGCGCATCTGCAGGATGGTGGCCTTGCCCTCGGGATCGGGCTGGGCCTGGACGGCGGCGAGCACGGCCCGGGCGAGCTTGGGCTGGTCCATGCCCTTGAGGAAGTAGCTGACCCCCCAGCTGTAGTCCTTGCCGGGCTTGCGCCACACGTAGCGGTCGGGGTTGGCGTTGTAGGCGATGGTCACCGTGACCGCCAACGCGAGCGGCACGGCGGTCCACGCGTTGGCGAACGCCGGCCTCGGACGCCGCCCCGGCCGGAAGTGGCCCGGTTGGTAGTGCGGCACCACCAGCCAGGTGGCGCCGAGGCAGACCAGCGCGACCACGAACAGTTGGTGCAGCAGCTTCTCGTAGTAGTACGAGGTCTCACCGATCACCGCGGTCTGGTACAGGAACATCAGCGCCGCTATCCCGACCGCCGCGAGCATCCACAGGATGACCCGGCGGCGCACCGGGTGTCGCCACGCGTACTTGGACGCCAGGCCGAGCGCGACCACGAAGACCAGCAGCATGAGCAGGTGCCGGTTGGTCGGGCTGATCCCGCCCGCGGCGTTGACCGCCTCCGACTTGCTCGCGTACTTCCAGTTGACCACCGGCACTATGAGCGCGCCCACGCCGGTGATCAGGGCGACTCCCGCGGTCAGGAGCCGGCGTTCGAGCAACTGCTTGCGATAGCCGATCAGCCAGACCAGCAGCATGGCCCCGGCCAGCGGCAGGAACAGGTAGTAGGTGAACGACAGCGCGATGGTCAACGAGGCGAGCACGCACAGTTGTTCGCGCAGCCTGGACAGGGGTCGGGCGACCACCGCGACGAGGATGGCGAGCAGGGCGAGTCCGGCGAACTCGCTGGGGAAGCCGCGCAGGAACATCGCCATGCCGTCGCCGAAGTACAGGTAGGCGGCGGCGGCCGAGGCGAGCACGAGGTAGCGCCACGGGGACAGCGCGGTGCCGGCGACCCAGCGCATCGACCACATGACCGCGAAGATTATCAGGACGAAGGTGGCCGCGTAGAAGTAGACGAAGTGGTTCATCGCCTCCTGACCGGAGCCCGCCCCGGTGCCCGCCCGCCAGAAGTTGTCGAACAGACCCATCGCGAAGTGACTGCCCTGCGGGTACGCGGTGAGGTCGTCGGTCAGGCCGGCCTTGAGGTCCGGGCGGTGCATGAAGGTGTATCCGCCGGCGGTGCGGATGCCGTCGTAGAGCGCGAAGTGCCGGCCCAGGTCCTCGGCGACCGCGATCAGCGAGATCCTGCCGACCAGACCGCGGCCCAGGTAGGGCCACAGGGTCAGGAAGCCGATCACCCCGGTCAGCCCGACGGTGAACAGGTCGGACAGGGTGCCCACGCGCGGCAGCTCGGGACGGCGCCGCAACAGCGCGGCGACCAGCACCAGGACGCTGAAGCCGAGTCCGGAGACGGGCACCGGGTGCAGCCCCCACGGCCAGGCCGAGAAGAGCAGGCCGGCCATACACATCGCACCCGCGGTCAGCGCGAACGCGAGCACCAGGCGGTCGAGGATGGTGCGCCCGGCCCGCAGCAGCGAGGCGACCAGCGCGAGGAAGACGAACGGCAGGACGATGGTGGCGCTCACGGCATACGCCGCGAGCGGGATCAGCCAGGACAGGGCCAACGCGATGAGCACAGCCATCGCCCGGCGCCCGGCGCCCCGCGTGGGCGCCCCACTCGGCTCGGCCGGTTCGGGCGCCTGCACGCTCGTCCTCGCGCTCTCTGAGACGGTCACGGATCCTCATTCGGGCTTGCGGAACATGTCGACTGGCTCGGCACAGCGTATCCACTGGTCTACGCCGAGCCGGATTCACACCGGGATGAAATCCCATTTCTGTGCCGGGCTCTTGTCGCTCGGCGCCTGCGTCACGTCGCCGCCCGGTTGCCGCGGGGCGGTCAATGCCATACCGGAATGCGCGAAAAGCAGTTCGAATCCACCGGCGACGTCACCATGCGCGCGCAGCGCCTGAGCGCCGTCGAGACTGCGCTCCACAAGCCTCGGCACATGTTCCGGGTGTTTATCGGATTCCGGCATCCCGACGATCAGCGAGCTGCCCTTCGGCATGATTCCCCAGCCGTATCGGATACCGAGCAGCTTGAAGACGCCACCCGCGGCCGACGGCGCGGGCGAAACGCTCAGCGGCGCATTCGCCTCGTTCCGCACGACAAGTTCGAGGCGGTTGGCGCGATTGACGATGCGATAGCTGGATCCGACATACGGGCGACCCGCGACCTTTTCGATGCGATCGGGTGCCGGCAGCGGCACGAGGAGGTCTCCCCGCCATGCGCCGTCCACCTCGTAGGTCTTTCGCAGCCACGGTCCGTACACCTTGCTGCGCTTGGCGTCGGGATCGTATTCGGTATATGTCTTGAAAGCCTTCGCTTTCGCTCGGGCGCGCTCCGGGGAGAGGTTCGGCGGCGATTGCTCGATGGTGTAGTCGCGAAAGTAGTGGACCGGCGACGGCGGGACGTCCTGCTCCAGCGCGTACATCACCATCCGCGCGACGGCCACGTGATCCTGATGGAACCCACCCGCCGGGTCGGGCGATCCGCCGAGATCCGCAAAGGGGTCCAGCGTGTTGACCCGGTCCGGTTTGATCTCGTCGCGCACCCCGCGCAGGAACGCCACCAGGGCGTCCCGATTGAACTCCTGGACCGGAAAGGTCTCGCCGGGACGCGTCTTGATCTGCATGTTCTCGGAATACAAACCCCACATGCGCTTCGCGCCGAGCGGCGTCTTCATGTAGCCGTCGGGTATCCGGGTCTCCAGGATCGAGACCCGATCGCCCAGCGTCCACAGGGTGGCCTGGACGCCGCCCTTCTCATAGGGCTGCGCTTTCCACTGGCCCAGCTTCATCCCCAGCGTGTCCGCGTAGACCCGCCGGAGGCCGACTTCGCGATCCTGCATGAATTTCGGATAATTCGAATAATCCGACGCCATGAAGTACACGGTGCGGACCGTGGCACCCGCGCGCAGGTTCTCGAGCAGTTCGGGGCTCAAAAAGAGCAGGTCGTCGTCGTGATGCGCGACGACATTCAGCACACGCTCGGCCGACGGCGGAACCTGTGCGGGCTTCGGCTGTGTCGGCGAGTCGTCGTCGTCAAGCAATGCGACGGCCCCACCGATGCCGACGACGGCAACCAGGCCGCACCCCGACGCCAGGACCGCTCTCCGCGAAACCGACGGCCGGGAATCAGAGTTTGTTCCCATTTGAGAAAATTGCCGACCCTTCTCACTATGCCTTGCCCGGGCGTCGGTGAGTGTCCGTCGCACACACGCAGACCGATCATGCATACCATGGCCGGCCGAAAGGCCCGATTCACGCGACGGTGATGCGGCCCCCGGATGCCCGGCCGCGTCGGGGCCGGCAAGAGCGCTATCATATCGGGCGCTGCCCTGTGGGCACTCCGTACCCAGACCATGCGGTTCCTGTGACCGGTCACCTTATGAATTTCGCGACACGACGGCCCCCCGACCGCCGGACTTGCGTCGGCAGCGTCGAGGGGCCACCTTGATTCGCGGAGTGCCGCGGCGGCCACACCTTCGGACCACAGCGCACCGGCACCGCGCGTGCGGCGGCCGACCATCCTGGGGCGGACCACACGATTCGGTTCTGCGGGATAGGGAGAGCAGCCTGTATGGCAGGGTCGAGCATCATGCGGTCGCGGGGCAGTTTGGGCGAACTGTTCTCCGGTAGGCAAAACAGTGTCGGATTCATCCGTTTGTCCCTCGCCCTGGCCGTCGTCCTGTCCCATTCGCGACCACTCGGCTTCGGGGATCACGACCTCGGGTTCCTGCTCTTCGACCGTCAGACGAACCTCGGCACCATGGGCGTCTACGGCTTCTTCGTCCTGTCCGGGCTGCTGATCACCCGCAGTTCCCGACGCGGGGGATGGGCCGCTACTTCTGGCACCGCGCCCTGCGCATCTTTCCCGGCCTGTGGGTCTGCCTCATCGTGACCGCCCTGGTCGTCGCCCCCCTGGTCTCCATGCGCGAACGCGGCGGCCTGGCGGGCTTTTGGGATCATCCGGCGGGCCCGTTCGACTACATCCGGGCCAACTGGTGGACGGGCGTGCGGCAGTACGGCATCTCGGGTCTGTTCGAGACCACCACTCCGTGGGGGGTCAAGACCAAGTCGAGCGTGTTCGACGGTGCGTTGTGGTCGCTGGCCTACGAGATGCTCTGCTACATCGGCGTCGCGGCACTGGCGTTCACCGGGGTCTTCAGCCATGCCCGGCGCTTCGTCCTCGTGCTCACACTTTGGGCGTACGTCTACATCTGGAACGACTACCTCCAGTCGTCCGGTTGGAGCGGGCCGCTCAGCGGCGGTTCGAGCACCACGTTCGACCTGCCGCTGGTCGGCGAGCTCAGCGCGCACTACATCATCTATCTGAGCTTCCTCTTCCTCCTGGGCACCGCCGCCGAGCTCTACCGCGAGCGGGTCCCGATCAACGACGTCCTGGGCATACTCTCGGCCGTTGCCCTGGGCATCACCCTGCTGTTCGGCGGATTCTTCGTGGTGGGACTGCCCGCCTACGCCTACCTGTTGCTGTGGTTGGCGGTCCGGCTTCCCCAGTGGTTCCACCGGGTCGGAAGCAAGAACGACTATTCCTACGGCATCTACATCTACGGTTTCGTGGCGCAGCAGGTGCTCGCCTCGTACCACGTCGGACGTTGGGGATTCGCCGCGTACGCCGGGTTGTCCGTCGTCTGCGCCTTCGCCTGCGCCTTCCTGTCCTGGCACCTGGTGGAAAAGCAGGCGCTCAAGCTCAAGCACTGGCAGCCCGCCTTCCCCACCGGGAAGCACAACATCGGCCGTGATCACCTCGGTCGCGGCGAGGCGGAACCCGGCCCCCGGCCCCAGGGGACCCCGGTCATGGCGTCGACGGCCGCAGCCATGGGCCGTGCGGAAAGGCGCGAGACGAGCGAGAAAGAGCTGTCATGAGCAATGCCGTCAAGCCGGATCTCACGGAGCGGATCGTCCCACCTGGCAGCGTCCGCGCCATCCGCCGGCCGGCCGGCCGACCGACGCTCGTGGTCGCCGCCTCGATCCTGGGCTCGTGGGCCCTGCCCGCGCTCTTTCACCTGGCACGCCTCGACTGGCTGTCGCTCCTCGCGCTCTTCGTCGGCACCGCGTCCCTGGTCCGGGCCGGCGTGGGGCTGTTCGACCGGTTGATGCTGACGGTCCTGCTGATGATGGGTGAGTTCATCACGGCCGGACTGCTCTTCTCGCTGTGGCCGTGGGGTCTGCATCCCGTCGCGATGGCCGGGACACTGGGGACCCTGACGATCGTGGTCGCCGTCGTCACCGGCCGCCGGCCGATGCTTCCGCGCCGGGTGTCCTTCTCCGACCTGATCGCCCCGGCCGCGGCCGCGTACGCCATGTACGAGTTGTACAAGCCGCTCGCGGGCAAGTCGTTGACCGCCCGGCTCCGGTACATCGTGATGACCGAGGACAAGGCGAGTCACTTCTCGCTGTTCGACGCGATTCACCGGGTCGGCGGTTACACCTACTTCCACGCCGACCAGGCGAGCACGTCCATGGACCCGGAGATGGCTCGGGTCTACCCGCCGGGGACCCACTTCCTCTACTCGGTCCTCGACGTCTTCGTACGCTCCACCACCGATGACGGAAACGCCCTGGCCGCGTACAACCGATACTTCCTGTACACGGTCCTCGGGTACGGTTTCGTGGTCCTGGCACTGGTCTGGGCAGCGCGCTGGGTGGCCGGTCCCACGGTCACCGGATGGCGTCGGGCGCTGGTCTGTGCCGTGGTCGGCACGATCGCCGCGACCGGACAACTGGTCACCGTGTTCACCTACGGTCACGACTCGGCGGCACTCGGCGTCGCCGTGCTGGCGATGACGGTGGCCGTAGCGGTCAGACCGGCCGGAAAAGTGCGCGAGCAGGTGCTCACCGCGGCCGCCGGCCTGGTCACGCTGGCCTTCGTCTACAACCTGTTCGTCGTACTGGCCGCGACTTCGGTCCTGGCCGCGGCCGTCGTCTACTGGCATCGGCTGCGCACTGCCCTGCTCTTCACCTCCGTCGCCGCGGTGATCACGGGCGTGATCGTGCTGATCCCGATCGTCGGTCCGCAGCTTTCCGGCTTCAGTCAGACCAAGCAGTTGCAGGCGACCGGCGGAATCGACCCGATGAGTCGCAACTTCGTCGTGGCGTGCGTCGCGGTGGTGCTGCTGGCCCTGCTCACCCGGGCCGGGCGCCGCTCGCCGGTGTGGCGCACGATGGCGATCCAGATCGTGCTCGCCGCCGCCGGTGTCGTACTGTTCGGCCTCTACCAGGTACAGACGCTCGGGGCCACCTCGTACTACTACGAGAAGGCCGTCCAGGGCCTGTACGCCATCGGTTTGGTGGGACTCGGTGCGATCGGATCGTTGTTGCGGCCGGGCGGGCTCCCGGTTCCGGCCAAGCCGTCGCTCCGGCCGCTCGCGCGAGTCCTGCCCTCACTGGCGGCCGTGGTGGCCGGGGTCACCCTCGCGGGTGGTCTGCAGTTCGGTGCCATCGTGGCCTCGGACGGAGTGACGGGCCCCGACACCACCTACGCGGCCGCCTGGGCCGACGGTCGCAACGTCCGTCCGGTGGGCGTCACCGCGAAAAGGCTGCAATCGGCCGGGTATCTCGGCAAGGGCCCCACGACGCTGTTCATCATCTCCGACAGCGGCACCGACAACTGGCGGGTGTCCTTCCTCGACGCGATTCTCAAGCGCCGACTCGGCGAGACGATCAAAACGGTCTTCGGCGTGCCGTGGCTGAAGGGTCTGGCGTCCTACGGTGAAGGCTCCAACGATCGGGAGGATGAGGTCCACCGGCTCGAGGACGTCGTCCGCGGCAGCCCCCAGCCCCTGCGGTTGGTGATCTCCAACGCGAAGTTGGCCGCGCGCTTCGAGCAGTTCGCGATGGCCAATCCGAACCTGCGGCTCCAGGTCACGTACGTGCCCGGGATCGACTGACCGATACCCGGAGAACCGCGTGTGGCCACCGACTCCGTCGGTGGCCACACGCGGTTCTCCGGGGGCGTCGCCTCGCGACACACCCGCTCAGTCCACCGGGGTGCTCTCCTTGGCCACGCCCTTGAAGACCCACAAGCGGTACGCGAAGTAGTTGACGATCGCGTTGAAGACGACCGTGATCAGCTTCGCCGACATGTAGAACAGGCCCATCCAGGCCAGGGCCGATACGAAGACCACGGTGATCACCCAGTTGACCGCGGCCAGGATCAGATAGCGCACCATTTGGCCCCCGACCGGGGACACCGTGCTGCCGAACGACCAGAACCGATTCATCGTGAAGTTGACCGCGAAGGACGTGGCGGTCGCCAGGAACGTCGCCGCGGGCAGCCACAACCCCCATATCCCGTGCAGGAGGTACAGCAGACCCATGTCGATGACGACACTGGCGGCGCCCGAGACGAGGAACCGGGGCAGGCTATGGGTCAACAGAGTGGCCCACCGGCTTTGTCGCTCAGGGGTGTTGCCATCGGTGGAACGCTCTGTGGCTGTCACGAAGTCAGAGTATAGAGACCGCTTCGACCATCGAAACCTCGCCCGCAGGTCAACGGGTAAGGTCTTGCCGTGACGACGGAAGCCGCCCCTGTGAACACCCCGGGACCCCTCCAGCAAGCCCATGGCGAACGACCGTCGGCCGGATCCCGGTGGCTCTCCGGATCCATCCGCGGTTGGTTGTTGGCGTTCGTGGGATTCCTTTTTCTCGGCAGTGCCTGGGCGTTGGCCACGCCCTACGACGGCACCCCCGACGAAATGATGCACATTTTGCGCGCCGCTGGTGTCGCGCAGGGCGAATTCGCCCCCAAACCGACCGATGCCGACCTGGGTACCGGGGCGTTTCAAAGCGTGCCGCGCAGCCTGGTCCGGGAAAACTGCTGGATGTTCAAGGAGGCGCAACCGGCTTCCTGCGCGCGGGAGCCCGGTGGTGACGCGACCCTGGAACGGACCGCGACCCGGGCCGGTCGCTACAACCCGGTCTATTACGCGGTGGTCGGCTGGCCGCTGCGGCTGTCACCGGACTGGACGGGCATCCTGCTCGCCCGGCTGGTCAGTACCGTCATGGTCTCCGCCCTGCTGGCGACCGCCGCGCACAGCGTCGTGCGCTGGACCAGGCACCGGTTGCTCCTGGCAGGTGTGCTGGCGGGCACCACGCCGATGACCCTGCACCTGTCCGGCGCGATCAACCCCAACGCGCTGGAAATCGCGTCCGCCACCTCCCTGTTCGCGGTGCTGGTGCCGTTGCTTTTGGACCCGGAGACGAAACTGCGCCGATCCGCGCTGGTTACGGCCGCCGTGTCCGGCGCGATCCTGTGCACACTGCGATCGGTGGGGCCACTGTGGTGTCTGGTGGCTCTGGGAGTACTCCTGGTACCCACTCGACGCGCCCTGGTGCACTCCCTTCGGCGGTCGAAGCAGGCGATGTACGCGGCCGTGGTCCTCGTTCTCGCCGCCGGGGCCGGGGCCGCCTGGACCGTGATCATGAAGGCGAGTCAACTCGGCGCCTTGAACGATCGCACGCACATCACGTTCGAGCAGGCCGTCCGGTTCGAGGTGATCGCACGCTGGGGCGAGTACCTCCGGGAGATGGTCGGTGTCACCTCGTGGCTGGACGCCTCGGCGCCCGCCGCGGCGTACACCGCGTGGTACATGGTACTCGGCGTCTTGATCATCGCCTCGATCGCCTTCGGCACCTGGACCGACCGTTGGCGGCTGTTCGCGCTGATCGCGGTGACCTTCGGCTTCCCGACCCTGACGGACGCCATGGGAGTGGACAAATACGGCTTCGTGGCACAGGGACGCTATGTGCTGCCCGTCGCGGTCGGGGTACCGATCCTGGCCGCGTATGTCCTGTCCCGTGAGGGTGTGTTCGGCACAAAGCGCGACGCGGCCCTGATCCGGACCGTCGCGCTCGTGGTGATGCCCCTCCAGTTGGTGTTCCTGTGGTTCACCATGATCCGCTGGCAGCACGGCTGGTCCGACAAACCCCGGGAGATGACCCTCAACGCGTTCGCGGGCCCGTGGCATCCGCAGGTCGGCTCGGTCGCCCCCGTACTGATCGCCGTTCTGGGCGCCGGCGCGGTGATCGCCTACTGCTGGACCGCCACGCGGGATCCGGAAACCGCCCCGTGAGCCCACGGCCGCCCGAACGGCCGTGACTCGCGGGGCACTCGGGCCCGTCACCTGCCGTGGCGGGCCGATCCGAAGGTGTGCCGGGCCAGCTTGCGCACTCCTTCGCGATTGCCGCTGCGGACCATCATCGGCATCATCGTGAGGGCGTGCAGCCGAGACGAGAGGTGCTTGCGGGCGACCTTGGCCGCCTCGTGCCAGCCGTGCCCGTCCATCCGGTCGGCGACGTCGAGGAAGAAGCCACGCTCCTCGACGAATCGCCGCCCGTCGAAGGCCTGCAGCGCCGACTCGCTGACCGCGTGCCGGCGATACTGAAAGCAGATCTCCTCGGCCGCCACCAGTTCCTCGCCGCCCTGCAACAGATCCAGGACCAGTGCGAGGTCCTGGATCACATGCAGGTCCTCGCGGAAGTTGACCGCCTTGACCGCCTTCGTACGCCAGCACACCGATGGGAAGTACAGCCAGTTCCCGCGCAACAGGCTGACCGCGAGGCGCTCGCCGGCGAAACGTCGGCTGCCTTCGATCTTGGGCGCGTACACCCGGCGCTTGGTCTGATCGACCAGGGTCTTGGTCGGCAGTCCGCGGCCGTCGATCACCTGGACGCCGGGCTGGATCATGCCGGCGTCCGGGTAGCGCCGCAGCAATTCGCGGATCGTCGCGACGTAGTTCGGCAGGAAGACGTCGTCGCAGCCCATCATGACCATGTGGTCCTGCTCGGCGAGGTCGACACACTTGCGGAAGTTCCCGGTGACGCCGAGGTTTTGGTCGTTGCGCAGGTAGCGCACCCGATCGTCGCCGAGTGCCGCGAACCACTCGGGAACGCCCTTCTCGCGGCCGTCGTCGACCACGGTCAACCGCCAGTTGCGGTCGGTCTGGGCAAGGACGCTGCGCACCGCGTGCTGCATGAGACCCACGTCGCCGTAGTACGGCATCATCACGTCGATCGTGTGGACTTGCTGCTCGCCGGCTCCTTCCGGGTGCGCCGTCTCGGCGAGGCGAACGGATTCAGAAGGGGCATCGGCGCACTCGCGCACCCTGAACTCCCGGCTATCGATCCCAGCGGGCACGAGGGGTCCTCGTAGGCCACACGACGCATCGATCCTACTCACCCCGCGAGGCGCCTCCGACGGGGTCCGCCACGGCCGATACCGGCTGCGCCGAGCGGACCACCACGGGAAACCGTCGGGCTCCGGCGCGGAGTGTGGCCGCCATCAAAAGAGCGGTGACCACGGTCGCGGCGGCGAAGGCGATCTCGACCCGCACCCGAATGTCCCCCGGCACGCAGGTGATCGCGACGAGCACCGCGGTTCCGCCGATCCAGGCGACGAGTTGGGCCCGATGGCGGTTCATCGCCATCACGCCCTGACCGAGCACCATCGCGAGCATGTAGCACAGCGTCCCGGCCGAGAACCAGGCGAAGTCCAGCGCGCCCAGAACCCCCGCGGGCGCGTTGAAGAAGACCCTGATGATCCATGGACCGAGCACCGTGGCCCCCAGTCCACCGGCCGCGCCCAGAGCGGTGACCACCAGGCAGGCCCGGACGATCAGGCCGCGGAAGGTGCGCCGGTCGCCGTCGGTGAACGCACGGGACAGACCGGGCAACAACGACGCCTGGAGGGAGCCGAAGACGAACAGCGGCACCCGGGCCAGGATCAGCGCGCTGAGCAGCGCGGTGACCAGCGCGGTCTGCTCGGGTTCGAGCAGCTTGACGCTGAGCACGGCGGTGTTGACCATCAGCTGCGCGAGCAGCGTCGAGACGATCAGCAGGCCGAGGCCGCGGTACAACTCCCGCCACGCGAGCACCGCACCGGGCCGGGCGGCACGCAGCACCGGCCGCAGCGTGGCCAGCACGGCCAGGATCGGGGCGACGGTCAGGATCAGCGAGAACAGCAGCGGCGAGTGGCTGCCGGCCGCGCCGAGGGCGATCGCCAGCACGATTCGCAGCCCGCCGTCCAGGGCCAGCTGCGTGCCGTAGGCGGTGAACGCGCCGTGTCCGGCGAGCACACCGCGCGCGACCGAGACCACGGCCAGACCGACGAACGCGCCGCCCAGCGCCACCAGCAGCTGCCGGTCGCCGTCGAAGAGCCGATCGGCCATCGGGCCGGACGCGGCGGCCAGGAGCGCCAGTACGGCGAGCAGCAGCCCGCCGGCCAGCACGGCGCCGCGCCGCAGTACCGGTGCGGTGCCCGAGCCCTCGGCGGCCCGGGCGGCGACGATCCTGGTGATCTCCTGTTCGACCGGGAAGAACAGGCCGAGCCCGATCGAGAAGATGATGGTCCACAGCACCGAGACCCCGGACATGTCGTCCGGGTTCAGCGAGTGGCCCGCGATCGCCAGGTGTACGTAGGAAGCGCCGCCGAGGACGACCATGCCGGCGCCCACGAGGAGGGTGCCCTGGGGCAGCGCGCGGATCGCCCGCAGCAGCAGCGTCTTCATCGGCGGGCGATCGCCAACAGCAGGGTGATGAACGCGCGGCCGAGGTAGACCATCGCCTTGGCGGGGGAATGACTGGGCGTGCCGGCCTGGCGGGCCCGCATCGCCACGGGGACCTGGATCACCTTGTGCTTGAGGCGGATCACCCGGACCGTGGTCTCGACCGTGTCGCCCAGGTACTCGACCGGATACCACTCGGCGAACAGCCGGATGATGTCGCGGTTGCAGGCCCGAAAGCCCGACGTGGTGTCGGTGAGCTTGGTCTTGGCCATCCTCGACAACACGCCCGAGAGCATGACCATGGTCCACTTGCGCGGGCCGCGCACGGTGTAGTCGCCCTCGCCGGCGAAGCGCGCGCCGATGACCAGCGACGCCTCGTCGAGGTGATCCACCAGCTTCGGGACGTAGCGGGGGTCGTGCTGACCGTCCGCGTCGATCTGGATGGCCACGTCGTAATCGTTCTCGTACGCGTAGCGGTAGCCCAGCCGCATCGCGCCGCCGACGCCGAGGTTGTACGGCAGTCGGGACACGGTGGCGCCGGCCGCGCGGGCGACCTTCGCGGTGTCGTCGGTCGAGCCGTCGTCGACGACGAGGAGGTCGACCTCGGGCAGCTCGCCGCGGACCTCACGGATCACGTCCGCGATCGACGCGGACTCGTTCCACGCGGGGATGATGATCAGGACCCGCTTGTTGTTAATCATTTGCGCGTTCCCGCTCGGCCGACTCGGTACGGATGAGGGCGATGGCTGCCGTGCGTTCCTGCTCGGCCAGTTGGGTCCGGATCAGCGCGACCTCTTCGGCGAGCGAACGGGTTTCCTCCTCCAATCGACTCGATTCCCAGCTCAGGTGAATACACACGAGGAGCAGGAAGACGAAGCCGAGGAAGAGGACGAGGCTGACACCCGATCGCACGCCCGCGGTGGTGGCCACCGAGTCGAGCATCTTCGGGAACGCGCCGAGCGGTACCACGATCAAGCCGACGACGAGCCACAACACCGCGTACTTTTCACGCAGTTGGCGTCGCCTCAGCAGTTCAAGGATGACGACGACCACCAGCAAGCCGGCAATCGCGGTGACAATCGTAAGTTTCATGACACGCTCGATTTTTGATCAGTCGGGCCGCAGGGCGACGAACCCCGGGCGATCCAATGCCTGTGCAAGCATGTCCCGCCAGTCGGCCATGGGCGACAGTCCGGCATCGGCCCACCGGTCGTGGGCGAGCACACTGTAGGAAGGACGCTTGGCGGGGCGCGTGAAGTTCTCGGATGTTGTCGGACGAACGCGGTCGGCGTCCAGCCCCGCCCCGGCGAACGCGGCCCGCGCGAGGTCGTACCAGGTCGCCTGCCCGGAGGCCGTGCCGTGATAGATCCCCGCCGGCGCGCGGCCGGACAGCGCGGCCTCGCCGAGGCGCACCACCCGCTCCGCCAGGGCGAACGACCAGGTCGGCTGACCGAGTTGATCGTCGACGACGTCCAGGGTGTCTCGGTCGGCCGCCAGTGTCAGCATGGTGGAGACGAAATTCCGCCCGTGTTCGCCGTACAGCCACGCGGTGCGGACGACGTAGCCGCTCGTGGGCAGCACGTCGGCGACGACCCGCTCGCCGACCAGCTTGCCCCGCCCGTAGGCGTTCAGCGGCGCGGTGGGCGCGTCCTCGGGGTACGGCGCGGTGCCGTCGCCGCCGAAGACGTAGTCGGTGGAGATCTGGATCAGCCGTGCGCCGTGTACGGCGCAGGCTCGGGCCAGATGACCCACCGCGGTGCCGTTGACCTCGGTCGCGGCCGCCTCGGCCGTCTCCGCGCCGTCCACATCGGTCCACGCCGCGGCGTTGACGACGATGTCGTGTCCGGCCGTCGCGGCCAGGACCGCGGCGGCGTCGGTGATGTCGAGATCCTTGCGCCCGACGGCGGTGACCACCGCGCCGGGGGCCTGCTCCAAAACCGCGAGCAGATCACGTCCGAGCATTCCGTGCGCTCCGGTGACGAGCCAGCGCCGGCCGTCGACCGAGGTGGTCAAAGCGCCGCCTTCTGCCGCAGCGGCTCCCACCACGCGCGGTTCTCGCGGTACCACACGACGGTGGATTCGAGACCTTCTTCAAAGGACACGCGTGGAGTGTAGCCAAGCTCGTCGCGCAGTTTGTCGATGCTCAGCGAGTAGCGCCGGTCGTGGCCCTTGCGGTCCTCGACATGGTCGACGCTGCCCCAGTCCGCACCACACGCGGCGAGCAGGCGCGCGGTCAGTTCCTTGTTGGTGACCTCGGTACCGCCACCGATGTGGTAGACCTCGCCGGGTCGCCCGGAGCGCATGACCAGGTCGATGCCCCGGCAGTGGTCCGAGACGTGCAGCCAGTCCCGGATGTTGCCGCCGTCGCCGTAGAGCGGCACCCGCTTGCCGTCGAGCAGGTTCGTCACGAACAGCGGGATCATCTTCTCCGGGAACTGGAAGTGACCGTAGTTGTTCGAGCAGCGGGTGACCACGACGTCCATGCCGTGCGTGCGGTGGTACGCCAGCGCCAGCAGGTCGGACGCGGCCTTGCTGGCCGAGTACGGGGAATTGGGCGCGAGCGGCCAGTCCTCGGTCCACGAGCCGGTCTCGATCGAGCCGTAGACCTCGTCGGTCGAGACGTGTACGAAGCGGCCGACGCCGTGCTTGCGGGCCGCGTCGAGCAGCACCTGGGTGCCCAGCACGTTGGTGACCACGAACGGGCCCGAGCCCGCGATCGAGCGGTCGACGTGCGACTCGGCGGCGAAGTGCACCACGACGTCGTGTCCGGGCATCAGCTGGTCCACCAGATCGGCGTCGCAGATGTCGCCCTCGACGAACGTGTAGCGCGGGTCGGCGGCCACGGTCGCCAGGTTCGCCACGTTGCCCGAGTAGGTCAGCTTGTCCAGGATGGTCACCCTGGGTGTGTCCTGCGAGGTTGCGTCACCGGACAACAGATTTCGAACGAACTCGGAGCCGATGAATCCGGCTCCACCGGTGATCAGGATCCTCATGGACACGGGAGTCTACCGATCCCCGGAGGCGCAGAGCCTATGGTGTTCGCATGCGCGGCATCCTTCTCGCGGGCGGCACCGGCTCCCGACTCTGGCCCATCACCCAAGCGGTATCGAAGCAACTGATGCCGGTCTTCGACAAGCCGATGATCTACTATCCGCTGTCGACGTTGATCATGGCCGGCATCCGTGAGGTGCTGGTCATCACGACCCCCGAGGACCAGCCCCAGTTCCGCCGCCTGCTCGGCGACGGCTCGCGGATCGGTATGCGGCTCGAGTACGTCGAGCAGGCCAGCCCCGACGGCATCGCCCAGGCGTTCCTGTTGGGCGAGGAGTTCATCGGCGGCGAGCCGGTGGCGCTCATCCTGGGCGACAACATCTTCCACGGCGTGGGTCTGGGCCGGCAGCTGCGCCAAGGGGTGGACCCGGTCGGCGGTCGGGTCTTCGCCTATCCGGTCGCGGACCCCAAGGCGTACGGCGTGGTCGAGTTCGACGCCGAGGGTGTGGTCCGCTCGATCGAGGAGAAGCCCACCCAGCCGAAGTCGCGCTACGCGGTGCCCGGGTTGTACTTCTACGACGCGCGGGTGGTCGAGATCGCCAAGGCGCTCAAGCCGAGCGATCGGGGCGAGCTGGAGATCACCGGGGTCAACGCGGCCTACCTGGAGCGCGGCGAGCTGATGGTGAGCGTGCTCGACCGGGGTACCGCGTGGCTGGACACCGGTACCTTCTCCTCCCTGGTGCACGCGGCGGAGTTCGTCCGGGTCATCGAGGAGCGGCAGGGGCTCAAGATCGGCTGCATCGAGGAGGCCGCCTGGCGGGCCGGCTTCATCGACGACGCACAGTTGGCCGCGCTCGCGCAACCGCTGCTCAAGAGCGGCTACGGCAAGTATCTGGTCGATCTGCTCGCCTACGGCGACGGCATCGCGCCGCTGCCGGAAATCCCCTGAGCCGGCGCGGACCCCTCGACCATCGCATTCGACCCACCCGGATCCGGCCCCCGGGTCCGACGGACAAGGACAGAACAGATGAAGTTCCGCCCCCTCTCGATCGAGGGCGCCTGGGAGATCACCTTCCGGCAGCACGGGGATCCCCGCGGCATGTTCATGGAGTGGTACCGCTTCGACATGCTGTCCGAGGAGGTGGGACACCCGCTCCGGCTCGCGCAGGCCAACATGTCGGTGTCGGCGCGCGACGTGGTGCGCGGGATCCACTTCGCGGACGTGCCCCCGGGGCAGGCGAAGTACGTGACCTGCGTGCGCGGCGCGGTCCTGGACGTGGTGGTGGACCTGCGCGTGGGCTCGCCGACGTTCGGCACCTGGGAGGGGGTCCGGTTGGACGACACCGAGCGGCAGGCGGTGTACATCTCCGAGGGCCTGGGGCACGGCTTCTGCGCGTTGACCGACGACGCGACGCTCAGCTACCTGTGCTCGGAGACCTACGCGCCCACGCGCGAGCACGCCGTACACCCGCTCGACCCGGACCTGGCCATCGCCTGGCCGACGGCGGGCGCCGCGCAGTTGTCCGAGCGGGATCTGGCCGCGCCCACGCTGGCCGAGGCCCTGCGCAACGGGCTGCTGCCCGACTACGAGCAATGCCGGCGTTTCACCGAGTCGTTGGGCGATGTTTCCCCGTAGTCCCCCTCCCGATGGGAGCGCGAAGGGGCGGGCGTCGCGGCTCCGTCTAAACGTCTGGTGGGTGTCGTCGCGCGGCGATAGTGTCTGCGCGACGACGACCCGATGCCGCGGGGGGGTACCCGGCCCGGATTCGTCGTTCCATCGTTGGTGATCCGACTCGACCACACCACGCGCGGAACTCGTGTCCCCGCCGGAAGTACCCGCGTGGAGATGTCGGATCACCCTCCTCGGGAGGACCTTTTTTGAAGATCCGCACGCTCCGCGGTTCCATGGCACTGCTGTCGGCGAGCGCGCTCGCCGGCGGCATGCTGGTGGCGCTGGTACCGACGTCCGCCCAGGCCGCACTGGGCGGAGGGGAAGGCCTACTGGCCGGTTCCTCCTACACCAACAGTCGGATGGAGGGCAGGCAGGCCGACGGGACCGCGATCGACCTCGGCCTCGGCCAGGGTTTCCACCCCTCCTTCTCGCCGGACGGCAGCCACATCGCCTTCGTCCGCAATGACCGGCTCCAGATCGCCCGGGTGGGTACCACCGCCGTCCGGGAACTCACCGGGTCCCCGCTGTACCAGGTCGCCTTCCCCAAGTTTTCCCCGGACGGGCGCTACATCTACTTCACCGCGAGCCCCGGCGGGGAACCACGCGCGTATCGGATCCTGTCCGACGGAAACGGCGACCCCGAACCCGCTTTCCCCGGGCAGCAGAGCTGTGACCGCTACCTGTCCACGTCCTCCGCGTGGACCTACGTCTTCCAGCGCGGATGCGGCATGGACACCTCGGTGTGGTCGTACGACGCCCGCACCGGCGCCACCGCCAAGATCGTCGACGACGCCGCCACGCCGGACATCTCCCCCGACGGCACGTCGATCGCCTTCGTCCGAGGGGGGAAGACCTCCACGCCCCGTATCTTCACCGGCAGCCCGACCGGTGCCGACGTCAAGCAGCTCACCCCGGACGCCGAGGGCAACGCCTCGATGCCGACCTTCTCTCCGGCGGGCAACAAGGTGGCCTATGTCAGGGAATACGACACATGGGTCATGGACAAGAGCGGCGAGAACCGGAAGCTGGTCGCCAAGAACTTCCTGAAGGGCTCCTGGCAACCGCTGCGCAAGGAAGGCGTGTTCCGGGTCTGGGGCGACACCGCCCGGGAGACCGCGATCGCCAACTCCAGGTTCAAGTGGGCCTCGGTCGGCGACACCTCCTCGGGTCTGCGACAGGCCGACTCGGCGGTGATCAGCCGGTCCGACTTCTTCTACGACAGCCTCGCCGGCCCGGCCCTGGCGGGCGCGAAGAACGGCCCGCTGCTGCTGGGCGGTTGGGGCGGGCCCGGGAGTCTGTACGAGGAGCTGAAGCGCACTCTGCGGCCCGGCTCGACCGTGTACATCCTCGGCGGCACGGAAGCGCTGAGCGGCAACTACGAGAACGACCTCCGGCAGTGGGGCTACACGCCCAAGCGGCTGGCCGGTCCCACCATGTACGAGACCGGCATCGCGATCGCCCGGGAGACCAACCCGGCGCCGAAGAACGTGTTCGTGGTCACCGGTGAGGCCTACTACGACGGCCTCTCGGCGGGTGCCGCGGCCGGCGGCACCAAGGACAGCGTGGTCGTCTACAGCGCGGGCGACAACATGCCCGCCGTGACCGAGTCCTACCTGAACGCGATCAACCCCGCCACCACCAACGTGATCACCGTCGGCGGGCCGGCCGACAACGCGCTGCAGACGGCGAACCTGCCGTCCTGGCCGGACGGCGCGCAGTACTACTCGGTCTCCGGGAACACCGCGGCCGACACCGCGGCCAAGCTCGGCCGGTTCTGGTTCGCCGCCCCGCGCACCGTGGGTCTGGCCACCACCAAGACCTGGCAGGACGCCCTCACCGGCGGCGCGATGATGGCCGGGCTCGGCCCCATCCTGCTCACCGACGAGGACAGCCTGGCCCCGTCCAGTTCCTGGTACCTCTACGACAACGGCGCCTCGCTCTCCTCGGTGGTCCTGGTCGGCGGCGAGTCGGCGCTCAACGGGCCGATCGTGGACCAGGCCGGCAACCAGATCGGGCTCCCGGGTCAGTACACCTACGTACCGATGTACAACGGGGTCGAGCCGCCCGCGGGCAAGGCGCTGCGCGCCGCGCCGGCGGACAAGCCCGGCAGCCCGGCCGTGAACGGTCCGGCGAGCGGCACCGGTCCGCAGGCCGGTTCGGGCGTCGAGCGGCACACCAAGCGCTGACCGCACGACACCACGACGACAGCGCGAGACACCGAGGGCCCTCGGCGGGACATGTCATGTCCCGTCGGGGGCCCTCGGCCCGTCCCGGCGGCCGAAAGGCACGGGCGAAACGCCCCCGAAGCGGTCCATCCGGTTAGGGTCTCGACATGAAGTGGCTTGTCACCGGCGGTGCCGGATACATCGGAACGCATGTCGTACGCGGGCTCGTCGCGGCCGGGGACGAGGTCGTCGTGGTCGACGACCTCTCCTCCGGAATCCGCGAGCTGGTGCCGGACACGATCCCGGTGGTGGTCGGCTCCGTGCTGGACCGGGCGCTGCTCGACGAGTTGTTCGGCGCGCACACCTTCGACGGCGTGGTGCACATCGCGGGCAAGAAGCAGGTGCCCGAGTCGGTCGCGCGTCCCCTCTACTACTACGAGGAGAACGTGGAGGGTCTGCGGACGCTGCTCGCGGCGATGGTCGCGGCCGGCGTGCCCCGGATCGTGTTCTCCTCCAGCGCCGCCGTCTACGGCATGCCCGACGTGGACCTGGTCGACGAGGACACCCCGTGTCTGCCGATCAACCCGTACGGCGAGAGCAAGCTGGTCGGCGAGTGGCTGATCGCGGCCACCGCGCGGGCGCACGGGATCTCCTACGCCTGCCTGCGCTACTTCAACGTCGCGGGCGCCGGCGCGCCGGAGCTCGCGGACGCGGGCGTGTCCAACCTCGTGCCGATGGTGCTGGAGAAGGTGACGGCCGGCCGGGCGCCGGTGATCTTCGGGGACGACTACGACACCCCCGACGGCACCTGTGTGCGCGACTTCATCCACGTGGTGGACCTGGCCGAGGCGCACGTGGCCGCCGCCCGTCGGCTCGCCGCCGACCCCGGCACTCGCCTGGTGCTCAACGTCGGCCGAGGTCGGGGTACCTCGGTCCGTGAGATGGTCGAACTCATCCGCGAGGTCACCGGTTTGCGCGAGTTCGGGCCGAAGACGCTGCCCCGGCGCGCCGGCGATCCGGCCCGGGTGGTCGCGAGCGCCGAGCGGATCGCGGCCGAACTGGACTGGAAGGCCCGCCTGGACGTCTCCGACATGGTGGAGAGCGCGTGGGCGGGCTGGCGGGCGCGGCGCGGGTGACGGGCGCGGGGCGCGCCACGTGGTGGGCGCCGGGCCGCCCGGGCGGGTGCCGCGCGTCCTGTGCCCCCGCATTCCCCCGAGTGCTTTCGGATGCCTCGAACGCCTCGATGCGACGCCGGCCGTCGAGTCGGCGTCGCGCGGCGCGCGTGGGGTGAAGTGCGCCGGGACGAGTCGGACTCGGGGCTTTTGTCCTGTGGGCCGAATCACCCCGGGTGCGAGTGCGAAGGGGCGCCGCGATGGGTAACGGCGCCACTCCGGACCCGAGACGCGCGATGCGCCTGTGACGAACGGGACTTCGGTGATCGTTCCCGGGTGATCCGGATGAGGCTCGACCAGGGTCCTTTGTCACTCGATCCGGCCGAATCCACCACGGAACGCCAACTACGGTCCTTTCCGTAAGGGATCATCTACATTGCGCTCAACCGCAAAACGGATAATCGTCTTCTATCAGACACAGACTTGTGATCTTCGGCGGAGCCTGCTTAGCGTTCGATCCGTCCGTATCCCACACGGACCCCGATCGCCGGTACGCCGAATCCTGTCGCCGGCCGTTCGGGAGGCTGACGAGCACCACACGACAGGAGCGGGGGAACCACAGGTGAACCGCCGAACACGGCACCGATCGAGACGGTCGGCCGCCGCGAACGGCTTGGGGTGAAGCCACGTCCTTCGGGACGTGGCCGGGCTATCGATCTCCGGCCCGAATCCGACAGCTCACCTCGTAGGCGTGGGAGAGGATCCAGCCATGCTGTCCGGAACCGGGCGTCATCGCCGTCGCAGCACCAGCAGGACCACGCGTCTGATCGCCGCGGCCGGCGTCGCCGGTGTCGGCGTCGCCATGCCGATCATCGGGGCGGGCACGGCTCAGGCCGCGTCCGTGAGCACCTGGGACAAGGTCGCCCAGTGCGAGAGCACGGGCAACTGGAAGATCAACACCGGTAATGGCTTCTACGGCGGCCTCCAGTTCACCCAGAGCACCTGGAACGAGTTCGGCGGCTCGCAGTACGCCGCGCGCGCCGACCAGGCGACCAAGAGCCAGCAGATCGCGATCGCCGAGAAGGTGCTCAAGAGCCAGGGCCCCGGCGCCTGGCCGGTCTGCTCGGTCAAGGCGGGCCTGACCCGCGGCGGTGCCGCTCCGGACCTCGACACGGGCTCGGCGGGCGGCAAGACCGCGCCGAAGACCGCCCCGAAGACGGAGAGCGCCAAGCCGGCGCCGAAGACCGAGACCGCCAAGCCGAAGATCGAGGTCAAGAGCGAGGCGCCGAAGACCGAGGCGCCCAAGGACGAGACTCCGAAGACCGAGGCGCCCAAGGCCGCCAAGACCGACGCGGCCACCGGCTCCTACGTCGTGGTCGCCGGCGACACGCTGTCGCAGATCGCGAACGCCCGGAACGTGCCCGGCGGTTGGCCGAAGCTGTACGAGGCCAACAAGAGCGTGGTCGGCGAGAACCCGGACCTGATCTTCCCGGGCCAGCAGCTCACGGTCGACGGCAAGGCCGCGCCGGCCGCCGAGACCAAGACCGAAACCAAGACCGAGCCCAAGGCCGAGGCACCGAAGGCGGAGACGCCCAAGGCCGAGGCCAAGACCGAGGTCAAGCCGGCCGCCGCGCCGAAGACCACGGTCAAGTCCGAGAGCACCAAGGCCGACTCCTCGGCCAAGGGCTCCGAGCAGGCCTCCGGTTCGTATGTCGCCCCGGTCTCCGGCGCCACCCTGACCGCGAGCTTCGGCTCGGGCGGGTCGCGCTGGTCCAGCGGCCACCACACCGGCCAGGACTTCGCCGTCTCGACCGGCACCACGGTGCGCGCGGTCACCTCCGGCACGGTCGTCTCGGCCGGTTGGGGCGGCGCGTACGGCAACGAGGTCGTGATCCGGCACGCGGACGGCAAGTACACCCAGTACGCGCACCTGTCCTCGATCTCGGTCAAGGCCGGGATGAAGGTGCAGACCGGCCAGAAGATCGCGCTCTCCGGCGCGACCGGCAACGTCACCGGCCCGCACCTGCACTTCGAGGTCCGCACCACGCCGAACTACGGCTCCGCGGTCAACCCGATGACGTGGCTGCGCAGCCACGGCGTGAACGTCTGATCCACCACACTCCCGCGCCGAACGGCGGGCATCCCTTCCGGGGGATGCCCGCCGTTCGCGTACGCCGGCCGGGCGGGCGCGTGGCGGCGGGCCCGGGGCCGGGTGGACGCCGGCCCGGGGGCGGGGGTCAGGGGAGGTGGGCCGTGTGCAGGGTGCCGTTCGTGGTGAGCCACAGGGCGAGCGGGCGGCCCGTGGCGTCGAGGGTGGTGGTCGGGGCGGTCGGGATCGGATCGTCGGCGAGCACGAGCGGCGTGGGGGTCGCGCCGAGCACCACCGGTCGGCCCTCGGCGTCCCGGGTCGAGGTGAGCAGCGTGCCGTCGGGGCGGGGCAGTTGCCACAGCGGCTCGTAGCCGGCCCCGGCCGTGCGCGGGGCCGTGGGAACCCAGGTGCCGGGGCCGGCCTCGGTCGTGCCCGCGATCTCCGCCGTCCCGGCCCGCCGGTAGCCGACCGTGACCCGGCCGTCGGCGCCGACCGACGCGGCGGGCGGCCCGACCGGGTGATCCGCCGCGATCGTGCGTGGCGGGCCGGGCCGGTCGCCGACCACGTCCCAGGCGCGGATGCCCTCTCGGGCCGTGCCGAACACGGTGACCCGGCCGTCGGGGCGGGTGACCGCGGTCGGGCCCTCGACGATCTCGGCGCCGCCGAGGTCGCGCCACGGCGACCACACCGTGCTCCCGGCGGGCAGGTACCGGGCGCCGACGCCCTTGGCCCGATCGCGCGCGAACAGGTGCAGCCCGCCCGCGCCGTCGGCTTGGACCACCGGTGGGCCCAGGCCCGTCGCGCCGTCGTCCGGGCCGCCCAAGTCCTGCCACGGGCCCAGGTCGCCGCCGGGCGCCGACTCGATCGCGGTGACGATCCCCAGCCGGTCGCGATCGGCCCGAGCCGCGCCGCCGATCCGCAGCGCGAACACCCGCATCCGCCCGTCCGCCGTGCGCACCACGGCCGGGGCCGGGGCGAGTTCGCCGTCGCCCGGGGCGCCGAGGTCGCGCGCGGCGGACCAGCCGCCCGCGCCGTCCTCCGCCCAGCGGGTGATCCGGCCGCCGAGCACCGACCAGGCGGTGGTTCGGCCGTCCGCGCCGAGCACGGGTCTGGGGCCCGGGTCGGGGAAGCGATAGGTGGTGCTCTGCGGCCAGTTGCTGCGCGACGCGGTGTCGCGCACCTTGAGGTCGCCGCAGTCCGCCCGGCCCGGGCAGTGGTGCTCCCGGTCGGTCCAGCCGTAGACCCGGGTGACGGCGTCCTTGCGCTCGCGGGCGGCCGGCTCCAGGTTGTGCGGCCAACGCTCGTTGTAGTAGCCGCGATACGCGATCGCCGCGGCGGCCCCGGCGGGCCGGTCGCTGTTGTGGCGGCGCAGCGCCTCCCAGGTGAACCGCGCGGCGGCGGTGTGGTCCTGGTGGTCGGAGACGCCGTTGTTGTCGGCGTGCGCCGGGTGCTTCGCGTCGTGCTTCTGGCGATCGGGGTCCGGGTCGAGCGTGCGCACCACGGTCGGCGCCTGGGCTCGCATCAGGTCGGTCAGGGACCGGATCAGCCCGTCGCGGGTGTACGCGTACGGTCCGCCCGCCGGCTCGTCGAGCGGGGCCAGTGTGTCGAGTTCGCGCTCCTGTCCGTTCCACAGGGTGCGCAGCCGCCCCTTCGCGCCGATGCCCTCCTCCTTGCGGGTGTTGAGGAACACCAGCTTGATGTTGGGGGCGTCGACGAGGCGGTCGAATTCGGCGTGCGCGCCGTCGCGCAGGCGGATGCTGTGGCGTTCCCAGCGCGCCGCGCGGTCCCCGAGCGCCATGAACGCGTAGGCGGCGCGCGAGCCGTTGTTGCGCGCGGCCGCGTACGCCCGCACGTCGGGGCGGCTCCCGGGGCCGTTGCGGCCGTCCGCCTCCCCCGCGGTGAGGAAGACGGTCACGCTGTCCGTACCGGCGTGCACCGCGCGGTCGATGTCGGGGTTCATGAAGTACAGGTCGTCGTCCTGATGGGCCACCACCTGCATCACCGCGCCGCCGACGCCGGGCGCCGGGGCCAGCGCCTCGATTCCGATCGGCAGGGTCGGCGCGTACCGGGTCGGCGATCCGTAGGGGCCGGTCAGCTGTACCACCGCGGCGGTGAACGCGGTGGCCAGCACGGCGGCCACGGCGGTGAATCTGCCGGTGCCGGGGATCATCGCCATCGCGGCCGGACCTTTCTGCCGTCGGGGCCCGTCCGGCGCAGCTCGGCGGATCGGGTCGCGTCGTCCGCACCAGGGCGGACCGGCCCATCATCGCCGGTCGCCCGCGCCCCGGACGCATCCGGCTCGGCCACGCGGCTCGGTCGACCCGTCAGCGGCCCCGAGCGTCGCCCTCGGTCGCCTCGCGTGGCCGGTCGGCGGCGGGCAGTCGCGGCTGCGGACGGGCGCCGGCCGCGCTCCCCGCCTTGCCCGCGCCCGTCGAACTCGCGTTCTGGGTCGTGGTCTTGCCCGGGTCGGCGGCCGGACTACCCGCCCCGAGTCGTTGTTCGCCGAGCCGGGGCTGCGGTCGGGCAGCGATTTGGCGCCCTCGGGAGTGACCCGGGTCGCGCCGATGTAGTCGGGTTTGTCTATCGGACCGAACTTGATCACCGTGCCGGTGTACGGCGCGTGGATCATCTGGCCGTTGCCGACGTACATCCCCACGTGGTGGATGCTGCGCGGGTCGCGCAGGTCGGTGGCGAAGAACACCAGGTCGCCCGGCAGGAGTTGGTCGCGTGAGGGGTGCCGGCCGGCGTTCCACTGGTCGTTGGCCACCCGGGGCAGCCTGATGCCCACCGTCTCGTAGGCGGCCTGGGTCAGCCCCGAGCAGTCGAACCGGCCGCCGTCGGCGGCGGTGCCCTCGCCGCCCCACAGGTAGGGGGTGCCGAGCTTGGTCTGCGCCCAGTTGACCGCGCCGGCGGCGAGCGCCATCGGCTGCAGCGGCGTCTGGACCACGCCGAAACTCTGTTCCAGGGCCCGGATGTTCTTCACGTACTCCTGGGTCTGCGTATACGGCGGGATGCCCTTGTACTGCATCACCCGGTACGCGCCCGCGTTGTACGCGGCGAGCATGTTGTTGGTGCGATCCCCCGGCACGGAGGCGACGTACTTGGCCAGCGAGCAGTCGTAGCGCGCGGCGGCCGGGATGGCATCCGCCGGATCCCACGGGCTCGCTTTGCCGTCACCGTTGCCGTCGGTGGCCCATTCCGGCCAGGTGGTGGGCATGAACTGGGCGATGCCCTGGGCCCCGACGTTGCTGACCGCGGTCGGGTCGAAGCCGCTCTCCTGGTACAGCTGCGCGGCGAGCAGCGCCGGCGAGATCTCCGGGCACAACCGCCCCCACTTGTCTATCGAGGACGCGTACGCGGCCGGCACCGTGCCGGGGGCGAGCGTCATCGTGCCACCGGCGCCGGTCTGGCTGCCGGAGGCGGACTGCATCGCGCCGACCCCCACGGTGAGCAGGCCGACCAGACCGAAGGGGATCGCGAATACGATGCCACCGGCGACCCAGGCTTTGCGCATCGCGGGTACCCCCCGATTCTGCGCGGTCGGGCGGGACCGCGACGGACGCTCCGAGCTCATTGTGCGCGTCACGATTGCTCAGCGCAATCACCCGTGATACACACAGTAAGCAGACACACTTGCCGAGGTGGTAGCCCGATCGGCTTCCCCACAGCACAATAAACGAACGACCCACTCCTGCCGTCGAATGTGACGACAGGCGACCAAAGCCCGACCTCGGGGGCGGTGAAAAACGTGTTTCTTGCAGAAGGCAAAGGCAACGGCGGCAACGGCGACATCAATACGATCATCGGCGGGATAGCTCCGAACTGGGGCCCGTTCGCAAGGCTGGGCGGCGAGGCCCGGATCATGGTCGAGGTGATCATGGCCGTGGCGCTGCTGCTCTGCCTGGCGATCGCGATCTGGGGCGCGGCGAAGCAGCGCATAGGAGCGACCGCGATGCGCGACACGTTCAGCGCGGAGCAGGGCAAGGGCCTCATCATCGCCGGTCTGACCGGTGTCTTCATCATCGGATCGCTCGGGACGCTGTTCACGATTGTGTACGGAATGGCGATCTAGACCGGTTCGCACCCTGCCGTCCCCAAGGTGGCGAATCCCGTGGTGTTTTATCCCGGGCGCGGCGCACTCCGGCGCGTCGTGCGCCCCGAAAACGGAATGCCCCATTCCGCATTCGGGGCACAGCAGCAATTCCGGTCCCTTTCCCGGACAATCGAGCCTGTGTTCACGTGTTCACGCAACAGCGCGGTGCCACCGGTATGACCGCCCGTCTGGGAAGATCGTTCCGGCTGCAACCGAACCCCGCGGCGCTCGGCCGTCGGGGACTGTGTTGTGCGCGCAGGTCGTCCGCGACGTCCGGCCTGCCGCGGTAAGGGGGGACAGGCCATGAGCGACGAGGAACCCGCCACGCGTACCCGCCTGCCCAGACCCACCACCTCACCGGAGGGTCCGGAGCCCAGGCGCAACCCCATACTGTCCGGGATCGGCGTCGTGGTGGTGATCGCCGTGGTCATCGTGTCCCTGCTCTTCGCCGCGAACCGCTCCGACGACGGCGACAAGGGCGGCGCGGACGACACCGCGAAGAGTTCCTCCGCCGCGCCCGAAACCCCGGCGGGGGGACCGCCGTTGTCCGCCGCGCAGGTGCCGGAACGCACCGAGTCGGGCGTGCCCGTCGGCTACCCCCAGACCGCCGAGGGCGCCCAGTCCGCCGCGGCCAACTTCGTCGTCGCGTACGGCTCGGCCCGGATGTTCCGCGCCCAGCCGCGCACGGCGATCATCACCACCATCACCGACCCGGCCGTGCGCGACGGCCTGCTTGCCCGGGCCGACCAGGCGTTCCGGGCGCAGACCACCGTGTTCGGCCTCCAGCCCGACGGCACCGCGCCCAAGGGGCGCGCCTTCGTCTGTCGGGCCGTGCCGATGGGTACCAAGTCCATTGCCTACACCCCAGCTTCGGCCACCGTCGAGGTGTGGAGCGTGGGTGTGGTGGGGCTGGCCGGGGCCGACTCCACCAAGCCCGTGGCCGAGGCGTGGAACACCACCACGATGCGCCTGTCGTGGGTGAACGGGGACTGGAAGCTGACCGAGTTCAGCCAGAAGGAGGGTCCGACACCGGTGTCCGGACTGCAGGATCCGTCCGGCGCCAACGACATCGCCAAGGCCGACGGGGAGTTCGGGGAATTGCGCCATGCACGCTGACCGGGAACGCCGCAGCCTTCGCACCCGATTCCTGACCGCCGGCGGGGTGTTCGCCACCCTCCAGGCCCTGCTCGTGCTCGGCGCCGGCCGCGTATGGGCCGAGCCCACACCCGGCGCCACCACCTCCCCCGGCGCCTCCGCGAGCCCCAGCGCGCCGGCGAGCAAGCCGGAGTGCGACCTGCTCACCGGCCCCGCCAAGGACATCTGCAACAACGGCGGCCCGGGCGCACCGGGTTCGGGCCCCCTCGGCACCGTCACCGACCCACTCGGCTCGATCGCCAAGGGTTGCGCCGACGCGGCCACCTGGATCATCGACAAGCTGGCCGGCGCGGTCAACGACACCACCCAGGTCGACTTCACCAACCCGGGCTTCCTGCGCCAGTACGCGGTGGTGTTCGCCGCGTCCACCTTCCTCACCCTGATCCTGTGGATCCTGGCGGTGGCCAAGCGCGCCGTGCGCGGTGTCCCGATAGGCACCGCGATCAGCGAGGCGATCGGCTACCTGTGGCTGGCGGTGATCGCCTCCGCGTTCACCCCGCTGGTGCTGTACTTGGCGGTCTCGATGACCGACGCGATCACCGCGGCCATCGCGACCGGCACCCAACAGGACACCAACAAGTTCCTCGGCGGCTTCTCCAAGGCCCTCGATCCGGCGAGCGATCTCGGCGGCGGCCCGGTCATGCTGATCTTCGTGTCGCTGCTGTCGATGGCCGCGGCGGCCGTGTTGTGGGTCGAACTCCTGGTCCGCGCCGCGATGTTGTACGTCGGCGCGATCCTGGGCACGGCGGTGTACTCGGGCCTGGTGGACAAGGCGATGTGGCACCACGTGCGGCGCTGGGCCGGGCTCATGATCGCGGTGCTGCTGGCCAAGCCGGTGATCGTGATAGTCCTCGGCCTGGCCACCGCGGTCACCACGGGCGGCAAGGACGACGCGTTCTCCGCGGTGCTCTCGGGCCTGGCGATCCTGTTCCTCTCCATTTTCGCGAGTGTGCTCATCTACCGGTTCGTGCCCAGCATCGGCGACGACATGGCCGCGCTGCACAGCAGCCGCAAGGCGATGCAGTCGTCCGGACCGGCCTCGGCGGTCAACGGACCCGCCACGTACATGAAGCAGGGCATCCAGGCACACGCCTCGCGCGGATCGACCGGTTCCGGCGCAGGCTCTGCCCCGGTGACCGCGAACGCCGTATCGTCGGGCATTGCGGCCCATGGCACCAGGGGCGGGGGATCGGGCGGCGCTCCGGCTCCGACGCCGACCCAACCGCCCAAGGCCAGTCCCGCGGCAACGCCTCACGCGAGGAACGGTAAAGAGTAATGACAACGCAACCGGTCGCCCGACGCCGGACCTTCCTGATCGGCAAGGCCAAACCCACCGCGGTCATCGGCAAGAACCGCGAGCCCGGCGAGATCTTCCTGATCATCGCCGCCGGCGGCCTCGCCCTGCTCTGGGGCCTGGTGGTGCCGATCCTGGTGCTGCGCATCGTGGGTCTGGTCGGTTTCCCGTTGCTCGCCTTCGCCGCGGTGTACATGCCGTACAAGAAACGCACGTTCTACAAGTGGTGGGAGATCAACCGGACCTACAAGCGCACCATCAAGCGGGGCGCGAAGTATCGTTCGGCGGTCACCGAGGCGGGCACCAGGCTGACCGGGCAGGGCGTCGCGGTGGGCGCGCCGCCCGGGGTCGGCCGGGTGGCCTGGGCGAGTGTGCCGTTCGGTCCCGACGACCTGACCGTGCTGATGCACCTGGAGCGGCGCACCGTCACCGCCGCGATCGAGATCGAGGGCCCGGGTGTGGGGCTGCGCGACTCGGAGGACCAGGAGGCGCTGGTCGAGCGGTTCGGCACGCTGCTCAAGCACGTGGCCAACGGCGACGGCTTCGTCACCCGCCTCCAGGTGCTGGCCCGTACGCTGCCGGCCGACCCCGACGCGCACGCGAAGGACGTGGCCCGGCGCGGCGACCACCAGTCGCCGGCGTGGGTGCAGGACTCTTACGAGCAGTTGCAGTCGATGGTGTCCACCTCCTCCGAGCAGCACCGCGCCTACCTGATCGCGTGCATGCACTACACCCGCGAGTTGGCCGCCGAGGCCAATGTGATGGGCAAGGGCGACAAGGGCATCGGCGTGGTGATGGCGCGCGAACTCACCGACGTGTGCGCCCGGTTGACCGAGGCCGACATCCGGGTGCGGCAGCCGCTGAACGAGGCCAGGCTGGCCTCGCTGATCCACTCGATGTACGACCCCGAGCACCAGATCGACGCGTTCGAGGGCATGCAGGCCCGCTACGCCTGGCCCGCCGAGTTGGACGCGACGCACCCGAACTATCTGGAGGCCAAGACCCGCGAGTCGGACTCGGCCGAACCGTGGTGCCACGCCACGGCCTGGATCAAGGAGTGGCCGCTGACCCCGGTCGGGGTCAACTTCCTCGCGCCGCTGCTGGTGCACACGCCCGACGTGATCCGTACCGTCGCGGTGACGATGGACCTGGAGCCGACCGACGTCGCGATCGAGCGCATGCTCACGGAGAAGACGAACGACGACGCCGACGCGGCGCGCGCGGCCAAGATGAACCGGGTGGTCGACCCGCGCGACATGGCCCACACGGGCCGGGTCGACCAGCGCGGCGAGGACCTGGCGGGAGGCGCGGCGGGGGTGAACATCGTCGGCTACATCACGGTGTCCTCGCGCAATCCGGACCAGCTCTCCCGGGACAAGCGCACGATCCGCGCCTCGGCGGGCAAGTGTTTCCTCAAGCTGGAGTGGTGCGACCGCGAGCAGCACCGCGCGTTCGTCAACACGCTGCCGTTCGCGACGGGGATCCGCAAGTGAGCGCGGGCGGTTCGGTCGCAACGAGCGCGGGCGGTTCGGCCGCCCGGGACGGGAAGGGGTGAGCGCGTGCCGGGTCTGATCTCCACGTTGACCCAGGGCTTCGCCGGCATGATCTTCGGCCGGGGCGAGACGCAGCGCCTGCCGGTGCGCACGTCCACCGGCCAGGCCCAGGCGATCTACCTGCCGACCGCCGCGCCCGGGCTCGGCGACTCGGGCGTGATCATCGGGCGCGAGGTGTACTCGGGCAAGGGCTACATCTACGACCCGTTCCAGCTGTACGGCCAGCAACTGCCCGCACCGCACTGGCTGGTGCTCGGCGAGTCGGGCAACGGCAAGTCGGCCCTGGAGAAGACCTACGTCCTGCGCCAGTTGCGCTTTCGCGACCGCCAGGTGGTGGTCCTGGACGCGCAGGGCGAGGACGGCGTCGGCGAGTGGAACCTGATCGCCGAGGCGCTGGGGGTCAAGCCCATCCGGCTCGACCCGAACGACCTCTCCGGCGACGCGGTGCGGCTGAACCCGCTGGACCCGGCGATCGCGGTGACCGGCCAGTTGGCCCTGCTGCGTACGATCATCGAGGTGGCGATGGGCCACGCGCTCCAGGAGCGGGCTGGCTACGCGCTCAAGGCCGCGCACACGCACGTGATGCGCACCGTCTCCGGGCGCCAGCCGATTCTCCCGGACATCGTCGAGGCACTGCGCAATCCGACGCCGGAGTCGTGCGAGTTGCTCCACCTGGACGTCAAGGACGTCCGCGTCTGGGGCCTCGACGTGGCTCTGGTCCTGGACCGCCTCACCGACGGTGACCTCAAGGGCATGTTCGAGGGCCCGACCACGGACGGCATCGACCTCGACTCGCCGCTGATCATCTTCGACCTGTCGCACATCGACCGGAACTCGATCGCGATGCCGATCCTGATGGCGATCGTGGGGGTGTGGCTGGAGCACACCTGGATCCGGCCGGACCGGGTCAAGCGCATCTTCCTGGTGGAAGAGGCGTGGCACATCATCAACAGCCCGTTCGTGGCCCAACTCTTCCAGCGCCTGCTCAAGTTCGGCCGACGCCTCGGCCTGTCGTTCGTGGCGGTCGTGCACCACCTGTCCGACGTGGTGGACGGCGCGGCGGCCAAGGAGGCGTCGGCGATCCTGAAGATGGCGTCGACCCGCACCGTCTACATGCAGAAGGCGGACGAGGCGCGCGCCACGGGCAAGGTGCTCGGCCTGCCCAGATGGGCGGTGGAGATCATCCCGACGCTGACCCCGGGCATCGCGGTCTGGGACGTGAACGGCAACGTACAGGTGGTCAAGCACCTGATCACCGACACCGAACGCCCGATGGTCTACACCGACCGGGCGATGACCGAGGACGCGGTGGAGGAACGGGTGCGGGCCGAGGCGGCGTTGGCCGACGATCCGGCGGCGTAGATGGCGGGGTCGGGACGGCTGCCGGTGCCGCGCGAGCCCACCCCGGGGCGGGTGCCGTCGCGGGGCGTGCCGGACGGCCTGCTGCTCGCGGGGCTGCTGCTGCTCGTGGCCGGCACCACGGTGGTATGGCTGTCCACGGGGCTGGCCGCGCTCGGGTCCGGCAAGGACTGGCCGGACCGGGTCACGTATCACGGCTCGGCGTTGGCGGTGCATCCGCTCTTCACCCACCCGGACGACCTCGCCCACGCCTGGCCGGACACACCACCGGGCCAACTGCCCTCCCCCACCGCGTTCTGGGTGGCCTTCGGTCTGGTGTGGCTGGTGCTGCTGGCCGCCGCGGTGTGGATATTCCGGTGGTGGCTGAGGCGGTTGCGGCGGCGCGCGGACGCGAGGGCGGCGCAGCCGGCGAACCCCCCGCCGCAATCGCCGAATTCCCTCACCCCGAAGCGGAATTCCCGGCTCCCGAATGGGGAATGATGCACTCGCGCGTCCCACGTCGGAGGCGCCCTCGCTCGTGGCCGGGCTGGTCGCCGCGTGGCCGTAGGGTCACCCGACGATCGGCCCGACCCACCACGCTCGCGCCCACATGGCCCCGCCGACAACCACCCTCAACCACCGGCCGAGCTAAACACTCACCCCGACCACACACCAAACCGAGAACACCACCCACCCCAACCCGGCCCAGCGTCTGAGGCCACCCAACAGCAGCAAGCACGCCGCACGCCCAAACTCGGACGCCACCCACCCCAGCCCAGCCGGCGTTTGAGGCCACCCCACAGCAGCGAGCACGTCCGCACGCCGAAACGCGGACGCCACCCACCCCAGCCCGGCCGGCGCTTGAGGCCACCACTCCAGCCCGGCCGGCGTTTGAGGCCACCCCACAGCAGCGAGCACGTCCGCACGCCGAAACGCAGACGCCACCCACTCCAGCCCGGCCGGCGTTTGAGGCCACCCGACAGCAGCGAAGACGGCCGCACGCCGAAACGCAGACGCCACCTACCCCAGCCCGGCCGGCGCTTGAGGCCACCCGGCGCGGGCCGCAGGCAAGGGCGCGGCCCCGCAGGACCATGCGGCCGCGAGCGTTTCAGTCGGTCCAGGTCATGCATTCTTCGCAGCGGTAGGCACGGGGCCCGGACTTGTATTCCACCTTGTCGGACCTTCGGTAGTACTTGCACGCGCGGTTCTTGCAGACCACCGGATGCCCGTCGACCGCGTCCAGGGGCAACGGCGCCGTCTCGTATGTACAGGGCGTCGGGGGCAACTTCTTGTAGTAACCCCCCGTCGCCGGCAGCGCCATCGGGTCGAACGGGGCGTACGCGGCTCCGTCGGACACACCCTCGGATACGGCCATCCACACGCCTCCCGGAACTCCCACGCCTCTCGTGTCCTGGGGACGCTAGCCGAGAAACCGCCCCGGCACGGAGGCTTCGGGAGGGTTCACCCCGAAAGGTTCACGCCCGCTCGGGCCGGATCCAGTCCAACAGCCGCGCCGCATGCGCCCGCACCGGACACGGCGAGGGCACCCCGCACACACAGGTCCCCTCCCCCGTGGGCCGATGCCGCCCCAGGGTCCGGGCAACCACAAGCCGGTAGTCCGACAGCGCGTCCTCGGCCGACCGCGCCCCACGAGGCCGAGGCGCGCGCAACACCCGCGGCGCCGGTCGCGGCAGCCCCGCCGGCAGCGGGCGCTCCAGCCGCTCGATGTCCGTACGCTGCCTCGGAATACGCACTCGCATGTGCCCAGGTCCTCTTCTCGTCCGCCGGCCCGCCGCAGGCGAAACCGCATCACTCCGTGTCGAGTCGCCCACCGGCGTCCGGCTGGGATTCCTCGACCCGCGCCAGCATCCCGCGCAACCCCGCGGCCAGCGCGTGCCGTTCGGCCGGACCCAGGTCCTGGAGCAGACCCGCCTCGAAGACCGCGGCCTCGCGGACCACCCGCAGCCACACGTCGCGCCCGGTACCGGTCAGTTCGACGATCACCCGCACCCGGTTCTGCTCGTCGCGCGTCCGGGTGACCAGTTCCTCGGCGACCATCCGGTCCAGCCGGTGGGTCATCGCCGCGGGGGTCAGCCCGAGCCGGCGGGCCAGGTCGCCGGGGCTGAGCCGGTAGGGGCGGCCGACCAGGACCAGGGCCTTGAGCACCTCCCACTCGGCGTTGGTGATGCCGAGGGCGGTGAGCTGGCGACCGTAGGCCACGCTCATCCGGCGGTTGAGTTTGGACAGCGCGGCCACGATCGTCTCGACCTGCGGGTCCACCTCGGGGAATTCGCGCTGGAAGACGGCGAGGTATTCCTCGATGTCGCCTTCGTCCGGCGTCGCCTGCTCGGCCCCCTCTGTCATGCGGGGAAGTATCCCATCTCCGCACCCCCGGTCCGTCGCGCGCGAACCCGGTCGGCGGTACGCGGTCGGCGCGGGCCGTCGGCGCGGGCCCGTGCCCGGTAATGCATTGGACGCGAACGCTATAGATCCGTATAGTTTAGCTCTGAAGTCTTCAGGCTTGAGGACTCGGACCATCGGATCAGGCACGGCGGCACCGCCGGCGCGGGCCCGGGACACCCCCGGCTGCCCCCGGCGCGCCCGCCTCGACGCGGACCAGGCGATCCCCCTCGCCGGACACGGGCATGCCCCCGTGCCGGCACGGGCCGGATCGGTTGCCCCGTCACGCCCCCGTACCGCCGAGACCCGCCTGCGGACCGATCCCCGCGGGCCGGAACGGCCGGCCCGCGCGACCGACAGTCGGGAGGTGTGTGGTGGCAACCCGGGGCGCTCTGCGTCGAATCCAGCTCGGTAACGCGCTCAGCGCGTTCGGCAGCGGCTTCACGGTGCCGTTCCTGTTCGTATACGTGACGCGGGTGCGAGACCTGTCCGCCGGTCAGGCCGGACTGATGTTCAGCGTGCTCGCGGTCGCCGCGCTGTGCGTACTCCCGATGGTCGGTCCGGCGATCGACCGGCGCGGTCCGCGTCCGGTACTCGCACTCGGCGCGACGGTCGCCGCGCTCGGCTCGCTCACCCTGGGCCTGGCGCGCACCGGCATGTTCGTCATGCTCGGCGCCGCGCTGCTCGGTGCGGGCATCGCCGCGATCCAGCCCGCCCTGGCCACGATGATCGTGCGCCTGACGACGGCGCCGACCCGCGCCCGGGCGTTCGCGTTGCAGTTCACCTTCAACAACCTGGGTCTGGGCATCGGCGGGCTGATCGGCGGGCTGATCGTCGACGAGCACCGGCCCGCCAGCTTCACCCTGCTGTTCGCCATCGAGACGGCGATGTTCCTGGTCCTCGGCGCGGTGTGCGGCACGGTCCGGCTGCCCGCGGTACCGGCGACGCCGGTCGGCACCACGCCGGGCTCGGGCTTTCGGCATCTGCTGCGCAACCGGGCGATGGTTCGGCTGTGCCTGGTGAGCGCGGTGATCTTCTTCACCTGCTACGGCCAGTTCGAGTCGGGCCTGACCGCCTTCGCGACCGAGGTCAGCCGGATCTCGCCGCGCATGCTGGGCGTGGCGCTCGCGGCCAATACCGCGGTGATCGTGCTCGGTCAGCTGACCGTACTGCGCATCACCCAGCGCCGCCGCCGCAGCACGGTGATCGCGGCGACGGGCGTGGTCTGGCTGCTCGCCTGGATCGTGACGGCGGTGTCGGGCCTGGTACACGACAACTCGGTCGCCGCCGCGAGCACGATCGTGATCACCTTCGCCCTGCTGGGTGTGGGCGAATCGCTGCTGGCGCCGACCCTCGGCCCGATGGTCGCCGACCTGGCCCCGGCGCACCTGCTGGGCCAGTACAACGCGGCCCAGTCGCTGGTGAAGCAGTTGGCCATGGCGGCCGGCCCGGCCTTCGCGGGCGTGATGGTCGGCGCGGGCCTGTACGCCCCGTACCTGGCGGTGTTGATGGCCTGCTCGATCCTGATCACGGTGCTGGCGCTGCGCATGCGCCACAGCCTCAACCCCACCCAGAACGGCACGGTGGTCGCCGAGTCGACGCTCACCCGTCAGCCGGCCACCCCCCAGGCCCTCACGGCATAGTCGCAGGGACGCCGACCCGGCCCGCGAGCCGGGTCGGCCGCGTCAGCCGGGTTCCCCGGGCTGCCCCGGACCGGCCGGGCCGGCCTCGGCGGTCGCGGCCCAGCGGCCGAGGGCGGCGAGTTGTTCGCGCAGCGAGCGGCCCAAGGGCGTCAGGGCGTACCGCACCCGGATCGGCGGGCCCGGGAACACCGTGCGATCGACGAACCCGTCGGCCTCCAGCGCGCGCAGCGTGCGGGTGAGCATGCGTCGACTGACGTCCTCGATGGCGCGGTCCAGTTCGTTGAACCCGTGGCTGCCTTCGCCGAGGAGTCGTACGACCGCCGGGGTCCACTTGTCGCCGATCCGGCGCAACACGGCCGTGACCGGGCAGGTTTCGTACCCCTCGGCGGTCACGACGGGGCGGGCCGGCGACGGTGGGACGGCGTCAGGGAACACGAATGTGCCTTCTTCCGGGCTTGTGGCGGGGACCGCATGCTCAGCCTATGCACTCGATCGAACTGGGCAACGTCTCGGTGACCCGCATCGAACACTTCGACAACCGGCCGCTCCCGCCGGCCGAGTTCTTCCCGGGAATCGACCCCGACCTGTGGCGCGCCAACCGCTCATGGCTCGCGCCGGATCACTGGGATCCGGAGGCGGATCGTGTGCGCGTGGCGGTACACACCTGGCTGCTGCGCAGCGCCGGGCGCACGATCGTGGTCGACACCGGTCTGGGCGCGGGTGCGGGCCGACCCGGGATGCCCGAGGGCGCGCCGCTCCCGGCGGCACTGGCCTCCGTGGGAGTGCGCCCGGAGGACGTCGACCTGGTGATCTGTACGCACCTGCACGCCGATCACGTGGGGTGGAACACCCGGGTCACCGATGACGGGGAGTGGGTGCCCACGTTTCCACGTGCCCGGTATCTGTTCTCGCGGCCCGACCTCGACTTCTTCGATCCCGACGGGCTCGTCGAATCCCCCGGGCGCAGTGCCGCCGTGTTCGCCGCCTCGATCGAGCCGATCCTGCGTGCGGGACAGGCCGAGATCTGGGACGACACATACACGATCGACGAGGATCTGCGGCTCACGCTCGCCCCCGGCCACACTCCCGGCCTCGGCGTGCTCACGCTCACGTCGGGCGCGGACCGGGCGGTGTTCGTCGGCGACCTGCTGCACGGGCCGATCCAGATCCTCGAACCGCACGTGTCGAGTTGTTTCTGCCACGACCCGGCGGCGTCGGCGCGGTCGCGACACCGGGTGTTGGCATGGGCCGCCGACCACGCGGCGCTGGTGGTGCCGGCCCACTTCGGCGGGAGTCGGGCGGTGGAGGTCGCTCGCGAGGGCTCGCGGTTCACCGTGCGCAGGTGGGCGGGCTTCTCCGCCGGTTCGACGCCGGGTTCGGCGCGGGGAGCCGCACAGGGCACGGCCCGCGTGGTCCGAGAGCCCTGACCGTGGTCGCTTCGCACATACGCCGACGCGGTGGCCCTCGCGACTCCCGCCCCCTTGATCCCCTCTCGGCGCGCGCCTAGCATGCGTGGACACGGAACCTACCGACCGGTAGGAATGTCCGATCCGGGGCGAGCCGTCGCGCGACCGCATGGGGAGCAATCAGATGAGGGACCGGCACCTCGACGCCGAGCACATCGCCTTTCGGGAGAGTGTTCGGGAGTTCTTTCAGCGGGAGGTCGTGCCCTTCCACGATCAGTGGGAGAAGGACGGGATCGTCGATCGCGCGCTCTGGCTGAAGGCCGGCAAGCAGGGGCTGCTCGGGATCGATGTGGACGAGCGCTTCGGCGGCGGTGGGGTGGCCGACTTCCGCTACCTGGCCATCGCGTCCGAGGAACTGACCCGGGTGGGCGCGTCGGGTGTGGGCTTCGGGCTGCACAACGAGGTGGTCGCGCCGTACCTGAACGACCTCGCCACCGACGAGCAGAAGCGGCGCTGGCTCCCGGGCTTCTGCTCGGGCGAGATCATCACCGCGATCGCCATGACCGAACCCGGCGCGGGCAGCGACCTCCAGGGAGTACGCACCACCGCGATCCGCGACGGCGACCACTACGTCCTCAACGGCGCCAAGACCTTCATCACCAACGGCATCCACGCCGACCTGGTGGTCGTGGTCGCCAAGACCGACCCCTCGGCCAAGGGCAGCAAGGGCATCAGTCTGATCGTGGTCGAGCGGGGTATGCCCGGCTTCGAACGCGGGCGCAACCTCGACAAGATCGGGATGAAGGCGCAGGACACCGCCGAATTGTTCTTCTCCGATGTCCGGGTGTCCGCGACCAACCTGCTCGGCGAGGAGAATCGCGGCTTCTACCACCTGATGCACAACCTGCCCCAGGAGCGGTTGGGCATCGCGTGCAGCGCGGTGGCGGGCGCCGAGCGGGTGTTCGCGCATACCCTCGAATACGTCAAGACCCGCACCGCGTTCGGCCGCACGATCGGCTCGTTCCAGAACACGCGGTTCGAACTGGCGGAGATGGACACCGAGTTGGACATCGCCCGGACCTACCTCGACGACTGCATCATGAAGCACGTCGCCGGCGAACTGGACGCGGTGGCGGCTTCGAAGGCCAAGTGGTGGACCACCGCGCTGCAGAGCCGCGTGGTCGACCGCTGCCTCCAACTGCACGGCGGCTACGGCTACATGCTCGAATACCCGGTCGCCAAGGCGTTCGTCGACACCCGCGTGCAGTCGATCTACGGCGGGACCAACGAGATCATGAAGGAGATCATCGGCCGTTCCCTCGGGATCTGACACACCCCGGCCCGCCGGCCGCACCGCCCCGCCCCCGAGCAGCACCGAAGCGGAGAGTCCCACCATGGCGCAGAGTTCCCCGTCCGAGGCGCTGCGCCCCGAGGCGATCACGACCTGGCTCGCGGAGCGTACGGCCGTGCGACCGCCGCTCGACTTCGAGCTGGTGCTCGGCGGGCGGTCCAACCTGACCTTCGTGGTCGCCGACGCCGACGCGCGCCGGTGGGTGTTGCGGCGGCCTCCGCTCGGGCATGTGCTGGCCACCGCGCACGACATGGGCCGCGAGTACCGGATCCTGGCCGCGCTCGGGGAGGGGCGCACCGATGTGCCGGTGCCGCCGGTGCTCGGGTACTGCGCGGACGACGCGGTCAACGGCGCGCCGTTCTTCGTGATGGACTTCGTCGACGGGCACGTGATCCGCAGCGCCGAGGACGCGAACCGGCTGCTCACGCGGGAGGCCCGCCGCCGGGCGGGGGAACAACTGGCGGACGTGCTGGCCGCGATCCACGCGGTGGACGTGGACGCGGTGGGCCTGGGCGGACTCGGCCGCCGCGAGGACTACATCGGCCGCCAACTGCGGCGCTGGCATCGCCAGTGGGAAGCCACCCGGGTGCCGGGGATCGACACGATCGACGAGGTGCATCGGGCGCTCGCCGCGTCCGTGCCGGAGCAGCAGGGCGCGACGATCGTGCACGGCGACTTCCGGTTGGACAACGTCATCCTGGGTCCGGACGGCACCGTGCGCGCGGTCCTCGACTGGGAGTTGTGCACGCTCGGCGACCCGCTCGCCGACGTGGGCACCACGCTCATGTACTGGGTCGAGGCGGGCGAGGACGGCACACTGCTGCCGGCGGACGGCACCGCGAGCGAGGGGTTCGTCGACCGGGCCGCGTTCGCCGCGCGCTATGCGGCGGCCACCGGTCGGGACCTGAGCCACATCCGCTGGTACCAGGCGTTCGCGTGCTGGCGGCTGGCCTGCATCCTCGCCGGCGTGCTCGACCGCTACACGGCCGGCGCGATGGGCGACCAGGACACATCCGGCCGCTTCACCCCCGACGGCCTGCGGGCCCTGGCGGAGCGGGCGAAGGAGATCCTGGCCGCCGCCTGACCTGCCGAACACCGGACACCGGACGCCTGCGCCGGCGGAGGCCCGAGCCGGCCGGCGCCGTCGGTCCGCCCCGGGCCGTCCCCGACCCGCCCCGCCAACCGCCCGCGCGCCGACGTGCGCGTGTGTATCCTCCGTACCCACCCCGCCGTCCGGGTGGCATTCCGGCGTGGAAGTGAGCGCACGACGCCCCGGTGGTATGGGGCCCTCCACATCCGGTTCCGGTGGACGAGGAGGGCCCATGACCGACGCTGAGCCGAAGGGCGTCGTGGTCGGCGTCGACGGATCGGAACCGTCACGGCGAGCGCTGGACTGGGCGATGACCGAGGCCGAACTGCGCGAACTGCCGCTCTACGTGGTGAGCGCGCAGCCCGCGACGCCCGGCTACGTGGTGATCGCGCCCGGCCCGCACTACCAGGAGGACCTGGAACGGGTGCTCACCGAACTGCGGATCCGGACCGAGGCCACGGTGAGCGAGGTGAACGGCGAGCGCGAACACACGTTTCGCGGCCGAACCGTGGTCCAGGTCCACGCGGGTACGGCGACCGAGGTACTGCTGGGCATGTCCGAACGGCACGAGTTGGTCGTGGTGGGCTCGCGCGGCTCCGGCGGATTCGCCCGCCTGCTGCTCGGCTCGGTCAGCACGGCGGTGGTACACCATGCCGCGTGCCCGGTCCTCGTGGTGCGCGGCTGAGGCACTGTGCGGTCGGTGACGGTGGCGGCGGCGCCGAGCGGCGGTCCGGCCCGCACCACCAGGCGCCCGGACTGCGAGGCTCCGCCTCAACTCAGGAACAACGTGTCCAACTCGTCCTGTGTGAACGGTTTTCCGGGCAGCGGCGAGGAATGTCCCGCATGCAGCCCGTCGAGCAGGATCTCCAGATAGCGACCGGCGATGGTCAACCGCTGTGGATGCGGCAGCCCCGACGGGGGCAACAGACACGACATCATCAGCGAGATGTCGGCGTCGGACACATCGGCCCGAAGCAGGCCGCCGGCCTTGGCCCGGTCGACCAACATGCCCACCGCGTCGTTGAGTTCGGCGCGCGAGGTGCTCATCTCCTCGGTGACCGGAACCCGCCCGCTGAGCGCGGGGAACAATCGGCCGGCACCCGAGCCGACCGCGCGACGTAAGTAGCGGGCCAGGGCGGACCACGCGTCGGGTTCCTCGTCCAGCGCGTTCACCGCCTCGGCCGTCAGCCGGTTGGTCTCGGCGATCATGATGCGCTGGACCAGTGCCTCCTTGCCGGTGAAGCGGCGGTAGATGGTGCCCACCCCCACGCCGGCGCGACGGGCTATCTCCTCCATCGGAGCGTCGTAGCCCAACTCGCCGAACACCTCACGGGCGGCGCGCAGCACCTGCTCCAGATTGCGCCGGGCGTCGGTGCGCAGCTGTGGTGACGGCTCGGCCGGCCTGCTGCGCTGCGGTTTGCGTGCCGATGGAATCGTCGTTGTGTGCCGACCTCCGATGCCGTCGGCTCCGGTGTCCTGCATCTTGGTGGTCCGCGTGCGCGAAGCGCCGCTCATAGCGTCTCCCCCGGAAGGCAAGTGTGTCGATTCCCCCACCAGACCCCGCTTTGCCCAGGGCGTCGAGACTACCCGAACCGACCCCGCCCCAGAAGCGGAATCCGACAGCACGGTTGTGAAGATATCGCTGAACGCTGACGTCTCGTCACCACCAGTACGGACGGTGGAAACCCGTCGAACACCTGGATGCGTCCCCCGGAAAAGGGCAGAGTGGGACGCATGACGACCTCGACTCGGCCCGAGCGCATCCTGATCGTCGGCGGCGGCTATGTCGGCCTGTACACCGCTCTGCGCCTGCAACGGAAACTCAAAACGGGAGAGGCGACGGTGACCGTCGTCGAACCGCAGTCCTACATGACCTACCAGCCCTTTCTCCCGGAGGCCGCGGCCGGCGCCATCTCGCCGCGACACGTGGTCGTCCCCCTCCGGTCGGTGCTGCCCAAGTGCCGGATCGTCACCGGGACCGTCGAGCACGTCGACCACGCGAACAAGACCGCGACCGTCGAACTGATCGGCGGGGAGACCTACCCCGAGCCGTACGACCTGCTCGTGGTCGCGCCCGGCTCGGTGGCGCGCACGCTGCCCATTCCCGGTCTGGCCGAGTGGGGCATCGGCTTCAAGACCGTGGAGGAGGCCATCGCGCTGCGCAACCACGTGCTGGAGCAGTTGGACACCGCCTCCTCGACCCGCGACCCGTCGATCCGCGATCACGCGCTGACGTTCGTCTTCGTCGGCGGCGGCTACGCGGGTGTCGAGGCGCTGGCGGAGTTGGAGGACATGGCCCGCTATGCCTGCCGCTACTACCACAACATCACCCCCGCCGACATGCGCTGGATCCTGGTCGAGGCATCTCCCCGGATCCTGCCGGAAGTCGGCGAGGACATGGGCCGGTACACGGTTGCCGAATTGCGCCGACGCGGCATCGACGTACGCCTGAACACCCGCCTGGAGTCGGCGGTGGACCGGCACGTGGTGCTCTCCGACGGCACCGAACTCGACGCGAGCACGCTGGTGTGGACCGCCGGCGTCAAGCCCAGCCCGATGCTGCTCTCCACCGATCTGCCGCTGGACGACAAGGGCCGGCTCCGGGCCCGGGCGACGCTGGAGGTGGACGGCGTACCGGGGGTGTGGACCGCGGGGGACTGTGCGGCGGTGCCCGATCTGACCAAGCCGGGCGAGGAGTTCACCGGGCCCAGCGCGCAGCACGCGGTGCGCCAGGCCCGGGTGTTGGCCGACAACATCGTGGCCAGGCTGCGTCGTCAACCGCAGCGGCAGTATCGGCACAAGTACGCCGGATCGGTCGCGTCCCTCGGGCTGCACAAGGGTGTCGCGCAGGTCTACGGGATCAAGACCAAGGGCCTGCCGGCCTGGTTCATGCACCGCACCTACCACCTCAGCCGGGTGCCCACGGTGAACCGCAAGATGCGCATCATGGCGGAATGGACACTGGCCCTGATGTTCCGGCGCGAGATCGTCTCGCTGGGGTCGATCGAACACCCGCGCGCCGAATTCGAGTACGCCACCCGAGGCGACCGCCGGCGCACCGGGTAGGCACGCGCGACCGCCGGGCTCGTAGGCTGCCGTGTTGTCCGAGGGTTGAGTGTGTCGCGACCGGGTCCCGTACATTGCCACAGCGCACTGCTGCGGTACCCCGAACGGGGGCCCGGTCAGGGGACGTGATTCCCTCACGGCCGACTTTCGCCCACACTGGGGATGTCACCTGCGGTATATCTCCATGCGCTTTGCGTGAACGAACTCTCCAGGAAGCGAGCGGTTGAACATCACTCGGTGGGGCGCCCGGCTGGCCGGTGACCGGCGCCGCTCGGTGCCGGCGGCACGCAGCCAGGAATCGAACGACACCTTCCCGCTGCGCGACGTGCTGGCCCACGCGCCCGCGCTGATCGCGGTCACCCGGGGGTCGAATCACGAGCTGTGTTACGTCAACGACGCCTACCGGGCGGTCTTCGGCGCACGCAGGTCGGGGGTGCCGGCGCGGGACGCGCTGCCCGAACTCGCCGAGCACGGGCTGCTGACCCTGATGGACCAGGTCTATCGGACCGGGCGCGGGCGTACGGTACGGGCGCGGCGGGTGGATCACCGCGGCGAGACGTACCCGGGCATGCCGGAGAGCGAGCGCAGGCACGGCTACTACACGTTCGTCTGCACGCCGGTGCGCCCCGAGGCGGCCGGGCGGGGCGGGGACACGCGCGGTGTGCTGGTGTTCGCGGTCGACGTCACCGACCAGGTCCAGGCCACCGACCGGTTGCGGGAGAGCGAGCGGCGCCACCGGCAGGCCGCGGTCACCCTGCAGCGGAGCCTGCTGCCGCAGCGGTTGGAGAACCCCGACGACCTGATCGTGGCCGCGAAGTACCTGCCCGGCGGCACCGACGCGGCGGTGGGCGGCGACTGGTACGACGTGATCACCCTGGGCGCGGGGCGCACCGCGCTGGTGATCGGCGACGTGATGGGCCGCGGGGTGCGGGCCGCGGCGGTGATGGGCCAGCTGCGCACGGCGGTACGGGCGTACGCGCGGCTGGACCTACCGCCGCACGAGATCCTGCAACTGCTCGACGAGACCGCGATGGAGATCGACGCCACCCAGATCGCCACCTGCGCCTACGCGGTCTACGACCCGGGCGAGGGCGTGCTCACCTACTCCACGGCGGGCCATCTGCCGCCGCTGGTGCGCGACGGCGACGACGTGATCCACAAGCTGGACGACGCCAACGGGCCGCCGCTGGGCACCGGGGCGAGTTGGCCGCACACCTCGGGACGGATCACCCTGGATCCGGGCTCGACGGTGGTGCTGTACACCGACGGCCTGGTCGAGCGTCGGGGCGAGGATCTGGACGAGGGCATCGACACGCTCGGCGCCGCGCTGCTGTCGTCGGTGGGCGAGCCGGAGGCGGTGCGCGACCACCTGATCGCGCACATGCAACTGCCCGAGGAGCACGACGACGACATGGCCATGCTGGTGCTGCAACTGCCGCGGCGCGAGGGGGCGCAGGCGCGGCTGTTCCGGACCGCGTCGCTCGACCTGCTCGGGGGCAGTGAGGTGGCCGCGCGGGGGCGGGCGTTCACGTCCGGGGTGCTGGCGAGTTGGCAGGTGGGCGAGGAGCTGCGCGAGCTGGGGGTGCTGGCGGTGAGCGAGTTCGTGGCGAACGCGCTCACGCATGGCGCGGCCCCCATGCGGTTGCGCCTTCGGCGCACGGATCGGCGGTTGATCGTCGAGGTGTCCGACGCGGACGACCACGTGCCGCGGCGGCGCCGGGCGGCGGCCGACGACGAGAGCGGCCGGGGCGTGGCGATCGTGGCCACGATCGCGAAGTCGTGGGGGAGCCGGTTGACGGACGAGGGCAAAACGGTCTGGTGCGAGTTCCCGTTGGGCTGACCGGGATTGGACCTCGGTGCTGGTCCGGCGGGCGCCCGGCCGGTGACGAACGGCCGGGCGCCCGCGGCTTCGTTACGCCACGGCGGCGGCGATGCGGATGCCCGGGGCGGAGCTGGGGGTGGCGTCCCAGCGCATTACCCGGCCCTCCCAGACGCCGCGCAGCCACAGCTCGGCCGAGACGATGTCGGCGAGCGGACCCAGCGGCAGGTCCGGGCGGACGGCCTGGTCGCCCTTGGCCAGGCTCGGGCCGCCGATGGCCAGGTCGAGCGCGTGCCGCACCCCGACCGGGTCCAGCACGCCCAACTCGCCCAGCAGCGGGTCGGCGAACAGCTCCCGCAGCGCGCGCGCGTTGATCCGCAGCCCGCGCCGCTCCGCCTCGGTGTAGTCGGCCCGGTGCACGGTGCCGAGCGCGTGCGAGGGGATCAGCCCCTGTACGGCCGCGGTGAGCAGCGCCCTGGGGCCGTCGTCCCGATCCCGCGCCCAGGCCGGCAGCGCGAGCCCGGCGCGCACCACGGCGGTGTCCAGGTACGGCGCCTGGACCCGCACCCCGACCCGCTCGGCGAGTTGCTGATAGGCCCGTTGCCGTTCGGCCGCCCGGCGGACCGCGACCCATGCGGCGCGGTCCCCCGGACGGCCGTGGACAGCCGGGTCCGCGGCGACTACGGATCCGGCGGAGACCACCGACTCGCCCGCGAGGCGGCGCAGCGACACGGCGAGGCGGTGGCGCATGTCCGGCGTCGTCCAGACCGCCGTGGGGGCCGCGGTGCACCACGCGATGGCGGCGGCCGGGCCCGCGTCCACCCGACCCGAGCCCGCGAACACCTCGGCGAGCCGGTCGAGTGCCTGGGGGAAGGTGGTGCGGGCGACCCGGCTCGCGGTACTCGCCAACTCGAGGCCGCTCATCCCGAGGTTGCGCCCCCAGGTGCGGGCGTGCCGGGCGGTGGTGACCCGGCGGCGGTCCATCGCGAGGTCGGCGAGGTAGGCGAGCGGGGTGCCCAGTACGGCGTCACCGCCGTAGCCGGTGACGTGCATGTCGATGCCGGCGTCGCGAACGGCCTCCAGGGTGCGGCCCGTTCGGGCCATCCCGATCAGCGAGAAGCCGGGCTCGTCGGGCATCACCGTGCCGTCGAGCACGTCGGCGAGGCCGGTGTAGGGCAGGTGGTCCACCCCGCCCGGGATCACCAGGTGGCGCAGCCGCGCCGAGCGGGCCACGATGTCGGCCGCCGAGGCCGGGTCGCCGGGGGCGCACGGCTCGGCCCAGGTGACCGCGACCAGGTCGCGCGCGGTGCCCTTGGTGAGCGCGCGCGCGCCGAGGAGCGCGAGCACCGCGGAGTCGCGCCCGCCGGACAGATCGGCGCCCGGGCGCTCGGATTTGGCCACTCGCCGGCCCACCGCGTCGGTGAGCGCGCGCCCGAGCGCGTCGGCCGCACCGGGGAAGTCCAGGGGGGAGCGGTGTTGTTCGTAGAGCCGCACCCGGGCCACGCCGTGGGTGAGTTCGAGCGCATGGCCCGGTTCCAGCCGGCTCACGCCGGTGAACATCGAGCGTCCGGCGACCAGTTCGGGCACGTCGGGGCAGGCGAGGCGGGCCGCGAACGCCTCGGTGTCCAGGCCCGCCCGGGTCAGGTCGGCGAGCGGAAGCGCGTGCGAGGCGTAGACCACGCCGTCGCCCGGGTCGGCGTGGAACACCTGGCGGACACCGGCGAGATCGCCCAGCACCACGGTACGCCGACCGCTGCGCAGCACCACGTGGTAGCTGCCCGCCCAGCCGGTCAGGTGCCGCAGCGCCCCACCGCGGGCCACCGCGAGGCCGACCTCGAGTTCGGCGTCGGTGGCGCCGCAGACGCCGAGCACGGCCATCCGCAACCTGCCCCGACTGACCACCCGTACCTCGTCGGCGGGCCAATCGCCCACCAGCCACAGCGGATCGGAGCCATCCCACAGCGTCCTGGCCCCGGTCGGCCGGGCCACGCTCGGGCTCTCGGACGTCCCTGCGAACCAGCGCATCTCGACCCCCTTCGGGTAAACGGCACCGCGCAAACCCACCATGGATGCCGGCCGTACAGGCTCCGACGGTTCCATGGAACCAAGGTTAGGCAAGCCTGAGTAGAGCGCATTCGACGGCGCACGGGGACACGCACCCGGCGCATGGTTCCTTTTGACCGTGCCTGCGTACTGACGTGTCGTCAAGTACTGTCTGTCAACGATTGCTCACCCGGCTTGGGAATCGCTTGGCCGAGCGTTGCCCCGCGGGCGGCCCGAACGGCCGGGTCGGGCGCAACACCTCGGACAACACCCCGGATTGGCGAATATCTCCCTTACCGAGGGTGGCCGGTCCGGTTACGCTGAGGCGGACGGAGGGTTGCCTTTGGGGGCAAACTATGCGCGGCAGTCCCAAGCAGGATCAGTCGGGGCGTTCGAGCTCCGGCCTCGGGGACCGGGAGGTCCCGGATCCGGGGGTGGTAGGCGGAGGCGTCGGGGCCGGGGCCGACGACTCCTTCGGCGATTCCCCGGCAGACGTCGGTGCGAGACCCCTCCCCGACTCCCCCGCGGGCGCGGACCCCGGATCCCACCTCGACTCCCCGCCGTCCCGACCCGCGACCTCCGACCCCGCCGACGCCCGTCCCCGGGCCTCGCGCGAACGCGGGCCCAACGGCCGACTCGGCGACCTGCTCGGCGCCGCCGGGGTCAGCAACGCCGGACTCGCCCGGCGGGTCAACGACCTGGGCGCCCGGCGCGGCCTGTCCCTCCGCTACGACAAGACCTCCGTGGCCCGCTGGGTCGGCAAGGGCATGACTCCGCAGGGCCCGGTGCCGCATCTGATCGCGGCCGTGCTCGCGGAGCGGCTCGGCCGCCCGGTGCCGCTGGAGGAGATCGGCCTGGACGACAGTCGGCCGGTGGATCCCGATCTCGGTCTGGCCTTCCCTCGCGACGTCGGGGAGGCAGTTCGCACCGCCACCGACCTGTGGAGGCACGACCACGTGAATCGACGCGAGTTGCTGGCCGGGACGTTCGCCGTCACCGCCTACGGCACCCCCATGGCCCGGTGGTTGATCACCCCGGCCGACGCCCGCGCCGAGCATCGCGGAAGCGGCCCGCACGTCGGACACAGCGACGTGACCAAACTGCGCGAGGCGGCCGAGGAGGCCCGCCGCTGGGACAGCAAGTACGGGGGCGGCGACTGGCGGGCCTCGATGGTGCCGGAGTGCCTGCGCTGCGACGCCACCCCGCTGCTGCGCGGGAGCTACCACGACGACGTGGGCCGTCGGCTGTTCGGCGCGACGGCCGAACTCTCCCGGCTGGCGGGGTGGATGGCCTTCGACACCGGGCAGCACGAGGTGGCGCAGCGCTACTACATCCAGGCGCTGCGACTGGCCCGGGCGGCGGCCGACGTGCCGTTGGGCGGGTACGTCCTCGCCTCGATGAGCCTGCAGGCCACGTATCGCGGCAACCCCGACATCGCGGTCGACCTGGCCCAGGCCGCCATCGAGCGTAACAAGGGCATCGCGACCTCGCGGGTGACCGGCTTCCTGCACCTGGTCGAGGCCCGCGCGCACGCTCGCGGGGGCGACGGGGCCGGGTGCGGGCGGGCGTTGAACGCGGCCGAGGCGCATCTGGAGCGGGCCCGCTCCGGCGACGACGACCCGGAGTGGATCGACTTCTTCACCTGGGACCGGCTGTGCGCCGACGGCGCCGAGTGTTACCGCGACCTCGGCGTGCCCGAGCGCACCCGGCACTTCACCGTGCAGGCGCTGGCCGGGCTGCGCGGCGAGGCGTACCAGCGCTCACACGGGCTGCGGCTGGCGGTGGGCGCCCAGGCCGAGTTGCGCGCGGGCGAGGTCGAGGCGGCGTGCGCGGCGGGCCGGCAGGCGCTGGAGATCGCCGACCGCGTGCACTCGTCCCGCAACGCGGCCTACCTGAACAACCTGCTGGTCGGCCTCAAGCCCTACGCCGACGTCCGAGCGGTCAAGGACTTCTCCGACCGCGCCCGCCTGGTCGCCGGCATCACCGCCTGAGCCGACGGTGACGCGGTCGGTCCCCACGAAAAACGCCGCAGGCCCGACATTTTCATGTCGGGCCTGCGATCCAAGTAGCGGGGACAGGATTTGAACCTGCGACCTCTGGGTTATGAGCCCAGCGAGCTACCGAGCTGCTCCACCCCGCGTCGGTGAACCCAACTGTACGCCATCGCGGACGCGCCCGTGACCAATATCCGCGACGCCCGGCCCCGCCGGGCCGGGCGCGTCCGCCGCCGATCCTCGACTCCCTTGCGGGAAAAGGCCGTTCCCGCCCGATTCGACCCGGTGGCGATCGGCCGCGGGCACGATATGGTTCCGGGCCGTAGGAAGGCGGGTCGCCTACCGGAGGCGGGCCGATGTGCGCCGGCGACAGCCGCGGCAGCGGCGGAGCGGGGTGTGTCCCGAGATGACCGAGAGATCCGGCTGCCCGTACGCGGCCCTGTCCGGCCCACGCTTCGAGACCGACCCGGCCGGGCTGTACCGCGAGTTGCGCGAACAACACGGCGCGGTGGCGCCGGTCGTGCTGGAGGGCGGTGTGCGGGCGTGGCTGGTCCTGGGCTACGCCGAGGCGCTGGCCGTGCTGCGTGATCCGGAGTTGTTCTCGCACGACTCGCGGTTGTGGCGCGACCGGATCAAGGGCCTGGTCCCGGCCGACTGGCCGCTCGCGTCGATGGTCGAGTATCGCCCGTCGATCCTGTGCACCGACGGGGCCGAGCACCGCCGGCACAGCACGGCCGTCGCGCACAGCCTCGGCCGGATCGACCGGCGGGCCTTTCGCGGCGAGATCGAGCACATGGCCGACTCGCTGATCGACACGTTCGTCGCCCGGGGCGAGGCCGATCTGCTCACCGAGTACGCGCAGCGGTTGCCGCTGCTGGCGATGGGCCGGTTGATCGGCCTGTCCGCCCTGGAGGGACCGAACCTGGTCCGGGTGATCAACGGACTCTTCGACGGCGGCCCGGACGCGCCCGCGCATCAGCGGGTCCTGCTGCGCATGCTGACCGACCTCGTCGAGGCCAGGCGGATCTCGCCGGGCGCGGACATCGCGTCCTGGCTGATCGAGCACCCCTCCGGGCTGACCGACGCCGAGGTGATCGAGGACCTGCTCGTGATCACCCCGACCGAGCCCACCGTCAACTGGATCGGCAACGCGCTGCGCATCCTGCTGACCGACCACACGCTGCACGCGTCCCTCACCGGCGGTCGGCGGACCACCGACGAGGCGCTCGACGAGGTGTTGTGGCTGGACCCGCCGATGCAGAACGTGGCGGGCCGCTGGGCCACCGAGGACACCCTGCTCGGCCGCACCGCGATCCGCGCCGGCGACTTCCTGGTGCTGGGCCTGGCGGGCGCCAACGCCGATCCCGCCGTGCGTCCGCCCGGCACCGAGCTGACCGGCAACCGCGCGCACCTGGCCTGGGGCGGGGGCCCGCACACGTGCCCGTTCCAGGGGCCCGCGCGGCTGATCGCGCAGACCGCGGTGGACACCCTCCTGGACCGGCTGCCCGACATCCGCCTGGCCGTTCCGCCGCGCAAGCTGACCTGGCAGGCGTCCCCGTGGATCCGCGGCCTGACCGAGCTGCCGGTCGTCTTCACCCCGGACCGGCCCGTACACGGCGGCACCCCCTGGCCGGAGCCGGCTCCCACCCCGCCGCCCGGGCTCGACCCGCCGCCGGCCCCCGCCGAGCCGGAGCCCGCCGCACCCGTGGACCCGCCCCCGGCCGCCCCGACCACCTCCACCGCGTGGTGGAGCCCGTCCCGCTGGCTCCGCAACCGCTGACCCCCGCTCCGCGCCCACCCCCGAGTCCCCACATCCGCCCCGCCCGCCGGCCGGCGACCGTCTAGGGTCGAAGGCCGGAGGTGTGCTGATGACGTTGACCTACGACGTGGTGGTGATCGGCGGCGGCATCGTCGGGCTCGCCACCGCCTACGCGCTCACCGAACAGGACCCGGGGCGCACCGTCGCGGTCGTCGAGAAGGAGACCTCGTGGGCGGCCCACCAGACGGGCCGCAATTCGGGCGTGATCCACTCCGGCCTGTACTACCGCCCCGGCAGCCTCAAGGCCCGCTTCGCCGTCGAGGGCGCCCGGCGGATGGTCGACTTCTGCATCCGGCACAGCATCGCGCACGACGTCCCGGGCAAGCTCGTGGTCGCCACGAGTGTGCATGAACTCCCGCGCCTGCGGACCCTGTTCGAGCGCGGCGTGGCCAACGGCGTGCCGGTCACGGAGCTGACCACCGAGCAGGTCCGCGAATTCGAACCGCACGTGTTGTCCGTCGGCGGCCTGCACGTGGCCTCCACCGGCATCGTCGACTACTTCGACGTGTGCCGGACCCTGGTCCGCCTGCTGCACGATCGTGGTGTCTCGCTGCGCACCGGCGCGGAGGTGGTCGACCTCGCCGTGCACGCCGACGAGGTGGTGGTGCAGACCCGCCTCGGCGAGCTGCGCGGCCGGGTCCTGGTCAACTGCGCGGGGCTGTACAGCGACCGGATCGCCGCGCTGGCCGGCGATCCGCCGCCGGTCCGGATCGTGCCCTTCCGCGGCGAATACCACGAACTGGTGCCCTCCCGGCGCGGTCTCGTGCGCGGCCTGGTCTACCCCGTGCCCGATCCCGCCTTCCCGTTCCTGGGCGTACACCTGACCCGGGGCATCCACGGCGACGTGCACGTCGGGCCGAACGCGGTCCTGGCACTGCGCCGCGAGGGCTACTCGTGGGCCCGGATCGCGCCGGGCGAGCTGGCCGCGACGCTCGCCTATCCGGGCATGTGGCACATCGCCCGCCGGCACTGGCGCTACGGCGCGGGCGAGTTGCTGCGCTCGGTGGCCAAGCCGGCGATGGTGCGCGAGGTACAGCGGCTGCTGCCCGAGGTGACCTCGGCCGACCTGGTCCGGGCGCCCGCGGGGGTGCGCGCACAGGCGGTGCGCCCCGACGGCGAGTTGGTCGACGACTTCCTGATCACGGGCGGCCGGCGCACGATCCACGTGCTGAACGCGCCCTCCCCGGCGGCCACCGCCTCGCTGCCCATCGGCGACGAGATCGCGAAGCGCGTCGCGGAACGGTTGGGCGAACTCGCCAAACGGTGATCGCCCGTGGATCATGCTCACCGGCCCGCCGATCGGGGGAACCGCCTTGGCCGTGAGACCCGTAGTCCTGCGCGCACTGCTCGCGGGCGTCGTATTGCTGTTGTGCGCGCCGCTGTTCGCGCCGCTGTTCGGCGGCGCGACACCGGCCCGCGCGGACACCCCCGGGGCGCGGTTGACCGTCTCCCCCGGCGGACCGCTGCGACCGGGCGACGTGGTGACGATCCGGGGCACCGGCCACACCGGCTGCCCCACCGGGCGGATCGACCTGATCGGCTTCGACGCCCGGCTGCGCACCAACGTCGAGGGCGCCGACCGGCTGATCGCGGCGGACGTACCGCTGGATCCCGACCACGGCTTCACCGTGCGCTTCACCCTCGACCCGCCGGTCTACATCGGCGTCCAGGGCTTTCGGACGTTGTGCACGAACCGGGGCGCGGAGATGTTCGCCCCGCCGCTGGCGCAGACCACGTTCGACTATCCCGCGGGCGAGCAGGGCAACCCGAACGGCCTCCCCGCGCCGGGTCCGCCGCCCGCGAACCCGGCGCGCCGGCGCATGGTCGTCGAACCGGCCGACGCCGGGCCCGACCGGGTCGTCACCGTCCGGACCGACCTGCGCTGCGGCCCGGCCACCGCCAACCACAACGGCGAACTCCGCTGGGACGGCCGCTTCGTCACCACGTTCTACGCCCCCGCCGATCCGACCGAGACCCGGGCGCTGCGGGTACACCTCCCGCAGACGCCCACCCGCGGCATCCACCGGCTCTCGGTGGCCTGCTCCTCCGACGACGCCCGGTTCGGCGTGGTGGACGCAGGCGTGACGCTCGACACCGAAGTCGCCTTCGCCCCCGCCACGTTCGCCCTGTCCACCCCGCGCGCCGGCGGGGGCGAGCGGATCCGGGCGAGCGGGGCCGGGTTCACCGGCTGCGGCACCCCGATCGACGGCGCTCCGGCCGAGGTGGCGCTGCGGCGCGGCGACCGGGTCGTGGCTCGGGTGCCGGTCGGCGCCGACGGGCGGGTCGACGCCGAGCTGACCCTGCCGGCCGGTCTGCCGGAGGGGCCGACCGAACTGACGGCCGGCTGTACCGCCGAACGGCTGGACGGCACGGCGCACTTCGCGTTCACCGTACTTCCGGGCGCCCGCACCGCCGACGCCCTCGCGCCCCGTCCCGCCGACCGCGCCGACTCCGCCCTCGACCTGCCCTCCCCCGGCGACCTCGTGGACCACCCCGGCCCGCTGGTCGTGGCCGGCGCCGGCACCGCGCTCGCCCTGCCGCTGGTGGGCTTCGCCGCCGAACTCTTCAACCGGACGATCGAAGAGAACCGCCTCCGGATCCGGCGCCGCCTGCGCCCGGGCGCGGCCCGACCGCGCTCGATGCCGCGTGCGCCCCGACTCCAGGTGCTCGTCTTCCTCGTGCTGTCCGCGCTGTGCACGGTCGCGGTCGAACCGGCGATCGGCTTCGACCGGGCCACGTACGCCCTCGCGCTGTCCATGCCGATCGCCGTCTCGCTGACCGTGCTCGCCTACTCCGGACCGGCCGAGCTGTACCGCCGCCGGCTCTCCCGCGTCCGCGCCTTCCCGCAGTTGATCCCCGGCGCGCTGGTGGTCGCGGTGCTGCTCGGGGTGGTCTCCCGGACCGCGCATCTGGTGCCGGGTTATGTGTACGGCCTGTTCCTGGCCTTCACGCACGCCGGACTGCGGCACCTGCCCGCGCGCGAGGAGGGTCGGGCCACCGCGCTCGGCGCGTGGGCACTGGCCGGGCTCGGCGCGGCGGCGTGGGTGTGGCGGATCCCGGTCGAGCGGGTGTTGGCCGGCGACGACTCCCCGGCCTTCGGCTGGGTGCTGACGGAGAACGTGCTCACCCAGATCTACATCGCCGCGATGATCGGCCTGGTCTTCGGCCTGCTGCCGATCACCTGGCTGGACGGGCAGCTGATCTGGCGGTGGAATCGGTGGGCCTGGGCGGCGGTGTACGCGGTCGCGGTGTTCCTGTTCCTGCTCACCCTGCTCGACCCGACCGGGGTCACCACCGGCGCGACGCGGCAGATGTGGGTGCGGGCGGCGTGGGTGTTCGGCGCGTTCTGCCTCGTCTCGGTCGGCTTCTGGGCGGTGTTCCGGCTGCGCCCGGCGCCGCCGCCCGGACCGCCGGGGCCGTGGGGGACGCCACCGGGGCCGTGGGGGACGCGGTCGGGCTCGGGAGCACCCGGGCCGGCGACCGCGCCGGGACGGGGTGTACCCCGGCCGGCGACCGCCCCGCCGCCCATGCCGAACGTGCCGCCGACCGTCGGCCGCTCGTCCCCGCCGCCGCCGAATCCCGGTCTGTAAAATCCTGGTCCTATGTCCCCTCTTCCCGTCACCCCTCTGCCCGGCGCCTCGACCGTCCCGGACCTCGCGTCGATCGATCCGGCGGATCGCCACATGGCGACGGTGCGCAGCTTCACCCCGCGTCGCGGCCGGGTCACCCTCGCCCAGCGGGACGCGCTGAACCGGCTGTGGGCGCGGTGGGGCTTCGACGTCGCGGACCGCCGGCTCGACCTCGGCGAGTTGTTCGGCGACGACCGCCCGGTCGTGCTCGAGGTGGGCTTCGGAATGGGCGAGACCACGGCGGCGATGGCCGAGGCCGATCCGGACACCAACGTGCTGGCGATCGACGTGCACACCCCGGGACAGGGCAGCCTGCTGCACGACGCGGAGCGTCGCGGGCTGACGAACATACGGGTCGCCAACGGCGACGCCATCGAACTGCTCCGGGACATGCTGCCGCCCGCCTGCCTGGCCGGCATCCGGATCTTCTTCTCCGACCCGTGGCCCAAGACCCGCCACCACAAGCGGCGGCTGATCCAGCCCTCGTTCGCGGCGCTGGCCGCCTCCCGGCTGGTCCCGGGCGGGATCCTGCACTGCGCGACCGACTGGGCGCCCTACGCGGAATGGATGCTCGACGTGCTCACCGCCGAGCCCGAACTGGTCAACACCGTCGAGGGATACGCGCCCAGGCCGACGTGGCGCCCGGTCACCCGCTTCGAGCGGCAGGGGCTGGCCAAGGGCCATCAGGTCGCGGATCTGCTCTTCCGCCGGCGCTGAGCCGAGGGTCGGTTCTCCCCGGGTCCGCGCGTGGCCGGCCGGCGGCGCCGATCCGGGCAGGGTCACCCATACCGACCACGTCACAGCCGACCGAGAGAGGCGCGCCGCGGCCCCGCGCGGCGTTATCGTCACCCCATATGGACGCATCGCAAGGACCCGACACGCCGGCCGGTCCCGTCCCCACGGACTCCGCCGCGTACGAGTTCGCCCTGTACGAGCCGGGACCGGCGGAGAAGTCGTGGCCGCGCCGGCTCGCGGCGAACCAGACCGCGCGAATAACCGCGCTCGTCCTGGCGTTGCTCGGCTGCGCGATCACCATCGCGGTGATGCTCGGCGACACCATCGGCGCCCAGGGGTTGCTGGTCGGCGCGTTGCTGGCCCTGGTACCCACCCCGCTGGTGGTGAGCGCGATCGTGTGGCTGGGTCGGGTCCGGCCGCTGCCCTGGAAGAGCCTGCTCTTCGCGTTCGCGTGGGGCTCGTGCGCGGGTGCCCTGGTCGCGCTGCTGGCGAACAGTTGGTCGTTCGACAAGCTGATGGACCTCAAGGGCCAGGAGGACGCCGAACTGCTCGGGCTGACCATCGTGGCACCGGTGGTCGAGGAGTGCGTCAAGGGGCTCGCGGTCGTGCTCCTGTTCGTGACCGTACGGCGGGAATTCCGCGGCGTGTTGGACGGGCTCATCCCGGCGGCGATCAGCGCCGCGGGCTTCGCGTTCACCGAGAACATCCTCTATTTCGGCCGCGAGTTCGCGGCAAGTGAGGACAACGGCGACGGTCTGGGCACCACGTGGGGCGTATTCATCGCCCGGGGCATCATGTCGCCGTTCGCGCATCCGCTGTTCACCTCGATGATCGGGCTCGGCTTCGGCCTGGCGGTCCTGGCCCGCTCGCGGCCCGCGCGGGTCCTGCTCCCGCTCGCCGGGTACGTGTGCGCGGTCGGGCTGCACGCGTCCTGGAACGGCTCGGCCACCCAGGGACTGGCGTTCCTCGGGGTGTACTTCCTGGTGATGATGCCGATCCTCGGCGCGCTCATCTGGTACACGGTGGTCGTGCGGCGCGACCAGTTGCGCGCGGTCGAGGACGAGTTGCCGGGCTATGTCGCTGCGGGCTGGTTCCGGCCGCACGAGCCGCTGCTGCTGTCCTCGATGGCGGATCGCTCGCGCGCGCTGCGCACCGCGCGGACCATGCTGGGACCGGAGGGCGTCGCGCACCTGCGCGCCTATCAGGCCGATGCGACGCTGCTCGCCGAGTTGCGCCGGCGCGCGAGTCGGTCGCGGCGCGGCCCGGCGCCGGAGTACCCCGGTCAGGAACAGGAGTTGCTGGATCGGGTGTGGGCCGCCAAGCCGGCCGTGGCGCGGGTGATCGACCACACGATGCCGTCGCCGAGGTGGCGCTACGTCAAGCCGCCGCCGGGGATGCCGCCGTGGGGACCGCCCGGGGCGATGCCCTACGGCGGGCCGGGCGGCTGGGGCGCGGCCGGGTGGGGCGCGCCGGGAACGGTGCCGTACGGAACACCGCCGGGGCCGGCGCCGTACGGAATCCCGAACGGCGTGGCACCCTACGGCCCGCAGACCGGCATGGCGCCCCACGGAGCCCCGACCGGTGTCGTCCCGTACGGCCCGCCGCCCGGTGTCGACCCCTTCGCCCCGCCGCCGCCCGGGTGGGTGCCGCCGGCCCGGCATCCGGCCGCGCATCCCGCGTGGGGTCCCGTACCGCCGAGCGGACCGCCGCCGTGGGGCCCGCCCCGGCATGCGGCCAACGGCACCTGGGCCGACCTTGCCGCACAGGCGAGCACGCCGTGGGGATCGCCCCCGGCGCAGGTGAACGGCGGCGCCCCCGCCCCGCCCGAACCGCTGGGCCCGCCGGCCTGGTACGCCCGCCCCGGCGACTCCCCGAAGCCGCCGGTGGACCCGACACCACCCGCGGGAGCCGCCTAGGCGTGCCCGAGCCCGCCCGGCCCCGCGAGTCGCAGCCGTAATCGGGTCGGGCCGGCCCCCGTGCGACCATGACCGGGTGCATATCTCGACCACCTACATCCCGACCGAGGCCGACATCGCGGAGGGCGTGCTCGCCTTCCGCCGCGGACTCTTTCGCGGACTGCTCGGCGCCGGGGCGGTGCTCTCGGCACTCGGGGTGGTGCTGGTGACCCGGGCCCTGCTGACCGGCACCACGGTGTTGTGGCCGTCGGCCTTCGTGGGCTTCGGCGTCGCGATGCTCGCGCTGCGGTTCTGGGCGCCGATCCAGGCCGCCCGGCAGAACAAGCACATGCACGGCGTGCCCTGCGAGGTCACGCTGACCGACGAGGAATTCGTCACCACGCTCGGCGGCACCCGCAGCGAGACCCCGTGGAGCACCTTCCGCAAGGTCCGCCGCGTGGACACCCAGTGGATCTTCGAGTTCGGTCCCACCCAGGCGGTGACCATTCCGGCGCGGGTCTTCACCGACGCGGAAAACCTCGAACTGGAGACGTTTATCCACAGCCGCGGCCGGGCAGCGCGCTGATCTTCCACAAGGAAGATCCACATCCTGTGGAAAACCTGTGCGCAAAGGCATTCGGCGCACCGAAGCCGCTCGAAATGGCGGGAAACAATGCCGATTCGACCTGATCGGGCGCGTTTATCCGGTTACCAGCGCACGAATGGCTTTCGTCCGTCCGGTATTTCCCGCACCAACCACAAAGGCGACCTCTCGCGAGGCCGCCTTCGGGTCCTGCCGGTGGTCCGTCAGCGGCTGCCGACCGCTTCGCCCGTGTTCGCCGCGACCACCGCGGCGCCCTCGGTGGCCTGCACGATCGTCGTGCCCCCGCCCTGCTCCGTCTGCTCGGCCGGGTCCGACTGCTCGGCCCGCTCCGGCGCCGGCACCCCCCGCAGCAGGTAGGTCGCACCGAGCGCGGCCAGCGTCAGCAGCACCGCGCCGCCGAGGGTGGCGTACTGCATACCGTGGGTGAAGGCGTCCCGCGCGGTGTCGAGCAGGTGCTCGCCCGCCCCGCCGGAGATCCGCCCGGCGGTCGCGCTCGCCGCCGCCAGCGTGTCGTTCGCCGCGTGCACCGCGTCGGCCGGCACCCCGTCGAACGTCGCGTCGCGCATGTCCCGCCCGTACACCGCGTCGGCGATGCTGCCCAGGATCGCGATGCCCAGCGCTCCGCCCAACTCGCTGCCGGTCTCCGAGGTCGCCCCCGCCGCACCGGCCCGCTCCGGCGGCGCCGAGGTCAGCACCATCTCGGCGGTCAGCGTGGTCGCGATCAGCACCCCGGAGGCCACCAGACCCGCGCCGACCAGGACCACGACCAACGGCGTACCCGGACGGGCCCGGCTCATCACCACGAAGCCGGCCACCGACAGGAGCAGGCCGCCGCAGATCAGGAATCCGGGCCGCACCTTCTTGGCCAGGATCCCGGAGACGGTGAGCGCGACCGTGATTCCGGGCATCACCGTGAGCGACCACAGCGCCGCCGTCAACGGCCGCATGCCGAGCACGAGTTGCATGTACTGGGTGTTGAACAGGGCCGAACCCATCAGCGCGACGGCGGCGATCACGTTGACCGCGATCGAGGCGCTGTACGCCCGGTTGCGAAACAGCGCGAGGTCGATCAGCGGGTCGGCGATGGTGCGCTGCCGACGCACGAAGAGGTATCCGACGGCCGTCCCGACCACGATGCTCGCCAGGTACTGCGGCGCCACACCCTCGGCCGCCGTCTCCTTGATCCCGTAGATCACCGCGAGCACCGACACCAGCGAGAGCCCGGCGCTGACCAGGTCGAGCCGACCGGCCGCGGCGTCCTTGAACTCCGGAAGCAGGAACGGACCGACCGCGAGCAGCAGCACCATCGCCGGCACGTTGAGCAGGAACGCCGAACCCCACCAGAAGTGGTCGAGCAGCAGGCCGCCGGCCACCGGACCCAGCGTGGCGCCCGCGGTCAGCGCGGCGGTCCAGATCGCGATCGCGGTCCGCCGCTGGGCCGGGTCGTGGAAGAGGTTGCGGATCAGCGCCAGCGTGGAGGGCATCAGCGTCGCGCCGGCCACACCGAGCAGCGCCCGGGTGGCGATCAGCATCTCGGGGCTGTTCGCGAAAGCCGCGGCCACCGAGGCGGCGCCGAACGCCGCCGCGCCGATCAGCAGCAGTCGGCGGCGGCCGATCCGGTCGCCGAGCGCGCCCATCGTGATCAGCAGACCGGCCAGCAGGAAGCCGTAGACGTCCATCATCCAGAGCTGCTGCGGAGCGGTCGGCTCCAGGTCCTCGCTGATGAACGGAAGCGCGAAGTACAGCACGCCCATGTCCATGGACACGAGCAGGAGGGGGAGGAGCAGGACCGTCAGGGCGATCCATTCCTTACGGCCGGCCTTGGCTGCGGTGGAGGTCATGACGGGAACAGTACAAGCGTCTAAGACGCTTGTCTATGACGCTTGTATAAAAAGCTGCCGGTCGACTTCCGCGGGGTTCCCGCCCCGCCCGCAACGGGTACCCGGATGCCGTGCGGGGGCACCGACTCCACTTCCGAGCGAAGGACGGCGACATGAGTGACGAGCGCATTCCCGTGGATCGGATCCCGGAAGGCGACCGGCCGAGGATGGACCTGCGCAGCGGCGCCGAGACGCCCGTGGACCCCGAGGACCTCGTACTGGCGGAGGGCAAGGACCTGACCGAGAAGAACATCGAGGAGGCCCGCCGCAAACTCGCCGAACAGGGCCCGGCCGCGGTGGAACGCGTAGTCCCCTGACCCCGACCCCCGCAGCCCGAGACCGAAACCCCGGTCGTGTGGATCGCCAGGCGGCGCTTTGGACGCGTCAGCGTCCGGAGCGCCGCCTGGGACGCATCTCGATCGGGCGGACCTGGTACACACCCCGATCCCGGTCCCGCTGCTCCTCGGCCACCTGGAGCGCGATCAGGACCTCCAGCGCGCTCCAGGCCATGCCGAGCATGCCGAGCCCGACGAAGAGCATCGCCCACACCCAGAACCAGGTGTGCGCCCAGACGCCGAGCAGCGCGACCATCGCGGCGACGATGGTCAGGGCCAGCAGCACGCCGGTGCGCGCGGCGGCGTTTCTCGCGCCGTCCGGAAGCCTGGCCATGGCCGGCCCTTCCCTCCGCCGAGTGTCCGGTCGATCCTCGCCTGCCCCCTGTGGGGCGAACGGAACCCGCTCAGGCGTCTTCGTCCGGGATTCGATGGAACTCCCGCCAGGTCTCCCAGATTCCCGGCACGGTACCCGAACCGTAGGAGCGCTCCGGCCAGTTGGCCGGCGGCAGCCCGGCGGGGTTGGCGCCGACGTTGGCGCCGTACCAGAGGTCGTGCCGACGTCGCGCGAAGTACCACGTGCCGTCCCGGCGTTCGTACACGTCGCGGTACAGGATCGCCTGGTGCAGCCAGCGCGGCCCCTCCTGGATCTCCCCCTTGCAGTACACGTGTCCGGTCGCGTGGTCCGCGTCGAGGAGGTCGATCACGTGGGTGCCCACGTTGAGGATGGTCACCCCCAGGGGCGCGAGTTGGGTCGCGAACGACGCGCGCAGCGCCGCGCGTCCGCTCTCCTCCCGGGTCACCCGCACGTCCGGCACGAACAACGCGCACAGGGCGTCCAGGTCCCGGCTGTCCAGGGCCAGCGCGTAGCGGGCGGCCAGTTGGCGGATCTGCTCGTAGGCGAGGAGCCGTTGTACGTCGTCCATGGACCGACACCCTGTCAGGCGGACCCGCGAGGGATCTCCTGCGGGTTGTACACGACTTCGACGTACGACCAGCGGCCCTCGCCCGCGTAGTGCAGCACCACGTTGACGTCCAGGCCGCCGCGGGACCCCTCGGCGTGCAGCAGGAGGGCGACCCGGTTCCCGTCGACGAGCCGCAACCCGACGCGGTAGCGGGCGAACGGCGAGCGGCGCACCCCGTCCAGGATGTACGCGTGCAGCGCGTGCCGGCCCTCGGCGAAGCCGACCACGTGGTCGCGCACCCGCACCTCGTCGGTGAACAGTGCCGCGACCGGCGCCCAGTCGCCGTGGACGGGGGCCGCGGCCAGTCGAGCGGCGAACTCGGCGAGGGCCCGCTCCACCTCGGCCCGGTCGGCGGCGCGGGGCATCGGCTCGGGCGCCCAGCCGACGATCCCGCGCAGTTCCCCGCCGTCGGCCCCGGCGACCGCGCCGCCCGCGGCCCGCCAACGCGCGGTCATCGCGTCGGCGTCGTCGCCGTTGCGAAACTCGCCCACCGTCTCGAAGCGGTCGCCGTCGCCGAGCCGACGCAGGATCTCCGTCCCGGGCAGCGTGTAGCGGGCGGTGCCGCCGGTGGGGTCGGGCAGGTTGTGCCAGACGTAGCGGCAGACCAGGTCGCCGTCGATCATCGTCCACTCGGTGAACCGGGACATCTCGGGGACCGGTTCGCCATCGCCGATCCGCGCGAGTGCCGCCGCCGGCTCGTCCCGGCTGCCGCCCATCCTGCCTCCCCGCAGTCGTCCGGCCAACCCGGCCGCGCGCAAGGATCCGGGCGCAGGTCGCCTCCGGTCCGCGTGATCCTGCCCGCGCCCCGTCGGGAAGTCCAGCCCCGACACGATCGTCGGAACGGAACCATCGCCGGCTGGTATACGTATTACCGGTCGCAACCAGCCGGCCGGGCTCCGACGCGAGCACGAGACGAAGAAGAAGCGGAGGGGACGCGAGTGATCCGGTACCGGGTCCGGGTGGACTTCTACCAGGACGTCCCGCCGGACCGGCCCCCGACGGGGTACGTGGGCTCGTTGCTCTCGGGCGACTTCGCGGGACCCGCGCTGCCGCGCGGCGGCGACTCCATCTCGGCGATCCCGCTGGGCGGTGCGCACATAGGGCCGTGGACCGGCGGTCCCTACATGATGGTCCACCGGGTCGAGCACCACCCGGTCCCCGTCGACGGCGAGGGACACATAGTGGAGTGGTGGGAGCAGTACCCCCAGCCCTCCGTGCACGTGGTCGTCAACGCCGAGTGGCCGGACACCGAGGAGTCCGAGCACGAGTTGATGAACCTGTACGAGGAGCAGAGCTGGAGTTCGTTCCCGGCGGGCCCGGAGAACCCGTTCCTGCCGGTGGCGGCGGCGGCCGACTTCTAGGTCCCGGTGCCTCCGGCCCGTTCCATCCGTGACGCGGCGGGCTATCCCTTGGGCTTCTTGTAGCCCGCCGTGTCCACCGATGCCAGGATCTTGTTCAGGTCGGCGTCGTACTCGCGGGACAGGCCCGCCGTGGAGAACGAGATCACCGACTGGGGCAGCCACCACAGTTGCGGCTGGAACGAGTCGCCGCTCTTGCAGGTCACGCTGTACGCCATGTAGTCGTACTTCAGGCCGGTCCCCTTGCCCGGATCGGCGAGTTTCTTGCCCTCCGACTTGCTGGTCGGCGCCGCGGTGTCCTCGGGCTTGGTCACACAGGTCGGCGCGGTGCCCAGGGTCCAGCCCGCCGGATCCTTGAAGTCCACCTTGCGCTGATCGTTCTTGCCCACCCAGATCCGCAGCCCCGCGCGCTCGCAGGTGGTGCGCTGCGCGGCGGGCGTGGCGGCCGGCAGCACGCACACCTCGGTGTCGCTGACCTCCTTGAGCTCCCACGTGCTGGGCACCGCGAACTTCACGCCCTTGACGTCCTGGGTGAAGCCGCCCGGTTTGCCGGTGAGTTTCGGCGGTTGCACGACGGGGCTCTTGGTGCCGTTCTTCCCCGCCTCGGGCTTGTCGTCGCCGCCGCCGCGCAGCGCGACCACCGCGCCCGCGCTGATCGCCACGACGGCCACCGCGCCGCCGATCATGATCGCCAGGCGTTTGCGGCCGGCGCGACCACCGCCGGCGCCGCCCTGCTGCCGGGTCGCGGCCCGACCGGTCGGCGGCGGGGTGTGACCGCCGGAGGTCGCCGGGGGCGGGGTGAACGCGCCGGAGGCGGGCGACTGGTGCCGGCCGGCCGGGTAGCCCTGCCCGGTGCCGCCGTACTGCCCGGAGTGCGCCCCGTACGCGCCGGACTGCGCGGCGGGGACGCCGTGTGTCCCGGAGGGCGCGCCGTACGCCCCCGACTGCGCCGCGGGCGCGCCGTGCGTCCCGGAGGCGTCGCGGTACAGCGGCGGTCGGGTCGGCGAGGCGCCGTAGGGGTCGTGCGTGGGTGTGTTGTACGCGGCCTGCGGCGGGGTCTGCGGCGGTACGGCCGGCGCGCCGAACGCGGCGGTGCCGCCGGAGCGCGCGGGCCCGCGCGGCGCCTCGTACACGCGCGGCGGCGGAGTCTGCGGCACCTGCTGCTGCGGCTGCTGCTGCACCTGCCAGGGGCCGCCGGAGGCCGGCGTGGTCCACAACTGGCCGATCAGCGACGTCGCGTCGGCGACCGGGTCGAGCGAGGGCGCCGCGCCGGTGCCGAGCGCGCCGCGCCACACGTGGGTGACCGATGCCAGCAACTCCCGGGCCTGCGGCCGGTAGTGCGGCTCCTTGTCACCCGCGCGCTTGACGATCAGGCGCAACACGTCCGGTACGCCGGAGAGGTCGGCCTCCTCCTGGAGCACCCGCAGCGCGACCACCTCGGGCGCGCCCGTACCGAACGGGATCACCCCGGTGGCCGCGTAGGTGACCAGCATCGCCCACGCGTACACGTCGGCGGCCGGCGTGCTGTCGTGGCCCTTGAAACGTTCCGGGCTCATCCACGCCGGCGAGCCGATCATCATGCCGGTACGGGTCAGCCCGCTGTCCTCCATCGACCGCGCGATGCCCAGGTCGAGCACACGCGGTCCGGCGGGCGAGCAGATGATGTTCTGCGGCTTGAGGTCGCGGTGGATCACATCGGCGTCGTGCAGCGCGACCAGTGCCTCGGCGAGCCCGGCCGCGAGGCCCATCAGCTCGTCGCCGCGCATCGGACCGCCCTGGTTCACCCGTTTGTCCAGGGTCGGCCCCGGCACGTACTCGGTGGCGAACCACGGTGTCTCGGCGTCGACATCCGCGTCGAGCACGGGTGTGGTGCAGGTGCCCTTGATCGCGCGCAGCAGGTTGACCTCGCGCGTGAACCGGGCCCGGAACTCGGGGTCGTCGGCGTACTGAGCGTGCACCACCTTGACCGCGACGCGGCGTTCGAGGCCGTCCAGCCCCGCGTAGACCGCGCCCATCCCACCCGCGCCCAGTCGACCCGTGATCCGGAACGGTCCGATGTGCTGCGGATCGCCCGGACGCAATTGACGTATCTCGGCGCCGCCGTCGGCCGTCATGGACGTGCCTCCCGTGTTGGTTCGCCGGCCCGCCGCTGCGGCCGTACCGGGATGGAATCCTCTCATCCGGTCTTGTGACCTCCCCAGGGCACCGACTGGTTCCCCGTTCGAGGGAAAAGGCTCGCCTTACCCGTGGGTGGGCGTGATAGGCCAACGAATGCGCCGGGTGTGGCAACACCGCGGCGTGCGGCGAGTGTTGCCACACCGCACCGGTTGGCAGGCATCCGCCGGATCGCACCACTTCCACGACGAAGGGCCGGAGATGAGGATCGTCGTCGACTTCGACAAGTGCAAGAGCAACGCGCTGTGCATGGCCGAGGCACCCGAGGTGTTCGAGGTACGGGAGGACAACTTCCTCTACATCCTGAACGAGAATCCGAGCGAGGAGTTGCGGCCGCAGGTGGAAGAGGCGATCCGGGTCTGTCCGACCCGGGCCGTCTCGATCGTGGATTGACACCGGGCGGCCCGGGGCGGGCACCTTCCGCCCCGGGCCGATCGCGGCTCAGGAGGGGTCGTTCGGGCGGTCCGGGGAGGCGCCTCGGCTCGACTGCCAACGGTCGCGGGCGTTGCGCGCCATCGTGGTGGACGCGCCCCGGGCGCCCTGCACCATCGCCGCCGACGCGTTGCGGGTGGCCGACCAGCCCCGGGCAAGCACCTTGACGTTGACCACCACGGTGCCGGCGGTACGGTCGTGCCAGGCGCGCCGACGCGGGCCGAGCACGGCCAGCGGGTCGAGGAAGCCGACCAGGGCGAGCAGGGCGAACAGTCCGGCCGTGCCCCACTGGCGCAGCGCCACCTCGTACCAGGTGAGCAGGACCGCGGCCCACGGCACCACCACGGCCACCAGGGTGCGCCGAGCCGCCCGCCAGGCGCCGACCGGCACCCGACCGCGAACGGCCTGCGCCGACGTGCCCGCGGGCACCACCTTCGCGCCGATCATGATCTTGCCCAGCGTGCGGCCGAACCTGGCGTGCATGAACCAGTCGTAGAGCGCGGGCACCAGGAGATGGGCGAGGACCAGCAGAAGCAGCAGCGTCTTGGTGGTCGACCACAGCCCGTCCACCGCCTCCAGCGGCGCCCGTTGCGCCTCGCCGGCGCGCCCGAACACCACGTCCAGGAAGGAGTCGCGGACCACCTTGGTGGGCAGGTCGGCGGCCTTGCCCTGGATGTAGTGGTAGGCCAGGAACCACAGCGGCAGCACCAGGGCGGTGGTGAGCAGGTAGTCCACGGTGCGGGCGATCAGCCGCATGGTCCGGGAGGCGAGCGGGAGTTCGCCGGGCGCCGCGGGCTCGACGCCCGCCGCGGGGTAGGACTGCGGAGGTACGGGTGCGGAGTGGGACGGGGCGGGCGCGGGGTAGGACGCGGGTGCCGGGTAGGACCGGGGCTGCGGCGGGTGGGCGGGGCCCGGCGGTTGCGCCTGGTCCGGGATCGGGCCCGGTGCGGTGACGGGTGCTTGGTGCCAGGACAGGTGTGGATCACCGTCGACGGAAGGTTGGTCCCCGTACGGCGACCCCGGCCCGCGTGGCGGCTGAGGAATCGTCATGACCGGGACGGTATCGCGTAGATCGTCCCGTCCGCCGGGCCGATGGGCGAGTCGGGGCACGCGGCGCGCGGATCGGCCGGATCGCGTCGGGCGCGAGTGCGGTTGGCCCGAGTGCGGTTGGCCCGGTGCCGTTGGCCCGATCGGGCGATCCGCGTGCTCAGCCCTTGAGTTCGCCCAGTGTCACATCGACCGTGGCCTTGTTGCCGCCGTCGCTGCCGCGCAGCAGGTTCACCTTGACCCTGTCCCCCGGCTGCTTGCCGCCCAGCACCTCGGACAACGTCGAGACGTCGGTGACCGCTTGGTCGTCGATCGTGGTGATCACGTCGCCCACCTGGATGCCGGCGGCCTTCGCGGCGCCGCCGTCCTGGACCGAGACCACGCCGACGCCCGCGGCCCGGCCGTTCGGGCCCGCCACCGTGCGCACGGTGACGCCGAGCGCGGCCTTGCCGGAGTTGTCCACCTTGCCGTTCTTGATGATCTGGTCGGTGATCGACTTGACCGTGTTGGCCGGGATCGCGAAGCCGATGCCCGGCGCCGCGCTGCCGTTGGTCTCCGGGTCGGTGGCGGCCAGGGTCGGGATGCCGATCACCTGGCTCTCCAGGTCGACCAGGGCGCCGCCGCTGTTGCCGGGATTGATCGCGGCCGAGGTCTGGATGGCGCTGGAGATGGTGGCGCCCGGCGAACCGGACGTCTCCGGTTCGCTGACGGTGCGGCCGACGGCGGAGACGATGCCCTCGGTGACGCTGGAGTCCAGGCCGAGCGGGTTGCCCATGGCCATGGTGATCTGACCGACCTGGAGTTTGCTCGAATCGCCGAACCGGGCGGGCTTGAGATCGGCGGGCGGGCTGTCGAGGCGGATCACCGCGAGGTCGTCCGGGGCGAAGGCGGCGACGAGCTTCGCGGTGACCGGCTTGCTCGCGTTCGGGAGGGTGACCTCGAACGAGGTGGCCTGGCCGACCACATGGGCGTTGGTGACGATGTTGCCCTTGTCGTCGTAGACGACGCCGGAGCCGAGGCCGGTCTTCGTGGTGATCTGGACCACCGACGGCAGCACGTTGCGCACCACCTGCTGGTACTGCGCCTGGAGGTCGTTCGCCGGCCCGTTGCCCGGCGCCGCCGAACCGGAGGCGACGTTGCCGCTGCCGCCGTCCGTGTTCTTCTTCGAGCCCTTGTCGTCGCTGCACCCGCTCACCCCGCCGAGCACGAGCACCAGCGCCGTCACCGCGATCGTGATCCGTCGCCGCGTCGTCCTGCCCACGATGTCTCCCTCGGTTCGGCGGCTGCCGCCGGCGACGGCTCGGTTGCCGGTACCGGACCGGGTCCCCCGAGCATTCTTCGTACTAACCCCATCAGCGGACTTTTCACCGGGTCGCCGAGCCCATGCCTCTTTCGCCATGTGCTTGTTCGTGTCAAGTTGGGCCCGCACGTCGGCCCGGTGAGCACGGGCGACGCCGAAGACACGCCGAAGAGCCGGAGAGGTGGGCGGGCGCACGCATGCTGACGCTTCAGGAGATCTCGGACCGCATGGAGATCCAGGACCTGATGGTCCGCTACTCGCACGCGGTGGACACGGGCGACTGGGACGCCCTGGACACCGTCTTCACCGCCGACGCGCTGATCGACTACTCGGCGATGGGCGGCTCCAAGGGCGGCCTGGCCGAAACCAAGGAGTTCCTGGCCTCGGTGATGCCCGGCTTCGGCGCGTACCAGCACCTGATCGCCAACTCGTCGATCACGGTCGACGGCGACACCGCCACGGGCCGCACGATGTGCCACAACCCGATGGTGTTCAAGGGCGAGGACGACGAGACGCCGGGCCCGACGATGTTCTGCGGCCTGTGGTACCTGGACACCTTCACGCGCGTCGACGGCGAGTGGCGCATCTCGGCCCGCAGCGAGGAGAAGTCCTACATGTACATCGCGCCGACGGCCTGACCTGGGGCGGCCGGAAATTGCGGGAGCGGGCCGGCGGGGGCGGGATAGTTTCGAGGCATGATCCGCGAAGCCACCGCAGCCGACGTCCCGGCCATCCACACCCTGATCCGCGAACTCGCCGACTACGAGAAGCTGCTCCACGAGGTCAAGGCCACCGAGGCGCAACTCCACACGGCCCTGTTCGGCCCGACCCCGGCGGCCTTCGCCCTGATCGCCGAGGACGACACCACCGGCGAATCGGTCGGCTACGCCATCTACTTCCTGTCGTTCTCCACGTGGGAGGGCGTCCACGGCGTCTACCTCGAAGACCTGTACGTCCGCCCCGGGGCCCGAGGCGCCGGCCACGGCAAGGCCCTGCTCAAGCACCTGGCCGAGATCTGCACCACCAGGGGCTACGCCCGCCTCCAATGGGCCGTCCTCGACTGGAACTCCCCGAGCATCGCCTTCTACGACTCCCTGGGCGCAATCCACGAAAAGGAATGGCTCGGCTACCGCCTGACCGGCAAGGCCCTGACCACCCTGGCCAACAGCTGACCCGCCCCCGCAACCGTCACGGTTTCCCGTTGTGTCAATCGAATCGTCTTGACGCCCGCTTCGTCACGCCGGGAGCATCATTCGTGACGGTGTGCAACTCGGCGAGGAGCGGTCCATGTCCGTAAAGATCACAAAACTTGTCGGCTCGTGCGAGGAGGACGACTGCCCCACTCTGTATGTCACGGACCGGGGCACTCTGGCCGTGCAGGGGCCGACGTTGCCGGACCACGGCCTGACCATCCCCGCCCACGAAACCCTCGTCGAGATCCCGATCGACCTGATTCGACGGGCTGTTCGTGACGATCTCATCTAGCAGCTACTCCGAGCTATTCACGTCGTTCCAGCGCGAAGCATTTCGACTGGAGACTCTGGACGACTATGGGCGATCGGGCAATGTGGACGCCTATCGCACCTATCTGGCGGGCGGTCCCAAACCCGACGACTACAACTCCCGGTGGCTGTCGAAGGTAGGCGCACACACCCGCGCGGGAAGGCGCATGTACCGGGTCCACATCGTCGCCCGCCCGCTATCTTCGTACCTCCGGTTCGAGTTCGGCTGGGGATATCTGACCAATATGACCGCCGGAGAGGAGTTCTTCATCCTCGACATCACGGATCACCCGAATCCGCTGCCACGCGTCCCGGACTTCTGGCTGTTCGACACCGAAGTCGCCGCGGTCATGAACTACGACGGCGAGGGTGGCTTCAGCGGCGCCGATGTGCTGCCCCGCGACCGCGCGTCGGAGTTTGCGGCATATCGCGACACGGCGCTCTCACACGCCGTGCCCTTCACTGCATGGTGGGCCGAGTACGGCGAGTGAACAAAGGGCAGCTCGGCGCGGCGCTGCGGGCGGTGCGGAAGGCATCCGGCAAGGAGGCCAAAACCGTCGCCCGCAGCGCACTCATGTCCCAGAGCAAACTGAGCAAGATCGAGAATGCCCGACTGACTCCGAGCGTGACCGACGTCGAACGCATCCTCGTCGCCATCGGAGTCTCGGCGGACATCAGGCACGAGTACCTGGAGGCGGCTAGGGAAGCGGCCTCCGAAACCACCGCCTTGCGCCACCTCAAGCGCGTCGGTGCGCACAAGGGGCAGCAGGCGCTGCAAGCGCTCGACGCACAGATGTCGCTGCTCCGGCTGTTTCAGCCGGCGCTGGTCCCCGGGTTGCTCCAGACTCCGGAATACATTCACGCGATCCTCTCCCGCCACGGCCTCGGCGAGGATGTTCTGGCTCGAACGGTCTCCGGACGGCTGGAAAGACAGCAAATCCTCCACGACACCACGAAATCTCTACGCTTCGTCATCACGGAACCGGTGCTTCGATGGCGAATCGTCTCGGCGGGGATGATGGCCGGGCAGATCGACCGCATCGTTTCCGTGTCGCGGCTCGACAACGTGGACATTCGCCTCGTCCCCATGAACGCCCCGCAGACCGACATCGCCAATCACTCGTTCGTGATTCGCGACGATCGTATGGTGACGCTCGAAACCATGCACGCCACGATAGTCGTCACCGATCCGCGCGATATCGACGTGTATGTTCGAAAGTTCGAGGACTTCGCGGCGAAAGCCTTGTGCGACGAGCACATGCGCTCGGCCCTGGAGGGTATTCGAGACGAATTCTTGCGGGAGCGGGAAATCGATCGGTGAGACCGCCGCCTCGTCGCTAACTTGATGGACATCTCGACGATGAAAGGGATGTCCATGGGAAAACACCGCGATCCAGCGACCGATGACGGGCACAAGCCGGAGAAGCCTGTGCCGGCGCCGATTCCGCCGGACAAGCCGGCCAACCCCGGGACGCCGAAGGGGCGGTGGGGTCGGTGAGTGCCGAGGCGCGGGCGTTGTGGCGGGCTCGGATGGGGTTGCTGCGGCGGGTGGAGGAGGTCGTCGGGGAGTTGCCGCAGGTGTGGCGGCAGGCGTTCGTCGGGGTGCCCCGGCACGTGTTCCTTCCCGACGTGGTGTGGCTGCGGCGGCCCGACGGCGACCGGCACGAGCGGTGCGATCGGGTGCGGGAGCCGGAGCGCTGGTGGGCCGCCGCCTACGCGGACGCGCCGGTCGTCGTGCAGATGTGCGACGGCGGGGCGCCCCGGAGCGGCGGGGCCGAGTGGCCGTCGTCGTCCGCGTCACAGCCCTCGATCGTGGCGGCCATGCTGCTGGCCCTCGATGTGGCCGACGGGCACCGGGTGTTGGAGATCGGCACCGGCACCGGCTGGAACGCCGGACTGCTCGCCCACCGCCTCGACGACGACCGGCGCCTCGTCACCGTCGAGGTGGACGTGAACCTCGCCCGGATCGCCGAAGCCCGGTTGGCGGGCCTTGGCCGGCATCCCGCCGTGGTGTGGGGTGACGGCGCCGAGGGGTGGGCGACCGGCGCGCCCTACGACCGGATCCTGTCCACCGCCGCCGTGACCCACCTCCCACCCGCCTGGATCCGGCAGTGCCGGCCCGGAGCCGGAATCGTCACGCCCTGGGCCACCGCGTGGACCACGAACGGCACCCTCGTGGCCACGGTGGACGAACGGGGCCGCGCACACGGCCGGTTCCGCCCCGGCGGGGCGTTCATGCACCTGCGCGGGCACCGCTCACGCATCACCCACGTGGGTGAGGTTGTCGCCCCGGATCACACCCCCGCACCGAGCACGACGACGCTGTCTCCCTGGCAGGTGGCCGGCGGCGACCTCACCGCCGAGTTCGCGATCGGCCTGATGGCGCCCGGCGTCTGGCACCACTGGGACGAGACCCCCGACATCGACGATGTACACACCCGCCTGTGGGTGGGCGACGAGGCCGGCACCTCGTGGGCGAGCGTCGACTACGACGGCCGGCAACTCACCACCTTCGCCGTCCACCACCACGGGCCCCGCCGGTTGTGGGACGAGATCGAGGCGGCGTGGTCCCGATGGTGCGCCGCCGGCCGCCCGGGCGTCGAGGCGTTCGGCTGGACCGTGTCGGCGAACGGCGCCCAACACGCACGAGTGCCCGAGGCCGACGCCGCCTTCCCGACCGCTCACAGCGCCGACGAACCGTCATGGTCGCTGTGAGTCGACCCGCTTCCGGCCGCCGGCGCGGGCGAAGGTCGGTCGCCCACCCGCCCGGCCGGCCGGCTGCGGCGCCCCGAACTCGCGCCGAGCCCCGCCAGAGCGGCGGCCACGAGGACCGGGAGGGCGGCCAGTACGAACAGCAGCGGCAGCGGGGTGGGGGCGATCAGTACGCCCGTGGCCGCCGCGCCGGCCGAGGAGCCGGCGTTGAGGGTGGTGTTGACCCAGGCGCCGACCCTGGTGCGAGTGTCGGGGGTCGCGGCGGCGTCGGCGATCAGGTAGGCCGTGGTGATCGCCGGGGCCACGAAGAGGCCGGTGAGCGTGGCGGCCGCGGCCAGGACGTACAGGTTCGGGGACAGGCCGGCGGCGGCCAGGGACGCGCCCAACCCGAGTGCGAGCAGCGGCAGTCGGCGGTCGGCCGACACCCGCCAGGACACCGCGCCGTGGGCCAGACCCCCGACCGCGCTGCCCACGGACAGGGCGGCCAGGATCCACGCGACCGCCGCCGACCGCCCCCGATCCTCCGCGAACGCGACCGCGAGCAGGTCGATCCCGCCCAGGGCCACACCGACCCCGGCGGCCACCACCACCGCCCGCCACAGGCCCGCGCCACCCGACGCCGAGCCGCCATCGGCCGGCTCCGCCGCCCCGCCACCGCCGCCGGCCGCCCCCACCCGCCGCACCGCCGGCGACCCCGCGAGCGCCATCGTCCCGACCACGATCAAGGACGCGGCCAGTACCACTCCGGCCGCCGCCGGCGCCCACCCCACGAGCAGGCCCACCAGCAGCGGCCCGGAGGCGAACACGATCTCCTCGGCCACCCCGTCCAGGCTGTACGCCCGCTGCAACAGCTCGCGGCTCGGGGCCAGTTCGCTCCACACCGCGCGCATCACCGGCCCCACCGGCGGCGTACAGGCCCCGGCCGCCGCCACCGCGACGCCCACCCCCACCCCCGAGGCCCCCGGCCGCCACGTGGCCACCGCGATCCCGACCAACAACACCGCGTACAGCGCGACCATCGGCGGCAACACCCGCCGCGCCCCGTACCGATCGACCAACCCGGCCCGCATCGGCGACAACAACACGCTCGTCGCCCCGAACAACGCCATCACGGTCCCGGCCACCGCATACGACCCGGTCCCGGACTTCACCGCGAGCAACAACGACAAGGGGATCGTCCCGTACGACAACCGCCCGAGCATCGCGGCCCCGAACGCCCGCCGCGCGTGGGGCAGCCGCAACACGGCGGCATAGGAGGGAGCCGACCCGGAACACATGTCGGCGGAAGGCATGGCTGTCATGGGGGAATTCCTCCGAAGGATCGGCACGGCCCAGCCGCACCGATGCACCTGCGTGGACGCCGAATCGGCCGCGCAACCCGACGAAGGGGCGCGGCCGGTGCGAAGTCCTACGCACACAGGAGGAACATGGCAACCAACCTAGCAACCCCCATCGACCGCCGACAGCAGACTTACGACAACCGCGGGCCGCCATCCGCCGATTCGGGTGCGCCCCGACGCGCTACTTCTTCGGCGTCGCCGTCAGTCCCGTGCACGGGCGCAGGGTGTCCCGGCGGTCCAGGATGCGCTTCGCCTCGGCGCCGGTCACCGGCATCGGCACGCCGCGGTTGTCGATCGAGGCCGGGGTGAACTTCTCCCCGACGACCTTGCCGTCCTTGATGGTCAGCGTCGCGACGCCGGTGTCGTTCGAGTTCGGGTACGGAGAGGTGCCGTACCAAAGGAAGTTGCCGTAGCCGTAGCCCACATACGTGCTGCCCATCCAGCCCGCGCCCTGCATCACGTGCGCGTGCGTGCCCAGGACGGCCGCCGCCCCCGCGTCGGCGAGCTTGCGGGTCAGGCCGGTCTGATCCTTGCTCGGGCACTTGTCGCCCTCGATGCCCCAGTGCATGTACACGATCACCACGTCGGCCTGGGCCTTCGCGTCCTTCACCGCCCGCACCAGCCGATCGGCCTGGAGCGCGCTCGCGATGCCGGGCTTGCCCGCCCCGGCCCGGTAGAGCTGGTTGGTGATGTCCTGCACCTGGCTCGCGGCCACGAACGCGACCTTGACGCCCTTCACGTTCTTGACGAACGGGCGATAGGCCTGATCGGCGTCCTTGCCGATGCCGACCACGCCGATCGGCGGGTTCTGCACCGCGGCGATCGAGTCGTCCAGGCCGACCTTGCCGTAGTCCACCGCGTGGTTGTTGGCCATGCTGACCACATCCACGCCGACCGTCTTCAGCTCCGTCAACGCCTTCGCCGGCGCCCGGAAGTGGTACGTCTTGTTCTCCGGTGTACCGCGCTCGGTGATCGCCGACTCCAGGTTGACCATCGCCAGGTCCGCGTCCGCGAGGGTGCGCCCGATCGGGCCGAGCGCCCCCTCCGCGCCCGCGTTCAGGCGCGGCACCGTGCGCTCGAAGAAGTGCACATCGCCGGCGAGCGCGACGGTGATCTCCGTACCCGGCGCGGCCTGCGCGGGCGGCGGCGCCGACGCGCCGCCCGGGGCCGCCGAGGACCCCGCCGGATCGGGCATCGCGGCGTTCTCCACCTTCTTCGGGGAGCTCCCGGAGTCGCCCGAATCGGACATCAACCCGCACGAGGCGAGACCGGCGATCAGCAGTGGAGCGAGGCCGAGCGCGACGGTCCGGCGGCGGGGTATATGCACGCGGACAAGGTAGCCCAGCAACGTACGCGCCCGTACGCGCGCCGGAGCGTGACGAGAATTACCCCCTCCGCGTGTGACGCGTCAGCCGTTCAGCGCCTCGTAGACCCGGTCGCACAGCTCCGGGTGCATGTCGAAGTAGCCCTCCTCGTCCACCTCGAACGCCCCGGTCCGGAAGCTCTCGGTGACCGTGCGCAGCATCAGCGGGATGGACGCGTACACCATCGGCTCGTCCGCGCCCTGGACGAAACTGGCCACCTGCACCTCCGTCCCGTCCCAGATCGCCGCGTAGAAGTCGGCGGCCGGCGACACGAGCAGCGGCAACCACCGCACCCCCTCCGGCTGGTCCATCTCGACCTCCTCGCGGAACTCCAGCGCCTCGGCCAGGCTGACCAGGACATAGCCCGGTATGAACGACGCCTCGTCGACCAACTGGTCCGGCTCCTCGCGGGTGCCGTCGGCCCAGCCGAACCAGGAGACCAGTTCGGCGGGCACCCCGGCACCCATCCGGGTGTGCACCGCCTCGGCCGGCAGACCGGGCTCCAGGAGGGCCACCACGGGGCGACCGAGACCGACCAGTTCCGCCCGCACGGCGTCCAGACCTTCGTGAACGGCGTCCATGCCACGTCCCTTGCGTTGTTCGGTGTGTGCTGTTCCACTGCCGGATCGTTCGGCCGCGTCGATGTCGAGCCGAGCCGAACCCGGGGGGATCAAGGGTGACAGACGTTCGAGCGATCGGCGCACCATGCCTTGATTCCGCGCGCGCGGGGTAGCCGCCGAGGAGGGCGGCCCACCGAACAGGCATCCGAGGGGGCCGGGAAACGACACCGCACACACCGGCGAGGGAGCGATCGTGGACGCGTGGTTCGACCCGATCATGGACTTCGCGGGCTCTCCCTGGGCCTACCTGATCGTCTTCCTCGCCGCGCTCCTGGACGCGATGTTGCCGATCCTGCCGAGCGAGAGCGCGCTGATCGCGTGCGGCGTGTTCGCCACCGCCGGCGGGTTCTCGCCCAATCTGTTCCTGCTCATCGTGGCCGGCGCGCTGGGCGCCTTCCTCGGCGACAACATCACCTACGCGATCGGCCGCTGGGCCGAACCGTTCGCGAACAAACACATGCTCAACGGCGAGCGCGGACAGCGGGCCCGCAAGCGGGCGGAGCGTTGGCTGGCCGAACGCGGCGGCGTGATGATCGTGGTCGGCCGCTACATCCCCGGCGGGCGCACCGCGGTCGCGCTGGTCGCCGGGATGGTCGAGTACCCGGTCGCGCGGTTCCGGGCGTTCACCGCGATCGCGGCCCTGGCCTGGGCGACGTACGGCGTACTGCTCGGTTTCTGGGGCGGGAGCGCGTTCAAGGACAACCCGCTGATGGGCATCGCGGCCGGGCTGGCCACCGCGGCGGCGATCACCGTCCTGATCGAGGTCGTCCGCCGCGTCGTCACCGCCCGCAACCGGCGCCGCCGCAAGGCCGCCGACACTCGGCCGGGCGGCGGCGACACGCGCGAGGACGCCGAGTCCTCCGTGTCGTAGGCGTCCCCGATCCGCCCGCGACTCCCGATCCCCGCGCCGACACCGGCGACCGAAACGCACGAGGCCACCGGGACGCCCCGATGGCCTCGTGCTCGTGCTCGTGCGTGCGGTCGTACCCGTACCCGTACCGGTGCGACCGATCGATCTCGGCTACGCCGTGGGGTACGGGAGCGGCAGCACCGCGCTCGTCGGCAGCACCTCGACCTTGAGGTCGGGGTCCGGGCCCGCGCCCTGGAAACGGCCGAACTTCGGCACCGCGTTGCGGCGGTACTTGGTGGTCGAGTGCTCCGGGTCCTTGTCGAACTCCGGGATGACCTGGTTGCCGAAGAGCTCGATCATCTCGAGGTTCTCCTCGTGCGTCATGCCGTCGTTGATCCCGAAGACGAGCTGGTCACAGCCCACCTCCTGGTACGCCTTGACCTGCTCGCACACCTCGTCCGGGGTGCCGACCAGCATGTAGCCGCCCTCGATCAGCTGGTCGAGCAGTTCGTCGCCGCCCATCGAGAGGTCGAAGGTGGGCGACGGCCAGGTGATCGCGTCCGCCGACTTCGGCATGGTGTCGTGGTACAGGTTCACCAGGGTGACCAGGTAGCCGCGGCCCTTGCTGAGCGCGATCTCGCGGGCGCGCTTGCGGTCGGACAGACAGATGACGGCGTTCGTCATCATCACGTTGTTGTTCTGGTAGTCGCCGACGATCTCGACCGGGTTCTCGGCGGCTTCCTTGTAGGCCTCGATCCGGCCCTTGAGGTTGTAGACCGGTTCGAAGTTGAACGCGATCGCGCCGATGCCCATCGAGCCGGCCTTGCCGAAGGTGGCCGGGTTGCCGCAGGCCACCCAGATCGGCGGGTGCGACTCGCCGTACGGCTTCGGGTGGATGTCGTGCGGGGTCGGCACGGTGAAGTGGTCGCCCTCGAACGTGTAGTCGGTCTGCGCCCACATCCGCGGGATCTCGCGAACGACCTCGTCCCACTCGGTCTTCGTCGAGTTCTTGTCCATGATGTTGAACGAGGCCATCTCGTGGCTGCCCGCGCCGCGGCCGGTGCCCCACTCGAAGCGGCCCTCGGTGATGTGGTCCATCATCGCGGCGCGCTCGGCGTAGCGGACCGGGTGCTCCTTGCGCGGCGACAGGCTGTTGATGCCGGTCGCGAGGTGGATCCGCTCGGTCTTCGCGGCGACGTAGCCGATGACGACCTCGGGGGCCGACATGTGGCTGTACTCGACCAGACCGTGGTGCTCGCCGAACCAGGCGTACTTCCAGTTGTGCTTGTCGGCCTTGATGGCCAATTCCATCTCGCGCATGAGCACCAGGTGCTCGCTCGCGCGATCGTGAGCGGCCGGACCGGGGGTGTACCCGTTCAGGAAGATGCCGAACTCCACGTGGAGCCTCCCAAATCGCCTGGTTCAACCGGCGCTGCGTACGCCTGTATGAGGTCTGCGTACGGGACAGTATGCGAGCGTCGGCCCGAACTTTGTTTACACGTGGCTAACGTCACGTCAGATGCCAGGCGCCGCCCGGGACATCGAGCTGACGCATAGTCAGATCCTCTCGCGACAAAGGCCGAAGTTCCAGCAAACGCGGGCTTTGTGGCCCTCGACACCCCCGGGCGTGGGGAGTTCAGCGCACCGTCGTACGCGCCAGCAGCAGCGTCACGTCGTCGCGGTGACCGGTCAGATCGGCGAGTCCGAACAGGCGCTCCGCCGTCGCCTCCAGGTCCAGGCCGCGGCTGCGCTCGAAGCGGTGCGCCAGGCGTTCCATGCCGCGGTCCAAGGACAGCTGCGGGCCCTCGACCAAGCCGTCGGTGACCAGGACCAGCGTCGCGCCCGGGGCCACGGTCAGGGTCGTACACGGATACGCCTGGTCCGCGAGCATGCCCAGCGGCAGGCCGCCCTCGACGTCCTCGATCCGCGGCGTCCCGGCCGGATCGGCGAGCAGCATCGGCGGGTGCGCGGCGCGGGCAACCCGGAGCCGGCCGGTCGCCGGCTCCAGGTAGGCCAGCGTGCAGGTGGCGTGGGCCGGACCGGGGAAACGGTCCAGGAAGTCGTTCACCAGCCCGAGGGCCCGGCCGGGGTCGGGGGTGACCACCGCGTAGGCGTGCAGCAGGGTCCGGATCCTGGCCATGATCGGCGCCGTGCCCGCGCCGTGGCCCTGGACGTCGCCGACCACGAGCGCGACCTGGCCGTCGTCGAGGGTGAACACGTCGTACCAGTCGCCGCCCACGCCGAACTCGTCCTGCGCGGGCCGATGCCGCACGGCCAGGTCCAGGCCGCCCACCGGCTCCGGATGGGACGGCGACACGCCCGCGCGAAACGCCTCGGCGAAGTCGCGGTACGGCGGCGGCGCGACCGGCTCGGCGCCGAGCGCGCGGCTGACCCGACCCGCCACGTCCGGCGGCAGCCCACCGGCGGCCGACGCGGCGGCGGCATCCGCGTACCAGTCGGTGCGGATCGCCATCAGCGTATGCGCCTCCTCCTGCCAGGCGTCCGTACTGACGGTGAGGCTGCCGTCCTCCTGCTGATAAACCCGCCACGCGGTGGCCGGGTCATACCGGTGATCACGCGTCCCCGACGAAACCACCAACCGCCCGGCCCCCGAAGCACCGCCGACCACTCACCACTCCTCCCAGCCCACACCACCACAAACCCCAACGCCCCAACCCCAGGAAGGCAACGCCCATTACGCCATCCCACACCAACGAACTCGCGGGGTCGCGGGGTCGCGGGGTCGCGGGGTCGCGGGGTCGCGGGGTCGCGGGGTCGCGGGGTCGCGGGGTCGCGGGGTCGCGGGGTCGCGGGGTCGCGGGGTCGCGGGGTCGCGGGGTCGCGGGGTCGCGGGGTCGCGGGGGAACGACACCCGACAGCCCAAGTCACGGCCCGACCAGGCCCAATTCAGCCCGTCCGGCGCTTGAGGACAAGCGGGCCGCAGGCCGGCACGGAAGCGTCGGGCTCCCGCAGCGGACGCGTCGGGCCGATCAAACCCAGCCCGTCCGGCGCATGAGGACAAGCAGGCCGCAGGCCGGCACGGAAGCGTCGGGCTCCCGCAACCGACCCCGTCCACCCGACCAAACCCAGCCCGTCCGGCGCATGAGGACAACGCCGCCAAGGACGACCCCCGCCGGCCCAGGCCACATGTCGGCCACCCCGCCTAGCCTGAAAGGCATGTGCCGAAACATCACGACGCTCCGCGGACTCGACCCCGTCGCCACCGACGTCGAGATCGAAGCCGCCGCCCGTCAATACGTCCGCAAAGTGAGCGGCGTCCAGACCACGTCCCCCCGCACAGAGGAGGCCGTGGAGCGCGCCGTCGCCGCCATCACCGAAGCCACCAAGACCCTACTGGCCGACCTCCCCGAACGCCGCCAACCCCCACCCACCCTGCCCCCACTCCGCCGCCGCGAAGCCGCCACCCAGGCCGCCCAAGCGCCCGACCACTCCCACGCCCACCCACACGGCCACACCCACGCCCACCCACACGATCACACCCACGCCCCCACCCCCACCAAATCCGCCTAACCCTCCCCAATCCCCCGCCAAACCCGCCCCAATCGCCCCACAAACCCCGCCGCAGCCCACTCCGGGCCCACCCGGATACGGCGAGGAAACGACTCGGAAAAGCCTTGGCCGAGGCACCGCGGACATCGGCCTCGGACACCCGTTTGCCGCCCCCGGCCGCGTTATGGTGGATGGCCCCCGCCGCCCCTCCGAGGAGCCTCACACACCGTGTCTGACTCGTTCGTTCACCTGCATGTCCACACCGAATACTCGATGCTGGACGGAGCGGCGAAGAACGACAAGCTGTTCGCCGAGGTGGCCCGCCAGGGCATGCCGGCGGTGGCCATGAGCGACCACGGCAACATGTTCGGCGCCTACGAGTTCCAGGGCACGTCCAAAAAACACGGCGTCAAACCGATCATCGGCATCGAGGCGTACGTCGCCCCCAGCACCCGCCACGCCCGCCGCCCCGAGTTCTGGGCCCCCGGCGGCAAACGCGCGCCGGGCGAGGACGGCGAAGGCGGCAAGGACGTCTCCGGCGGCGGCCGCTACACCCACATGACGATGTGGGCGGAGAACCCCCAGGGCCTGCGCAACCTGTTCCGGCTCTCCAGCCTGGCGTCCATCGAGGGCTACTACATGAAGCCCCGCATGGACCGCGAGCTGATCGCCGAGCACCACGAGGGCATCATCGCCACCACCGGCTGCCCGTCCGGCGAGGTGCAGACCCGCCTGCGCCTTGGCCAGTACGACGAGGCGATCAAGGCGGCCTCCACCTACCAGGACATCTTCGGCAAGGAGAACTACTTCCTCGAACTGATGGACCACGGCCTCGACATCGAGCGCACCGTCCGTCAGGACCTGCTGCGGATCGCCAAGGAGCTGAACATCCCGCTCCTGGCCACCAACGACTCGCACTACGTCACCGAGGACCAGGCCGACGCGCACGACTCGCTCCTGTGCGTGGGCGTGGGCAAGAACAAGGCCGACCCGAACCGGTTCAAGTTCGCCGGCACCGGCTACTACATCAAGACCTCCGACGAGATGCGCCGGCTGTTCGCCGAGATGCCCGAGTCGTGCGACAACACCCTCGCGATCGCCGAGCGCATCCAGCCCTACGACGAGGTCTTCGCCGAGGTCAACCGGATGCCGCAGTTCGACGTCCCGGAGGGCGAGACCCAGGCGAGCTACCTGCGCAAGAAGATCGCCACGGGCCTGAAGCACCGGTTCGGCGACAACCCGAGCCAGGAGGTGCTGGACCGGATCGAGTTGGAGATGGGCGTGATCACGCCCATGGGCTTCGACTCCTACTTCCTCGTGGTCGCCGACATCTGCCAGTACGCCCGGGACAACGGCATCCCGGTCGGCCCCGGCCGAGGCTCCGCGGCCGGTTCGATGGTGGCCTACCTGACCGGGATCACCGGCCTGAACCCGCTCGACTACGACCTGCTGTTCGAGCGCTTCCTCAACCCCGAGCGGATCAACCCGCCGGACGTCGACATCGACTTCGACGACCGCCAGCGCGACCAGATGGTGCGCTACGTCACCGAGAAGTACGGGTCCGCGTACACCGCGCAGGTCAACACCTTCGGCACGATCAAGGCCAAGGCCGCGATCAAGGACTCCAGCCGGATCCTGGGCTTCCCGTTCGCCACCGGCGACCGGATCACCAAGGCCTACCCGCCGGACATCATGGGCAAGTCGATGCCCCTGGCGGGCATGTTCGACAAGGACCACCCGCGCTACACCGAGGCCGGCGAGATCCGCGCGCTCTACGAGTCCGACCCCGAAGTGAAGATGGTGATCGACACCGCGCGCGGCATCGAGGGCCTGACCCGGGGCACCGGTGTGCACGCCGCCGCGGTGATCCTGTCCTCCACGCCGCTGATCGACCTGATCCCGCTGCACCGGCGGGACAAGGACGGCGTGATCATCACCGGCTTCGACTACCCGTCGTGCGAATCGATGGGCCTGGTCAAGATGGACTTCCTGGGTCTGCGAAACCTGGGCATCATCGACCACGCCATCAAGATCATCAAGGCCAACCGGGGCATCGACGTCGACATCGAGAAGATCCCGCTCGACGATCCGGTCACCTTCGAACTGCTCTCCCGCGGCGACACGTTGGGTGTGTTCCAGCTCGATGGCGGCCCCATGCGGGCGCTGCTCAAACTGATGAAGCCGACCGAGTTCGAGGACATCTCCGCGGTCTCCGCGCTGTACCGCCCGGGCCCGATGGGCATGAACTCGCACATCAACTATGCGCTCCGCAAGAACGGCCAGCAGGAAATCACGCCGATCCACCCGGAGTTGGAGAAGCCGCTCAACGAAGTCCTGGGCCCCACCTACGGTCTGATCGTGTATCAGGAGCAGGTACAGCGCGCCGCGCAGGTGCTGGCCGGCTACAGCCTCGGCCAGGCCGACCTGCTCCGCCGCGCGATGGGCAAGAAGAAGAAGGAAGTCCTGGAGAAGGAGTTCATCCCGTTCCAGGCGGGGTGTCGCGAACGCGGCTACGGCGACGAGGCGATCCAGGCGGTGTGGGACGTACTGGTCCCGTTCGCCGGCTACGCGTTCAACAAGTCGCACTCCGCCGCGTACGGCCTGGTGTCGTACCAGACGGCCTACCTCAAGGCGAACTTCCCCGCCGAGTTCATGGCCGCGCTGCTCACCTCGGTGGGCGACGACAAGGACAAGATGGGGATGTACCTGGCCGACGCCCGCTCGGCCGGCATCCGGGTGCTCTCCCCCGACGTCAACGAGTCGGTGGCCGACTTCACCGCCGTCGGGTCCGACGTACGGTTCGGCCTGCGGGCGATTCGCAACGTGGGCGACAACGTCATCAACGACATCGTCGACGCGCGCACGAGCAAGGGGAAGTTCAACTCCTTCGCCGACTTCCTGACCAAGATCGGCCTGCCCGCCTGCAACAAGCGCGCCGTCGAATCCCTGGTCAAGGCCGGGTCGTTCGACGCCCTCGGGCACACCCGCCGGGCCCTGGTCGACGTGCACGAGCAGGCGCTCGACGCGGTGGTCGGGCTGAAGAAGCAGGAGGCCGCCGGCCAGTACGACCTGTTCGGCGGCGGCGACGAGGCGGCGGACGAGCCGGCCGTCGGGCTCGACTTCACGCTCACCGACCAGGAGTGGCCGCGCAAGCTCAAGCTGGCCACCGAGCGCGAGATGCTCGGTCTGTACGTCTCCGCCCACCCGCTCGACGGCGCCGAGCACATCCTCTCCCGACACCGCGACACCTCGATCACCGAGCTGAAGAACTCCGGCCGGACCGAGGGCAACGTGCAACTCGCCGGGCTGATCACCGGCATCCAGCGCAAGGTGAACAAGAGCGGCTCGCCGTGGGCGATGATCAACCTCGCCGACCACGACGGCGAGATCGAGGTGCTGTTCTTCCCGCAGTCGTACACCCTCGTCGCGCACGCCCTCGAGGAGGACGTCGCGGTCAGCATCAAGGGTCGGCTCAACGAACGCGACGGCGCGCTCAGCGTGTTCGGCTCGGAGCTGGTCCCGCTCGACATCGGCTCGGCCGAACACGGCGGCAAGGCACCGGTATGCCTGCGGCTGCCGACCACCAAGGTCAACGAGAAGCTGGTGAAGGACATCAAGCGGGTGTTGTCCTCGCACCCCGGTGACAACCCGGTGCACCTGATCCTGGAGAGCGCGCGCATGCGCACCCGCTACAACCTGGACTTCCGGGTCAACCCCGAGGGCGGCCTGGCGGGCGAGATCAAGTCGATGCTCGGCGCGGGCGTCTGGAGCATCTGAGTCCGGCCCGGCCGGATCGACCGAGGGGTCGGGGCCACGGGATTCGCTCCCGTGGCCCCGACCCCTCGGGCGTAGTCGATGCCGGCGCCCGCCCGGCGCGGACCGAACGGCTCAGCCGTGGGCCCGGTCGTACTCCTCGCGGGCGAGCAGCACCCGGGCCATGTGGCCCTCCAGGTGCGCGATCAGGTCGAGCAGCTTGGCCGCCGTCGCACTGCCCATGTCGGTCAATGTGTACTCGACCCGGGGCGGGATCGTGCTGTTGCACCTCGCGGAGCACGAAACCGTCCCGCTCCAGCGCCTGCAACGTCTGCGCGAGCATCTTCTCGCTGACCCCGTCCACCCGCCGGCGCAGCGCGTTGAAGCGCATCGGGCCGTCGTACAGCCCGCTCAGGACCAGCACGCCCCAGCGGCCGGTGATGTGCTCCATGGCCGTGCGCGAGCCGCACTCCTTCGCGAAGACGTCGAACTCGAACTCCGGGGTCGGGTCCGGACCGGTCCTGGTCTCGGTCTCGGCTTCCATCGTTACCCCCTTCGTCGACTGCGACCGCCGCTGCCGGCGCGGCTGCGGCTGCGGCTGCATCTGTCGAGGCTACCGCCGTGTCAGTGCTTTCGAAAGTGACGCACTCTCTACATGCAGGCACTCACCAAACAACTGCACACTCTCACAGGTTGCGCTTTCTAAAAGTTAGTGCAATCGTTTTAGCAGCGACCGGGCGACGGGTTCGGTGCGCGGGAGAGAGGAACGCCTCATGATCGTCGTCACCGCAGCCACCGGGCAGTTCGGCCGCCTCGTCATCGACGCCCTGCTCGACCGGGGCACGCCCGCCTCGGAGATCGTCGCGGCGGTGCGCACGCCGGCCAAGGCCGCCGACATCGCCGCCCGGGGGGTGGAGGTGCGCGAGGCCGACTACACCAAGCCCGAGACGCTGGTACCGGCCTTCACCGGCGCGGACAAGCTGCTGTTCGTGTCCTCCAACGGCCCCGAGGCCGACCGGATCGCGCAGCACGCCGCCGTGGTCGCCGCCGCCACCGAGGCCCGGGTCGGCCAACTGCTCTACACGTCGATCTACTCCGCGAGCGACAGCCCCCTCGGCCTGTCCCGGGTACACCGCGACACCGAGGCGCGCATCGCCGCCTCCGGCCTGCCCAGCGTGCTGCTGCGCAACGGCTGGTACACCGAGAACTACACCGGCTCGCTGGCCGGCGCCGTCGAGCGCGGCGCGGTCGTGGGCTCGGCCGGCGAGGGCCGGATAGCCTCCGCCGCACGCGCCGACTTCGCCGAGGCCGCCGCGATCGTGCTGCTCGCCGACGACCAGGCCGGGAAGGTGTACGAGCTGACCGGCGACACCAACTGGAGCCTGGCCGAGCTGGCCGCCGAGGCGGCGCGGCAGACCGGCAAGGAGGTCGCGTACGCGAACCTGCCGGGTGAGAAGTACGGCGAGATCCTCACCGGTGTCGGCCTCCCGGCGTTCCTGGTCGAACTCCTCGTCGACGCCGACCTCCGCGTCTCCGAGGGTGCGCTCGCCGGCGTCACCGGCGACCTGTCCGGGCTCCTCGGCCGCCCGACCACCCCGCTCGCGGACACGGTCGCGGCCACCCTGAAGGGCTGAGCGGCAACCCGGCCCTTCTCACACGACCAGGCGCCCCGGACCCGGCATCGAGCCGGATGCGGGGCGCCTCGTCGTGCGGACCGGTGTCCGGGTCAGCCCAGCTCGGCCTCGATCAGGTCGGCGGCGCGCCCGGTGCCGCCCTCGGCCCTGGCCCGCTCCCGCAATTCGGCCGAGCGGGCGGCCACCGCCGGGTCGGCGGTCAGCGCGAGGAGGGCGCCGCGCAGGGCTTCGGGTGTGGCGTCGGCGGTGTCCAGCCGTCGGGCCACGCCCAGTTCGACCAGGCGGTCCGCGTTCGCGAACTGATCGGCGGCCTGCGGCACGGCAATCATCGGAACCCCGGTCATCAGCCCCTCGCCGCACCCGCCCATCCCGGCGTGCGTGACGAACGCGTCGGCCTGTTCGAGGATGGCCAACTGCGGGACCCAGGCGTGCAGTTCGACATTGCCCGGCAACTCGCCGAGGTCGGCCGGATCGACGTACCGACCGATCTGCAACACCACATGCCACCCCGGCAAATCGCCGAACGCGGCAAGGCAGTTCCGATAGAACTCCGGCTGCCGGGTGAAGGCCGAACCCAGCGAGATCAGCAACACCCGCTCCGCGTCGGCCGGACGGCGCCACTCCCCCTGATCCGCCCGGCGACCCAGGCACGGCCCGACGAAGTCGACCACGTCGGTGTCGACGCGGTCGGCGAACGGTTGCATGGCCCGCGGCACGGTGGCCACGACCCGCCGGGGCCGACCGCCGAAGCGATCCACATCGGTGGTGGTCGCCCCGGAGCGAGCGAGCCAGTCGGCGAACCGGGCCCAATAGGCATCCGCTCCCGGCAGCGCCTTCATCCCCGGCAACACCTCGTCCTCGTAGCCCTTCCAGGCCACGTACGTCGGCGACAACTGCACGATCGGCCGCCCCTGCCCCTCGGCCAACGCCCGAGCCGCGTAGGCACCGATGTCGTACAGGTACAGATCGGCGGGATCACGGTCGTACACCGCACGCAACTGCGGCAACGCCTGAATCGCATCATCCAAAAAGACCCCCATCGCCCCGATCGCGTCGGCGGGCCAGTCATTGTCCGCAACCGGCAACGTCGACCGATACGCCACGAACTCGACCCCGGTCGGCACAACCAAATCGGCAACGGCCGGATCGTTGGCGTAGGTCACCCGATACCCACGGCCCACCAACTCCCGCAAGACCTCGAGACTCGGCAACACATGGCTGACAGCGGGTATGCCGATCATCGCAATATGAGCGGTTCGCGCGTTTCGCGCAGCATGACCAGAACGACGAGACATCAGCACTCTCTCTTCACATCAACGGCGGGATAACACGGCAGCCCGGCAACCCGACCGGCGGCGCAAACCACAAGCGCACACACGCCCGGCCCGGGCAACTCGGAGGCGAAGCCCCTGCCGCGTCAGCCGTACATCTGAAAGAGGTGCATGCCACCCACCGTATCCAGCCCCCCACCACCAACCAACCAATTTTCCGAGCCCGCGGCGCAAGCCGTCCATCCGCATCCACGCAGCCGACCACGAGAAACCAGCCGACAAAGACCGCTCGAGTCGGTCGAGGATCACACCGAGCCGAACCCACGCCCTTCTGAGACAAAGAGCCGACCCGAGGCCGTAGCGGCGGATCACACGACGCCCAGCGATATGTTCCAATTGCGCTCGCACCCGGATGCGCTCCCCGCAGAGCGGAGCCACAGACCATCCTGACCGGCCGGGAAGGACACAGCGGGGTGGGCCGTCAGGGGATCGAACCCTGAACCCGCGGATTAAAAGCTCGCGAGACCGTTGTACGTATCGATTCGCAGGGGTCCGTATCTGTCTCTGACCTGGGCAAACGGCTGATACGAACTGATACGGACAGCGGCGAACTGCAACCATCGCTGCAACCACGCACCATCACGTATCGTCCGCACCAATGCGTGCGGCCAACTCCTCCAGGCGGCCAGGTCGATGGCGCCGCCGCAATTCGCGAACGACCTCGGTAGCCATGGGCTTGTAACGGAGTTGTTCGGGCGCGAGCTGTTCGGCGGCCAGCAACGTCTTGAGCGCCGGCGTGTCTTGACCGAGCTTGCACTGGGCTCGGGCCACCGTCACCAGGTGGCGAGATTCGCGCCCGGGTGACGACATTGCGCCCGGCTTGATCTTGGCATGATGGCGCAGCGCGACTTCGGGCTGGGACAGATCGACACCGGCTGTCGTTGCGATCATCTGGCAGTTTGTTGGACCGAACAACGTCATGTAGTCGTTTCGGTCTCGACCGAGGCGCCGAGCCTGAACCTCAGCCTCGGCCCACAGGCTCCATGTCTGGAGCCCCTTCTCCAGGCGGGCCGCCGCCACGACGCCCTTGAGCGCGAGTCCGCCGTACAGACTCAGGAGTTCCGGCCGAGCCCGGCCGGTCTCGTCGTGGAGCCGGTTCACCTCGGCCTCAGCGACGTGCAGCGCGTCCGCGGTTCGCCCCTGGGCAAGCAGTACAGCGGCCAGATGCCACAGCACGAGAGGCCGCAGCAGCGGATCATCGGCCTGGTCGGCCGCACCGATGGCACGCTCCAAGGCCAAGTGCGCCAGCTTGAGTTCGCCCACCTGCACGAGCAGACTCTTGGTTGCGCAGTAGACCATTGTCAGAACTGCGGCCGTCTTCGCCTTCGATCCAACGCCAGCAGCGGTGTGTGCAGCCTGGCATCGGGCGATCAGCGACGGCAGGCGCTCGCCCATGGTCGCGTACTCGCCGTCTTGGTAGGCGGCCCAAATCGCTTCGGCCTCCTCCCCCAGGACGGAGACGTCGTAGTCCTCGACGCGATCGGTCGGAGCGAAGGACACGAACAGACTCGTCGGCATCAACGCAGCCTCGATCGCGGGGATACCCATGACCTCGGCGTCCGGTGACTGGATCAACATCTGTGGCTGGCCCAGCATGTATGGCAGTTCCACGCCGAGGGCGTCGGCAAATGCCGCTATGGCTGAGATGCGGTCGAGGATCACGGCACCACGTTCGACCTTCGAAATGTATCCGGCCGTTACGCCCATACGCTCGGCTAGGGCGGGCTGAGACAACCCACGCTGACGCCGTGCCCTCGCTACTCGTTGTCCGATGGATGCCCCGTACTCCATGACCACCGCTCCGTGAGGTTGGGTGCTGTGCGTACTCCCTACCTATTCCACGCTACGGGAATGTGCGTGAAGTTCATCGTCGATCACGAGCACCCCTGGTTCAACTTGAACCAGGACCGCCCTCACCAGGCGTGATTACTCGACTCCAGCGGACTAGCGTCGAATGACACCAGCCGCTGCTGCCCTGGAGTCGCGATGACCGGCCGTTCCAGTACCACGTGCACGCTCGGCGACATCACCGTCGAGGCATCGCCGGATCCAGACCGGCCTGTACGCATACACCTCCCGCAGACCGACCTCACCCGCGAGCAGGCTCTGCACCTGCACTTGGTGCTGGGTGCGCATCTCGCCCAGACCATGCGCGCAACGCCAGTGCGGTCGACGGACGGCTGACCCCCGAGCGCCGCACGAACGGCCAACCATCCCCTGGCTATTCGCGCGGCACCCCGGCCGGGGGTCTCCGCATATTCACCCGGCCGGGGCCCAACAGCCGATCGGCGCAGGGACCGATCGGCAACGAAGAGCGCGGTCGGAGGGGCCCGGCTGGAGGTCTACCCCGCGCCGTCCCGACGGCGGCACCGACCGCGCTCCGCGCCTCCACTCCCCACGATGCGACCGAGGGACCCATGAACACCGACATCGAACCCGCGCCCGCGCCGTGGGCGATCGGCGACTACGTGACCATCCGGATCCACGACGACGGCCGCCGCGACCGAGGCACGATCATCTCGATGGACCACGACGGTACGCAGTGGATGGCCACGATCGAGAACATCATCATCCGCCTGGGTACCGAGACCCTGCCCGCCGCCGATCTGCTGGCGTGGGACCACGGTTGCACCCGCTTCGACGACTACGGCGTCATCGCGCCGTGACCGGCACACCCGCCGAACGCCAGGCCGCACTCGATCGCCTTGCCGCCGCGGCCGCCGAACGCACCCGACTCGCCGCCGCCCAGGCCGCGGGCGGCACGATCGGCGACCGCTCCGACCACCGGCGGCAGCTGCTTGCCGCCGCCGTCGAACTGCACGCCGCGATGCTCGACGCTCACCGCGCCCGCGTTCCCGTGGCCGAGATCGCGCTGGTCGCCGGCACTACGGTTCGAGCGATCACCGTCCTCCTGCGGCAGGAGCGCGAGCAGGCCGAACAGCTGGCCATCGACGACGTTGCCGCAGCGGTACGTGCACACGGCACGGCCCACCCGATCACCCACGCCGCCATCGCCGCCGCACATGCCCGCGGCGTCGCCGTGTCCGCCCTCGCCCGCGTCTCGGGCATCAGCCTGGAGCGGATCAGCGCCATCGTCCTGGCAGCGGGCGGCACGCAGGCATCGCCCGCCGAGGTTGCGGCGATGCGCGACGCGCTGATCACCACGATCGTCACCGGGCCCGCCGCCCAGGCCGCCGAGCAGCGGGGCTACGAGCGCCTGGTTCGCGGCGACAACCCCGACCAGTAGCCGGACACGACGAAGCCGGCCCGCCCCCATGTGGGGCGGGCCGTTGTCGTTCATCGCCGACGTGTTGCCGGCTCGGTGCTCGGCGGCAGCGTCGGCGGCGTGGTCGGTGCGGGCACGCCGTCGCGGCGGCACACCAGCGCCGCCGGATCCCACGCCGGGGCCGTGAGCGAGTACCCGGCCGGGCACATCGGGCCGGGCGCGCCGTCCCGGCCGTCCGCTCCTGCAGGACCCGCCGGACCGTCCGCTCCTGCAGGGCCCGCCGGACCGGCAGGACCCGCAGGCCCTGCAGCGCCGTCGACACCGGCCGGACCGGCAACCGATTCACCCGGCGCGCCCGGCTGCCCGCCCGGCCCGGCCGGCCCCGGGATCGAGTCGCCGTCCCGGCCGGGCGGACCGGCAGGACCAGGCGGACCGGCCGGGCCGCGTTCGCCCGCACGCGCCGGCAGGTCCGGCACCGACGCGCCCGGGTCCGGCACCACCGGCGTGCCGCCGGTCGCCTGCACCTGGGCGCGCATCGCCCGGACATCATCCGCCAGCACGGCGACCGCAGCCGCCCGGCGCTCGGACTCCGCCGCGATCCGGTCCGCGCGGCCCGACTCGGCCGACACCCGGATCCACACCAACAGCACCGCGCCGGCCAGAGTCAGCAGCACCGCGACCAGCGCCAGCCAACGCCACTGCCGCGCGAGTACGCGCTGAGTTCGGGTCACGGTCCACCGCCCAACGCCGCCAGCTGCGCGCGCAACAGCGAGCACTCTGCCTCGAGGGCGGCCTTCGCCGACCGCTCGGCGGCCAGCTCGCGCCGCAGATCCTGGACCTGCTGGCGGAGATCACCGCGCTCCTCCTGGAGCTGATCCGTGAGGCTGTTGTAACCGCCGATCACTCCGCCCTCCCGTTGCGCGCGCCCGGACTGCCGCGATCCGTACATGGCCGCCGCCGCAGCCAACGGCGCGCCCACCAGTGCGGCAATCGCCGTGACCATGGCAGCGTCCATGCACGTACCTCCATCACGCCGGCATGCCGATCAGGCAGTCGGCGGCAGCGTGTGCCTGGTCGACGTCGCCGCCTCGGTCAGGCCCGGTCCGGTGGGTCCGACGCCCGAGAGCACGACCGAGGTCAGTACCGACGCCAACGCGGCGGCGCCCGCCACCGACCCGGCCGCGGCCCAGTCGATGTCCAGCAGGCCGATACCGTCCACGCCCGCGACCGCGAGCAGGGACTGGGCGGCCGTGCGCACCGCGCGCTCACCGGTAGCGCGCCAGAACAGCCGAGTCATCATGCGATCACCTTGAATCCGTGCTTGGCGCCGAGGCGCTCCAGTGAGGTGCGGCCCGGGATGCCGTCCGCATCCGAGCCGGTGTAGCCGAGGCGCCGCTGCCACGCGGCGTACGCGCGGACCGTCGCGGTGCCGTAATGGCCGTCCGCCAGGTCGAGCGCCAGCAGGCCCTCGCCGACCAGAGAGTTCTCCACCTGCCGCACGCCGGAGTACGTCACCGGCGTTCCCGCCGCGGCCGGGTTGGACCGCGCCGCCGCCATCAGCCGGGACAGCGAGATCTCGGGACGATCCGGCGGCGTGGTCGGCACCGACCCGCCATCACCGGACGCAATGCCCGGGAACACCAGATCGTGGAACTGCTCGATCCGCGCGCGACCCGGGCACGCCGTCCCGCCCAACGACCACTGGGCGAACAGGCCGTGATAGCCGTAACCCGGGTCGTCCCAGGTGCGGCAGATCCGCAGCGGCAGGTCATGCCGCTCGTGCAGCCACACGCCCAGCCGGATCAGGCTGTCCACCTGCTCATCCGTCCACGGGTCGGTGTGCTCCAGGTTGCTCGCGCTCTCCACGCTGACCGCGCCGGTGCCGTCGGCCCGCCGGTTCGCCGAGGCGTTGGCGTCGGCGCGGGTCTCGGTGCCGATGTACTGCCACAACCCGCCGTCGTACGCGCAGCCGAAGTGCGACTCCAGGTTGGTCGAGTCGTGCCAGTACTCGTACATCCGTTCGCCGGACCACGGCGCGGCGATCGAGTGGAGGATCAACTGGGTGGGGCGGATGGCGGGCTGGGAGTCGGATTCGGGTTGTAGTTCGCGCTTGCGGGCGCCGGCATACCAGGCCATCGGGGTGCCTCCTTGGGGCATGCGAAATGCCCCGGCCGGCGGCGCGGGGCGTTGGTGGTGACTGGGTCAGGCGTGGGTCCAGCGCATCGACAGGCCGGAGGTGACGTCGGAGGTGACGACGGTGTTGAGGGGTCCGCCGGATGCCTGGCTGCCGCGCAGGTCGACGTAGTCGCCGGCGTTGAGGTACAGGTCTCGGGTCGGTGTGGTGGCGACGGTGACCTGGGCGGGTGTGGGTGCGCAGAACGCGCCGTGGCCGAGGACGGGTGCGCCGTTCTTGTAGAGGAACACGCCGCGGGCGCCGGTGCCGTTGACGGCCCAGGCGATGGCGCCGCAGATGGTGTACCAGCCGGTGAGTTGTGCGGTGTAGCGGGTGGGCGCGCCGATGTTCCAGCCGACGTAGGTGTCGACGGCGGGCGTGGGCCAGGTGATGGCCACCCAGGTGGCGGCGGCGATGGATTGGGCCGCGGCCTGGTTGACGGTGAACAGCGGCGGCGGTGAATTGAGCCGGTTCGCGGTGATGCGCATGCCGGGCTGCCAAACCGTGGTGGACACGGGGGTTCCTCCTACAGGGCGACGACGGTCGGCCGGGCCAGGCGCACGTCCGCCCCGGCGTCCTGGGGTTTGACGACGCCGTTGACGGAGCGCACGACGGTGAACGTCTGCGGCGAACTCGCGCCGCTGATCGCGGTGACGGTCATGACTTCGCCGGCGACGCGGATGTCGAACGGCGTCTCGGTGCCGGCGGTGGTCCACAGCGGGCCGTCGGTGACCGCGACGGACAGGGTCGTGGCGGTCGTCGAGGCGGCGGCGGCGAGTTCGGAGCCGTCGGTGTCGACGCGGTCGGTGTCGGCGATGCCGACGGTCCAGGGCCCGGCGGGTGTGCAGGTGAGTCCGAGGTCCCAGCTGTAGGCGCCGATGGTCTCGGTGTAGCCCTGGGCGATGAGGTCGATGGGGTCGGGTGGCAGCCACGCGGGCGGGTGGGCGATGGTGAGGCGGTCGCCGACGTCGAGGGTGATGGCGGCGGCCGTCAGGTGGGGCGCGGCGGCGAGGTCGACGTGTACGAGGGGGTAGCGGGCCTCGTTCCAGGTGCCCAGGTGCAGGCGCCACCCGGCGTGGTCGGCGGGCTGGGTGTCGTCGGCGAGGTTGAGGGTGATCGCCTCGTCGTAGCGGCCGACGCCGGTCGGCGGCGGCAGGGTCGACAGCGGTGTGGTGGTGTCGACGGCGCGCGCGGAGGAGCCGCCGGCGCGGGTGACGGTGACGTCGTTGCGGACCGCCTGGTCGTCGTCGACCGGCTCCAGGGGCGGCGCGACCTCGCCCGGCGCGGCGTAGTCGAGGGCGAGCCGCGGTGTCTGGTTGTAGAGGGAGGTGCGGGGTCGATAGCACAGGGCGACGGTGTCGCGGGCCTCGTACAGCACGCCGCCGTCCGCGTCGGCGGCGTCCTGCAGGAGCGTGAGGAGGGTGTCGGGGCGTTGGGGTCCCATCGACACCTGGTCGTCGACGTTGCCGTAGACCCGGGCGGTGATGCCTTCCTCGCCGGCCAGGCGGGCGATGCGGGCACCGGCCGTCTCGTGGTTGAACCCGTGGTCGGCGAGGGCGTACGCGTCGGTCGTGTCGGTGGCGAAGACGGCCAGGTGCCCGATGCGCGTCTTGTCGAGTTGGGCGCCGAACACGGTGTCGATGCTGGTGATCGCGCCGGCATCACCCGGGTAGGTCCCCGTCAGTTGGCCGGCGTCGCCACCGATGTTGTCCCACCGGATCAGCCAGTCGACGTCGGACCCGTTCTGGGTGACCGACACCTGTTGACGCACCCACCCGCCGAACTTGCCGTCGACGAGGATCGCGATGTTGACGGGCAGTCCGCCGGCATCGTCGAACGCCTGGAGGAAGAACTCGCCGTCGCGGGCGGTGACGTGCCATCGGATGGCGGTGCCGGCGGAGCGCCAGCCGATGATCTCCGACCCGACGGTGGGGATCGAGTCGGCGGGCACGAAGTACACGAACTCGATGCACCATTGCCCGGTCGGCACGGCGGGGGTGGGCACGGTGGCACTCATCGACGCGGCGGCGTTGATCGTGGGCAGCGCCGACGATCCGGCCAGGGTGTCGTCCGCGGCGAACGAGAACCCGTCGACGGCCAGAGGGTCGACGTTCGCGATGGGCGAGTAGGCGCGGGTCGCGTCGCGCTCCTCCTCCATCGGCCAATAGGCCAGGGGCGAGCGCGACGGGATGCGCCGGCGCAGCGTGGAGTCCAGGGGGGACGCGCCCTGGCCGAGGCGGCGCAGGACGCCGGCGGCCTGGAGCGGCACCCACACGTCCCGGCCGGACACGTCCCACCGGGCGGGCCATGCGGACACCTCGCCGACGAAGCGCGTGGCGCGGTTGCCGACCGCGGTGCCGGTGACGCTCCAGGCGCGGCCGGCGGAGTCGACGAACGAGGTGGTGCCGGCGGCCTGGGCGGCGAATTGCGGGTCCGCGACGATCGTGCCGTTGATGCCGTTGCGGACCTGCGCGGCGTGGACCCGGCCGGATGCCGGGGTGAACGTGAACCCGGTCAGGTCGCCGATCTGGAGGGGTGCGCCGCCGGCGACGAGGGCGGTGGTGCCGGTGGTGCCGGTGACGGGCGCGCCGATCATGGTCCAGGGGCCGGCGATGGTCGGCGCCTGGTAGAAGGTGGCCGTGTATTCGCCGGCGCCGTTGTTGACGTCGAGGGTCGCGCGTACCGCCAGGCGATCGGTCGGGGGGAGGTCGATCGCGGTGGTGGTGCCCGGTTGGAGGAACGCGCCGCCGCTGTCGAACCAGGCGAGGTACAGGTAGCCGCGCTGGACCAGGAGCCGCCAGGCGCGGTCGGTTCCGCTGCCCCATTTCGCGATGAGTTCGACGGTGCCGCCGGTGAACCAGTTGTCCAGGGTGGCGTCGAGGCGGATGTCGATGTCGCCGGTGATGTCCAGGGCGGCGGTGTCGGGTGTCGACGCCCGGGCGCCCGCGGTGCCGGGCAGGTCCAGGGCGGTCGGCCCGGCGGCGACCGTCACCCGGATCGGCGTGTTGCGGCCGATGCGCCCGTAGTAGGGGCTCGTCGGGTTCCGCGGCGAGTACTTCCCGGAGCGGTTGTTGAGGGTGAGGGTGCATTTGCCGGCGTCGACGCGGGCGGCCTCGTCGGCGCGGCCGCGGGTAATGGTGATCGCATCGCGCAGGTACACGTCGCCGGTGATGTCGGTCCAGGTGCCGCCGACGCTGAGGTCGACGCGCACAGGCAGCGGGGTCTGCGGAAACGCCACGGTGCTCGCTCCTTTCAGGTGCCGAATGCGACCTGCGCGCTGCCGCGTCCGTCGACGCGGACCATGCGGCGGATCATGCGTTTCAGGTCCTCGTCGGCGCCGGTGACGTCGAGGACCAGGCGCACGGTCCCGTCGCCTCCCCCTCCCGCGCGCGAGAGCGGTGTGACGCGGGCGCCGGTGGGCAGGTCGAGGACTTCCGGGCCGGCGTCGCCGACGACGACCCGGCCGCCGCGGACGATGTCACCACCGCGCGCCAGGTAGGGGATGTCGGGGGTGCCCAGGGTGAACGACGGGATGCTCACGCCCATGAACGAGCCGCCGCCGACGGTGAAACTGAGCCGGTTCCAGCCGCCGATCACGCCGTTCACGGCGCCCCGGAACCCGTCCGAGATGCCGTTCCACATGCCGGCCGTGGCGCTGGTCACGCGTCCCGGGAGCGCGCCGAGCCAGGACATCACGCCGTTGAAGGTGTCGCGGATGCCGTCGCCCATGGCGATGGCGCCGCCGGCGATCCCGTCCCAGACGGCCACGACTCCGGGCCACAGGGTGCCGGTGAACCAGCCCGCGACCGACTGGATCGTCGACCAGGTCGCGTTCCACGCGCCGGTCACGATCGCGCGGAACGTCTCGCTGTGCTGCCACAGGAGCACGATCGTGGCGATCAGGGCGATGATCCCGATGATCACCCAGGTGATCGGGGAGGCGGCCATGGCCGCGTTCCACAGCCACTGCACGGCGGTCGCCGCGGCGGTGGCGCCGGACCACACGACCTGCGCGGCGGCCCAGGCCATCATGCCCGCCTTGACGATCAGGACCGCCGCGGCCAGGCCCGCCAGGGTCAGCAGCACGGGCCGCATGTACTGCTGGTGTGTCTGCCCGAACTGCACGATCACGCCGCCGATGTCGGCGAGTTTCGCCATCGCGGTGCGCTTGAACGCCTCCAGCTTGCGTGACGGGTCCTTCGAGAGGGTGTCCGTCATGCGGGTGGCGGCGCCGGCGGTGTTGTCCATGCCGGTGGCCGCCGCCGCGCTGGCGGGGTTCAGCGCGAACAGGGCGTCGGCCATCACGGTGCCCGGGTCGCCGAACAGCGCCGTGGCAGCGTTGAGTTTCGTGGACTCGTCCTTGGTGCCGCGCAGCGCGTCCAGGGTGATCTGGAGTGCGGACGCGGCGGTCGGCCCACCCTTGGCGATCTTCGCCGCCATGTCGTCGGCGTCCAGGCCGATGCTCTTGAACGCGTCCTTCGCGGCCTGCCCGCCGGCCAGGGCGAGTTCGCCGAACTGGCCGATGGCGTCGGCGACCTGGTCGATGTCGCGGGCGCCGCCCTTGACGCCCTGGGCGAGCAGCGCCATCGCGGTGGTGCCGTCCAAGCCCAATCGTCTGAACTGGGTGGAGTATTCGTTGATTGTGGCTGGCAGGTCGGCCTGCATGCTCTTGGGCAGGGACTGGGCGGCCGAGGTGATCAGGTCGAACGCCTCGGTGCCGTTCTTGGCCAGGCCCGTCTTGATGAGCTGGCCGGCGGCGGTGGCGGTCTCGCCGATGTCGAACTCGAACACCTCGCCCAGGGCCGTGGCCTGTTTGGTCATCCGCACCAGCTCGGCGTCGCTGGTCGTCCCGAGCGAGCTGACCGAGCTGGTCACCCCGATCAGGGCGGTGTTCACGTCCTGGATGCTCTCGCCGAACCCCGCCTTGAACGCGGTGCCCGACAGGCGGGCGACGCGCGCGGCCTGGTCGCCCGTCAGGTCGAGCTGCGCGGCCATCACGCTGTTCGCCCGGCCCATGTCGAGCGAATCGGCGACGCCCTTGCCGAGGGCGCCGGCGATGCCCGCGCTGATCGCGGTGGCGGCGGCGGTGAACTTCTCCTTCATCGCGTTGAGCTGACCCGACGCCCGGTCCTTCGCGATCAGGTTGAACACGAGCGAGGTGTCCGTCATGGTGCCGTCACCTCCGTCGTGCCTTGTCGATCGCTTCGTCGGTGGCCTTCTTGTAGGCGTCGAGCCACGCCAGGACCTCGTCGGTGTCCTCGACGGTCATGGACGCCCACTCCCAGGGCCGGATGCCGAGCAGGTGCGCCGCGTTGCCGAGCTGCCCTAGTCGGCGGTCGGCGGCGGCGCTTTTCCCTCGTGCGCCCGGTCGTCGTAGGCGGTCTCGATCTCGGTGTCCAACTGCGACAGGACCGCGGCGAGTTCGTCACCGCGCAGGTTCTCGACCGCCTCGGCCCGCAGCGTCAGCAGCTCGGCCCGGGAGAACTCCAGCGTGAGTTCGTCCCAGGCGAAATCGACGTCGCCGAATCGCAGTTTGGGGTGTTCGCGGCGCAGGAACGTGAACAACAGCGCACGCCGGCACAGGGCGTGTCCCTCCACGACGTCCTTGGTGAACTGGCCGAACGAGCGGTCCGTCCGGCGCTCCAGGTCCTCCCGCTCGACGGACATCAACCGGCGCGGGTCGTAGCGCCACCGGGTCGGCTCCTCGGCACCCTCGGGGTGGTAGACCAAGTACACGCGTGCTCCTAGGTGGGTGGGATGCGGTTGGCGATGCGGGCGGCCATGGACTCCATGGCGTCGCGGATGGCCTCGGCGTACAGGTGCCCGCGGCGGGCCATCGCCCGGTCGAACCAGTCGAGCGAGCCGCGCTGTTCGTGCCACACGTCGGTCTTGTAGATCTGCGTGCGCCACGTCTCCTGCTGGGTGCGCTTGGGGGCGTTCGCGAACCCGCGGATGTTCGGCGTCTTGCGGGCCTTGACCCGGGCGCCGGACCAGCGGCCGCCCAGCTTGACCTCGTTGCGGATGCGGCGGGCGATCGAGGCCCGCAGCCCGGGGGACGCGGTGCCCATCCCGGCGGACGCCATGCCCATGATTCCCGAGCGGGCGTCCTGGATCGCCGGAGCCAAGGCGGCGCGCAGGTTCTGCGCGAGTTCCTTGCGGAGTTCCTTGCCGTCGGCCTCGGCGCGGATCGCGCGGACGAGGGCGTCAAGGCCGTCGTGACTGACACTGAGGTCGACCGGCGGGTCGGGCCTGGACATCAGGCCGTCGCCCGAGTGACCGCGCCGGACGTGGGATAGGACACCTTCACGCTCGCGTCGTCGCCGACGCCGCCTTCGAGGGGGTTCCAGCCGTTGATCAGCAGGCTGCCGGTGTATTTCGGGTTCGAGGTGCCGACGGCGGCCTGGTCGGCGCGCACCTCGAACGGCACGACCTGGCCCAGGAGCGGCCACATGATCGAGTCCAGTTTGGTCGCGGCGAAGTCCTGCTTGAACTCCAGGGCCACTTCACCGGACTTGAGACCGCCCAGGACTTCCTTCCACCCGAGCGATGCGTAGGTGGTGACGTCCTTGTCCTCGACCTCGACCGAGACCTCGGCCTTCGTGGCGTAGGAGGACAGGTCGTTGGCGTTGATCGAGACGTAGGCGGCGAGCAGGACCATCTTGGGCATGGGGTCACCTGATTCCGAGGGCGGCGGCGAGCATGAACGAGGGGGTGGTGCCGGTGATGGTCCACGCGAGCCGGTAGTAGGTGTCGGTGATCGCGGTCCCGTCGGTGCGCAGCGTCTGGCCGCCGGGCGCGGTCGCCGCGGTGAACGTGGCGCGGGTGGTGGGGCTGGGGAATCCGATGGCGTCGTCCGACTCGACGCGTGCGGTGATGCTCGGGCCGGCGGTGCCGGCGACCGAGAGCACGTGCAGCGCGGCGTACAGCCGCTTCCCGGCGGGCACCGCGCCGAGCTGCATCGCGGTGCCGACGCCGGTGACCGTGCGGGCGGTGCCGGGCGGATGCGCGATGCTGCCGCGCACCAGGGGCCAACTGGATTTGGCGGTGCCCTTCCAGGGCGCGATCTCGCCGACCTGGTCGCCGAGGCCGTAGTCCGCGCGCAGGGCCTGGGTGAAGTAGGCGAGGTCGCCGACGGCGGCGCCCGCCGGGCCGATCGTCCAGGGCCCGATGCCGCCGAACTGGGCCCACGACGCGTCGTCGACCATGCTCGGGTCGCCAGCCTCCCAGTAGCCCTCGGCGGCAATCTCCGCCGAGGACAGGCCGCCCAGGACTTCCTTCCAGCCGCCGGACCCGTAGGTTGTGGCGTCCTTGTCCTCGACCTCGGCGGAGATCTCGACCTTGGTCGAGGCGCCGGTCAGGTCGACACCGGCGGCGAACGCCCGCACGCCGAGCAGGATCATCTTGGTCATGGGTCAGTCACCGTCCCCGATCACGCGGATGGTCAGTTCGGCGCCGACGTACTGGGTACCGGCGTGCTCGTACCAGCGGTAGCCGGCGATGCGGGTCACGTGAAGGTCGTCCGCGAGACCGCCCAGCGCGGCCTCGCCCGGCGCGCCGCGGGCCGCTTCGATCGCCTGCTTGAGGGACGCGGGTCCGGCGCCGGAGAGCATCGCGTCGAGGTGGCGCTGCGCGGATCGGTCGTCGCCGCGGCCGACCAGGACCCTGCACGTGAACTCGACCTGGTCCTGGCCGCGGCCGAAGACACGGTCGAACTCGACGCTGTACTCGCCGACGAAGAAGTGCGGTTCGACCACGCTGTCCGGGGTGTATCCGGAGCACGTGAGCTTGCCGACGCCGGAGGGCAGGACGACGGCGCGGGCGGCGGTGGCGATGGCCGCGCGCACGGCGGAGATCTGCACGTCGAACCTCCTATCCGAAGCCGGGCAGCCGGAGCGCTTCGAGCAGGCCCGCGACGTCCGGGTCGACGCGTCCCAGACGCATGACGCCCCAGTCGGCGGAGCCGAGCACGCCCTCGGGCGAGTCCTTGCGGCGATACAGCCGCAGCGCCTGGATCTGGGTGGCCTGCACGACGTCGTCCGGGATCGCGGGCCATCCCCATCGGGCGGTGACGCGCACCCGGGACAGGCCGTAGCCCGCGTCCCATTCGCCGGTGCGGCGGCTGAGGGCGGTGATCGGCTCCAGGTCCGTGAGGGCGTTGTCGGGCGTGGTCTCGTAGTTCGTCGTCGTGGTCCAGGACCCGGGCCCACCGAGTTCGACGACCAGGCCGTCGAGGCTGCCGATGTCGTCGACCAGGAGGTGTTCGCCGTCGTGGTCGCGCATCGCCCGCAGCGTCGGCCGGTAGATCCGTTGGACGGGTGCCGGGTCGAGCCAGAACCGGCGGCCGGTCAGCCGCTCGACGAACCGGCTTGCGGTGGCGATGGCTTGGGTGAGCAGCGCATCGGCGGTGGTGTCGTCGGGGTCGAGGCGTAGTTGTGCCTTGAGCGCGACGAGGTTGGTGTATTCGTTGGCCATCGGGGTTACTCGTCGGCGTCGTCGGGTGCCCGGCCGCGGCTGCGGCGGCCGCCGGCCGCCCGGCGCGTGCCGATGGGCCCGGTCGGCGTCGGCACGGGAGCGGCGGTGTGTCGACCGGGGTCGGGGGTGCGGTCGACGGGCCCGCCGCCCGGGTCGGTCACCGGCCGGTCGTCGGTGGTGTCGTCGTGGTGCCCGCGCGCCGCCAGCTCCCGAGTGACCTCGGCGGCGCGGTCGGTGCGGTTCTGCGACAGGTAGACGGCGCGTTCGCGCAGCAGGGCGGCGATCTCGCGTCGGGTGCGGTCGTCGGGGACGTCGGGGGTCATGGTGTCCTCGCTCATTCGGGCACCACCAGCAGGACCGCGCGGTAGGTGACGCTGGGCGTGGTGCCGGCGACGGTCGAGGTGACGCGCACGTAGGGCCGGGTGATGGTGGCGGCGGCAATCCGGTTGCCGACGCCGGTGAGTTGGGCGGTGCCGCTGCCGGGGACCGCGGTCCAGTCGGTACCGTTGCCCGACTCCTCGAGGGAGCAGTCCAGGGTCGGTGTGCCGGATGCGGCGGTGCAATGGACGGTCAGTACAACGTCGGCGGCATAACCGGCGGCGGTGACCGGGCTGCCGGTGTGGGTGCCGGTGGTGCGCGCGGCCAGCGGCAGCGCGACGTCACCGGACACGGGGCGCAGGCCCATCGTGTCGGTCTCCTCCCGAGAGGGGTGTGCGTCGGCGGCCGCGGGCCCGAGGGCGGCGGCCGCCGACGTCGCGGATCAGAACGCGGGCGTGACCAGGCCGGTGCCGCCGACCTTCTGCATGCCGTTCGCGTATCGGCCGAAGGTGTACGCGAAGTAGGAGTAGGCGACCAGGAGCACGCCGAGGTTCGCGGCCGCGGCCTGCTCGGCGCGGATGAACAGCGGCGCGTTCGGGTCCTCCCACAGGTGGCACTCGCTCGCGGGGACGACGTACAGCTCGTCCTCGTTGGTGCCGGTGCCGTAGTTGGTGGCGATGTTGTTGTCGACGATCACCTCCAGCCCGCAGGGCAGGACGCCGCGCGGGCCGCTGCCGTAGCTGCTGGCCGAGTCGGCGGTGCCGCTCGCCTGGACGGGCACTCCCGACCAGTTGATCAGCGGCCAGGTGCTCGACATCTGGCTGGAGAGCCAGTACCAACGGCGCGAGTGCATCACCGCGTGCGTGGGCCGGCCCATCGCCAGCAGCGCGGCCTCCACGCCCGCGGCGGCGCCGAGGATCTTCGGGTACATCTCGGCGCCGGTGGGCGTGCCGTCGGTGTACGCCAGCGCAGTGGCCACGTTCGTCAGACCCGTGGTGGCCTGGTTGAGGAGCGTGGCGTCGAGCTTGGTGGCGACCCGGTTGAACAGGTCCTGCATCGTGACGTCCTCGATGCCGGTACCTCGGTCGATCGCCTGCCGGGACACGGTCTGCTGCCCGGCGGCGGTCTGCACCGGCACGGTCAGCAGGGTGTCGTCCATGTTCGTCTCGGACACCGCCGCGTTCTCCGCTGCCTGGATCTCGGCCGAGGACGCGGTGGTGATGCGCGAGATGTTCACGCTCATGCCCTGCTCGGGCAGCTCGTGGCGGTTGCACACGTCGGCGAACGGGCGCAGGGCGGCGGTGGCCGGCGCGTACAGGTCGGTCAGGTACTGCGGCACGGTCAGACCCGCGAACGCGCCGGTGCCGACCGCGCGCGCCATGTACTCCGCGCGCTCGATGCGTTCCTCGGCCATGTGCCGCGACAGCCGGCCGGCCGCCTCGACGTCCTGAAAGAGGAACTGCCGGCTGATGTCCATCAGGAACTGCTTGCCGCGCCGGTCGGTGTCGGGCCGGTAGGTGCGCTCCTCGGTGCCCACCCGGGCGACGCGGTCGTAGGCCGGCGCCCGGGTCTGCGTCGGCGCGACCTCGCGCTGTGCCGCGGCACGTTCCATCTCCTCCGTCTTGATCTTGTTGGCGTTGGCGAGCTTGTTGCCGATGCCCTCGATGTCGGCGGCGGCCTGGTCGCGCGCGGCGAACAGCTCGGCGACGCGTTCGTCCTCCTCGGCGCTCAGCGCCGAGCGCCCGTCCTGCTGGGCCTTCGCCAGGATGAGCTCGATCTCCTTGCCGCACTTAGTGCGGCGCTTCTTCGCGGCCTCCTGCTCGACCTCGATGGAGGCGATGAGGTCGTCGATTCCGGGCATGCCGAAGTCCTTCCGGTGGATCGGGAGTTGGGTGTGATGCGTGACCCGGTGCGGCACGGGTGATCTGCCGGTCCGCGTCGGGGGTCGCGCCTCCGGGCGATCTGCCGGACGGCGTACACGAAGGGGGGCGGTGCGGTGGCTCAGGTCTCGGCGTCGTCCTGGACCAGCAGGCGGGTGCGGACCATCGCGATCGACCGCCCCACGGGCGCTGCGGCCCGGGCGGCGGGCGCCGCCGGCGCCGGGTGTGCGAGCGGGGCGGTGTCGCCGACGTCGCCGCGGCGGCCCAGGAGCGCGTACGCCTCCTGGGCGACCAGCGGCGGCAGGGTGGGGATCGACGCGAGGAATTCGCCGGACCGTGCGCTGATGGAGGTGTGCGGGTTCGCGCCGTAGGTGACCGGGCCGACGTCGCCGCGTTCCAGGTCGAACGCCTCGATGCGGTACTCGGAGTAGTCCGGGGACCAGCGGCCCGAGGTGATGCGGAACATGAACGACTGCTCGCGCACGTCGTCGTCCTCGATCGCCTGCACCAGCAGTTGCACATCGCTGCGCTTGGGGTTGAGCCAGGCCCGGCAGCCGAGGCCGGCGTCGTCGGCCCACAGCTCCAGCCGGCCGTTGCGGGTGCCGGCCATCGGGGTACCGGCGTGGTTGAACCGGAACACGACCTCGGGGTTCGCGGCCAGCGTCGCGTCCGCGGCGCCGGCGGAGACGATCTCGGTGTAGGGGCCGAACATGTCCCACATCTCGTAGCCCTGCTCGAACGCCGACGCGTAGCCCTCGACCTGGTAGTACTGCAAGCCGTCCCGGTCGACCAGCTTGGCGCGGAGCTTCGCACCGAACCGGAGCTCGGGTGTCTCGGGCCGGTCGCGCGGCACCGCCATCGGGGCGGTGCCGGCGGCCGAGCGGCGGGCGGTCGCGGCGGCGGCGCGCAGGCCGGCCGGTGAGGTCATGACAATGCTCCCGATGTCGCGGTGGTCGGTGTGGTCTTGGGTCCGCCGAACAGCCGGTCGAACTCGGCGAGTTGCGCGTCGGTGAACGGCTGCCGGTCCTCCAGCGCACGCGCCTCGGACGGCGCCAGGACGCGGGCCTCGATCTGCGTCCGGATGGCCTGGGCCCGCGCCGCCGGATCCATCCGCAACAGCGCGTCGGAGTTGAGCTTGACGAACCGCGGCCGCGACGTGAGCCGGGACAGCGCGTCCTCACGGCGGAAGATCGCCGGCCCCAGATTCATGATCAGGAACTGGAGGTTGCGTTGGCTGATGTTCGCGTAGGTCATCGAACTGCCGGACACGCCGGCGTCGATCAGGTCGCCCGGCACGTCGAAGAACCTGGCGATGTCCCCGATCCCGAATCGTTTGGCGTCGACCCAGCCTGCGGCGGACGCCTCGGCCTGGATGGGCTTGTACTCCCAATCGTTGCCGGTGACGAACAGGTCCCGGTTCTGCGTGGCGCTCTTGAACCTGCGCTTGGTCTCGTCGGCCTGGTCCGCCGTGATGGTCTTGGCGGTGTTGCGCAGGTGCGCCGAGGGGATCGCCCCGCCGCCGAACCAGTCCAGGGCGAACTGCTGGATCGACAGGTACTCGCCGATCGACCAGGACGCGTACGCCACCGGCGACAGGCCGACCGGCAAACCCGCCACGGTGTACTGGCGTTCGTGCCACACCTCGTCCGGCTGGTACACGGTGCCGCCGATGCGGTACGTGATCCCGTCGGCCCGGTGGAGCACGCTCACATCCGCCAGCGACACCAGGTCGATACGGGCCGGCAGCCCCAACCCGTCCCGGGCGGTGATCAACCCGAAGCAGTTGCCGGCGCGGTCGAGGTCGAACTGGGTGGCGTAAAGCCACTCCTGAATGCCGACCCGGTCGCCGCCCGGGGTGACCAGGACCGGCGGCGTGGGCACCTCGACCTTCAGACCACCGACCCGGCGGTAGACGTCCACCGGCATCGTCGACACCAGGTTCGCCCGCAGCCGCAGACACGACCAGATCGCACTGTGCCGCAACGCGGTCTCGTTGGTGACGGTCGCAATGCCGACGCGCCGATCGGTGCGGGTGGGAATCAACTGGTCGGCGGTGGGGTGCGGGCCGGACCGGCGCGTGAACAGACTCACGACCGCCCACCCCTCCCGGCGACGCGGGCCGCCGCCGAGGAACCGACCAGGACGACGGCGCCGCTCGCGACCAGACCCGCCCACCCGATCAGGGGCACCAACGCCGCGCCCGCGCCCGCGGCGACCAACAGCAGGCCCAGCACGTCGAGCAAGGTGGTGACGACGTCTCGCACGCGCGCTCCCTTCCTAGAAGACCGATTCGAGAACGTCGTAGTCGTCGGCGACATTGGCCCGGGTCAGCAGCGCCCACCGCGCGAGGGTTGCCGCGACCAGCGGCGCGACGTCGACGGACGAGCCGCGACGGTGCCACGCCCACGCATCGCCGACCGGACGCGTACGGGCGCCGTTGACCGCGCCGGTCAGCGGCGCCTGGTCGAGGTGGACGAGCGTGCCCTGGCGCATCGCGTCGGCGAACTGCCCGCACGCCTCGACGACATCGTTGGATCGCACGATCACCAGGTCACCGCGCAACGGCTCGTCCTGCCCGGTCGCCCGCAGTCCGGCAGCGACCAGGTCGTCGATCAGCGCGGCCGCGGGCGACCCGCCGGCAACCGCCACGGCAACCGGATCCCACAACGCGGACAACCGCACCACGGCGGGCACCAGCCAATCCGTGCCCGGCCGTTGGTCGACGATCTCCACGTGCAGGCGGCCGTCCGGCCGCACCGACGCCACCGCGATCGACGCCGTGTCCCGGCGCCCGGCCACGTCGATCGCGAACGCCACATCGACACCGGCCTGCGACCCGGCGTCGACGAGCCCGGCCCATCCACCCCGCGGCACGTTCGGGTCGGCCGCCGGCTGCTTGACCCGGGTCCTGTTCAGGTAGGCACGGTCGAACTCGGCCGGCTCCAGCTTGTCGAGCTCCGAGCGCACAACCGCCTCGGTGACGGTGTGACCGAGCGCCGGCATGCAGGTGCGCCAGGTCGCCGGGTCGTCCCGCCTCAGCTCGGCCGGCGCGTACCACTCGAAGTACGCCGACGCGGGGTGCTCGCCCGTCTCCCACAGTGCCTCGATCAGGGTGCGGCCGGTCTCGCGCTTGCGGTTGAGCCACACGCTCCGGTCGGTGCCCCCGGCCGACGCCCACCACAACTGACCCATGGCCTTGGTCAGCATCGCCGGGGACATCGCCTGCTCCAAGCGGTCGTCCTCGTGGGCGAACGCCTCGTCGATCACACCCAGATCCAGACTCGGCCCGTGGCCGGCGCGCTCCGTGTTGCTGGTAATGCCCAGCTTCGACCGGGTCGACGACCACAGGATCGCCTCGTTGCCGTTCGTCATCCGCGTGCGGTACCGCCGCCGCAACGACGACACGTCGAGCGTGGCCACGAACTCGTCCTCGAACCGCTGCCGCGCCATCCCCCGGGTCTGCGCGGCGTACACCACGTTCTGCCGCTTCCACGCCATGACCCGATGCACCATCAGGGCCAGGAGCTGCTGCGTCTTGCCCTGCTGCCGCGGCACCGACAGACCGACCTCGCGGTGCACGAACACCCCCGTGACCGGGTCCAGTTCCAGGGCGACGTCGAGGACGTACCGCTGCCAGGGCATCGGCGGATACCCGAGCCGGGTCATCACCGCGGCGACCTTCGGCCCCAGGGTCGGCAGCTCGGGCCGCCGCGGCGTACCCCACCGCGGCGGGCACTCCAGGCCGTACAGCTCGCGCAGCTGCTCGGCGAACTCAGTCGGGTGCCGCCAGGTCTCCGAGGCCATCGTCGTCCTCCTCGACCATCCGACCCGCGAGCAGCGCGGCCAGGGTGGCGCGCAGCTCCCTGTTCAGCCCGGCCAGCAACCGGCCGTCCTCGCCGCCGCCCTCGTCGATGCCCCGGGCCATCGCGTAGGCCATCTCGGACAGGGACGCCTCGACGCCGACCAGGTCACCCAGGGCCTCGATGTCGCGCTGGACGGCCTCCTCGACCGGTCCCATGACCTCTCCCCTCACTGTGTGTGGTCCCCGCCCGGCGGCCCGAGCCGGCTCGGGCGGGAGGTCGGCCCGGCGGCGGGCACCCCGCGGCCCGCCGCTTGACGCAACACCGGCCGGTTGGGGCCCCATGGCCGCCCCCGGTCACCCACCCGCCGAGCCCACCTCGGGCATATGCGCAGGTCAGGGGCCTGCGGGCGGCCCGGCGGCGGCCGCCGCGGGGGGAGAGACGCCAGTTTGGGCGTGGGGCTGGGATGAGCCCTCCCCCAAAGAACGGTTGGCTCAGGCCGGACCGGCGTACCAGTCACGCGACGTGACGAGCCGCGAGACCTGGGCCAACGGCCGGTTGCCCTTGAGGTTGTTGCACTTGCGCCCGCAGGTCGGGCAGCCGGCCACCCCATGGATGGGCGCCAGGTTGTCGCGGTCGACGGCGGCGCCGCCCCGGGAGACCGGCACCAGGTGGTCGGTGGCATCCGACCCGGGATGCCCGCACAGGACACAGGTGTCGTCCTCGGCCAGGACACTCGCGCGCAGGGTGCGGTAGGCGTGCGACGTCAGGTCGGACCGGCCGGCCACCGCTCACACCCCGCCGGCCGGCGGCGTCCACCCGAGCAGCACCAGCGCGGCATGCACCTGCGGCGCCAGGTGGACCTCGACCTCGTCCTGGTCGACCGTGACCTCTTGCACCGCGAGGGTGGCGACCAGCCGGGCCGGCCGGTCGACCTCGACGACCAGGTCGACGCCGGCCACCGCATCCGAGACGTCGACGCCGTCGACCACCAGGGCGTGCCGGGTGCCTCGACCGGTCAGGGTCACCGCGTGCGTGGGCACAGCCGAACCTCCTGCGCTACTTCTTGCCGCCCGGGTCGGGACAGTTCATCGCGATGGTCGGCCACTTGTCCGCCTTGACGCTGCCGCCGGTGTACAGCTTCGACGCCGCCTCGTCCTTGATCCAGCGGCCCGAGCACACATACACCTTGGCGTCCGCCGCGCGGACCACGGTGACCGACACGTCCTTGAGACCGCCGCCGATCCCCTTGGCGTAGTCCCGGATCGCGGCCTGCGCCTGGTCGACCGTGGCGTCGGGAACGACCAGGTCGGCCTTCCCGCTGACGGTCTTCTTCGACTCGTTGATCACGGTGTACGCCGGCACCGCCGCAGCGGCCGGCGTGCTCGCCTTCGGCGGATCGGGTGTGACGGTCGCCGGGCCGGCGGCCTTGACCGGCTCGGCCTTGTCGTCGTCTCCGCCGCAGCTGGTGGCAAGGAGGAGCATCGCCGCCAGGGCGGCGGCGGTCGTTGCGTATCGAGCGGTGCGCTGCACTGTGCCCCCAGGGTGTGGATGTCCTGGGTTAGACCGTCGAGGCGGCCTGGGGGTTGTGCGGGCCCGCCGATCGGGGGATGTCAACGGGCCCGGTGTGGCCGTGCGACGGGGAGACGCGGGCCACGACGGGTCAACGACCGTGCTTCGCGTGGGTTACCCAAGTACGACAGCAAGGACCACGACCAGGCCGAACATGACGAACGGCAGGCAGGAAGCGCACCCGGTTCGGTAGTTGCTCTGGGAAGTGCGGCGGATGAGCTCTCGCTTCTGGCGTCGAGTCAGCCCACCTGAGTGGTTCCCGCGCCGGCTACCTCCGTGCTGCCAACAGCGGTTGGACCAGAGGGTGACCCGGCGGCATCGTCGACCGCCTCGTGTCGTTGCGTTGCATTGCCCCATTCGGCCATCGTCGTGGTCACGGATGGGCGGCGTCTCGGGAACGGGCGAGAGCCCCGACCAGGATTGGCTCGGGGCTCTCGGGCTGTTTCCGGGCATGCCGGATTCACAGGCTGTGGATAACTCGGATCAGGTTAGGCGGCGGCGTCCTGCGCGCGCAACTGATCATCGTGGTCAGTAGTCGAACGGGTTGGTGTGGAAGTCGCGTTCCTCGCCCGACCAGGTGTCCGACGCAGACGCGTGGGACAGCGGTTCGCCGTCCTCGCCGCAGTAGCAGGCGTCGCAGGTGGCGCAGGATCCGCAGCCGAGGCATTTTGCGCGGCGGTGGTGGCCGCAGATCGGGTTGACGTCGTTGTCGGGGGCGTGGGTGTCCGGAATGGCGGGTCCGCCGGTGGGGTCGGTCATGGGTAGCCTCTCGTGTCCGGTGGTGTCCGACGCTGTGGCCGGGTGGTCGCGTTCGCGTCCGATCAACGGGTTGGTTATGTCGCCCAGTTCGCCGCCGAGCCGACCGGTTGGCGCATCACATCCGCACGGTTGGCGGATTCGTGTCCGGGCACCGGCCATGCCGTGTCCGACGCCCGGTGTCCGGTCACGCAGCCCCGGGCGTCAGTTCGTCGTACAGCCGGTCACGCTCGCCCTCGGTCAACCCAGGCGCCCGCCCGGCCAGTTCCACGTCGGTCACCAACTCCGGGCGGTCGGCCCGCAGCGGCGCATCGAGCGCGCGGCCGAGGTCGGCCAGATCGTCCCAGCGCCACATCGGCCGACCCTGGATCCAGGTGGACGACGGCGCCTTGCAGATGACCCGGCGGCCGGTGCACTCGATGTGCGGGCCGAGAGGGTGCGCCGGCCGCGCCATCAGTACCGACCCGCACCACGGGCATGGCTGAAGCAGCCGGATCGGGCGGGCGTCGCCCAGGCCGAGGACGGTGAGGATCTGTCGGGCCACGGGGCGGAGGGTGGCGTCGGCCCACTTGACCCACTCGCCGGTGATCATGGCCCGGTACACGGCCAGGTCCGCACACGCCGCCGGGACCGTCCCGGGGTTGCCGGCGGGGCGACGGTAGAGGGCGAGTCCCAGGGCGGTTCGGATCTCGGCCTCGACGTACAGCACCGCGTGCTCTACGACGCGCATGACGTCGAGGGCGCTCAGGTCGGCGGCGGCCGGGGCGGTGCCGCGGCCGAGCACCGACCGTTCCTGCCGCTCGATCCGGTCGCGTTCGGCGATGGCGTCGGCCAGGTGCCGCCCGATGTGGCTGGCGCGCGGCCGGCGGGTGCCGGGTACGGCGGCGGCCCGCAGGTCGGCCCAGTGCTCGGCGATGACGTCGGCCGGCGGAGCGTCGGCCGGCAGGGGGAGGCTGTTCACGTCGTGCTCCTGGTCGTCGTCGTGCTGGTCTCGGTTGTATCTCAAAGCGGAATTGCAGCTGTCATTTGGACAGTTGGGGCGTAGCGTCCGGGGTCCGGCGCGGCTTCCCCCAGGTGGCACACCGGGACGGGGTCCACGGGCCTGCCTACGTGGACCCCGTCTGCCGGGCCCGCGTCGAACCCCCCACGGACGCGGGCCCGCAGCCTGTCTCAGCTTTCGTCGGGCTGGGTACCGATCCACTCGATGCGGGCGCCGGGGTAGGCGTCCAGCAGGGCCTCGGTGGACGTGGCGGCGGTGATCGGGCCGGTGGTCTCGTCCTCCGCGAAGCACCGGCCGGAGAGGGGGAGTTGGGCGCCGTGGAGAATCCGACCGCCGGCGGTGATGATGCGGAACGGCCGTGCGGCGGTCATGACTGGCCTTCGGGGTCGATCCAGGTGATGACGGTGGCGCCGCCGTGGCCGTGGATAGTGATGGCGTCGTCGATGCTGGACCAGTTGACGGTCGAGGGGCGGGCGCCGCGCCAGCGGACGGTGACGGTTCCGTCGGGCCACAGCACGCCGTCGGCGACCCGGCCGGGGCCGGATGCGCCGGTAACGTCGACCCGGCGGTCGAGGTAGAACCGCCGCTGGTCGCCAGCCAGGCGGGCGGCGCCGATGATGTTCTCCAGGGCGGTTGCGAGATCGTCGGCGTCGACGCCCTCGCCGTCGTTGGAGGCGCGGATCCATTCGGCGGTTGTGGTGACCACTGCTGCGAAGTCGGAGCGCACCCTGGCGAGTTCGGCGGTGAGCCGGTCGCGGTCGGCGTCGGCCGCCTCGATGGTCTCCAGCAGCGATTCCAGCGTCGGCTCGCCGTCGTCCGCCAGGTCGTCGTCCTGGTCGCCGTCGCGGGCAGCCTCGATCAGCGCGGTGTCGAGGCGGGCGTTCTCGGCACGCAGCCGCTGGGCCTCGGCCAAGTCGAGCAGGTCGAGGACGTGTCGGTCGGAGATGCGTTCGAGTGCCTGGAACGAGTCGGTCATGGTGGCGTTGACCAGGCCGTCGCCGTTGGGCGGTGTGGCGGCGGTGTGCAGGTCCGCGATGATCGGGGCCAAGTCGAGCCGGCCGGGCGCGGGAGCCGGGTCGAGGCCGCAGCCGCGGCGGATGGCGGCGATGACCGATTCGGCGTCGTCGGGGCGGATGAACACGCCGACGTCGGCGGCGGTGATGACCACGCCGGGGCCCTCGGCCAGGCTGAGCGGTTCGATGGTGAGTTCGTCTCCGGCGTGGTCGGTGTGGTGGTAGCTGGGGATGCGGTTGGTCATGTCCGGTTCCAGGTGGTTTCGATGCGGTGGGCAATGGCGCGTGCGTCGGCCGGGGTGGCGTGGGGTTTCGGGGTGAGTGCGCTTCCGGCGGTCGGCCTGGGCACGACGGTTGTGTCGTCGGGGACGGCGTCGGCGGCGGCGACGGTGAGCGCGGCGAGGTCGCGGGGCCCAATTGCGAGCCGACGGGCGCGGGCGACGTTGCGGAGTGCGTCGCCGATTGAGTGGCGGATACGGGGTGGGGCCATGGTCACCTCCGGGGTGCCGGGCGCCCGGTGGTGGGCGCCCGGCGGGTCGGGTCAGAACGGGGGTTCCTCGCTGCTGTATTGCGCGCGACCGTAGGGCGTGGCCCACGGGTCGTCGGCGGGTGCGCCGCCACGCTGCTGGGTCTGCTGGCCGTAGCCGCCGCCCTGCTGCCGCTGCCCGCCGCCGCCCTGGCCGCCGCCTCCGCGGCTCGCCTTGGTGACCTTGGCGGTCGCCCACTTCAGGGTCGGGCCGATCTCGTCGACCTCCAGCTCCACGACGGTGCGCTTCTCGCCCTCTTTGGTCTCGTAGGACCGCTGCTTGAGCCGGCCCTGGGCGATGACCGCCGAGCCCTTCGCCAGCGATTCGGCGATGTTCTCGGCGAGTTGCTTCCAGCCCGAGCAGCGCATGAACAGCGCGTCGCCGTCCTTCCACTCGTTGGTCTGCCGGTCGAAGGTGCGCGGCGTCGACGCGATCGTGAAGTTCACGACGGCGGCCCCGCTCTGCGTGAACCGCAGCTCGGGATCGGCGGTCAGGTTCCCGACGATCGTGATGGTGGTCTCTCCGGCCATGTGCTGGGTCCTCCTGGGGTGGTGACGGGTGGTCAGGTGGTGGGCGGGATGTGGATGTCGTGCTGCGCGCCATCGGTGCCGTCGTGCGGGCGGGCGCTGACGTGCAGGCCCTCCGAGGCGGTGGCGGAGTGGTAGAAGGCGTAGACCTGGCTGCCGATGCGGCGGGTCCAGGTGGTGACCCAGCCGTCGTGCACCGAGACGGGGCCGAATCGGCCGGGGATCTGGCGGTAGACAGGCCAGGCGCCGGTGGGTTTGCGCGGGCCGATTGTCAGCCGGGTCACGACAGGGCTCCGGTCTCGGACCGCCCGTGGTGGTCCGCGTCGATGGGGGTGTACGGGGTCCAGGGCCATTCGCCCTCGCTTGTCCAGCCGCCGCGCAGGAACCTCGGCCACAGCCGCTCGTCGCGGGCGCCGCGCCAGGGGACGACGCGTCGGGCGCGGTCGTGTTCGGCCGAGGTGGTGTCCTCGACGGGGCGCAGGCCCATGCCGAACTCGGGCCACCTGAGCCAGAGGCTCGACCCGACCGGGGCCAGGCCGCGCGGCCCGAACCCGCTCGCTTTGGCCGCGTGCGCTTCCATGACGAGCGCACACCCGGCGGTTACCCGGGCCTCGGTGAGCGCGATCGTCACTTTCCGCGCGTGCTCTTCGCTGTTCGGATCGCCGGCGTGGAGCTGGTAGATCGGGCCGATCACCAGGAGGTCGGGCATGACGTCCTCGACGCGCCGCATGAGCCAGGCCCGGCCGTCGGCGCGGGTGAGGTCGACACCCTCGGGTCGGCAGTGGATGTGCAACTGGCCGCGCTTCACGGGCTGGTGGATGGCCGAGGCGGTGTTCATCAGGCCGCGGTACCGCCGACGGGACTGGGCCTCGGAGTTCTCGCAGTCCAACACGAGCACCCGCTTCGGGCCGAGCACGTTCGGCTCCCGGCCGAACGGGAGGACACCGGCCGCCGCAGTGACGGCGAGCTGCCGCAGCAGCACCGACTTGCCGCCGCCCTCGCCCGCCGTCCAGATGACGCGGTCGCCGCGCTCGAGATAGCCGGGCAGCACCCAGTCCGGCTCGTCGTCGGCGACCGACAGGAAATCGTGGATGTCCTGCGTCGGCGTGTCCTGGGCTGCCCGGCCTCGGTCACGAACGGCGCGGGTCAGGGCGACCGCACGTTCGGCCAGGTCGTCCGATCGGCCCGCGGTGCCGTAGCCGTCCTGGGTGATCGCGATGCCGGCCTGGACGATTGCCCGCCGCAGGGCCAGGGCCCGGGTGCGGCGGATGTACCAGTCGACCTCGGCGGCGGGCGGCGGCGCGGCGGTCAGGGTGTGGATGTACGGGGCGCCGCCGGCGCGGGTCAGGTCGCCGACGGCCTGGAGTTCGGCCACGACGGTGTGCGCGTTGATCGACTCGCCCTGGTCGGCGAGCCGTTGCATTGCGCGCAGGACGGTTTCGTGGGCGGCGCGGTACAGGTCGCTGGGCTGGACGGTGCGGAGTACGTCTCGGGCGGCCTGGCGGTAGATCAGGCAGCAGCCGAGTAGGGCCTGCTCGGCCTCGATGTCGTGCGGTTCCATCCGGTCGACGGACGTGATCTCGGGCTGGTAGTCCTCGGGGTCCATCAGAACACTCCGTTGTCGGCATAGGTCTGGTGTGCGGGCTGGCGGGCCGCCGTGCGGGCGGCCTCGGCCGCGGCGCGGTCCCGCTGCTCGACGGCCTTGAGCCGGAGCTGGTCGTACTTCTCGCGGAGCTTGGGCATCGACAGGACGTTGGCGCGCCAGAACGAATCGGCCTGGCACCAGTCGATGGCGGCGAGCACCTGGGCGACGGTGCGGCCGTCCTTGTCGAGGAGGAGTCGGGCTTCGGTGCGCCACCGGGCGGTGATCGTTGGCCGCCTGCTGCCGTTCTCGGCGATGCGGTCGGCCAGGTGTCGGCAGATCTGTTCGACGTCGTCGCGGCTCTCCTGGGGGGCGGCCGTGGCCGCCTCCGACGAAGAGGATGGTTCTACTGGTGGTTCATTGATGGTTCGGGGGGCGTTACGCCCGTGACATTCGGGCGTAACGCCCGTGACGTGCGGGCGTTGCGCCCGTGACGGAGGCTGTTCGGGCGTAACGCCCGTGACCGTCACGGACTCTGCGCCCGTGACGGTCACGGGCGTTACGCCTGTGACGGTCATGCCGTCCGGGTTGGTTACGGGCGCAACGCCTGTGACGGTCACGGGCGTTACGCCCGTGACACGATTTGCCCGTGACCGCCGCTGCCGCTCGGCAGCAGCAGCACGATCGCGCTCCCGCAGCGCAACCAGGTCGGCCCAGTCCGTTGCCGGCCGCCGCTGCGAGAGGTCGAGGTCGTACACGACACAGCCGTCCGCCGTAGTGCCGGTGGGCCTGATCAGCCCGGCCGACTCCAGCCGGCGCAGGGCACGCCGTACGGTCGTCGGGTCGTACCCGGTGCGGTACTGGATGCGGGTTCCCGACGGGCGGGCGCCCCGTCCGTCGCGATCGGCGTGCTCGGCCAGGACCGCGAGGACGAACCTCGCGGTCGCGTCCGGCTTGTGGGCGTCGGTCCACACCGTTGGTGCGTCGTCCATTGCCCAGGCCACCGCCTCGTAGCTCACTCGGGGTCTCGCTCTCGTGCTGTCGGGACGGTGGGTTGGCCGGTGGCCGGCGGGTCGGGTCGCCGCCGGCCACCGGGGTCTAGTCGGTGATGACGATCGAGCCGTCGTGCACCCAGTCGAGGGCGGCGCAGTCGAGCGCGTGGCGGGCCCGCGTGACGGAGACGTACGCCAGGCGGGCGTACTCGCGGCGAAGGACCCGCAGCCCGGTGGACGGGTCCGGCCGCGGCGGGGTGAAGTCGCCGTGCAGCACGACGCGCGACCACTCCCGGCCCTTCGCCTTGTGCGCCGTCGACACCACCAGGTCCGCGCGCTGCTCGGTCACCAGCGCCTCGGCGGCGGCGATCATCGCCTCCGCGCCGAAGTCGTCGATGAGCTTGACCAGGACGCGCAGCGACCCGGCTTCCTCCGCCGCGTACTCCTGGAGCTGGGCCCAGTTCGTGAACCCCATGAGGTCGGGGTGATCGGTCGGCTTGCCGTCGAGCAGGTCGAGCGCCGCGTATGCCAGGCTCTTGATCGCTCCGCCGCCGCCGACCAGGGCGACCCGCCGACCGGCGGCCAGGGCCTCGATCACGACGCCGACGGCGCCCGCGTTCGTGCGGCACAGGATCGCGTCGGCCCGGTCGACCGGGCCCACGACCGAGGCGGTCGGCTCGTGTCCGACCAGCCGCAGGGGAGCCGAGATCAGGTTGAGCCACACGTTCGCCTGCTCGGCAACGGCGACGCCGAAGCGGAACGACTGGCTCAGCGTCAGCGTGTCGCCGGGGAACTTCGCGAGGGCATCGTTCGCGCCGCGCCATGCGTAGATGGCCTGCGCGCTGTCGCCGACCGCGATGCGCTGCGCGTGGTCCTGGTCCAGCAGCACCGAGGTCAAGACGTCGTTCGTATCCTGCGCTTCGTCGAGCAGCACGACGTCCGCCGCCAGCCTGGGGCGGCCGAGCGCCCACGCCTTCATGTAGTGGTCGTGCTCCATCCGCAGCACGCCGTCCGGTTGCATCAGGTCGGCCCAGGCCGCGCGGGCAACAGGCAGCCCGAGCCGGGCGATTGCCGTCCGGGTGTCCGGCCGGGTCAGGTTGTCCACGCGCGGGATGTGCGCGGCCGTGATCTCCGGATCGGCCGAGTAGCACCAGCGCTTGACCGTGTCGAGCGCGAACCGCATGACCTTCTTGCTCGTCATCGCCACGACGCGGGCATCGTCGGCCATCACGGCCTCGGTACTGCGGCCGTCCTCGCCGAGGTCGCGGGCCAGGATCTCGCGGACACCGAGCGCCTGGGCGGCGACGTGCGCGGTCTGGTACGGGATGCCCAGGCGGGCCTGGTGCCGGGGGTCGTACGCGAGCGAATGCCCGGTCTTGCAGGTCGCGTTCGACGGGAACGACTTCGCGGCGTCCACGGCAATCGGCTTGTTGTAGGCGATGTACAGCATGCGGGCGCGGCGGTCGGATCGGGCGACCTCCTTCAAGGTGGTTGACTTGCCGCAGCCAGCGCCGGCCTGCACGGTGAGGTCGATCCCGTCGCCGTAGGCGGCGATCACCTCGGCCTGCTCGGGCGTGGGGTCCATTCGGGCGGCCTCCCTGGCGGCGGCGGTTCGGGCGAGGCGGGCGACGGGCGAGTGGTCGCGGCAGCGGTAGCCGTCCATGTATGGCTGCGCGCCGGCACCACACGGCCCGGCTGGCGTGCCCCAGGTGCAGGTGCGGGCGGCGGTCGCGGTGCTCATGCCGCCGCCCTGGAGTGCCAGCGGCAGGCCGAGCCGAGGCAGCCCTGGCATGCGGCCGGCCTGGCGCCGGTCGCGGTCCGGGCTCGCTGCACGGTGCGCGTGACCACGCGCAGCAGCTCGGCGACCTGCTCGGCGGACAGGCCCTCGCGAACCGTCAGGACGTGCACGGCCGCGCGCCGTTCGGCGGGCGTCATGTCCGCCAGCGGGTCACCGGCGACGGCCCGGTCGACGGCCGCCTGGTCGACGTCGTCGGCCGGCCGCCGGGTCGGCCGCGGCCGCGGCCGGGTGGCCCGGACCCGCGCGCGGTAGGCGCGCATCCGCTCGTTGTGGCACGGCCGGCAGTAGTAGCCGCGCTGGTCGGGCCGGCTGCGGTCGCGGTGGAACGCGTCGAGCGGCAGCAGCTGGCGGCAGGTGGTGCACGTTCTCATCGCGCCCCCGCATCCGCCGTGAGGGTGGCGTACAGCGCCTGACAGGCGTCGCAGTCGCACGTGCGGCGCCGGTCGGACCGCTCGCCGGGCGGGGTGATCTCGGGGATCGGCCGACCGGTCGGCGTCCAGGTCGGCAGCAGTACCGGCGTGGGCTGCGGGTCGTAGCCCGAGCAGCGGCACCCGCCGATGGGGTGGCAGCCGCGGCTGGGCTTGCCCTGCGAATCGGATTCGTGCTGGCCCGGGGTATGCCCGCAGGTGCAGCGGTGGATGATCAGGCTCATCGGTGGTCGTCTCCCTCGGCAGGCCAGTACGGGATGGGGCGGTCGGGGAACACGTCGAGGACCAGACGGCAGGCCGGGCACAGTTCGCCGTCATACCGGCCCGGGTCGGGCGTCGGCGCGCACAACCAGCAGCGGTCGAACCGCGGGTCGACCGCGTGCAGCGGCAGCCGCACGGTCGGCGGGGTGATCGGCGGCGGAGCGGCGAGCGCCGACCCGGACAGCCAGCGCAGGATGACCTCGGCCAGCCAGCCTGCGGCCAGGCCGGCGACGACGGCGGCGAGAACGATCGGGATCAGGTCCACGGGTGTACCTCCCGGCAGGTCCAGCAGCGCCAGCCGCCGCGGGTGTGGGTGCCGAGCCGGCGGGTGCCCCGGCAGGTCGGGCACTGCTGGGTGGTCTCGGCGGGCGGGGCCGCGATCCGGTGCGCGCGGCCGTCGGCGGTGGTGGGGGCCGGGCAGGCCGGGACGATGCTGCCCCGACCCGCCACCACCACGGTCGCCGTCACGCCGCCTGCGACGTCGCCGCCGCGTCCGCGTACCGGCCGAGCGTCGGTTCCCACGTGGGTTCGGGCTGCCCCTGGAGGGCGGACAGGGCCTCGATCACGGTCCCGGCCTCGGCCAGCGACAAGTCCTTCATGGTCGCCAGCGGATTGGCCGCCCGGCCGAGGATGCCGGTCACGATGGCCAGCCTGCGCGGCCGGTCACCCGCGATGCCGAGCGCGCCCAGGATCGTTGCGATCGCCGTGCACTGCGCGGGTGTTGCGCGCCGGGTGTCCTGCTGCGTGCCCCATTCGCCAGGCGGCGGCACCTGGCCGGCGGCGGGCGCCGACTCCTGCGCCGGCTGCGGCCGGGCGCCCGCGAGGTCGCCGAGCCGGCCGTCGATCATCCGGTGCAGCGGGATCGTGCCGCCGTCGCGGGTCTCCACGTCGCGTTCGAGCAGGCCCTGATCGGTGGCGGTCTGCCGGCACGCGGCCAACGACACGTGATCGTTCCACCCGACCTTGATCGCGTCGAGCAGGATCGGCAACTGGTCGGCGGGCGGTGCCGGTGCGGCGGCGGCCTGCTCGGGCACGCGCTCCGGCGCCGCCTCGGTGTGCTGCTCGCGCTCCGGCTGCCGCACCGGGTCGGCCGACGGCGGTGGAGACGATGGCGCCTGTGCCGCCGCGCGAACCTGGTGCCCGCGCTCGACGATCACCGCGCCGAGCGTCGTCGGTACACCGGTCACCGGGTGCAGCACCGCCGACCCGACGAGCTGACGGCGGGTCACCTCGGCGTGCAGCTCGCGCAGCCCCTCCCACGTGGCGTCGGCGGCCGCCGCCCGGTCCAGGTACGTTGCCGGGTCGACGACCTCGACGCCGTCGTTCAGCCAGTCGAGCATGGTCAGCGCCAACGATGTGTCCGGCCGGTTGATCACCGCTCCGTTCAGCGCCGGGCACCTGGTCTTGCCGACGACCAACGTGTTCTCCAGGTCCATGCTGGCGACCAGGTCGAACTCGTATTCCAGGCCCTCGCGTTGCTCGGCCTTGGTCCCGACCTTCTTCGGCTCGGGCTTGCCGTTCTTGTTGGTGCCGATGACCCACTCGGACTTGACCCGCATCGTCACGATGACGTGCCCGGGGTAGGCCACCAGGGCATCGATCATGTCGCGCTCGTACGGCCGGGCTTCCTTCCAGCCGCCGAACCCGCCTCCGCTGCCCTTGCGTTGGCCGATGGCGTCGACGAGTTCGAGCATGCCGCCCTTGCCCATCCAGAAGTGGGAGAGCGAGTCGACGACGACGCATCCGTACCCGGCAGATCCGGCGGTTGCGAGTGCGCCGATCAGGTCGCGCGGGTCGTAGGTGGTCATCTGCAAGGTGTCGAAGTCGAAGCCGTCGCCGCTGCTGCCGCGGGCGTACTTGCTGGCGGAGCCGCGCTCGGTGTCGATGACCGCGACCCGGGGCGACAACGCGCCGGCCAGGGTCAGGGCCGTGAAGGTCTTGCCCGCGCCCGACGGGCCTTCCAGCGCGATGCGCGCCTTCGACTTCTCGCGGGTTGCGGGCGTGAACTCGAACGTCATCGGTTGCTCTCCTCGGCGTTGGCCTGGGTGCGGGTGGTGCGGACGTGGTGTGCGGCCTGCTCGGCGTCGAGGAGCAGGCCGACGGTCGGGCACGGCCACGGCACGCGCCCGTAGGCGTACGAGCAGTGCCGGCAGAACAGGCGCCCGTCGGTGCCCTCGTCCCACTCGTGCAGCCCGACGACGGCGGCGACCTGTCCGGCGAGCCGGTCGTGCTCGGCCAGCACCTCGATGCGGGCGTTGTGGTGCTCGACGGCCTGAACAAACAGGCCGTGCTCGACGGCGTCGGTGAACTGACCGAAGACGTGGCGGCCGCGCTCGGTGAACGTCATGGCGCGGACCACCGCGAGGCGGCTGGCGGACATGGGTTTCATCCGGTACTCCCCGGGATGTGGGCGGTGGCGTGCCAGCGGTCGCCGTCGTGCCAGGCCAGGAGCCACACCGCCGGGTCGAGCCCGGCGGCCTGGTCCTCGGCGCGGGCGATCTCGACGGACTCGATCGCGTAGTGCCGTTCGGCGTGGGCGGGCGAGCCGTGCCGGGTCGGCCGCGCGATCGAGCCGGTGATCCAGCCGTCGGCGGCAACGTCGGCCCGGTGCACCAGACCCCAGGCGTAGGCGGTGCGGGGCGGGGCCGCCGCCCCCGTGGTGGGGGCGGCGGTGGTGGGCGCGGTCACCGGCGGGCCGGACGCAGGTCGGCGAGCGCCCGCCCGACGGCGGCGCACCAGGCCGAGCACCAGTCGCGCGGCGGCTCGGACGACGCGGGCACGTCGGTGCGGTGCCAGCCCTCAGCCAGCGCGGCGCCCTCGGCGAGCCGGCCGCAGCCGTCGACCGTGCACCGCTCCACCACCGGCGCGCCGGCGGCCGGGCGGGACGCGCCGACCTTGCCCTTGTTCCATTCCTTCGGCGTGGTCTTCTTGCGGGCGGCCATCAGTGGTCACCCGCCGTGTGCTGCTCGCCGATCGCGACGGCGGCGGCGACCGCCCACGCGCCGATCACGCGGTCGGCGGCGAGCAGCCCGGCCGCCAGGTCGAGGGCGACCCGCCGGCCGCACGTCCACTCGCCCGGTCCGTACAGGTAGGCGCCGGGCCCCGGGTCGTCGGTCGGGCTGATCTCGGTGTCGTCCAGTTCCTCGACCGCCCACGGGACATCGATCACCGTGCGCTCCCACCGGCCGGCGACGCCGACCTGGGCCCAGTCCGGGTGGGGCTGCGGCTCGTCGCCGGCCGGGTCGACCGGGTCCGGCACCACCTCGGCCGTGTGGGCGTCCCACGCTGCGGTGCGCATCGAGCCCACGGGCGCGATGTGCCGGCCGGCATGTCCGGCAGGGAGTACACACGTGGTCTGGTCCGGGTCGTCGAGCGCGGCCGCGCACAGCAGCTGCTCGACGTGCGCCAGGTCGGCGGGCAGCTCACGCCGAGCGGGCAGCGCGGCGAGCAACGCGGCGGCGGCGGCCGGTTCGAGGATGATCTCCACCGGGCCGGCGTCGTCCCGAGTGATGATGGTGAGCGATCCCGGGCCGCGCTCGACGGCGACCGCCGCCGCGTGCGGGATGAGGATCCGACGCGTCGCGGTCTCCGCCGATGAGCCCGCCGACTGCACCCCGACACCGGTGATGGTGACCGGCGTCGGCCCGGCACCGGGCTCGACCCGGCCGCTGCCGGACAGGTCGATCCGCGCCCGGTAGGTGATGCGCCCGTCGCAGCGGTGCGGTGTCGCCGTCACGGTGGCGTCGAGCGCAGCCGCCCACGCCCCCAGGTCCGTCGCGACGTCGGTGTCCGGCCCGGCGGTGCGGGTGCCGACCACGTGCCCGCCCGGGTCAACGGTCCAGGTCAGCCGGGGCAGGGCGGGCCGGGAGATCAGCGCCAGCATGATGCCGGCGGCGCGCACCTGCGCCAGGTCGTCGGCGGGTTCGCGGTCCTCGATACTGTGATTCACGTTCGTACCACCTGTCTGTGAGTGGTCAGTGGTGCGGGCACAGAGGCCGTGCCGTACGCCAGGACCGGGGGCAACCGGTCGCCGTCGGGGCGGCCTCACCCGCGCGAGGTTTCGAACCGGGGTGCGAAATGCGGGATACTCAGGTGTCCCGCTGTCTCCGCAGCCGGTGGGCCGGCCGTCCCAATCCGGGGCGGCCGTCGGCTGTTTCAAGCCGAAATCAGGCGGAGTCAAGGCCCGCCGACTGTTCGAGGTCGGTCCGCTCGGCGGACAGCAGGCTCGCGACGTAGTCGACCAGCGACGTGTACGGAATGAGCCGCCGGCCAGCGAGCATCGTGGAATCCAGGGCCTGTGACTTGATCAGGCCGTAGACGGCGGTCCGACCGATGCCGAGCAGTTCAGCGGCCTCTTCGACCGGGTGCAACAGTCGGTTCGGGATGACTGTCTGCCGGTTCATAGGGCGTCGCCGACCAGGTCGTCCAGGGTCAGGCCGTATGGCGCGCCGAGGCGGATCAGCGTCTTGAGCGACGGCACGGTGCGGCCGTTGAGCGTTCGACTGATGACGCCAGCGGATACGCCGGTGGTGCGGTGGATCGCCTGACCCGTGTGATCGCCCCGCGCGGCGGCAGCCGAGCGCAACCGGTCGGTTCGCACGCTGTAGCTGATCAGAGTCGGCATGTTCACCCCCATATGTAGAGCGGCCACCAGGCTGTTTGCGGCCGTGCAACTACCGTAGACCTCATCTAGCTTGCACGCAAGCAACTACGGCGATCCGACATGGGGGTGCGTCGAGCGAACATTTGTGCGAATGTGGTTCTACGCTGCACGGTTGGCCGGGAACCTACTGCCCGGCAGATTGCATGCGTGCAATGTCGATTTAGCTTGCGCGCATGCGGGCTAGCCTGCATGCATGCGGAGACACGACAGGGACGAAGCGCTAGTGGGCTTCGCTCGATGGGTATACGACCGAGCCGTTGAATGCGGCTACGACCTCGACAGTCCAAGGGGAGGCGGACGGAGCCAGCTGGCGGCAGACGCGGGGATGTCGGCGAGTGCCGTGGGGCGTCTGCTCAAGGCTGAGACCATGCCCGACCTCGACAGCATGATTGGTCTCGCGCGGGCGCTCGATGTCGACGTGCGGGAAATCCTGATTCGGTCCGGAAAGCTAACGGAAGAAGATCTTCCGCTAAATCCCAGACACCCAACTGGCACACGAGTATCGTCGGATGACCAAATTCTGACCCCCGAGGAGGCCGTCACCCGCGTAGGCGTAAAGGACGCGCGGGTGCGAGAAATGGCAGCTTGGATGCTCCGGAAACAGCTCAACGAGGAGTCCGTCCCAGGCGGCCAGGGCGACCTGCTGGGAGGCGACGCGGGAGGGTGATCGTGGGACGTATCGGGGTCGCTGCCGCATTGGCGGTAGCGGTGGGTGGATTCGGGCTCGTGATCGCGGGCGCGACCAACAACCAGCACACGATCGGGAGTCTCGGCGTGCTGGTCGGCATCACTGGACTGACGTGGCTGGCGCTGACCGTGATTCGGGGATGGATCATCGAGCAGCGGGACCGCGAGTACCGAGCCTATTCGGCCGGCTGGAAGTCAAGGGCGGCAGAAGAATTCGCTGCCGAATATATTCCATCGGAAAGAAAGGGCGCAGTTAAGCCCAGTTCGCCGAATCAAGCAAGGGACACTCGCCAGTAGCAGGCCGTTGTTACTGGAAAGATACCTACCTGGATCAGGGGGAGTAATGGCGCGTCAGTCCGGCCGATCCTCGAATGGGAGATCGAGTATCTACCTCGGCGAGGACGGCCGGTGGCACGGCTGGGTGACGATGGGCGTCAAGGACGACGGCAGCCCAGACCGGAGGCACCGAACAGGTAAGACCGAGACCATCGTGACGGACAAGGTTCGCGCGCTAGAGAAGCAGCGCGACGCTGGCCAGGTGACCAAGACCGGCAAGCCGCTGACCGTCGAAGCGTGGATGATCCTGTGGCTCACGACGATCGCCCCACGCTCCGTCGAGCAGTCGACCCTCGACAGCACGTACCGCCCGAAGGTCATGAACTGGATTGTGCCGCGACTGGGGCGGCATCGGCTCGACCGACTACAACCCGAGCACTTGGACGCGTTCTATCTCTGGCTCCGCAACGAGCAGGGGTTGTCCAAGAACACCATCGTGCAGATCCACCGCATCCTCTCGCGTGCCCTCAAGATGGCCGTGGTCCGCGGCAAGGTCGGCCGGAACGTAGCCACACTCGTTGAAGCCCCGTCGGGCGAAGAAGTCGAGATGGCGCCGCTTGCCCAAGAGGAGGCGCGGCGGGTGCTCCAGCTCGCCGATAGTCGCCGAAACGGCGCCCGGTGGTCCGTCGGCCTCGCCCTCGGCCTGCGGCAGTGCGAGACGCTTGGGATGCGGTGGGAGTACATCGACCTCGACGCGCGCAAGATGCACGTCTGGTGGCAGATCAAGCGCACCAGGTTCAGCCACGGGTGCACCGACCCGCGGACATGCGGTACTCGCTACCACCGCGCTGGGTGCGCAGCCGACTGCGCGAAGCACACAAAGTGCCCGCCGGCCTGCCCGCCGGAGTGCGTGGCCCATGCTCGCGAATGTCCGGACCGCAAGGGTGGCGGCTGGCACTTCGCGCGACGTAAGGGCAAGGGCAAGCGCGGTGGCAACCTGACCTTGACCCTCCCGCCCGCGCTCGTACAGCGACTACGAACGCATCGGGCTTCCCAGGCCCGCGAGCAGCTGGCCGCCGGTGACCGATGGACCGACATGGACTTGGTGTTCGCCGGCACCACCGGTCAGCCGATCGAGCCCCATGCCGACTGGGTCGAATGGCGAGACCTGTTGATCGAGGCCGGCATCGATCACGTGCGCGTGCACGATGGCCGGCACACCGCGGCCACGCTACTCGTCGAGCAAGGCGCGACCGCCGAGATCGTCCAGGAAGTACTCGGCCTCTCGTCGATCACGATTGCTCGCCGCTACATGCACATCTCGTCCACGCTCGCGGCCAAGGCAACGGATAGCGTCGGTACAGCCCTCTGGGGGTAACTGCAACCATCTCTGCAACCAGAAACGACCAGGGCATCCCTAGATGATCAAGGGATGCCCTGGTCGTTGAGGGTGGGCCGTCAGGGGATCGAACCCTGAACCCGCGGATTAAAAGTCCGCTGCTCTGCCAATTGAGCTAACGGCCCCGTCGGGCGTCCGGCGGTGATCCGCTTTTTGCCCACCGGCAGCGTACCGGTATCGGATCGAACATGCTGCGAGTATCCCCGGACACGCCGTGACCTGCGCGGATGTGGACACGGGCGTACGACGTAGACCACAACCGACACCATCCCGACAAAGCACCGCTAGGCCTTGCGGAGGCCCGCGACGGCGGTGACCTCTGCGGCTACGTCCGGCCACAGCGCGGCGGGTAGATCGTGGCCGACTCCGGGGTACGTCACCAGGCGTGCGCCGCGGATCGCCTCGGCGGTGGCATGTGCCGCGCGCACCTTGAGGATCGGGTCCTGTTCGCCGTGCAGCACGAGGGTCGGGTGGCGTAGTTCCGACAGTTCGGCACCGTGCCACCGGGCGCCGATCTGGCGGCTCTGCGCCTTCTTGTCGCGCGGCCCGCTGTCGACTTCGGCTTCGACCCATGCCCGGGCGGCCTCCTCGTCGAAGGGGTAGCCCGGGGACGCGACTCCGCGCCACACCGCGAGTGAGGCCTCGATGTCGCCCTCGCGGCCTTCGGGGAACCTGGTGCGGGCCAGCTTCGCCAGAAGCCCGAAGCGCAGATAGCGCAGCACGCCGAGTCCGCTCACGTCGCTGGGGAGCGCGGCCGACGACGTGACGCTGAGCACGCGGTCGGGGTGCCGCAGGCCGATCCGCTGGGCTATGAGCCCGCCCATCGAGTGCCCGAATATGTGCGCTTGCTCCCAACCGAGTTCGTCCATCACGGCGACGGCGTCGTCGGTCATGTCCTCCGAGGTGTACGCCTCGCCGGGTTTGCCGAAGAGCGCCTTGAACGGGTTGCCGGTCTTCGTGTCCGGCATCCGGGTGGACTCGCCCGCGTCGCGCTGGTCGTAGCGGACGACGTCGAATCCGGCCTCCGCGAACGCGTCGACCAGGCCGTCGGGCCACCAGAAGCGGGCGGTGGCGAGGCCCATCACGAGGAGCAGTGGTGCTCCCGAAGAGCCTTCGAGGCGGTCGTACGCGATGGTGACGTCGCCGTTGCGGGCATATCGCGTCGGCGTCCAGGAGCAGGTCACCGGCTGCGTCGGCACGGCTTCTCCGGTCCCGTCGGCGTGTGCGGGCGTGCCCGCCCGGGCGGATCCTCCGGTCGTGGCGGTCATGGCGCACTCCTCTCCGGCAACTGCGATCGTTGTTCGCAGTTACCGGGCACTACTCTACTGCATACATCGTTCGCAGAAAGAGGGAGGCGTGTGCCGTGGCCGCCGACAGCATCTGGCTCCGTCCGGAGCGAGCATCGCGGGGCCCGGCGCCCGGCTACGACCGCGACGCCCTGGCGGCGGCGGGTGTCGCCCTCGCCGACGCCCGGGGCCTCGCCGCCGCCACCATGCGGGCCGTCGCGGACGCCCTGGGCGCGGGTCCGGCCTCGCTGTACCGGTACATCGCCACGCGCGAGGAGCTGGTGGAACTCATGGTCGACCGCGCCCACGCCGAGATCCGGTACCCGGAGCGCACCGGCACGTGGCTCGACGACCTGCTCGCCCTGGCCCGGGAATCGCGCCGTGTCACCCTCGCCCATCCCTGGCTGCTCGACGCGACCGCGACCCGCACGCCGATGGGCCCGAGCACGGTCGCCTTCCTCGAACACGCCCTCGGCACTCTCGCCGACCTGGACGTTCCGACCCGCGACAAGCTGGAGGCCATCGCGGTGCTGAGCGCCGTGGTGTCGGCGCTCGCGCGCGCCGAGGTGGCCCAGTCCCTCGACGGCCGGACGATCCCCGAGTGGCAGCAGGCCCAGGCCGCCTACCTCGCCCACATCGCCGCCGAGGGCCGACACCCGCACCTGGCCGCCGCGTTCACCCACCAACCCCAGATCCCGGAATCGGTGGACGCCCTGTTCACCCGCATCGTGACCGGCGTCCTCACGGGCCTGCTGCGCTAGATCGTGTCCGGGGGGTATTCGCGCCCCTCACCGTGGTCGGCGCCGTTCACCCTCTCGCCGGGTCACCGGCAATGGTCGAATGGTTATCGTCCGTGGTCGGCGGCACGATCAGGGGTCCCTACCCGTCGAGCAGGTCGCGCATGGTTGTGGCTGCCTGGGCGGCTGCGTCGGCACAACAGTTGTTGAACAGCACGTGTACCCGGTCGACGGATTCGGCCAGCGTGCGCACCCGGGGCACCCACTCGGCCAGTTCCGCGCTCGTATACGTGTGGCGGAACCGTTCTTCCTTCGAGCCGCTTCCCCAGGCCGGGTTGCGGCCGTGGAAGCGAACCACCGCCGCCTCGGACGTGGTGGCCACGGCGACCGGCGGGATGGACGTGGGCAGCGACTGCGCCGTGTCGACCGCCACCGCGGCGACATCGAGGCGTTCGAGGAGAGCCGTCGTCTTGGCGCGGTGTTCGTCCTGCCACCAGAGCGGATGCCGAAACTCGACGGCGAGCGGCCATCCCCGGGCCCGCTCGACGCAGTCGTGGAGGAAGCGGGTGGCGGCCGGACCGGGCGCCAAGGACGGCGGGAACTGGAAGAGCAACGTGCCGAGACGTCCGGCTTCGCGCAACGGCAGCAGCGCCCCGCTGAACCGTTGCCAGACCTCGTCCGACAAACGATCGTCGACAGCACCCGGGCGCACCCGTGGCGGCAGCAGCGACCGCAGCTCCGCCGGCAACGAACCCGGTCTGGTGGGATGTCCGGTGAGCAGCGAGAACGCCTTGACGTCGAAGGTGAATCCCTCGGGCGTACGCTCCACCCACAGCAGACTGTTGCGGGTGCTGGGCAGGGCGTAGTAGGTCGCGTCCACCTCGACCACGGGGAACTGACGGGCGTAGTAACGAAGTCGGTGTTCCGCGTCGTCCCGGCATTCGGCCGGATACCAACCGCTGGAGACCAGGGCGGAGTCGGTCCACGAACAAGTGCCCACCGATATACGGTCCATGGTCCACACGCCTACCCCGGTTCCCGAAACCGACGGCACGGCACGGCAACCCGAGATACCGCGTGCTCCGAGGCACCGGCACCGGCAGCAACCCCGACCCCGGCCCCGATCCGCTCGACGCGTCTCGCCGCCGACCACGATCGGTCCGGGAGGTACGTGTTCGCCCCACTCGGACCGATCGTCGTGCCACAAGCACGTGTTCGCCGGCGGTCGCCGGGCCTAGCCGGGTCGGACGGCCGCGTAGAACGACATCGAGTCCAACGGGGCCTCGGTCACGTTCTTGCCGGGGCGCGGGGCGTGGATGATCTTGCCGTTGCCGATGAAGATGCCCACGTGTGAGTTGTCCGGGAAGAAGAACACCAGGTCGCCCGGCTTGAGCGCGTCCTTGGAGATCCGCGGGCCGTCGTTGACCTGGGTCCACGTGGTGCGGCTGAGCGAGACGTTGGCGGCGCGCCACGATGCCTGGGTCAGGCCCGAGCAGTCGTACGAGTCGGGGCCCACACCTCGCGGCGCGTACGGCTTGCCGATCTGGGCCCGCGCGAACGCGATCGCGGCCGCCGCCCGGCCGGACACCGGGACGTCCTTGCCCGTCGTCGGCGGTTGGTCCGTCTTGCCGCGCGAGCTGCGGTCGGTCTCGGTGCGCGAACCCTCGTCGTTCTTGTGGTCGTTCGAGTCGAGGACTTCCTTCTGCTGCTGCGCGGTGAGCGTGTTCAGCAGGCGCTGTGCCTCGGCGAGCTTGTTCTGGATCTCGCCCTTGTGCCGGTTCAGCTCGGTGCGCAGCTTCTCCAGTTCCGCGAGCTGCGAGGAGGCCTCGGTGCGGTCCTGCTGGAGGGCTCGGGCCTGCGCCGCGATCTGCTTCAGCTTCGCGGCCTGCTGGCCGTCGAGCTGGGACATCATCTGCGACTTCTGCAGGTAACCCTCGGGGTCGCCGCTGAGCGCGAGCGAGAGCGACGGCGGCAGACCACCGCTGCGGTACTGGTTGGCCGCCAGGACACCGATCTGGTCGCGCAGCGTGTTGAGCGCGGCCTGTTCCTCGGTGATCCGGGCCTGTGTCTGGTTCGCGGTGCCCTGCTGCTTGGTGATCTGCTCGTCGACGCCGTTGGCGGCTTCGGTGGCCTTGATCGCATCGCTGTGCAGCTGGTTGACGCGGTCCTTGGTCTGCTGGAACGACTGCGCGGGGTCCGCGCTCGCGGTGCCGGCGAAGGTCATCACACCGGTCATCGTCGCGGCGGCCGTGACGACGGTCGCGGCGGTACGCACGGCGGTGCGGGGCTTGGGCTTGCGGTGCTGCCCTGATCGACGCTGGGACGCCACTGGCGGCGGTCTCCTTCCTCGGCCGCCTACCGGGTTAGCTGACGGGTTCGGGCGGAAGAAGGCGCCCTACGGTGCCGAAGCACCGATTCACCCCAAGGGACTGCGAGGGTCCCCGGTTCCGGCTTGCGTCGCGACGACCGTGGTTGCCCACCGTCACCGAAACCCGTCACCGAATTCGGCGGAGGCGATCGTGTCGACCGGGTGGCCGACCTCGAGCCGATCGCCTATCGCAGAACGATAGTCACAGGGGTGTCACGACCCCCACTCCGGGTCTCTGCATTGCCAAACCTTTACCAAGAGTTCCGTTTCACTCGTCGTCGTATCACAGTAAAAGCACTCGGAATCCCGAAAGTCGATCTTGGACCCATTTGGCAGCGATTGATGGCAAGCATCCGGCGCTCGACCTCCACAAACGTGGCCGCGCCCGGGAAAATGGGCCGACCGCGGGGTTACCACCCGCGAGGCTCCGCTGTTTCGACCGGCTTGCCGGTACTTTTCGAACCGGACATTCGCCGGGACGCCGAACCGAGGCGAATACGCGTCGTCGAACAGGCGTGGGGGCAGACCCCCGAACCCGGTTTCGAAAATCGCCCCGCGGACGGTCGTCGGCCGCCGGGTCTCGACCTCCGAACGGTCACAACCCCGGCCGGCGACCGCCGCCGAACCGCCACCGGGATGAGCGCGACCGGCGCCGCGCCGACGACTACCCCGGCACCGACCGTCCCGCCGCCACCAGGTCGCCTTCCGCTCCCGTACGCGCGTCGTACTCCGCCCGCGCCTCGGCGATGCGTTCCTGATGTTCCTCGGTCCAGGTGACCAGCGAGCGGATCGTGGTGTGCAGCGTGGTCCCCATCGGGGTCAGCGCGTAGTCCACCCGAGGCGGCACGACCGGATAGACCGTGCGCCGGACCAGGCCGTCGCGTTCGAGCTGGCGCAGCGTCACGGTGAGCATGCGCTGGCTGATCCCGTCGATCTCCCGCCGCAGCTCGGTGAAGCGCAAGGTACGGCTCTCCAGGATCGCGATCACCAGAAGCGACCACTTGTCGGCGACCCGGTCGAGGATCTGCCGGACCTCGCACCCCTCGCGCACGTCCCATTGGAGGGCGTCGTAGTCCTCCTGGTTACCCGGGCAGGGGGTCGGTTCCTTCGAAGTGCCTTCTTCCATGGAAGTCGATGCTGCCGAAGGATGGGGTCGGTTACAAGAGGGAACCGGGTTCGTCCGAAGAACCAACCCCCCGGTGCCCCGACCTCACCGCGATCCCACCGCGATCCCACCCACCCGCCTCCCGAGGGGCTGCCGCATGTCCACATCCACGTCCGCGCCCGGCAACGCCACCGAATCCGCCCCCGGCAACGCCCCCGCCGTCCGCATGAGCCCCCGCGCCTGGGGCATGCTGCTCGTCCTCTGCGGCGCGATCTTCCTCGAAGGCATCGACGTCGCGATGCTCAATGTCGCGCTGCCCACCATCCGCGAGGACCTGGGGATGTCCACCGGAGGCGTGAGCTGGGTGATGAGCGCGTACGTGCTGGCCTACGCCGGCTTCATGCTCCTCGGCGGCCGCACCGCCGATCTGCTCGGCCGGCGGCGGACGTTCCTCGTCTGGCTGACCGTCTTCCTGGTCTTCTCCGGCCTGGGCGGATTCGCCACCGAGGGCTGGATGCTGATCGTGGCCCGCTTCGTGACCGGCGCCTCGGCGGCCTTCATGACGCCCGCCGGGCTGTCCATCATCACCACCGGTTTCCCGGAGGGGCCGCAGCGCAACCGGGCCCTGCTCTTCTACGCGGGCACCGCCGCGGGCGGCTTCTCGCTCGGCCTGGTGATCGGCGGACTGCTGACCGCGATCGACTGGCGGCTGGTGTTCTTCGTACCGGTCGCGCTCGCCGCGGTGATCCTGGCGGCGGCGTCGGCGCTGATCCCCCGGGACCGGCGGCCCGAGGCCGGCGGGGGCTTCGACCTCGTCGGCGCGATCAGCGTGACCGGCTCGATGTTGCTGCTGGTCTACGGCGTGGTCCGGCTCGAACACCCCGCCGACGGCCGGGGTTGGACGATCGCGGTCTTCGCGGGCGGGGTCGCCCTCCTGCTCGCCTTCGTGGCCGTCGAACGGCGCGCGGCGCATCCGCTGGTACGCCTCGGCATCCTGCGCTCGGGCGCGCTGATCCGGGCGAACCTGGGCGCGCTGTTGTTCGCGGGCTCGTTCTTCGGCTTCCAGTTCATCGCGGTCTTCTACCTGCAGGAGATCCGCGGCTGGTCGACCCTGGAGACCAGTTTCGCGCTGCTCGCGGTCGGGGCGGACGCGGTGCTCGCACCGACGCTGACACCGAGGCTGGTGGAGCGCTACGGGAACCTGCGGGTGATCCTCGGCGGGATGGTGACGGCCGCCGTGGCGTACGCGCTGTTCCTGTCGATCGACGGCGACACCTCCTACGTGGCGATGTTCCCGACGATGCTGCTGCTCGGACTGGCCTTCGCGTTGGCGTACGGCCCGCTCACCATCGCCGCGACCGACGGCATCGACGAGGACGAGCAGGGCCTGGCCGGCGGACTCCTGTACACCGCCTTCCAGTTCGGCGCGGCGCTGGGCCTGTCGACGGTCACCGCGGTCCTGGCCGGTGCGGGCGGCTCCGAGCTGGACGGCTTTCGAACCGCGCTGATCGTGCCGCTGGTGGGGGTGGTGCTGGGCGCCACGGTGACCGCGTTCGGACTGCGCGGGCGGCGGGCGAGGGCGGCGGCCTAGCCGAGTCGCCATCACCGACGAAGCCGCTCGCCCATCGGCGAGCGGCTTCGTCGCGGTGTCCCGGTCGGATCGGGGTTCAGGCCCCGGCCGAGCCCGCCCCCGGACCGGTACCGGCGGCCACCGTCGCGGCGGATGCCTGCGCCGGCACCCGGCCCGACGCGGTTCCCGGTCCCGACGCCCGAACCGCCGTACCCCCGTGCGGCTTCGCCCGCCGAACCCCGATCGTCAGCACGGTGATCACGGCGGCCGCGAACATGCCCACCCCCGCGATCGTCATGCAGACGTGCATCGCGTCCGCGAAGCTGTCGCCGATCGCGCCGAGCGCCTTACCCGTGGGCTCGGGAGCCAGGCCCAGATGGCCGGCCGCCGACAGGCCCTCGTCCGACACGGCCGCGCGTACGTGTTCGCGGTCGGCGTCGGCCAGTCCGGAGTCGGCCAGGTGACCCGGCAGGACCGCGGTGATCCGGCTGGTCAGTACCGCGCCCAGGACGGCCGGGCCGAGCGCGCCGCCGAGTTGGCGCAGCGTGTTGTTGCCCGCGCTCGCCATGCCGGCCAGGTGGTGCGGGACGCTGCTCACCGCGATCGAGGTGATCGGCGTCATGACGAAGGCGAAGCCGATGCCGATCACCATCAACGGGGCGATCAGCGCGGCGAATCCGGTGTCCGTGTCCAGCGTGTTCAGGGACAGCATGCCGACCCCGGTGAGCACCAGACCGCCGGTCAGCAGCAGCCCCGGGGCGATCCGCCCGACCAGCCGGCCGACGATCGGGCCGAACACCACGCCGAGACCGTTCACGAGCAGGAAGCGGTAGGCGATGTCGAGGGCGCTCAGGTGCTGGACGTTGCCGAAGAACAGGCTGAGCGAGAAGACGATCCCGACCAGGCCGAACATGGTCAGCATGATCACCACGCCGGCGCCGCTGAAGGCCCGCGAGGAGAACAGGTCCAGCGACAACATCGGTGCCGCCGAACGGCGCTCGACCCACACGAACGCCACCAGGCCCAGCACCGCGAGCGCGAACGCGGCCAGGACCGGACCGTGCGTCCAGCCGCTGGTGCCGCCCTCGATCACGCCGTAGATCAGGCCGGAGATCGCCACGATCGCGGTGAGCTGACCCGGGACGTCGATCGCCCGGCCGTGCGCCGAGCGCGAGTCCTCCAGGAGCACTACCGCGATGACCGCGCCGATCAGGCAGACCAGCACGGTCGGCGCGAAGATCCAGCGCCAGGAGGCGTGTTCCAGGATCGTCCCGCTCAGCAGCGGGCCCAGGGACATGCCCAGGCCCAGCGACGCGGCCCACGCGGATATCGCCTTGGCCCGGGTCCGGAAGTCGGGGTAGGCGTGGCTGATCAGCGCCAGGCTGGACGTGAGCAGGGCCGCGCCGCCCGCGCCGGAGAGGGCCTGGCCCACCCAGACCTGGGCCACGCTGTGTGCGGTCAGGTTGATGGCGGCGCCGACGGCGAGCAGGGCGAGGCCGGCCAGGAACGCCTTCTTGCGCCCGTACAGGTCGCCGATCAGGCCGAAGGTCAGGATCAGTGCCGCCATGGGCAGGATGAAGAAGTCGCTGATCCACTGGAGATCGCTCGTGGACGCGTCGAGCCCGCGCTGGATGGTCGGCAGGGACACCGCGACCCCGCCGATGGGCACGTACGAGGCGAAGACCCCGAGACAGGCGAGCACCACGGTGAGCGCCGGCCGGGCCACGGCCCGGGTCGGCGGCGGGCTCGTTGCGGACGGGGTGGACTGCGAGGTCGTGGACATGGTGAGACAGCCTTCCGAGTAATCGAAGGCTGTCAAGTTATCAGAAGACTGAGAACTTATATGCATACTTAAAACATGCATACCCTCTGCGAACATGCGCGTCGTCTGGGAACATGCACCTCACCTGCGAACGTGTACGTCGACGTGGCCCTGCCCGGGGACGAACGTGCCCTACGGTGACCGGTGAGGCACCCACGGGGTGCGGACCCCGGCCGTACGAAGAAGGGAAAGACGTGTGATGCCCGCCCACCGGGAAGTCGCCGCCGCCGCGTGGAGCGAGCAGCTGCCCCATCTGCTCTGGCGCGCCCAGCAGTCGGTACAGCGACTGCTCAACGAACGCCTGGAAGGCATCGGCGTCTCGATCAACCAACTGGGCCTGGCCGGACGGCTCGACGAGAACGGCGCGTTGTCCGCCGCCGACCTCGCCCGCGCGCACCACATCACCCCCCAGAGCGTGACCACCGCGATGCTGGCGCTGGAACGTGTCGGCTGGATCGTCCGCCGCCCCCACCCGGTACACAAGCGGGTGGTCCTCTTGGAGCTGACCGAACTCGGCAGCGCGGGCGTCGCCGAGGGCCGCCGCGTGGTCAAGGACGTCGACGGCATGATCAGCCGGACGATCGGCCCCGAGGCGGCCGAGGTGTTCGCGGAGAACCTGCGGATGCTCAGCGCGATCATCGACGGCCCGGACGTCCCCGCGGGCCGGATGTGGCCGGAACCGCCGCACCGAGGAGGGGCCGGGTGACGCAGGGCCGCCACGTACCACCGCGGCTCACCCGGGGACCCGCCTAGCGTGTCCTCGACTCCTTCGTCGGCGTTTCCTCCGACCCGGTCTCCCCTGCCCCCGTCTCCTCCGCCTCGGGCTCGGGCTCGCGGAATGCGGGGGCCAGACGGGCGTCGGTGACCACTCGCAGGTACGGCGGGATCGTCGCGGCGGCGGCCACGGCGAAGGCCAGGAACGCCGCCCGGACGCCGAACCCCTGGGCGAGCACGCCGATCAGGCCCGCGCCGACGGGGATCGCGCCCCATCCGAGCAGACGGGCGGCCCCGCTGTAGCGGCCCATCATGTGCTCGGGGACCAGGTTCTGCGCGATCAACCGGGCGTTGACCGACCACAGCGTGCCGCCCAACCCGCCGACGAACGCCGCGCCGGCGATCGCCCACATCCCGGTGGTCACCGCCGGCACCGCCATCATCACGACCGTCGCGATCAGGTCGGCCAGCATCACCCGCCGGTGGCCCAGCAGCCGGTTCAGCCAACCCACGAGCACCGCCCCGAGCAGCCCGCCGACGCCGAGCGCGCTCAGTACGACCCCGTACTCCCGGGCGGACATGTGCATCGTGTCGTGCGCGACCAGCGGCATCAGCGCCAGCCACGCGCCCCAACTCGCGAACAGCACGGTGAGGATCAGCGTCATCGTGCGCAGGAGGCGATGCCCCCAGAGATAACGCAGCCCCTCGGCGATCTGCGCATTGACCGTGGCGGGCGCATCGGCCGCATCGGCCGCATCCGGCCCGCCGGACCCACCCTCGCCCTCACCCTCCACCCCCGCCCGCCCAACCGCCCGAAACCGCCCGGTGAGCAGCAGCAGCAACAGACTCGCGGCAAGGTACGCCACCCACGTCGCCCCCAACGCCAGCCCGGTGCCCGCCGCCAGCAGCAATCCGCCGACGAACGGTCCGGCGAACTCGTTCGCGGCCGTCTCCGCCCCGGTGATCAGTGCGTTGGCCCGCTCCCGATCGGCCCTCGGGACGATCACCGGGACCAACGCCGCGGTCGAGGTGAGCGCGATCACCTCGGCCACGCCGAGCACGAGCCCGCCGAGCCCCAGCACGACGATGCCGGCCTCGCCGGCCGGCACGATCGCGAGCAACCCCCCGATCGCAAGCAGCCGCAACCCGCCGGCCAGCCACAACAATCCGCGCCGGTCGACCCGATCCACCAGCACGCCCACGTGCAACGCGACCAGCAACCACGGCAGCGACAGGGCCAGCGACACCAGCGTGACCAGCGCCGGCGAATCGGTGGCTCGGGCGGCCAGTACCGGCAACACGATCTTGGTGATGCCGTCGGCCAGGTTGGTGACCACGGTGAAGGCCAACAGGACGGCGGTGTTTCGCGCCCGAGGACCGCCCTCGCGTGGTGCGGCGGATTCGACGACCCGCTCGGTCCGCACATCCCGCAAGGCCATCGCCCACCCCTAACCACCAAAGCCGTTTACTGGTTGACCCGACTCCCGTGGATCCTGGCACCGATCCGCACGGAGCGTCAACCGGTAAAAGCGTTAGCCGGTTAGTCGCAGTAGAGTGGGACCCGGCGGCCGAATCGACCCAAGACGGAGGCGCCGATGCCCGAGGCACCCGCCACGGCCCTGCTCGTCCAGGCGTTCGTGAACACGATCGACGTCGAACTCGGCACCGACGACGTGGACACACCCGTCCGCCTCGGCGCATGGCTGGCCGATCAGGGGCTGCTCGATCCCGACGTCCCGATCGGCCCCGCCGAGTACGCCGCCGCGCTCGCACTGCGGGCCGGACTGCGCGAACGGCTGGGCGTACCGGTCGGGGATCCGCCCGACCCGGACCTGCTCCGACGCGCCGACGAGGTGACCCGCGCCCTGCCCCTGGTCGTCGAACTGGGCCACGACGAACACCCCGCCGCCCTCGTACCGAGCCCTGAACTTCCGCCCTTCCAGCGGGCGTTGGCCGAGCTGACCATCGCCTGGAACACCCTGGTCGGCAGCGGCGAGGCGACCCGCCTCAAACGCTGCCTGGAGCACGGCTGCCGCTGGGTCTTCTGGGACGTCTCGAAAAACCGCAGCCGCCGCTGGTGCTCGATGCGCGTATGCGGAAACCGCACCAAGGCCCGCCGCTACGCGGCCCGACACGCCGAATAGAACAACCCGCGACACCGAACACAGCGGCGGCGGGACCCATCGGGCCCCGCCGCCGCTCGCCACCCACCCGAAGCCTCAGACCGAGGACCTCACACCAACGACCTCATACCAACGACCTCACGCCGGCACCTCCACCCTGCCCACCGACACCCCCGCCTCCGCCGGCTCCGCCGCCGCGCCCACCGCAACCGAGCCCGCTCGCCGCCCCGGCAGCAACTGCACCAGCGCCGCGACCACCGCGCAGAAGGCCGTCAGCAGCCAGAGCCCGTTCACGAACGCGTCCCCGAAGGTGCCCGTCGTCGGCGCGTCGCCCAGCGTGTCGTAGAAGACGATGCCCACCAGCGCCACCCCCAGCGCCCCGCCCACCTGCTGCGCCGTGGACAGCAGGCCTGCCGCCGAACCGGCGTGCCGGGCCCCGATGCCGGCCAGCACCGTCGCCGCCATCGGGCCCATCACCAGCCCCATCCCGAACCCGGTCAGCGCGAGCCCCGGGATCAGCCACAACGTCTCGTGCGTGTTCGACACCGTCTCCACAAGCACCACCTGCCCCGCGCCCTGCACCAGCGCACCGAGGGCCAGCACCTGCCGACCCAGGCCGGCGGCGATCCGCCCCGAGACCGCCGAGGACAGGAAGTACCCGACCCCGAGCGCGATGAACAGCAGCCCCGAGTCCAGCGCCGACATCCCGTGACCCAGTTGCAGGTACAGCGCCAGGATCAGGAAGAACGCCGCGTTCACCAGGCCGTACACCAGCGCCGTCGTGATGCCCACCGAGAACGGCCGCTCCCGGAACAGCGCCGGATCCACCAGCGGCGCGCCACCGTTGCCGGCGAGCCGGCGCTGGTACAGCGTGAACGCGCCGAGCAGCAGCGGGGCGACGCCGAGCGACAGCCACGTCCACAGCGGCCAGCCCTGCTCCCGGCCCTGGACCAGCGGCAACACCACGGCGACCAGGCCGAGCGTGACCAGTACGGTGCCGACCGGGTCGAGCCGGGTGCCACCCTCGCCGCGCGTCTCCGGAATCACCCTCGGGACCAGCACCAGCGCGACCAGCCCGACCGGGACGTTGATCCAGTAGATGCTGCGCCAGTCGAGCCCGAGCACATCGGCCTGGATCAGCGCGCCCCCGATCAACTGGCCGAACACCCCCGCGAAGCCCATCGCCAGCCCGTACGCGGTGAACGCCTTGACCCGCTGCTCGCCGACGTAGAGCACATTGACGATGCCGAGCACCTGCGGCATCAGCAGCGCCGCCGCCGCACCCTGGACCACCCGGGCCGCGATCAGCATCTCCGCGTTCCCGGCCAACCCGCAGCCCGCCGACGCGACGGTGAACAGCGCCAAACCGATCGCGAACATCCGCCGTCTGCCGTAGATGTCCCCCAATCGACCGGCGGTGATCAGCCCGGCGGCGACCGCGAGGCCGAAGCCCGCGACCACCCACTGGGTCGCGGCCGGCGTGGCATGCAGGTCCTCCTGCGTGGCCGGGATCGCGACGTTGACGATGAAGAAGTCCAGCGTGGTGATGAAGATCCCGGCGAGCAGGACCAGCAGCGCGCCCCACGACTGCCGGGGCGTCGAAGTCGCGGCGTCGGGAGCGATGGCCGTCGTGGTGGCGGACATGGTGATTCCTTCCCAGGGGAGAGCGCCCGGCCGGCCCGAACGGACCGACCCGGATGGCGTCGGGAACGCGAAAAAACGTGAAGAAGAAGGAAGAGCAGACGAAACCCGCGGGGCCGAGCTACCGTCGCCCGGCCCCGAGTCCGGCGCGGCGAATCACAACCCCGCCGGCACCTTGTCCAGGAAGCCGTTGACCCGCCCGATCCGGCCGTCCTCGGCGATCTGGATCACGTCGAAGCCGACCACGATGGCCTCCGCGCCCGCCGGGCCGAGGTTCCACGTGAAACGCGCCAGGTCGTGGTGTCCGTCGACGGCGCCGCCCAGGGTGAAGACCAGGCCCGGGAACTGGCTCTGGACCGCGCCGAGCGTGGCGTCGATCGCGTCGTGTCCGAAGGCCGCCACCAGCGGGTCGACGTACCCGGCGTCCTCGGTGTACAGCCCCTCGACCAGCTTGCGCCGGGCGGCCGGGTCGCTCTCGTTCCACACGGCGATGTAGCGCTCGGCCAGGGCGGTGTAGTCGATGTTCGTGGTCATGGCGACCGTCCTTCGTGGGGTGTTCCGGGCTTCCGGCGGTTCCGGCGAGCTCCGTTGCCCATGAACCTACGGAGCCCCGAACCGACGGGAATCGGTCGCGCATAGGTACTTTGGCGCGCAGGAGTCGGTAGGTCCGTACCGGTATCGACACCACACACCCGGACGGACGGGCCGGCCACGGAGCGGGCGGACATGGGGGGCGCATCGGCATGCTGTACGGACGAGACGCCGAGCTGGGCACGATCAAGGAGTTGCTCGCGGCGGCCGAGGAGGGCCGCAGCGGCGTGCTCGTGCTCCGCGGCGAGCCCGGGATCGGCAAGACCGCCCTCCTCGATCGGGTGGTCGCCGACACCGACCTGCGGGTGATCCGCGGCACCGGCGTCGAATACGAGGCCGAACTCCCCTACGCCGGGCTCAGCCTGCTGCTCCGCCCCGCGCTCGGCGGCCTCGACCGGCTCCCCGACCCCCAGCGCCAGGCCCTCGAAGCCGCCTTCGGCCTGGCGGTCGGCGAGCGCTCGGAGCCGATGTTCGTCGGCCTCGCGGTGTTGTCCCTGCTCTCCGAGTACGCCGGCGACGGACCGCTCCTGTGCGTCGTCGACGACGCGCAATGGCTGGACCGCGCCTCCGCCGACGCGCTGGTGTTCGCCGCCCGGCGGCTGTACGCGGAGGGCGTCGCGCTGATCCTCGCCGCGCGCGACGACCGCGACGCCTTCCCGGTCCCCGGCCTGCCCGAACTGCACCTGTCCCCGCTGCCACCCGAGCAGGCCGGCGCGCTCCTGGACGCGCACACGGAGGATCTGAATCCCGCCGCCCGCCACCGGGTGCTCGCCGAGGCCCGGGGCAACCCGCTCGCGCTGCTCGAACTGCCCGTGTCACTGGCCGGCGAACGGGCCGGGGACACCCTGCGGCCGGGGGCGCTGCCGCTGACCAGCCGGCTGCAGATCGCCTTCCACGGCCGGGTCACCCGGCTCGACGAGCGCACCGGGATGTTGCTGCTGCTCGCCGCGTGCGACGACTCCGGCGACCTGGGCGTACTGCTGCGCGCGGGCGCCGCGTTCGGCGCGGGCGCGGCCGATCTGGCCGGCGCCGAGGAGGCGTCGCTGATCGTCGTCGACGACGACCGGCTGCGCTTTCGGCATCCGCTGATCCGCGCCGCCGTACAGCAGCGCGCGCCGATCGACCGGCGCCTGGCCGCGCACCGCGCGCTGGCCGCCGCGTTCGACGCACCCGACCACGCGGACCGGCGCGCGTGGCATCTGGCCGCCGCCGCGACCGGCGTGGACGAGGCGGCGGCCACCGCCCTGGAGAGCACCGGCGAGCGGGCCCGCGAGCGCAGCGGCCACCTCGCCGCCGCGCTCGCCTACGAGCGGGCCGCCCGACTGACCGAGGACGTCGAGGCGCGCACCCGGCGGCTGACCCTGGCCGCCGAGGCCGCCGCCGAGGCGGGCGAATCGGACCGGGCCCGCACGTTCGCCGAACGGGCCCTGACCGGCGCCGCGGACGACGCCGTGCGGGCCCGACTGCTGCACGTCCACGCGCTGGCCGACTTCTGGCAGGGGGCGTTCCCCAGCGCACACGAGCTGCTGCGCCGGGGCGCCGCCCTCGCCGCCGGGTCCGACCCCGAGCGCGCGGCCCGGATGTTGCTCCAGTCCGTGCACACCGCGTGGTACCTGGGCGAGGGACAACTGCGGGAGAGCATCGACGAGTTGGCCGCACTGACCCTGCCCCCGACCGCCCCGGTGACGCCGGTCGCCGCGTTCGTGACCGCCGCCTTCCCGGCCGACGAGCACACCACCGAGCGCCCGGTGCTCGGCGACCTGGTCCGAGTCGCCCACGACTTCGGCGGCGACGAACAGGGCGCCCTCCTGCTCGCCTGCGGCGTCGGACTCACCCTGGGGCAGGACGTCGACGCACACGACCTCGCGACGGTGCTCGCCGCCGACAGCCGGCGACACGGCGGCATCGGTCGGCTGCCGACGATCCTGTTCTTCCGGGCCGAGACGGAGATCTTCGAGAGTCGGCACACCGACGCGCTGGCCACCGCGACCGAGGCCCTGCGGATCGCGCAGGACACCGGACAGCGGCAGTGGATCAGCCAGTTCGAAAGCGTGCTGGCCTACCTCGCGGGCGTCGCCGGCGACGAGGAGGCGGCACACCGGCACGCCGACGCGGCGCTGACCGGCGGCGTCGGCAGCGCGATGGCCGCCGGCGCACCCTGGTCGGCTTGGGCACTGGGCCTGCTCGACCTGGGCCTGGGCCGCCCCGACGCGGCGCTCAACCGGCTGGAGCAGCTCACCCGCGAACCGATGCGCCATCACATCTGCGCGACCCGCTCCGTCCCCGACCTCGTCGAGGCCGCGGTGCGCGCCGGCGACCCCGACCGGGCCCGCGAGCCGCTGGACCGCTTCGAGCGATGGGCGCACCGGGCCGGCCGGCCGTGGGCCGACGCCCTGGTACTGCGCTGCCGCGCGCTGCTCGCCGGCGACGACGCGGCGGAGCAGTCCTGGCTCGCCGCGCTGGCCAGGCACGAGGGCGAGCGCCGGCCGCTGGAGCGGGCCCGGACCGCGCTGCTGTACGGGGAGTGGTTGCGCCGCATGCGCCGCAAGACCGAAGCACGCGACCGCCTGCGTACCGCCCTGGCCGAGTTCGACCGGCTCGACGCCCGCTCCTGGGCCGATCGGGCCCGGACCGAACTGGGCGCGATCGGCGGCAGTGCCGCCCCGCGCGGCCCCCAACCCGCCGGCGTCCTGGCCCTGCTCACCCCGCAGGAGCTACAGATCACCCGCCTCGCCGCCCAGGGCCTGTCCAACCGCGACATCGCCGCCCAGCTGTTCCTGAGCCCGCGCACGGTCGGACACCACCTGTACAAGGCCTATCCCAAGCTCGGCATCGTCTCCCGCACCGAGCTGACCGCGATCCCGGAGCTGACCACCACGACCGGCTGAACCGGCCGGGGCCTCAACTCCCCGCCCGCATCCGACCCGACCATCCCGCGGCCACCTCGCGCAGCGCCGGATGCTCGGCCCCGCCGGCGGCGCCGATGTGCTCGTACACCCCGCGCAGCACCTCCGCGCCGCCGGCCGCCCACAACTCCTCGGCGGCCCGGGTCAACCGGAAGTGGAACCACGCGAAGTTGACCGCGCCGTGCTCGAACGAGCGCTCCATGTCCGCGAGTTCACGCAGCGGGGCGGCCTCGACCGGCAGGTCGTCCACGGTCGAGGTGAAGGCCCGCAGGACCGGCAGCAGATCCGGCTCGACCTCGTGCGCGTAGCCCACCATGGCCAGATTCGCGTGCAGCTCGGCGATCCACATCCCGGGATACGCCGGCCAGACCTGGTCCTGGAACAGGTGGGTCAACTCGTGCACCGCCACCAGGTCGAAGTACGGCCGCAGCGCGAGGGGTTCCCCGTACACCTCGCGCAGCCGCCCGACCGTGCCGGCGCCCAGGTGCGGCCGCAGGCCCGCGTACAGCTCCGCCCCGAACCAGCCGTCGTCGGCGGCCACCCGCAGGTGGTCCCCGCTCCCCTGCGGCGTGCCGTACAGCGGCACCGTCGCCACCGCGTCCCAGTCGTCCGCGTCCGCCACCGACAGCCGCACCCGCGCCGCGAACCCGAGTCGGTCGGCCAACCACGCCGCGGCCCGGTCGACCCGCCCGGCGACGAACGCGGTCCGCCGCTCCGCCCCCGGGCTGTGCCGGACCGTACTCGCGAAGCCGTCGAGTGTCGCCATCGTTGCCACGCATACCTCCGGAGGGGATCGGCGGCCACCATAGGCACAGCCGATCCGCTCCCGCGCGGATTTGCCGACCCGCGACGGTCCTGCCCGGTCGTCGACGACGCGATCGAGCCGCCGGCCCGGGTCAGGGAGTCCAGCGCGGGTCCCGCCCCGAGGCGGCCAGTGCCCGCTCGAACGCGGTCGCGTCCGCGAAGCCCGGCACCTCCTCGGCGAAACCGGCGTACTCGCGGTACATCTGCGCGTAGTTCGCCACCACGGCCTCGATCCCCTCGCCCAGCTCGGTCGATGCCCGGTAGTCCTGCCCCGTCGCCCGGGCCACGTCCCAGCCGTGCAGGACCAGCTCCGCGAGCAACATCGCGGCGATCTCCGGCGCGGGCATCGTGCCGCCCCCGCCGAAGGCGATCTCGCCCTCCCACACCGCCGGATCGGCCCAGGCCGCCACGCCTCGCCCCAGCTGCGCGGCATACGCGTCGGCCCAGTCCGGCTCGGCGACGAAATCGCGCGCGATCAGGTCCTCGGACAACTCCCGGCGCAGCGCCCGGTGCTCCAGGCCGTGCGAGGTGAACACCACCCAGTGGTTGATCAGCGCGCGCAGGTCGTAGTCGGTACACGGCGTCGGTCCGGCGGCGGGCGCGGGGGCGACACCGTGGGCGATCCGGTCGGCTTCGGCGGCTGCTTCGACGAACAGGTGGTGAATATTCATGGAAACGACGCTATGGCGCGCTTCCGCGACCGGTCTTGAACAAACGCGACAGCCCGAGCCGATGTCACCGGCGCCGGCTACCGTGGCCGGATGAGGCTTCCCTATCGCCCTCGCGGGGTGCTGCGCGCCGGCGCCGCGACCTGCCACCGGGTGAGCCTCTACGAGCCGGCCGCCGACCTGGCGCCGTTCGTCGAGCACCACTGGATCGTGCACTGGGATCTGGGCGGGCGGGCGCCCTTCCGGCAGAAGGTGCTCTCGCACCCCAACGTGCACGTGGTCTTCGAGCAGCCGTTCCCGGCCGTCTACGGCGTGGTCCGCGACGTCTTCGAGCGTGAGCTGAGCGGGGTCGGCCACGTGTTCGGGATCAAGTTCCGCGCGGGCGGTTTCCGGCCGGTCCTGGGCGCTCCGGTGGCCACGCTGACCGATCGGGTGGTGCCCGCGGTCGATCTGTTCGGCCCGGCGGTCGTGGCCGCCGGTGAGCGAGTGCTGGGCGCCGCCGCCGAGCCGGAGCGGGTCGCCCTCGCCGAGGCCTGGCTGCGGGCCGCGTTGCCGGCGGCCGACCCCGATCCCGCGGTGGCCGAGACCGCCGCGATCGTCGCGCGGATCACCACCACACCGAACCTGTTCCGGGTCGACGACCTGGCCGAGGAGGTCGGCGTCCCGGTCCGCCGCCTACAGCGACTGTTCGCCGAATACGTCGGGGTCGGTCCCAAGTGGGTGCTCCGCCGGGCCCGGCTCCAGGAGGTCGCCGAGCGGGCCGAACACGGCGCCGGCATCGACTGGGCGGCACTCGCGGCCGACCTGGGCTACGCCGACCAGGCGCACCTGACCCGCGATTTCACCGCCGCCGTGGGCACCGCGCCCGGCCGCTACGCCCGCGCCTGAGCGCCCCGCCCCCAGTCGTGAGCGAAGCCGCGCGCCGGAAATGCAATGCTTGACGGGTGTCCTCCACGCTCGTCGAAACCCAATTCCATGCCGTCCTGAGCGCGTCCGACGACGCCCTGGCGGACGCGATCGACCTCGGCGCCTCCCTGCTCGCGGCCTCCGCCGCCGACTGGCCCGACGTCTCGCGCGCGGTGCTCGTGCTGTACGAGCGCACCGCCGACGGCTGCCGGCGCCGCGGCTGGGAACCCGCCGACGTGGTCCGCGCGGTCACCCGCGACCTGGGCGAGCGACACGGCCCGATCGCCGCCGACCTGGTCGCCGCGCAGGCCCGGAGCTACGCGGGCACCGGCCGCCGGTGGAGCGCCCAGGTGCGCGAGTTGAACGCGACGACCCCGTGGTGGAGCACCGACGACGCCTACCTCACCGAACTGGGCGCCCGCGAGGGCCTGGACCGTTTCGGCACCGCCGCGCGCGTGCTCGAACTGCTCCGCTCGATCGCCCGGCTGCCCGCCATCGAACCGCTCACCGCCGCGACCTTCCGAGAACCCGCGCAGACCCGCCCGGCCACCGGGGAGGAGCGACAACTCGGCCGCGTACGCGCCCTGTTGGCGAAAGCCGAGTCGACCGAATACCCGGAGGAGGCCGAGGCGCTCACCGCCAAGGCCCAGGAGTTGATGACCCGGCACCGGATCGACGAGGCGCTGCTCGGCGTCGGCGCGGACGCGGCGCACACCCCCGGCGCCTGCCGGATCGGTGTGGACAACCCGTACGAGGGCGCCAAGGCGCTGCTGCTCGACGCGGTCGCCGACGCCAACGGCTGCCAGGCGATCTGGTCGAGTTCGCTGGGCTTCTCCACCGTGGTCGGCTTCGATTCCGACCTGGACGCGGTCGAGTTGCTGTACACCTCGCTCCTGGTCCAGGCCACCGCCGCGATGAACCGGGCCGGCTCGCACCTGCACGACTCCGGCCGCGCGCGACGCACCAAGACCTTCCGCCAGTCCTTCCTGATCGCCTACGCCGACCGGATCCGCGAGCGGCTGACCGCCGCCGAGGAGGAGGCCGTCGCGGACGCGAACGCGGCCTCCGACAACCGACTGCTGCCGGCGCTGGCCGCCCGTGAGGTCGCGGTCAAGGAGAGCACGGAGCGCATGTTCCCCACCCGCACCACACACCGCCTGCGCGGCCGGGACGCCGACGGTTGGCGCCACGGCAAGGCCGCCGCCGACCGGGCCGACCTCGGCACCCGCGACCGCCTGGAACGCGGCGACCGCGCGGGCGAGCCGAGCCGAGGCTAGGACGCGGCGAGCGGGCGGGCGCCGCTACCAGGGCGCGCGCTGCGCCGGCACCGTCGACGGGCGGGCCCCGCACCGCCCCTCGGCCACCGCCCGATGCGCCTGACGCGGCGTCATACCCGGTCCGGTCAACGGCTCGACGTCCTCCAGGTGGAGCGGGTCGCCGCATACCGAACAGACCACCTCGGCCTGCGCCTCGTGCCCTCCCGAGCCGCCGTGCCGATAGACCACGGGCGGCCCGTCCTCGTCCGCCAGCCAGGTGTCGCCCCACCGGCCGATCGCCACGAGCACGGGAAAGAAGTCGCGCCCCTTGGCGGTCAGCACGTACTCGTGCCGGGGCCGCCGTTCCTCATAGGGCACCCGGTCGAGCAGACCCTCCTCGACGAGCAGATTCAGCCGCTGGGCGAGCACGTTGCGGCCGATGCCCAGATTCTCCTGAAGATCCTCGAACCGCCGGACCCCGTAGGACGCCTCGCGCAACACGAGGGGCGTCCATCCGTCGCCGAACAACTCGAGGACACGGGCGATGGAGCACGGCCAGGTTCCGAACGAGGTCCGCTTCATGCCGCCACATTACTGAGCGGGGCGGGATCGATACGCAATCGATCCCGCCCCGCTCCATGACGCGACTACAGCACGGTTACCGTGTGATTACACTCCGCTTACACGTCACGCTTCCAACGCGGCTTGCGGTCGCCCGCACCACCGGCCGGACGGTCGTAGTGCCCGTCCCGACGCGGCGCGCGATCGTGCGAACGCTCGCCCGGGCCCGAGCCGTACGACGGACGGTCGCCGTAGGACGGCCGGTCGCTGCCATAGGTCGGCCGGTCGCCACGCGGGGCGCGGTCGCTGCCGTACGCGGGCCGGTCGGTGCGCGGCGCCCGGTCGCCGTACGACGGACGGTCGCCGCGGTAGCCACCCTCGCGCCGGTCGCCACCGCCGTAGGACGGACGCTCACCGGTACGCGGCGCGCGGTCCCCGTACGAGGGACGGTCACCACGCGGGGCGCGGTCGCCGTAGGACGGACGGTCACCACCTCGCGCGGAACGGTCGCCGCCGTACGACGGACGGTCGTTGTACGCGGGCCGGTCGCCACGGGGGCCCCGGTCACTCTGCGGACGGTCGCCGCGGTAGCCGCCCTCACGCCGGTCGCCGCCGCCGTAGGAGGGACGGTCACCGGTACGCGGGCCCCGGTCGCCATAGGACGGACGGTCGCCACGCGGCGCACTCCCACGACGGTCGCCGCCGCGGTCGCCGTACGACGGACGGTCGCCGCGGTCACCGCGGTAGCCACCCTCGCGCCGGTCCCCACGGTCCCCACGGTCGCCCCGGTCCCCGCGGTCGCGGTCCGGGCGCTCGTAGCGCTCGGTGCGCATCGGGACGTCGCCGTTCTTGGCCGCCTCGGCCAGCTCGGCCGCCTTGCGGCGCAGCTCGGCGGCCTCGGCCTTGAGCTCGACGATGCGAAGCGCGAGCCGCTCCGCCTCGGCCTCGGCCTCGACCGCGGCGTCCGCCACGGACTGCGCCTTGACCTCGGACAGCGTGCGCGCGCCGGTCAGCTTGCGCATCTCCGGGTCGTTGGAGCCCTGCACCCGAAGGCGGGTCGGCTCGACGCCGGCGTCCTCCATCAGGCGGTCCACCGTGCGGCGCTGGTGCGGCAGCGCGAGGGTGACCACCGCACCGGCCTCGCCGGCGCGCGCGGTACGACCCGCGCGGTGCAGGTAGTCCTTCGAGTCGGCGGCCGGGTCCACGTGCAGGACCAGGTCGATGCCGTCGACGTGGATGCCGCGGGCGGCGACGTCGGTGGCGACCAGGACCGGCGTGCGGCCCTCCTTGTACTCGGCCAGGGTGCGGGTACGCGCGCCCTGGGTCATGCCGCCGTGCAGCGCCTCGGCGCGGACACCGGCCTCGCGCAGCTGCTGCGCGACGCGGTCGGCGCCGAACTTGGTCCGCACGAAGATCATCGTGCGCCCGCGACGGGCCGCGATGGCCGCCGTGACGTACGTCTTGTCCTTCGGCTGCACCACGAGCACGTGGTGCGACATGGTGGTGACCGAGGACGCGTGCGGGTCCACCGAGTGGGTGACCGGGTTGACCAGGTACTTGCGGACGATCGCGTCCACGCCCTTGTCCAGCGTGGCGGAGAACAACATCCGCTGACCGCCGGCCGGGATCAGGTCGAGCAGCGCGGTCACCTCGGGCAGGAAGCCCATGTCCGCCATCTGGTCGGCCTCGTCGAGGATGGTGATCTCGACGTTGTCCAGCACGGCCGAACCGCGGTCGACCAGGTCCTGGAGCCGACCCGGGGTGGCCACCAGGATCTCGACGCCGCGTTCGAGCGCGAAGATCTGCTTCGGCATCGACATGCCGCCGGTGACGGTCTTCATCCGCAGGTCGAGGATGCGACCGTACGGCTCGAGCGCGTCGTGCACCTGCATCGCGAGCTCACGCGTCGGGGTGAGGATCAGCGCGAGGGGGCGCCGGGCGCGGGCCTTGCGGCCGGAGAGCCGGGTGAGCATCGGCAGGCCGAAGCCCAGCGTCTTGCCGGAGCCGGTACGACCGCGGCCGAGGATGTCCTTGCCGGCCATCGCGTCCGGCAGCGTCGCGGCCTGGATCGGGAACGGGTGGGTCACGCCGCGGCGCGCGAGCGCCTCCACGACGTCCTTGTGCAGACCGAACTCGGCGAAGCTGGGGCCGGTCGGCTCGGGCTTCTCATCGGCCTCGGTCTCGGCCTCGTCCGAAGCCTCGATCCGCTCGTCGGCCTCTTCGTCGTTCTCGACGCCCGCCTCGGCGTCGGTGTCGGTGTCGGTGTCCTCGTCGGCGTCCGCCGCGGACACGGTGTCGTCGTCGTTCGCGACGACCTCGTCGGCAATCTCGATGGCGATCTCGGTGATCTCCGAAGCGACCTCGGTCACCTCGGCTGCCTGCGCATCCGCCACACCCTCCTGCACCTCGGCACCTTCGGTACCGGGCATGGGCGTAGCAGTGTCATTGGCATAGGGGGGCATGCAAAACCTTCCGGATGCGGCCCGTCTCGAAGGTCCGCAGCCGAAATGTGGTCGCACGAGAAAGCGACACTTCTGCGGAGCACCAGAACGAGCCTACGAGGCGCCGCGACTCGTGGCAGCGCCTGGATATGGGCAAAGCGATTCACCAGCGTACCCGATCACTGCGCGTTTACGCCTATCGGGTGCGTTCGTACTCCACCCTCAGACGTGCGTCCTCGTGCACCACGAGCAGCCTCGGGCGCTGCCACGACCAGTGCTCGGGGAGCAGGAACAGCGTCCCCGGGGCACGCCGCAACAAGCGCAGTCCGGTGTAGCGGTAACGATAGGAAGCACCGATTTCTTCCTCGACCGCGATCCCGTCCTCGGACCGCATCCGCAGATCCTGCACCGAGTAGAGCACCACCCCGGTGCGCCGCGGCAGTTGGTGTGCGACGACCCGGCCGTCGTCGCGCCCCGACACCTTCGCGTACGACCCCGACGCCCAGAACAGGCACAGCACCACGACCGCGGCGGTGAGCAGCGCCGGCAGCGACCACGGCCGCCCGCCCGTGGCGGAACCGCGCCGGTGCGCACCGATCCGACGCGAGAGCAGCACCCCGTACGCGCAGATCGACAGTCCGACCGCGAGCGCCCCGGGCAGCAGCAACGGCTCCCAGCGCGGATCCCGCACCGGCCACCGGTGTGCGGCGAGCAGGACCGCGACCGGCACCACGAACCACGCACCGCGCAGCGTACGAACGCACCATCCGGCGATCCGCCGATGCCGGCGCAGCCACGCCAGCAGCCGGGGGTGCGCCATCCGCGCGGCGAGCAGCCCGCCGGTGACCACGAGCAGCGGCCGATACAGGGTGCACAGACCGTCCGCCAGATAATCCCGGGCCGGCGTGCCCAGCACGCTTTCGTCGAACCCGAGGTAGTCGGACCGGGCCTCGGCGCGGGTCCAGCCGAAGTGGTACAGCAGGCCCGCGAGGATCAGCGCGGGCACCACGAAGAAGGTCGCGAACTCCCAACCGGCGCCGGTCGATCGCTCCTCGGGCAGCCCGCGCGCGACCTCGGCGCGGGCGGTCTCGGCGACCCGGCGGCCCCGGTGCGCGGACCGGTGCCGCCGCGCGGCCCGCCGCTCCGTCGCCACGGCCTCGTGTTCGACGCGGGGCGCGCTCGGGATCACGTCGGGTTCGCCGAACCACTCGGCGAGCATCGACACCGGCTCGCCGCGGGAGACCTCCGAAACCTCCGCCACCTCCGCCACTTCGGCCGTGAGGTTGCCGCCGGTGCGGAAGAGGGCGAAGTCCCCCGCCGGGTCGCCGATTCGACCCGGGTGCGGGATCCGGAGGACCGCATGCCCGACGGTCCCCGCATCCCGCGCCCCCGGTTCGGCCGCCGGGTCCGACCCGAAGTCCTCGACGTCGCCGGAGCCGGCGGCGAGCCGGTCGCGCGGCGGCTCCGGACTCCCCCACGCCTCGCCGGCGACCGGTTCGTACGGCTGTGCGCTCGGCACCGGACGCCGGGCGTCGCGAGCACGCGGCACGGCCGGCTGCCCCGCGTGCTCCGGCTCCGCCCGGGGCGTCCCGGGGTCGCGCGCGGCATCGGCCGACCGCCGATCGGGCTCGCCCACGCGGGTCGACGATCCGGTTCCGGGAAACTCGGGCTCGTCGTCGGCGAAGTCCGTCATCGGCCCGATGCCCCCTGGGTGGTCACCGGTTCAGCATGGCCAGGGAGCAACTCCCGCTCCAATTTCGAGACACCGCCCGTCACCCGTTCGGCGGCGGCGCGTGATGGCGCGCCGGGAGCGTGCACGATCCCGGGCGGCAACCGGGCCCGGGAGTACTAGCGTGGCCCGGGTGCCCCCGTTCCGACTCCTCGCCGTGATCTCGCTCGGCGGCGCCATCGGCGCGTCGGCCCGCTGGGGATCGCGGAGGCGATGCCGCACGCGGGGACCGCCTTCCCCTGGGCGACGCTGATCACCAACGTGCTCGGCTGCCTGCTGATGGGCGTCCTGATGGGCGTGACCCCGCCCGACCCGCTGCTGCGCCCGTTCCTGGGCACGGGGGTCCTGGGCGGCTTCACCACGTTCTCCACGTTCGCGGTCGAGACCCGCACCCTGCTCGCGGGCCACGCGTGGCTCACCGCCTGGCTCTACGCGGCCGGCAGCGTGCTCCTCGGCGCGACCGCGGTCCACCTCGGCCTGGCCGCCGTGCGCCGCTCGCGCGGAGCGGCCGGATGATCCCGCTGATGGTGGTCCTCGGCGCCCTGGTCGGCGCGCCCGCCCGCTACCTGACCGACCGATACGTCTCCACGCGGTGGAAGTCGGCCTTCCCGTGGGGCGTGCTCACGGTGAACGTGGTCGGCTCGCTGATCCTGGGCATCGTCACCGGCCTCGCCCCCGGGGAGCGGGTGGCCACCCTCGTCGGCACCGGCTTCTGCGGCACGCTCACCACATTCAGCACGTTCGCCTACGCGACGGTGGAACTGCACACCCTGGGCCAACGCCTGCTCGCCGCCCTGTACGTACTCTTCAGCGTCACCCTCGGCCTGACCGCCGCCGCCCTCGGCTACGCCCTGGCCCGCTGACCCGCCTCAGCCGTACCCGTGCTCATGCAACCAGGCGTCCCCGATCCCGAAGTGATGCGCCACCTCGTGCACGACGGTCACCTCGACCTCCTCGACGACGTGTTCGTACGTCTCGCAGATCCGCAGGATCGGGTTGCGGTAGACGGTGATCCGGTCCGGCAACACCCCGGCGTACCAGTCCCCGCGCTCGGTCAGCGGGATGCCCTCGTACAGACCGAGCAGGTTGGTCCCGTGCTCCCCGGCGGGGTCGGGTTCGTCCTCGACGAAGATCGCCACGTTGTCCATGAGCTTGGTCAACTCGGGCGGGATCCGGTCCAGGGCCTCGGCCACCAGTTCCTCGAACTCCTCGCGCGACATCTCCAACACCCCCTCATTCTGCGGCCTCCGCCCCCGCCCCGCGGGGCCCCGGTTATCCGCTTTGCAAGCGCCGGCGAAAACCCCGTATAGTTCGGGACGTCCCCGACGGCAACAAGACGCCGGACACGGCCAACAAGCCCCCATCGTCTAGTGGCCTAGGACGTCGCCCTTTCAAGGCGGTAGCACGGGTTCGAATCCCGTTGGGGGCACGCACCAACCCCCTCGGGGGCCGCAACAAGCCGGACAGCCAGTACGGTAGGGTTCAACACGAAACACCGCGAGGGAAACCCGGGAAGCCGGGAAGAGATCGCAGAGGTCCTGTGGAGCAGTTTGGAGTGCTCGTCACCCTGTCAAGGTGAAGGCCGCGGGTTCAAATCCCGTCAGGACCGCAAGATGGAAGATCGGGGCGCCGAAAGGCGCCCTGATCCATCGAGGCCAGGTAGCTCAGTTGGTACGAGCGTCCGACTGAAAATCGGAAGGTCGGCGGTTCGACCCCGCCCCTGGCCACCAGGCGTACCGGCCGAACCGGCCTGCAAGCCCCGAAGCCGTTCACATACGGCAACGGGGCTTTTTTGTCGTGCTCGTGCACCGCCGCAGGCGCTCGGGGTCCGCCCGGCAGCGCCCTCCTATGATCCTGGGCCATGGACTGGTTGGCGCGCGCCGCGACGCTGAGGCAGTGGACGAGCAAGGGCGTCCGTGCTCCGCACAAACCCCTGCTGCTGCTCTACGCCCTCGCCCGACACCAGCAGGACGCGGACCGGGAGTTGGCGTACACCGCCGTCGAGGACGACCTCAAGCGACTGCTCGCCGAGTACGGGCCGCGCGGACGCACATCGCCCGCGTACCCGTTCCACCACCTGGTGAGCGACGGGGTGTGGGAGGTCCGCACGAAAGGCGGCCACGGCAGCCCCGGCACCAACGTGGGTGACTTACGAGCGTCCGGCGCCGCCGGGCGCCTCGCCGCGGACCTGCGCTCGTCGCTGCGGAGCGACCCCGCCCTGCTGGGCCGGATGGCGCGTACCGTGCTCGACCTGCACTTCCCGCCCTCGCTCCACCGGGAGTTGTGCGATGCCGTCGGGCTGGAGATCGAGGACGCCGAGACCCGGCCGCTGATTCCGGGGCAGCGGCGCCGCAGCCCGGCGCTGCGCGAACTGGTACTGACCGCCTACGAATACCAGTGCGCGTTCTGCGGCTACGACGGCCGCATCGGCGCCATGCCCGTCGGACTCGAGGCCGCCCACGTGCGCTGGTGGGCCCTCGGCGGCCCGGACGAGGTGGCCAACGCCGTGTGCCTGTGTTCGCTGCATCACAAACTCTTCGACAAGGGCGTCCTCGGGGTGAGCGACGAGCACCGCGTGATGGTCGCGCAACGCTTCGTCGGACACAGCGCCGCCGCCCGCGATCACGTCCTCGCCCTGACCGGGCGCCCCCTGCTCGGCCCCCAACCCGGGGCCTCGCCGATCGCCCCCGATCACCGGTCGTGGCACACGGACCAGGTCTTCCAGGGACCGGCCCGTCCCGCCGCCGCGGCCTGAGCGGCGCGACCACGATCGCGCCGGCCCCCTCCTTCGCCGGCCGGGGGCCGGCCCACCTGGGTGCAGTGTGCGGTTCGGCTTCGTGTCCCTCGGGTTCGCGGCGGCGGCGGTCGGAATACTGCGGGCATGAGTGCCGCTGACGGGTTCGATCGGGCGTTGCCCGCGCATGCTCCGCACGACGAGGGCATGGGGGCGCGGTTGAACTGGTTGCGAGCGGCGGTGCTCGGGGCCAATGACGGGATCGTCTCCACCGCCGGTCTCGTGGTGGGGGTGGCCGGGGCCACCGACGAGCGCGCGCAGTTGCTCACCGCGGGGCTGGCCGGGCTGCTCGCCGGATCGTTGTCGATGGCCGCCGGCGAGTACGTCTCGGTGAGCACCCAGCGCGACGCGGAGCGGGCCGCGCTGGTCCAGGAGCGCCGCGAGCTGAGCGACGAACCCGAGGCCGAGCTCGACGAGTTGACCGGGCTCTACGAGAAGCAGGGGCTCACCCGACCGGTGGCGCGCGAGGTGGCCGAGCAGCTCACCGCGCACGACGCGCTCGCCGCGCACGCCCAGGTCGAGCTGAAGATCGATCCGGACGAGCTGACCAACCCGTGGCACGCGGCCGGCGCCAGCTTCCTCGCCTTCACCGTCGGCGCCCTGTTGCCGCTGCTCGCGATGGTGTTGCCGCCCGCCTCGATCCGGCTGCCGATCACGGTGGCCGCCGTGCTCGGCGCGCTGGTCCTGTGCGGCTGGAGCGGCGCCCGCCTCGGCGGCGCCCCGCCGACCCGCGGGATCGTCCGCACCACCGCCGGCGGGGCCCTGGCGATGGCGGTCACCTACGCCGTGGGCACCCTGCTCGGCGCCAACGGAGTCTGACCGGGATCCCGGCACCGGACACCCGACGACTGATTCGCCACAAAAAGCTGCGGATTGGTGCCGAAAAATATGTTTAAAGTGGAGACATGAGCCAACTCTTCGACGCCGAGCCGCCCTCCTGCCCCCTCGCGGGGGTCGTGGACGCGTACCTGCCCCGGCTCGCGGAGTTCGCCTTCGAGCCGGGGCTGGTCGCCGCGGTGGACCAGCACGCAGCGGCGGTGCGCACCTCGCTGGCCGCCGACGGCGCGGGGTTGATCCCGCGCCAACTGCGCCGCGAGGACCTCGCCGACTATGTGCTGGGGTTCACCGACGTACTGGCCGAAACCGACTGGCGCGAGCCGGTCGGCTACGACTTCGCCGCGTTGCGCCTGACCGCCGTGTGCTGGCTGGTCCGCGAACACGATCTTTTGGGTTGAGCGTCACCGGCGTTCCTCGCGCGTCTGCGCGGGCTGCCCGGCGATCGCGTCACCGCGGCCCCGCTGGTACGCGTTGACGCTGGCCCGCGCGTTGGCGGTCTCGCGCTCGGCCACATCCAGCCAGCGGTCCCAGCGCTGCCGCATCGGCTGGACCAGGCCGCCGCCGACGCCGACGATCATGATGCCCGCGATGGTGGCGAGCACCGCGGTCAGTACCGGACCGGTGATCGCCCCGGCGATGCCGGCCTGGCCGAGCGCGGCGATCACGCCGAGCGCCACGATGAAGGCCCAGGCGATGGTGCCCATCGTCTTGCCGTACGAGACCGCGCCGAGCGCCGAGCGCACGATGTCGCGCACCGCACCGGCGATGGCCATCGCGACGACCACGATCACCAGCGCCACGATGCCGCGCGGGATCCACAGCACGATGGCCCGGAGCATGTCGCTGATCGGGTTCGGTCCGAACACCCCGAAGCCCAACTGCAGCGTCATCAGCAGGATCGCGTAGTAGACGACCTTGGCGATGATCCCGGTGGCGTCGTATTTGGAACCCTCCAGGGTCTTGGCGACCCCGCCGCGTTCGGCCACCTTCTCGAAGCCGACCTTGCGCAGCACCCGGTCGAGGACTCGCGCGATCACCTTCGCGACGATCCAGCCGATCACCAGGATCACGAGGAACGCGATCAGCTTCGGCACGAACGTCGCGAAGGAGGACCACGCGTCCGTGAACCCCTTGCTGAAGTCGACCGACAGCGCAAGATCCTGAGTCTGTGTCATGGCGTCCCTCTTCACTGAGGTCACTGAGGTTTTCGCGCGTCACAGTGGTCACGCGCGTCCCTCAAGTGGTAACACCGGGTACTCGAACCCGCACGCGGAGCATCGCCCACCTACGCCACAGTGATGACCGCGCCGGATCCGGGCCGGCCGATATCGCTCGCACACAGTCACGAAAGCCGGCGCCGTGGCGGAATCCGGATCTTCCTCTTACGCCCCTGATGATCACTCAGCGTGTTCGACTGCCGATTTCGGTCCCGTCCCGTCGAATCCGTCCCGATCGGCGCACCCCCCGCGCCGGCGGAGTCCGATCCGGACCGTCTCCCTCCACCCCGCGAAGTCCGGCTCTGCCGGTGCAGCGCCATGCCCGGCACTCACGGCGTCGAGCCAGGCCCGGCGGCCCCGACGCCCGCCCCACAGCCCCGGCCCGAGGCACCCGCGGCGGAGCCCGCCACGACCCGGCGGACGGCTCGGATGGATGCCTCGCCGCCGTACCGACGTGGTCCCGGTCGGCAGAGGTTCGAACCATTGGCATCAGGCGCCGAAGCACGCTCCGAAAGGGCCCGTGTGACCAAGGTCACTGTTTCGACCGTCGATCGTCTCCATCGACGGCCGGAAATCAACCGTGCATTCTATGTGATATTTTACTGGACATCGTCATGATCAACTGGTGAAGGCGTCGCCTCGGACGGCCCTCGGCACCTCGCCCGACCCGGCTCCGACCTCGGCAAAGGCAGCGCGCCGACCCCGCGGCCCCAACTGCGTCGAAGCCGCGGCCCGCCCGGGCGCACACCGAGCGCACACGGCGGACGGCAGGCACCGACGGACCCCCGGCAGGCGCGCGTACGGGCGCACAAAAGAGTGCTGCACCGGACCCGGCGGGATCCGGTGCAGCACTCAGGGGAAAAGCTTTTCGACGCAGCCCTCAGGCTTCGCTGCGCTGCTGCGGAATGCCCGCGAGCAGGGCGCGGACCTCCACCTCGCGGTAGCGACGGTGTCCGCCGAGCGTGCGGATCGACGTGAGCTTGCCGGCCTTGGCCCAGCGCGTCACCGTCTTGGGGTCGACGCGGAACATGCTGGCAACCTCGGCCGGCGTCAGCAGCGGCTCGGCATCAGGCGTACGAGCGGTCATGAGCGGCCTCCTCGGGAGAACCGAACCAACACGGTTCTTTCTTCAAATTCTGCACCTTGACCCACGATGTCCTAAATAGTTCACGAGGGCCAAGTCGGTTATAGGACGAACGGCTTGTCCTTCACAGTACAAGTACACCATCCGCCGCACCCGGTTGGTCAAACCGCCGGAATTGGCATCCCAGGGTTCAAGCCACGCGATCCCGAAGGACCAGGCATAGCGGACAGTCACATGACTGTGACGATGAGTCACACGGGCCCGGCCGTCCCCTCGCGTCCACCCCGCCCCACCAGCAACGAAGTATCCCCGATGACCCGACCCGGCCAGACCGACTACATCTGGTTTGTCCTTTTCATCATATACGAACCATTCGCTGGCGTATGCACCTTGTTGTGAGTCGATCTCCGACAACCTGGAGAGCTGGGAGTCCCACAACTCGAACCAGCAGGTTGAGAGGCTTTCAGATCGCGGGGTGACTGAACACGAAAGAGTGACGACGGTCACGCCGAAACTTCATGAAATGCGGACGCTTGCTCAGCTCGCGTGCTCCAGGGCGCGTACCGATTGCCAACGCTCCGTAATCCTGCGGTAGGCCGCCGATGCTCGCGCTCCGTCACCGGATCCCAGTGCGGCGATGCCCTCCGCGACGTCCGCGACGGAGGTGTCGGCGGTCGGATCGGGGGCGACCAGCCGCACCAGCCCGCCGTAGTCCAGCTCGACCATCGCGCGCGGGTGGAACTCCTCCAACCACCGGCCGACGCTCTCCAGGCCGGTGATCAGCGCACCGTCCTCGACCGTCTCGCGCAGCACCTTCAGCGCCCGGGCGATCCGGCGCCTGGCCTGGACCATGGGGGTCCGGTAGTACAGCTCCCCGGGCCCGGCCGAGCCGCCCTCGGCCGCGGGCACCACGACCCGCTCCTCCGGCGCGAACAGCACGAACCAGCGCACCGGGACATGCCAGGTGCTGCTGTGGATGTGCGGATGCACGTCGGGGTGCGCCGACTTCCACCGCTCGTGCTCCAGGTGCGCCTGGTCGATGACCAGCCGGGGCCAGAACACGTCCAGGACGGTCGCCGGGTACTCCCGGCGCAGCTCGGCCAGCGCCGTCCAGCAGCGCAGCCGGGTCTGCCGGGGGCAGACGACCGTGACGCCGTCCAGGACCTGCACGTAGGCGTCCTCGCTCTCGTGCGGCGGCGCGATCACCGGAGGGGTGGCCAGAAGGTTCTCCAGGCCGCTGCGGTGCTCCTGCGCGGTGAGACCGGCGGGCGAGGGCGGTTCGGCCGCCGCGGAGGCGCCGGACGGCCGCGTGGCGGCGTACGCGGCCCACCGGCCGCGCTCCGGCTCGGGAAACGCCGCCAGCGGCTCGTACACCCGCAGATACGCCGCGTAGGGGGCAACCACCGAAGTCCGCACGAACGCATCTTGGCACGTCGCCGATGTCCCGAGGTGGAGAAGGTCCAACCCGGTGATCCGCTCGGGTTCTAGGCTTGAACCGCCGCGCAGATCCGCGCGGCGCAGTGTCATCACGTCACCACGAACCCATGGAGTCACCACAGTGACCGACAGCATGGACGGCCCGCACGACACGACGTCGGGCCTGGTGTTCGGCAGGTCGACCGGCCACGAACAGGTCGTCTTCTGCCAGGACCGCGCGAGCGGACTGCGCGCGATCATCGCGATCCACTCCAGTGCCCTGGGGCCCGCGCTCGGCGGGACCAGGTTCCACCCCTACGACACCGAGGAGGAGGCCGTCGCGGACGTCCTCAACCTCTCCCGCGGCATGACCTACAAGAACGCCCTCGCCGGCCTCGACCACGGCGGCGGCAAGGCGGTGATCATCGGCGACCCGGCTCGGGACAAGTCCGAGGTCCTGCTGCGCGCCTACGGCCGCTTCGTCCAGTCCCTGGGCGGTCGCTACATCACCGCCTGCGACGTGGGCACCTACGTCGACGACATGGACGTGGTCGCCAAGGAGTGCGACTTCGTCACCGGCCGCTCCCCCGAGAACGGCGGCGCGGGCGACTCGTCCGTGCTGACCGCGTACGGGGTCTTCCAGGGCATGCTCGCCTCCGCCGAACACCGCTGGGGCGCCCCTACGCTGCGCGGACGCCGAGTGGGCGTCGCGGGCGTCGGGAAGGTGGGCCGGCACCTGGTCGGGCATCTGGTCGCCGACGGCGCCTCGGTGGTGGTCACCGACGTCGACGAGCGGGCGGTGGCCCGGGTGCGGCACGAGCACCCCGAGGTGGACTTCGTGCCCGACACCGACGCCCTGATCCGCATACCGGACCTGGACGTCTACGCCCCGTGTGCGCTCGGCGGCGCGCTGAACGACGACACCGTGCCGGTGCTGACCGCGGCCGTGGTCTGCGGCGCGGCCAACAATCAGCTGGCCCATCCGGGGATCGAGAAGGCGTTGGCCGAGCGAGACGTGCTCTACGCGCCGGACTACCTGGTCAACTCCGGCGGGGTGATCCAGGTGGCCGACGAGCGGCGCGGATTCGACTTCGAACGGGCCAAGCGCAAGGCATCCGGGATCCGCACCACCACCGCGCGGATCTTCGCCCTGGCCGACGAGGAGGGCGTGCCACCGGCCGTCGCGGCCGACCGATTGGCCGAGCAACGGATGGCGGATGTGGGCCGGCTGCGTGACATCTACCTCCAAAGCTGACCGACAGGGTATCGTCAGACCCGGCAAAGGACCCCAGATCAGGCCCCTGACCAGCTGTAACGGCACAGCCCGGTCGGGGTCCGAGCCCCGCTGTCACCCATGCGACGTACCGTCCGGCAGCGGAAGCAGGTACCGTTAATCCCCTACGGGCCGGTTCTCAAGTGCCATCGAACCGTCTCTGACTATGAACGCGTGTCAAGACCCGGGGCCGTGAGCCCCGTCGTTGAGGGGGTCGAGCCATGGGGCGCGGCCGGGCCAAGGCCAAGCAGACAAAGGTCGCCCGCCAGCTGAAGTACAACAGCGGCGGTACGGATCTGAGCCGTCTGGCTGAAGAGCTGGGCGCGTCGTCGCCAACCGACTTGCCGATCGGCAAGCCCGAGGTTGACGACGACACGAGTGAAGACGAGTTCGACGACCCCTACGCGGGGTATTCGGCTCGCTACAACGATGACGAGGACGAGGAAGACGACGGCCGATCGCGCCATCGTTGACCCCGCACCCCTCGTCGTCGGGCACGGGACGAAACACCCTCTTCAGCCGGGGTGCCCGTGCACAGTGACACCGCCCGGTCCGGGACCGAGTAGGACGACTACTCGACCCCGGGCCGTTTGGCGTGTTCGCGAACACGCCCGCGGCCGAGCCGCCGTCCCGTCGCGGGACGACGGCGGGCGCCGCGGGTGCCTTCGTCATGCCCGGTGATCGCCGCTCAGTACGGCCCGGCCGGAACCGGTGACCACGTCGCCGAGGATCCAGGCCGGCACGCCGCGCTCGGCGAGCACCGCGAGGGCCGCGTCGGCCGCGTCGGCGGCGACCACCGCGACCATGCCCACGCCCATGTTCAGCGTCTTCTCCAGTTCGGACCGGGGCACCTCGCCCAGCGCGCCGACCAGGCCGAAGATCGGCGCCGGGGTCCAGGTCGAGCGGTTCAGGCGGGCGTCCAGGTGGGCCGGGAGCACCCGCGCCAGGTTGGCCTCCAGGCCGCCGCCGGTGACGTGCGAGTAGGCGTGCACGTCGGTGCGCCGGGCCAGGTCCAGGCAGTCGAGCGAGTAGATCCGGGTCGGTTCGAGCAGTTCCTCGCCGAGTGTGCGACCCAGCTCCGGGACGTCGCGGTCGAGGTTCCAGCCGGCGACGGCGAAGAACACGTGCCGGGCCAGCGAGTAGCCGTTGGAGTGCAGGCCGGAGGCGGCCATCGCGATCACCACATCGCCCTCGCGCACCCGCTCCGCGCCGAGCAGGGCGTCGGCCTCCACCACGCCGGTGCCGGCGCCCGCGACGTCGTACTCGTTCGGGTCGAGCAGGCCGGGGTGCTCGGCCGTCTCGCCGCCGACCAGCGCGCAGCCGGCCAGTACGCAGCCCTCGGCGATGCCCTTGACGATCGCCGCGACCCGCTCGGGGAAGACCTTGCCGGTGGCGATGTAGTCGGTCATGAACAGCGGTTCGGCGCCGCACACGACCAGGTCGTCGACGACCATGCCGACCAGGTCGTGGCCGATCGTGTCGTGCTTGTCCATCGCCTGCGCGATGGCGACCTTGGTGCCCACGCCGTCGGTCGCGGTGGCCAGCAGGGGGCGCTCGTACCGCTTGAGCGCGGAGACGTCGAACAGGCCGGCGAAGCCGCCCAGGCCGCCGACGACCTCGGGCCGGGTGGCCTTGCCGACCCATTGCTTCATCAGCTCGACGGCGCGGTCACCGGCCTCGATGTCGACGCCGGCCGCGGCGTAGCTCGCGGTGCGGGGGGTGGGGGTGGACTGGTCGCTCACGGCGGCGGCCCTTTCGGGTCGGGGTGGATCCTTGCGGAACGCCCGTCGCGCCCCCGGGAAGGGGGCACGACGCGGCGCACCGAAAACGGAAACTCGCTGGACTGCGGCGGATCAGGGACGACGGAGCGCGTCCTCCGCGCCGCCACCGCCGAGGAGGGCCTGCACGCCGTCCACGTCGGTGCGGACGGACTGCTCGATGCCTTCGAGCAGGTGCTTGCCCAACCGCTCGGGGTCGGGCAGCTCGATCGGGTATTCCCCGTCGAAGCAGGCCCGGCACAGCCGGTCCTTGGGAATGGTGGTCGCCTCGACCATCGCGTCGAGCGAGATGTAGGCGAGCGAGTCGGCGCCGAGCGACTTGGCGATCTCGTCCACCGAGAGACCGTTGGCGATCAGTTCGGCCCGGGTGGCGAAGTCGATGCCGAAGAAGCACGGCCACTTCACCGGCGGCGAGGAGATCCGCACGTGCACCTCGGCCGCGCCGGCCTCGCGCAGCATGCGCACCAGCGCGCGCTGGGTGTTGCCGCGCACGATCGAGTCGTCGACGACGACCAGGCGCTTGCCCTGGATGACCTCGCGCAGCGGGTTCAGCTTGAGCCGGATGCCCAGCTGCCGGATGGTCTGGCTGGGCTGGATGAAGGTCCGGCCCACGTAGGAGTTCTTGACCAGGCCGTTCCCGTACGGGATGCCGGACTGTTCGGCGTAGCCGATCGCGGCGGGGGTGCCCGATTCCGGGGTCGGCATGACCAGGTCGGCGTCGACCGGGTACTCCTGGGCCAGCCGGCGGCCCATCTCGACCCGGGACGCGTAGACGCCGCGGCCCGCGATGGTCGTGTCGGGGCGGGCCAGGTAGACGTATTCGAAGACGCAGCCCTTGGGCTTGGCCTCGGCGAAGCGCCGGGTGCGCAGGCCGTGCTCGTCGACCGCGATCAGCTCGCCCGGTTCGATCTCGCGGATGAACGAGGCGCCGACGATGTCGAGGGCGGCGGTCTCGCTCGCCACCACCCAACCGCGCTCCAGGCGGCCGAGCACGAGGGGCCGGATGCCCTGGGGGTCGCGCGCGGCGTAGAGCGTGGTCTCGTCCATGAAGACCAGCGAGAAGGCGCCCTTGACCTCGGGCAACACCTGCATCGCGGTCTGTTCCAGGGACAGGTCGGGACTGCCGGCCAGGAGCGAGGTGAGCAGATCGGTGTCGCTGCTGGCCTCGATCCGGCCCTGGTAGGGGTAGTTGAGCTCGCCGCGATCGGGGCCCTGCTCGGCGACCAGACGGGACAGCTCACCCGTGTTGGTGAGGTTTCCGTTGTGGCCGAGCGCGATGCTGCCGGTCGCGGTGGCCCGGAAGGTCGGCTGGGCGTTCTCCCAGACGGACGATCCGGTGGTCGAGTAGCGGGCATGGCCTACGGCCATGTGCCCGCGGAGCGAGCCCAGAGTGGTTTCGTCGAAGACCTGGGAGACCAGGCCCATGTCCTTGAAGACCAGGATCTGGGATCCGTTGCTCACAGCTATGCCGGCGGATTCCGTCCCGCGGTGCTGCAAAGCGTAGAGACCGAAATAGGTGAGTTTTGCGACCTCTTCGCCGGGGGCCCAGACGCCGAAGACGCCGCAGGCGTCCTGCGGGCCCTTCTCGCCGGGGAAGAGATCGTGGTTGAGTCGTCCGTCGCCACGTGGCACGTGATCGAGTCTACGACAGGGCCGGATGGGTCGCGGTTCACCCCATCAGTGGCAGGTATCCGGACAAGTCACTACGTTCGCCACTGGCCAGGACCCGACCGTCGTCGACGGCGTCCGCCCAGGTCAGACGGCCGGTGGCGAGGCGGAGCCAGGTCCTTGGGTCGGTCTCGACCACGTTGGGCGGAACGCCCCGAGTGTGCCGGGGTCCTGTGACGCACTGCACTACGGCGAACGGCGGGACGCGGACCTCGACCGCGTGTCCGGGGGCGCGGACGGCGAGCGCGTCGGCCAGCGCGCGGACCACCGTGCCGAGCGCGTGCCGGTCGTGCGGGAAGGGCTCGCCGGTGGCCCGCTCCAGGTCGTCGCTGTGCACGACGCCCTCGACGAGGCGGGTGACGAGCATGTCGGGCAGGCGCATCGGGCCGATCCGGGTGATCGTCGTGCGGGTGTCCGGGACCCCGTCCAGGGCGGCGATCGCGGCGTCGACGCAGTCGGCGGGGGTGCGGCCGGCCTCGGCCATGTCGTCGGCGATGGCGGAGATGACCGAGGCGTAGGCGGAGGTGCCGTTCGCCCACTGCTCGACGGTGATCGGCGGGCCGGTCGGGACGGGTTCGGCGAGCCAGCGCGGGACCGCCTCGACGCTCGCGGCCAGGTGGCCGACCAGGTTGGCGGTGGACCAGCCGGTCAGCCCGGAGGGGGCGGCCAGTTGCTCCGGGGTCAGCCGCGCCGTGACCTCGGCCATCGCGCGCCACTCGGCGATCAGCGCGGTGCGCACCTTGGCCGGATCGACCTTGCGGGGGCGGGGGGCGGCGGGGCGGTTCGTCATGGGTGCAGCTTAGAGGGCGGCCCGCGGATGGGGTGGACGGTTTTCGGCTGCGGTCGGCGGGATTTCGGCCGAGAGTAGGCGATTCGTTTCTGCACGGATTCGGCCCGCGCTCGCCCGCCGCGGCCGGCGTGCCGCGACGCTGGGGGCATGAGCAATTACGGGGATCCCGGCCGGGTCGAGGCGATCGCGGCCGAGTTGGCCGGGGCGGCGGAGCGGGTGCGGCCCGTCTCGACGGCGGTCGACTGGAGCGGCGGGGCGGCGGAGGCGTTCGCGGCTCGGGCGCAGGTCTGGCGGCGGGAGTGCGCGGCGACGGAGCCGGCGGTGCTGGCCGTGGTCGAGGCGCTGCGGGCGCACGCGGCGGCGATACGGGCCGCGCTGGGCCGGATCGCGGCGAACGAGCGGGCGGCTCGGGAGGCGGCGGGGCCGACGGGGTCGGATGCGGTGGAGCGTTTTCCGGCGTCGGGCAGTGCGGCGTGGTTGGACGAGCGGTGGGCGGCGCGGTGATCGCCGGGTTCGCCGCCGCGCCGGGCGGTCTGGTCGCGCTCGCGGGTCGGTTGCGGGCGGTGGCCCGGGAGGTGTGGGCGTTGCGCGAGCGGGTGGCGGCGGTCGATGTCGCGGCGAGCCGCCCACTGGCGCCGGAGACCTTCGAGGTGCTGCGGAGCAGGCTTCGGGAGGCGGTGGAGACGCTGGATCGGGCCGAGCGCGGCGGGGTGGATCTGGCCGATCGGCTGGTCGACAACGCCCGGTCCTACGCGGAGGCGGACCAAGCCGCGGCCAGCCGACTGCTCGACCTGGCGCCGGCGGGCGGGCGGCCCGCGGGGCTCGGGCCGGCCGACGGGTGGATCCGCGCGGGCGAGCCGTCGTTCGCGCCGCCGGAGGTGTACGACGGGCCGTTCGCGGTCCGGCCGATCGGTCGCGGGGCGGGCGTCGTGCGGGTCGCGGCGCCGGGGCCGGACGGCGAGGAGATCGTGGCCCGGGCGAAGCGGTGGGCCGACCTGGGGTTGGGCTACAGCATGAGCGGCTTCCACGACGGCTACCGCACGGACTGCTCGGGGCTGGTCTCGATGGCGTGGGGGCTGCCGCCGCCCGGGCTGACCACGGTGACCCTGCCCGAGGTGTCGCACCCGATCGGCAAGGACGATCTGCGCCCCGGCGACATCCTGCTCAACACCGCCCCGGGCGCGGCCGGCCACACGCTGGTCTTCGCGGGCTGGGCGGACGCGGCGCACACCCGGTACCACGCGTACGAGGAGAGTTCCGGGAAGGGCGCGCACCACGGCACGATCCCCTATCCGTACTGGCCCGGGCACGGCACGTTCCGGCCGTACCGGCTCGGGGCGTAGGGATGGCGGGGCCCGCCGCAGGCACCGGCGGCGCACCGGGACGGCGGCGCCGGGAGACGACGATGCCCGTGAGGGGTGCACGGGGCACCCCTCACGGGCACGGGGAAGTCACCGCTCGGCCGCTCAGCCGAACAGGGCCTTCAGGGTCTGCTCGTGGGCGGTGCGCAGTTCGTCCAGCGCCACCGTGAAGTGGCCCTGGAAGTCGAGCGTGTCGCCGTCGACCACACCGATCCGGGCGCACGGCAGGCCGCGCACCTTGCACATGTCGGTGAAGCGCATCTCCTCGCTCCTGGGCACCGCGACGATCGCCCGGCCCGCCGACTCGCTGAACAGCGCGACGGTCGGGTCGAGGTCCTCGGCCAGCACCACACGCGCGCCGTGGCCGCCGGTCAGGCACGCCTCGACCAGAGCCTGGGCCAGACCGCCGTCGGCGAGGTCGTGCGCGGCGTCGATCATGCCGTCGCGCGAGCCCGCGATCAGGATCTCGGCGAGCAGCCGCTCGCGCTCCAGGTCCACCCTCGGCGGCAGGCCGCCGAGGTGGTCGTGGGCCACCTGCGCCCACGCCGAGCCGGACAGCTCCTCGTGCGTGTCGCCCAGGAGCAGGATGATCTGCCCCTCCTCGGCGAAGCCGACCGGCGTGCGCCGCTCGACGTCGTCGATCACGCCGAGCACGCCGACCACCGGGGTCGGGTGGATCGCCGTCTCGCCGGTCTGGTTGTAGAACGACACGTTGCCGCCGGTCACCGGCGTGCCGAGGATTTGGCACGCGTCGGCCAGACCGCGCGTGGTCTCGGCGAACTGCCACATCACCGCCGGGTCCTCGGGCGAGCCGAAGTTCAGGCAGTCGGTGACGGCCAGCGGCCTGGCACCGGTGGTGGCCACGTTGCGATACGCCTCGGCCAGCGCGAGCTGGGCGCCGGTGTACGGGTCGAGCTTGCAGAAGCGGCCGTTGCCGTCGGTGGCGAGCGCCACGCCCAGGCCGGTCTCCTCGTCGATGCGGACCATGCCGGAGTCCTCCGGCTGGGCCAGCACGGTGTTGCCGAGCACGTAGCGGTCGTACTGGTCGGTGACCCACGACTTGTCCGCCAGGTTCGGCGAGGCGACCAGGTCGAGCAGGGTCGCCTTCAGCTCGTCGGCCGTGCCCGGTCGGGGCAGCCGCTCGGCCGCGTCGGCCTGGAGGGTGTCCTGCCACTGCGGGCGCGCATACGGCCGCTCGTAGACGGGCCCCTCGTGCGCGACCGTGCGCGGCGGCACGTCGACGATCTGCTCGCCGTGCCAGAAGATCTCCAGCCGGTCGCCCTCGGTGACCTCGCCGACGACGGTGGCGATGACGTCCCACTTGTCGCAGATCTCCATGAAGCGGGCCACGTGGGCCGGCTCCACGACGGCGCACATCCGCTCCTGCGACTCGCTCATCAGGATCTCTTCGGGCGAGAGCGTGTGGTCGCGCAGCGGGACGGTGTCCAACTCGACCCGCATGCCGCCGGATCCGGCCGAGGCCAGCTCCGAGGTGGCACAGGACAGGCCCGCGCCGCCGAGGTCCTGGATGCCCGCGACCAGGTGCTCGCGGAACAGCTCCAGGGTGCACTCGATCAGCAGCTTCTCCTGGAACGGGTCGCCGACCTGGACGGCCGGGCGCTTGGCCGGGCCGTCGGCGTCGAAGGTCTCCGAGGCCAGGACCGATACCCCGCCGATCCCGTCGCCGCCGGTGCGGGCGCCGTAGAGGATCACCAGGTTGCCCGCGCCGGACGCCTGCGCGAGGTGGATGTCCTCGTGCTTCATCACGCCCACGCACAGCGCGTTGACCAGCGGGTTTCCCTGGTAGCACGGGTCGAAGACGATCTCGCCGCCGATGTTGGGCAGGCCCAGGCAGTTGCCGTAGCCGCCGATGCCCGCGACCACGCCGGGCAACACGCGCCGGGTGTCGGGGTGTTCGGCCGCGCCGAAGCGCAGCGGGTCCATCACCGCGACCGGGCGGGCGCCCATCGCCAGGATGTCGCGCACGATGCCGCCGATGCCGGTCGCGGCGCCCTGGTAGGGCTCCACGTAGGACGGGTGGTTGTGCGACTCGACCTTGAAGGTCACCGCATAGCCCTGGCCGACGTCGACGACGCCGGCGTTCTCCCCGATGCCCACGAGCATCGCGTCGTTCTCGGGCATCTTGTCGCCGAACTGGCGCAGGTGCACCTTGCTCGACTTGTACGAGCAGTGCTCGGACCACATCACCGAGTACATGGCCAACTCGGAGGAGGTCGGCCGGCGGCCCAGGATCTCCCGGATGCGGGTGTACTCGTCCGGCTTGAGGCCGAGTTCGGCGAAGGGCTGCTCGACGTCGGGGTGTTCGAGCGCGTTCTTGACGGTGTCCAGGCTCATCAGGCGTTCACCAGGCGCTTCAGGATCGAGGTGAAGAAGGGGAGGCCCTCGGTCGTGGGACCGGTCAGCGGCTCCACCGCGTGCTCGGGGTGCGGCATCAGACCGACCACGTTCCCGGCCGCGTTGCTGATGCCGGCGATGTCGCGACGCGATCCGTTCGGGTTGAGGTCCAGGTAGCGGGCGATCACCCGGCCCTCGGCCTCCAGCATGTCCAAGGTGCGCTCGTCGGCGACGAAACCGCCTTCACCGTTCTTGAGCGGAACGGTGATCTCCTGTCCGGGTGCGAAGTCCGACGTCCATGCGGTGGACGTGTTCTCGATCCGCAGCTTTTGGTCCCGACAGATGAAGTGGAGGTGGTCGTTGCGGGTGAGCGCGCCCGGCAGCAGGTGCGATTCGCAAAGAATTTGGAAACCGTTGCAGATGCCCAATACCGGAAGACCGGCCTGCGCCTGCTCGATCACCGATTCCATGACCGGCGAGAAGCGCGAGATGGCTCCGCAACGCAGGTAGTCGCCGTACGAGAATCCGCCGGGCAGGACGACCGCGTCGACCTGCTGGAGGTTCTTGTCCTTGTGCCACAGGGCGACCGGCTCGGCACCGGCGATGCGCACCGCGCGCCGGGCGTCGTGGTCGTCGAGCGAACCGGGGAAGGTGACGACGCCGACGCGGATCGTCACTTCTCCCCCTCCGCCTCGACGCGGACGGTGAAGTCCTCGATCACGGTGTTGGCGAGGAAGGACTCGGCGGCTTCGCGGATGCGGGCGAGGGCGGCCTCGTCGACCGGTCCCTCCAGCTCCAGCTCGAAACGCTTGCCCTGGCGGACGTCGGTGATTCCGTCGAAACCCAGCCGCGGCAGCGCGCGCTGCACGGCCTGCCCCTGGGGATCGAGGATTTCCGGCTTGAGCATGACGTCGACGACGACGCGTGCCACAGGCACTCCCACTGTGATGGTTCGGGCCGGTCGTCCGTATCGCGGGATACGGGGGGTCGGACCCTGCTGCTGGATCGGGTCGGTCGACGCCGGCACCCGATGGATCGGCGGTATCAGGGTACCGGCCGCCTCCGGGCGACCCGTCCCGGCGCCGAGTTATCCACAGCTTCGGGGTTGTCCACAGGGGGTTCGGCCGGATCCGGATGTCAATAAATCGCCTTCAAACGGGCAATGCGCCCCGCCCTGGCTCATCCGACGGCCGACTCGGCGTCGCGTTGTCCACAGGCTGTGGATCAAACCGGCCGACGCTCGGGACACGCCCGCCCTCGCGCGGCGAGAGGAATATCTCGCGTATCGTGAAAACGAATCGCCGACCGGTAAATTAGCGCTTACCGAACCGAAGAACAGCGGACCACACCGCAACGGTTCGCGTTTAGCGCTTAGACTCGGCAATGAAGTTTTGTTTTTCGCCTCGGTGCTATCACCCGAGAGGACACCGCCATGGCCCAGCGTGTAGTCGTCAGCCTGCACGACGACATCGACGGAAGCGAGGCCACGGAAACCATCCGTTTCGGCCTCGACGGCAAGTCGTATGAAATCGACCTTTCGGAAGAGCACGTTCAGCAGATGCGGGATGCGCTGGCTCCTTATCTCGCGGTCGCGCGACGCACCGCGCGCACCGGAAAGCCCTTCCGCCAGACGACCGTCGCCTCCGACCCCGCGGCGGTACGGGCCTGGGCCCGCGCGCGCGGTATGGACGTACCCGCGCGCGGGCGCATCCCGGCCCGGGTCTACGCGGAGTTCGAGGCCGCCAACACCGCGAACTGAGCGCGCCTCCGCACCGGCAACCCACACCACACGTGTCCGGCCCGGCCACCTCTCGGCCCCCGTCCCCGCCTGCGGCCGAGCGGGGCCGGGGCCGCTCCGAAAGAACTTTCCCCGGCAAAACCGGACATCCGTGATGATCCGACTCCGCAGCGTACTGGGCACCCTCGACGGTCCTATAGAGTTCTCTTGCACCCGGGAAACCGGGGAACACACGCAGGCGTAGCTCAGTGGTAGAGCGCCCCCTTTCCAAGGGGGAGACGCAGTGTTCAATTCCTGTCGCCTGCTCTGCTCGACCCCTCGAACCGAGGTCGGTGGCAACCACCTCCGCGGATCGGGTAGGGTTGGGGACACAACGCGGGGCAGTGCCCCGAGTCGTGCGGACGTGGCTCAGTTGGTAGAGCATCACCTTGCCAAGGTGAGGGTCGCGAGTTCGAATCTCGTCGTCCGCTCCACGAGAAGGCCGGATCACTTATGTGATCCGGCCTTTCTGTCGTATGCGCCGGGTCCGGGCCCACGGGATGCGTGTGGGCTCAATGCGGGCTCGATGCCGCCCCGGATACCGCCCCGACCGTCCCGGCCGTCCCGACGGATGTCGGGACGGCCGGAAATCGGCGTCCGTCGAGCTCGATCGATCAGGCCCAGCGGCGGCCGGTCAGTCGCTCGTACACCTCGACGTACTTCTCGTGCGTGCGCGCGACGACCTCCTCGGGCATGTCCGGCGGCGGGGTGTCCGCCACCCGGTCCCAGCCCGACTCGGGCGAGGTGAGCCAGTCGCGCACGTACTGCTTGTCGAAGGACGGCTGGGCGTGCCCCGGTGCCCAGCGGTCGGCGGGCCAGTAGCGGGACGAGTCGGGGGTCAGCACCTCGTCGGCGAGCACCAGGCCGCCCGCCGGGTCGAGGCCGAACTCGAACTTGGTGTCGGCCAGGACGAGCCCGTGCTCGCGCGCGATGTCCCGGGCCCGGCCGTAGACGGAGAGCGTGGCCCGGCGCAGTGCGTCGGCCAGTTCCGCGCCGTGCCGCTCGGCGACATACGCGAAGGAGACGTTCTCGTCGTGCTCGCCGACCTCGGCCTTGGTGGCCGGGGTGAAGATCGGCTCGGGCAACTCGGAGCCCTCGGTCAGGCCCTCGGGCAGCGCGACGCCGCATACCGAGCCCGAGGCGCGGTACTCCACCGTGCCGGACCCGGCCAGGTAGCCGCGCGCCACGCACTCGACCGGCACCATGTCCAGCCGGCGGCACACCAGGGTGCGGCCGGCCCAGTCGGCGGGGGCGCCGGCGGGGACCTCGGTGGACAGCACGTGGTTCGGATACAGGTCCGCCAGCAGGTCGAACCACCACAGCGACAGGCTCGTGAGGATCCGGCCCTTGTCCGGGATCCCGGGCTCCAGGACCCAGTCGTAGGCGGAGATCCGGTCGCTGGCCACCATCACGAGGTTGTCGTCGGCGTCGGTGTACAGATCGCGCACCTTGCCGGTGTGGATGTGGGTCAGGCCGGGAACCTCGACCGGCTCGGGCTTGGTGACGAATCCGCTCACGGAACCAGCGCTTTCTCGGGGTGTGGTGGGGCAGGGGAAGTCTTTCACGGGCCCCACCGCGGACCCGAGGGCGTCAGGCCGCCGACCCGTCGGGGTGGACCGGCTCGCGGGTGGCGATGCCGATCCGGGCCAGCCAGGCGCGCAGCGGGGCGTCGTTGCGCTCGTCGACGGCACGGGTGATCAGCGTCGCCAGGTCGACCGCGCGGCCGGAGCCGTCGACCAGGACCGGGCCGTCCAGCCAGTCCACCGCCGGGTGCATCCGGCCGGTGTCCAGGGCCGCGCACGCCACCACCGCGAACAGGTGGTCGGCGGCCTTGCGGTGGTCCTCGTCCGGATCCCGGCGCAGCACGGCGAGGGCGTCGTCGACGGGGGCCGCGAACGCCGCCGCGCGGGCCCGCCACACCGGCTCGATGACCGCGTCGGGGTAGTCGGCCCACGAGACCGGGTGCGGGGTGGGTCCGTCGGCGAAGATGCCCGCCGCGAGCCGGGAGATCTCGCCGTCCATGGCGGCCGGATCGGCGAGCAGGTCGCCGGCGGCCCGCTCGGCCAGGCGGGCGCCGAACGCGTCGGCGAGCTTGTCCCGCCGGGACAACTCGGTCAGCGCCGAGACCACGCCCGCCATCAGCGCGTCCGGGCGTCGGCCGATGGCCCAGGCGGGCGCGGCGAGCCGGGTCAGCAGGCGGTCCCAGCCGGCGTAGGCCAGGCCGACCTGTTCGTGAGCGGTGGCGCGCAGTTCGGGCTCCAGCGGAATGGCCAGGGCCGCCGCGCCGACCGCGATCTCCCGCTCCATCAGTTCGGCGTGGCCCTGGCACAGGCCGAGCAGTTGGCGGGCGAAGGAACGGGAGAGCCGGCGGGCCGGACGCAGCGGGGCCGGGCCGAGCGGGCGCCGTACGTCGGCGACCGCGTCGAGGCGGCGGACCCAGCGACGGGCACCGGCGACCACCGGTTCGGCGGACGCCTCGGTGCCCGCCACGACGGGGGCGAGCAGGGCCCGCAACTCGCCCACCCGCAACCACCACAGGAACGGCGCGCCGACCACCAGGACGGTGCGCCGGGGCCGGCGGGGGTCGGGTTCCAGCCAGCTGTCGCATTCCGGGCACAACCGGATGCCGTCGGGCACCGGCACGTCCAGGCGCTCGGCCAGTTCGCGCACCATCGTGTGCAGTTCCGGCGCGTCGTCCGGGGCCAGCGCGACCGCCGGGACACCGGTGCGGCGCACCAGCGCCAGATCGAGCGCGACCCAGCCGAGCAGGGCCACGATCGCCACCGCCAGGGCGGCGAGCAGCGTGCCCGGGGCGCTCTCGCCGAAGCTGCGCGAGGCCCAGTACAGCAGCAGGCCGGCGGCCGTCAGCGCGGCCAGGACGGCACCGTTGCGCACCCACAGCACGGCGCGCGCCCGCGCGCGTGCCTCGGCCAGCGCCAGTGGTTCGGCCGACTCGCCCACACGCATCGCCCCCATCCGATCCTGGATCCGGGGATCACTCGTCCGGGTCGTCGGTCACGACCCGCGGTGCTCGCACGATAATGCGACGAGTTCCGGTGTTCAGCCGCTTCGGGCCGAACACCATCCCTGCGAGTGAGATCCGGGGCCGGACGGCTGTGTTGGTTTGAGCCGACCGGTAAGGGGGCCGAACGGCCGAATTCAGCCCTGGGGCGGGTAGCCGGCGACCGAGATCTCGCCCCGGCTCGCCTTGGCGGCGATGTCGGTGCGGTGGTGCGAGCCGGGCAGGCCGATCAGGGCCACCCCCTCGTACGCGTGGTGCCGGGCCTGCTCCAGCGTCGCCCCGGTGCCGGTGATCGAGAGCACCCGGCCGCCGGAGGACAGCACCTCGCCGCCCTCGCCGCGGCGGGTGCCGCCGTGCAGGACGTAGGTGTGCGGGAGCTTGGCGACCTCGGCCAGGCCCTTGATCGGGTCGCCCGTGCGCGGGGTGGCGGGATAGTTCTCGGCGGCCACCACCACGGTCACCGCCGCGCCCTCGTGCCAGCGCAGCGGCTCCAACTCGCCCAGGCGCCCGGTCGCGGCGGCGTGCAGCACGCCGGCCAGCGGGGTGGCCAGGCTCGCCAGCACGACCTGGGTCTCGGGATCGCCGAAGCGGCAGTTGTACTCGATCACGCGCGGGCCGCGCGAGGTGAGCGCCAGGCCGATGAACAACACGCCGGAGAACGGGGTGCCGCGGCGGCGCATCTCGTCCACGGTGGGCTGGGCGACGGTGCGCACCAGGTCTTCGGTCAGGCCCTGGGGGGCCCACGGGAGCGGGGTGTAGGCGCCCATGCCCCCGGTGTTGGGGCCCGCGTCCTCGTCGCCGACCCGCTTGAAGTCCTGGGCGGGCTGGAGGGCCACCACGTCGTCGCCGTCGCAGAGCACGAACAGCGAGACCTCGGGGCCGTCCAGGAACTCCTCGATCACCACCCGGTCGCAGGACGCGGCGTGCGCGCGGGCGACGTCGAGGTCGTCGGTGACCACGACGCCCTTGCCGGCGGCGAGGCCGTCGTCCTTGACCACGTAGGGCGGCCCGAACGCGTCGAGGGCGCGTTCGGCCTCCTCGGCGGTGGTGCACACGTAGCTGCGGGCGGTGGGCACGCCGGCGGCGGCCATCACCTCCTTGGCGAACGCCTTGGAGCCTTCCAGCCGCGCGGCGGTGCCGGACGGGCCGAAGCAGTCGATGCCCCGCGCGCGCACGGCGTCGGCGACCCCGGCGACCAGCGGGGCCTCGGGGCCGACCACGACGAGGTCGACACCGAGGCGCTGGGCGAGGTCGGCGACGTCCCCGGCGTTGAGGGCGTCGACCTGGCGCAGTTCGGCCACCTGGGCGATGCCCGCGTTGCCGGGCGCGCAGTAGACGGCGGACACCGCGGAGTCGAGGGAGAGCGAGCGGCACAGGGCGTGCTCACGGGCACCGCTGCCAATCACGAGGACCTTCACACGGGCAGCCTAGTGGCACGCCCGGCGGCGGATGCCCCCGCGCTCAGGCGAAGACGACCATCGCGCCCAGGGTCACGCTCTCCTGGGCGGCGGCGTACAGGGTCGCCCAGACGAAACGTTCACGGGCGAACGGGGCGCCGTCGTAGGTCGGCGTCGGCCTGGGCGGGTCGAGCAGGTCCACGCCGATGTACGGGGCCAGGTCCTCCAGCTCGCGCAGCATGCCCAGGCTGGAGCCGAGCGGCCCGCCTTCCTGGGGAAGCGGGTCGTCCATCAGCGGTTGCGGGAAGTCGATCGGCAGGTAGGCGCCGGCGTGGTCGTAGTGCCACACCAGGTGGGAGAACTGGGCGGCGGCCTCGAAGGTCTCCAGGAGGCGGTCGTAGTCCTCGCCCAGCCGCTCCACCGGGGTGACCGGGAACCCCGTGCGGTGCAGCAGGTAGGCGCGGCGCAGGTAGTGCAGCGACTCGTGGTCGAACGCGCCCGCGAGCCGCACCTCGGCGGTGCCCGGCTGCCAGGTGCGCACCGGCACGGCGGGCAGGCCCTGGCCCACCAACGCGGCGTCGTAGGCGGCCAGTTCGTCGCGGAACGGATTCTCCGGGTTGTGACACAGCGCGTCCACCAGCGGAACGAGCCAGACGTCGCAATCCACGGTGCAGCTCCCGGTCCTGTCGATCCCACGCGGCGGTTACCGGCGCCACCGTACCGCCACCGCGCCGGGCGGCATCCCACGGGCAAGCGTCAGTGCGCGTCCGCGAGTTCGCGGGCGAGCCGGCGACCGGCCGAGGTGTAGTCGCGCATCAGGGCCATCGATCCCTCCGCGTCCCGCGCGGCGACGCGGTCGGCGAGTTCGCGATAGCGGCCCCAGCCCGACGCGGTCGGCGGGGCGTCGCGCAGGTAGGGGACGATGTACATCCAGGCCTGGACCCGAAAGACCGCGAGCACGTCGGCGAGTCGGCGATTGCCGCTCCAGCGACCCAGTTCGCCGAAGAACCTCCGGTCGAGCAGCGCGACCTCGGACACGTCGCCGTTCCAGTGCGCGCCGTCGAGTCGGGCACCGAGCGCGCGCAGCACCGGCATCGCCTCGTCCGGCGCGGTCCGGGCGATCCGGCCGATCAGCGGCACGCCGAGCAGTCGGCGCGACTCGACGATCTCGGCGAAGTCGGTCCAGGTGAACCGGCAGACCTGGAAGCCGCGATGGTGGCCGCCGAGCAGCAGGCCCTGCGCGGCCAGTTGGATCAGCGCCTCGCGCACGGGGGTCGCCGACACCCCGAAACGTTGCGCGGTCTCGTTGACGGTGAGCGAGGTACCGGCCGGCAGCCGGCCCGTCACCAGGTCGTCGCTCAACACCTCGGCGATCTCCTGGCGCAGGCTGATCCGCCGCAACGGAGCCTGCGCACCGCCGGGATCGGCCGGGCCGGGAAGCAGGCCGCCGTCTAAAACACTGCCCTGTGCCGACTGCACGCGGTCTCTTCTCGCCGGCCGTCGGCACCGTCGCGCCGACGGGCACCCGTCCGATCAAGTCGATCGCGTCGATCATATGAACCGATATCCGATTTGGGGAGCAACGTGCCCATCCGATTTCACCCGGGACGCCGGGCGTCGGCGCCCGAGGGGGTGATCGGGCGCCGAACGCCGGGGGCGGAAACGCGAAAAAGCCGTACCCGCGCCGAAGTCGGCGCGGGTACGGCCTGGTTCACGAAGGGTTGCACGCGGTGCGAAGGGCTACGCGCAGAATGCGTCGGCGACGGTCAGCGCCTCGTCCAGGATGGCCAGGCCCTCCTTGACCTCGCCCTCGGTGCTCGTGCACGGCGGCACCACGTGGGTGCGGTTCATGTTGACGAACGGCCACAGGCCGCGCGCCTTGCACGCCGCGGTGAACTCGTTCATCGGCTGCGCGGCGGGGCCGGCGGCGTTGTAGGCGACCAGCGGCTCGCGGGTCTCCTTGTTCTTGACCAGTTCGATCGCCCAGAACACGCCGAGGCCGCGCACCTCGCCGACACTCGCGTGCCGTGCCGCCATCGCGCGCAGTTCGGGGCCGATCACGCTCTCCCCGAGCCACTTGGCGTTCTCGACGATCTTCTCGTCGCGCATCGCGGTGATCGTCGCGACGGCGGCGGCGCAGGCCAGCGGGTGACCGGAGTAGGTCAGGCCGCCCGGGTAGGGACGCTCACGGAAGGTCTCGAAGATCCGGTCCGAGATGATCACGCCGCCGAGCGGGACGTAGCCGGAGTTGACGCCCTTGGCGAAGGTGATCAGGTCCGGGGTGATGTCCCAGTTGTCCACCGCGAACCACGCGCCGGTGCGGCCGAACCCGGCCATCACCTCGTCGGCGATGAAGATGATCCCGTACTTGTCGCACAGCGCCCGCACACCCGCGAGGTAGCCGGGCGGCGGCACCAGGATGCCGGCGGTGCCGACCACGGTCTCCAGCACGATCGCGGCGATCGTCTGGGCGCCCTCGAACACGATGGTGTTCTCCAGGTGCGCCAGCGCTCGCTCGCACTCCTGCGCCTCGCCGTCGGCGTGGAAGGCGGAGCGGTAGGCGTACGGGCCCCAGAAGTGCACGATGCCGGACACGCCGGTCTCGTTCGGCCAGCGGCGCGGGTCGCCGGTCAGCGCGATCGCGTTGGCGGTGGCGCCGTGGTACGAGCGGTAGGTGGAGAGCACCTTGTGCCGGCCGGTGTGCAGCCGCGCCATCCGGATCGCGTTCTCGTTCGCCTCGGCGCCGCCGTTGGTGAAGAAGACCCGGTTCAGGTCGCCGGGCGCGAGCTCGGTGATCAGCCGCGCGGCCTCGCTGCGGGCGTCGTTGGCGAAGGCCGGCTGGACCATGCACAGCTTGTCGGCCTGGGCCTTGATCGCCGCGACGACCTTGGGGTGCTGGTGTCCGATGTTGGTGTTGACCAGCTGGGACGCGAAGTCCAGGTATCGGTTGCCGTCGTAGTCCCAGAAGTAGGATCCCTCGGCGCCCGCGACCGCCAGCGGGCTGATGAGCCCCTGTGCGGACCAGGAGTGGAAGACGTGGGCGCGGTCGGCGTCGTAAACGGCCTTCCCGGCCGCCGGGTCCAGAGTGCTCATGCGGCCACCATAAGGGCGGGCAAACGCCGTCCGAAGCGGCAGATTGTCAACGATCACGGGGTCCTGCCGACAGTGTGTCGGCAGGACCCCGCGTGGCCTCGATCCGGTGCGCTACTTGCCGCGCAGCAGGCTGTTGATCTCGATGGTCTGCGTACGGCCGGGGCCGACGCCGATCGCCGAGATCGGGGCGCCGGACATCTCCTCCAGGGCCCGCACGTACGCCTGCGCGTTCTTGGGCAGGTCCGCGAAGGTGCGTGCGCCGGTGATGTCCTCGGTCCAGCCGGGAAGCTTCTCGTAGATCGGCTTCGCGTGGTGGAAGTCGGTCTGCGACATCGGCAGTTCGTCGTGCCGCACACCGTCGATGTCGTACGCGACGCAGACCGGGATCTCCTCCCAGCCGGTGAGCACGTCCAGCTTGGTCAGGAAGAAGTCGGTGAGCCCGTTGACCCGCGTGGCATAGCGCGCGATGACCGCGTCGAACCAGCCGCAGCGCCGGTCGCGCCCGGTGGTCACGCCGCGCTCGTGGCCGATCCGGCGCAGCGCCTCGCCGTCCTCGTCGAAGAGTTCGGTCGGGAAGGGGCCGGCACCCACGCGCGTGGTGTACGCCTTGAGGATGCCGATCACTCCGGTGATCTTGGTCGGGCCGATGCCCGATCCGGCGCACGCGCCGCCCGCCGTGGGGTTGGACGAGGTGACGAACGGATAGGTGCCGTGGTCCACGTCCAACAGCGTGCCCTGACCGCCCTCCAGCAGGACGACCTTGCCCTGGTCCAGGGCCTGGTTCAGGACCAGCGTGGTGTCGGCGACGTAGGGCCGCAGCTGCTCGGCGTAGCCGAGGTATTCCTCGACGATCTCCTCGACCTTGAGCTCGCGGCGGTTGTACATCTTGACCAGCATCTGGTTCTTGTCCGACAGCGCGCTCTCGACCTTTTGGGTCAGGATGCCGGCGTCGAACAGGTCCTGGACGCGGATCCCGACCCGGTTGATCTTGTCGGCGTAGGACGGGCCGATGCCGCGTCCGGTGGTGCCGATCTTGCGCTTGCCGAGGAACCGTTCCGTCACCTTGTCCAAAGTGCGGTGGTACGGCGTGATCAGGTGCGCATTGCCCGAGATGAGCAACTTGGAGGTGTCGATGCCGCGTTCGACCAGGGTGCTGATCTCGTGCAGCAGCACCCCGGGGTCGACCACGACCCCGTTGCCGATGACGGGCGTGCACTCGGGCGTGAGGATGCCGGAGGGCAGCAGGTGGAGGGCGTACTTCTGATCGCCGATGACAACGGTATGGCCGGCATTGTTGCCGCCCTGGTACCGAACCACGTAGTCGACGGATCCGCCGAGCAGGTCGGTAGCCTTCCCCTTGCCCTCGTCTCCCCATTGGGCGCCGACGAGTACGAGTGCGGGCATGAGGCGTACACCCCTTCCAGGCGGGGCATGTTTGACAACGGGAGCCCCGGACGGTCCAAGCCCCTTGACGCGATGCGCGGCAAGGGGCTCTTGCGGGGAGAGGTTACCTGAGGAAGGACGACCGGTGTCGGCCGAGCGCTCGCTGCTCGTGATCACGGACCCTGCGGCTCGCTCGGCGGACGGCGAATCCGTCCGGGTCGCGCTCGATGTTCTGCGGGCCTGCGCCCCCAGCAAGATCGTCATTCCCACCGACCCCGCCGACCTGCAGCGCGCTCTCGCGCGGCGGGGGCGTCGGCGTGTCGTGGTGATCGGCGGGGATGCCGGAGTGCATGCCGTCGCGCGGTTACTGGATCGTGCGGGCGAGCTGGGCGAGACCCCGCTGGGCATCGTCCCGATCGACACCGGAAGCGGTCACGGGCTGGCCCGGGCGCTGGGCCTGCCGGCCGAGCCCGCCAAGGCGGCACGCGTGGCACTGGGCGAGAACGAACGTTCCTTCGACCTGATGTCGGACGACCTGGGCGGCCTCGCGCTGCGCTCGGTCCGGATCGGCCACGGCGTGCGCGCCGGCCGCGCCGGGGCGGTCGCCGGTATGTCCGGACGCGGCTGGCGCGGGTTGTGGGACCAGGCCGCGCGGACCGTGTCGAGCACCGTCGGCGCCGCCGTCGGGCCCTCGGGACACCGGCTGCGGATCGAGGCGGACGGCCGGGTGGTGGCAGACACGGATCGCCCCGTGCTGTCCGTGCACCTGGGCTGCGACGGGTCGACCACGCCCGGCCCGATGATGACGGAAGTCACAGTGAACGGGTACAACGGCCGAAACGGAACTCACGGGGCAAATGGCTCGAACGGGGCAGGTACGGCGACCGTGATGATCACCGGCCACCCGGGCGCGTCCCGCTTCGGCCCCCATCCGGCGCTCGGCGCGCCGGTACAACTGCGCGCACACGAAATCACGGTACGCGGCCGCGACTTCACCTACGCCGCCGACGGAATGCCCACCGGCCCGGTCCACCTGCGCACCTGGACGGTACGCCCGACAGGCTGGCGCCTGTTCGTCCCGGCGTGAAACCGCAGCCACGGCCGCAACCAAAACGCCGGCCGGGCAAACCAACAGCCCGACCGGCGCCCGATGCCAAACCGGGCCCATCCGGAGCCGGATACCAAACTCGACCCGACGGGCGTCCGAGAGCCCAAACCCAGCCCGGCCGGCGCTTGAGGCCAGACAGCCCGGCCGGCGCTTGAGGCCGCCTTGGGCGGAGGGCGGGTGCTCAGCCCTCCAGGGCGTTGGCCCCCGTGGCGCTGCTGTCCCGCAGGAAGATGGTGCAGCGCGAGTACTCCTCCTCCTCGCCGATGGCACCCGCGGCCCGCGCAAGCGCGTGCAGGGAGCGCAGGAAGCCCCGGTTCGGCTCGTGCTCCCACGGCACCGGCCCGTGCCCGCGCCACCCCGCCCGCCGCAGCGCGTCCAGCCCGCGGTGGTAGCCCACCCGCGCGTAGGCGTAGGACTCGATCACGCTGCCCCGGCCGAAGGCCTCGTCGGCCAGGTCGGCCCACGCGAGCGAGAAGGTCGGGAACTTCGCGGCCACCTCGGCCGCCGGCACGCCGTCCACGAGCAGCGCCAGCGGCTCGGACTCCTCGGGCAGGTAGGTGGGATCGGGTCCGCCGAAAAGGTTCTGGTCGATGGTCATGGACCCCATGATCGCCCATCACGCGCCGAGGCCCGCGACCTCGTGGTCACGGGCCTCGGCTGCGAATCGTCGCCGATCGCGGACTACTTCATCCGGGTGCCCGCGGAGCGCAGGTCGCGGCAGGCCTCGACGACCCGCTCGGCCATCCCGGTCTCGGCCGCCTTGCCGTACGAACGCGGGTCGTACAGCTTCTTGTTGCCGACCTCGCCGTCCACCTTGAGCACGCCGTCGTAGTTGCGCAGCACGTGGTCGACGATCGGGCGGGTGAAGGCGTACTGCGTGTCGGTGTCGACGTTCATCTTGACCACGCCGTAGTCCAGCGCCTCGCGGATCTCCTCGAGCAGCGAACCGGAGCCGCCGTGGAAGACCAGGTCGAACGGCTTCTCCCGGCCGTACTTCGCGCCGACCGCGTCCTGGAGGTCCTTGAGGATGCTCGGCCGCAGCTTGACGTTGCCCGGCTTGTACACGCCGTGCACGTTGCCGAAGGTCGCGGCCAGCATGTAGCGGCCCTGCTCGCCCAGGCCGATCGCCTCGACGGTCTCCAGCGCGTCGGCCGCGGTGGTGTAGAGCTTGTCGTTGATCTCGTTGGCGACGCCATCCTCCTCGCCGCCGACGACGCCGATCTCCAGCTCCATGACGATCCGCGCGGCGGCGCACTTGACGATCAGCTCACGGGCGATCTCCAGGTTCTCCGCCAGCGGTACGGCCGAGCCGTCCCACATGTGCGACTGGAACAGCGGGTCCTGCCCCTTGGCCACACGCTCCGCGGAGATGTCGATCAGCGGGCGCATGAACCCGTCGAGCTTGTCCTTGGGACAGTGGTCGGTGTGCAGCGCGATGTTCACCGAGTACTTCTCGGCGATCACCTTCGCGTACTCGGCGAACGCGACCGAGCCCACCACCATGTCCTTGACGGTGGTGCCCGACAGGAACTCCGCGCCGCCCGTGGACACCTGGACGATGCCGTCGCTCTCCGCCTCGGCGAACCCGCGCAGCGCCGCGTTCAGGGTCTGGGACGAGGTCACGTTGATCGCCGGGTAGGCGAATCGACCGGCCTTGGCCCGGTCCAGCATCTCGGCGTAGACCTCGGGAGTTGCGATGGGCATGCGTGTGCTCCTTGTTGCTCGAGCCGGCGGTGATATGAGGGTTTCGGACACGGATGGCCGTATCCCCGCTTGCCGCCCATCCTGGCAGACCGACTTGGTCGACACCGCATCCCGTCCGCCACGTTCGGCGGAGCGGAAGGATCTTCCGCACGGACTTTCACTCGGGGCGCAACCATCCCATCGAACACGCATCCTGGTACGTGACAGCAGCAAGCGGAGAGCGGCGGATCACAACCCGCGGAACCCGACGGCGCCCGCTTTCACGGCGCCCGAGGCTCCGGTTCGTCTTCGTTTTCCTCCCACCACCTTCCCCAGGGGACACCCCTGTCATGCACGGGTCCGCGACGAGTGCTCTCGCCGGGACGCCGGCCGATATCGCGCCCACCGATCCGCGCCTCGCGGACGGGCACGGCACGACGAACCGGCCCGGCGCCACCGGGACTTCGAAGGCAGGCGCAACCCGCGGCGAGCCGAGACGTCTCCATGACACGGGCTGTGCACAAGGGGTGGGGACGGTTCGATGACAGCGAAGGGGGCGGCGGGGCCGTGGCGCTGCTGAGCATGCCGGCATTCGGGGGCGACGAGCGATCGCCGGACTCCGCGTCCGACGACGCGACGGCCGAGGCCGCACCGCGTCGACCGCGGCTTCGCATCCTGCGGGGCGGTCGGGAGGAGCCGGCCGCCCGCCCGACCCTGACCCAGCTCTACCACGCCCAACGGCTGGGCATGGTCCGGCTGTCCATCCTGCTCGTGGACGACCTCGGCACCGCCGAGGACGTGGTCCAGGACGCCTTCACCGCGTTGTACCGCCGCTTCGGCGAGGACCTGGTCGACGTCGACAACGCGATGGCCTACCTGCGCACGTCGGTGGTCAACCTCTCCCGCTCGGTGTTGCGCCGGCGCCGCACGGCCCGTGCCTACGTCCCCCCGCACGAGCCGGCCGCCGCCTCGCCCGAGGACGCCGTGGTGCTCTCCGAGGAACATCTGCGGGTGCTCGGCGCGGTGCAGCGCCTGGCCCCGCGACAGCGTGAGGTGCTCGTGCTGCGCTACTGGTCGGACATGACGGAGGCGCAGATTGCCGAAACGCTCGGACTCTCCCGTGGAGCGGTGAAGTCCACGGCGAGTCGTGCCATCGACGCCCTCGAAAAACTCATGAAGGACGAACAGTCGTGACCGAACACAATGCGCGCGACGAATCGGTGGAGGACCTGCTGCGCGCGGCGATGGCGGCGCGGGCGGACACCGTCACCGCGCACCGACTGCGACCGCCGGCCCCGCCGCACGCCGACGGGACCGCGCACTCCCGGTGGAAGACCATCGGACTGCCGCTGTCCGCGGTGCTCCTGGCCGCGGCGGCCGTCGGCGGGGTGTCCCTGGTGGGGGCACCCACCACGAACCGGAGCACGCCGCTCCAGTCCCGGGTCCCCACACCGCTGACCACCGAATCGGGAACCCCCTCCCCCGGCATGACGTCGGCGCCACCGACGCACGTCGCCGCGACCGAGGTCCTGGAAGCGAACGGGACGCCGGAGTCGAGCACGGCGGAGTCGGAGAACACCCCACCGGACAACCGCCCGACGACCCGGCCGCCGTCGTCGAAGCCGGCGAGTACCGCTCCCGGTTCGTCCACCAGGCCCAGGTCCGACGACGTCTCGGCGGTGAAGTTCCGGTCCCGGCCGTCGTGGCGGGTCGTGCGGGAGGACGCCCGGCACGAGTGTGTGCTCGCCGACCCCGCGTATACCGGTGACTGCCTGGGTCACGGCGCCTGGGTCAGCGTCAAACCCGTCCCGGACGTCTCGGGGAGCTGGCCCTCCGAGGGGGCCGTCGACAAGGACGACGGCGGACCGACCCGGCCGTCGTGCCTGCGCAACGGTGTCCTCGTCACGCCTCCGGCGAACAAGGAGCCGACCATGCGGTTGACCACCAAGTCGACGGTGACGGTCGCCGGCCACCCCGCCAAGTACCGCTCCTGGACCGTGACATGCGCCGACGCGGGGTCCTACGACATCCGGCTGTGGTGGCTGGTCGACCAGGGCGTGTACATCCACACCATCGGGCTCCCGGCCGGCTCCGACATCGCCGACCGGGTGGTCGCGTCCCTCGATCTCTCCGGCTACAAACCGCCGACGAGCTGATCCCGACCGGCGCTCGGCGGGGCCCGATCGCCGGTCAGCGATCCTCCGCGACCCGCTGCGCCGCCTTGCGGGCGGCGACCAGGATCGGGTCCCAGACCGGGGAGAACGGGGGCGCGTAGCCGAGGTCGAGGGAGGTGATCTCCTCGACCGTCATCCGGTGGGTGAGTGCGACGGCCGCGGTGTCGATGCGTTTGGCGGCGCCGTCGCGGCCGACGATCTGTACGCCGAGCAGTCGGCCGGTGATCCGCTCGGCGATCATCTTGACCCGCATCGACCGCGCGCCCGGGTAGTAGCCGGCCCGGCCGGTGGACTCGACGGTCGCGGTGACGAACTCGAAGCCGGCCGCCGCCGCGTCCTTCTCGCGCAGGCCGGTGCGGCCGATCTCCAGGTCGCACACCTTGCTGACGGCGGTGCCGACCACGCCGGGGAAGGTGGCGTAGTCGCCGCCGATGTTGGCGCCGATCACCCGGCCGTGCTTGTTCGCGTGGGTACCGAGCGCGATGTGCCGACGGCGGCCGGAGACGAGGTCGAGTACTTCGACGCAGTCGCCTCCCGCCCAGATGCCCTCGGCTCCGCCGCCGACGCCGACCCGCATCCGCAGGTCGGTGGTCAGTCCGCCGCTCGCGCCGAGCGGCAGGCCGGCCGCGCGGGCGAGTTCGGTGGCGGGACGCACGCCCAGGCCCAGGACCACGATGTCGGCCGGGAAACGGCCGTCGGCGGTCAGTACGGCGCTCGCCCGACCGTCGGTCACCTCGATCCCCACCACCTCGGTCTCGGTCACCACGTCGATGTCCATGCCCTCCATGGCCTCGTGCACCAGGGCGCCCATGTCGGGGTCCAGGGTGGACATCGGCTGCACGGAACGGTCCACGACGGTGACCGCCAGGCCCTTGCGGACCATCGCCTCGGCCATCTCGATGCCGATGTAGCCGCCGCCGACCACCACCGCCCGGCGGTGTTCGGGGGCCAGCCAGTCGATCAGCTCGCGGGCGTCCTCCAGGGTCTGCACCCCGTGCACGCCGGGTGCGTCCATCCCGGGCAGCGGCGGCCGGATGGGCACCGCGCCGGTGGCCAGGACCAAATGGTCGAAGCCGACCCGGTCGGCCCTGCCGGTGGCCAGGTCACGGATCTCGACCGTACGGCGATCCAGGTCGAGACCCTCCGCCTCGACACCCAGGCGCAGGTCGATCCCCCGCCTGCGGTGCTCGTCGGGCGTACGTGCGATCAGCGCGTCGGGACCGTCCACGTCCCCGGAGACCAGATACGGGATGCCGCACGCGGAGTACGAGGCGAACCGGCCCCGCTCGATCACCACGATCTCCAGGTCGTCCTCGCCGCGCCGCCGCCGGGCCTGCGAGGCCGCACTCATCCCGGCGGCGTCACCGCCGATCACCACCAGCCGCTCGTTGCCCACGTGCTACCCCTGACTCTGTGTGCGTACGTGTGTCCGCGCGGGTGCGGACGCCGCCGAAAACGGCCGTCGATCGCCGCCGGACGTCCCGACCCGGTAATGATGCGTGCCCCGGAGCGGGGACGGGTGACCACCCGGGCCGCACGCGCACTACCCTCACAAGGTGGAATTCCAAGCTGTCAACGTCCTCGACGCGACGTCCCTCATCTCGACGTTCGGACTCATCGGCATCCTCGCGATCATCTTCGCCGAGACGGGTCTGCTGGTCGGGTTCTTCTTCCCCGGCGACTCGATGCTGTTCCTGGCCGGCGTCGCCGCGTCCTCGTCGGCGGAGGAGATCGTCGGCACCTCCATCTCGCTGCCCTGGCTGCTCCTCGGGGCACCGGTGTGTGCGATCGCCGGTGCCCAGTTCGGCCACTTCCTGGGGGCCCGCTACGGCACGAAGATGTTCAGCAAACCGGACTCGAAGCTGTTCAAGGCCGAGTACGTGACCAAGGCCGAGCAGTACTTCGAGAAGTTCGGCCCGGCCAAGGCGGTGCTGCTCGCCCGGTTCATCCCGATCGTCCGCACCTTCCTGAACCCGGTCGCCGGGGTGCTGGAGATGCCCGCCCGGACGTTCTTCCTCTGGAACGTCATCGGCGGCCTGGTGTGGACCGACGGCATCATCCTGCTCGGCTACAAGCTCGGCGACACGATCGGCAGCAGCATCGACAAATATCTTTTGCCGGGCGTTTTCGTCATCGTGCTCATCTCGGTACTGCCGATCATCATCGAGGTGGTGCGCAGCAAGCGGGAGGCGAAGCGCGAAGCGGCTTCCTCGGGTAACTGAACACATACGCTCCGAAGCGGCGGTGCGCATTGGCGCACCGCCGCTTTTTGTCGTCCCGGAGGATGTTCCGGGCACGACACCGGTAATCGACCGGAATGAAATGCGCGGCCGTACAACCTTTCCGCTTCGTCGTGCGTCGGGCCGCCGAAGGGTCGGCGCAATGCAAAACACCCCGCCCCCGGACGGGGACCGGGAGCGGGGTGGACTCGGAGGGTGCCGACGACGAAGGTGGCCGCCGGGTCGGACGGGGAACCGACCCGGCGGTCCGAGGGGAAAGGGCAGAGGTGTTCAACGCCCCGATCGGCGCAGGACGACTCGGCCGCGAGAGCGCGGCGAGCGCGTGCAGGACGGCATACACGACGAATTCATACTTCCCCCCGGGAAGTCCGGTCGGCGGATGCGCCGACGTCGGAACTGGTTCGACAATATCCGAGACGGCGAAAAAAGCAATGGCCGTCCCGTGAATGCGCAAGGCATCACACGGGACGGCCGACGGCGGAATGCGCGGGCGGGGGGCCGCTAATTCAGTTCGAGGTCTTCCAGGTGGTAGGCGACCCGATACTCGAGGCCGGCCTTTTCCACGGTGGGCGCGGCGCCGCGCTCGACGATCACCGCGACCGCGACGACCTCGGCGCCGGCCTCGCGCAGCGCCTCGACGGCGGTCAGCACCGAGCCGCCCGTGGTGGAGGTGTCCTCGACCGCGAGCACCCGGCGGCCCCGCACGTCCGGGCCCTCGATCCGGCGCTGCAGGCCGTGCGCCTTGCCGGCCTTGCGCACCACGAACGCGTCCAGTCGGCGGCCCCGCGCGGCGGCGGCGTGCAGCATCGCCCCGGCGACCGGGTCGGCGCCCAGGGTCAGCCCGCCGACCGCGTCGAAGTCCAGGTCGGCGGTGAGGTCGAGCATGACCTTGCCGACCAGCGGCGCGGCTTCGCCGTCCAGGGTGATCCGGCGCAGGTCGACGTAGTAGTCCGCCTCCCGACCGGAGGACAGGACGACCCGGCCGTGCACGACGGCCTTGGTCTTGATCTGTTCGAGCAGCGCATCACGGTCGGAGGTCATGGCACGGGAGCCTATCGCCGCGACCCGCCCGGCCCGTTCAGGCTCGGCCGACGCGCTCGCGGCGGGCCCTCACCCGGACCAGGCGCCAGAGCACGACCGCGCCCAGCGCCGGGACCAGTACCCGGATCGCCCGGCGCGCGGCTCGGCCGCTGCCGTGTCCGACCTCGGACCACAGGTCCGCCTCGGAGCCGGTCTCGGCCGGTCGCGGCGGCACGGGCCGGGTGCGCGGCGGCGGCGTCGAGAACGGCTCGGCGAGCGGCCGGACCGGCTCGAACGGCGTGTCGGCCGCCGGCTCGGGCGCGAGTTCGTCGGCCAGCGCGGCGGCGAACAGGTCGGCCGCGCGGGCGAAGGCGACCTGTCGCGCGGTCTCGACAGGGCCGAACTCGCCCGGCTCGGCGGCGAACACGATCCGGGTCTCGCCGGCGTGTTCCGCGTCGTCGTCCTCGGCCGCGGCGAGGTCGTACAGCCGCACCGTGAACTCGGCGTCGAGGCGGGCGGCCGGCGTCCCCTCGCCCCCGGCCGCGCCCGGCTCCTCGACCCCGACCACGGTCGCGATCAGCGCCAACGGCTCGGCCGCGGCGGCGAGCCGCAGCAGGCCGCGGAAGGCGACGGTGTCGGCGCCGACCCGCACCCGCCAGCGGCCGGTCAGCGCGACGCCCTCGGCACCGCCGCGGGCCGGCTCCTCGGGCACCAGGCCCGGAATGCACCGCCCCAGGCGTTCGGCGTCGTGGAAGGTCTCCCAGACAGATCGGACCGGGATCGGCACGACGACTTCGTACTGCATCCGTTCTCCCCCGTTCGTTGGCGGCGGGCCGCCGTCCGGCGACGTGCCCGCGCACCGACCCGGACGGTCGGTGTGTACCGCCCACCCCATCACACCCGCCGGTGCCGCCCGGTCGGTGCGTCGGGGTCGATCACCCTCGGCATCGCGTCCGGGTCCGGGGCCGACCGCGCCGGCTCCTCGGGCAACCACAACCGGCGGGCCCTCGGGTAGGCGACCGGCGCCACGATCACCGCGAACAGCACGACCGCGCCGGCCAGCGCGACCGCGGCCCCCAGCGGCCCGGAGCCGAGCGTATGCGCACACCAGCGGGCCAGGAGCCAGGAGCCGCCCGCGGCGCCCGCGGAGACCAGGGCCAGACCCAGGTGGGTGCGCGCCACCCGGACCGTGTCCAGACCGCGCAGCCGCCGGCGCAGCACCCGGGCGAGCCACACCAGGCCGATCACCTGCGCGACGCTGTATCCGGCGGCCATACCGGTGACCGCCCACTCGGCGGGCAGCGTCCAGTAGGCGATCAGCGAGAACAGCGCGCCGGCCAGGGTCATCGCCACGGTGGCCCGAAACGGCGTGCGGGCGTCCTGTACCGCGTACAGGCCGCGCTGGATCAGGTATTGCCCCGAGTAGGCGATCAGCCCCGGCGCGAACGCGGTCAACATCAGGCCCATCGACCGGGTGTCCGCCTCGGTGGTGATGCCGTGCTGGAAGACCACCGCGGTCACCTGCGGGCCGAGGGCCAGGAACAGGAACGACACCGGCACGATCACCAGCGCGTTCAGCCGCAGGCCCCGGGAGACCAACGCGCGGACCGTGGCGGGGTGTCCGTCGGCCGCCGCACGACTGATCCGGGGCATCAGCATGGTCGCGATCGACACGGTGACCACGCCGTGCGGGACGATCCAGAGCAACTGCGCGTTGGCGTAGGCGGTGTAGCCCACGCCGTGGCCGAGCCCGGACTTCACCGCCTTGTCGGACACCTCGACCGCGAGCCGGGTCACCAGCCAGTAGCCCAGTTGCGAGACACCGACCATGGCGACCGCCCAGCCGGCCATCCGCAGCGGCGCGCCCAGGCCGTGGCCGCGCCAGTCGAAGCGGGGCCGAAAGCGCACCCCCGCCGCGCGCAGGTACGGCACCAGGGTCAGCGCCTGGACGACGATGCCGAGCGTGGTGCCCAGGCCGAGGAGGCGGACCTGCGCCGGGGTGATGCCCTGCGCGTCCCGCACGTCGTGCGCGACCAGCAGGAAGGACCCGAAGACCGCGATCACCACGACGTTGTTCAGGATCGGTGTCCAGGCCATCGGACCGAACCGGCCGCGTGCGTTGAGCACTTCGCCGACCAGCGCGAACATGCCGTAGAAGAGGATCTGCGGCAGGCACATCCGGGCCAGCGCGACGGTCAGCGTGCGCTGGGCGCCGTCGTAGTCGGCGTAGGCGGACACGATCGCGGGCGCCGCGAGCACGCCGGCGAGGGTGAGCACGAGCAGCAGGCAGCCCACCGCGGTGAGGAGCCGGTCGGTGTACCCGGCCCCGCCGTCGGCGTCGCGCCGGGCCGCGCGCACCAGTTGCGGCACCAGGACCGAGTTGAGCGCGCCGCCGACGAGCAGGATGTAGAGGATGTTGGGCACCGTGTTCGCCACGTTGTAGCCGTCGGCGAACAGGCCGGTGCCCAGCGCCGCGACCACGGTGGCGCTGCGGGCGAACCCGGTCAGCCGGGAGACCGCGGAGCCGAGCGCCAGGTTCGCGCCGCCGCGCAGCAGCGATCGGCCGCCGGGTTCTTCGGTTTTGCCCCCTTCGCGCCGACCCGGTGCCCGCTCGACCGAGCGCGCGGGCCCGTGCGCGGGCGCCTCGGAAGCGGGCGGGCGATCCTCCGCGCGAGCGTGCCGGCCCTCCGATCGGCCCGAGACGACATGGCTCACAAACGTCTCCAATTCGGCCGCGTTCGGGGTTTCGGACATGCTCCCCCGTTGTCTGAGTGCCTGGGAGGCCACTTCCGTTGCATCCGAATTTCTCGGTGACGAAACCATTCGCCCACGGGCTCTAAGGGTTTGCGGGGCATCCCCACCCGCATTCCTCCGTCCCCTAGGAGACGTCCCGTGGTCACGCTGCTTCCGGCGCCGCCCGCCCGACCGTCCGTTCCCGCCGCGCCCGCCGGCTCCGTCGCGCCCGCCGGGCCGGCCGACCGGGCGTTGCGGGTCGCCCCGCTGACCGAGGACGCGCACCTCGCGCACCTCGACGAGCGCGGCGACGCGGGGTTCCTGCAGTACCCGTCGTGGGCCGTGGTCAAGGAGGCCTGGCGCAGCGAGGGCATCGGCTGGTTCGACGCGAACGGCGCCGTGGTCGGCACGGCCCTGGTGCTGTACCGCAAGATGCCCAAGGTGCCGTACTGGTTCGCGTACCTCCCCGAGGGTCCGGTGATCGACTGGGCCGACCCGAACCCGCAGCGCTGGCTGGCGCCGCTGATCGAACACATGCGCGCCAGGCACGTGTTCACCGTGCGGATGGGGCCGCCGCTCGCCCACCGGCGCTGGCAGGCGCAGACCGTCAAGGACGCGGTGCGGCACGGGCTCAAGCACCTGGATCGGGTCACCCCGGACGAGATCGTCCCGCTGGGCGCGACGGTCGCCCTGCGGCTGGGCGACCTGGGGTGGCGGACCTCGGGCGACGGCGCGGACGCGCAGCCCCGCTACACCTTCGAGCTGCCGTTCGAGGGGCGGGCCTTGGACCAGGTCAAGGCGGGCTTCAACCAGGAGTGGAAGCGCGCGATCGCCAAGGCGGGCAAGGCGGGCGTGGACATCGCCGTGGGCGGCTACGAGGACCTGCCCGCGTTCTTCGATCTGCTCCAGGTGACCGAGCGCCGCAACGGGTTCCGGCTGGGCCGCGAACTCCCGTACTACCAGCGGCAGTACCGGGCGCTGAACACCGAGGCGGCAGGTCGGATGAAGCTGTACCTGGCCCGGTTCGAGGACCGGCTCCTGGCCGCGCACACGCTGATCACCGCGGGCGAGCGGGTCTGGTACCAGACCGGCGCCTCCACGGACCACGGCCGAGGGGTGCGGCCCAGTCACGCGCTCCAGTGGCGAATGATCCAGGATGTGCACGAGCACGGCATACCGGTCTACGACATGCGCGGGGTCAGTCCGGTGATCGACCCCGACGACCGGCTGTTCGGGGTGCTGCGCTGGAAGCTCGGTACGAACGGGCGCGTGGTGGAGAACCTGGGCGAGTGGGAGTACCCGGTGCAGCCCGCGCTGCACAAGGCGTTCCGCGCCTACATGTCGATCCGCTGAGCGGGTGGGCCACTCGCGGGCCGGGTACTCGCGGGGCCGGGCTACTCGCGGGCGTAGTCGGCGATGCGCGGGTTGTTCAAGGTGGACGGCGGCATCTCCACCCGCGCCTCGTGTGGCGGGAACAGGCTCGCGGGGGCGAGGCGGTCGGCGGCGAGGAACGGTACGACCGCCGGATCCGGCGCGTCGTCGGCCGGCCGCAGCACGGCCCCGGGCGCGAGCACGAGCGCGGCGAGCAGGAAGCCCCGATCGGCCGGGCCCACGGTGATCCGGTAGGGCAGCGTGCGCAGGCCGGCGGCGCGCAGGCCCGCCTCGGCGCACCAGAACGCCCGGGGATGCGCGTCGGGCGCGGGCGCGCGCACCACGATCCGGCCCGCCGGGCGCAGCACGGTGCGGGTCAAGCCGTAGAACTCCTGCGTGTACAGGCGCGCGGCGGCGCCGACGGCGGGCCCGGGCAGATCCGCGACCACCACGTCGAAGCGCTCGGCGGTGGCCCGTACCCACGCGAAGGCGTCCGCGCCGACCACCCGCACCCGGGGGTCGGCGAACGCGTCGCCGGCGAGGGCGCGCAGGGCCGGATCGGTGCGGGCGGACGCGGTCTCGCCGACGTGCGCGACCACGACCACGACGTCGCGCACCGCCGCGTAGCGCAGCACCTCGCGCAGGGCCAGACCGTCGCCCCCGCCGAGCACGAGCACCCGTTCGTGCCGGCCGGCCATCGCCGGGTGCACCAGCGCCTGGGCGCTCTCGCTCGCCCCCGCGGCCGCCACCCGGCGCTCGCCGGCCACGTACATCTCGGGGCCGGCGGCGGTGTGGGTGACCACCACGTCCCCTTGGGCGGACACCACGTCGCCGTCGTAGAGGGCGTCGCGCGCGGCCCGTTCGAAGGCGGGCGTGTACAGCCAGGTACCGGCGAGCAGGGCGAGCACGGCGCCCACCGCGGCGTACATGCCCACCCGTAGGCGCCCCGGCAGGTCGGCCCGGAACAGCCACAACACCACGAGCGTGCCGGCGATCGCGTTGACCATGCCCGCGAGCACCACGGTGCGCAGCTGGCCCAGGTGCGGCAGCAGCAGGAACGGAAAGAGCAGGCCGCCCACCAGCGCGCCCACGTAGTCGGCGGCGAACAGGTCGGCCACCGCGCTGCCCGCCTCCTGCGGCCGGATCCGCTGGACGAGCGTCATCAGCAGCGGGATCTCGGCGCCGATCAGCAGCCCGAGCACGGCCGCGACGGCGATCATCGGCCAGCGGTAGACGTCGTACCAGGCGAACCCGGCGAACAACACGGTCGCGCACATCCCGCCGCACGCGGCGAGCAGGATCTCGGCGGCCAGGAACGCCGGTGCCGCGCGGCGCACGAACGGCTTGGCGACGAGCGCGCCGACGCCCATCGCGAAGACCATCACCGACAGCACGATCGAGGTCTCCACCACCGGATCGCCGCCCAGCGTGCCGCCGAGCGCGGCCAGCGCGAGTTCGTAGACCAGGCCGCAGGCCGCGCAGACGAGGACGGCGAGCAGGACCACGAATCGCGCGGGCCCGGGGGCGATCGCGGTGGAGGGGGATCGGGCGGCCGACGCGCGCACGATCGTGGCGGCGCGCGGCGCTGGGGAGTTCACCCCGAGCACGCTAGGCGCGGAGCGCGCGGGGGTCGCCGAACGCGCCGACGGTTCACCCGATCCGACTACGCGGGGCGGGTGGGCACGCCGGGCCCGCGCCCGCCGGGCCCGCGCCCTTCCGGCCTCACGTCGCGCGGCTCCGGGTGCTCACGATCCGGCATTCCTGCGGGTACGTGTGCCACGTGGACCAGACCGCGCCCGCCCCGCAGCGCTCCACCACCATGGCGGTGACCGCGTACGGCAGCCCGGGATACTCGCCGATCAGGCCGTATCGGTGCCCGGTGGCCAGCGCGACGATCTCCCGCACCCGGGCCGTGAACGCGGTGTCGTCGAGTTGCCGGGTCAGCGCGGTGAACTCGTACTCCCACCGGCCGAGCCGGGTCGCCGCCCGGGCGGGCAGCGGGGTGGCCGCGCCCGGCACGCACGCGACCGTCTCGGACACCGGCTCGCCCCCGCCCGGCTCGGAAGCGATCAGCACCTGGTGCGAGGCGCCGAGCAGGCGCAGGTCCAGCTTCAGTCCTCCGAGGTCGACGTCGCGCGCGGCCAGCGCGGGAAGTGGCGGCAGGCCCAGGCACCAGCCGAGGGCGTCCGCGCGGGTGTCGGTGTACGGGGTGGTGAGTGTGGCGTGCATTTCTCGCGCTCATCTGTCCGGGCAACGGGGAACACCCTCGGGAGGCTCCCGGGGCGACAATCTGCTGCAAACCAGGGGACATGACTCACCGTAGGTGCCCGAAGGCGCACCGTCGTCACCCACGAAGGTGAAAGCCATTCACACGAACGAGTGAAGGGCGCCCTGTGAGCAACGGGGTGTCGCAGGCGAGGATGGGCCCGCAGAGCCGAACCTCGCGAAGGAGCCGTACGGATGAACCGACCCCTGTTGGCCAGACACCTGGACGGCCTCGGCACGACGATCTTCGCCGAGATGTCCGCCCTCGCGCGCACCACCGGCGCGATCAACCTCGGCCAGGGTTTCCCCGACACCGACGGGCCGACGGAGGTGATCGAGGCGGCGGTCGCGGCGATGCGCGACGGGGCGAACCAGTACCCGCCGGGCGACGGCATCCCGGATCTGCGGCTGGCCGTGGCGGAGCACCGGCAGCGCTTCTACGACCAGACCTTCGACCCGGACGGCGAGGTGCTGATCACCACCGGCGCCACCGAGGCGATCGCCGCCGCGCTGCTCGCACTGCTGGAGCCGGGCGACGAGGTGATCGCGCTCGAACCGTTCTACGACTCGTACGCGGCCTGCATCGCGATGGCCGGCGCCCGCCGGGTGGGCGTCACCCTGCGCCCCCCGCACTTCCGTCCGGACCTCGACGAGCTGCGCGCGGCGGTCACCGAGCGCACCCGGGTGATCATGCTCAACACCCCGCACAACCCGACCGGCACGGTGCTCACCCGCGCCGAGCTGGAGGCGATCGCCGCCGTCGCGATCGAGCACGACCTGATCGTGGTCACCGACGAGGTGTACGAACACCTGGTCTACACCGGCGAGCACATCCCGATCTCGACCCTGCCGGGCATGCGCGAGCGCACCGTCACCATCTCCTCGGCGGGCAAGACGTTCTCGTTCACCGGCTGGAAGATCGGCTGGGTGTGCGCGCCGAGGGAGCTGATCGCGGCGGTGCGCACGACCAAGCAGTTCCTGACCTACACCTCGGGCGCCCCGTTCCAGCCGGCGATCGCACACGCGCTGCGCCTGCCGGACACGTACTTCGACGGGCTGCGCGAGGACCTGCGGCACAAGCGCGACCTGCTCGGCGGCGGACTGCGGGCGGCCGGACTGACCGTGTACGAGCCGCAGGGCACCTACTTCACCACCACCGACATCACCCCGCTCGGCTACGCCGACGGCCTCGACTTCTGCCGCAGGCTGCCCGAACTGCGCGGCGTGGTCGCGATCCCCGAGGTGGTCTTCTTCGACAACGAGGAGGTCGGCCGCCCCCTGGTCCGCTTCGCCTTCTGCAAACGCGTCGAGGTCCTGGAGGAGGCCGTGAGCCGTCTCAAGCGACTCGAGCCTTGACCTACGCCTGAACCTCCCACGCACCGACAGGACACCGTGGGCTCCGGCCGGTCCGACGCATGTCGGTCAACCGGGGCTCACTCGGTGTCCTTCGGATGCCGAGGCGAGGCGTACACGAGGATCACCGTGGATGTCTCCGGGCTGACCAGGTAGCGAACCCGGCCACCGCTGGTGATCTCGTACTCCCACTGCTCCAGCTCGGAGCCCTTCCACTCTTTGGTGGCGTGCCGGCCCCGGAGCTGGTGTTGGCGGTCCCAGTTCGATCGAGACTGTGGGTCGGTGCGTAGCGTGTCCAGGCAACGATGCGCGTTCGACAACACGGCTCTGCACAGTTCCTCCCAACCCGTCGCCGCCTCCGTCGTCCCAAAGACGACGTTCCAACCGCTGAGCGGAGGAACACTGACCCGATCCCCCTTCTTGGGACTCACGCACGCACCTCGACGGGGCCGAAGTCATCACCGTCCAGCGGGCGCAGCGACTCCCGAAGCTGCTCAGGGTCGGCATTGATGCGGGCGGTGGCGCGCCAGGAAACTATCGCGCGATGGACGGCCTGCCCCGCCCCCAGCTCGGCGGCGTCGGACAACGCCTCGACGAGCTCGACGGTGAACGCTCGAACCTCCTCCCGATCCAGATGCCTTACCCAGGGGAACACCTCGGGGAGCGCGAGCAGGAGCGATTTGGCACCGTCGTCGTGCTTCATCAGGGCAAGGAAGAGCCGGGAGGCGGTGGTCAGATTCTCCTCGTCGTGCTCTGCCTGCGCGGCTGTGGTGAGCACCATGTCCGGGGCATCCCGATGCGTCACGCGCAGGCGTCCCAGGGCGGCGGCTCTGGCCGCGACGCCCTTGGGGTTGCGGGAAAGATCGGTGAAGGAGACGGATTCCGACTCTGCGCCGAGATGCGTGGTGCTCATACCCGGATTGTACTCAGATCCTGTTCTGATTACCTCGGGAAAGCCCGGGCCGGTCGGGCGATGGTCGGGCCTGCCCGGATGGTGGGGCGCGGGATGGGGCGGTTGCGTGTGGGGGTCGGGTGCCGTCCCCCACACGCGCGGGTTCCGCCTATGCCTCGCCGTCGGTCGCCGGCTTGTCTTCGGGGCCGTACTGCTCGGTGATCCAGTTCGCGAACGAGATGCACGTGCTGATCCACGCGCGCGTGGTGAACACGAACAGCTCGCGGTTGATCCCCGGCTCGCAGTCGAGCTGGGCCTCGCCGATCAGCCGCAGCTGCTCCTCGTGCTCGTGCGTGTAGACCTTGGGCCAGAAGAACTGGCGGTGCCACTCGTCCAGCAGTTCCAGCATCCGCGGCCGGTCGGCCGGGTCGAACGCACGGTCCAGGAACATCCGGACCGTGAAGATCTCCTGCTTGTCTCCGCGCAGCATGAAGTAGACGCGGAAGCCGTCCCAGGGCGCACAGATGTCGCCCTCCTCGTCGGTGAAATGGTTCACCTGGAGTTCGTCGAGGACCTGGTTGATCAGGTCCGCCGACGGCTTGACGACCGGCGCGGCCGGAACGAAGGTCGACCTCGGAAGCGAGGACGGGTCGATGCTCATGAAGGATCCTCTCCAGACGTATCGACGCCATCCTCTCTCATTCGGCCCAGAGCGGTGGGCCCCGAGGGCACGCTCATTCGTACTCGGTGCCGCCCTTGCGCATCAGGTACGACGCGGAGACGATCTTGCCGATCGCGCGCCCCCCGACCACGGCGCTGTACCGCTCGCGCGCCGGGCGCACCACCAGGCCCTCGCGCAGGTGCGCGGCGGTGCCCGAGACGGTTTCCCGGCCCTCGGCCAGGGCCAGCAATTCGGCCTCGTCGTAGGGCCCGGTGTAGAGGGTCGGCACCACCGGCGGCGCGGTCGCGAGGTCGGCGAGCAGGTCGGCCAACTCCTCGGCGTCGACGTGTCGTACCGCGCCGCTGTCGTCCGCGAGCGCGATGTCGAACACCGCGTAGCCGGGCAGCTCGGACCGCCCCTGCGCGCCGTAGCCCAGGTCCTGCACGCCCTGCCCGAACACCTCGCCGAACACACCCACCCGGGCCACCCCGAACCGCGCGGCCAGCTCCGCGGCGACCTCGGGCAACCGGTGCGCGAGCACGCTGCGCCAGTAGAGGTTGTGCTCGTCCCGGACCAGCGCCTGCGACCGGGCGCCGAAGCCCTTGGAGGAGACGAAGCTCTCGCCGGTGCGGGTGAGGTAGGTGTAGAGGCAGGCCGTGCCGTGGATCTTCTCGGTGGCCACCACCGGCTCGCCGGCCGTGAAGAGGTCCGGGTAGCGCCGGATGTTCTCCATGTCGACCCACGGCAGCAGATCGGGCGCGGCCACGATGTCGCCGCTCATGTGCACGGGGATGGGCGGCACCCACTTGACGATGCCGAGCAGCTCGGCGAAGTCCTTGCCGTCGGCGAGCGCGGCGTCGAGGTCGAGGCCGAGCTCGGTCAGCGCGGCGGGCCGACAGACGATGCCCTGCGACAACTCGCCGCGCAGCCGAATGGCCCGCACCCGGTTCCTGGCCGAGCCGGCGAGCTTCCCGGTGAGCCCGAGTTCCTCGATCAGGCCGGCCGGCAACACCGCCTGCTCCGGGATGTAGAGCGCCACGTCGCCGGTGACGTAGACCCCCTTGGCGACGACGGCCCGGTACAACCCGACCTGGGCCAACTCCAACGCATCGGCATTCGGATGCGAATGCACCACCAACCGCTCGACCGTGACCCTGAGCCCGGACATGGCTGCCCCCTTCCCCGTGACCGCCACTGAGGCGGCCGCTTCCCCGTCGGCCCCACGGTCCCAAGGGGCTGGGGGAGGTCGCCAACGAATTACGGGCGGGGTGGGTGGGGTGGCGGCGTAGGTGGGGTGGTCGGGGCTGGCGGCCGTGGCTGAGGGTTCTGGCGAGACGGGTGCATTGCTCACCGAAAACCGGCTGGCAGCGGGGGCGGGGAGGGCGGTCCGGTCGGGTTCTCCGGAGAGCCTTCCCGGGTGGGTCGAGTGCTTCCGGCGGGCGTCGCGCCTTTGGTCACGGGTGGCCGGTGCGGGGCTTGTCCGAGTCGGAGATGGGCCGCCGCCGGCGTTCGGGGCTCCAAGGCTCCGGGCTCCCGACGAGGCGAGCACGTCGGTCGGCGAAAACCGGCTGGCAGCGGCGGAGAGGGCGGGGGCTCGGGTCGAGTCCGCCGAGGGGCCTTCCCGAGTGGGTCGGGGCGCTTTCGAGGGCGTTTGGGGAGGAGTTGGGGTTCGAAACCGGATCTCGGTGGGGTGGTTCTAGGCCTGGTGCTTCGGTGACCTGCGGTTTTGTGGGGTTGGAGTGGAAAGGTGGGTGTCGAGTGCCGGTTTCGTGTGCTCCGGTCTCCTCGACGCCGGTGCAGAGACCGAAACTGCCCGGTAGGTGTCGGTTTCGGGCGCTGTGGCCTTGCAGAGGCCGTTGCAGTGACCAAAAGTGCCCTGTGGGTGTCGAAACCGGATCCCGAGACGCTCGAAACGGCGGCCTCCTGCGTTGACCTGCAGTTTTCTCTCACGCACAGGGCGCGGCGACCCACGGGATCCGGTTTCGTGAAACTCCGTCGCCCACATGCCCTTCGCACCCCGAAAACACCCGGCCGCTCAGCCCACTCGGGAACGCTCCCCGGCAGACCCGACCCGAGCCCCCGCCCTCCCCGCCGCTGCCAGCCGCTTTTCGCCGAGCAACACACCCGTCTCGTCGGGAACTTCGGGTCTCGGAGCACCGAACGCCGGCGGCGGCCGACCTCTGGCGGCGGACCAGCCCCGCACCGGCCACCACGCAATCAAGACGCGACCCCGGCAGACCGGCAGGAAACCCCGCCGACCGACAACGGCCGACGGGGCGTCAGGTCGCACTAATCGCGCAGTGCCGCCGTGAGGGCGCCCCACGACGCCGCAGGGACGACGAGGTGGCCCAGGCTTGGATCTTTGCTGTCACGAACCGGAACGGCGTCTTGGGATGTGGCGACTTCCACGCACTCCGCGCCTTGCTGGTTGCTGTAGCTGGAAGTTCGCCAACCGGTGGGGTGCACGATACATACCTTTCGCTACGGATCTGATCATCGCCTCGGACTCCCGAGCAGACAGGGCCGATGCCCGAAGTTGCTCGTAGGTTAGGCCAAACGCGTCCACCTCTGACCGCCCCTCCCAGAGTCGCCCATCGAATGCACTTTCGGTATACGCGTACCGGTTACCGTCCGCCGTTCGAACGAGCGTCAGAGAGCCACCCATGGCCGCGTGTTCACCCGCATGGAACGGCAAAATCTGGATCTTGGTGCCTGCGCTTGCCTCCTCCAGCAACCGGGCCATTTGACCGCGCATAACGAACGGACTGCCGGCACTCCGGGCCAGGACCGCTTCGTCGAGGATGACCCGGATACGCGGAGGGTCGTCGCCGCGCAGAATGCGCGCTTGGCGATCCAATCGTCGCGAGATACGGTCCCGAAGCTGGTCATCGCTCGTCAGCGCTTGTCCGAGTCGGAGCGTGGCGCGGGCGTACGCCTTTGTCTGGAGCAAGCCCGGCACAATCTGCGCGGCGTAGAAACGCAGGTCGGTTGCCGCCTGCTCTCGGTCCATGTACTCACGGACATAGTCGGGGACCAACTCCCGCTGGCTCGCCTTCCACAGGTCTGTGAGCAGGTCATCGGCACCCAGCGCGGCATCCAGGCGCCAGGCCTGCTCCCACGTCGGCGGACTGCCCGTGCGCCGTTCGATTTGGGTGATGCGCGTGTCGTGCACGTGGATCAAGGCCGCCAGTTGGGCTTGTGTGAGCATGCGCAACTTACGCAGCTTGGTCACACGTGTGGCGAACATATTTGCGGACGATTGTGTGGGGTCGATCGCTTCGGCCAAGTCGTTTAATCCCTCAAGATCATTTATTCCTGATCGATGCGCAAATCAGGTTCTCGCCTGGCCGCATCGTAAGGCGGCCGGTTGATCCTGGGATAGACATTCCGTGTCCACGGAATGTGGCCGGATACCTAACCGCCACAGTGCGAGAGGGACAGGCATGCCCATGACCATGACGAGACAACAGCCGCCCACGGAAGCCGACTTGCGGCGTCGCCTGGCGGCGTCCGACGAGGTGCGGGTCCGGGACACGCGGAGCGGATATGTGGGCACGCTCTATCGCGTGGCCACCGGCTATGTCGTGGCGCTCACGGCCAACAACAGCGCCTACACCATTTCCATGGCGCGCCTCGAAGTGATCGACGACGAGGGCGACATCGGGCAGCCCGAAGCGGTCGCACGCGGCGTGCGCGGGCCCGGCGAGATCGTGGCGGCGCAACCGCTGTCGAACGAAGTGCGGTGCCCCATTGACCGGTTCGGTCCGGAGGTCCGGTGGCGCATGCCCTCCGGCAGCGTGCGACCGGTCGGCCAACCGGAATCCACGCCCTGAACTGCCGTGTCGCCGAACCCAGTTGGTCGTGGCTACCGGCGGCACGACTCCGGGCCCTCTCCGCCTTCCCCCATGGCCCGGTCGGCGGAGAGGGCCACAAGCGGTATCCAGTCAACAACCGAGGGCCGGCGCTCGCTCGCCAGTGATCCGCCGGCCCCCGGCCTCCCCCACCGAAGCGAGGTCGACATGAAACTACCGATCCCATCGCCGGACGAAACAACCCCGATCGGCGGCACCGTCGGGGACGAGGTGAAGCACGCCGACGACGCGCGCCGTCCGGAACAGCCGCCCGGCGTCATCGTGCGGGTGGACGACACCGGCCGGGTGACGGTCCAGCCGTTCGACGCGGCGCGAGCGGAGTGGACCGCCGGCCCGGCGGACATCGTGCCCGACGACGGCGTCTGGTTCCCCACGGACAGCGCCCAGCCGGACAACCTGCTGCCCTTCCCGATCCCGCCCGGCACGATCACCCCGCTCCGCTACGGCGGCCTACGCCCGAAGCCACGCCCCGATCGCTGACCCAGACGACGGAAGCCCCGACCCCCTCCGGGAATCGGGGCTTCCACTCGCTGTTACCCCATGAGTTCCACAACCGTGACCAGCAGCGAGTTATTCGTGACTTGGTAGACCACGATCACGCTGCCGCACGTCGCCTCGCGCCTGTCCTTGTGGTAGGTCGCGGACGATCCGCATCCATAGGGATCCTGGGCGATGCGTGCCATGCCGTTGTCCAGATCCCGGCGCTTGTCAGCGGGCAGACTCAGGCGGGCCCTCTCGCAGGCGGGACTGTACGCGATCGAGTACGACACTCCGTTCCTCCCCCATGATCGTCATTGCGTCAGCTTCGGCGTGGATTCCCTCGACCCAGTCGTGGGTTCGCTCGATTGCCTCGTCGACTTCCGGGCGGGTACGGCGGGCCCATCGGTTAAGGGTCAGAGGCAGGTCTCGTGCCGGTGTGTCCTCGATCGACTTGGTGAATTCCTCGCGCTGGTCGGCGGGCAAGGCGGCCCGAATACCGGCGATGGTGGCCGGGAGTTCGATCAACTCGCCCGTTGCCCATGTGCGCCAGGTACGTCCGTCCGGTTCCGGCCCGTCTTGGTGCCCATGCTCACTGGTGTACTCGTCCATAGACGTCCTTCACTGTGTTATGGACCGGCTACTTACAGTGTGCTTCGCCGAGGGCGTCCGACGGAAGCCGCGGGATCGACGCGGTCGAGGCCGATCCCCCCGCGCCAGGCGAGGCCGCCGACGATTCGCCGCCCACCTGGGACAGGATGGGGCCATGCCGAAATTCATCGAGAAGCCGACCGTGGTCGAGGCCGCCGGGAACATCCCGAAGACCATTCGCGAGTTCGTGGGCCGGGTCAACACCGGCGACGAGGCGCTCAGCATCGCGCACATGACCAGCCCCGGCGGCTGGGAGGAGCCGGGTCAGCGCCCCGAGTTCGACGAGTACACGGTGGTCCTGCGCGGCGTGCTCACCGTGGAGCACGAGGGCGGCACCCAGGAGGTCGCGGCCGGCCAGGGCATCCACACCGCCGCCGGCGAATGGGTCCGCTACAGCACCCGAGGCGAAGAGGGCGCCGACTACATCGCCGTCTGCCTCCCCGGCTTCACCCCGGACACGGTGCACCGCGACGCGTAGGGCGCCATTTCCGGCGGGTCGCAACAGCCGCGACCCGCCGGGGACGCCGAGCGCACCGGGTCAGATCTTGGCGGTGATCGTGGGGAGCAGCTTGGGGAGGAGTTCCCCCTGCCAGCCCTGCCAGGGCGAGTCGGTGCCCTCCTTGCTCAGGGATCCCGAGGCGTCGATCTGCAGGGAGTACTGGCCCTTGCGCATCCGCATGCCGTTCGTCGCGTAGTAGGCGTCGTCGGCGCCGCCCGCGGTGCCCAGGGCCTTGAAGTCGGGCTGGACCCGCTGGGCGCTGTTCTTGCCCAGGTTCCAGATGTAGTCGAGCTCCTTGGGAGCGTCGATGTTGTTGATCTGGATGGTCACCTTGATCACGTTGCTGTAGCCCCAGCCGCGCTTGGTGTTCACCGTGTACAGGCACGTCGTGCTGCGCAGCGCCGGGCCTCGGGACGCGTAGGAGCCGGCCGCCTTGGCGGTGCCCTGCTGCTCCTGGGAGGTGACCTCGGGGATGACCTTGGCCAGCTCCTCCGGGGTGATCAGGTCGCACACGTCCGGCCACGTGGACATGTCGTTCGCCACGGGCGCGAACTTGCCACCGGACTTCGGCGCCGGTGGGGCCGACGGGCGCGACGCCTCCTTCGACGGGGCCGTCGTCGGCGTGTTGTTCACCGCGTTCGGGTCGAAGCTCTCCAGCTTTCGGGCGCTCTCCGTAGGGGGGAGCTTCACCGCCTCGTTCTTCTTGCCGTCCGTGCCGTTGATCAGCAGGGCCGCGACCACCGTCGCCGCGGTGCCGCCGGCGACCACGGCCACCCAGCTGAAGATCTGCTTGCGGCGGTTGGGGCGCGGCGGCTGGGGCGGGTACGGCGGCGGGTAACCGGGCGGGCCGTAGCCGGGCGGCTGTTGGCCGTAGCCGGGCGGCGGGCCGTACTGGCCCGGCGGCGGCTGATGGCCGTAGTTGCCTTGGTAGCCGGGGCCCTGGCCGGGACCGGGCCCCTGATACTGGCCGGAGTTCGGGCTGTTGTACTGGCCGGTCATCTCAGTCGTCCGTCATCTTGATGTTGAGGACGCGCACGAGGGCAGGTCCGGCCTTCTTGGTCCAGGCGTCCCTCGTCTCGGGGCCGCCCGCCGAGTCCTTGGTGTCCGCCTTGAGGTCGATCACCACGTAGTAGGCCGGGGAGTCCGGCTTCGTGCCCTGCTTGAACAGGTTGAGCTTCGTGGTGTCGTTGCGGAAGGCGCTCTGCACGAACAGCTTGTTGGCCAAGTCCTCGAAGCCGGTGTACGGAGCCGCCTCGCTCTTGGCCTTCTCGTACATGTCCTTGACCGGCGCGGCGTCGCCGATCGCCTTGATGGTCATGGTGAGCTTGGCCGGCGTCGCGGGATCCGCGAGATTGGGCAGCTTGATGTTGACCGTGCACTCGAAGTTCTTGGGCGTCTTCGCGGCCTTCCGGCCCTGACGCCCGCCCACGATGCTCGAGTCGGGGATCGCGTTCTGGATCTCCTTGTCGGAGAGCATGTCGCACGCGTCCGGCCAGGTGCCGGTGTCCCCGCTGGCCCGGAACTTGGCGCCGTCGCTGAAGGCCACGCCGGGCGGCGGGGTGTAGCCGTCGGGGAACGCCACCCCGTTCTCCGCCACCGGCTTGTCGCCCTTGTCGTTCTTCTTGTTGATCTCGTCGACGATGTACGAGCCGGCGACGGTCGCCAGCACGCCGCCCACGACCACGCCGATCCAGCCGAGCACGGGCTTGAGCTTGCTGCGGCGCGGCGGCTGGTGGGGCGGCATCGGGCCACCGGGGTACTGCTGCTGGTACATGCCGGGCTGACCGTACGGCTGCTGCTGATGCGGCCCGCCGCCGTACTGGTTCCCCCCGGGGTTCCCGATTCGTACCATCCCCGTGCTCCTCCTGATTACCTGTTCCGACGCGCTGTTCCGATGCGCTGTCGCCGCTGCTGCCGTGCCGCGCGGACCGCGGTTACATCCGTTGCGTCCGGGTCTACATCCGGGCCACGAGGTAACCGATCAGCGTCGGCCCGTACTGCTTCACCCCGTCGTCGTCCGGGAGCCTCGCGCCGCCGGGACCGGTCAGCCCCGAGTGGACGTACAGCTCCACGAAATACGACCCCTTGTAGAAGTAGATGTAGCTGTCGTCGCGGAACGCGTCGTCGGTGCCCAGCTTGGTGCCCAGCTCCTCGAACTCGCCGAACGGCTTGCGTGCCCGGTTCTTCTTGGTGTCGCCGTAGTGGCCCTTGGCGATCACCGGGGTGCTCACCTCGTGCAGTGTGAGCTCGATCTTGGCGTACGACGGATACTTCGGATTGTTCGGGTCCGGTACGGCGAGGTCGAAGTTGCACTGGTTGTCGGCCGCACCCGGGAAGTCGTACTTGACCGACACGGTCGTGTCCGGCTTCCTGGTCTTGACCGTGGCGCCCTTGATCACCTTCCCGATCTGCGCGTCGGACAGCATCTCGCACGCCTTCGGCCAGCTCTTGCCGTCGTTGGTCGCATTGAATCCTGGCCCGGCGTCGGCCGGCGGCGCTGCGGGGAAAACCATCGGGCGTTGCAGGGGCGCCGCGCTCTGGCCTCCGGGGCCGGCGCTCTTGCCACCGCCGGAGGCTCCGGGCGCCACGGGGCCACCGGACGACTGCGGGCCGGACTTCGCGGTGTCCTTCGAGTCGTCGTCCTTCTTCAGGAACAGGAAGCCGCCGACACCGGCCGCGATCAGGACGAGCACGACCGCGATCCACAACACCGGCCGGTTGCCCCCGCGTTGCGGCCCTTGCGGCCCGTACGGCTGCCCGGGCGGCCCGTAGCCGCCCTGCGGCGGGTAGCCGGGCCGGAGAGGCGCATACCCCTGCTGCTGCGGGAATCCCTGCTGCCCGGGCGGGTAGCCCGGATGTTGCGGATACTGCCCGGGCGAGCCGTAGCCGCCGCCGTGCGGCCCGGGTTGTTGCGGCTGCTGCTGCCAACCCCCGCTCACAACCGCTGCCCCACGATCGCGGCCACCGTCGGACCGTACTGGCGCGCCATGGTGTTGTTCTTGAGCGGGTTGCCCTGCGAGTCCTCGAGTTGGGCGAACAGGGAGATCCAGACCCGGAAGCCGTTCTTCGAGATCTGCATGGTGGTGTTGTCCCGGAACGCCGCGTCCACGGCGATCTTGTCGGCCGGGATGTCGTCGTACTGATCGGGATACGCCTTGGACGTGCGCTCCTGGCTGGTCTTCTCCTTGGCGAAGGACGCCTTCTCGTCGGCCGGCGTCTTGTACCCCTGCGAGGTGATGCTGATCCTGGCCGGGTAGTTCGAGGACTGCTGGTTCGGCAGGTCGAGCGTGATCTCGCACTCGTTGTCGTTGACGTTGTTGCCGAACATGTTCGAGATGCGGCCCATGCGGCTCTTGCGCTCGCGGATCGTGCCCTCGGGGATGGCGGTCTTGATCTCTTCGTCCGTCAGCAGGTCGCAGGCCTTGGGCCAGGTCTTCGGATCGACCGTGATGCCGGTGATCTTGGGCCCGCTGATCGGCGGCAGCGTCGCCGGGATCTTCAGCTCGTTGGACATGTCGGTCTTCTTCGGCGCGGCCGCCGCGCTGTTGCTCGGCGCGGCGGTCTTGCCCACCACGACCGGCGCCGGCTTGCTCGCCTCGGCCGCCGGGTCCTTCTTCTCCGTCGGGTCGTCGAAGCCGATCGTCGCGACCAGCACGGACGCCACGACGGCCCCGGTGATGCCGGCGATCCAGGTGCCCATCACCTTGCGGCTGCGCGCCCCCCGCGGCGGACGGCCGTTGGCGTCGAGCTGGATCGGGTTCTGCGCGTACTGCTGGTAGTGGCCGTACTCGCTGTACTGCGGGTACGGGTAGCCGCTGGGCTCCTGGAAGCCGCCCTGTTGGGGCTGCTGCTGCGGAAAACCGCCGGGTTGCTGCGGATAGCCGGCCGGCGGCGGTGGGTAACCCCCTGCGGCGGACCCTGCGGGGGTCCGGACTGGCCCGGCGGGCCGGGCGGCATCGGAGGTACGGGCGGATAGCCCTGACCGTCACTCATGGGGGTCCCCCTAGGATCTCGGATTCCGCCCGCCGTCGGCGCGGCAGGCAGCAGGCGCGCGAACATGCTGCCATGTGCATGCGGAGGCCGCAGAGGTCAAGGGTGTCGTTTGTGGCGACATTCACCTGAATAAGTCTCCCGGGGCGCACAACGTTTCGATGACGCCAAGCATCCGGGCCGCACGGTCGCGTGACGAGATCAAGGCGCCGAATCCGCCCCTCACAGCCGCCGGGGCACTAAAGTTGAGCCGGGAATACTCAAGCGATTTGACCCGTTGAACCGGGCAGCTCATGCTTGAGCGACAAGCACTCAACTCTTCCCCTGGAGGAACCGAATCATGGCACGTGCGGTCGGTATCGACCTCGGTACGACGAACTCCGTCGTCAGCGTTCTGGAAGGCGGCGAGTCGACCGTCATCACCAACGCGGAGGGGTCGCGGACCACACCGTCCGTGGTTGCCTTCGCGAAGAACGGTGAAGTCCTGGTCGGCGAGGTGGCCAAGCGCCAGGCCGTCACCAACGTCGACCGGACCATCCGGTCCGTCAAGCGCCACATGGGGACCACCTGGTCCGTGGCGATCGACGACAAGAAGTACACCGCGCAGGAGATCAGCTCCCGCATCCTGATGAAGCTCAAGCGCGACGCCGAGGCCTACCTGGGCGAGAAGGTCACCGACGCGGTCATCACCGTGCCGGCGTACTTCAACGACGCCGAGCGGCAGGCCACGAAGGAGGCCGGCGAGATCGCCGGTCTGAACGTGCTGCGCATCGTCAACGAGCCCACCGCGGCGGCGCTGGCGTACGGCCTGGACAAGGCCGACGAGCAGACCATCCTCGTCTTCGACCTCGGCGGCGGCACCTTCGACGTGTCGCTCCTGGAGATCGGCGACGGCGTGGTCGAGGTCAAGGCCACCAACGGCGACAACCACCTCGGCGGCGACGACTGGGACCAGCGGGTCATGGACCACCTGGTCAAGCAGTTCCAGAACGCCCACGGCGTGGACCTGTCCAAGGACAAGATGGCCCTCCAGCGCCTGCGCGAGGCGGCGGAGAAGGCCAAGATCGAGCTGTCCTCCTCGATGGAGACCTCGATCAACCTGCCCTACATCACCGCCTCCGCCGAGGGCCCGCTGCACCTGGACGAGAAGCTCACCCGGGCCCAGTTCCAGCAGCTGACCCAGGACCTGCTCGACCGCACCAAGGTGCCGTTCCAGAAGGTCATCGAAGACGCGGGCATCCCGCTCTCGGCGATCGACCACATCGTCCTGGTCGGCGGCTCTACCCGGATGCCGGCCGTCGCCGACGTCGTGCGCGAGCTGACCGGCGGCAAGGAGCCCAACAAGGGCGTCAACCCGGACGAGGTCGTGGCCGTCGGCGCCGCGCTCCAGGCCGGTGTGCTCAAGGGCGAGGTCAAGGACGTCCTGCTGCTCGACGTCACCCCGCTGTCCCTCGGTATCGAGACCAAGGGCGGCATCATGACCAAGCTGATCGAGCGCAACACCACGATCCCGACCAAGCGTTCGGAGATCTTCACCACGGCCGAGGACAACCAGCCGTCGGTGCAGATCCAGGTGTTCCAGGGTGAGCGCGAGATCGCCGCGTACAACAAGAAGCTCGGCATGTTCGAGCTGACCGGCCTGCCGCCGGCCCCGCGCGGGCTGCCGCAGATCGAGGTCACCTTCGACATCGACGCCAACGGCATCGTGCACGTGTCCGCGAAGGACCTGGGCACGGGCAAGGAGCAGTCGATGACCATCACCGGCGGCTCGGGCCTGCCGAAGGACGACATCGACCGCATGATGCGCGAGGCCGAGGCGCACGCGGAGGAGGACCACCAGCGTCGCGAGGCCGCGGAGACCCGCAACCAGGCCGAGCAACTGGTGTACACCACCGAGAAGTTCATCAAGGACAACAGCGACAAGGTCCCGGCCGACGTGAAGACCGAGGTCGAGACGTCGCTGACCGAGCTCAAGGACGCGCTCAAGGGCGAGGACCTGGCCGCCATCCGCGACGCCGCGGAGAAGGTCAGCACCACGAGCCAGAAGCTGGGCACCGCGATGTACGCGAACGCCCAGCCGGGCGCCGAGGGCGCGGCCGGCGCGGGTGACGCCTCGGCCAACACCGCCGACGACGACGTCGTGGACGCCGAGATCGTCGACGAGGACCGCAAGGGCGGTGCTGCGTGACCGAAGGGAACGGCTCGAACCACGGCGCCGTCCCGGGCGACGCCCAAGAAACCGAGTCGAAGCCGGAAACCGGGACCGCCGCCACCGCGGCGGCCCCGGCCCCCGGGGCGGCCGAACTCGCCGAGCTGCGCAACCAACTCGGGGAGCGCACGGCCGACTTGCAGCGGCTTCAGGCGGAATACGCGAACTACCGCAAGCGGGTCGAGCGGGACCGCAACGTGGCGGGCGAGGCGGCCGCCATCAAGGTGCTGAGCGAACTGCTGCCGGTGCTCGACGACATCGGCCGGGCGCGCGACCACGGCGAACTGGCGGGCGGCTTCAAGTCGGTCGCCGAGTCGCTGGAGTCGATCGTGGCCAAGATGGGGCTGCAGAGCTTCGGTTCCAAGGGCGACCCGTTCGACCCGACGGTGCACGAGGCGCTGTTGCACTCGTACGCGACCGATGTCACCGAACCCACGTGTGTGGAGATCCTGCAGCCCGGTTATCAAGTGGGCGAGCGGATCATCCGACCGGCACGGGTGGCGGTCGCGGAACCCACGGCGGAGGCCGAGGGCGGTCCGGAGGAGTCGGGCGAAGCGGCCGGCAGCTGAACCGTCACCGGGAACGAGACGACGAGAAGCGGAGAGGAGGGACGCCGATGCGCGGGTGGTGTGAATCCGGAAACGGGCGCTCGGAGCACGAGGGCACCCCGACCCGATCGGCGAGGGGCGCATGAGTACGAAGGACTACCTGGAGAAGGACTACTACAAGGTGCTCGGCGTCCCCAAGGACGCCGGCACCGCCGAGATCAAGAAGGCGTATCGCAAGCTCGCCGTCGAGTTCCACCCGGACAAGAACAAGGGTGACACGAAGGCCGAGGAGCGCTTCAAGGAGATCTCGGAGGCCTACGACGTACTGGCCGACGACAAGCGGCGCAAGGAATACGACGAGGCCCGGACCCTGTTCGGCAGCGGCGGCGGCTTCCGCGGCGCCGGCGGCGGACCGTCCGGCTCCGGCGGCTTCCCGTTCGACCTCGGCGACATCTTCGGCGGCCAGCAGGGCGGCGCGGGCAACACCGGCGGGCTGGGCGACATCTTCGGCGGCCTGTTCGGCGGCGGTCGCCAGACCGGGCGTCAGCAGCCCCGGCGCGGTACCGACGTGGAGTCCGAGGTCACCCTCGACTTCGCCGACGCGGTCGACGGCGCGACCGTGCCGATCCGGCTGACCAGTTCGGAACCGTGTCGGCACTGCAACGGCACGGGCGCGGCCGCGGGCACCACCCCGCGGATGTGCCCGACCTGCGCGGGCTCGGGCAACGTCAGCCGGCCGCAGGGCGGTTTCGGCTTCTCCGAGCCGTGCCGCGACTGCAAGGGCCGCGGGCTGCTCGTGGACGACCCGTGCATCGTGTGCAACGGCAGTGGCCGGGCCAAGAGTTCGCGCACGATGCAGGTCCGGATCCCGGCCGGGGTCCAGGACGGGCAGCGCATCCGGCTCAAGGGCAAGGGCGCTCCCGGCGAGCGCGGCGGCCCGGCCGGCGACCTGTACGTCGTCGTGCACGTCAAGGCGCACTCCGTCTTCGGACGCAAGGGCGACAACCTCACGGTCACCGTGCCGGTCACCTTCCCGGAGGCCGTGCTCGGGGCCGACGTCACCGTACCCACGCTCGGCGGCATCCCGGTCACGCTCAAGCTCCCCGCGGGCACGGGCAACGGCCGCACGCTGCGGGTGCGCGGGCGCGGGGCGGCACGCAAGGACGGCACTCGGGGCGACCTCCTGGTCACCGTCGAGGTGACGGTCCCTCAGCAGCTGAACGACAAGGCGCGCGAAGCGCTGGAGGCGTTCCGCGAGGCGACCGTCGCGCACGATCCCCGAGCCGATCTGTTGGACGCGGCGAAGGGGGCATGACATGCGACCGGGTGGCTTTGGCGGTGGCGGTGTCGGCGGTGGACACGGCTTCGAGATCGACGAGACCTCTCCGGTCTACGTGATCTCGGTGGCCGCCCAGCTGTCCGGCCTGCACCCGCAGACGTTGCGACAGTACGACCGCCTCGGCCTGGTCTCGCCGGACCGTACGGCGGGCCGGGGGCGGCGCTATTCCGCCCGCGACATCGTGCAGTTGCGCGAGGTGCAGCGGCTCTCCCAGGAGGCCGGCATCAACCTCGCCGGGATCAAGCGGATCCTGGAGCTGGAGAACCAGGTGCTCGCGCTGCGCATGCGCGTGGCCGAGATGGAGCACGCGCTGCACGAGGCGACGGACGCGAGCGCCCGGCGCGAGGCGGCCGTACACGCGTCCTACCGGCGCGATCTGGTCCCGGTCCGACCGCAGGCGGGCACCGCGCTCGTGGTGTGGAAGCCGCGGCGCGGGCGCTCGGACTGACGGCCGCGACGTCGTCGAGGAAGGCGGTACGGCCCCGGCCGTACCGCCTTCCTCGACGCAGCCTCGATGCTTCCTTGATGCGCCTCGCTACGCGTCAGTAGGGTCGCGGCATGAAGCCGAATCGTCGGGACGTCCTGAAGTACTCGGCCGCGAGCGCGGCACTGCTCGGAGTGGCCGCGTGCTCCGACGACGACAAGGACAAGCCCGACGGGAAGTCGAGCGACGCGCCCAAGTCGGGCGCGCCGGCGCCCGCCGGCGCGGCCGGCACCACGCTGGAGCGCACCCTGGTACTCGGCCCGCCCGGACCGGGCGGCTACCGCAAGATCGTCGCCGGACCCGGTGAACCGCACCTGCTGCGCGGCGAGTTGGTCCCCGGCGGCCGCTCGGGCGACAAGGCGAAGCGGCGCTCGCTGGTCGCGTTCACCCAGTTGACCGACATCCACATCCAGGATTCGCAGTCGACCGCGCGCGTGGACTTCCTCGACCGGCACAGCGACAAGGACCAGCCGTTCGCCAAGCTGCTGCCCTTCCAGTCGGCGTACCGCCCGCAGGAGGTGCTGACCGCGCAGATCGCCGAGGCGATGGTGCAGTCGCTCAATCGGATCGGCAAGGGTCCGGCCCTCGGCGCGCCGCTGGCCTTCACGATCTGCACCGGCGACAACACCGACAACATCCAGTTCAACGAGCTGCGCTGGTACATCGACGTGCTCGACGGCGGCAAGAAGGTCACGCCGGACTCGGGCGATCGCAACAGGTACGAGGGCCCGATGGACGCGGTGGCGTACCACGAGCGCTACTGGCACCCCGACGGCACGCCGCCCGGGCAGAAGGACGACGTGCCGCGCGCCCGGTACGGCTATCCCACCGTGCCGGGCCTGCTGGACGCATGCCGGCGGCCGTTCGACGCGACCGGCCTGAAGACCCCCTGGTACAGCGCCTACGGCAACCACGACGGCCTGGTCCAGGGCAACCTGCCGGTCAGCGAACTGCTGGGCAAGGTCGCGGTCGGCGACGAGAAGGTGCTCGACATATCGCCCGGACAGACCGTGGCGGCACTGGCGCTGGGACTGCAGAGCGGCAAACCGGACGCGCTGGCGGCGCTGTTGGCCGGCCCCAAGCGCAAGGTCACCGCCGACCCGGATCGTCGCCTCGTCGACCGCGGGGAGACGATCAGGGAGCACTTCAACACCACCGGCCTGCCCAAGGGCCACGGCTTCACCCAGCAGAACCTGGACACCAAGACCGCGTACTACACCTTCGACCAGGGTCCGGTGCGCTGCCTGGTCCTGGACACGGTGAACCCGTACGGCTCGGACTCGGGTTGCCTGGACCCGACCCAGTTCGCCTGGCTGGAGGACCAGCTGGTCAAGGGCAGTTCCAGCCATCTCGACGAGCAGGGCAAGGTGGTGCGGGGCACCGGCCAGGACAAGCTGTTCGTGCTGTTCAGCCACCACACCCTCGACACGATGACCAACAAGACCGTGCCGTCCGGTGAGCCCGCGCGGATCCTGGGTCCGCAGGTGCTGGCGCTGCTGCTGCGGTTCCCGAACGTGGTGCTGTGGGTCAACGGGCACACCCACGACAACAACGTGAAGCCCTACCCGCGTCCGGCGGGCAGCGCGGTCCCCGGCGGGTTCTGGGAGGTCAACACCGCGTCGCACATCGACTGGCCCTCCCAGGCGCGGATCGTGGAGATCGCCGACAACGCGAACGGGACCCTGTCCATCTTCGGCACGATCATCGACTCGGCCGGCCCGGAATCACACGGCAACAAGATCGACTCCCCACTCGCCCTGGCCGCCCTGGCCCGCGAACTCGCCGGCAACGACTGGCAGGAGCGAGACCGCCCCGACCCCAAGGTCGACGGCCGCCGAGGCCGCCTGGAGGACCGCAACGTGGAACTCCTGGTCCCGGCCCCTTTCAACCCCTCCGGCGCTTGAGAACACCCGAACACGGCCACCGCGTCGCACAACCCAACCAAATCAGCCCGTCCGGCGCTTGAGGACAAGCGGGCCGCGGGCCGGCCGCGGCGACCCTCGCCGACGAGCGTCGTGGGCTCACCACACCACCGTCACCACTCGGGCGCAGCGCGACTTCGAGCGTTTGACCAGTTCGCCGTTGGGGCGGTCGCTGCCCGCGACCCAGGCCATCGCCTCGCCGGGGCTGCGACCGCCCCGGCGCTGGCGCCTGGTCAGCCGCTCGTCGCGCACCCGGTCCGAGGCGTGCACGTACCAGACCTCGGTCATCAGGCAGTAGGCGTCGGTCCAGCCGGGCGCGTCCAGCGCCAGGTAGTTGCCTTCCGTCACCACGATCCGCGTGCCGGGCCGCACCACGTGCCGCGCGGCGACCGGCTCGTGCAACGTCCGGTCGTAGTCCGGCACGTACACGTCCCGATCCACCTCACGCACCACCCGCGCCAGCGTGGTCGCGTAGCCCCACACGTCGAACGTGTCCACCGCGCCCTTGCGATGCAGCCGCCCGATCCGCTTGAGCTGCACGTTCGAGAGGTGGAACCCGTCGAGCGGCACGTAGGCGGCCGTACCGGACCCGACCCGCTGCTCGATCGCGCGCACCAGCCGACCGGCGAGCGTGGACTTCCCGGCTCCCGGCGGACCGGCGAGACCGAGCACGACCCGCTCGGCCTCGGGCGCCGCCGGAATGAGCCGTACCGCCTCATCCGCGAGCGCGTCGAGTGTTTCGAGGGCACCGGACACATCTGGCATGTCCGCAGTGTAAGCATCCCGGGCAGCGCATGGTTGAGTGGAATAGACTCAACTTAGTTGTGGTTTTTCCAGTCAACGAACCGTTCGGGTGCGGTACGTGCGCGGCACGGACGGGATGATGGCCGTGACAGCGCGTGCCCGAAGCGAAGGAGTCGCACACCTCACATGGATGCACAGAAGCTCACCACCAAGGCCCAAGAGGCCCTTTCGGTCGCCATCCGCAAGGCTGCCGCAGCGGGACACCCCCAGGTGGAGCCCGCGCATCTGCTGCTCGCCCTGCTCGAACAGCCCGAGGGGATCGCCGTCCCGCTGCTCGGCGCCGCCGGTGTGGACGTGCCGCTCCTGAAGGTCGCCGTCGACCGGATCGCGGATCGTATGCCGAGCGCGTCCGGCTCGACGGTGGCCGCCCCGCAGCTCGCCCGGGAGACGATGCTCGCGCTGGACGAGGCGGAGAAGCAGGCCGACAAGCTCGGCGACGCGTTCGTGTCCACCGAGCACGTCCTGGTCGGCCTCGCCTCCGGCCGCTCCGGCGCGGTCGCCGAGGCGCTGCGCGAGGCCGGGGCCACCCCGCAGGCGCTGCTCGACTCCTTCAAGGCGGTGCGCGGCAGCACGCGGGTCACCTCGCAGGACCCGGAGAGCACCTACCAGGCGCTGGAGAAGTACGGCCGCGATCTGACCGAGGAGGCCCGCAACGGCAAGCTCGACCCGGTCATCGGCCGCGACTCGGAGATCCGCCGGGTGGTCCAGGTGTTGTCCCGCCGGACCAAGAACAACCCGGTACTGATCGGTGAACCCGGCGTCGGCAAGACCGCCGTCGTGGAGGGCCTGGCCCGGCGGATCGTGGCCGGCGACGTACCCGAGTCGCTGCGCGACAAGCGGCTGATCGCGCTCGACCTGGGCGCGATGGTCGCGGGCGCGAAGTATCGCGGCGAGTTCGAGGAGCGGCTGAAGGCCGTCCTGAACGAGATCAAGTCCAGCGACGGCCAGGTCGTCACCTTCATCGACGAGCTGCACACCGTCGTCGGCGCGGGCGCCACCGGCGACGGCTCGATGGACGCGGGCAACATGCTCAAGCCGATGCTCGCGCGCGGCGAACTGCGCCTGGTCGGCGCGACCACGCTGGACGAGTACCGCAAGCACATCGAGAAGGACCCGGCCCTCGAGCGCCGGTTCCAGCAGGTGTTCGTGGGCGAGCCCAGCGTCGAGGACACGATCGCGATCCTGCGCGGGCTCAAGAGCCGCTACGAGGCGCACCACAAGGTGCAGATCGCCGACTCCGCGCTGGTGGCCGCGGCCACCCTGTCCGACCGCTACATCACCGCGCGCTTCCTGCCCGACAAGGCGATCGACCTGGTCGACGAGGCGGCGTCGCGGCTGCGCATGGAGATCGACTCCTCCCCCGTCGAGATCGACGAGCTGCAGCGCTCGGTGGACCGGCTGCGGATGGAGGAGATGGCGCTCGCCAAGGAGACCGACGCGGCCAGCCGGGACCGGCTGGAGCGGCTGCGCAAGGACCTGGCCGACAAGCAGGAGCAGCTCAGCGGGCTGACCGCGCGCTGGCAGCAGGAAAAGGCCGGGCTGAACCGGGTCGGCGAGCTGAAGGAGCGCCTCGACGCGGCACGCGGTGAGGCCGAGCGGGCCCAGCGCGACGGGGACTTCGAGAGCGCGTCGAAGCTGATGTACGGGCAGATCCCGACCCTGGAGCGCGAGTTGGCCGAGGCCGCGGCGACCGAGGGCGATCGGGGCACGGACGGCACGGCGATGGTCAAGGAGGAGGTCGGCCCGGACGACGTGGCCGACGTGGTCTCGTCCTGGACCGGCATCCCGGCGGGGCGGCTGCTCGAAGGTGAGCGCGGCAAGCTGCTGCGGATGGAGGACGAGTTGGGCCGGCGGCTGATCGGGCAGCAGGCGGCCGTGACGACGGTGTCCGACGCGGTACGCCGGGCCCGGTCCGGGATCGCCGACCCGGACCGCCCGACCGGCTCGTTCCTGTTCCTGGGACCGACCGGCGTGGGCAAGACCGAGCTGGCCAAGTCGCTCGCCGACTTCCTCTTCGACGACGAACGCGCGATGGTGCGCATCGACATGTCGGAGTACGCCGAGAAGCACTCGGTCGCGCGCCTGGTCGGCGCGCCGCCCGGCTACGTGGGCTACGAGGAGGGCGGCCAGCTGACCGAGGCGGTGCGCCGGCGGCCGTACTCGGTGGTGCTGCTCGACGAGGTCGAGAAGGCGCACCCCGAGGTCTTCGACGTACTGCTCCAGGTGCTCGACGACGGGCGGCTGACCGACGGCCAGGGCCGCACGGTGGACTTCCGCAACGTGGTGCTGATCCTGACCTCGAACCTGGGGTCGCAGTATCTGGTGGATCCCATGCTGTCGCCGGAGCGGCAGCGCGAGATGGTGATGGACGTGGTCCGCAACGCGTTCAAGCCGGAGTTCCTGAACCGGCTGGACGACATCGTGCTCTTCGACGCGCTCGGTACGAACGAGTTGGCGCACATCGTCGGTCTCCAGGTGGATCGCCTCGGTGCCCGGCTCAAGGACCGGCGGATCACCCTGACGGTGACCGACGCGGCGCGCGATTGGCTCGCGCTGACCGGCTACGACCCGGCGTACGGCGCTCGGCCGCTGCGCCGGCTGATCCAGACCGCGATCGGCGACAAGCTCGCACGCGCCCTCCTGGCGGGTGAGATCGGCGACGGCGACACGGTTTTGGTCGATCTCGACGAAGCGGGCGACGCGCTGGTCGTGCAACCTCGGAAGCAGGCCGTCAAGACACTGTGATCGGCCGCCTCGGCGGTCGGTGGGCATGGGCGGAATACGCGGCGCCGGGACCTCTTGCGGGTCCCGGCGCCGCGGCATGGCAGCATGCATGTGTACAGATCTGACGGTGCGTCACACAACTGGCGAGCCGGGTGGATCGGTGCGCCGCGTCCGGATCGGCTCGGGAGCCGGTCCGGGGTGGAGTGTGGGGTCCGACAAGATCGTCCGGCGTGGGATAAAGCGGGCAAAACCTGCGAAGCCGATAGCGTCCGGCGTGACAGATATCATCGACGCAGTGGTTAAGTTACCAGTGGGTAAGATGCCCGCACGGCCGTACGCTGTCGGCCGATACACGCCCCGGAAGGGACGTCCCACCGGAGGAGCCGAACGCCCATGCAGCTCGCAGCGATCGTGATCTCGCTGTTCATCAGCGTGATCGGGTTCGCCCTACTCGGGCGCACCGCCGCATACATCTACTCGTTCGTCAAACTCGGACAGCCCGTCCGCGGCCGGACCAACGCGGCCGGCAAGCGTCTGGGCACGATGCTGACCGAGACCGTCGGGCACACCCGGATGCTCCGCTGGGGCATCGTCGGCGCCGCGCACTGGTTCGTCATGGTCGGCTTCGGCGCGCTCATCCTGACCCTGGTCAACGCGTACGGGCAGCTCTTCTCGCCCGAGTTCGCGCTGTGGGGGCTCGGCCACTGGGACCCGTTCGAGGTCTTCACCGAGTTCATGGGCCTGATGACCGTGCTCGGCATCCTGGTGCTGATCGCGATTCGCCAGCTCAGCCACCCGCGACGGGCGGGCCGCAAGAGCCGGTTCGGCGGGTCCAACTTCGGCCAGGCGTACTTCGTCGAGTTCGTGGTCGGTTCGGTCGGCGTGTGCATCATGCTGCTGCGCGGGCTGGAGGGCGCGCTGGCCGGGGTGGACTCGTACGAGCCGGGCTACTGGGTCAGCTACCCGCTGGTCTCCGCGTTCGGCGGCCTCTCCGAGAACTCGCTGGAGAACCTGGTCTACCTGGTCGCCACGATCAAGATCGTCATCTCGATGACGTGGGCGATCACCATCGGCCTCACCCCCACCATGGGTGTCGCCTGGCACCGGTTCCTGGCGTTCTTCAACATCTACTTCAAGCGCAACGCCGACGGCACGGTCGCGCTGGGCGCGCTGCAGCCGATGACCTCCGGCGGCGAGCCGATCGACTTCGAGGACCCCGCCGACGACGCGGTGTTCGGCGTCAGTCAGATCGAGCACTTCTCCTGGAAGGGCCTGCTCGACTTCTCCACCTGTACCGAGTGCGGTCGGTGCCAGTCGCAGTGCCCGGCGTGGAACACCGGCAAGCCGCTGTCCCCCAAGCTGCTGATCATGTCGCTGCGCGAGCACGCCTACGCCAAGGCGCCGTACCTGCTCGCGGGCGGCGGCAAGGACGAAGAGGGCAACGAGAAGGCCACGCCCGAGCAGCTGGCCAAGGTCCCGGCGGCGGCGCTCGCCGAGGCCGAGCGGCCGCTGATCGGCACCGCCGAGGAGAACGGGGTCATCGACCCCGACGTGTTGTGGTCGTGCACCACGTGCGGCGCGTGTGTCGAGCAGTGCCCGGTCGACATCGAGCACGTGGACCACATCGTCGACATGCGCCGCTACCAGGTGCTGATCGAGAGCGCGTTCCCGTCCGAGGCGGCGACGATGCTCAAGGGCCTGGAGAACAAGGGCAACCCGTGGGGCGTGGCCACCAAGGCCCGGCTCGACTGGGTCAAGGAGCTGAAGAAGACCACCGGCATCGAGGTCCCGATCGTCGGCCAGGACATCGAGCCCGCCGAGCTGGAGTACCTGTACTGGGTCGGCTGCGCGGGTGCGCTGGCCGACGGCCCGAAGAAGACCACCAAGGCGTTCGCCGAGCTGCTCGACATCGCGGGCGTCAAGTACGGGATCCTCGGCAAGGAGGAGTCCTGCACGGGCGACTCGGCACGCCGACTGGGCTCCGAGGTGGTCTTCCAGATGCTCGCGGCGCAAAACGTCGAGACGCTGAACGCGGCCCTCGAGGACGCGCCGAAGAAGCGCATCGTCACCACCTGCCCGCACTGCTTCAACACGCTGGCGAACGAATACCCGCAGCTGGACGGGCACTTCGAGGTCATCCACCACACCCAGCTGCTCCAGCACCTGATCGACGAGGGCCGGCTGCTGCCGGTCGGGCCGGTCGACGGCCTGGTGACGTACCACGACCCGTGCTACCTCGGTCGGCACAACAAGGTCTACACGCCCCCGCGCGAGATCATCGCGAGGGTGCCGGGCCTGCGCAACGAGGAGATGCACCGGCACAAGGAGCGCGGCTTCTGCTGCGGCGCCGGCGGTGCGCGCATGTGGATGGAGGAGCGCATCGGCAAGCGCATCAACAACGAGCGCATGGACGAGGCGCTGTCGCTCAAGCCCGACATCGTCTCCACCGCGTGCCCGTTCTGCCTGGTGATGTTCACCGACTCGATCAACGCCAAGAAGCAGGCGGGCGAGGCGAAGGAGGAGCTCCAGGTGGTCGACGTGGCGCAACTGCTGCTCCAGTCGGTCAAGCAGCCGGAGCCGCCGGCCGAGGAGGGCGTCCTGGAGGACGCGGGGGCCAAGTAGCTTTTCCGGGGCGCGCTTCGGTGCGCTCGGTGTGCGGCGAGCGCCGTCGGTTCCCTTGGGGCCGGCGGCGTTCGGTTTTTGGGCGTTCAGTTTTGGGCGTTCGGTTTTGGGCGTTCGGTTTTGTGCCCGAATTACCACCGTCCCGCGACGACGGTGGGGGGTGTGGTGCCGGTACCGTCAGGGGTGTGACTGGCAATGGACCCTACGACCCGTACCGGCAACAGCCCCCGCCTGCCGGGCAGGGTTACCCACCACCTCAGTACGGCGGGGCTTACGGCGACGGGTACGGGCAGCAGCAGGGGCAGCCTGGGCAGCAGGGGTACGGGCATCCCGGGCAGCAGGGACAGCCCGGGTATGGGCAGCCTGGGCAGCAGGGGTACGGGCAGCAGCCGGTTCCGCCGCCTCCGCCGCCGTCGCAGGGTGGGCAGGGCGGATCGGGTGGGCCGGGGGGCTCGGGTTACGGGCCGCTGTCGCTGCCCGACGAGACGAGTCTGTACATCTACGGCGCGCCGCCGGAGGAGTACACGACGGTGACGCCGTCGGTACCTCCTCCGCACCAGCAGCCGCAGCAGTACCAGCCGCCGCCGTACGGCGGGCCGCCGAGGTACCTGCACTGGAAAGAAGTGCTGAGCGGGCTCGTGTTGCGGCCGCTGCGCACCATGAACGAGGTCCGCGACCAGGCGGTGTGGTGGCCGGCGCTGATCATGTCCGCGCTCGGCGGTGTGCTCGCGGTGCTGGCCAACGACGCGTCGCGCAAGGAGATCCTGCACTCGACGCTGAGCACGAGCGTGCCGGCGCTCGGCATCGTCGTGGTCATGGTGCCCGCGTTCTGCGCGCTGCTCGGTCTGGTCTCACATGCGCTGGCCACCCAGTTCGGCGGCAACGGCTCGCCGACGCCGTTCATCACGCTGTCGATGATCGTGGTCTGGATCGCGGACGCGCCGCGCCTGGCGGTCGCGATGTTCGCGCCGGACAAGAACTCGATCGTGACCGGCGTCGGGCTGCTCTCGTTCGTGCTGACGGCGTGGTTGTTGACGACGTTGATGATGCGCGTGCACGAGTTGGCGTGGCCGCGTGCGCTCGGGTGTGTGGCGGTCGAGTTGATTGCGCTGTTGTTGGTGTTGAAGCTGCCGCTGACGTCGTGACGTCGTGACGTCGTGACGTCGTGACGTCGGGGGGCTTAGGGCGGGGCGTGAGTCGGCGGCGCGGGGTCGTGGCCTTGTGGCCTCGTGCACCTGAGTTCGGGGCGGGTGCGGGGGCTGACGCCTGGTCAGGCCGGTGACGAAGCGTGCCGGCAGTGGACCAAGCGGACCGCAAGCGGCACGGTCGGGCCGCGTTGCGGATCTGTTCGGGGGCCGTTTCGGGCGGTGTACTCGTAGGAGTACCGGGAGTACACCTGCCGGACCACGACACTTCGCCGTGGTCGCGGTCGCGAGGAACGGAACGGACATGCTTGTGCGGCAACGCACCCGGGCTGCGCTCCAGGCCGCCGCCCTCTTCTACGTCGTGGATCGCGGTTGGCCCGTGCTGCCCGGCGCCTACGTCGAGGACGGCCGATGTTCGTGCGGCGACGCCGAATGCCCCGACCCGGGGGCGCACCCCGCCGCCGAACCGGGGCTGACCCGGGCCACCCGGTCGACGGACGACGTGTGGGAGTGGTGGAGCGGCAAGCCGTACACCGTCCTGCTGGCGAGCGGGCTGGAGTTCGACGTGCTGGACGCGCCGGCGCAGGTCGGCTACGCGGCGATCCGCCAGCTCGAACTGGTCGGCCTGCCGCTGGGGCCGGTGTTGCAGCTGCCGAGCGGGCGGTTGTTGTTCCTGGTCGATCCGGGTGCGCGCAACCTGTACTGGTACACGGTGGACCACAACGACACGGCCCGGTTCGACGTCCGGCACCACGCGGTCGGCCACTTCGTACCGGCTCCGCCCTCGTCCACGGCGTGCGGGGGGTGGACCCGATGGGCGGTGCCGCCGGACCCGGTCGAGCGGGGGCTGCCGGGGGCGGTGGACGTACTCGGGGCGTTGATGCGGTTCAGCACACAGGCCCGGTGACGCGGGCGACGTCGTCCCGCCCCGCTCGTCGCTCAGGCGTCGAGGATCTGGCCTTGGCGGGTGACCACGGGCGGCTCGACGGACCACGGGAAGTTGATCCAGTCGTCGGTGTGCTTCCACACGTATTCGCACTTCACCAGCGACTGCGGCTTCTCGTACACGACGGCGCAGCGCACCTCGGCCACATTGCCCTCGCAGAAGTCGCGGACCAGGAGCAGCGTCTTGCCGGTGTCGGCGACGTCGTCCGCGATGAGCACCTTCTTGTTCGAGAAGTCCACCACGTCGGGCACCGGCGCGAGCATGACGGGCATGTCCAGCGTGGTGCCGATCCCCGTGTAGAACTCGACGTTGACCAGGTGCAGGTTCTTCACATCGAGCGCATACGCCAGCGCGCCGGCCGCGAACACGCCGCCGCGGGCGATCGACAGGATGATGTCGGGCTCGTACCCGTCCGCCGCGACCTGCATGGCCAGCTCGCGCGTGGCCTGACCGAAGAGCGGCCAGGTGAGGTTTTCGCGCACGTCACTCATGTCCGGAGATGCCTATCTTCTGCTCGGGGGCGTCGGTCGCGGGGCGTGGTGTCGGAGTCGGGCCGAGGTCGGGATCGAGATCGGGTCGTCCTTGACGGTCGTCCAGACCACCCACCCATCCCTCCTAATCGCGGACGTTCGTGCGGTGGAAGTCCTTGAACGACCGGGAGGGGGTCGGCCCGCGCTGCCCCTGGTAGCGCGACCCGTACACCGAGGACCCATACGGAAACTCAGCCGGCGACGACAGCCGGAACATGCACAGCTGGCCGATCTTCATCCCCGGCCACAACTTGATCGGCAAGGTCGCGACGTTGGACAGCTCCAGCGTCACATGCCCGGAGAAGCCCGGGTCGATGAACCCGGCGGTCGAGTGCGTCAGCAGCCCGAGCCGCCCCAACGAACTCTTCCCCTCAAGCCGCGACGCGACATCGTCCGGCAACGACACGACCTCGTAGGTCGAACCGAGCGCGAACTCGCCCGGGTGCAGAATGAACGGTTCACCCTCCGGCGGCTCGATCATCCGCGTGAGATCGGGCTGCTCGACGGCGGGGTCGATGTGCGGGTACTTGTGGTTCTCGAAGACCCGAAAGAACCGGTCGAGTCGAACGTCCACACTCGACGGCTGAACCATGGCCGGCTCGTAGGGATCGATCCGAACCCGACCGCAGTCGATCTCCGCGCGAATGTCCTTGTCCGATAGAAGCACGGGCAAAGCGTAATCGCAGCTCCCCGGATCCACCCAAACGCTCCCGCACCGCTCCGCACCCACCGCCGGAACGATGCTGCGACCACACTCGACCATCCGGTAGAGTGACGGTGCAGCGCTCCAAGGAGTCCTGTGTTGCGGGCGTAGTTTAATGGTAGAACATGAGCTTCCCAAGCTTAGAACGCGAGTTCGATTCTCGTCGCCCGCTCCATATGTAAAGGCCCAGGTCACGGACATAATCCGTAACCTGGGCCTTCGCCGTTCCCAGGGCTCCTACGCCTCGCGTGCCAGATCCGTGCCAGATTGGGGATGATCTTGGGGCCGAGATTTCTTGATCCGCTTCGCGATCGAGTCCGCGATGGCTTGGTCCCGGCCAGCGCGAGCGTGTTGATAGATGAGCGCGGCGCGTGACGTCGACTGGCCCATGCGATCCATCAGCTCTCGGAGGGTGGCGCCGGTCTCGGCGGCGAGGACGTTCCCGGTATGACGTAGATCGTGGAAGTGGAGGTCAGTCACTCCGAGGTGATGGGTCCCGCGGCGCCATACCCGGGTGAAGTTGCAGCGACGCAGGGCTGCCCCCTTCGGACCGACGAAGAGCAAGCCGTCTTCTTCCTTCTCCGCGAACCACTCCACTTGCCGACGCAGGTCGAGGAGTATCGGCGCGGGGATGGTGACGGTGCGCTTGCCGGCGGCCGACTTCGGCGGTCCGGTGATGCGCTTGCCGTTGCTCATCTCGATTGCGGAGACGTCGATACGGATGGCGCCTGCGTCGAGATCCACGTGATCGCGACGGAGGGCCACGAGTTCGCCCCAGCGCAGGGAACCGAAGGCCGCAAGGAGGACGAGAGCCCGGTAGCGAGGCCCGACGCCATCCGCGAGGGTGAAGACCTGTTCGAGGGTGAGGATCGGCCGCTCCGGAGCCTTCTCGTCGCCGCCGCCCTTGATGCGGCAGGGGTTGCGGCGGATCAGGCCGTCGTCCACGGCGGTGTTCATGATCGCGCGCATGAGCCGGTACGCCTTGGCGGTGGTCGACAGGCCGACGCCGCCTTCCAGGCGAGTGGCGCGCCAGCGGCGTACGTCCGCCTCCTTGATAGTCGGGATGGCCGCCATGCCAAAGGTGGGCATCAGGTGCAGGCGAAGCAGGATGCTGTACAACTCACGCGTGCGCGGTCGGAGGTTCGGCCGCTCCTTGATCCAGGCGATGGCGAACGTACCGAAGACCAAGTCGCCGCGCGGGTCGATCCAGTCGCCGCGCCGCATCTCCGACTCGGTGTCGGTCAGCCACTCTTCGGCGGCCGTCTTGGTGGCAAAGGTCTTGTCAGCTGTCAGCAGTTGGCCATCCGGCCCGGGGTATCGCGCCTGCCACTTCTTGGACGGAAGTTGACGGACCGCCCCGAAACGACGGCGCCGCCCCTTGTTGTTGGCCATCAGGCCGCCTTTCCATGAGTTCTGCCAGGCTCCACGAGCCCAGCGCGAATGAAGGCGTCGACCGCGTCCGCCGGAATCCGGACATGGCGGCCGATCCGAATGAAGGTGATGCGTCGCTCTGCGATGAGGCGACGGACGAAGCGCTCGCCGACATTGAGCCGGTCGGCGGCTTGGGGGACGGTCAGGAGCCGTCCGGGAGTGCTCTTCTCGCTCACGGGAGCAAGTCCCCTCGCAGGTCTGGACTGGTCAGGTCGCGTCCTGTTGGGCCCGTCTGCGTGGGGACCTCGGCTCTGTTGTCTCGACACCGTTTGGGCGTTTGGTCGGTGCGAGCCGGCCTGTGGCGGCCGTTGCCGAATATCGGTCGGGTGGTGCGTTGGTCCGGCCGGGTGCGCGGGGGGCCGTTTTGCGCACCCGACCGGGGTGTGTGGGTCAGGCTGCTTCGTCGTGGGCGGCGAGGTGATCCAGCTCGGCACAAAGGCCGTTGGCGAGGAGCGCGGCCAGGCGGTGGACTGCGTCGGCGGGGACGGGGCCGAGGTTGACCAAGCCGTCACCGTGGACGTTCACTTCCGCCTTGAGCGCTCCGAAACCGTCGTCCAGACCGGCTGTTGTGAGGCGTTTGGCGAGTTCAGTCGTGGCGTTGTTCGCCGTGCGCTAGCCACGGACATAGGGGATGCCGGCGTCCAGGACCTCGGCAGGTGGTGCGCAGGTTCGAGCGTTGTCGGCTGCGGGGCGCATGGCGCTACCTCCTGTCAGGCGGGGTTCTTCTCTGCTGTGGCGAGGAGTTCGGCGAGCCTGGTAGCGGCTTCCGGCGTGGTGCGGCCGAGTTCGACGTAGCCGTGCCCGAAGGCGTTGACGTCGGCACGGAGGTAGGGGAAGTGCTCGGCGAGGCCGACGGCGATCAAAACGTCCCGTAGGGCAACGACGGCGGACCGCGCTTCGTACCAGGCCGTGGTGTCGATGGGCGACCAGGAGGCCGCGTCCGGTTCACTCATCGTCCGTTCCCTCGGCTGCAGCAGTCAGGTTGCGCAGCGCGATGAGGAGATAGACGGTGAGCACCGCGACCGCGTCGCGATTGAGGGTGGATTCCTCCGTGGGCTTGCTGAGCCACTGGTAGCGATCTCCGGCTTCGGCATCTCGGCCGGGGACCACCAGATACCCGCCTGTCGAGAGGTAGCGGTACGGCACCTCCCCTCGCAGAACCCTCAACGCGCCCGCGAAGAAGGGCTCCCCGACCGGCGCGATAAGGAAGGCGACCTTCCGCGCCTGGTGGTCGATGACGGACGGCGGAGCCAGGGAACCGAGACGCCGATACCAGTCGACCGCTTCGATGCCCAGCCGGTCCGCCACGATGACCGCGTCCACGACGTGGCCGGTCGCCCACAGCCGAGGCGCCCGGGGGTGTCCGGTCCCGGCCGAGGTGCCAAGGGCTGCGAGCAGCCAACCACCGGCGGATTCACTCGCCTGATGAAGCGTCATGTTCATCTCCCGAAGCCCGCCGGTCGTTCCGCCGGGCATCACCACGATGCGACGGCGGCACCGGTCCGAGGCAGACGGCAAGGGATGACAAGGGGTGACACGGCTTGTCACCTCAGCGCGTGTCAACGAGATCAACTCACTGCGATTCTTTGACGATGCTTCGTGTGCGCGAGCACGATGGCTGGATCTGGCTCCGTTTCCGGGGAGGCGATTCGTGGTGTCGGCCACCACGCCGTATCAAGCCAATCTCCTACGCGCGGCCCGAACTCACCTCGGCTGGAAAAAGCCCCGTCTCGTCTACGCCCTCCGCCAAGCCGCCGCGCAGGAGGGTCGCTCCCTAGCCACCGACACATCACTCCTGCGAAGCATCGCCCGCTGGGAGAACGGCCAGACCTACCCCGCCGACTACGTCGAACTGCTGGTGAAGGTCTACGGTCAGCCAGCACACCGACTCGGGTTGGCCGACGCCCCGGCCGCTCCAGAGGCCCCAGGCACGGTCTACCCCAGCACTCCCACGGACGGCATCGAAGCACTTGCAGCGCTGTGGCGTGCCGATCTCGCGCCTGATAGCGACATGCAAGCGCTGGCCCCGGACCCGACTGCCTGGAACGCGGCACCGCTGGCGTGGCTCGTTTCCGGGCAGCAAGAGCAGCTGCCGAATTCACGAACCCAAACACAGGTGGGGGTGTCGGACGTCGAAGCCGTCCGTGCAACGGTCGACGTTTACGCCGACTTGGACAACCGCTTCGGGGGAGGGCACGGCCGCCGAGCGTTGATCCAATACCTGGACGGCGACGTCGCCGAGTTGCTGACCGCGCGCAGCACGGAGCCCGTGGGCCGCGCTCTGTTCGGCACGGTCGCCGAAGCCACGCTCCTCGCCGGGTGGATGAGCTACGACAGCGGGCACCACGGCTTGGCCCAGCGCTACTTCATCCAGGCCCTCCGCTTGGCCCAGGCCGCCGCAGATCGCCGTCTCGCAGGAAGCGTCCTCTCCGCGATGAGCCATCAGGCCACCTACCTCGGCCGCTTCACCGAGGCAGCCAACTTGGCCCGCGCCGCCCAACTCGGTACAACAGGCCACGCAACGCCGACCCTGACCGCGCAGTTCCTCGCGATGGAGGCCCGAGCACTCTCCCGCGTCGGCGACCACGCCGGATGCCACACGGCCTTGACCCGGGCAACGACGATCTTCGAACGCACCAACCCGGGTGAAGACCCGGAGTGGATCGGCTACTTCGACCAGGCGGAGCTGTCCGCCGAGCTGGGCCACTGCTTCCGCGACATGCACCAGGCCCAGCAAGCCACCACATACGCGGAACTGTGTCTTGGCGGCACGGACGGCCGCTACGTCCGCAGCGACTTCTTCGCGACCATGGTCTTGGCGGAAGCCCACCTGACGGCCGGAGAACCCGAACTCGCCTGCCGCAGCGCCCTCACCGCGCTGAGGCTCGGACGGCAGCTCAAGTCCGCCCGATGCGTGACCTATCTATCCGAATTCCGCACAAAGTTGGCGGTGTTCGCAACCTCAGCTTCAGTTACCGAATTCCTGGAAGAGGCCGAGAGCCACCGCCTGTGGCAGCAGACCGCGAGTTGATCCGGCTTCAGAACGGCTTCCACCCGTGCCGGTCGGCACCGCTCCGCAGGTCCGACATACGCCGCTCGACCTCCGCCTTCACCGCAGCATCGCCGGCCATGTTCTGCGTCAGCCACACGGTCATCATCAGCTCACGCATGTCCGCCAGGACCGGGTAGCCGTACCAGTTCATGACGTCGAACCCATACGCGTGCACGAACGCCTCGTACTCGGCCCGCGTGTGCCACCCGTACCGCTCGTAGTACATCGCGGTCAGCACCAGGTCCCACTCACGTGGCCCGAGCGCGAACCCGTCCAGGTCGATGAGGACAGCCCGTCCCGCTTCGTCGACGAGCGCGTTCCCGACGTTCGCATCCCCGTGCACGAGCCCGAAGGGAAGCACGAACTCCAGAGCGTCGTACCGCTTACGCAGGTCCTCGGCCCGCTGCCGCAGAAACGCCCGGTCGTCATCGCCCAACGCCACCGCGGCATCGATCCGCCCCCAGGTCGCCGCCAACGGCTCCAGATACGGCACCCCCAGCGACTCCGGCTCCTCCAGCCAGTGCAACCGCCGCAGCAACTCGGCCAACGCGACCACACCAGCGAACCGCTCCTCGTCGGCCACCAGCTCCCAGAACGTCACCACCCGCCCATCCACCACAAGCGGTTGCCGAATCCTCGAAACGACGCGCACCGCTGGGAACCCCACATCGGCAAGCCACCGAGCAGCAGCAACAGTCCGCTCATGCTCATCGACCCGGTCCGCCGACCGAGCCACCCGCACCACAACCGGATCACCCAGTCGAAAGACAGCGTTCTCCCCAAGCCGCAGCAGAGCCGCCCCCTCAGCACTCAGCCCGGCCACGGCACACGCCGAGCCCAACACCTCCCGAGCACGCTCCACAGTGAACGCCCCACCGGCCCCAGACACCCCGCCATCCGCCATACCGCGAAGCTACCCGCATCCCACGCCCTGTCGATCCACCAACGGCGCCCAATCGACCATTGCCGAATTTGGCTCTACAGGATCAAGCGGCACGCGTCCCGCGCGCCGACGCCCGGTTGGGCTGGGGGCCGCGCCGGGCGTGCGGCGTGGCCGCCGGTCCCGGTGCGGCCCCCAGCCCAACCGGGCGCTCAGCGTCGGTCGGGTCCGCCGCGAGCGAGTCTTTACCTTCGCGCCGATCGGCGGGGACCCCTGCCGGAGCAAGGACAGAGGGCCGAGGGGGACCAAAACCGGGTGGGGATGCCTGCGGCCCCCCTCCGCCGGGCAGCGTACGGCCCCCTGACCATGCTCCGGCCCCGCCAATCAACGCGAAGGCAAACACTCACCCGCAGCTCAGCGCGACAGCTGCGTTCGCCCGGAACCCTTGCACCCCCGGGCTATTGGGTCTCCCCTCGGCCAGACGCCGAAGGCACCCATGTTTGTGAACGGCGCGCTTTGGCGCCGCTTGGCTGCGTGTGCTGACGTCTAGCTGCGCGTGAAGCGCACCCACGCCGTTCCCGATGAAGCCCCGCTGTGCCAGCAACAGGGCATTTTGCCGGCGAGTCAATGAGGAATTGCTTAGAATCGTGGCCACCGGATCTCGCGGAACTTTGCACATCTTCCGCTCAACGTCACTTGTGAAAACGAGGCTCAGGGTTGCAAGTTGATTCATTCACACAGGTTGCATCCGTCTTCTCGCCTGTAGCCGTCGCCGTGATCGCCGGGGTCTTCGCAGCACGCGCCAGTCGACGCCTACGGTCAGATGTCATCATGGCTCGCCTAGTGGCTGAAATTTCGGCCATCGAAAGCATGCCTGCTGGGACTACCGGCAGGTCCGAACTTGAGGCCCAAAGGCTCGCCACGATCCGGAGATACAAAGAGACCTGTCAACGAGAGGACACATTCAAGCGAGACGCAGCCGGATTAACTCTCGGACTTATTTTGGGTGGAGGTGGAATCGCCCTTGGAACATGGGCAGCCAGTCAAGGTGGACCTTATCTTTGGTGGTGGGCGCTAGCCTTCCCTGCGATCGTGCTGGGAGTCCCAGGATTCTTCCATGAACTTGCTGGAGGACGCAGCAGGAATCAGGTCGCCCCTACCCCTTCAACTCCGCCCACCAGTTCACAGCCCACGAACCCCTGAGCGGAGTTCACTCACAAGCCTATCGGCAAGCACCCTGGATTGCACTTACTCCTCCGAAAAAGCCAACCGTCTGATTTCAGCCCACTATCGATCTGGATGCGTTTATGGATAAATTGCTCTCGAATATCAGGGATGGAGTTATCGGCGAATTCAGAATTGTAAACCACAAGGGAGAGCCGAAGAATCACATCAATTATGGATATCTGGAAGGGACATCCGACGGTCTGTTGCAGCTGAGGGTGGTGGACACAGGAAAAATCTTCCCCTTGCCGGATGACGAAGAACGATTTCCTGAATCGATCATTGGCACAACCGAGTCAGGGCAAGTACTTCTGATGCACCCCACATGGCGCAATAGCACATATGCCGGAGGGCCCAGCATCTCAAACAGTCGATTCAGATTCAAGACTGTAATCTGTGGCCCTACCGGCCAATTGGCGAGAACTCCTACCTTTACAGCGGCGCGGGTATTCTTTCCGGGCATTGCCCGCTGGGCCGGACTGCGCACCTATGACGAGAAGATCGAGCAGCGCGCTGACGGCCGCATGTACGCAGTAAGTATCGAGCTCTTCTCTCCCCAGGAGACTTCGATTGAGATTTCACGAGGGATGCGAATCCACCTGTCCGGCCATTGGGAGTACTCGGGAGGAGATAGAAAAGAGATCTACGCTCCGGTGCAGATTGGATGCGAATCAGATTCACCATCCAATCTAACTGACCTGCTACGCCCTTTGTTGAGAATCCAAGATCTGCTAAATATAAAATTCAACTCATACGTGGCGGCAGATGGGGGGCAAGTCGTTCTTTCACATGGATCAGTCCCTGACAAGAAGCCAATACTATGGACGACTCCCCTGATGCACGGGCCACCAGGAACACGCCTTCGCGATGCCAACTCCAGTCCTGCGCTCCCGTTGCAGCAGATTGGTGGGCTACCGGGGATTCGACGATGGCTCAGGCTCTACGATACGCATCCGCGTTCGGTAAAAGCTGTAGTCGACCGGTTTCGGCGAGGCAATACATCCCCTGAAACGAGGCTACTTGAAACAGCAACCGGGCTAGAGTACTGGGTCTCATCTCACAAAAGACAAAAGGTTCAATGGGCCAAAACATCACCACAATCTCTGGCCGTTGCGCGCAATGTAGGAGTTCCATTTCGCGATTGGATTGGCGACGTCAAAGTTTGGTCCGATATTTTCTGGGATGCCTACAACGGACTCAAGCATAATGTCCGATACAACCCCGACCCAATCGACATTCACGTATTGGCCGAGAGCGGACAATTCTTGCTCACCGCCGCTTTGCTGAAACGAATCTCGCCGGACAATATAGCAATTCAGTCGCTTTTTGAGTCCAGACAGGCGTATGGCATTAGAGACGAGGTAAGAACGTTGATTCGGAACCCTCCGCCTAATATTCGCCAACCGAGGGGGAGATAATCCCTCTAAGGGAACCGCCAGACCAACCATCCTCCTGGGAGGCGAGACTGGCCCGGCTTGCGTACCAGAACGGCGCAATTCAAGGTCCTGATGAGCGCTCAGAGCATCAGCGAACGCGCGGGGCAGGTGGAGGCTGCCCAGGTCGCAGGCAGGACCACAAGCTTCCCCTCCAAGGCTTCTGAAGTCGCGAGCGCGCGCGGCAACGGCACTACAGGCCAGGAAGGCGTACTGCTCGCCGTGCCAGATGCGTGCCAGAACGGGTGGGAAATCGCGGTCAGCAGAGGGTACTGACGGGCTGTCGAGCCGGGTAGTACTGGCGAGGATGCGGGGCTGGTCAGGGCGCATTCACGGGCATCGCTGGAACGGCGCTTCACAAGCTTAGAACGCGAGTTCGATTCTCGTCGCCCGCTCGTTTGATGAAGGCCCAGGTCACGGACATGATCCGTAGCTTGGGCCTTCGTCGTCTCCGGAACCCCTACGCCCCGCGCCAGATCCGTGCCGGCTTGGCGATGATGTGATCCCGGGGCCGAGACTCCTTGATCCGCTTCGCGATCGGATCGGCGATGACTTGGTCCCAGCCGGCGCGAGCGTGCTGGTAGATGAGCGCAGCTCGCGACGTCGCCTGGCCCATGTGGTCCATCAGCTCACGGAGCGTGGCGCCGGTCTCGGCTGCGAGCACGTTGCCCGTGTGGCGCAGGCCGTGAAAGTGGAGATCGGTGACGCCGAGATGGCGTGTCCCGCGTCGCCACACCCGAGTGAAGTAGCAGAGGAGAGCGGCGCCCTTCGGGCCAACGAAGAGCAAGCCGTCCTCCTCCTTCTCTGCGAACCGCTCCACGTGCCGATGCAGATCGAGGAGGATCGGCGCGGGGATGGTGACGGTGCGTTTGCCGGCGGCCAACTTCGGCGGGTCCGTGATGCGCTCGCCGTTGCTCATCTCGATGGCGGAGACGTCGCTGCGGATGGTGCCCGCGTCGAGGTCCACGTGATCGCGGCGGAGGGCGGCGGCACACAACCGTCCACGAGCGTGAAGACCTGTTAGAGGGTGAGGATCGGCCGCTCCCGAGCCTTCTCGTCACCGCCACCCTTGATACGACAAGGGTTCCGGCGGATCAGACCGTCCGTCCGCGGCGGTGTTCATGATCGCGCGCATGAGGCGGTACACCTTGGCCGTGGTCGACAGCCCGAGGCCCCTTTCGAGCCGAGTGGCACGCCGGCGGCGTACGTCGGCCTCCTTGATCGCCGGAATGGCTGCTTTGCCGAAGGTGGGCATCAGGTGAAGGCGGAGCAGGATGCCGTACAGCTCACGTGTGCGCAGCCGGAGGTTTCGGCCGCTTCTTGGTCCAGGCCATGGTGAACGTACCGAAGACCATGTCGCCGCGCGGGTCGATCCAGTCGCGGCGTCTCATCTCTGACTCGGTGTCGGTCAGCCACTTTTCGGCTGCCGTCTTGGTGGTGAAGGTCTTGTCAGCGTCCGCAGTTGGCCATCCGGCCCGGGGTATCGCGCCTGCCACTTGTTGGGCGGTTGGCGGACCGCCCCGAAACGACGGCGCCGTCCCTTGCTGTTGGCCATCAGGCTCCCTTTCCATGAGTTCGGGCAGGTTCGACAAGACCGGTGCGAATGAAGGCGTCGACCGCGTCCGCGGAGATCCGGATGTGGCGGCCGATCCGAACGAAGGTGATGCGTCGCTCTGCAATGAGAGGCGACGGACGAAGCGCTCGCCGACGTTGAGCCGGTCGGCGGCTTGGGGGACGGTCAGGAGCCGTCCGAGAGTGCTCTTCTCGCTCATGGGAGCAAGTCCCTTCGCAGGTCCGGGCTGTCAGGTCACGTCCTGTTGGGGTCCGTCTGCGTGGGGACCTCGGCTCTGTTGTCTCGACACCGTTTGGGCGTTTGGTCGGTGCGAGCCGGCCTGTGGCGGCCGTTGCCGAATATCGGTCGGGTGGTGCGTTGGTCCGGCCGGGTGCGCGGGGAGCGCTCTGCGCACCCGACCGGGGTGTGTGGGGTCAGGCCGCTTCGTCGTGCGCGGCGAGGTGATCCAGCTCGGCGCAGAAGCCGTTGGCGAGGAGCGCCGCCAGGCGGTGGACTGCGCCGGCAGGGACGGGGCCGAGGTTGACCAAGCCGTCACCGTGGACGTTCACTTCCGCCTTGAGCGCTCGGAAATCGTCGCTCAGGCCGGCTGTTGTGAGGCGTTTGGCGAGTTCGGTCGTGGCGTTGTTCGCCGTGCGCAGCCACGGACGTAGAGGATGCCGGCGTGCAGAACCTCGGCTTGTGGCGCGCAGGTGGCGAGCCGGCGACGTGACCTTTGGCCGCGACCGGGGCGCGCTCGTTGCGTGGGACACCCGTTGGTGCTGCGCTCCGCAGCCGTTTCCGAAGCGAAGCCCGAAAACGTGTGGACCGCCGCGAATTGGCCTGTGAGGGTTTGGCGCATGGATCCCACTGCTGTGGAGCAGGCGCGACGGTCGGATGAGCGTCTGACTCAGGCGAGCAGACAGGCGCAGCCTGTCTGGGAGTCGAGCCACGATCACGATGCGTTTCGGCGGTTCCTGGACGACCAAGGTTGGGGTGCCGCACTGACGATCGCTGTGATTCGCAGGGTGCTTGGATGCGAACTCAAGGACGCCATGGACGTCTACGACTCGTACTGCGCCCGCACGCGGGAGGACGTAGCCGGTTCGTGAAGGTCGGAACCACGCGAGGATGGCCGCCAACGACGACCCGCACGCTGCAAGCAAGGTCGCGCTGGATGGGCACTCACCTTGCACCGAACACGATCTTTCGTGCCAGATGCGTGCCAGAAGAGGCGGGGTATCGCGGTCCTTGGCGGACACTGACGGGCTGTTGCGCTCATCGTGGCACCACAGGGGCGGGGCTGGTCAGGGTGCGTTCGACGGTCCGGGTGGAACGGCGCTTCGCGGGCTTGGAACGCGAGTTTGATTCTCGTTGCCTGCTCGTTGGATGAAGGCCCAGGGCATGGACTCGCTCCGAGCCTGGGCCTTCGTCGTTTTCGGGTCCGCTGCGGCGTGTTGCGGGCTTTGGGGGGTGTTGCGGCTACCGGGTGGGGGCGTTGGGAGGTGGGGTCAGGGTTGTTTGATGGCGGAGATGTCGAATTCCAGGACGACCTTGTCGCCTACTAGGACGCCGCCGCCTTCCAGGGCCGCGTTCCACTTCAGGCCGAATTCCTTGCGGGAGATGGTCACGGATCCCTCCAGGCCTACGCGGAGGTTGCCGTATGGGTCGACCGCGTTGCCCGTGTACTCGAAGTCGATGGTCAGGGAGCGGGTGACGTCCTTGACTGTGAGGTCGCCGGTGACGCGGTATTCGGTATCGGAGTCCGCCTCGACGGAGGTGGTCCGGAAGGTGATTTCGGGGTAGTTGGGGACGTCGAGGAAGTCGTTGGTGCGCAGGTGCTGGTCGCGCTGTTCGACGCCGGTGTGGATGCTCTCGGTCTTGATCACCAACTGTGCACTGGACTTGGTCGGGTCGCTGCCGTTCAGGTGGGCGGTGCCTTCGAAGACGCCGAACGAACCGCGGACCTTGGTCACCATGGCATGGCGGGCGACGAAGCCGATCCGGGTGTGGGCGGGGTCGAGGACGTAGTCCCCAGTGAGTTCGGGGAGGGTGGCGGTCATGGTGAACGGATCTCCGTGGGGTCGGGATCCCGGCGGCGGTTCGCCGGGATTGTCTCCTGATCCACGCTAGGTGTGATGGGTGCCTGCGTCGCCCGGACGCGCGGGGAGTGCACTCCGAATGGTGACCACGGGCCGACGCCACCACTGCGGCTCGTGGTCGGCACCGATGCGAACAGTTCACGGGGGTGGGGCGAGGCGGGTCGTTTCCGTTGAGGGTGGGTTGCGGGTGAGTTGCGGGTGGGTTGAGGGTGGGAACAGTTGGGTTTTTTGGGGGCTTGCGGGTGTGGTTTGTGGTTTTGGTTCGGGGCTTTGGGGGCCTGTGTGTGGCTGCCCCTGGAGGGGTCGGCGGCTCGGCGCCGCTTCGGGTGGCGCGGTGGGTGGGGCTGAGGTCAGTGGAATTCGTGGATTAGGTGGATTTGGCCGACTATGTGTTTGTTGAATTCTTCGAGGTCTTCGGCTGGGACCCAGAGTTCGAGGATGGTTTTGCCGCCTGCTTGGCGGACCGGGTAGCGGATTACGTATTCGGTTTCGATTTGGAAGCGGGTTACGTAGCCGGAGCCGGAGGCGGGGACGTTCCAGTCTCTGGCGATTTTGATTGCGTAGTCCTCGTTGAGGACCGGGTAGAAGATCGGCTGGTCGGGCAGCCGGGGCGGCCACGCGGTCCAGCCGGACGCGCGTACGAGCTCCAGCTCGGCCGGGCCGGTCGGCCGCCAGAGGGTCGTCGTGGGGATGGCGTTCATGGGGTTATGGTGCGGCCGCGGGTGGGTGGGGTGGAAACGGATTTTCGCAGGTGGGGCGGGGCAGGGCGGTGTGGGGCCAGGGCGTGGTTCGGGTGGGGCGGCGGGCGAGTGACTTCCGCCTCGATGGGGTGGGATCTGACGGGGCGTCATGGAAGTTGGCGGCGGGCGCTGCTAGCTTCCGCGGCATGGATCACCGCATAGACCCCGAATTGCTCGCTGTCCTCCCGTATCTGCCGACCGTGGACATCGCCGAGCCGGCGGCGTTTCGGGCTGCGCAGCGGGCTCGGGCCGCCCAGCCTTTGCAGCGTCCGGACGGGCTTCTGGTCGAGGATCGGGTGGTGGCCGGGGGTGTGCCGGTGCGGATTTACACGCCGAAGGCTGCGGCCGAGGCCGGTGGGGTGCTTGGGGTGTTGGTGTGGTTCCACGGTGGCGGGTTCGTGTTCGGGGACATGGACAGCACCGATGGCAGTTGTGTGGCGACCGCTCTTGAGGTGGGCTGCGTCGTGGTGAATGTGGAGTATCGGCTTGCGCCCGAGGATCCCTTTCCAGCGGGCTTCGACGATGCGTGGGCGGCGCTTCGGTGGGTGGCGGAGCATGCGGCGTCGATCGGGGCGGATGCGGGGCGGATCGCGGTCGGTGGGGTGAGCGCGGGTGGCGGGTTGGCTGCGGCGTTGGCCTTGCGGGCGCGGGACGAGGGTGGGCCCGCGCTGGTGTACCAGGTGCTGGACACGGCGGTTTTGGATGATCGGTTGGACACGCCCTCGATGCGGGAGTTCGATGCGACGCCGTTGTGGAGTCGTCCGCAGGCGGAGTTGAGTTGGCGGTACTACTTGGCGGGGGCGGAGGCGAGTGCCTACGCGGCGCCGGCGCGGGCCGAGGATGTGGCGAACCTGGCGCCCGCGTACATCACGGCGAACGAGTTCGATCCGTTGCGTGATGAGGCGATCGAGTATGCGGTGCGGTTGATCCGGGCAGGTGTTCCGGTCGAGTTGCATCACCGGCCGGGTACGTTCCATGGCTCCAACGCGATCCCGTCGGCCGAGGTCTCGCGGCGGGCGCTCGAGGACATTCGGCGGGCCCTGCGGGCGGCTTTTCGGGCCGGGTGAGGGCGGGCGGGGCAGGCTAGGCGGGGGCGGGTACCGGGGCCGCCGGGTACGGGGCGGACCTCCGAACGGCGCGGCCGGGCATCGGGCATCGGGCATCCGATTCGGGTGCTGGAACCTTGGGAGGGGTCTCTGGCACCGGGGCTCAGGCGACAGGTGCCCGACGTCGCGGGCTCGAAGTGGGGGCTTGAAGCCGGTTGTCGGGCGTCGGGCTCGGGCGTCGGGCGCGGACGTCTGGCCCGGGCGACGGGCTCGGAGGTTGGGCTCGGGCGTCGGGCCCGGGCGACGGGCGCGGGCGTCTGGCCCGGGCGACGGGCGCGGGCGTCTGGCCCGGGCGACGGGCGCGGGCGTCTGGCCCGGGCGACGGGCTCGGGCGACGGGCTCGGACGTCGGGTTCGGACGTCTGGCCCGGGGGTTGGGCTCGGGGGTTGGGCTCGGGGGTCGGGCTCGGAGGTCCGGGCGCGGGGGGCGACGGGCTCGGGGGCGGGCTTGGGGTTCGGGGGTGAATGGGGCCTGGTCGGTGGGGCTTTGGAGGTTGTGGGGACCGTTCGTCCTACGCTGGGGGCGTTCGGGGACGGGCTTTGGAGGGTGTTGTTGTGATCGTTGCGTTTTCGGTGTCGCCGCTGGGTGTCGGTGAGGATGTCGGGGAGGCGGTGGCGGCTGCGGTGCGGGTGGTGCGGGCCAGTGGGCTGCCGAATCGCACCGATGCCATGTTCACCTCGATCGAGGGTGAGTGGGACGAGGTGATGGCCGTGGTCAAGGAGGCCGTCGAGGCGGTCAAGGCGCACTCGAACCGGGTGAGTCTGGTACTCAAGGCGGACATCCGCGAGGGGGTCGTCGACGGGCTGACGGCCAAGGTCGAGACGATCGAGCGCTATCTGGCGTAGGCAAGCGGGTCGATCCCGATCCGGCGGCAGAAGGCGAACGGCGGACGGGCTGTCCTGGAGATTTGGCGTGCGGCAGGTGGGTTCGTCTCACGCTCGCGACCGCGACCGCACGGCCGGTACCACGGGCCCGAGTTCGAGCAGGCGCTGCCGGGTGTGCTGCGTGCCGTGGTCGATACCTTCCCGGCGTACGACCCCGAGGTAATCCCACGCGGCGTCGCGCGCGGCGAGCGGCTTCGGCGGGTGTGGCGCATCCGGATCGGGGCCGCCGCGTGTGCGGTGGCCGTCACCGTGGTGGGTGCCGGGGGCGCTGGAGACCGATGCGTCGGCGGCCTCTCGGCGCACGCTGCCGGACGCCGAGATCAACCACGACGACTATCCGGGGATCGTGATGGAAGCGAATATCACACAACCGAAGGCCTCGCGCCCCGAACCGGGCTTGACCGCGGACCAGTTGGAGGAATCGCCGCCAATCCGCTCTGGACGCGCTGAGATCCGACGGGGCGGCGCGGAGTGCGTTCGGCGTAGGCGAACGGGTATCTCCCGAGCCGGATTTCGAGCCGGTCACGCACCTCCTCGTCCGCCGCACCAGGCGCCGCCCCACCGGACACGTACCGCACCACCGTCCGCCGCGTGGCCTGTCCGAAGTGCGTGAAACCGGTTGTACGGAACGCGACTTCGACACGTCGGGCGTTTGTGCCCGTGAGACCGTCGATGCGGTTTTCCGTTGTACGGACACGGTGCCCTTCTAGGACCCACTAGGCCGGCCGCCCCTTCGGGGCGGCGGCCGGCCCTGGGTGGGAAATCGCCCGGGAAAACGTCACTCGGGTGGGTGATTGACGGCAACTGCCGCAGCACTGTGTGCTGTTCCGTGTCCGAAGCGTGAGCTTCCCAAACGTGAGTCGGCCCCCGTCGGTGCAACAACACCGATGCGAGGGCCTGACCATCAACGAGAGGCTAACCCCCCTCGCATGGCTAATTCCCAGCGTACTGATGTCCCCGTCCCTGTCGAGAACCCCGCCGCCGCCGTGTTGGCCCGATTCGGCGGTCTCTCCGGATGGGCGTTCGAAGCCGCCATTCGGTACGAGGCCGCGCCTCCCGGCACTCCGATCTCGATCGAGACCATCCGCGAACTCCTCGGCGTGGGAACCCACATCGCCCGCCGTGTGCTCCAGGAACTCACCGACGCCGGCATCGCGGTGGCCAAGCGCTTAAGGGATTCGGCGACCGGGCGCCTGCTCGGTCGTCTCACGGAGTGGTCCGGGCCGCGTGCGGTTCGGGGCGCTCCCGAGGCAGGCTCACCGTCCGCGCCGACGGCCGACCCCGAGCCGGATCCCGCCGTACGCGCCCTCGAACTGCTCCGTTCGCTGGCCGACGTGGACGAACGACTGGCTTTCAAGGACCGGGAGTTGCGTACCCTCGTGCCGTTCGTCCTGGCCCGCTTCTCGGACGGCGCGACGGACGACGAGGTCTTCCGGGAGTTGACCGACGACCTACCGTCACCGAGCCGCGAGCTCAAGACCGGCTTGCTGCACTTCCGCCTGACCCGTACTCCGCCGCCACCGGCGGCACCCAAAATCCCGGCCCAGTCGCGCCGCCCGCGCCTGGTCGAGTGCGCCGACTGTGGGCGCCCCGGCCCCGACCTCGTTCCCGGCGATCTGTGCCGCCACTGTCGCACCGGCACCGCGCCCGTTCCGCTCGACGGCTTCGCCCGGGCGAAACGGCTGATGCAACTCGCCGACCTGCCGCTGTGACCGTCGCGGAAGGAGCCATCCGAGGGAGCCGAGGTTGTCCCGGGTATTCTGGATGGGTAGCGTCCAGCATATGCAGATGAGCGAAGGCGTGGAGTGGGCGCTGCACAGCTGCCTGAACCTGGCGTGGGCCGAATCGGGCACGGCGGTGACGGCCACGAAGCTGGCCGCCTTCTACGGCCTGCCCGCCGCGTACCTGAACAAGCAGCTCCAGGCCCTCGCCCGCGCCGGCATCGTCACCTCGACCTCCGGACCGCGCGGCGGATTCCGGCTGGCCAAGGCCCTGAAGGACATCACCCTGATGGACGTGGTCGTCGCCATCGAGGGCCCCGACGCGGCCTTCCGCTGCCAACAGATCCTGCGCAGCGGCCCCGACGCCGACCCGACGGCCGACTACCGCACCGCGTGCGTGATCGCGCAGGCGATGTCCCGCGCCGACCTGGCCTGGCGCCGCGAACTCGCCGCGCAGACGCTCGCCGACATCAGGGCGACGGTGGAGTCCCGCTCCCCCGACACCCCGGAGCTGACCCGGAACCGGCTGGCCGCGAGGTAGATCCGCGCCGCCGGACGAGATCGCGCACGACGGCGAGGAAGTTGTCCCGCACCCGCGTACCCCGCGCCGGGTCCCACACCGCGCCGATCCGCCAGGAAACCGCGCCCGCGCCCGAAGCAACGCCCGACCCCCCGCCCTCGATCGCCGTCACCACCACCGAAGGCGACGCGATGTCCGCCGCCCCCGCCGGCACCAGCGCCACCCCCACCCCCGCCGCGACCAGCGCCAACACGGTCTGGAGGTCGGACGCCTCCTGAACCGGCTCCGGCCGGGCATCGAACTCCCGCTCGAACAGCTCGATCTGCCGCACCAGCCCCGGCCCCTTCGCCCGGGTGAGCCGCACCACCGGACGCCCCCGCAACCACGCGGCGACCCCCACCGGATCCGTCGGCGGCGGATCCGCGTCCCGGGGCGCCGCCACCGCGAGCGTGTCGGTCAGCACCACCAACCGGGCCAGGTCGTCCGGCGCCGGCAGCCGTACGAAGCCCACGTCGAGATCGCCTCCGCGAACCGCCTCGATCTGACTCGCGGAGGACATGTCCTCCAACGAGATCTCCACCCCGGGAAAGCGCCGGCGGAAGGCCGCCACGGCCTGCGGCGCGAGATCGATCCCGGACAGCCCGAACCCGACCGCCAGACTGCCCGCCTCCCCGCGCCGGAACTGCCCGGCCCGCCGGCTCAACTGGTCGGCCCGGCGCACCAGTTCACGCGCCTCCGGCAGCAGCGTGGTGCCCAGCCGGGTCGGCTCGGCACCGTGCCGCCCCCGGGTGAACAGGGCGCCGCCGACCTCCGCCTCCAGCGCCCGGATCTGCTTGCTCAACGCGGGCTGGGTGATCGACAACCCCCGCGCCGCAGCCCCGAACGCGCCACAGTCGGCCACCGCGACCAACGCGCGCAGCAGCCGGATGTCCATGGCGGGAGTCTAGGCGGCGATCCATTCCGTCTGGTTATCGAAGCACCCCGAGGTTTCATTGGACCGGAATGCCGAAGAACGGCTGTGATGGACGTCGGGACGACCATCAGCCACCCCACGGACAGGAGTCGTCGATGTCGACGGAGCAACTGCGCTGCGCGTCGGTACAGTTCGAGCCGCGCCCGGACGACAAGGCGTACAACCTGGCCCGCGTCGAACACTTCACCCGGCGTGCCGCCGCCGACGGGGTGCACCTCGTCGTGGTCCCCGAGATGTCCCTCCTGGGCTACTGGCATCTGCGCCGGCATCCCGCGGAGCGGCTGCGCGAACTCGCCGAGCCGGTCACCGGCCCCTCCGTCACCCGTGTGAGTGAGCTGGCCGTCGAGCTGGGCGTGGCCAGCGGCCTGGGCTTCCTGGAGCGGGACGAGGTCGACGGGCGGTTGTTCAACTCGTACGCGGTCTGCCTCCCCGACGGCCGGGTGCACCGCCATCGCAAACTGCACGCGTTCGAGCACGAGGCCGTCTCCAGCGGCGACCGGTACACCGTCTTCGACACCCCGTGGGGTGTGCGGGTCGGCATCCTCGTCTGCTGGGACAACAACCTCGTCGAGAACGTGCGGGCCACCGCCCTGCTCGGCGCCTCGATCCTGGTGGCGCCGCACCAGACCGGCGGTACCGACTCGCGCAGTCCGCACGGGATGCGGCCGATCCCGCCGGCCGTGTGGGAGAACCGCCACCGGGACCCGGCCGCCGTCGAGGCCGCGTTTCGCGGCGACAGCGGCCGGGGGTGGTTGCTGCGCTGGCTGCCCTCGCGGGCCCACGACAACGGCCTGGCCCTGATCTTCAGCAACGGGGTGGGGCGCGACGACGACGAGGTCCGCACCGGCAACGCGATGATCCTCGACCCGTACGGCCGCATCCTCGCCGAGACCTGGGCCGCGGCGGACACGATGGTGACCGCGGACGTCGACCTGTCCCTGATCCCGCTGTCCACCGGCCGGCGCTGGCTCAAGGGCCGCCGCCCCGACCTGTACGGCGTCCTCACCCACCACTTCGGCGACGAACGCGACCCCAGGACCGCCCGCTTCTCGCCGGACCCGGCGGCGGTGGCTCCGACGGCCCTCCCGGATTGAACCCGGGGCCCGCTCAGCCCTCGGTCAACCCGACGAGTTTGCCGACCGCACGGCCGAGTTCCATGTCGGTGTGCGCGCGGCGGATGTCGTCGAGGCCGTAGGTGTGGATCGGCCCGAGGCTGATCCGCCCGGCGGCGATCTCGTCGAGGTGGTGCTGCAGCACGTCGGCGGGCAGATCGCCGCTCTCGCCGCCGTACGCGGTCAGCCGAACCCCCTTCGGGAGGTAGCCGATCGGATAGAAGTCGGGCACGATCCACTCGTTGGACAACATCCCGGTGAAGCACACCGTCCCGTGCACCCGGGTGGCGGCGAGGGTGTCCGGCAGGGTCGGCGTCCCGACCAACTCCAGGGCCGCGTCCACCCCTTCGGGGTACAGCGCGCGAACGGCCGGGGCGAGGGCGCCGTCGTCGATCAGGACGTGGTCCACCCCCTGGTCGCGCAGCACCTCGGCCTTCCCGGCGCTGCGCGTGGTCGCGAGCACGGTGGCGCCGATCTCCTTGGCCAGCGCCGCCGCGGCCAGGCCGACCGAGGAGGTCCCGCCGCGAATCAGCAGGCTCTGCCCGGCGCGCAGGTCCAGCCCGGTGGTCAACGAGCCGTACGCCGTCTGCAACGTCTCCGGAACCGCGCCGATCACGTGCCAGGGCAGGTCCGACACGAACCCGATCACCTGGTCCACGGGTACGAGCGTGTACTGCGCGTAGCCCCCGTCGTAGGTCCGCCCCATGTCGCCCATCATGGTGACCACCTGCCCCCCGACCACGAGCCCGCCTTCGGCGTCGGCCGGATCCAGCGCGTCCACCACCCCGACCGCCTCGATCCCGGGCACTCGGGGGAAGGTCACGCCTTCGGCCAGGCCGAGCCGGGTGTGCAACTCCGAGCGGTTCAGCCCGAACGCCTTCACCGCGATCCGCACCCACCCCGGCCGCACCTCGGGCACGACCCGGTCACGCAGCACCAGGTTCTCCACCGGCCCGGGCCCGGTCAGCACCACGGCCCGCATCGTCGCGGCCACTTCCACCTCCACGGCAAGGGATCAAGACACAACGTCGCAGGCGTAACGGGGCGCGGGGACGCCGGCATTCCGCTTGGCCGCCGTCGATGTGGTGGGCACCGACCGTCCGGCGTCACGTCGTGGGCGGCGTCACCTGCTCCGCCGCCCACTCCGCCCAGTCGCGCTGCATCTGCGACAAGCGCAGGCCGTACTCCAGGGCCACGCGGCCGTACACCGACAGCGGGCTGCCGTCCCACGGCACGTTCGCCTCCAACGCGCGCAGACCCGCGTTGCGCTCGGCCGCGACCTCGGCCTGCGCGGTCAGGTATGTCCGGGCCTCCTCCGGGGCGAGGGTGTCGAGGAAGAAGACGCGCAGGAGCATGCTGCTGCGCCTGACCCGCTCGGGCTCGACCTCGACCAGCCAGTGGCGCAGTTCGGCCCGCCCGCTCTCGGTGATCGAGTACTCCTTGCGACCGCGCGGACCCTCCGCCGTCACGTCGAGCAGACCCTCGGCGGAGAGTTTGCCCAGCTCGCCGTAGACCTGGCTCTGGGTGGCGGGCCACGCGTTGGCCAGCGACGTTTCGAAGGACTTCAGCAGGTCGTAGCCACTGGCCGACCGATTCGCGAGGAGTCCGAGGAGTGCGTGACGGAGGCTCATGACGCGAACTTTACCACTCTGGATTGACATGTCGAAGTTGGAACGTCAAAGATTGACCTGTCAGCAACGGAGGGTTCCGCGATCCACGCGACACCGACGGTGCGCCCGGTCCCCACGGTCGAACAGAGGAATCCCATGAACTACGTCCGCAACTTCGCGCCGTGGATCGTCTTCGCCGCCATCCCCTCGACCCACTGGCAGTGGGGCGCGCTCGCCGCGCCGGCCGCCACCGTGCTGATCGCCGCCCCAGGACCGCCGGGCGGGGCGCGGGGTCGACCTGCTCGCCCACAGCACCGCGGTCTTCTTCGTGGTGCTGACCCCGGTCGCGTTCGCCGTGCCCGACTCGGGCTTCCACCGCTATGTAGGGGCGGCCTCGTTCGCCTGGTTGGCGCTCACCGCCTGGGGCTCGATCGCCGCCGGCAACCCGTTCACCCTCGTGATCGCCCGGCGCTCCACCCCGCGCGAGGTCTGGGGCCTGCCGATGTTCCGCCGGGTCAACGTGGTGATCTCCGCCGCGTGGGCCGCGAGCTTCACCGTCACGGCGATCGCGCTCTACCTGATCAGGGCGAACGACGTGGCCGGCGGGGTGGCCGTCGCCGTCCAGGCAGCCGGATTCGTGCTCCGGGCGATGTTCACGGCCCGCTACCCCGCGCTCGTCCAGGCCCGGTACGCCGGATGACACCGGCCGCCCCCGCGAACGGCGTACGACAAGGCGCCGACCGCGGGCACGGTGCGGAGGAGCGCCTCGACGGGCCGGGCGACCCGCTTCCGGTGCGGATCGCCCGGGTCCGACTCAGCTGAACGTGTCGCTGACCGCGTTGACGCCGGCCGTCACGAAGTGGTCGACCAACTCGGAGAGCGAGGACGCGACCTGCGTGCCGGACAACATCACGCCGGCCACGAACGCCAGGATCAGGCCGGTGAGCTTGTAGCCCTTGTGCGTGACCATGTAGAAGAGGATGAAGATGATCAGGATCGGGACCCCGACGGTCACCCCACGACCGACACTGCTCGTCTCGGTCGTCACCGCCTGGAAGTTGGCGATGGATTCGGGCGCGGCAGCGGCCACGGCGCTCAGCGACATGTGCATGATTCCCCTCCGGTCCTGCGGTCGTCCGCCGGTCCCTGTTTGCCTTGGCGTACCCGTGATATGACGGTTCGTAAGCTACTCACGTCGCACGCACCGTCACCCGCCACCGATGGGGATGGTCGCCCCGGCCATCAGGCCGGCCAACACCCAGGCCCAGCGCATGAGTCGCACCAGGGGCCATTTGGCGCTGATGATCACGATCCAGAAGCCGGCCATCAGCCACAGGCAGAAGGCCGCCATGAAACCTGCCTCATGGGAGCAGTTCACCAGGAGCCCGGCACCGTAGTAGGCGGCCAGGCCGGCGGGAACCAGCATGATCAGGTCGGTACCGCTGAACGGCCGGGAGGGTCCGATGATGCCGCCGGGGCCGCCCGTGAACGGCGGCGGCACTCCCGGCTTGTCCGAAGTCCCGCCCTGCGCGCCGGAGTCGGCCGGGCCACCGGTTTCGTCCCCGGCCGCGGAGCCGCGGCGGACGAAGCGGGCCAGGCCGGACGCCGGACCACTCGCGGTGGCGGGTGCGGTGTCGCCGGCGCCGACCGCCCCGGCCGCGCCCACCGCGCCCGTCCCGGCCGCCTTGGCGGACGGGCGCCACGGCAGCTTGCGCGCGGGTGGGGCCGGAGTCGCCGGTGCCGCGGGAGCGTTGTTCCGCCCCGGGTCGCGGGGTTTCATCACGTGCCGCACCGCGGGGCGCGGGGAACGGCCGGCGGGGTCGGTGCCGTGCTCGGCCGGACGTGCCCGGGTGCCCTCCGAGTACCGGGCCGAGTCGGGGCGTTCGCCGGCGCCGGGCCGCGCGGGGCGCGCGGCGGGACCGCTCTTGCGCTCCGTCGTACGCCGGGCCTCGATCGCGGCCGCCGCGTCCCGCTCGCGCTTCCGACGCTCCCGTAGGTCGCGCCGCCACGATGGCTCTTCGTCCTCGGGTCGAGGGCTGCGCGACGCGCGGGCGGATCCGCGCGCGGGCTCGTCGCGAGGTGCGGGGAATGCCGGCTCCTCGTCCTCGGGGTCCGAGAGATGCCGCCATCGCCGCAGGTCGCCGAGCCGAAGTCCGCGTGCCTCGGGGGGCGGTGGCGGTTCGTAGCCGCTCATCGCCTATCCACCTCCCGACTGACGTGGGCACGGCTTGCAGGACCGGCTGTGCCGGTATGCCGCCAGTATCCACGGCGCCGCGATCGCGAGGGCGAAGAACTCGCCGTCTCGTGCCCGGCCGCGCACATGCAGAACGACCGCGAACAGGGCGGCGGTTCCCAGGATGAGCATGGTCAGCGCGTTGGAGTGCACGACGCGCAGTGCCAGCCAGTTCGCGGACGAGGTCCGGGTCTTGACCGTGCGTTCCATGAACTTCTTGCGCCAGTCGTCGGCCATCAGGGCCTCCGGGATCCGGCGCCGGCGGTCCATGAAGGACTCGCGAAAGCGCCCGCGGACGACCCGAGCGGGAACGGACCGGTTCCGATCGGCCGATCGGCGAAATACGAAGCGTGGGGCGGCCGTCGGTCACCGTCGCCGATGCCGTGTGCCACCCGGGAGGGCCGGGACATACGCGGACTCCTCTCGTCCGGTGTCACATCGCGCCCGTCGACCGGAGCCACAGCGACCCGGCGGCGGAGCTCACGGTGGTGAGGTGACGGCTCCACTCCTCTTTCCGCAGACCGCGCCCGGAGCGCGGCAAACCGTTACGTTCCATTTGACCTTGTTCAGTGTGGCCAGTGGGCGGGACAGCGTCAAGGGGCGACCGGTCGGCTGCATTGCGTAGCCCACGCGCTCGCCCCTTCGAGGCATTCCCTTGCACTCTAAGGGCTCTGACGATGCGTCAGATTCCCCGCCGACGATCTTCGGCCACTGTTGAGACGCCGTCAGATCCGGTCCGCCGGGATCCGGCCCATGCGACCGGCCTTGAAGTCGTCGAACGCCTGCGCCAGTTCCGCGTGGGTGTTCATCACGAACGGGCCGTACCAGGCCACTTCCTCCCCGATCGGTTGCCCGCCGAGAACGATCACCTCGAGATTGGGCTTGTTCGAATCCTGGCGGGCGTCCGCCTGGAGGTCGATGGTGTCCCCGGCACCCAGGACCGCGAGCCGGCCGGTTTCGATCGGTCGCCGATCGGTTCCGACGGTCCCGGCACCGGAGAGGACGTACACCAGCGCGTTGTAGTCCTTGCGCCACGGCAGCGAAAGTCGCGCGCCCGGGTTGAGCGAGGCGTGCAGCAGGGTGATCGGGGTGTGCGTGATGCCCGGACCGTCGAAGCCGCCGACGGAGCCGGCGATCAGCCGGACCAGGGCGCCGCCGTCGTCCGAGGCGAGCAGCTTGACGTCGCCCGCGCGGATGTCCTGGTAGCGCGGGTCGCTCATCTTCTGTACGGACGGCAGGTTGACCCACAGCTGAATGCCGTGGAAGAGCCCGCCACTGGTCACCAGCGCCTCCGGCGGCGCCTCGATGTGCAGCAGACCGGAACCGGCGGTCATCCACTGGGTGTCGCCGTCGGTGATCACGCCACCGCCGCCGGCGGAGTCCTGGTGGACGAACTCGCCGTCGAGGAGGTAGGTGACCGTCTCGAAGCCCCGGTGCGGGTGCCACGGGGTGCCCTTGGGCTCGCCCGGGGCGTACTCCACCTCGCCCATCTGATCCATCATGATGAACGGGTCGAGGTAGGTCTGGTTGACGCCCGCGAAGGCGCGCCGCACGGGGAAGCCCTCACCCTCGACGCCGCTCGGGGCGGTGGTGACGGCGAGTACGGGACGCGGACGGGCTTCGAGTGCGGGCTCCGGCAGACGCGGCAGAGCCAGCGGGTTGGCAACGGTGACGGCGGGCATGGCCTGCTCCTCGAGACGAGTACGGTCCGGCTTTCCCGGCCCTTGGACGGCTCAACAGTAGTTGCCCGCTCAACATTCCCCGCGCGGAGGGTTCGATTCGGGGGCGGTTTGGGCGCGGGCGCGCGGGCCCGGATGCGCCCGTCGTGGCGGCGAACGGGGGGCGCGTCGGGGTACGCGTCCGCCGCGCGGCCGGGATCGGTCGCCGTACCGCGCCGTGGTGCACGTCCGCTACGCGGCCGGGGAGCGGGTCGGAGTTGCCGCGAGCGCGGCAGAGCGCTGGAGTGTGGTGGTCTGCGGGACGCGCCGAGTTGCGGTTCACGCCGGGGCGCGCCGGGAGGTCGGGTCCGCTGCGGACGAGGTGGCGCGGGGCCGTGCGGCAGCCCGGCGGGACGCGGCGCGGGTCGTTGCGTGCGCGTCCGCTTTGCGGCCTCGGCGAGCGGAGGCGGCTGGGCCGCCGCGGGCGAGGGCACGGTGTCATGCGGCGGCCCGACGGCGCGGCAGGACGCGGCGTGGTCGCTACGGTGCGCGACTGCCCTGCGGCCGAAGCGGGTGCCGGGCTGCTGCGGGCGGGGGCGCGCTGTCGTGCGGCTGCACCGCGGGACGCGGCGACGTCGCTACGGCGCGCAATCGCTAGGCGGTCGGGGCAGGGCGGGGGCCGTGCGAGCGGGTGTGCCGGGTCGTGTGGTCGGCGGCGGGGTGGCGTGGCTCGGTTGACGTGGTGTGGGTCGCTGCGAGCTTCGGTGGGCAGCGCGGGGAGGCGCTGCGCCCTGGGGTTCGGCTGGGTGGGCTGGGGGTTGGGGTGCGTACCCGCGTCGATGCGTCACCCGGGCGCCCGCCGGCCCTCCCGGGCTCGGTCGCGTTTTGGTGGCCGGCTCGGCTCGGGTTCAGGCCGGGAGGGCTCGGTTCACGCTGGGGAGGGCTCGGTTGCCGGCGAGGCGGGCGAGGGTGGTGTCCACCGAGTCCGGGGACAGGATCTGGTCCAGGGCCATGAACGCGCAGCCCGTCAGGCCCGCGGCCTCGCCCAACACGCTCGGCACGATGCGCAGTTCGCGCGTGGCCACCGCCGTGGACCGCCGATAGACCACCTCGCGCACACCGGCCAGCAGCGGATCGCCCGCGTCGGCGAGGTCGCCGCCCAGCACGACCACCGCCGGATTCAGCACGTTGACCACGCTCGCCAACACCTCGCCGAGCATCCGCCCCGACTCGCGCACCAGCCGCACCGCCTCGGGCTGGCCGGCCGCCGCCAGGGCCACCACGTCGCGCACGCTGGAGACCTCGCGGCCGTCCGGGAAGCGCGCCCCGTGGGCGGCCAGCGTCTCGATCAAGTGCCGCCCGCTGGCCAGGACTTCGAGGCAGTCCACGTTGCCGCACCAGCAGCGCACCCCGGTACCGCCGGCAACCGGGATGTGCCCGATCTCGCCGGCCGCGCCGAGCGCGCCCCGGTAGACCTTGCCGTCGGCGACTATCCCGGCACCGATACCCGTGGACGCCTTGACGAAGACCAGGTCGCCCGCGTCGGCCCGGGCCCGGTACTCGCCCAGCGCCATCACGTTCACGTCGTTGTCCACGTACACCGGTACCGGCAACCGGCGTTGCAGGGTCGGCGCTATCGCCACCCCGTCCCATCCCGGCAGCGTCGGCGCGCCCGCGGCGCGCCCGGTGTCCAACTCGACCGGCCCGGGCACCGCGACCCCGACCCCGCGTACGCGGCCCGGGTCGAACCCCTCCTCCGCGAGCATCGTGTCGATCCAGTCCGGCAATCCGGTGAGCACCGCGTCGGGCCCGCCCTGCGCGGCCATCCGGGTCTCCCGGCTGGCCAGCACCCGGCCGGTCAGATCGCAGACCGCGAGTTGACCCCGGCTGCTGCCGAGCGAGGCCGCCAGTACCAGGCCGCCCTCGGGGTTGAGTTCGAGGCGGATCGGGGGCCGGCCGCCGGTGGACACGCCGTCGGCGCGTTCGGCGAGCAGTCCGGCGTCCACCAGTTCGTCGATCCGGGCCGCCACGGCGGATCGGGACAGCCCGGTGAGCCGGGCGACGTCCGCCCGGGTCTCGGCATCACCGTCACGCACCAGGCGAAGTACCTCGCCTGCACTGCTGTGCGGGATGGGATTCGCGCGTCGGGCCATGCCATCCAGTGAACCAGGGCGGCTTTCCCTCGGTCAAAGCCCTAAGTTCACTACTTCGACACCCGAGCGTCACTCTTTTGCTTGCCAAGAAGCAAAAGTACCCCTAGTTTGGTACCCGAACCGGCAGAGCCAGCCGAAGACAGCAGGGGCACGAAGATCGTGAGCGAGCAGAGGATCCACCCGACGGTGGCCGCAGTGACGGAGCGCATCGCGCGCCGCAGTGCAGCCACGCGTTCCGCGTACCTGGAGCGGATCCGAGCGGCGGCCTCCGAGAAGCCCGCGCGCGGTCAGCTCGGCTGCGCCAACTTCGCCCACGGCTTCGCCGCGTGCTCGCCGAGCGAGAAGCTGAGCCTGCGCGGCACCGGTCCGCAGGGTCCGGTGAAGCCGAACGTCGCGATCGTCTCCTCCTATAACGACATGCTCTCCGCGCACCAGCCGCTGCGGACCTACCCCGAGCAGCTCAAGGCCGCGGTCGCCGCGGCCGGCGGTGTGGCCCAGTTCGCCGGCGGCGTGCCCGCCATGTGCGACGGGATCACCCAGGGCCGCGCGGGCATGGAGCTGTCCCTGTTCAGCCGCGACGTGGTCGCGATGGCCGCCGCGGTGGCGCTCGCGCACGACATGTTCGACGGCGCGCTGATGCTGGGCGTGTGCGACAAGATCGTCCCCGGCCTGGTGATCGGGGCGCTGTCGTTCGGACACCTGCCGACCATCTTCGTGCCCGCCGGTCCGATGTCCTCGGGCCTGCCGAACAAGGAGAAGGCCCGGGTCCGGCAGCGCTTCGCCGAGGGCAAGGTCTCCCGCGAGGAACTGCTCGACGCCGAGGCCGGCGCCTACCACGGCATCGGCACCTGCACCTTCTACGGCACCGCGAACACGAACCAGCTGGTGATGGAGGTGCTCGGCCTGCACCTGCCCGGCGCCAGCTTCGTGCACCCCGACCAGCCGCTGCGCAAGGCGCTGACCGACGAGGCGGGCCGCCGGGTAGCGGCCACCACCTCGCTCGGCGACCCGGCCTCGCTGATGCGCGAGTACACGCCGATCGGCGAGGTGCTGGACGAGAAGGCCTGGGTCAACGCGGTCGTCGCGCTGCTGGCCACCGGCGGCTCCACCAACCACACGCTGCACCTGGTCGCGATGGCCGCCGCCGCCGGGATCACGCTCACCTGGGACGACTTCGCCGAGCTGTCCACGGCGGTGCCGCTGCTGACCCGGATGTACCCGAACGGTCCGGCGGACATCAACCACTTCCACGCCGCGGGCGGCACCGCGTTCCTGATCGGCACGCTGCTCGACGGCGGGCTGCTCAACGAGGACGTGCGCACCGTGGCCGGCGACGGGCTCGCCCGCTACCGCCGCGAGCCGCGGCTCACCGACGACGGCTCGATCGTGTGGGTGGACGGCCCGACGGAGAGCCTGGACCTGGACGTACTGCGGCCCCACGACAAGCCGTTCGCGCCCGACGGCGGACTGCGGATGTTGCACGGCGACCTCGGTCGCGCGGTGATCAAGGTGTCCGCGGTCGACCCGTCGCACCACGTGGTGAGCGCGCCCGCGCGGGTGTTCGACGGACAGGCCGACTTCCTGGCCGCGTTCGAGCGCGACGAGTTGAACCACGACCTGATCGCGGTGCTGCGCTACCAGGGTCCGCGCGCCAACGGCATGCCGGAGCTGCACAAGCTGATCCCCGCGCTCGGGGTGCTCCAGGACCGGGGCCACCACGTGGCGCTGGTCACCGACGGCCGGCTCTCCGGCGCGTCCGGCAAGATCCCGGCGGCGATCCACTGCACTCCCGAGGCGGCGGTCGGCGGCCCGATCGCGCTGATCCGCAACGGCGACATCGTGACCGTGGACGCGGTCGCGGGGACGCTGACCACCGAGGCCGACCTGAGCGGGCGCCGGCCCGAGGGCGCGGCCCCGAGCGACGCCGAATGGGTCGGCACCGGGCGCGAGTTGTTCACCGCGCTGCGCGCCGGGGTGGGCCCCGCCGACCTGGGCGCGGGTGTGTTCGGCGCGGTCGCGGCCGCGGCTTTCGACGGAGCGAGCGCGTGAACCCGACCGTGGCCCCACCGACCCCCGACCGCCCGTGGCTGGTCGCCGACATCGGCGGCACCAACGCCCGCTTCGCCGTGCTCACCGAGCCCGGCGGCCGACCCGAGCACGTGCTCGGGCTGCGCAGCGAGGACCACGTGGACCTGGCCGCGGCGATCGAGGACTACCTGGACCGCTCCGGCGCGGCCCGGCCGAGCGCGATCTGCGCGGCGGTCGCGGGCCCGGTGCACGGCGACCGGTTCCGGCTGACCAACGGCGCGTGGGTGTTGTCCATCGCGGAGACCCGGGTCAAGCTCGGCGTGCCGGACCTGTACCTGATCAACGACTTCGAGGCGCTGGCCCTGTCGCTGCCGCACCTGGCCGGCGAGGACCTGATCGTGGTCGGCGAGCGCCTGCCCGACCCGACGCTGCCGATGGCCGTACTCGGCCCCGGCACCGGGCTCGGCGTGGCCGGCCTGGTGCCGATCCCGGGCGGCGGCTGGGTGCCGCTGCCGGGCGAGGGCGGGCACGTCCTGCTGCGCCCGGCGCACGGCCCCGACGCGGCGGCCCTGGAGGTGCTGCGCGACGAGCGCGGCGGCCTGGGCACGGTGACGGCCGAACACGTGCTGTCCGGTCCGGGACTGTGCCGGCTGCACCGCTGCACGGCGGCGGTACACGGGGTCGTGGCCGAGGCGCTGAGCCCGGCCGACATCTCGGCCCGCGCGCTCGACGGCTCCGACAAGGTGTGCGTCGCGACGGTCGAGACCTTCTGCCGACTGCTCGGCACGTTCGCCGGTGGGGTGGCCCTGACGATGGGCGCTCGCGGCGGTGTCTTCCTGGCCGGGGGCATCCTGCCCCGGATCACCGAGATGCTGCTGGAGAGCGAGTTCCGGATGGGCTTCGAGACCAACCCGACGATGGCGCCGTACCTGCACCGCATCTCCACCGCGCTCGTGGTGGCCCCGCATCCGGCTCTGCGCGGCGCGTCCGCGTGGCTGGAGGCGCGCAGCACTCGACCCCTGGAGGTGGCGGCGTGAGCACGTCCGCTCTTGACCTGGCACCGGTGATCCCGGTGGTGATCGTGGACGACGTGGAGTCGGCCGTACCGCTGGCGCGCGCGCTGGTGGCGGGCGGGCTGCCGGCCGTCGAGGTCACCCTGCGCACGCCGGCCGCACTCGGCGCGATCGAGCGGATCGCGGCCGAGGTCGAGGGCGCGTTCGTGGGCGCGGGGACGGTCCTGACGCCGGACCAGGCGAAGGCGGCGGCCGAGGCCGGCGCACGCTTCCTGGTCACGCCGGGCTGCACCGAGACGCTGTACGGGGCCCTGGTCGACACCGGGCTCTCGTTCCTGCCCGGGACGTCGACGGTGTCCGAGGTACTGCGGCTGCGCGAACTCGGCGTCCGGGAGATGAAGTTCTTCCCGGCCGAGGCCGCGGGCGGTGCGCCGTACCTGAAGTCGCTGGCCTCGCCGGTGCCGGACGTGCGCTTTTGCCCGACGGGCGGAATCACCCCGGCCTCGGCCCCGACCTACCTGGCGCTGCCCAACGTGGCGTGCGTCGGCGGGTCCTGGATGCTTCCCGCGGACGCGGTCGCCTCGCGCGACTGGTCCCGGGTGGAACAGCTCGCCCGCGAAGCCTCGGGGCTGCGCGGGTAGCAAAAACGTCCCCTGGCGCGCTCTGCCCTGAGGTGCGCCAGGGGCACGGACCGCGGATGGTGGGTCGTATGAGGGTTCGACCCACGAACGAGCAGGTCGTATGAGGGTTCGACCTGCGGAGACCGCGAATAGGGACCCGCTCTTCGGCGAGGAGAGCGGGTCTCTTCTTTTGTCCGGATTTCCCGGGGTCGGGAGGCGCACTCCTGACCTCGGGAAACCTGGTTTGACCTGCGATTTCACTCCGCCCGGCGGCTCACGATCCGAGATGCCGTGAACGTCGGGCTTGTCTCACTCTGTCTCACCTTGATTCGCGTCCTGACCAGCGCTTGCGGGCCATGCGCGGGCCGCGTCAGGACTTCGGCGTCTTCCACGCGTTCAGGGTCGCCGTGATGCGGTCGTTGTCCTGCTTCACGGTCCCGTCGATGCACTTGGCGTAGACCTTCAGCAGAACGTCAACGCTTTGGCCGGCCCGCCGGGCAACCTCGGTCGGTGCGACACCGGAGTTGAGCCACAGGGACACGCACGCGTGCCGCAGGTCGTACGGGCGCTTCGCGAGCGGTGAGGCCACCTGTACGGGCGTCAGCACCTGCTCCCGAGCCCTGGCCCACTCCAGGCGGTACGCCTTGTCCTGGACAAGGCCACCGACGGCGCTGCGGAACAGCCGGCCATCGGGCGCCGTCCCGTAGCGGTAGACGTGCCACCGGAGCATCGCGACGAGTTCCGGCGGGATCGGGATCGAGCGCGACGCCGATCGGGCGCGGGACTTCAGCCCGCGGTCGTCGTGCGCGTCGCCGCTGTCGGTCCAGGCGGTACCGACGCGCGGGCCGGACTTGCAGGGCCTCAGCTCACCCCATCCGTGTTTCGGCAGGGTGCACTGGTCGGCGCGGAGCTTGACGACCTCGGCGCATCGCATGCCCGCGAAGTAGATGCAGCCAAAGAACGCGGCCAAGTGCCGTCCGCGCCGGCCCTGTGCGTAGACCCGCGCCAAGAGGGCGTGTGCCTGAGTGGGATTGACCACGCAGGCCGGTTCGACCTGGTTGTCATCGTCGTCGCGTTCCCACGAGACCTTGTCGAGCGGGTTGCGGTCCAGGCGCTCCTTCTCGATCGCGTAACCGACCGCCGTACGGAAGACCGCCCGCTTGTTGATGAACGTGGACGCGGCAGCGCGTTTGCCGTCCAGCCGCACCGACATGGCGCCGAGCACGGCACGCACGGAGTCGGCCTTTTCGAGGCTGCGGACCGGCAGGGAGTTGGCCTCGATCCACGCGAGCATTTCGCGGGCCTGTGCAGGCGGCTCCTCCTTCCACCGGTGCACGTTGAACCCCCAGAGGTAGAGCACCTGATACAGCTGCGTCGGGTCGGGCCCACGGGCGTCCTTGGCGGTCAGGGCAACCGTCGCCGTCGACAGGCCGACAACGAGCCCCATGCGCCTCTTGGCAGAGCTGCGCGGCCACTTCATCTCGATGAAGTCGCGAGCGTGGGCGTACCAGGTGACCTCGGTACGCGCGGCTTCGATGGCGCGAACCTCGGACATGGGCAGCCCGGATTCGGCGTCGAACGGCTCACCGCGGTTGATCGCCGCTTTGAGTTCTGCGCGACGCCCGTCGGCCATGGTCTTGTTCGCGTGCGTCGATCCGAACTCTTCGGCGCCGACCCGCCAACGGACCTCGGCAGTCTTGCGCCCGTTCCGGTTGCGAACGGCCCAGATACGGACGTCGAACGAAGGGGTGGGCATGCGGTGTTCTCCCCGAGAATGGCGCCGGGGCGTGGCGAGTAGCCACGCCCCGGCGGTTGGCGGATCAGGCGGATTTCTTGAGGCCGGCCCACCAGGCGTCAAGGTCGGCCCGGTGGATTCGAAGGTGACCGTTGGGCAAAGGGGTGATCTCGGGAGCCTCGCCGCGAGCACGCATCCGATAGAACGCGGCGCGGGACATGCCGATCTCCTCAAGCACCTCGGACAACTTCAACGCTGCGGGTCGCTTCACTTGCCCTCGCTTTCGTCGGTGCCGGACAGTCCGGACAGGTCGTATCCGAGCTGTCCGGGGTGATTGCGCAGGTCAGGCGGGGTAACCGGACACCCGGACAGCTCGGACACGTCTGTCCCGGTGGCTGTCCGGGTGGCGGTGTCCGGGTAGTACCGGCCGCCGGGGTCCTTGGTGAGTTGTCCGGCGTCGGCCATGCGTGCGCAGGTGCGGCGCACGGTGTCGGGGTCGACGTCGGGCAGCGCGGCGGCGATGTCCTTCGGCCGCGCCCCGGGGTTGGCCCGGACGTGGCGCAGGATGACCGCGCGGGTGTCGCCCATCGTGTGGTCGGACGCGGGTCCGTCAAGGAGCTGCCATGCGCCGGTTTCGGGCTTGAACGACAGGGCGTATTCGGCTTCGTCCACGTCGCGGCCGGTGACGTGAAGGATGCTGTCGGCCTGTCCGCGGGCGCGCTTGAGGACGAGTGTGGCGTCCGCCGCTCCGGCGAGTCCGTTGGTGCCGGACACCTCGGCGAGGAAGTCGTCACTGCCCGCCTTGCGGACGTGGTGGACGAGCACGACCGCCACGCCGAAGCAGTCGGCCAGGGCCTTGGCGCGGCCCACCGCGGCATAGTCGGCGTCGTAGGCGGATGCCCCGGGTGCGCTGTTGCCGCGCATCTTGGCGAACACGTCGATGACGACCATGCGAGCGTCCGGGTGGCGCTCCAGCCAGTTCGCGATGGCCTCGCTTCCGCCCTGGGGAAGCGGCGGACACGACGTCGCGAGCGTGAGCCCGTGCGGGGCCGGGCGCCCGGCGAGTAGCTTGCCCATGCGGGACTGGAGCCGCCGGGCGGTGTCCTCAAGCGCCAGGTAGAGCACCGGCCCGCCGTCGACCGGGATCGTGTCGAACGCGAGGCCACCGGCCGCCACACACAACCCGAGTCCGAGCGACATCCACGACTTGCCGACCTTCGGCGGGCCACAGAGCAGGCTCACGCCCTCGCACAGGATCCCGGGCACTGCCCAGCGCGGTTCGGGGAAGTCCATGCCCATGAGTTCGTCGGCGGTCCACGCGGTCTTGATCCGGGCCGGTGCCGCGGGCGCCTGCGCGCCGTCGTCCGAGGTGGGGACGGCGCGCAGGTGCTCGGCCAGAGCCGGATGCGGGACGGCGGTCATGCGGCAACCGTGCGCGGCCGGGCCCGACCCTTGGCGAGGCCGGACCGGATCGTGCGCCGGGCCTCGCCCTCGCCCTGACCGACCCGCATCGCCGCGGTCAGAAGCCAGTCGGTGACGTCGTACTCGGAGAGCGCGCCACCGGCAACGAGCTGACCCAGGGCGACGGACGAGTGGTAGAGCGCGATGTTGTGCCCATGCGGCGGCGAGTCGAGCACCGCGTTCACCTGCCCGGTGACCGCAGCGTTCAGGTAGGCCGTGCGCCGGTCGATGGCGACCGGGATGCTCATCGGCTCCTGCGGCGGTAGCGGTGCGGGCCGCAGGAGTTCGGCGAGCCACTTCGGGAGCGGGGCGGGCGGGGCGTCGTTGAGGATCGCGTACGGGGCGCCGTCGATGAGACTGCCGGGGCCGACGACGTAGCCGCCGACCGCGCGGGTGTCGACCTTCCACCCGAGCTTTCCCGCAGTGTTGCGGAAGTCGACGCCCTCGGGTGCGAGGAAGTACAGGTGCTGCCCACCGGTCGGCGTGCCGACCGTGAACGTGTCCCCGGGGCAGGGCTGTTCGGCCGCAGCGGCAAGCAGGGTGAACACGTCGGCGCCGTCGGTGGCGCCCTGCTCGGCCCACTCGGCAGGCGGAACGTCGGTGTCGGTCTTGGGCTTGTCCAGGTCGACAACCACCAGGCGCGTGGGCCCGGTGGCCAGGCCGATGTTGTACGCGCCGTGGTCCCAGCACCGTGCGATGCGCTCGGCGTCGGTCGTGGCGCGCTCCTGCCACCCGCTCACGGCGGGCTTCTTGCCGTTCGGGACGAGCGGGAAGACGTGCCACCCACGCTCGGCGAGCGCGAGCGCCGCGGCCTTCAGGGTCGGGTTCGGTCGGGTCATGGTGTCCCTCCGGTCCGGTTTCGTGGGGAGTGCGCTACGCGGCGCTTGCAGTCGATCGGGAGCGGTCGGCGAGGAATTGACGGCCGACGAGGTGCGTGTACGCGGGCGGGATCGCTTCGGCGATTTCGCGGCGGACATCGGTCCAGTCGATGCCCATGGCGGCCTGCCATTGGGCGACGGTGCCCTTGCCACCCCCGTCGCCGTAGACGGCGAAATACGGGCCCGTGAACCACTCGCCGTGACGCATTCCGGCGACACGTCCGCGGTGCGGCCGATGTTCGAGAGCGGTGATGGTGAAGCCGTGAATCTCGAAGTAGCGGTGCCGGATGACGGCGAGGTCGAACATCTCCCCGCACAACCGCAGATCGCGTCGTACTTCGGCGCCGGCGACGTTCTCGATGACGAATGGCACGCCGGTCGCGGCGAGGGTGTCGCGGGTGGGTGCGATCAGCCGCGGGTAGGTCCGGCCGCGGTTGGTGCCCTTGGTGAGCGAGCACGCGTCCTGACAGGGCGGCGAGGCGTGGACGAAGTCGAAGTCCGCGGCGTGCGCTTCGGCGTACTCGATCGCGTCGGCACGAACGAACGCGTCACCGCAGTAGTTCGGCTGCTCGGCGATGTCGACACCGGTGACGTGGAACCCGGCGAGCTGGTAGCCGCGGGCCGCGCCGCCGGCGCAGCAGAACAGGTCGAGCAGGCGCGGCCGGTCGGCCCGGGCGGTACTCACGAACCCTGCTCAGTCGGTGCGCCGGCACGGGCGATGAGCGAGGCGACGGTCAGGACGGTGGGGTTGTCCCAGTCGCCGAGCCAGTCGACCATCAACCTGTCGTACGCACCGAGTTCCACGCCCGCGTCGGCGAGGACGCGGTACAGCAGCGCGCGCCTTTCGTTCGCGGTCCGGTGGGCGTTGCCCCACGGCGGGGTGTCCAGCGGTCCGGGCGGAACGGACATTTCCCGAATGGGCTCTGTCATGCTGGATGTCTCCTGTTTCCTGTTGGCTGCGGGAGCCCGAGGCGGCCGGCGACTTGCCGGAAGACGGTCGCCTCGGGGCGGGTCTAGAACGGCGGTTCGGTGCTGTACGCGGTATGCGGAAGGCGCCCGTACGGGATGCGGATGCGAGGCCCGTCGTTGCACGGGCACGCGACCATGTCGGGGTCTTCCGGGTGAGCGGCGTTGCCTTCCCACCACCCGCCCTCGCCGTAGCAGAGGTCGCAGTTGGGGTCGGCGCCGCGCTCGATGTGGACGGCGCGGTGCTCGCGGTAGACGAACCAGCGGCGGATGCGCATGTGGTGTGGTCTCCGTTCAGCCGAGGGCGGAGGTGAAGGCGTCGATGGCGCCCGCGACGAACGTTCCGGTGGAGTCGTTGAGCGAGGCGGCGAACGCTGTGGCGGAGAGGTTGACGCCGGCAACGAACAGGCAGAATCCGGCGAGCTTGGGCGCCTTGTTGCCGGCGAGCAGGAGGAACGCGGCGGCGAGCAGGATCACGGGCAGGCCGATGACGACGGTGGAGCCACCGGCGGCGAGAGTGTTCACGGTTGGTCTCCTGACTGGTGGTCGAAGGAGCGCGGGTCAGCGAGTGCCGTCGGCGTGGATCCGCCGGGCGTGGTTGTGGATGCGGCGGCCGATGCGCAGGCGGGCGCCGGTGCCCTTGCAGCGGCGGCAGGGCTTGCGGATGCGGCGCTTGGGCTTGGTCGGCGTGCCGTTCGCGGCGCGGCGCTTGTCCCGCCAAGGGATGTGGTTGCCGGTGCCGTCGCACCGGCGGCACGGGCCGAACGGCGAGATCAAGCACAGCAGGGTGTAACCCACGGTCACAAGCAGGGCGGCGATGGTGGCAAGTGCGGCGAGTGCCATGAGGAGCCTCCTGAAGCCTGTTTCGGGGTGTGCGAGGGGAAGGCCGCTAGTCGATAGCGTCCTGATCAGGTGCTGTTTGGGTCGCTAGCAGGGTCGCTTGCGCAAGCGAGGGTTCGTGCTTGCGCAAGCGACCGGCTGAACCTAGTCGGCGACGCGGTTTCGGTTGCGCTCCGTGATTGCGGCGGCGATGTGCTCCCGGAGGATGCCGCGCCGGTTGACGGTCTTGCCGTCCACCCGTCGGCTGATCTGCTCCGTGGCGATCCCGTAGGGCTTGAGCGCGTTGGTGAGCTGTTCGGCCTTGGGCTTGGGCTCCAGCGCGGCCCACGGGCCGTACGTCTCGGGGCTCAGTTCGGCGAGGCGGTCCACGATGGTCTCGGACCACACCTTGTCCTCGCCGCGGCCGAGCACGGCGGCGACGTCGTCCAGGATCGAACCCGACTCGGCGCCCGGGGCGGCCTCGCCGATCGCGTCGCCGGACAAGGTCCCCTCGTCGGTGCGCAGGGCGAGCGCGCGGGTGAGGATGACCTCGGCGTCGGAACCATCGGCAAGGTAGGTGCGCACGATCCCGGCTTCGTCCGTCATCCCGCGCAGCACGCCGACGCCCTTGTGGGAGCGCAACAGCCGTGAGGCGTCGAGTCCTTCGCTGTACGCGCCCGCGCCGAGGACGACGTCCGAGACCTGCCAGGAACCGACCTTGAGGCTGAAGCGTGCCTGGTGCTGGTCGCGCAGAACGGAGGGGCACGCCTTGTCGTCCGGCTTCTGCGTGGCCACCAGCACCGACACACCGACCGCCGGGGCCACCCGTGCCAGGTAGACGAGCAGTTCGAGGATCAGCTTCCCGTGTGTGGGGTGCTGAAGATATTCCTGGACTTCGTCCACGATCACGACCGTGAGCGGCATGTTCAGGCGCTTGTTCCGGGAGATCTCCGGGGTCAGCTTGCCCTCGGGGCACACGTTCAGTGGCATCTCAGACAAGCGGTGGTAGCGGTCCTCCACGTCCGCCTTCAACTCGGTGAGGGAGTCCACGAAGTGCTCGACAGGGTCGACCCCGTCACGCGGGACGATGCCGAACCCGATCCGGTGGGCGATCTTCCTGAAGCCGCGCCAGTCCGGCGACGCCTTCCCGTCGAAGAGCACGATCCGCACGAACGGGTCCAGCGCCGCGGCGAGCGCGATGGTGCGTGCCGAGAACGTCTTGCCCTGCCGGGGCACCGCGCCGACCAGCAGCGACAGCCACAGCATGGTCACCATCACCTCGTTGCCGCGTTCGTCGCGGCCCCACGGGATCGGCTTCCAGAAGTCCACCCGATCCGTGTGCAGCAGGGGCGTACGCCCCGGGGAGACTGCGAGCGGGTCCGTCCCGGCCACCCACATCGACACCCGCCGGGCGCTGGAGACGTCCTTGTCGAGGAACACCTGAGTGGGTGCCACGTCGATGCCGGACGCGAGACGGTCCTGTGCGTTGAGAGCGTCGGCGAACGTCTTGCCGTAGGGCAGGTCGACCACCACCCGCCACCCGTCGCCCTCCTGCACGATCGGCCGCGGGAACGCGATCCCCTGATCCTTGGTCGTCAGCCCGGCCGACACGAACGCCCGAACCACGATGTCCGAGGTGAGCTTGCGCGCCCGGAACTTCACCCGCGCGCCCTCGATCACCGGACGATCCGCCGGAGTACCGGCCCAACCGAGCACGGCCACGATCGCCGCCGCGGCGAGGACGTCCACCCACGCGGGCGCCAGCACCCACACCGCGAGCGCGAGTGCCAGGCCCAACGCGCCCGCGAGCACGGCGATCGTGGCGCGCAGCTTCACCCGCCCATTGCGCTGCCTCGACAACCGCAGGTACTCGGCCGCGTCACCGGCCTGCACCGCGGCGGCACGGATCGGCGCGCCCTCGGCGTCGAAGACCCACCGGCACGTGGACGCCGACCAACGCCACGCACCCCGCGGCGCGTACGCGGTGAGCTTGGCCGAGTACAACGGCACGCGCACCAAGTGGTAGGCGCCGGTCTCGCGGTAGTGGTGGACCAACCAGCGGGCGAACGCCCGGCGTTCGGCGTCGACCGTGAGCCACGGCGGCAGGATCGGCCGGCGCGCTTCGTCCTTGGCCTTCATCATCTCGGCGAGCGAGAGCGGGTAGACCTGCTCCGGCAGGTCGACCACCTGACCCTCGGCCACGTCGTCCGACTCGGCCGCCTCGCGGTCGGCGTCGGGCAGTTCGGCCACCCACTCGCCGAACGCGTCCCGGTCGCGCTTGCGCAGCGGGATCACCTCGGCGTCAGCCGGATCGATAGTGGTGCCTTCAGGGCCGTTCACGGTTTCCTGCGTCATGCTGGTTGTCTCCTCATCGGGGAGAGCGGGCACCGGCGGTTGCTGCCAGGCGTGGCCGGTGCCCGCACGAATCAGGTCGTGGCGCGGTTCTAGCGGTACGGGTTGGACGCGTGGTCGCCGATCGCGTCGCGCCACGCGGTGTAGGTGTCCGCGTCGACGTACAGGCCGGTGATCTGCGTGGCCTGCGCCGCCGCGAGCGCGAGGGTGGCGTGAACCTGGGCGTGGGCGTAGATGACCCCGGCGTGCCCGGGGTGCGCGTCGCCGCAAGAGACGAACTCAAGCAGGCGTTCGGCTTCGCGGTAGTGCTCGGCGCCGGTCACGGCGACTCCCATCGGGTTCGAAGAGGCAGGGCTGCTTTCGGAGTCCGCGCACGGCACGCACGCGCCGAGTCGGACGGAGATCACGTAACCCCGGTCGATGCGGCAGGTGGGGCAGGTACGGCGGGCGCGCATCGCGGCGGCGAGCGCCCGGTAACGGCCCTCGGTCATCGGCCGAACCGGGCGGGCCCGGTCGACGCGGTACAGGTAGGCCACCCGCACCCCGCGCGCCTTGGACTGCCACAGGATCTGCGCGACCGGATCCTGACCACCGGGCCGAAGTCCTTCGGCGCGGAGCTGACGGCGAGTCATCAAGCCGTCGGGCGCGGCCCGCCATGGGTAGGTCGGCGTGCCGTAGCGGGCGCCGGTCGGGTCCCAGAAACGTGCCCGGAACCGGGCCATCACGCGCTTCCGGTCGCGGTGTCGGGGTCGACCACCAGGTGCAGTCCGGCGGCCGACCGTTCGGCCAACAGCGCGTCCCGCAGCGTCCGGCCCTTGGCGGCCGACGTGCGGACCGCCTTGCGCACCGCCTCACCGGTCAACCGGTCGACCGGCCAATCAGCCGTCGCCTTCCGCGCCAGGGCAAGGAGTTCGTCACTCGTGCGAACGCGCTCGGTCGACTTCGCCGCCGTCGGAACCTTCCCGGTCGACCTGCGCGGACGCGCACCAGTCGACCGACCCACACCCGACTCGGCCTTGTTGTTTTGCGACGAAATATGCTGATCAGGGGTCGACTGCTCAAGGTCGGTCGGGGTGGTCGTGTGGACCCTGCCGAGCAGTTCGGCGACCGGCCGCGCCGAGTCGAACGCGAGGATCAGCGCGTCCCGGACAGCCTCGTCGGAGTCGAGCACCGATCCGCCCGGCGCGATGTCGGCGAGCGTCGCGGTCGGCGTCTGGAGCACCGACAACGCGACCGGGTCGACACCCGACTCGGGCGCGTCGGCGAGCAGTTCGCCCACCCGCCGAACCGCCTTGTGGTGACGCTTGAGCGTCCGCCGGGTCACGCCCGGGTCGGCCCCGTGGATCGCTCGCCACGCGATGATCCATGCCGCGTCGTCGGTCAGGCCGGGCACGGACGCGAGTAGGTCGCGCATGCGCCGACTTACCCGGCGGAACCGCGCCTTGCGGTACAGCTCGGCGCGCAGCTGCGCGCCGGTCTTCCCGCCCGCATGCTCGGTCTGGCTGTGTGCGTAGGACTCCCACAGCAACACGCCGAGCATCGACGCGATCCCCAGCACCGTCGCGAGCGGAACACTTCGGTGGTAGGTGTGCGCGACGTTCAGTGCTGCGGCGGCGAGCGCCGAGCCCCAGGTGATCACGCGGTACAGCCCGGCCGGGCGGCCGGCCTCGATCGCCTTGGACGCCATCGCCGCACCGGCCCACGCGGCGCCCTCGGACATCGCGGTCACCAGCACCGCAAGCGCCGGGTGCATGCCGAGCGCAAGATAGAACGACATCTGCGCGGGCCACGCCGTGCCCACCGACGCGACCATGATGGCGGTCACCATCACGAAGTCGCGCCGAGCGAGCACCCCATCGAACCGCTTGCGCCACCGGTGGTTGCGCTCCGCACGGGCGGTCGCCTTGTCCTGCTCGGCGTCGGCCCGAGCGGTGCGCTCGGCATCGCGTTGAACGGCGGCGATCCGCGCGACGGCTTCGGCCTGGGCGAGCGCGGATGCGGCCTGCTTGGCCTGCGCGGCGGCCTGGGCTTCGGCGACCTTGGCCTTGTCGAGCTGTCGGCCTGCGCGCATCGAGTAGACGGTGTCGGTCACGACGTCACCCCCGTGATGATCAGGGCGGCGACGAAGAGCCACCCGATGTGCCAGGACTGATCGAGCAGGTACGGCGCCTGCGGGTCGCGCTCCCACCACGTGCCCTTGCCGACCCGCCGGGCCAGCCCGGCGAGCGTGTGTCGGCGGTCCGCCCACCAGTGCGACAGCGCGTCGACCACCAGGCCGACGACGACCGCGAACAAGTTCAGCGGCAACGCGAACACCAGCCACGCGGCGGCGAGGAACACCACCTTGACCGCCGTCAACGACACGACGTGCCGCGCGGCCCAGAAGCGGCCCGACCAACCGGCCGCACCCTTGCCCAGCGCTTCCCGATCCGTCTGCACCCAGTGGTCACCCACCATGTGCGCGGCATAGAGCGCGAACCCGACGGCGGCGAACGCGCCCGGATCGGCGCTCACGCGGCCCACCGCCGAGCCACGAAACGACGACTCGGCATGACCAGCACACGCGCCGACTCGCACAGCAGCCGCTCGGCGTAGTCGGCCAACTCGGGCGCCTCGCGCCGCAGCGCGGTCAGGATGTCGCACGCGGCGTCGACCCGAGCCGCCCGCTCCTCGGCGGACTCCCCGTCGACCCCGAGGAACAGTTCCGGGTCGACGCCGAGCGCCAACTCGGTGAACTCGAAGTTCGTCACGGCCAGACGGCCGTTCACAATGGTTCTCACGGTCGTACTCCCCACATCGGAGTTGCGACCCACGGGGCGCCCGCCTTCCGCCAAGTCCGCGGGCGCCCCGGCACACATCGGTGTGCCCCGTCTTGAGAGACGAGTGGCCGTGGCCCCCGACGCACGCGTGATGCCGCGCGCCGAGGACCAAAAGCACTCGTTTCGATCTCGTTCGTCACTCTGTTGAGTTCTCAAGGACCGAGCTGTCCCGGCGCTTACGGGCGTACGGCCGAAGCCGCCTTCCCTGGCAGATCGCACAGTGCTCTGCGCCGCTTCAGTAGATGAAGCAACACTGCGAACGTACTCACAGAAAAACTGCGAGTCAAGAGAAACTGTTAGTCGCAGGAAAACAGCGAGCGTGTGAGACTGGCTGTTGCCCTGTGAGAGGAGCGAGACGTGGCCTTCGGCCTGAACGTGCGCTTCACTGCCCGCGACGAAGCGGCAGTGGAAGCCTTTGACGCCCTGGTGGCAGAGACCTTGGTCGGCATCCGGGAACTCGAACCCGGGACGCTCATCTACGTGAGTCACACCGTGGAGGGGCAGCCGCTTCAGCGGATCTTCTACGAGCTGTATGCGGACCGGGCCGCCTTCGATCGGCACGAGCAACAGCCGCACGTCCGGCGATTCCTTGCTGTTCGTGAGCAGTACATCGACGCCGTCGAAGTGGACTTCCTGGAGTCCGTGGACGGCAAGGGTGTTGTACAAGGGGAGGTGGCCGGTGGCGTCTGATGATGAGCGCAAGGCTTTCGGGGCGCGGGTCGCAGCGCTCCGGAAGCAACGCGGCATCAAGCAGACGGAATTGGCGACCGCGGTCGGTCGTACACCAAGTTGGGTGTCCCAGGTCGAGCGCGGCGTACAGCCCGTTTCGCGTCTCGATGTCCTACAACTGCTGGCCGACGCGCTCGGCGTCTCGGTCCAAGCGCTGAACCCCGATGCTCCGGTGACGTCCGTACCGCCACCCGCGGTGCCGGAGGGACCGAACGATCTCGATACCGCGCGTCTGACCATCTCCGGTCACCCAGCGCTCGGCGCCTTGCTGGCAGGCAGGGCGGCAACGGCTGAGCCATCCACGCTCGCCGACCTAAGTGGCCAAGTTGACGAGTTGTGGGAACTGACCCACACCGCGCGGTTCGCCGAACTCAGTGCTCAGGTTGGGCCGTTGGTCGATCGCCTGGAAGCAGCGGTGCGAACCGCGCCCAATGCCGACCGGCCCGCGCTGCATGCCCTGCTCGCGCGTGTCTACCAGGCACTGGCCGCGGCCTTCGTTCGCCAAGACGAAGCCGATGCCGCGTGGATCGCTGCGGACCGCGCCATTCGTGCCGCCGAGCAGTCCGGTGACGTACTGCCGGTGTTCGCAGGCATCTACCGTCTTGCTCAAGCTTTCGTGAGGCTCAAGCGTTTGGACCAAGCCGAGCACGCTGCGGCAACCGCCATTCGAGCGCTGGAATCGCACGGCGATGCCGAGTTGTCCGTACCGGAAGGGCTCTCCGTGCTCGGATCGCTCCGCTTGATCCTGGCGTTGGTCCATGCCCGCTCCGGCAATCGCGACCAGGCCCGTGCCGAGATCAGCGAAGCGCGATCCGTCGCCCGGCGCATCGGAGCGGACCGCAACGACTTCAACCTTGAGTTCGGCCCGACGAACGTGGAAATCCAAGCTGTTTCCACTGCCGTGGACCTCGGCGACGCTGGCGAGGCACTGGACATCGGTGCACGCATCAACGCCGAAGTGCTGTCCCCGGAGCGCCGCTCACGACTCCTGATGGACCTTGGCCGCGCCCATGCCCAACGACGACACGTCGGCGAAGCAGTCGAGCACCTGCTTCGCGCCGAAGAACTCGCCCCCGAAACCGTCCGCAGCCACACCGCGTCCCGCGCCGCCATTCGCGAACTGACCCTGATCGCCGGGCGCACGGCTCCACCCGAACTCGTCGGCCTTGCCGAGCGGTCGGCAGCGCTGGACTAGGTCGGTTGGTGTCCCGCGTGTCCGGCTGTCCGGTTATACGCTCTGACCTGGGAAGGAGCGTCGGACACTTGGGACTGTGAGTGTCCGGAGTGTCCGAGCGCGAGAGCCGCTGAAACCCCCACGTGTTTCAGCGGCTCTTGTGCAACCTAAAGAGTCCGCGTCAGGCCGATCGAAGCCGTGGTGCGAATATCTGGTGTTGTTTTAGCATCGGACTAGGGTGTCCTGCCGTGCCGGATCGCATCTTCGATTAGATGCTCGGCGCTCTCCTGCATAAGCGTCTCATTGCGGGTGCGTCGCAAGTTGTCGAGCCAGTCGGGAATATGGGCGTTGCTTTGCCGGGAACTCAAGATCAAGTCTTGCACTGATCGACAGTTCTCGATCGTCACAGCGGAGCGGTCCCGCATACCTCGGTCCCACAGCGCCAGTACTTTAGCCTCTGTCTTGGCCTTTGTGTCTGCACTTTCACGGTTAGATGTGATCATTTCAACAAGTTCGCGCCCTGGCCCCAGAAAGGGAACAAGGACTGCGGTCAGGGCTTCGGCTGTTGAGAGATCGGCGATCAACATGACGGCGACGCCTACCAAGACCAACAAGACCATGGCACCTGTCAGACACGCGGCGTAGAATCTGTGCATCGACGAACCCCACCCGAGGTTGCTTCGCTGACAGATAAGTACATCCAGGGGGCGAACTACGTTACGGGTGTCCGGGTACCAGTCTTTCGTGCGCTTCCCTCGATATCGGGCTGCGGCCTCCGCAACAACAGTTGGCGAGGGGCGGTCGGCGGCGAATTCGTTCCATGGGAGGTTAAAGACATGCGTGTCGAATTCCTCCTGCACGTACGACGCCTCCCGACGCCGGCGCTTCTCTCTACCGCTCGCCACCACAGACCAGAGGAAGGCTACCGCGCCACCGATCGCCCCGACCGTTAGACGAATATTTTGGAATGAGAGCGCAACGACGACAGTTGCGACACCGAGCGCGAGCACGGTTAGAACCCGTATGTCGTGGATGTGCTTTGCATCTGTGTAGAGGCGGGACTGGGCCGCCAAGAGTCGCTGAGAGTGGGTGGTGTTCTGGGCAATAGCGATGGGCGTCGATTGAGGAGTGGCCATATTGTCCTCGACTTAGGAGGAGGTTTCGCAATATGGGAATCCGCCGCCCCAAATGGCTTGCAGGGCCTGATTCATCTCCCATCTTCTCGACTCCCCGGATAGCCATGAAGATTCGGCCGTATCAAGGTTTTTCTTCAATGTACGGAGCCTTGCCATCGCGGTGAGTCGACTACTCTCGCTGGAGTACGCCGTGATGCGGGACACAAGTTGGGTTGGGTCGTTCATTGCTGCAAGTTCGGTGCTGATCATTCTCCCGACGATCGCGCGAAGCGCGCTAAGTGCCCAGATGCTGTCGTTATTCTTCCCGTACTCGGCGCAGCGCATCTCAAGGTAGAACGACGAGATCGGCACTCCGTGCTCATACTTCCAGGCCTTGAGCAACCTGGCGATCTTCCGAACGTTGCCGAGGTGATTGCTGTCCATCTTGGCAACAAATTTATTGTGTGCCTGAGGTGCGGCCTCGCGCCACCCACCACCAGAAGCCGGGATCGCAACCACTCTTTTCTCGTCACTATTGCCACGCAGCAGATAGGCTGGGGTGATCTCATAGTTGGTCACAATGCCGGTGAACCGCAACGTTACAGTAGGGCGATCTACGGCTACGCTATTTGCCTCCCACAGCTTTGCCTTCAGGATATAGCGCATTTTTTCCAGAATTGTGGTTGAGGAGAGAGGCTTATCTTCATAGTGAATGCGGGCCATATAGTCGACATCGCTGTGTGGCATGACTGCTGTACCGTGCTGGAATGATCCACTCTGAAAGAATGAAAGCAGACGGAATTCGGCACTCAAAATTTCATGGATTCGCTGACGGTACCGGCGAACCTCGGCTTTTGCCCAGTCCTTCGGAGCGCGTTCAGCCAGGTACTGGTCTACTGCTTGCCAGAGTGCAGTCATCTGCTTCCCCTCACCTGTCGTGAAGACTCTAAAGGTCTCCGACGACAACGGCGATGGACTCCAAGCGATTTGGAGCCGTCCGACTGTCCAGACATGGCTGCGACCAGCACGAACAACTCGGACAAGATCGAATGAGGCTGTCCGGCCTGTCCGGTACCTCAGGGTCAAGGGCTTGCTGAAACATCCCGGTGTTTCAGCAATCTTCCCGCCCGCGTTCGCAAGTCTCATGCCGATCGGACGTAAGGCGGCGGATGGGTAATCCATGGGTGAGGGCGACGAAGTCGCTCCTTCATCTGTTCTTTGCCCTGGTCAGCGGCTTGACGCCCCGATCCGTGGCGCGGGCTGTAATTTGACTCCCTCTCGGGTCCTGCCAGCAGCCCCGGCAACCATGATCATGGGCCATGTGCGGGCCTCTGGGCCATCCATCAGACCGATACACCCGTTGTCGCAGGTCAGACTGGCTTTCGACGAGTGATCGCCTCTGTTCGGCGAGGAGAGCGGGTCTCTTCTTTTTTGGGCGCTTCGCGCCGGCTCGCGAGGGACCACTTTTTTCTCTCCCCCGCTTCGCTCCTCCGAGAAAAAAGCGGCCCCTCGCTCGGGGCCGTGTGCCCCTCCGCTTCGCTCCGGGTCACCCGGCCCAAGTTTTGCGGCTCCGCCGCTCTCCGCGCTTCGCGCGTCGATCGCGTTGGCGGCCTGGGTCGTGGGCGCTGACGCGCCGGAGCGGGTGGCGGACCGGGGGCCGAAGGGGGAGTCGGCCCACGCCAGGCCTGCAGCGACGCACCCCTTCCGGCTGCGAAGCAGAGGCGCATCGAGCCAGGACGGGCACCTACACGCGAAGCACCACTCCTGGGCCGCGTGGTGGACGTGCAACGTGGCGCGTGGCGAGGGGACTTGGTGGTGGGGGACTGATGCGCGATTACGCCATTACCCCTGCCGCGCGGGCTGCCACGGTCCAGTCGTGGGTGGGGTGCTTGGTGGCGGCGGCGAGGTCTGCTCGTCGTGTGGCCTGGTGCCGGTCTTCGTTCGCGCCGGTGGTGAGGCGCCTGCGGCGTCGTGCGGCGAGTTCTGCCGGCGTCATCAGGTAGGGCGGGACGACCGTTGCCGAGTCCTGCGTCGGTGGGGCGTCGAAGGCCGGCACGGGCGGGATGAAGTCGCGCCATCTGGGGCGGGGTTGGGGCCTCGGGGTGGTGGGGCGGCACGGGCGGGGGCGTTTCGGTTCGGCTGGGTGCGCGTGCTTTTCGGTCGGTGCCGACGGGGCGCCGAGTTTGCGCATCCGTCCGACCAAGGTGGCGATAAGGTGCTTCACGTCGTCGGCTCCTGTTCAGGCTTGGCTGTCGGCCGATCCCGGGGCCGTTCCAGCGGTCGCCGGGGCTTGTTCGTTGGTTACCGGGTGAGCAGCGAATTCCACCGTTCGGCCTGGCCGGGTAGGTTTCGCGCGTTTGCCTCCGCCATCGCGCCGGTGACGAACGCTCGGATGCCCGCGTTGGATGCCGCACGCCATGTCGGGAACTGTCGTAGCCACGCATGCCCCAGTCCACGAAGCAGGCGCGTTTGCCGTTCCCGTGGTCTCCGATGAGCACGTTCCACGGGTTGAGGTCGGTGTGCAGCAGGTGTGTTCCGCCGAGTAGGGAGCGTTCGGCGGGGGTGAGGTGTTGCGCCCACCGGTCGGCGAGCGGGGGGAGGGCGAGTGCGTGCGGTGCGCGGGTACGGCCCGCTCGGCTCAGGGCGTGGGCGAGGGGGCACAGGTCGGTTCCGTTGGGGGTCACGTCGGCGTACCGCCCGGTCACGTGGGTGAACAGGAGTACGTCCCAACCGGGGGGCGTGAGGTGTGCGGCTTTGTCGTTCGTGTCCGGCGTGCCCTTGACGAACACCCGGCGCCCCGGCGCCCGCAGCACGGCCGTGAAGGGTGAGGTCAGCCCCTCGGCAAGCGGTTCCGCCGTGTGTACCGGTCCTGTGACCGACTCGATCTCCGCCCGGACGGGGGCGGGTAGTTCGGTCCATGACCAGCGGTGCTCCATGGATTGCCTTTCGTGTCGGTCATGGAAGCGGGTTGTCTACTCGGATGGTGTGGGCCCCGCCCGGTGTTCATCCCTGAGCATCCGGGCGGGGCGGACGTGGGGGTCAGCGCGGCGGCTCGACCCGGTACGGCTCGGAGCCCTTGAGCGGGTACGGCATGCCGCCGGGCGGCACCACCATGACGACCTGGTCGTTGTCGAGCCCGGCGCAGTCCTCGGCTCGTTCGACCCGCCCGGCCGGGTAGGTGTCATGGCCGCGCCCGGGTAGCGGGGCGACCCAATCGCCGAGGGCGTGGCCCGGCGGCGAAAGGGGCTCACGCGGGGGCAGTTCCCACGCCGTGACGATCGGTACGGCTTCCCCGTCCGCACCGACGACGAAGCTCGCTTCGCGGCTCACGACAACCATCCACGAGGGTCACGTCGAACCACCAGTCGGGGATACCGGGCACGAACCCGCCGGATGATCCACCCTCGGATGGCGTACTGATCCGGACTCAACGTCCGCACCATGTCGGGAGAATGCGCCGGTTGTCTCATGTCGCTCCCTTCCAGACCAAGCGTCCCGACGCCGGGACCACGCGCGATCGAGACCGGCGTCGGGACGGTTCAAGGCGCGACGAAGTGGCCGCCCGAAAGGGCGCACCGATCTCCCGGGGTCACCGGTGTGTGTCGGTGATGTCGCTGTATGTAGCCTGCTCGTTCATGATTGATAGTGCAAGTCCCTACTTCAGAGACCCCCAATTTGGATGCGCTGACCTTGTTGCGCCCTCCGTCGCCCGGCAGACTGCTGCCCGAATGGGCAAACCCTGGGAGGGCGCTGGTGACCGTCAACCGCAACCCGACCGTCCGCCAACGGCGGTTGGCGCGGACGCTGCGCGAGATCCGACTCGGTGCGGGCAGGACCATCGCCCATGCCGCAGAGACACTCGCGTGCGCGGAGTCGAAGATCAGTCGCATCGAGGGTGGCCAGTCGGGCATCCGCCTCGTCGACCTTCGCCTTCTTCTCGACTCATATGGCGTTGACGACGCGGACGTGCGTTCTCGCTTGGAGGAGCTCTCGAAGGACAGTCGACAGCGGGGTTGGTGGAATCGCTATGCCCAGGACCTCAATCCCATGTACGCCGACTACATTGCCCTGGAGGCCGACGCGTCGGAGTTCCTGAGCGTCCAACCCTTCTTGATCCCGGGACTTCTTCAGACCGAGGGCTACACTCGCGCGGTCGTCAGGGCTCAGATGCCGGAAGTGACGGATGATCAGGTCGACACCTTGACGAAAATTCGCCAGGAGCGCCGCTCGGTCCTCACTCGGCCGGACCCGTTGACGGTATGGGTCGTGCTCTCGGAATGGGCGCTCGGTCAGGAGATCGGCGGTCGTGAGGTCATGAAGGAACAGCTGAGCTACGTGATCGACATGGCCAGTGAGCCCAACATCAATCTCCAGGTCCTCCCGAAGACCTCGGAAGCTCACGCCGCGCTGTTCGGACCGTTCGTCATCCTGACGTTTCCCGATCCCGCCGAGACTGACGTCGTCTACGTGGACGGCATGGTCAGTACCATCTACATCGAAGAACCCGACGAGGTCGTCAAGTATTCAGCGCTGGCACGCCGCGTCGTCGCCGACGCGCATCCGTACAAGAAGTCACTCGCGCTGATAAAGAGCGCCGTCATTGAGATGGGTTCCAAATGATCGAGAAAACTCGGATAACCAGCTCCGATTTCGCGTGGCGGAAATCCTCGTACTCCGGTGCGCAGAGCGAGTGCGTAGAAGTCGCAGCATTCGAGCACACCACGGCAATTCGGGACAGCAAGGATCGTGGCCGGGGGCATCTCGCCGTGTCGAACGGGTCGTGGCAGGCGCTCGTGGACGCCGCGATCGAGGGTTGATCCCCCGTTGGCGTGGTGGGGGCCGGCCCGTGTCCGCAGGTGCGTGGGCTACGCCGACTGGTGGGTTGGTTCCAGGGTTCGTGCCGGTTTGACGACCTTGAGCAAGGGGCCCGTGAGGGTGACCGCCAGCATGGCGGCGTCGTCTTCCAGTTTGCCGCCGACATGGGCGATGAGGGCCTGTTCGACGGCGTCCAGCATTCCGGCGGCGTCGTTGTGGGCGTGGGTGGCCAGGTGGCGGGCCAGGGGGTAGAAGGCGCCGGTCGTGTTGCGGGCCTCCGTGACGCCGTCCGTATGCATCAGGAGGACGTCGCCGGGGCGGAACGGGACCTGCTCCACCGTGCGCGCCGTGGCCGCCGGGAGCAGGCCCATGCCCAGCGGCAGGCCCGCCTCGGCGATCACCTCGCCGACCGTGCCGCCGCGCACGAGCAGCGGCGACGGATGGCCGCACGCCAGCACCTGCATCGTGCCCTCGCCGGGGCACAGCTCGACCATCACGGCCGTCACGAAGTCCTCGGTGCCCAGTTGCCGGTTCAGGCTGCGATCCACCCGCGTGCCGACCTCCGCCAGGGTCGGCGCGTCGTAGGCCGCCTCGCGGAACGCGCCGAGCGTACGGGCCGCCATGTCGACCGCCTCCAGGCCCTTGCCGCGCACGTCGCCGAGCAGCACGCGCACCCCGTACGGGGTCTCCAGCACCTCGTACAGATCGCCGCCGATCGACGCCTCCTCGGCCGCCGCCCGGTACCGGACCGCGAAGCCGAACCGGCCGATCGCCCGGGGCACCGGCCGCAGCAGCGCCCGCTGGGCCACCTCCGCCACCGACTGCACCCGATGCAGCCGGGCGTCCTGGCGCCGCCGCTCCCAGCCGACCCAGCACCCGAACAGCGTCACGATCAGGATGGCCGCCGAGACGCCGGTGGTGGACTTGTCCCCGCCACCGCCGTACACGTGCGGGTTCAGCAGGAGCCGGGTCGCCAGTGCCACCGCGCCGGCCGTCGCCGTCAACCACGGGCGGTAGGCCATCGCCACCACCGCCGGGACCGCGATCAGCACCGCGTGCATGTCCAGGTAGTCCGGGGCGAACGCCCGACTCACCAGAACCGCGACGTAGAGGCCCACTGCCACCGGAACTGCTCGACGAGCGGGAAGCGCCAGGGCAGGCATGTATTCGGGACCTTTCGTCTTTCGTTGTCGCGCAGGAGGGGACGGGCCGACGACCAACGCCATCCATGGTCACCCGTACCGAGGTACACGGACAGGGGCGAAGGTCCCATTAGGTTCAAAACGTATCGAAACCTTGCCAAACAGGCACTTGACAGTGCCGCCATTCGGGTCGGAGGCCGGGCCGCGACCAGGCCCTATGCTGCGCCCATGCCCCGTGACTCCGGCCCCACCAGGCGCCGCATCGTCGAGGCCGCCGAGATCTTGTTCGCGCGGCACGGTCTCGACGTGCCGTTGCAGGACATCACCCGCGCGGCGGGGCAGCGCAATGCCGGTGCGATCCACTACCACTTCGGCGGGCGCGAGGGTTTGTTGCGGGCGATCGTCGAGCAGCACGTGCCGGTCGTGTACGCCCGCCGCCAGGCGCTGCTCGCCGCGGCCCGTGAGCGGCCGGAGCGGCTGTCCGGGTTCGCCCGCGCGATCGTGCTGCCGATCACCGAGTTGCTGAACGGCTCGCCGGCCGACCGGGCCTACCTCCAGATCTCGGTGGAACTGCTGCGCGACACGACCTCGCCGGTGACCCCGCTGCTCGGCGGGGAGGACGTACAGGACGTGGTGGACGCGGTGGCCGCGGCCCGCCCCGACCTGGCCGCGACCGCGCTCCAGGCCCGCACCTTCCTGGTCACCCAGATGGTCGGCATGTTGTGCGCGGCGCGCGCCGCCCGGCACGACCGCCCGCCGCGACCGGACGGGATCGCGCCGACCGGGCTGCTCGGCCCAGAGGCGTTCGACGACCACCTCACGGCGATCGTCGCCGGCGCCCTCGCCGGCGACTGAGCCGCGCCCGGCCGGGAATCCCTTGACTCCTTGTCCCTCTCGTATTAAACACAGCCTTTAATTTACGAGAGAGGGACGCACGCCATGGCGAACCACGACCTGGTCATCAAGGGCGGCATCGTCGTCGACGGCTCCGGCAACCCGCGCCTTCGCGCGGACGTCGCGATCACCGACGGCGTGATCACCGCGATCGGACGCGTCCCCGCCGAGGACGCGGATCGGGTGATCGACGCGACCGGGCTGATCGTCGCGCCCGGCTTCATCGACCTGCACACGCACTACGATGGCCAGGTCTTCTGGGACCCGTATCTGACCACGTCCGGCCCGCACGGGGTGACCTCCGTGGTCACCGGCAACTGCGGCTTCGGCTTCGCCCCGGTACGCGAGGACATGCGCGATCGCGCGATGTTGTCGATGACCGCCGTCGAGGACATCCCCACCGAGACCCTGCGCGAGGGCATGCCCTGGGACTGGGTCACCTTCCCCGAGTACCTGGACAGCGTCGAGCGCACCCCCAAGGCGGTCAACGTACTGCCCTACGTCCCGGTGAACCCGCTGCTGATCTGGGTGCTCGGCCTGGAGCGGGCGAAGGCCGGCGCACTGCCCACGGACGCCGAACACGCCGAACTGGCCCGCCTGTTGACCGAGGCGATGGACGCCGGCGCGGGCGGCTGGTCGGCGCAGTGCCTGGGCGAGCCGGGCAACCCGAACGGCCGGCTGATGCAGGGCGACTTCGACGGTACGCCTATGCCCACCGACATCATGTGGCCGCAGACCCGCCTGGCCCTGGCCGAGGCGCTGGCCGGACAGGGCCGAGGCTTCATGCAGGTGTCCGGTACGCAGATCACCGAGGAGGAGTACGAACACCTCGTCGAGGTCAGCGGCCGGCCGCTGATCTGGAACGCGGTGATCGCCAACTCGCGCAGCGGCGGCCTGTACAAGCGCAAGATCGAGTGGCTGCGCCGCTGCCAGGAGCGCGGCATCCCGATCTACGGCCAGGCGATGACCACCGACGTCCCGGTGCCGTTCAGCTTCCTGTACGGCGGCGTGTCCACCCGCCCGCCGGTGGCCACGATCTTCGCGGCCGAGACCGTCGAGGCCAAGATCGCGCTGCTGAACGACCCGGCGATCCGCGCCGAACTGCGGGAATTCGACCCGCTGTTCTACCACCTGTACCCGGACATGAAGCTGCACCGCACCTTCACCGACGAGTACAAGCCGTACGAGGGCCTGTCGTTCAAGGAGATCGGCGCACGGCTCGACCGGCATCCGGTGGACGTGCTGTGCGACGTCACCATCGCCGACGGGCTGACCACGGAGGTGCACACCGGCCAGTTCAACGCCACGTTGGAGGGCCTGAAGGAACTCGTGGACTACGAGTACCTGTTGCCCGGCCTGTCCGATGGCGGCGCACACCTCAAGACGCTGAGCGCGGGCATGTACGGCACCGAGTACATCGTCGAATACGTCCGCAAGCACGCCTGGACCTCACTGGAGCAGGCCCACTGGCGGTTGTCCGGACTGCCCGCCCGGTGTGCGGGCTTCACCGACCGCGGCGTGCTGCGCGTCGGCGCGGCGGCCGACATCATCGTCTACGACTACGACGAACTGGCCTACGGTGACCCGAAGTTCGTCCACGACCTGCCCGGCGGCCAACTGCGTACCGTGATCGACGCGAAGGGCTACCGGCACATCCTGGTCAACGGCCGGGTGACGGTCGAGAACGACGAGCCCACCGGCGTGCACAGCGGCGAACTCCTGCGCCACGGAAGGGCGAACCCCCGCTGACCCGAACGCCCCCGCCGACTCGTACGCATGGATCCGCCCCGCGCCCGGGTAGGCATGCGTCACCGCGAACACGGACGAGCCAAGGGGGCGCGATGTCGAGAAAGACCCGCAAGCGCAAGTCCCGTCGCAAGCACCGGGCCAACCACGGACACCGCCCGGCCTGATCGCACCGACCCGGACGCGCCGGCCGTCATCGAGGATGACCGCCGGCGCATCCGGCCGTTTCGGCGCCGGCGTCAGCCGTACATCCGCCGCATCGCGAAGGCGATCATCTGCTCTATGGCCTTGGCGTCGAACATCACCCGGTGCTCGCCGTCGAGGTCGAGCACGAAGCCGTAGCCGTTGGGGAGCAGGTCGAGCACCTCGGCGCCGGTGACGGTGAAGTGTCTGGACTCCTCGCCGGCGTACTTCTTGAGTTCGGCGAGGGAGCTGAACATCGGGATCACCGGCTCGGGGGTGTTGTGCAGGGCCAGGAAGCCCGGTCGATCCCCCCTCGGGCAGAAGACCTTCGACGCGATGAAGATGGACTGGAAGTCCTCGCCGTTCATGACGCCCGTGGCGAACGCGCGCACGGCGTCGGTGAGCGCCGGCGCCTCCGCCCGGGCCTGGGGTTCCTCGGTTGCGTAGCCGTACACACCACGAGGCTAGCGGGTCCGCGGCCCGGGTTTGAGCCCTTGGTCGAGGCGGTCACATGTACCTGGTGGTAACCCGATGGGAACCTCTCGGGGATTGAAAAAGTTACCCATGGGTACGATCATTATGTTACCGACCAGTACACTGGTTTCGGACGAGCAGTCCAGTCAGCGCAGTACACCGGACGCAACCACGGGCGGAGCCTGTCATGGGTCACTACAAGTCGAATCTCCGCGACCTGGAGTTCAACCTGTTCGAGGTCTTCGGGCGCGAGCAGGTCTATGGCACGGGTCCGTTCGCGGACATGGACGTCGAGACGGCCAGGTCGATCCTGTCCGAGGTCGAACGCCTCGCCGTGAACGACCTCGCCGACTCCTTCGCGGAGGGCGACCGCAACCCACCCGTGTTCGATCCGGCGACGCACTCGGCCACGCTGCCCGAGGCGTTCAAGAAGTCGTACAAGGCCTACATGGACTCCGAGTGGTGGCGCCTCGCGCTCCCGGAGAGCATGGGCGGCACCAACTGCCCGCGTTCGCTGCGCTGGTCGGTGGCCGAACTGGTGCTCGGCGCCAACCCGGCGCTGTGGATGTACGCGGCGGGCCCCGACTTCGCCCAGGTGCTGCACACGCTCGGCACCGAGGAGCAGCGCAAGGTCGCCGGCTTCATGGTCGACCGCCAGTGGGGCTCCACGATGGTGCTGACCGAGCCCGACGCGGGTTCGGACGTCGGCGCGGGTCGGACCAAGGCGGTGCGGCAGGAGGACGGCACCTGGCACATCCAGGGCGTCAAGCGCTTCATCACCTCCGGTGACCAGGACATGACCGAGAACATCATCCACCTGGTGCTCGCGCGCCCGGAGGGTGCGGGCCCCGGCACCAAGGGCCTGTCGCTGTTCGTGGTGCCGAAGTTCCACTTCGACCCGGAGACCGGCGACCTCGGCGAGCGCAACGGCGCCTTCGTCACCAACGTCGAGCACAAGATGGGCCTCAAGGTCTCCACGACCTGCGAGCTCACCTTCGGCGAGCACGGCATCCCGGCCGTCGGCACCCTGGTCGGCGAGGTGCACAGCGGCATCGCGCAGATGTTCAAGATCATCGAGTACGCCCGGATGATGGTCGGCACGAAGGCCATCGCCACGCTGTCCACCGGCTACCTCAACGCGCTCGAGTACGCGAAGGAGCGCTACCAGGGCGCCGACCTCGCGCAGATGACGAACAAGGCCGCGCCGCGCGTGCCCATCACGCACCACCCGGACGTGCGCCGCTCGCTGCTCACCCAGAAGGCGTACGTCGAGGGCATGCGCGCGCTGGTGATGTACACGTCCTCGTGGCAGGACCGGATCGAGGGCGCCGCGCTGGCCGGCGGCACGGACGAGACCGCGGACCGGGTCAACGACCTGCTGCTGCCGATCGTCAAGGGCTACGGCTCGGAGAAGTCCTACGAGCAGCTCGCCCAGTCGCTGCAGACCTTCGGCGGGTCGGGCTTCCTCCAGGAATACCCGATCGAGCAGTACATCCGCGACGCCAAGATCGACACCCTCTACGAGGGCACCACCGCGATCCAGGGCCAGGACTTCTTCTTCCGGAAGATCGTCCGCGACCAGGGCAAGGCGCTGACCGTGGTGGCCGGCGAGATCCAGGAGTTCATCGCCGCGAACGCCGAGGGCGAGCTGGCCGCCGAGGTCAAGCTGCTCGCGACCGCCGCCGAGGACGTCCAGGGCATGGTCGCCGCGATGATCAACCAGCTGATGGCGTCCGAGCAGGAGATCGACTCGATCTACAAGGTCGGCCAGAACACCACCCGCCTGCTGCTGGCCGCCGGCGACCTGGTGGTCTCGTGGCTGCTGCTGCGCCAGGCCTCGGTGGCACTCACGAAGCTGGCCGGCACGCCCGGTCGCGACGAGGCGTTCTACCAGGGCAAGGTCGCCGCCGCGAAGCACTTCGCACGGGAGATCCTGCCGCTGCTCACCCCGCAGCGGCTGATGGTCGAGCAGATCGACAACACCCTGATGGAGCTTTCGGAGGCGGCTTTTTAGCTGGGACGGGACGGGCCTGGCCGGGCCGGACCTGGCTGGGCCGGACCTGGCTGGGCCGGGCCACAGGACACGACGAGGCGCCGCCTTTCGCTGGGGAGCGAGGGGCGGCGCTTTGTGGTGGGTGGGGGTGGGTGAGGGGGCTTGGGTGAGAGGGGCTTGGGCGGGCCGGGTCGCGCGGGGAGTGACTGGCGGGAGTTCGAGACGCGACGGGAGCGGAGGGTGGGGGCGGGGTGGCGCGGTGACAGATGGGTGGGGCCGAGTCGCGCGGGGAGAGACGGGTCGGGCCCAGTCGCGCGGGGAGAGACCGGTCGGGCCCAGTCGCGCGGGGAGAGACCGGTCGGGCCCAGTCGCGCGGGGAGAGACCGGTCGGGCCCAGTCGCGCGGGGAGAGACCGGTCGGGCCCAGTCGCGCGGGGAGAGACCGGTCGGGCCCAGTCGCGCGGGGAGAGACCGGTCGGGCCCAGTCGCGCGGGAGAGACCGGTCGGGCCCAGTCGCGCGGGGAGAGACCGGTCGGGCCCAGTCGCGCGGGGAGAGACCGGTCGGGCCGAGTCGCGCGGGGAGCATTGGGCCGGGGCGGGGTCGTGTCGGCGGCGGCGGCTTTTTATTGGGCGCTCCGCGCCGGCTCGCGAGGCACCGCTTTTCTGCTCCCCCGCTTCGCTCCTCCGCAGAAAAGCGGCACCCCGCTCGCGGCTGTGCGCCCCTCCGCTTCGCTCCGGGTCGCCCAGCCTGAAAAAACAAGCGGCGGCTCCGCCGCTCTCCGCGCTTCGCGCGTCGATCACCACCTCGGCCCCACTCGTGGGCGCTGACGCGCCGACGGGATGCACCAACGACTCGGGTCACCGGGCAAGGCCCACATCGCGGCGGTGGCCAGGCGGGGTGGGACGCGCGTCGTGTCGCGAGCCTGGCCTCCCCGCCCCTCACCCCCGTGGCGCGTCAGCGCCCACGACCCGGGCCGCCCACGCGATCGACGCGCGAAGCGCGGAGAGCGGCGGAGCCGCGGTGTTGTGGGTCGGATGGCCCGGAGCGAAGCGGAGGGACAGCCGACCCCGAGCGAGGGGCCGCTTTTCTGCGGAGGAGCGAAGCGGGGGAGCAGAAAAGTGGTGCCTCGCGAGCCGGCGCGGAGCGCCCAATAAAAAGCCGCCGCCGCCACCACGACCCCGGCCCACCCGATCCGCTCACCTCACGACCCCGGCTCCCGCACTCCACCCGCCTCGCTCAACGCCCGCCCCACCCACCTCGCGACTCCCGCCCGCCGCCACCCGCTCCACGCCCCTGCCCCCGCACCACCCGCCTCGCTCACCGCCCCACCCCACCCACCTCGCGACCTCGGCCGCGTACTCGGCTCCCCTCGCGGCTCGACCCCGTCCCCCACCCCCCGCGCGCCCGCAAGCCGGCTGAACCGAACCCGCCCGCTCGCCCTGCCCCGCCCGCTCCCGTCATGCCCAGGCGTAGTCTCGACCGCGGACAACCGTCACGATCCTCGCGGCCGAACGGGCCGCGCAGCTTGGAGTACGCATGCCCTCGCCGCGCTTCGACCGGAGTCACACCGATGATCTGATCGCGTTCATCGGCGCCAGTCCGTCCCCCTACCACGCGGCCGCGAACGTGGCCGAGCGGCTGGAGGCGGCGGGCTTTCGGCGGCTCGAGGAGACGGCCGCGTGGGACGGTGAGGCGGGCGGGCGCTACGTGCTGCGCGGGGGCGCGATCGTGGCCTGGTACGTGCCGGAGGGCGCGGAGAGCACGCGCGGCTTCCGGATCGTCGGCGCGCACACCGACTCGCCGACGCTGCGGGTCAAGCCGCTGCCCGACACCGGCGCGGCCGGCTGGCGGCAGATCGCCGTCGAGGTGTACGGCGGCCCGCTGCTGAACTCCTGGCTGGACCGCGACCTCGGCCTGTCCGGCCGGATCGTGCTGCGCGACGGCGGCGAACGCCTGGTCTTCGTCGACCGGCCGCTGCTGCGGGTGCCGCAGTTGGCGATCCACCTGGACCGCGCGGTCAACGAGGCCGGGCTGCAACTGGACAAGCAGCAGCACATGACCCCCATCTGGGGGCTCGGCTCGGTCGACGAGGGCGCGCTGATCCGGTTCGTGGCCGAGGAGGTCGGGGTGCCGGCCGGCGACGTCACCGGGTGGGACCTGATGGTCCACGACGTGCAGAAGCCGAGCTACCTGGGCCGCGATCGCGAACTGCTCGCCGCGCCGCGCCTGGACAACCTGCTGTCCGTACACGCGGGCCTGGCCGCGCTGCTCGCCGCGGCGCACGACGGGGCTGCGCACATCCCGGTGCTCGGCGCGTTCGACCACGAGGAGACCGGCAGCGATTCCACCACCGGCGCGGGCGGGCCGCTCCTGGAGACGGTGCTCACCCGGGTCGTCAGCGCGCGTGGCGGCTCGCTGGACGACCGGTCCCGGGCGTTCGCGGACTCCTTCCACCTCTCCAGCGACGTCGGTCACGCGGTACACCCGAACTACATCGGCCGACACGAGCCGGGCCACCACCCGGTGCCCAACGGCGGCCCGATCCTGAAGGTCAACGCCAACCAGCGCTACGCCACCGACGCGCGCGGCCGGGCCGTGTGGACCGCCGCGTGCGAGCGCGCGGGGGTGCCCGCGCAGGTCTTCGTGGGAATCAACTCCCTTCCCTGCGGGACCACGATCGGCCCGATCACCGCGACCCGACTCGGCATCGAGACCGTCGACGTCGGCGCGGCGTGCCTGTCGATGCACTCCTCGCGCGAACTGTGCGGCGCCGACGACCCGTTCCTGCTCGCCTCGGCCGCCGCGGCGTTCCTGGAGGGCTGAGCACGGGCGTCCGGGGGAGCGGCCGCGACGCGCGGCCGCTCCCCCGGCCCGCGGCTACGTGTGCGGCAGGCGGAATTTGCGGACCCGGTGGGCCGAGGACTCGACCACGGTCAGGTACAGGTCCTCGTCCATGTCGGCCACCACCGCCACCGCGGCCGGCTCCTCCAGACCGGTGAGCAGGGTCGACACGAACCCGTCCGCGGGGTCGTAGCGCCGCACCGCGCCGTTGTAGGTGTCCGCGATCACCACCGAGCCGTCCGGCAACGTGTCCACGCCCAGCGGGTGTTGGAACAGCGCGTGCTCGGCCGGGCCGTCGCGCAGGCCGAAGTCGAACAGGCCGCGCCCGACCACCGTCTCGATCCCGCCGTCCACGAGCCGGCGCAGCGCCGAACTCTCCGCGTCCACCAGCCACAACGTGTGCCCGTCGGGGGAGACCGCCAAGCCCGAGGGCTGGGCGAGGCAGGCGGTGTCCACCGGGCCGTCCTCCATTCCCTCGTCGGTGGTGCCGGCCAGCACCCCGACCCCCTCGCCGACCGGGTCGAACTCCCAGAGCTGGTGGACCCCGGCCATCGCCACGATGATCCGGCCGCCGAACCACGCCACGTCCCACGGGCTGGACAGATCGATCGTGCGGGCCGCGCCGTGGTCGTCCGCGCCGCTGCGGCGCTGCCGGCCGGTGCCCGCGACGGTGCGGATCGACCCGGTGGCCAGCGAGACGCCGCGCAGCGCGTGGTTGGCGGTGTCGGCGACCACCACGTCGTAGCGCACGTGTGCGGCCACCTCGGGCGGCAGCAGCGCCATGCCGTGCGGCTCGGCCAGCATCGCGTGCCGGGGCCCGCCGTCGAGCAGCCCGCGCCGCCCGGTCCCGATCCGGCGCAGCACCGTACGCCCGTCGTCGGAGAGTTCGGCGAGCGAGTGGTGGCCGGTGTCGGCGACCAGGAGCGCCCCCGACGGCAGCCGGAGCACCTGGCCCGGAAAGCGCAGGTCGGTGCGCGGGGTCTCGGGGCGGTCGACCTCCTCGGTGGACCGGCGCAGCGTGCCCTTGCCGTCGTGCTCGGCGACCAGGTCGGCGATCAGCGTCTCGATCTCGCCCGCGTGGCCCTCGCCGGACAGGTGCGCGACCACGTAGCCTTCGGGATCGACGACCACCAGGGTCGGCCACGCGTGCACCGCGTACTGCTTCCAGGTGCTCGATTCCGGGTCGTCCAGGACCGGGTGGCTCACCTCGTGCCGCTGTACCGCGCACACCACCGTGTCGTGTTCCGCCTCGTGCTCGAACTTGGGCGAGTGCACGCCGATCACGGTCAGCACGTCGCGGTGGCGCTCCTCCAGGCCGCGCAACTCGGCCAGCACGTGGTGGCAGTTCACGCAGGCGGAGGTCCAGAAGTCCAGCAGTACGATCCGCCCGCGCAGTCCGGCCAGCGTCGGGCCCGGTCCGGCGGTGTTGATCCAGCCGCCGGAACCGGACAACTCGGGGGCCCGGACCCTGGCTCGACGCGCGGTGCTGCTCATGATTCGAAGTGAACCATCCACCTCGGCCGCGAGCCGCCGGCCCGCGCGGATACGGGCCGCACCCCACCCAACCGGGTGTATCCGTACCGCCGCACGCCGGCGTGCCGAAGACGACTGAACGCCGGCATATCGGGCAGTCTGCCGACAAGGTGAGGCGACCGTGGAGGCACCAGTGTTCGGGGACGAGTACGACGGCAGCACTCAGCTCTACCCGGGGATTCCGCCCGGCCGCTATCTCGTGCGGGAGAAGATGTTCGCGATCGGCGACGACTTCTGGGTCACCACCGAGGACGGCGAGAAGGTCTATCTGGTCGACGGCAAGGCACTGACCCTGCACGACCGGCTGGAGCTCAAGGATTCCGCCGGCACGGTGTTGGCCACCGTGAAGAAGAAGATCGTCAGCATCCATCATTCGATGAAGGTGCAGGACGCGACGGGCGAGACGGTCGCCACGGTGCGCAAGAAGATGTTCACCCCGCTGCACGAGGCGTTCACGGTGGAGCTCGCGGTCGGGGTCGAACTCACGGTGCGCGGCGACATGTTCCACCACGAGTACGGGATCTCCGGACCGAACGGGCCGGTCGCCCAGATCACCCGCAAGTGGCTGCGGGTGCGGGACACCTACGGCATCGACATCGCGCCCGGCTGGGATCACGCGTTGATCATCGCGATCGCGGTGTGCGTGGACCGGTTGAGCGACGACGAGGACTGAGCCCGCGCGGAGCCCGCCGACTCGCCGACGGTTCGGCGGTTCGGCGGTTCGGCGGTTCGGCAGGTTCGGCATGGAACCGCCCGCCCCCACACGTCTGTTCGGGTGAAAGGGGGCACGGTTGAGATCCCGGCGGGCGGCGGTGGTGCTGCGCTACTGGGAGGACCGTCCGGAGTCCGAGGTCGCGCAGATCCTCGGTTGTGCGGTCGGTACGGTGCGCAGCCAGACGTTCAGGGGACTCGCCCGACTTCGCAGGGATCCGCAACTGACCGAATCTGTTCCCGGAACAGACGGATTCCCCCTCGACTTCGGACACGGAGGTGCGGCCATGGCCTACGACGGCACCGCACTGAGGGAGGCGTTCATGGCGGAGATCGAGGCGGCGCGGTTGACCCCGCCGACGGCCGACGCGGCGATCCGCGGCTCGCGCAGGCGCCGTTGGCGCGGGCTCACGTTCGGCGCGGGCACGGTGGCCGGGAAGCCGTGGAAGTTCCGGGCCTGGACGTAAGGCTCCGAGCGCACCTGTTTCCAAGAGGTCGAGCAGCAGGTGTTCAGCGAGTGGCCGCAGGCGTGCGACACCCTGCCGGGCCGAACCGCGAAGGACAGGGCGGACGACCGCAACCGTTTCGGCGGGGGCGGCGCAAGCGGACCGCGCAAGGACCCGGTGGTGTTCCGGCCCGTGCAGATCGACCCCGACACGCGCGTCTACGTCCTCGTGGTGACCGCGCGCAAGACCGACCCCGCCTTCGACCCGAAGGCGTACGACGCTGCGGGCAAGGAGATCAAGAACACCCACCTGTGAGCCGACCCCGCGGCAGCGCGCCGCAGGATCGGCTCCGACGAAACGCGCGGCTCAGAACACCCGGTTCTGCAGGACCGGGAAGTCCTCGCGGGTCTTGGCGACCAGCGCCGGGTCGATCTCGGCGGTCAGCACGGTCTGTTCGGTCCCCGCCTCGGCGACGATCTCGCCCCACGGGTCGATCACCATGCTGTGTCCGCCCATCGCCTGACCACCCTGCTCGCCGGTGACGTTGCAGGCGAGCACGAACATCTGGTTCTCGATCGCGCGGGCGCGGGACAACACGCGCCAGTGCTCGACCCGCCGCGCCGGCCACGCGGCGGGCAGCACCAGCACCTCCGCGCCCGCGTCCAGGATGCGGCGGAACATTTCCGGGAAGCGCAGGTCGTAGCACGTCGCCAGGCCCACCTCGGCCCACGGCATGCGGACGTGCGCGGTCTCGGTGCCGCGCGAGATCAGCGCGGCCTCGCCGCCGGTGAAGCCGAAGCGGTGGATCTTGCGGTAGGTGCCGCGCAGCGTGCCGTCGGGGTCGAAGACCAGCGACGTGTTGTAGAGGTTGTCGTCGGCCCCGCGCTCGATGATGCTGCCGGCGTGCAGCCAGACGCCGGCGTCGCGGGCCGCGCGGGCCATGCTCTGGGCGGCCGGGCCGCGCACCCCCTCGGCGTCCGCCTCCCAGCCGTCGTAGACCCAACCCGTGTGCAACCACAGTTCGGGCAGCACCACCAGGTGGTCGCCGCGTCGGCTGCGGACCAGGGCGGACACCTCGGCCAGACGGTCGCGGGCGGGCACCGCCGGGTCGACGTCGAGTTGTACGAGCGAAACGCGCACTTTCCCCTCACCTACACCGCTTGCTTCCCGCGAACGGGCTGACCGCAGGATCTTTGGCAGCGTAACGTGCCTGCCAGGATCCCGGACCACGTCAAAGCAACGGTCGCTCCCCTCCATTCGACCGGTGACGCAGCGACGAGAGGTAGTACGTGACCATCGACCTGAAAACGCACGTCGACGCCTGGGAGCACTCGGTGCGCTCCCTCAAAGATCTGGTCTCCACCCTGACCGAGGGCCGGTGGAGCAGCCCGACCGAGTGCCCGGGCTGGTCGGTCCGGGACGTGGTGTCCCACGTGATCGGCATCGAGTCGGAACTGCTCGGCGATCCGCGGCCGATCCACACGCTGCCGCGCGATCTCCGGCATGTGCACGACGAGTTCAGCCGCTACACCGAGATACCGGTGGACGTGCGACGCTGCCACACCTCGCCGGAGATGACCGGCGAGTTGGAGTATGTGATCCTGCGCCGGCGCCGGATGCTCGACGAGTGCGACCGGGCGCCCGACGACGAGGTGCGCGGCATCATGGGCCGCAGCGTCCCGTACCACTTCCTGCTCACCCAGCGGGTGTTCGACGTGTGGGTACACGAGCAGGACGTGCGGCGCGCGATCGGGGAGCCCGGCAACCTGGACTCGCCGGCCGCGCTGATCACCCGCGACTTCCTGCTCGCCGGGCTGGCCCGGGTGGTGGCCAAGGACGCCAAGGCGCCGGCGGGCGCGTCCGTGGTGTTCGACGTGACCGGGCCGGTGGAGTTCATGCGCACGGTCACCGTGGACGAGAACGGCCGGGGTCGGCTCGACGGTCGGGTCCCGCTCGGGCCGCTGGTGTCGATCGGCACCGACTGGGAGACGTTCGTGCGGTTGATGTGCGGTCGGGTCGCGCCGCACCGGGCCGAGGTACGGATCGAGGGCGACCCCGATCTCGCCCAGCGCATCCTGGGCGGCATGGCCGTCACGCCCTGACCGTCGCCCGTGCGCGGGGGTGTCCCGAGTGCGGTGCGGCGATCGGGCCCGGTCTCAGCCCGCGTCGGGCACACTCTCGCGTTCGCGCGTGCTCCGGGCCACCACGCACACCGGTTCGGGTCGCCGTTCGCGGCCCGCGGCCTTGCGGGCGTAGCGCAGCACCTGCACGACGCCCAGGAGCAGCGGCACGGCCTGCACCGCCATCGCCACGCGGTACGCGTTCAGGCCGTGCTCGCCGCCGCCGGGCTCGACCAGGTCCAGGACCAGGCCGATGGCGAACAGGCACAGGGTCGCGGCGGCGAATCCGCCGACGTTGACGATGCCGGACACGGTGCCCAGGCGCTGCGGCGGATTGCCCGCCCGGGCGAACTCCATGCCGACCAGGGACAGCGCGCCGCCGGGCCCGATCACCAGGGCCAGCAGGACCAGGAGCCACATCGGCGAGGGCTCGCTCGGGATCAGTACCGCGGCCCAGGCCGCGGCGGCGAGCACGGGCTGGCCCACGCACAACACGAGCCGACTGCCCGGCCGGCGGGTCACCAGCGGGCCGACCACCAGGCACGCGAGCATGTTGATGCCGATGGCGACGGTGAGCAGCGCGCTCGCGGCGCCCTTGGACAGGCCCTGGCCCTCGACCAGGAACGGGAAGCCCCAGAGCATCAGGAACACCTGCGGCAGGCAGCCGCACGCCCAGTGCGCCCACAGGCCGAGCCGGGTGCCGGGCTCCGCCCACGCGGCCCGGACCTGGGACCACATGCCCGGACCGCCGGTCGGCCGGGTGCGCACCGGGGCACCCGGGTTGTCGCGCAGCACGAGCAGGAGCACCACCAGGACCACTACGCCGACCCCGGCCGAGGCGGCGAAGGTGCGGCTCCAGCCGAACGCGTGCAGCGCCCCGGCGAGCGGGCCGGCGCCGGCCAGGTTGCCGGCCATCCCGAGCAGCGCGGTCAACTGGGTCAGCACCGCCACCCGGTTCGGCGGGAACCACACCGCCACCACACGCAGCACGCTCACGAACGTCATCGCGTCGCCCATGCCGACCAGGACTCGGGCGAGCACCGCGCCCGGGAAGCCGTGCGCGAAGGCGAAGGCGAACTGTCCCGCCGTCATCAGCACCAGACCGCACCCGAGCACCCGCTTGGCGCCGAACCGGTCGGTGAGCGCGCCGACGGGTATCTGCAGGCCCGCGTAGACGAGCAACTGCAACATCGGGAAGAGGGAGAGTTGCGACGCGGAGACGTGGAAGCGCTCCTGGGCCTCGATCCCGGCGACGCCGAGGCTGCTGCGATGGAACACCGCGACGACGTACACCGAGGCCGCCACCGCCCACATGATCCAGGCGATTCGGCCGCCGAGCCGGGTGGGCACTGGGTCCGCAGTTGGCTTCACAGTACACATACCTTATCGGACGCCGTCGGACATACGTCCGGCCGGGCCCCGAACAGGGCCCGGCCGGACGAAGTCCGCAACCCGCGGATCAGCCGCGTACGAACAGCAGTTTCGGCCACTCCAGCATCTGCGCCACGTCGGCCAGCACGCGCGAGCCCAACTCGCCGTCGACCATGCGGTGGTCGAACGACAACGACAGCGTGGTCACCTGCCGGGGCTTGACCTTGCCCTTGTGCACCCACGGCTGCTCGCGAATCGCGCCCACCGCCAGGATCGCGGCCTCGCCCGGATTGAGGATCGGGGTGCCGCCGTCCACCCCGAACACGCCCACGTTGGTGATGGTGACCGTGCCGCGGGCCAGGTCGGCGGGCGAGGTACGGCCCTCCCGCGCGGTGGCCACCAACTCGGTGAGCGCGCCGGCGAGCGCGGTCAGGCTCTTGCCGCCCGCGTCCTTGATGTTCGGCACGATCAGACCGCGCGGGGTGGCCGCGGCGATGCCCAGGTTGATCCGGTCCCGGACGACGATCTCCTGGCTCGCCTCGTCCCAGGAGGCGTTGATCTCCGGGTGCCGGGCGATCGCCACCAACAGCGCCCGGGCGACCAGGAGCAGCGGACTCACCTTGGTGTCCGCGAAGTCGGGCAGCTCGCGCAGCTTGCGCACGAGTTTGACGGTGCGGGTCACGTCCACCGTCACCCACTCGGTGACGTGCGGCGCGGAGAACGCGCTGGCCACCATCGCCTGCGCGGTCGCCTTGCGCACCCCCTTGACCGGGATCCGCCGCTCGCCGGCGATCGTCTCGCCCGGCCCGGTCGCCGGGAAGGTCTGCGACACGGGCGCGGGCGCCGGGCGGGCGGCGGCGTGCACGTCCTCGCGGGTGACGGTGCCGCCGGGGCCCGAGGGCTGTACCGACGCGAGGTCCACGCCCAGGTCCCGGGCCAGCTTGCGGACCGGCGGCTTGGCGAGGGCGAGGGAGCCGCCGGCCGGGGCGGGGCGGGCCGCTCCGTTCGTCGGCGTCGCGGCGTCGGCCCTGCGGGGTCGGCGTTTGCCGCTGCTGGTGCGGACGCCGTAGCCCACGAGCACCGCAGTGCGGGTCTCCTTGCCTGCCTCCTTGGCCGGCTCCTTGGTCGGGGCCGGCTCGGCGACCGGCTCCGGGACGAGGTCGGCCGCGAGGGCCCGCTCCCGCTCCGGCTCGGCCGCGGCCACGGCGGTGCCCGCGGGCGCGACCGCGATGATCGGCGCGCCGACCGCGACCGTGTCGCCCTCGGCGGCGAGCAGTTCGGTCACCACCCCGTCGTATGGACACGGCAGCTCGACCAGCGCCTTCGCCGTCTCCACCTCGACCATGACCTGGCCGTCGTGCACCTCGTCGCCGACCTTGACGTGCCAGACGACGATGTCGGCCTCCTCCAGGCCCTCGCCGACGTCGGGCATCAGGAACTTCTTCACCTCGGACACGGGGTTCCTCACCAGGCCAGGGAGCGGTCGACGGCATCGAGCACACGGTCGAGGTCGGGGAGGTACTCCTCCTCGACCCGCGACGGCGGGTACGGCGTGTGATAGCCGCCGACCCGCAGCACCGGCGCCTGAAGGTGATAGAAGCAGCGCTCGGTGACGGTCGCGGCGACCTCCGCGCCGATGCCCAGGAACGACGGGGCCTCGTGGACGACCACCAGGTGTCCGGTGCGCTTGACCGACTCCTCGATCGCGTCGAAGCCCAGCGGGGACACCGAGCGCAGGTCGATCACCTCCAACTCGCGCCCCTCCTCGGCGGCCGCGGCGGCGGCCTCCAGGCAGGTGGCCACCATCGGTCCGTAGGCGACCAGGGTGCACGCGTCACCGGAGCGCACCACGCGGGAGTCGTACAGCGGTCCCGGGGTCGCGGCGGTGTCCACCTCGGCCTTGGTCCAGTAGCGCCGCTTGGGTTCCAGGAAGATCACCGGGTCGTCGGAGGCGATCGCCTGCTGGATCATCCAATAGGCGTCGACCGGGTTCGAGCACGACACCACGCGCAGGCCCGCGGTGTGCGCGAAGTACGCCTCGGGCGACTCGCTGTGGTGCTCGACCGCGCCGATGCCGCCGCCGAAGGGGATGCGGATCACGATCGGCAGCCGCACGTAGCCCAGGGAACGGGCGTGCATCTTGGCGAGCTGGGTGACGATCTGGTCGAAGGCGGGGAAGACGAAACCGTCGAACTGGATCTCCACGACCGGCCGGTAGCCCGCGAGGGCGAGGCCGATCGCGGTGCCGACGATGCCGGACTCGGCCAGCGGGGTATCCACCACCCGGTCCTCGCCGAAGTCCTTCTGCAGGCCGTCGGTGACCCGGAAGACACCGCCGAGCTTGCCGATGTCCTCGCCCATGATCAAAACCTTGGGGTCGCTCTCCAGGGACCTGCGCAGCCCCGTGTTGAGCGCCTGCACCATCGACATCTGACGGGTCGTGCCCGTCGACTGTGCGGGAGCCATCAGTGCCCGTCCTCCCCGGCGTCGACGAAGGACGCGTGATAAGCCTCGAACTCGGCCCGTTCCCGTTCCACGAGCGGGTGCCGCTCGGCATAGACGTGCGCGAACATCGACGCCGGATCCGGGTCCGGCATGGTGCGTACGCCATTGCGCACGCGCTTGCCCAATTCCTCGCTCTCCGCCTCCAGATCGGCGAAGAACTCGGGGCTGCCGATGCCCTGCTTGTGCAGGAACGCCTTGAGGCGTTCGATCGGGTCCTTGAGCTTCCACTCCTCGAGTTCCGCGCTGAGCCGATAGCGGGTCGGGTCGTCGGAGGTGGTGTGCGCGCCCATGCGGTAGGTGAACGCCTCGATCAGCATCGGACCCTCGCCGCGCCGGGCCCGGTCCAGGGCCGCCCGGGTCACCGCCAGGCACGCGAGCACGTCGTTACCGTCGACCCGAACTCCGGGAAAGCCGAATCCGGCGGCGCGTCGATACAGCGGCACCTTCATCTGGCGTTCGGTCGGTTCGGAGATCGCCCACTGATTGTTCTGGCAGAAGAACACCACGGGGGCGTTGAACACGGCCGCGAAGGTGAATGCCTCGTTCACGTCGCCCTGGCTGGAGGCGCCGTCGCCGAAATACGTGACGACCGCGCTATCGCTGCCGTCGCGCTGCACGCCCATCGCGTATCCGACGCCGTGCAGACTCTGTGCGCCGATGACGATCGTGTAGAGGTGGAAATTGTTCTCGCGCGGATCCCAACCGCCGTTGTTGACGCCGCGGAACATGCCCAGCAGATTCAGCGGATCGACACCGCGACACCAAGCGACGCCGTGTTCACGGTACGTGGGAAACACATAGTCGTTCGAACGCAGTGCGCGCCCCGAACCGATCTGCGCGGCCTCCTGGCCGAGCAGGGAGGCCCACAGGCCCAACTCGCCCTGCCGCTGGAGCGCGGTGGCTTCGGCGTCGAAGCGGCGCACCAGCACCAGGTCGCGGTACAGCGCCAGGTATTCGTCGTCCGAGAGGTCGACCGCGTAATCCGGATGCTCGACCCGCTCGCCCTCCGGGGTGAGCAACTGGATCAGTTCGGGACCGGCTCCGGAATCGGGCGGAGACAACGTCCCGTCCGTACTGTCCACTGCCACGTTCTCTCCTCCGTCTGTCCGGTCCGCGGGGTCGCCGTGGACCGGGTCCGGATCGCCGGGCCCGGTTCCGCGCGGGGTGTGCGCGGCTACCTTGATGTGCAGACACGGCGATTGGTGGCTGTACTTCCTAGGATTTCCTAGGAATTCCCGAGGAAATCCGGGAGGCGCCTGCGCACAGGCATGCGGTTCGGAAACCGCACATGGCAACGTTACCCACCGGTCCGGCCTACACGTAGTGGCGACCGGCCCGAACGTGGCGCCCCGCTTTGTGGTTCTGCGACAAATGGCCGGCGTGTCGGGCGTGATCCGCCCGTGCGGCGGCATCACAGGGCGACCGCCGAGTGCGCGTGGGAACCTGTACAAGTGACTGATCAGGGAAGCATCCGGGTATTTCTCCTCGATGATCACGAAGTGGTACGCCGGGGCGTCCACGAGTTGTTGTCGATCGAGGCGGACATCGACGTGGTCGGCGAGGCCGGCACCGCCGCCGAGGCGCTCGCGCGCATTCCGGCGACCCGGCCGCAGGTCGCGGTGCTCGACGTCCGACTGCCGGACGGCAGCGGGGTCGAGGTGTGCCGCGAGATCCGCTCGCAACTGCCCGACGTGCGCTGCCTGATGCTCACCTCGTTCTCCGACGACGAGGCGCTGTTCGACGCGATCATGGCGGGCGCGTCCGGCTACGTGCTCAAGGACATCCGCGGCTCGGACCTGGTCGGCGCGGTCCGCGACGTGGCCGCGGGCAAGTCCCTGCTCGACCCGGCGGCCACCGCCCGCGTGCTGGAACGACTGCGCGGCGGCAATCGCGGCGACGAACGCCTGGCCGCGCTCAGCGACCAGGAGCGCCGGATCCTGGACCTGATCGGCGAGGGCATGACCAACCGCCAGATCGGCACCGAGATGCACCTGGCCGAGAAGACGGTCAAGAACTACGTCTCCAGCCTCCTGGCCAAACTCGGCATGGAACGCCGCACCCAGGCAGCCGCGTACGTGGCCCGCCAGAAGGCGGAGAAGCGCCGGTAGCCGGCGGTGACGCTCCGTCCCCGCCACGTACGTCCGCCACCTTGCCCCGAATATTAGCCAGTGCTAATATCTGTGCGTGGGTGAACCATACGAACTGCGCTTTTTCACCGATGTATTGGACTGGATCCAGAGGCTGGCGAAGGAGGATCCGGAAAGTCACATACACGTGATCGCCGCGCTCGAGCGACTTCAGGAGATCGGTCCCGCCCTCCGTCGGCCAACGGTGGGAGCGGTCGAGAAGAGCCGCTATCGGAACATGCGAGAACTGCGCCCGAGGAGCGGTGGAACGGTCAGCATCCGACTGCTCTTCGTCTTCGACCCGGCTCGTCGAGCCGTCTTCCTGGTCGCCGGGAACAAGGCAACCGGCGGGCGCTGGGCATCTTGGTATCCCAAGGCAATCAGGGAGGCAGACGACAAATACGCCGCCTATCTCGAAGCACTCAAAGCAGGAGAAGCCGGACCGCCGGCCAAAGGAAGGTAACGCACGATGAAGCTCGGTGGCATGGCCGATCTGACGGCCGACATCACTCCGGAACAGCGCGAGCGGATCGACGCGATCAAGATGGACATGGTCGACGCCGAGCGCGGGCACGAGCTCGCCGCCCTCCGCAAGTCCCAGGGGTTCACCCAGGCACAGGTAGCCGCCGCGATGGGTGTCACTCAGGGGCGGATCAGCCAGATCGAACGTGGCGCGGCCCGACTCGACACGGCAACGATGGCGGCGTATTTGAATGCCATCGGTGGTGAATTGACGATACTGGCCACGGTCGGGAAGTTGTCCGTACGGCTGTAGTGACCAACCCGAGCACGATTCGCAGTGCCCGGGTCCGGTCCCTACATGGGTCGGTCAGTTCTCCGAGGACTTGGTGGGGAATTCGGGGGCGTGGGAGTCGTCGAGTTCGACCTCGATGCGGACCGAGTCGGTCGGCAGGGGGTCGGGCTGTGCGGCAGGGCCACCGGTGCCGTTCGTGTTCGCCAGGAGTTGGCGGGCTATGCCCAGGCCCGTGCCGCCCATGGTGAGGGCCTTGGCGAAGAGGTCGCCGAGGCCGTCGCCGCCGTTGAGCAGGACCATGTGGTCGACGTTGCCGAACGCCTCGGCGCCGGCGCGGACGATCTCCGGCCAGTTCTCGGCGAGTTGCTGGGCGACCACGGCCTCCTGGTTCTCGGCGAGCGCCGCCGCGCGGGCCGCGATGGCCGCCGCCTCGGCGAGCCCCTTGGCCTTGGCCGCCTCCGCCTGCGCCTTGCCGGTGGCCAGCGTGGCCTCGGCGGCGGCCAGGCCGCGTACCTTGGTCGCCTCCGCGTCGGCGATCGCGGCCAGTTCGGTCTCGCGGGCGTTCGCCTCGGCCGCCGAGATGCGCGCGTCGCGCTCGGCCTGGGCGCGGGTGCGGATCTCGTACGCCTTCGCGTCGGCCGGCTTGCGGACGTCCGCCTGGAGCTGTTGCTCGCGCCGCATGGCCTCCAGCTCGGCGACCCGGGTCTCCTGGACCACCACCTCCTGCTTGGCCGCCGCGTCGGCCAGCGGCCCCGCCTGCCGCGAGCGCGCGGTGGCCTCGTCCCGCTCGGCCTGGTAGCCGGCCTGCTGTATCTCGCTGTCCCGGGTGGCCTGGGCCATCCGCGCCTTGGCCTCCTGCTCGGCCTCGGTAGCCTTGCGGGTGGCCAGCGCCTCGGCGATCCGGGCGTCGCGGACCACCGCCGCGGTGTGCGGCGCGGCCATGTTCTTGATGTAGCCCGTCGGGTCGTCGATCTCCTGGATCTGCAGGCTGTCCACGATCAGCCCGAGCTTTTCCATGTCCGACCCCGACGCCGCGCGCACATGCGCGGTGAGCTTCTCCCGGTCCCGGATCATGTCCTCGACGGTCAGCCCGCCGACGATCGAGCGCAGATGGCCGGCCAGCACCTTGCGGACCCGGGACTCCATCTGCTTCTGCTGGTCCAAAAAGCGCCTGGCCGCGTTGGCGATCGAGACGTAGTCGTCGCCGATCTTGAAGATGACCACGCTCTGCACCCGCAGCGGGATGCCCTGCGTGGTCACACATTCGACGCTGAGCTCGGCCTCGTTCAGGTCGAGCGAGAGCTTGCGGACGGCCTGCACGAACGGCAGGACGAGCGTGCCGCGCCCGGTGACGATCCGAAACCCCATGCCCTCGCCGAGCCCCTCGGTGTGATGCCGGGAACCGGAGATGACCAGCGCCTCGTTGGGCTCGGCGACGCGCCACATGAGCTTGAAGACCACGACCAGGACGATGAGCAGACCGAGCACGATGAGCACGGTGTAGAGCACGGAGCATTCCCCCTTCGGCCTGACTCGGAGTGTCCTCGCCGGGCGGAGGGCCGCCAAGAGGGAGCTCCCCAGGGGCAGTTGCGCCCGTCTCGGAGCCGGGCCCCACCGATGCGCGGCTCAGCCGAAGGCCGGCGCCACGTACACCGTGCGCGGCGGCAGATACTCCACGATCACCACCAACTCCCCCACGGCGTGCTCCTCCCCGGGCAGCGCGGAGTACGCGAGGAACGCCTCCACCCCACCGCGTACCTCGATCATGACCTCGCCCACCAGACCGGGGCCGATTCCCCCGGTGACCTTGCCACGTTTGCCGACCATGTCGCCCATTGTGTGGCCCGGTCGCCCGACCCGGTGCCGCCGGCGCGATCCGGTCCGCCCGCCCGAGGCGGGCGGACCGGTGTCGGCGGCATCAGCCCAGGAGCGTGGTGCCCTCGTCCGAGGCCTCGCGCAGGCGCGAGCGCATGAACGGCAGGATGCCGCGGTGCAGGATCGCCCGGCGCCATTCCTCGCGCGCCAGGTACACCTCGACCTCCCCGGTCGGCCGCGCCCGGTTGCGCGCGGCCACCGCGAGCATGGCGAGTCCCCCGATCGCCGCCGCCCCGAGCGAGATGCCGATCGCCGCGATCGAGGCGAGTTGCATCGTGTGCTGCATGCCGGGGTCGTCCATCGTGAGCGGCAACAGCACGTAGCCCACGATCAGGAAGACGACCGCCGAGATGCCGGCCACGATCACCGCCATCGCCGTGGCGAGGGCGAACCAACCGAAGCTCTCGCCGGCCTCGATCATCGAGGCGCCGAAGTCCGGTCGGATGCCCGACTCGAAACGCTGCTCCGTACGTTCGTACCGGTCGTATTCGTCGCGCGCCGTCTCGGCGATCGACGGGGTCGCGTCCAGCGTGGCCGTCCGCAGTTGCTCGACGTTCAGGTTGGGTACCGCCGCGAGACCGGAGAGGGTTTCCTCCAGGTGCAGTGCGTCGTCGACGAACTGCTCGTACTGGCGGCGGTGCTCGTCACTTCCAAACCAGTGTTGCATCGGATCCCCCGAATGAGGCCGCGCGGGCGTGTCCCGCGTCCGCCGGGCCCGTCAGGGGACCCGTGCAAGCTGTCGGTGGATCAACGACCCGCAAAAGCACCTGACGGTGTCGAGGCGGATACCTATTGATGATAGGGTGCACCCCCGCCTTTTGGGCAGGGAGTTCCCTACGACGGTCACTCGTCCCCGGCGTCGGCGGCGAGATCGCCCAGGTCGTACTCCCGACCCTGCGTCTCCTCCAACGCGCTGGGCAGCACGCCCGGTTCGGGGGCGGTCAGCGGCAATCGCGCGACCAGGCACGGCCCGCCGAGGTAGATCCCGCCGTCCAGGTTGACCGCCTGACCGTCGGCGTACACGCGCGGTCCGGTGATCGTCGAGGGGTCCTCGCCCGTCTGGTACGGGATCGGGGTGTGGCCGTGCACGATCCGCCGCCCGCCCAGTTCGCTGAGCAGGTCGGCCGCCGCGTACGGGCCGACCTCGCCCATGAACGCGCCGCGCCGGGTCAGGTTGCGGAACAGGTCCCACCAAGAGAGCGGGTCCGGCTCGCGCAGTATGTCCGCGACGGTGCCGTCCACCTCCTCGATGGTGTCGCCGTATTCGAGGTAGGCGTTGCTGTCGGAGTGGATCAACAGGTGCCCGTCGACCACCGCGGCCACCGGCTGCCCGGCCAGCCAGTCGGCCTGTTCGTCGGTGAAGCGCTCCAGGTCGGACTGCATGCCGCCGTTGCGCAGCCAGATCTCACGGAAGGTGGTCGAGCCGCCCGCGACCGGCACCGGGTGATCGCCGAAGCGGAACACGCCCAGGAGCAGGATCTCGTGGTTGCCGAGCAACATCCGGGTGCTGCCGCCGGCCTCGGCCGACTCGCGGGCCAGCGACATGGCCAGTTCGACCACGCCGATGCCGTCGGGGCCGCGGTCGGTGAAGTCGCCGAGGAACCACAGCCGCGAGCGTCCGCCGCTCCAGTGCGCGTCCTCGTCGATCAGGTCCCGGGCGCGCAGGGCGGCCTTGAGCTCCTCCAGATGACCGTGGACGTCGCCGACCACGTACAGCGGGGCGTCCTGCTCCGCCGCGGCGCCCATCGGGGCCGGTGTAGCCGAGACGTTGCTCACCAGAAGGGTCCTTTCTTCAGATCGGCACCACCGTACGGCGGCGGTTCCGACACCCGTTGTGAACCAAGACGCACAACAGCCGGGTTCGGCTGCGGCTCACCCGGTCCGATTCGGATGATTCCTGGACCGTATCTCTCGTGCGGGCACGGTGGAACGGACCACGCTCAATTGTGCGTGGACCCGCGGCCGCCCGACCCGGCGCCCCACCCCCGGGTGCGGCCGGGCACCGAGCACCGGCCCGGGGCGAACACACCGATCAGCGGCGAGTGGAGGAATCCCGGACGGACAGCCGGGTGGGCACGGTGCGCTGGGCGGGCAGCAGCGGCCCCGCCCCGGGGTCATCGATCACCCCGACGAGCAGCTCCACCGCCCAGGCGCCGGCCAGGGCCGGTTGCAGGCTCAGCGAGGTCACCGACGGGTCGGCCCCCTCGCCGCAGCAGGCCAGGAGCAGGTCGTCGGGCACCCGCAGGGCACGCTCGCGGGCCGCGTCCAACAGCTCGGGCGCGCAGCCCTCGTGCAGGCCGAACACCGCGTCGGGCCCCCGCTCCAGCAGGCGGGCCGCGGCGGCCCGGCCCGCGCCGGGGGTGCGGGCCTCGTACTCCTCGGTGATCGGCGGCACACCCCGGTCCGCGCACCACGCCCGATATCCCGCGACACCCTTGTCGGCGCCGGGTCCGTCGGCGGCGGCGAGCAGGCCGATCCGCTCGGCGCCCGCGTCGGCGAGGTGGTCGAGCACCGAACGCACGGCCGCCACGTGGTCGTTGTCCACCCACCCGAAGACCGGAGTGGAGCCGGGGTGGCCGCCGCTGACCACGGGCACACCCCGACGCAGCAGTTCGTGCACGAGCGGATCGTCGTCGGCGGGGTCGACGACGATGGTGCCGTCGAGCGCGACGTTGCCCCAGACGTCGTGCGGCGAGGACGCGGGCAGCACGACGAGCGCGTAGCCCAGATCGAGCGCGGTCGCGGTGGCCGAGCGCACCAGCTCGGCGAACCAGGCGAACTCGGTGAGCGCGAACGGCTCGGTCGAGCGCATGGTCGTGGTCAGCCCGAGCAACCCCGAGCGGCCGGTGCGCAGGGTGCGCGCGGCGGCCGACGGGCGGTAGCCCAGCCGGTCGGCGACCTCGCGCACGTGCACACGGGTCGTGTCGGGCAGTCGGCCCTTGCCGTTGAGCGCGTCGGAGACGGTCGTGATCGACACCCCGGCAGCCGCTGCGACGTCCCGGATGCCCACCCGGATCCGCCGCCCCACACGCGGTACATCTGGCGCTGTCATCGTCACGACACTAGGGCGAATGGGCCGCCCTGGCCGGGTTCATGTCATTGCTTTACGAAGAAACGTATCGCCCCATACCTGCCCCTGAACGTTCGGCGCAGGCCACCCTCCGTCCGGGAGTCCCCTCCGGGGCCGGCGGATCATAGGGTGAGACGACCGGGACGTGCGCCCAGGCACCCCGACCAGTATGCGAGGAGGACGGGCGTGACCGAGCACAACGCCCCAGGCACCGACGACGGCACCACCCCCCGGTTCCGGGCCGCCCTGGCGGCGGTGCCCGCCTACAAGGCGGGCCGACCGCCCGCGGTGGCCGAGGGTCTACCGGCGTACAAGCTCTCGTCCAACGAGAACCCGTACCCGCCGCTGCCCAGCGTGCACAAGGTGGTGGCGGACGCGGTCGGCGAGATAAATCGCTACCCGGACCCGGCGAACGCGGAGCTGGCCCAGACGCTGGCCGAGCGGTTCGGGGTGCCCGCGTCGCACATCGTGGTGGGCAACGGTTCGGTGACCGTGGCCCAGCAGTTGGTCAACGCGACGGCCGGCGAGGGCGACGAGGTCGTCTTCGCGTGGCGCTCGTTCGAGGCGTACCCGATGCTCGTGCTGCTCGCCGGGGCGACGCCGGTGATGGTCCCGCTGCTCGCCGACGAGAGCCACGACCTGGACGCGATGGCCGCCGCGATCACCGAGCGGACCCGACTGGTCTTCGTGTGCAACCCGAACAACCCGACCGGCACGGTGATCCACCGCGCCGAACTGGAGCGGTTCCTGGACCGGGTCCCGCGCCACGTGGTGGTCGTGCTGGACGAGGCGTACCGCGAGTTCATCCGGGACGAGCGGGTGCCGGACGGGGTCGAGCTGTACCGCGAGCGACCCAACGTGGTGGTGCTGCGCACGTTCTCCAAGGCGTACGGGCTGGCCGGCCTGCGGGTGGGCTTCGCCATCGCGCACGAGGCGGCGGCCGACGAGTTGCGCAAGACCGGGATGCCGTTCGCGGTGAACCGGCTCGCCCAGGTGGCGGCGATCGCCTCGGTCGGCGCCGAGGCCGAACTCCTGGAGCGGGTCGAGGCGTTGGTCCAGGAGCGGACCCGGGTGCTGGAGACGCTGGTCGGCCAGGGCTGGACGGTGTTCGACTCGCAGGCCAACTTCGTTTGGTTGCGGCTCGGCGAGCGCACCGGCGAATTCGCCGCGATGTGCGAGGCGGCCGGGGTCACGGTGCGCCCGTTCGAGGGCGAGGGTTGCCGGATCACGATCGGCGAGACCGAGGCCAACACGATCTTCCTGGAGCAGGCGGCGCGATTCATGGAGAAGTAGCGCCCGAGAGCCGAAATGAGCCCCTTCGGGCACCCCCCTCCAGGGTGCCCGAGGGGGCTCGCTAGTGTTTGTGAACGGATGCACAAGCTCGACTTTGTGAACCCATTCACAAAGTTGTGCTGTCGAACCCGCGCATCCATCCCGGTTCATCCGGGTTCGTCCGGCGAGGTGTCGGACGAGGGGCGCGGGCGCGGCCGTGCATCGTGAACCAAACGTGCCCCGCGCGCTCGCGGGCGGGGCACGACCGGCGATCAGGAGGAATGAGGGGCCCATGGACCTCGCCGTCGAAACACTCGACGTAGCCCGGTGGCAGTTCGGCATCACGACCGTCTACCACTTCCTCTTCGTGCCACTGACGATGGGTTTGTCCATCCTCGTCGCCTGCCTGCAGACCGCGTGGGTGCGCACCGGCAAGGAGCACTACCTCCGGGCCACCAAGTTCTGGGGCAAGCTCTTCCTGATCAACTTCGCGCTCGGCCTGGTGACCGGCATCGTGCAGGAATTCCAGTTCGGGATGAACTGGTCCGACTACTCGCGCTTCGTCGGCGACATCTTCGGCGCCCCGCTGGCGATCGAGGCGCTGGTCGCGTTCTTCCTGGAGTCGACCTTCCTGGGATTGTGGATCTTCGGCTGGGACCGCCTGCCGAAGAAGATCCACCTGGCCACCATCTGGGCCGCCGCGATCGGCACGATCCTGTCGGCCTACTTCATCCTCGCCGCCAACTCGTGGATGCAGCACCCGGTCGGCTACCGGATCAACCCGGAGACCGGCCGCGCCGAGCTGACCGACTTCGTGGCGGTGCTCACCAACAACACCGCGATCGCCGCGTTCCTGCACATCCTCCCGGCCGCGTTCCTGGTCGCCGGCGGTTTCCTGATCGGGATCAGCTGCTGGCACCTGCGCAAGCGCAACGAGGTCGCGGTCTTTCGTCCCTCGCTCCGGCTCGGCCTGTGGGTCTCGGTGCTCGCCGGCGTCGGCCTCGCGCTCACCGGTGACATGCAGGGCAAGCTGATGTACGAGCAGCAGCCGATGAAGATGGCCTCGGCCGAGGCGCTGTGGGAGACGTCCAAGCCCGCGCCGTTCTCGATCTTTTCCTACGGCGACGTCCAAAAGGGTCACAACAAGGTCGCCATAGAGGTCCCCGGCGCGTTGTCCTTCCTGGCCAAGAACGACCTCGACGCCGAGTTGCCGGGGATCAACGACCTCCAGGAGCAGTCGGTGGTCAAGTACGGCCCCGGCGACTACCGGCCCAACATCTTCGTCACCTACTGGTCGTTCCGGCTGATGATCGGCGTGGGCATGGTCACCGCGGGCATCGGCCTGGTCGGACTGTGGTTGACCCGGCGCAAGCGGGAGTTGCCGAGCAACCCGTGGGTGTACCGGGTCGGCCTGTGGACCATCGCGTTCCCGTTCGCGGCCAACTCGTTCGGCTGGATCTTCACCGAGATGGGCCGCCAGCCGTGGCTGGTGTTCGGGGTGCTCAAGACCGAGGCGGGGGTGTCGCCGAGCGTGTCCACGGGTGAGGTGCTCACCTCGCTGATCGTGTTCACCCTGCTCTACGGCGCGCTCGCGGTGGTCGAGCTCGGCCTGATCCGGCGCTACGTCAAGGCCGGACCCGAACCGATCAAGCCGGCCGCCGACAAGCACCCCGACGATCCGTCGGGCGGGGGCGAGGACGCCGACCGGCCGCTCGCCTTCGCGTACTAGGGGAGAGGGAGAGGGTCATGGGACTCAACGAATTCTGGTTCCTGCTGATCGCCGTGCTCTGGGTCGGCTACTTCTTCCTCGAGGGCTTCGACTTCGGCGTCGGCATCCTGACCAAGGTGCTGGCCCGGAACGAGACCGAGCGGCGGGTGCTGATCAACACCATCGGTCCGGTCTGGGACGGCAACGAGGTGTGGCTGATCACCGCGGGTGGGGCGACCTTCGCGGCGTTCCCCGAGTGGTACGCGACCCTGTTCAGCGGCTTCTACCTGCCGCTGCTGCTGATCCTGGTGGCGCTGATCCTGCGCGGGGTGGCGTTCGAGTACCGCGCCAAGCGCGACGAGGACCGCTGGAAGCGCGGCTGGGAGCAGGCGATCTTCTGGGGCTCGCTGGTGCCGGCGTTCCTGTGGGGCGTGGCGTTCGCGAACATCACGCGCGGGGTGAGGATAGACGGGAACAAGGAGTACGTCGGCGACCTGTTCGACCTGCTCAACCCGTACGCCCTGCTCGGCGGCGTGGTCACCACGGTCCTGTTCACCTTCCACGGCGCGGTGTTCGTCGCGCTCAAGACCGACGGCGACATCCGGGGCCGGGCGCGCGCGCTGGCCGGACGCCTCGGCCTGGTCACCGCGGTGCTCGCGGCGGCGTTTTTGATCTGGACCCAGGCCGAGCACGGCAACGGACGTACCCTGGTCGCGCTGATCGTGGCGGTCGCGGCCCTGGTCGGCGCGCTGGCGATGAACCGGATCGGGCGCGAGGGCTGGGCGTTCGCGATGTCGGGCGTGACGGTGATCGCGGCGGTGGCGATGTTGTTCCTGTCGCTGTTCCCGAGCGTGATGCCCTCCAGCCTGGACTCGGCGTGGGATCTGACCATCCACAACGCGTCCTCGACGCCGTACACGCTGAAGATCATGACCTGGGTCGCCGCCTTCATGACCCCGGTGGTGCTGTGCTACCAGGCGTGGACGTACTGGGTGTTCCGCAAGCGGATCAGCACGAAGAGCATCCCGACCAAGCCGGCGTTCGGGGCGGCGGCGGCCGATCTGGTGGGGAAGTAGGGGTTGGGCGCAGGGGCCGGCGCGCCGCCGGCCCCTGCGCGGTGACCCGACGACGCAACGACGTATCGAAGAGAGCGGATCGTGAAGCCTGTTGACCCGCGCCTGCTGACCCACGCCCGAGCCACCCGGGGCTTTTTGGCCCTGACGGTGGTGCTGGGCACGGCGGGCGCGGGTCTCGTGCTCGTCCAGGCGGCACTGCTCGCCCGGGTGATCGTGGCGGCGTTCGAGGAGGGCGCCGGGGTCGGCGACCTGTGGCCGGAGCTGGGCCTGCTGGCCGGCGTGGTCGCGGCCCGCTCGGCGATCTCCTGGCTCACCGAGGTGGTCGCGCACCGGACCTCGGCGGCGGTGAAGTCGCAGTTGCGCGAACGCCTGCTCGCGCACGTGGTCCGGCTCGGCCCGGCCTGGCTGAACCGGGAGCGGTCGGGTGAGCTGACCACGCTCGCCACCCGGGGCGTGGACGCGCTCGACGGCTACTTCGCGCGTTATCTGCCGCAGCTGGTCCTGTCCGTCACGGTGCCGGTGGCGGTGCTCGCGCGGGTGGTGTTCGGCGACTGGATCTCGGCCGCCACGATCGTGGTCACCCTCCCGCTGATCCCGCTGTTCATGGCGTTGATCGGGATGGCCACGCAGAAGTACATGGACCGGCAGTGGAGCGTGCTGAACCGGCTGGCCGGACACTTCCTGGACGTGGTCGCCGGGCTGCCGACGCTGAAGGTGTTCGGGCGGGCCAAAGCCCAGGCCGCGTCGATCCGGACGATCACCGACGACTACCGCCGGGCCACCCTCAAGACCCTGCGCATCGCGTTCCTGTCCTCGTTCGCCCTGGAACTGCTCGCCACCATCTCGGTCGCGCTCGTCGCGGTCGGCGTGGGCCTGCGCCTCGTGGACGGGGACCTGGGCCTGGAGACCGCGCTCGTGGTGCTGATCCTGGCTCCCGAGGCGTATCTGCCGCTGCGTCAGGTCGGCGCCGAGTATCACGCGAGCGTCGAGGGGGTCAGCGCCGCGGAACGGGTGTTCGAGGTGCTGGAGACCGCGCCGGACGCTCCGGCCGGGACCGCGCCGGTGCCGGATCCGCGCTCGGCCGACGTGGTGCTGCACGGGGTGACGGTGCGCTACGAGGGACGCGCGGACGCCGCGCCGGCGGACGTCGACCTGACCGTGCGGCCCGGCGAGACGGTGGCGCTGACCGGTCCGAGCGGGTGCGGGAAGTCGACCCTGCTCGCGGTGCTGCTCGGCTTCGTGCGGCCGACGTCGGGTCGGGTCACGGTGGGCGGGGTGGAGCTGGCCGACCTCGATCCGCGGGCGTGGCGGGCACACATCGCGTGGGTGCCACAGCGGCCCTACCTGTTCGCGGGCACGATCGGGGCGAACGTACGGCTGGCCCGGCCGGACGCGAGCGACGCCGAGGTGGACCGGGCGCTGGCCGACGCGGGGGCGGCCGACTTCGTGGCGCGCGCGGGGGGCTCGCCGCGCCGCTGGGCGAGGACGGGGCGGGCCTGTCCGCCGGACAGCGGCAACGCCTCGCGCTGGCCCGGGCGTTCCTGGCCGACCGCCCGATCCTGCTGCTCGACGAGCCGACCTCGAACCTGGACGGGGACAGCGAGGCGGCCGTCGTCGACGCGGTCGGCCGGTTGGCGGCGGGACGCACGGTGATTCTGGTGGCACATCGACCCGCGTTGTTGCCGTTGGCGGATCGGGTGGTGGGCGTGGCGGGCCCGTCGGCGGGTGCCCCGGTCGCCGGGGGTCTCCGGTCGGGGCGCACGCGGCGGTCGGGGCTCGGGCCCGGGCGGACACGATGCGCGCGGCGGAGGCGGCGGGTGATGTCGCGGCGGTGTCGGCGGGGCCGGCTGCGGAAGCGGTGGGCTCGGCCGGATCGGTGACCGCGTCGGGGGCCTCGGGCTCGGACGGTTCGTCCGCCGTAGCGCCCGACGCACCGGCTCCCGCCGCGGCCGGTCCCGGGCGGCGGCTGCTCGCGCTGGCCCGGCCGTTGCGGGGGCGGCTCGCGCTGGCGGTGGTGTGCGGGGCGCTCGCGCTCGGTAGTTCGGTGGGGCTCATGGCCACCTCGGCGTGGTTGATCTCACGGGCGTCCGAACATCCGCCGGTGCTGACGCTGATGGTCGCGGTGACCGGGGTTCGGGCCTTCGGCGTCTCGCGCGCGGTGTTCCGGTATGCCGAGCGGCTGATCGGGCACGACGCGGCGTTTCGGATCCTGGCCCGGTTGCGGGTTCGGGTGTACGAGCGGCTGGAGCGGTTGGCGCCGACGGGGCTGCCCGCCTTCCGTCGCGGGGATCTGCTGTCCCGGCTGGTCGCCGACGTGGACGCGGTACAGGACTTCTTCCTGCGGGCGCTGTTGCCCGCCTGCGTGGCGGCGGTGGTCGGCGCGGGCGCGGTACTCACCGTCGCCCTGGTGCTCCCGGAGGCCGGCGCGGTGCTGCTCGTGGGTCTGCTCGCCGCCGGCGTGCTGGTGCCGTGGCTGGCCGCCCGGGTCGCCCGGCGGGCCGAGCGCCGGGTCGCGGCCGTCCGGGGCGAGCTGTCCGCCGCCGTGGTCGACCTGCTGCGCGGCACCCCCGAATTGATCGCCGCCGGCCGCGCCCCCGCCCGACTCGCCGAGGTGGCCGAGGTGGGCGCCCGGCTGCGGGCGACCGAGGCGGGCCAGGCCCGGGGCGCGGGCGTCGGCGCGGGTCTGGCCGCGCTGGTGGCCGGCGCGACGGTCTGGGCCTCGGTCCTGGTCGGCGTCGCCGCGGTGCACGCCGACCGGCTGGGCGGCGTGCTGCTCGCGCTGGTGGTGCTCACCCCCCTGGCCGCGTTCGAGGCCACCGTCGTGCTGCCCGCCGCGGGCCGGCACCTGGAGGCGTCGCGGCGGGCCGCGGCACGGGTGTTCGAGGTGCTGGACACCCCGGAGCCGGTGCGCGAACCGGTCGCGCCCGTCGCGCTGCCCGCCGCGCCGCGGCCGTTGCGGGTGCGCGATGTGTCCGCCCGCTGGACCCCCGACGGCCCGCCGGCCCTGATCGGGGTCGACCTCGACCTGACGCCCGGCAAGCGGCTCGCGGTGGTCGGGCCGAGCGGGTCGGGCAAGACCACGTTGGCCCATGTGCTGCTGCGCTTCCTGGAGCCGGCGGCGGGCACGGTGACGTTGGGCGGTGTACCGCTCGGCGAGGCGGCCGGGGACGACGTACGCCGGGTGATCGGGCTGTGCGCGCAGGACGCGCACGTCTTCGACAGTTCGCTGCGGGAGAACCTGCGGCTGGCCCGGCCGGACTGCGACGAGGAGGCGATGCGGGCGGCGCTGGCCCGGGCCCGGCTCCTCGACTGGGTCGACGGCCTGCCCGAGGGGTTGGACACGATGGTCGGCGAACACGGCGCCCGCCTCTCCGGCGGCCAGCGGCAACGGCTCGCGCTCGCCCGCGCGCTGCTCGCCGACTTCGAGATCCTGCTCCTGGACGAGCCGGCCGAACACCTCGACCTGCCCACGGCCGACGCGCTGACCGCCGACCTGCTCGACGCCACCCGGGGCCGGACCACCCTCCTGGTGACCCACCGGCTCACCGGCCTGGACGCGGTGGACGAGATCGTGGTCCTGGCCGAGGGCCGGGTTCGCCAACGCGGCACGTGGGCGGAACTGAGCACCGCGCCCGGGGAGTTCCGCACGCTCCTGGAACGCGAGCGCGCCGCGGCGCCGGTCGCGGCGGGCGCCTGAGCGGGGCATCCCACCCGCCCGCCCCGGGCGGGCGCGGGACGAGTCGGCCGCGGATCCGTACGCGTGTCCATGCGGTTTGACCGCTTTCCGGCCGATTCACCCCCGTACGCTTTACCCATGGCGAACGGCGGCGACAGCCCGGAGGACCCCGAGCGGACCCAGCGCCCCGACCCGCCCCGGCGCCCCGACCGAGCGGACGACACCCGCGACGCCCACCGGCCCCCCGAGCCGGGCCCGCTCGCCCTGGACGACCTCGTCGCCGGGGTGGTCGAACGGCTCGGCTCGGCCGCGACCACCGGGAACCGGCTCCAGGGCCTGCTCGAAGCGGTGATCGCGGTCGGCGCCGACCTCGACCTGCACACCACGCTGCGCCGGATCGTCGAGGCCGCCGCCGAACTGGCCGACGCCCGCTACGCCGCGCTCGGCGTGATCGGCGGCGACAACAACCTGTCCGACTTCATCACCGTCGGCATCGACCCGGCCGACCGCGAGCGCATCGGCGAACTCCCGCACGGCCGGGGCATCCTGGGCCTGCTGATCGACCGTCCCGAGCCGCTGCTCCTCGACGATCTGACCCGGCATCCGGCCTCGTACGGCTTCCCGCCGAACCATCCGGCGATGCACTCGTTCCTGGGCGTGCCGATCCGGGTGCGCAACGAGGTGTTCGGCAATCTGTACCTGACCGAGAAGCGCGGTCGACCCGACTTCGGCATCGAGGACCAGCAGGTGGTCCGGGCACTCGCGGCGGCGGCCGGCGTCGCGATCGAGAACGCGCGCCTGTTCGAGAGCGCGGCCCGCCGGGAGAAGTGGATCATGGGCTCGGCGGACGTCACCACGGCGCTGCTGAGCGCGCAGGACCCGGACGAGGCGCTGGTCGTGGTGGCGGAGCGGGCCCGCAGCCTGGCCGAGGCGGACTTCGCCGCGATGTACCTGCCCCAGCCCGACGGCTCCTACCTGGTCGAGGTCACCTCCGGCGAGGACCTGGCGGGCCTCGGGGGCACGGTGATCGAGAAGGGCACCCCGCTCGCGGAGGCGATCAACGCCGGGCGCAGCATCTTCATCGAGGACATGAGCACCGACCCGAACGTGATGGTGGCCAAGTCGCGCTGCTTCGGTCCGGGCCTGTTCGTACCGCTGATCGCCAGCGATCGCATCCTCGGCGCGCTGGAGTTGGACAAGCGCGTCGGCGCGGTGCCGTTCAACGCGACCGAGCGCTCGATGGCGCAGGCGTTCGGCGGCCAGGCCGCGATCGCGCTGATGCTGGCGGGCGCGCAGCGCGATCGGGAGCGGCTGGCGGTGTTCGAGGATCGCGACCGGATCGCCCGGGACCTGCACGACCTGGTCATCCAGCGGCTGTTCGCGACGGGGATGATGCTCCAGGGCGCGGCCCGGCTGGCCAAGGTACCGGGTGTGATCACCCGGGTCGATCAGGCGGTGGACGAGCTCGACGCGACCATTCGCGAGGTGCGCAGCACGATTTTCGCGCTGCAGAATCCGCCGCGCGAAGGGGCGACCGGGGTCCGGGGGCGGGTGTTGCGCGAGGCGAGCGCGGCGGCGCCCGCACTCGGCTTCGATCCGACGGTCACCTTCGCCGGACCGGTCGACTCGACCGTGCCGGACGAGGTCGCCGAGCAGCTCCTGGCCGCACTGCGCGAGATCCTGTCCAACGTGTCCCGCCACGCGCACGCGTCGCGCGTCGAGGTGAGCCTGGTGGTGGCCGGCGGCTCCGTCGCCCTGGCGGTCACCGACGACGGCGTGGGCATCGCACCGGGCGGCCGGCGCCGCGGGCTGGCCAATCTGGCGGGCCGGGCCGAGGAGTTGGGCGGCCGGGCCGACTTCGGCCCGGGGCCGGACGGGCTCGGGACGACGGTGACGTGGTCGGCGCCGATCTAGCCGACGGGTTTCGCGGGGAACCTTGACGGACTACGGGTATGCACTTAAGTTAGATGCTATAACGAAGGTGATTGCGAGTCACTAATCAGGGAGATGCCATGACCATCAGTGCGATCGAGACCACGACCCCGTCCGCGTCCACCCCCCAGGGCCGGCCCTCCACCGAGACCGCGACCGAGATCGTGCTCCCGGGCATCGTCGACCCCTCGGGTCTGCAGGTGCGCGAGCGCCCGGTGGCCGAGCCCGGCCCCGGGGAGGTGCTGCTCGCGGTCGAGGCGTCGGGGGTGTCCTTCGCCGAGCAGCAGATGCGCCGGGGCAAGTACTACGACCAGCCGCCCTTCCCGTTCGTGCCCGGCTACGACCTCGTCGGCACGGTGTTGCGGGTGGGCCCCCGGGTGAACGCCTCCCTCGTCGGCCGCCGCTTCGCCGCGCTGACCAAGGTCGGCGGCTGGTCGAGCCGGATCGTGCTCCCGGTCGCCGACCTGGTCGAGGTGCCCGAGGAGGTCGACCCGGCCGAGGCGGAGACGGTGGTGGTCAACGGGATCACCGCGTGGCAGATGTTGCACCGCGTGGCGAGGGTGCGTCGGGGACAGACGATCCTGGTACACGGCGCCAATGGCGGCGTGGGCTCGACCCTGGTCCAGCTGGCCACGCACGCGGGCATCCGGGTGATCGGCACCGCGTCCCCGCGCCACCACGACGCGGTACGCGCGCTCGGCGCCGTCCCGCTCGACTACCGCGCGCCCGATCTGGCGTCCCTGGTGCGCGAGTCGGCCCCCGACGGCGTGGACGCGGTGTTCGACCACGTGGGCGGGGACGGCATCGTCGATTCGTTCCGACTGATCGCCCGGGGCGGCACGCTGGTCTCCTACGGAACGGCGGCCACGAAGGACCGGCCCGGCTCGTCCCGGCTCCCGGTGCTCCGGCTGATCGCCCGTCTGCTGTGGTGGAACCTGCTGCCCAACGGCCGGCGCACCCACTTCTACAACATCTGGGCGGGCAAGCGCCGCCGGGCCGCCTTCCAAGCCCGCCTGCGCGCCGACCTGACCGAGGTCCTCGCCCTGCTCGCCGAGGGCACCATCACCCCCCAGGTGGCCGCCCGCATCCCGCTGACCCGGGCCGCGGAGGCGATGACACTGGCCGAGTCGGGCACGATCACCGGCAAGGTCGTCCTGATCCCCGACCCGCGCTGACCGCGACGCCCCCGACACTCCTCCGCAAGTGGCAAGTCGGGTTCGGCCCTTCGACCGAAGACCGGGAGATCGGCGGCGTCGATGCCTTCGGCATGACTTCGACGCCCCCACACCCCCCGGCGACAGCGGTCCACGAACTGACCAAACGCTACGGCCGTACCACCGTGGTCGACCATCTCTCCTTCACCGTGCGAGCGGGGGTGGTGACCGGATTCCTCGGCCCGAACGGGGCGGGCAAGACGACCGTGTTGAAGACGATCGTCGGACCGGCCCGGCCCACCGCCGGGCACGTGACCTTCCAAGGCGGTCCGGTGCCTCGCGACGCCCGCGCGCCGGGCGTGCACATCGAGCCGTGCGGCGCCCATCCCGGCCGCACCGGACGGGCCCACCTGCGGGCGTCGGCGCTGCCGGCCGGCCTGCCGGCCACCCGGGTCGACGAGGATCCCGGGCCGTCGCCGTCGCGCCTCATGCCGGGTACGGAGTCGTCTCCCGCGCCGACCGGAGCGCGTGCGCCCACCACGACAGCTGGTCGAGCAGGACCTTGGCGTAGCCCGCGGCCTCGGGGTCGGTCGGGTGGTCGTCCTGCCACGTGAGGAAGTAGTTCGGGAAGGCCAGGCCGTCGCGGATGGTCACCGCGTGCAGTTCCGTCAGCACGTTCTCCAGGTGCAGCACCGCGTGCCGGCCACCCGCCGCGCCGCCGTAGCTGACGAAGGCCACGGGCTTGGCCGTCCACTGGGTGAAGTGCCAGTCGATGGCGGCCTTCAACGACGCGGGATAACTGTGGTTGTACTCCGGCGTGACCAGCACGATCGCGTCGGCACTCGCGAGGGCCGACGTCAACGGCGCCATCCCGGCCGGACGCGGGTACTCGTCGGCGGGGGCCTTGGGTGATGCCGCGGGCAGCGCCAACGGGATGTCGATGTCGGCCAGGTCGACGACATCCACCTCGAATCCGCCGTGGGCACCGACCTGTTCGGTGAACCACGAGGTCACGACCGGGCCGAATCGGCCTTCGCGAACACTTCCGACGATGATCAGCAGCTTGGGCTTGTTCTCCATGCCCACCACGATCCGGCCGCGCCGCGGGGGCAACCAGACCGCGCTCAGGCCGGCCCCCGGGGAGCCACGCTGAGCCCTCCACCGGCGGTGATCGGCGGCCTATGCTCGCGGCATGAGTACGCCGTTGGGGGACTTCATCCGCGCCAAACGCGACAGCGTGCAACCGGAGTCACTGGGCCTGCCCGACCGCGGCCGACGCAGGTCGCCGGGACTGCGGCGCCTGGATCTCGCCGCGCGGGCCGGCATCAGCGTCGAATACCTGACCCGCATCGAACAGGGCCGGGACCGCAACCCCTCGGTGTCGATCGTGAACGCGCTCGCCGACGCGCTCAGCCTCGACCCGGCGGAACGTGTGCACCTGCGCTACCTCGCGAAGATCACCGGCGGCGAATGCACCGCCCATCCCCGGCCCGCGCCCACGCCGGTGACCCGGGAGGTGCGCCCGACCATCCGGGAGACCCTTCGCCTCCTCGAACCGGGCATCGCCGCGGTGAGCAACCGGCTGGGGTTCGTGCTCGCCCACACCGCCGGCTACGCGTCGGTCATGGGCGCGAGCGGTTTGCTCGACGCCGACGCCCCGAACCTCACCCGCTACGTGTTCACCGACCCCGCCGCCCGGACCTTCTTCGTCGACTGGGACGTCGTCGCGGACGAGCAGGCCTTCGACCTGTGGCTCGCCCCCTCGGCCGAGGGCTCCCAGTGGATCACCGACGAACTCGGACCCCTCGCCGGACCCGAGTTCACCCGACGCCTGAACCGACACGTGGTGCCCGCACGCGGCGTACTTCGCCTCGACCACCCCTCGGGCCACCGACTCGAGCTCAACCGGGAGACGCTCGAACTGGCCGGCGACGACCAGCAGTTGGTCATCTTCCTGCCGGCGAACGAGGCGACGGCGACGAGTCTGGAGCAACTGCGCCGGCCGGACACCGGCCGTCTCCGGGCGATCTCCTAGGGCGGCTCGACCACCATCCGGCGGGGGACCGCGGATTCCCCGAAACCGAGAACCGGGATCCGCGGCCCCTCGCCGCGACTCAGTCGGCCAGCGGCAGATACACCCGATTGCCCGCGGCGGCGAACTCCGCGGACTTGGCGCGCATGCCCGCCTCGGCCTCGGCTTCGACCGCCACGACCGCCACGCCGTCGCCGTGTTCCGCGCGGATGTCGTGGGAGATCCGCATCGAGCAGAACTTCGGCCCGCACATCGAGCAGAAGTGGGCGGTCTTCGCCGGCTCGGCCGGCAGCGTCGCGTCGTGGTACGCCCGCGCCGTGTCCGGGTCCATCGCCAGGTCGAACTGGTCCTGCCAGCGGAATTCGAACCGGGCGTCGGAGAGCGCGTCGTCCCACGCCTGCGCGCCCGGGTGGCCCTTGGCCAGATCGGCCGCGTGCGCGGCGATCCGGTACGCGATCACGCCCGCCTTGACGTCGTCCCGGTCCGGCAGGCCCAGGTGCTCCTTCGGCGTCACGTAGCAGAGCATCGCGGTGCCCCACATCCCGATCATCGCCGCGCCGATCGCCGAGGTGATGTGGTCGTAGCCGGGCGCCACGTCGGTGGTCAGCGGGCCCAGGGTGTAGAACGGCGCCTCGTCGCAGATGCGCTGCTGGAGATCGACGTTCTCCTTGATCTTGTGCATCGGCACGTGGCCGGGGCCCTCGATCATCACCTGGACGTCCATCGACCGGGAGATCCGGCCCAGTTCGCCCAGCGTCTCCAACTCGGCGAACTGCGCCGCGTCGTTGGCGTCGGCGATCGAGCCCGGACGCAGGCCGTCGCCGAGCGAGTAGGTCACGTCGTACGCGCGCAGGATCTCGGTCAGCTCGGCGAAGCGCGTGTACAGGAAGTTCTCTTGGTGGTGCGCCAGACACCAGGCGGCCATGATCGAGCCGCCGCGCGAGACGATCCCGGTCTTGCGCCGCGCGGTCAGCGGCACATAGCGCAGCAGCACGCCGGCGTGCACCGTCATGTAGTCGACGCCCTGCTCGCACTGCTCGATCACGGTGTCCCGGTACAGCTCCCAGGTCAGTTCCTCGGGCTTGCCGTTCACCTTCTCCAGCGCCTGGTACAGCGGCACCGTGCCGATCGGGACCGGCGAGTTGCGCACGATCCACTCGCGCGTGGTGTGGATGTCCTTGCCGGTGGACAGGTCCATCACGGTGTCCGCGCCCCAGCGGATCGCCCACACCAGCTTGTCGGTCTCCTCCTCGATCGAGGAGGTCACCGCCGAGTTGCCGATGTTCGCGTTGACCTTGACCAGGAAGTTCTTGCCGATCGCCATCGGCTCGATCTCGGGGTGGTTGATGTTCGCGGGCAACACCGCCCGCCCGGCGGCGATCTCGTCCCGCACCATCTCCGGGGTCAGGCCCTCGCGGACGGCCACGAACTCCATCTCCGGGGTGATCAACCCGCGCCGGGCGTAGCCGAGTTGGGTCACCGCCTCGGATCCGGCGGCCCGCCGGGGACGCACCCCCGCGCCCGGCACCGCGAGCCCGGCCGGGGTAAGGTCGGCGATCCGGCCGTCGTAGCGCTCGGTGTCGCCGCGCTCGTCGATCCACGCCTCGCGCAACGCGGGCAGACCGCGCCGCACGTCCACCTCGAAGGCGGGATCGGTGTACGGGCCGGACGTGTCGTACAGGCGAACCGTCTCGCCGTTGGTCAGGTGCACCGTACGCACCGGGACGCGCAGGTCCTCGCGCGATCCGGCGACATAGCCGCGGTGGTGGGCGGGGGAAATCGGACCGCTGGTGACCGTCTGCGCGGCGGTGCCGACAGCGGACAGCGAAGTGTCGTGCGAGGTCATGGAAAGGCTCCCTACGCCGGCATTACCCGGTCAGGTTCTGCGGTCGGCGCGGCCTCAGCGCCCTCTCAGCCCGGTGCCCCGAGCTCCCGTGTATCTCCGTGTGGTGCGCCCCCACCCTGGCACACCGCAGACCGCACGACCAGCGCCGGGTTCACTCCAGCGGATCGCGCGGTCCCCGACCGGTCACCGCCGTACGGGCGAGCACGACCATGCCGATCACCACGAACAACCCCACGACACCCTTGACGAGGACCATCAGGAAGGCCGAGAACAGCCAGATCAGCAACCAGCACAGCAGCACCAGCGCCAGCACCGGAACGCCGATGCGCGCCCACCGCGGCCATGTCTCCATCGTCCAACCCCCAAGTCACGCGAACCCACGCGAGACGTGCACACCAGGGGAGCACATTCCCCGGGAGGACACGCCCTACCCGGGAAGCCCGGTTCCGCTCCGCGCGACGGCGGCCCGACGTGCGCCGGGCCGCGCGACGCCGTACCCCGTGCTCAGACCGGCCAGCGCTCGCCTCGCCACGCGGCGTCCCAGAACATCCACTCGTAGCGCGCGGTGGTCGCGAAGTGTTCCAGCATCCGGGCCCTCTCGCCCGCCGACAGGTCCTCGCCGATCCGGTCCACCAGGTCCAGGACCGCGCGCACCGTCTCCTGGAACTCCTCGGCGCCGTACGTGGCTATCCACCGCCCGTACAGCTCGTCGGGCGAACCCTTGGCGAGCAGCGCGTCACCCACCCGGGCGTAGATCCAGTAGCAGGGCAGCACCGCCGCCACACCCTCGGCGAACGAGCCGTTGTGCACGGTGGCCATCAGGTAGCTGACGTAGGCGCGGGTGCTGGGCAACACCGGCTCGGTCGCCGTCGCGTCGGCCACCGAACTGCCGAAGTCGACCATGAAGCCCTCGTGCAGCGACCGCTCCGCCGCGATCGCCCCGGCCGCGTCCTGCGCGAACTGCACGGTCGTCGCCTCGTCCGGCGCCTTGGCCGCGCACACCGCGAGCGCCCTGGCGTAGTCGCGCAGGTAGTGCGAGTCCTGCACGACGTAGTGCCGGAACGCCTCGCGCGGCAGCGTGCCGTCGGTGAGCCCGTGGATGAAGGGGTGGTCGAGGATCGCCGCGTAGACGTCCTCGATCGACGCCCAGAGTTCGTCGCGCAGTGCCATCGGATGTACTTCCCGTCGTCGGATCCCGAGATGCGATTGTCGTACACGGCCGGCCGGCGGGCGGAACCACCGACGGCCGGGCGGGCCCGGCGCGGCCGGTCGCCCGCTCACGCCTCCGGCGGCGAGAAGAACACCAGCACGCGCAGCGGTTCGGTGATCCGGTGGAAGTGGTGCGGCACCTTGGCCGGCACGTACACCACGCTGCCGCGCGCGACGGCGGTCGACTCGTCGCCCACGGTGAGCGTGGCCCGACCGCTGATCACCACGTACGCCTCGTCCTGCCCGTGCGGCTTCTGGGTGTCGGTCTCGCCCGGCTCCAGGGCGTACAGGCCCATCGAGAAGTTCCGCTCACGCAGGAAACTCAGGTAGGCGCCCTGTTCGAAGGCGCGTTCCGCGTCCAGGTCGTCGAGGCGGAAGACCTTCATGTGACCAACTCCTTACCGACACGAGCAGACTTATCCTCCAGGCACGAGCGGGAGAGGCCCGCCGGGTGCCAGCATCAAGATATGAAAAGCCTGTTCATCAAACTTGTCGCCAACGCACTGGCCATCTGGTTCGCCGGCTGGTTCGTGTCCGGAATCGATCTCGCCGACGGTGCCTCGGCCGGCACCAGGGCCAAGACGATAATTTTCGTCGCGCTCATCTTCGGGATCGTCAACGCGATAATCAAACCGATCGTGAAGCTGCTCTCCCTACCGCTGTTCGTACTCACCCTCGGCCTGATCACCTTCGTGATCAACGCGCTGATGTTGTGGCTGACCGAGGCGATCTCCAACAAGCTCGATCTCGACTTCCACATCGACGGCTTCGGGGCGGCGCTGCTCGGCGCCCTGGTGATCGGCCTGGTCAGCTGGTTCCTGAGTCTGGTCCTGGACCGCGACTGACAACCGCCCGCCACGATGGATCGGCACGAGGTTTCACGTGAAACAGGCAGCGAGGGAGTCGTGATGGCCGACGAATGGAGCGACGGGACGCGCGCGGTCCGGGTGGGCAGCCCCGGCCACGCCCCGGGCGACCCCTTCCTGCCCGGGCCGGTGTTCGCCGGCACCTACCACCTGCCCGGCGAGCCGACCGGGCCCTACCAGTACGGGCGCTACGCCAACCCCACCTGGGCCGGCCTGGAGACCGCGATCGGCGCGTTGGAGGGCGCAGCCGACACGGTGACGTTCGCGTCCGGGATGGCCGCGGTCTCGGCCGTCCTGCTCGGCCTCACCGGGCCGGGCGACGTGGTCGTGCTGCCCTCTGACGGCTACCCCGCCACCCGCACGGTCGGCGCGCACCTGGCCGAGCGCGGGGTCGAGGTGCGCACCGTGCCGACCGCCGGGGACGACCTGGAACGGGCCCTGCCCGGCGCCCGACTGGTGTGGCTGGAGACCCCGAGCAACCCGGGCCTGGATGTATGCGACATCCGCCGCGTCGTGGAACTCGCGCACGCCGGCGGCGCCCTGGTGGCGGTGGACAACACGCTGGCCACGCCGCTGGGCCAACTCCCGCTCGCGCTGGGCGCGGACATCTCGGCGGCGAGCGGCACCAAGGCGCTGACCGGGCACAGCGACGTGCTGCTCGGCTACGTCGCCTGCGCGAGCGCCGAACTCGCCGAGCGGGTCCGGTCCTGGCGCTCGCTCACCGGTGCGGTGCCCGGACCGATGGAGGCGTGGTTGGCGCATCGCTCGTTGTCCACCCTCCAGTTGCGGGTGGAACGGCAGGGCGCCAACGCGCTGGCCGTGGCCGAGGCGCTGCTCGCCCGCCCCGAGGTCACCGACGTCCGGCACCCCGCGCTCAAGGGCGATCCGTCCTACGATGTGGCCACCCGTGTGATGCGGCGGTTCGGCTGCGTGGTGAGCTTCACGCTCGCCGACGCGGACACCGCTCGTCGCTTCCTGGGCGCCCTCGAACTGGTCGCCGACGCCACCAGTTTCGGCGGCGTGCACAGCACGGCCGAGCGACGTGCGCGCTGGGCCGGGAACGATGTCGCGGAGGGGTTCGTCAGATTCTCGGCGGGCTGCGAGGACACCGCGGATCTCGTCGCCGACGTGCTGCGCGCCCTGGACGCCGCCTCCCCGGGCTGACCTGCGACTTCGGGCAAGATCACGTGATGTCCCCGGCTCTCGGGAGTGGTCGGGGGACACGAGACGGGGGACCCGTGGACCTGACGCTGTTGCGCACTTTCCTGGCCGTGCACCGCGCGGGCTCCTTCACCCGGGCCTCCGCGTCGCTCGGACTGTCGCAACCGGCGATAACCGCGCAGATCCGCACCCTGGAAAAGCAGGTGGGCAAGCAGCTGTTCGAACGGCTGCCGCGCGGGGTGGCGCCCACCGGCCCCGCCGACGACCTGGCCCGCCGACTCGCCCCGCACCTGGACGCGATCGAGGAGATCGCCGCCCGCGAGCTGCGCGGCACCGACCCGATGCGGCGCACGGTGCACCTGGGCGGTCCCACCGAACTGACCGCGCTGCGCGTGTTGCCGTCGCTGGCCGACCTGGTCCGGCGCGGCCTGCGGTTACGGGTGACCCTGGGTCCCGGCGACACGCTGTTGGCCGGGCTCGCCGCGGCCCGGCACGATCTGGTCATCTCCGACGTGCGCCCGCGCGCCCGCGGGATCGTCGGCACGCCGGTCACCGACGAGGAGTACGTCCTGGTCGGCGCGCCGAACTGGGCCTCGCGGCTGCCGCAGAGCCGGATCCGGGCACAGGGCCCGGCCGCCCTGGAGGGGGTGCCGCTGGTCGGAGAGGCCGAGGAGCAGCCGCTGATCCGGCGCTACTGGTCCACCGTGTTCGATGCCAAGCCCACCGCGCCCGCCGCGGTGACGGTGCCCGACCTGCGCGCCGTCCTGGAGTGTGTGCGTGCCGGGCACGGCATCGCGGTGCTGCCGCGCTACCTGTGCGCCGAGGCGCTGGACCGGCGCGCGGTGGTGGCCCTTTTGGAGCCCGAACTGCCGCCGTTGCACACGGTGTTCCTCGCGGTGCGCGAGGGCACGCTGAGCCAACCGCACATCGCGCATCTGCACGGCGAGCTGATCGCGCGCGCCGCGCGCTGGGCATGATCCCTTCGCGTGGGGTGAGACAGGCATAAACCGGCCGCTCCGTCGGAAAGCAAGTCTCAGACGGGGGGCCACGCCTGGCGAGAAAGCAGAGGCACGACGATGCGTTCAGTGGTGAAGCGGACGGCACGCGCGATCCTCCTCGACGAGGAGGATCGGATGGTGCTGATCAAACGCACGAAGCCGGGCAGCCCCCCGTACTGGATCACCCCCGGCGGCGGCGTCGAGCCCGAGGACACCACGGTCGTCGAGGCGCTGCGGCGCGAGGTGTTCGAGGAGTTGGGCGGCAAGATCGGCCGACCGGTGCCCGCGTTCGTGGACACCGTGCCCGAGCCCGGCGGGGTCAAGATCCAGCACTTCTTCGCCTGCCGGCTCGAATCGATGGACCCCGCGCTGCGGCACGGGCCCGAGGTGGACGAGCCGAACGGCGAGTACGACATCGTGCGCGTACCGTTCACGCCGTCCGGACTGGCCTCGGTCGGGCTGGTGCCGGCCGGCCTCGCGGCCTATCTGCGGGCCAACGTCGAGGGCATCCACACCCTGCTCGCGGGCGATCTGGGCTGACGCGCGCCGGGACGCGGGAGGTCAGCCGCGTCCCGGTCGAACCATCCCCGACTCGTAGGCGATCACCACGAGTTGCGCGCGATCACGCGCGCCGAGCTTGACCATCGCCCGACTGACATGGGTCTTGGCGGTCAGCGGTGAGACGAACAGGTGCTCGGCGATCTCGTCGTTGCTCATCCCGGCCGCGACCAGCGACAACACCTCACGCTCGCGGTCGGTCAGCGCCTCCAGCCGGTCCGGGGCGGCCACCTTGGGTTCGGGCTGGGACAGGAAGCGGGCCACCAGGGCGCGGGTGGCGCCCGGCGAGAGCAGCGCGTCTCCCGACGCGACGGTCTTGATCGCCTTGAGCAGGTCCTCTGGGTCGGTGTCCTTGACCAGGAACCCGCTGGCCCCGGCCCGCAGCGCCTCGAACACGTACTCGTCGACCTCGAACGTGGTCAGCACCAGCACCCGCACTCCGGCGAGATCGTCGTCGCGCACGATCCGCCGGGTCGCCTCCAGACCGTCCATGCCGGGCATCCGGATGTCCATCAGCACCACGTCCGGGGTGGTCTCCCGGGCCAGCGCCAGTGCCTCGGTGCCGTTCGCCGCCTCGCCGACCACCACCAGCTCCGGGTCGCTGCCGACCAGCACCTTGAAACCCGAGCGCACCAGCAGTTGGTCGTCCGCGATCAGCACGCGCACCGTCATGAGGACTCTCCTTCGCGGCGCGCCGGCGGCGCGCCCTTGTGGTGCGGCAGCACCGCGTGTACCGAAAACCCGCCGTTGGGGCCGGGGCCCACCGCGAGCGAGCCGCCCACGGCGACCGCCCGTTCCCGCATGCCGAGCAGGCCGTGGCCGGTGCCGTCGGCGCCGCCCGTATGCCCCGGCTCGGGGGTGCCGCGGCCGTCGTCGAGCACGTCGACCTCGACCGCGTACTCCCCGTAGACCACCCGCACGATCGCGGTGGCCCCGTCGCCGGCGTGTTTCATCGCGTTGGTCAGCGACTCCTGGACGATCCGGTACAGGGCCAGGCCGACCGGTGCGGACGGGGTCCGGTCCCGGCCGGACTCCTCGAGCAGCACCGGCAACCCCGCGTTGCGGTAGGACGCCACCAGCGATTCCACGTCGTCCACCCCGGGGGTCGGCTCGGTGGGCAGGTCGTTGTCGCCGTCCTGGCGCAGCACGCCCAGCGTGGTGCGCAGTTCGGCCAGCGCGTCGCGGCTGGCCACCTTGATGTGTACCAGCGCCTCCTTGGCCTGCGGCACGTCGCGATCGATGACGTGCGCGGCCACGCCCGCCTGGATGTTGATCATCGCGATGCTGTGCGCGACCACGTCGTGCAGCTCGCGGGCGATCCGCATACGTTCGGCGGTGACCCGGCGCCGGGCCTCGTCCTCGCGCTCCTGCTCGGCGCGGGCGAGGCGGGCCTGTACCTCCGCCCAGTAGGCCCGCTTCGCGCGGACCGCCTCGCCGATCGCGACCGGCAGATACATCCAGATCCCGGACAGGTACTTCTCCGGGGACAGGAACCCGTCGGGGGTCAGCCCTATCCGCATGCCGGTGTGCAGCAGGGCCACGGCCGAGGCGATCAGCACCGAGCGGCGCAGCTGGCCGCGCGCGGCCACGGTGTACAGCGCCACCATGGTCGGGATCAGGATCGGCCCGTCGAGGCCGTCGGCGGCCAGGTAGAAGATCTGGCCCGCCTCGGTGAGCGCCAGCACGGTCAGCGGCCAGCGCAGCCGGCCGAGCAGCACCAGGCAGGTGAGCGCGGCGATGGCCAGGTTGAACGCGTCCGGGCTGCCGGTGGTGTCCTGCCGCCTGGTCGACCCGATCGCGCCGCCGATCACGCACAGCAGCACCGTGGCGACCAGCAGCAGCTCGCCCAGCCACGGCCGACAGCTCAGCCGCCGGGCGAAGGGCCTGGGCAGCGGCAACAGCGAGGGCTCGACCGACTCCCCGGTCCGGGTGCCGTTCCCGGCGCCGGACGCGGGAAGACCCCGCACGGCAACTCGCGCGGGGCCTTCCGCGGCCATCTGCTCTCCTCGGTCCTACCGGGTCATCGGTCCCCGGCGAACACCGGCTTCCTGTCCTCGTCGCCCCGGCCGACCGGCCCCGTCGCCCGGTCGCCGTGTCCCGGCCACCACGCGGCGTGCCCGATCAGGGCGGTCACCGAGGGCACCAGGAACATCGACATCACGAACGCCGAGATGCAGATCCCGACCGAGACCGCGAAGCCCATCTGGGTCATCATGTCGATGCCCGCCATCATGAGCGACGCGAACGTTCCTGCCAGGATGACACCCGCGGCGGCGATCGAGGGACCCGCGTGCTCGACGGCCAGCGCGGCGGCCTGCCTCGGCTCGTGTCCCTCCTTGGCCTCCTCGCGCAATCGGGCGACCATCAGGATGTTGTAGTCGGTGCCGATGGCGACCACGAACATGTAGATCATCACCGGCAGCATGAACATCACGCCCGAGTTGCCCGCCAGCGTCTGGAAGACGAGGACCGTCGCGCCGATCGTCGAGATGAAGCCCAGGACCACCGCCAGCATCAGGTACCACGGGGCCACCACGCTGCGCAGCAGCAGGCCCAGCACCAGCGCGATCAGCAGACCGGCGACCGGGAAGATCACCGACAGGTCGCGGTTGGTGGCCTTGCGGATGTCGGTGAAGGCCGCGGTCTGGCCGCCCACCATCGCCTTGGTGCCCTCCGGCCGGTGGGCGTGCGCGAAGTCGCGCAGCGGGTCGATGGTGTCCAGCGCCTTGTTCGCGAACGGGCTCTCCTTGAGCACGATGGCGATCTCGGCGGACTTCCCGTCGCCGCTGACCTTGACGTGCGAACCCTTCGCGTCCTCGCCGGCCTCGTTCAGGTCGCCGACGCCCTTGACGTCCTTGAACGACAGGGCGAAGCGCTCCGCCGCGCCCTTGTCGATCGGCTTGCCGTCGGTGCTCTCGAGGTAGATCTGCGTCGGGTTGAGCGTGCCCGCCGCGAAGTCGAGCTGCATGTCCTTCATCGACTTGGCCGACTCGGTGTCCCCGGGCAGCTGACCGAGTTGGTCGTAGTCGGCCTTGAAGTTCAGCGCGCCGGCGGCGAAGGCCACCATGACCACGCCGGCAACCAGGGCCACCGCGACCGGCTTGCGCCCGACCAGGCCGCCGATGCGGTGGAAGGCGGTGCCCTTGGGCTGGTGCTGCCAGGTCTTGGACGGCCAGAACACCTTCGGGCCGATCAGCGACACCACGGCGGGTACCAGGGTCAGCGCGGCGATCGCCATCACGATCACCGCGATGGCCAGACCCGGGCCCATCGACTTGAACGAGCCGAACGTGGCGAGCAACATCGCGCCGAAGGCGATCACCACGGCGCCGGCGGCCGAGGCGATGGCCTCGCCCACCCGCTCGACGGAGACGATCATCGCCTCCTTCTTGTCGTCACCCGCGCGCAGTCGTTCCCGGTAGCGGAAGAGCAGGAAGAGGATGTAGTCGGTGCCGATGCCGAACAACACCACGATCAGGATCGTGTTCAGCGACTGGTCCACCTGCAGTCCGGTGGCCTTGCCGACGATGGCGATCACGGGCGAGGCGACCATCGACACCAGCGCGACCATGATCACCGGCAGCAGGGCCGCGATCGGACTGCGGTAGATCGCCAGGAGCAGCACGATGATCAGCACGATCGTGACGATGCCGACGATCGCCTCGGCCTTCTTGAAGGCGTCCTCGTTGTCGACGTTGATCGCCACGCTGCCGGTGAAGCCGAGCTTGAGGTCGGTCTTGTCGAGCATCGGCTTCGCCTTGTCGCGGAGCTTCTTCAGCGCCTCGTTGACGAACTTGTCCTGCTGTTCGCCCTTGATGTAGGCGGTGCCCAGGGCGATCCGGTCCTTGGCGGCGCCCGCCTCGACCTTGCTGACGTGCTCGACGCCGGCCGCGCCCAGGTTGCCGGTGATCTCCTTGACCCTGGTCTTGTCGGCCTCGGTCAGGTTCTTGCCGTCGGCACGCTTGAAGACCAGCAGCGCGGTCTGCTCGGTGGACTGCGGGAAGGCCTTCTCGGCGAGGTCTTGGGCCTGTACGGACTCGTACTTGCCGGGCAGGAAGCTCGACTGGTCCTGGTTGGTCAGATCGCTCAGCTTCGGCGCGAACATGACGAGGGCGATCGCGGCTATCAGCCAGGCCGCGATCACCTTCCAGGGGTTGTGGACGACGAGCCTGCCGAGTCGTCCGAACATTGATCTCTCCTCGGTCGCGTGCGCGATCCCGCGGTGTGACCGGCCCCCGAGGACGCCTTGTGATCCGATTCACAAGGCGTGCCGATCGCCGCACGAACCGAGAGAACGCTGGTGGTGTCAGCTTCGACGGTAGGCAGGCGGCGCCGGCCACTTCAAACGAAATCGGGCCCCGGAGCACAAGTTCCGCCCCGGGGACTACAGGGACGCACCACGCTCGCAGACGCCCCCACGACCACCTACTCCAGCGGGAGTAGACACATCTCGTGCCCGCGGATGAACGTCTGTGCGGACGGGTGGGCACGAAGACCCGACACGAAGACCCAGCACGAACCCACCGCACGCCAAGCGCGACCGGACACGATCGGACCCATGCGGCGGGCCCCGAACAGACCCCGTGCCCCGGGACCCGCCGTAGGGGAAGCGAGCGGTCCGCGGCCTTCCGGGGGAGGGAGCCCGTGGACCGCCGCCGCCTCCCCGCCACACCCGCCGCCCGTCGGGAACCCGGCCACGCACGCCGCCGCACGCCGGGGCGGAGGGCGTCCCGGCGGGCGGCGGCTGTCGAAGGGGCGGGGTTCGCGGTCGGCGGCTACGCGGCAGCGGGGTAGGCGACCGGCATGACGCTCCGCTCCGGCGCGGACACCGGGCCCAGCAGGCTCCGGGTCCACCGCGCGTGCGCCCGCAGCAGTGCCGGCCCGGACAGGAATCCGACGACCAGCGCCGCCGCGCCCAGCGGCACCGCGTACAGCGCGTCGGTCGCGTCCCGGACGTGGATGAAGCCGTACCAGAGCGAGCCGCCGGCGTCGTCGATCGGCTCCCGGATGAACGGCATCACCAGGCCCTCGACGCCGAACACGAGCAGCGCGAGCGGCAGTATCGCGAGCAGCGTGCCGACCACCGGGTTCAACAGCGTCCACAGCAGGTCCCGCCAGGTGGCCGGGTCGGCCAACAGCGCCGCATTGCGCCGCCACAGCCCGGCGATCCCCCGCGCGGGCGGCACGGCGCGGTACGGCTGCTCGATCTCGACACCCGACCAGCGCGCGGCCTGCCCGCGGGCCTGCCGGGCGAGCAGCCGGGTGGCGTAGACCACCGGCGGCAGCACAAGCAGGCCCACCCCGGTGGGAACCACCCCGATCGCGGTCGCGGTCACCGTGAACAGCGCGACCTGCGGCACCGCCTGCGACACCATCGCCAACCCGCGCAGCGGTGCCGCGACCCTCGCACCCGGCGTCCCCGTGCCGTCCATGATCGCGATGTCCTCTCGCCGTCCGTCCCCGCGCGGCCCCTCCGGCCCCGCATCCACGAGTCTGGTTCCGCGCGACCCGAGAAGCACTGCGCCGACCCCCCGACCCGGGGTGGGCCCAGCCCCACCTCCGGCGCCGGACTGCTCCACACCGGCGACGCCTGGGCGATGCGTCACCTGTACGTGGAGAACATCCGGGGATCCGAGGGCCGTGATCGGCGCCTGACCCGGGCCGAACGGGGCGGCCTCAGTTCGCCGCCGGCGCCGCGAGCGGGGTGGCCTCCCGGGGGGTGGCCCGCGGCTTCGGGCCGGGCCGCATCAGGATCGTGACGAGCACCGCGGCCACCACGCCGACCAGGCCCGCCACGAGGTAGGTCGCCTGGACGCCGGCCACCGCCGCCGAATGCGCGGCGCCGTCCACCAGCGTTCGGTGCTCCGGCGCGGCGGCGTGCACGAGGGCGTCCGTCCGTCCGCCGGCGATCGTATGCGCGGCGCCCGCCGGATCGGCCAGGCCGCGCCCGGACAGGTCGGCCCGCGCCCGGGCGGTGAACACGCTGCCCAAAACCGCGATACCGAACGCGAAGCCCAACTGCCGGGTGGTGTTGACCGCGCCGGCGGCCATCCCGCCCCGCGTCGCCGGCACCGACGACATCGACACCGAGCCCAGGATCGGCGTGGCCATCCCCACCCCCACGCCGACCAGCGCGAAGCCCGGCACCAGCGCCGGCCACCCCGCCGAGCCGTGCAGGAGCGCGGCGGTCAGCAGCCCACCGGCGCCGACCGCGAGCAACCCACCGCCGATCACCAGGTCGGGACGCCGACCGTGCAGCACCCGGCCGAACACCGCGGAGACCACGAACGCGACGATCGACATCGGCAACCCGGTCAGCCCCGCGCCGATCGGACTCATCCCGCGCACGGTCTGGAGCCAGATCGAGGTGTAGGAGAAGCCGGCGAAGGCCGCGAAGGTGAGCAGGAAGCCGGCGAGCAGCACCCCGACGAACGTGCGGTTGCGCAGCAGTGCGAGGTCGAACAGGGGTTGCCCAAAGCGCACTTCGATCACCGTGAAGCCGGCGAGCGCGACGACCGAGACGACGAGCAGCCACCGGACTCCGGCGTCCGACCAGCCGTCCTCGTTCGCCCGGATCAGCGCGTACGTGGCGGCGGCCGCCGCGACGGTGAAGCCGACCATGCCGGCGAAGTCGAGCCGACCCGCGACCGTCGGCCGCACAGGCGCCAGGACCCGCAGGCACAACACGATGGCCACCGCGCTGACCGGCAGGTTGACGAAGAAGATCCAGCGCCACGACACCCCCTGGGTGAGCAGCCCGCCCAGGATCGGGCCGACCGCTGCCGAGGCGCCCGCGACCGCTCCCCAGACGCCGTACGCGCTGCCCCGATCGCGCCCGGCGTAGGCGCTGTTGAGCAGGGCGAAGGTGGTGGCGAACATCGCCGCCGCGCCGCCACCCTGTACGGCCCGCGCACCGATCAACACCCCCGTGCCGGGGGCGAGCCCGCACGCCAGGGACGACAGTGCGAAGAGCGCGAGTCCGCCGACGTAGATCCGCCGGTGGCCGAAGCGGTCGGCGATCGAACCGGCGCCGAGCACGAGCGCGGCCAGGGCCAGGGCGTAGGCGTCGACGACCCATTGCAGCGCCCCGAAGGACGCGTCCAGGTCGCCGACCATGTCCGGGAGCGCGACATTCACGATCGTGACGTCGATGAGCAGCATGAACGTGCCCAGGCACACCGTGATCAGGGGCAGCCACTTGCGCATGTCGATACCTGTTTCCGGCGAGGGCGGCGGGGCGGGGGCAGGCCCGGTGCGGCTCCCCGACACCCAGTCTGGAGAGCGCCCTACCAGAAATCCAACAGATTGAAATTATGAAAGCTAGAATCCACAGTCATGGAACTGAGGCAGCTCGAATACTTCGTCGCGGTCGCCGAGGAGCGCAACTTCACCCGGGCGGCGGAGCGGGTGCACATCAGCCAGTCGGGGGTCAGCGCGCAGATCCGACAGCTGGAACGCGAGCTGGGCGCCGAGCTGTTCGAGCGCTCGGCGCGCGGCGTCACGCTCAGCGTGGCGGGAAAGGCCGCGCTCGAATACGCCCGCGCCGCACTGGCCGCCGCCGGGTCGGTGGGCCAGGCGGTCGGCGAGGTGACCGACCTGATCCGCGGCCGAGTCATCATCGGCATGGTCGTCGGCTGCACCATCACCCCGCTGTTCGACGCCCTGGCCGCCTTCCACCGGGCGCATCCCGGGGTGGAGATCGCGCTCCGGGAGAACAACTCCGACGCCCTCACCCACGACGTCCGTACCGGGGCCACCGACCTGGCCCTGATCGGAGTCGCCGAAACCACGCCCGAGGACCTGGAGGCGATGACGATCATCGACGAACGCCTCGTCGCGATCTTCCCGCCCGACCACCCGCTGGCGGCCCGCTCCCGGATCACCCTGTCCGACGTGACCGCCCACCCGATCACCTGCATGCCCCCGGGCACCGGCCTGCGCACCGTCCTCGACCGGGCCTGCGCGGCCCGCGACCTGCACCCCAGGATCACGCTGGAGGCCGGCGCGGCCGACGCGATCGCCGACCTCACCGCTCGCGGCCTGGCGGTCGGCGTCCTCAGCCAATCCATGGCCTCCCGCTACGCCGACCGCCTGCTCGCCCGCACCATCGCCGACGTCAAAACCCCGGCCCTGCTGGCCCTGGTCTGGAAACACACCCACAACCCGGCCGTCCGAGAACTCCTCACCCACACCCGCAGGGCCTTCGCCCCGACCCCGTGACCGACCCGGGTCTCAGCTCTGGGCCATGTCCACGAAGCGCGAGTAGTGCCCCTGGAACGCCACGGTGATCGTGGCCGTCGGGCCGTTGCGGTGCTTGGCCACGATCAGGTCCGCCTCCCCGGCCCGGGGCGATTCCTTCTCGTACGCATCCTCGCGGTGCAGCAGGATGACCATGTCTGCGTCCTGCTCGATCGAACCACTCTCGCGAAGGTCGGAAACCATCGGCTTCTTGTCGGTGCGCTGTTCGGGGCCACGGTTGAGCTGGGACATCGCGACCACCGGGACCTCGAGTTCCTTGGCCAGGAGCTTCAGGTTTCGCGACATCTCGGAGACCTCCTGCTGCCGGTTCTCGGCCCGGCGCGAGCCGCCTGACTGCATCAGCTGGAGGTAGTCGATGATCACCAGGCGCAGGTCGTGCTTCTGCTTGAGCCGGCGGCACTTGGCCCGGATCTCCATCATCGACAGGTTCGGCGAGTCGTCGATGTACATCGGCGCGGCGGTGACCTCGCCCATCTTGCGCGACAGGCGGGTCCAGTCGTCGTCGGTCATGCTCCCGGACCGCATGTGATGCAGCGCGACCCGCGCCTCCGCCGACAACAGGCGCATCATGATCTCGTTGCGCCCCATCTCCAGCGAGAAGATCACACTGGCAAGACCATTCCTGATCGAACAAGCGCGCGCAATGTCCAATCCGAGCGTTGATTTGCCCATGGCGGGGCGGGCGGCGATGACGATCATCTGGCCGGCGTGGAGGCCGTTGGTGAGGGAGTCCAGGTCGGTGAAGCCGGTGGGGATGCCGGACATCTGGCCGCCGCGGGAGCCGATCGCCTCGATCTCGTCGAGGGCGCCCTCCATGATGTCGGCCAGCGGGGCGTAGTCCTCGGTGGTGCGCTGCTCGGTGACCTTGTAGACCTCGGCCTGGGCGTTGTTGACGATGTCGTCGACCTCGCCGTCGGCCGCGTATCCCATCTGCACGATCCGGGTGCCCGCCTCGACCAGGCGGCGCAGCACCGCCTGTTCGCGCACGATCCGCGCGTAGTACTCGGCGTTGGCCGCGGTCGGCACGGACGAGATCAGGGTGTGCAGGTACGGGGCGCCGCCCACCCGGCCGATCTCGGTGCGCTTGGTCAACTCGGCGGCGACGGTGACCGCGTCGGCCGGTTCGCCCCGGGCGTACAGGTCCAGGATCGCGTTGTAGACGAGTTCGTGGGCGGGCCGGTAGAAGTCGACCGGCTTGAGGTTCTCCACGACGTCGGCGATCGCGTCCTTGGACAACATCATGCCGCCGAGGACCGACTGTTCGGCCGCGATGTCCTGCGGCGGGGTCCGCTCGAATCCTTCGCGGGCCGGTTCGGGCCGGGCCTCTTCGAACTCGGAGACGCTCATGCCCGGGGTCTCCTTTCGACAAGGCTCGCGCGAGATCGCACCGCAATTCCCGTGTCCTTCATACGCCACACGGCCGACAGAATCGCCGCACGACGCGGCATGCGGCCCTTCACCGTACGGGTGGACCCCGAGCCGGCCAAGGCGGTCATACACAGGGCCTGTGGATAACTGTGGACAACCTGTGGAGAGAGACGGGTCCAGCTGTGCACAAGCTGTGCGCAGTCGACCGTCCACGCTTCGCAATCATGTCCACAAACCGCCTCTGACCTGCGACTTCTCTATCCACCGGCTGTGTATGTGAAAAACTGTTGGGCGAATCATGCGGCTATCGCCCCACGTGTGCACCCGCGTACGCCCCGCGCTCGCCGGTAATGACCAGAACGGCATTGTGCCCCTTACCTGTGGATGACTACCGTGGACGGGTGCCGTCCACCCCCTCCTCGCCGACGAACCCTCCGGCGACCGATCCACAGCCGCTCGATGCACAGCCGCTCGATCCACCGCCGGCCACCGCGCCCGCGCCCACCCCCCGGCCCCGGGCGCACGACCGCGACATCCTGCGGCTGGCCGTCCCCGCGTTCTTCGCCCTCGTCGCCGAGCCGCTGTTCGTGCTCGTCGACTCGGCGATCGTCGGCCGCCTCGGCACCCCGCAACTGGCCGGACTCGGCGTCGCGGGCGCGATGCTGACCACCCTGGTCAACCTGTGCGTGTTCCTCGCCTACGCGACCACCGCCGCCGTCGCCCGGCTGCTCGGCGCCGGCGACCCGCGCGCCGCGATCCGCCAGGGCCTGGACGGCGTCTGGCTCGCCGCGCTGCTCGGCCTCGCGCTGACGGTGGTCGGCCTGGTCACCGCCCCGTGGATCGTCGCCGCCTTCGGCGCCTCCGACAGCGCCGGCCCGTACGCGGTCACCTACCTGCGGATCGGCTCGCTCGGCGTACCGGCGATGCTGATCGTGCTGGCCGCCACCGGCGTGCTGCGCGGCCTCCAGGACACCCGCACCCCGCTCCTGGTCGCGGTCCTCGGCTTCTCCGCCAACCTGCTGCTCAATCTCGGCTTCGTGTACGGCCTGCACTGGGGGATCGCCGGATCCGCGTGGGGCACGGTGATCGCCCAGACCGGCATGGCCGCGGTCTACCTCGTCACCGTCGTGCGCGGCGCCCGTCGGCACGGCGCATCGCTGCGCCCCGACCTCGCCGGCATCCGCGCCTCCGCCGGCGCCGGCGCACCGCTGTTCGTGCGCACCGTCAGCCTGCGCGCGATCCTGATCGGCGCCACCGTGGCGGCGACCCGCATGGGCGACACCTCGATCGCCACCCACCAGGTCGCCTGGCAGGTGTGGACCTTCCTCGCCTTCGCCCTCGATGCCCTCGCGATCGCCGCCCAAGCCATCGTCGGCCGGGCCCTGGGCGCGGGCGACGCGACCGGTGCCCGCGCCGCCACGCGCCGGATGCTGGTGTGGGGGGTGTGGACGGGGGCGCTGTTCGCGATCGTGGTGGTCGCCGCGCGCCCGCTGTACATCCCGCTGTTCACGGCCGACCCGGCGGTGCGCCACCTGCTGGCCGGCACGCTGCTCGCGGTCGCCGTGCTCCAGCCGGTGGCCGCCGCGGTGTTCGTCCTGGACGGGGTGCTGATCGGCGCGGGCGACGGGCGCTACCTCGCACTGACCATGCCGCTCGTGCTGGCCGCGTTCGGTGCGGCCCTGGGCACGGTGCTCGCCCTCGGCGGCGGCCTGATCGCGATGTGGTGGTGGGCGATCGGCACCTTCATGCTCGCCCGCGTGATCCTGCTCGGCCATCGGGTCCGCGCCGACGCGTGGTTGGTGACCGGCCGCCGCTGAGCGCGCCCACTCCCGAGGGCGAACCCGCCGTCCCGCCGGTGCGACCGACGGGACGGCCTCGCCTCACGCTCCGACGACCTCGTAGCCCGCCTCGACGACCGCCGCACGCACCGCGTCGGGGTCCACCGGCTGCGCCGACGTCACGGTGACCAGACCCGAGGCCAGTTCGACCGCGACATCGGTCACGCCCGCCACCTCGGAGACCTCCTCGGTGACGGAGGACACGCAGTGACCGCAGGTCATTCCACTGACGGTGAAGGTGGCGGTGCTCATGACGGTGATCCTTTCCTCGACGCGGAGACCATCGTCGGCTCCACGATCGCGAACCTATACCCCTAGGGGGTATGAAGGCAAGCCGATCCGACCACTCTTTCGAGCGATGCCACAACCCGCCCGAACCGGTCCGCCCCCGCCCGCTCAGTCCGTCAACCGCGCCGACCGCACCGGCTCGCCCACCGGCCGCCCCACCCGGAACACCGCCAACGGCACCGCCCCCACCCGACCCGCCACCTCCTCCGCCGTCCGCGCGCAGTCGATCAGCTGGCTGAGCGGATGCGTCGCGTAGCCGTGCCGGGCCAACGTCAACCAACACCGGAACAACCCCCGCCCCGGCTCCAGCAGTTCGGCCGCGTCCCCGGGCGCGGCCGGCGCGGTCGCCACCAGCACACTCCCGTCGTAGCGCAACACCCCCCGCGAGGAAGCCGCCAGCACCCGTGCCAGCCCGACCGGACGCAACACCCGATACACCCCCGGCCGCAACACCGCGTGCAGCGCCCGCGCCTCCACCCCGGACAACGCCAACGCCCGCCCGGTCAACCCGTCCCGCGCCGACTCCCGCTCCGCCCGCAACCGCAACCACCGGCGCAACTCGCCGACCAGCGCCGGATCCCCGAACATCCACCGATCCGCCTCGTCGAGCAGCGGCGCCAGTTCCCGCGTCCCACCCCGCCACAGACCCGCCGACCCGGCGAACGCGTCTCCCGCCTCCGCGAACACCGCGTCCGGCAACGCCCCCGGCTCGTACGCCCCCCGCGCACTGCGCCGCCCGGTCAAGTCCGCCGCCGTGAACGGCGTGCGATAACACTCGTCCGCCCGGACGAACCGGGCCACCATTCCCCGCCCACGCTCCGCCGCCCCCGCGTACTCCACCCGCAACGGCACCCCCAGCGCCGCCGAGGCGATCGAGAACGCCTCCACGAACGCCCCCAGCCCCAGGAACAGGTCCCGCCGCCCGGGATCACCGACCGGCAACGCCCGCGCCGGATCCCAGGACAACGCGTAGCCCAGAGCGCCACTCGGCGCCAGCGTCCACGGCTGGGTGTTGTGCGCACTCGGCGCCCGCCCGGCCAGCCGGAGCAGATCCGCGAGTTCGGTGCTCATCGGGCACTCCCGACCGGCTTCGTGTAGAAGGTGTGCCCGTGCAACTCCCGCCCGCCGATCCGGCGGTACTGCGCCGCCGACGCCTTGTTGTCGTCCTCGACCCATGTGCTGCGCAACGTGTCGTAGCCGCCCGCCCGCAGCGCCCGATACTGCTCCCGTGCGAGCAGGGTGAGATAGCCGCGCCCCTGGGCCCCGGGCACCGTGCCCTTGATGATCAACACCGCCTCCCGGCGATAGCGCCCCCGCGTCGCCAGCAGCCGCACCTGGTTGCCCACGTGCAGATCGCCGCGGATCCGGATCAAGAACTCCGAGATGTCCGGCACCGCGAGGGTGAACGCGACCGGCTCGCCGGCCCGCTCCAGCCACAACAGCAGCGACTCGTCCAGCAGATACGCCAAGCCCTCGGTCTGCGCCCGCAGTTCGTCCAGCGCGATCGGCGTGTAGTAGCCCAACTGCGCGAAACTCGCGTTCAACATCGTGTGCAGGATCGGCAGTTGCTCGGCCAACCGACGCCGAGAACCGCGCCGGATCACCAGGTGCTCGGCGGCGATCCGCGCGTCGTCAAAGACATAGGTCGCCGCCGGATCGTCCACCCGCTGGGCCAACCCCGGACAGATCCACGTCGACGCCGAGAACCGCCGAGCGAACCCGGCCCGTTCGTAGGTCTCCGGATACCGCGCCGGATTCCACGCCGAGTCCACGAAGCCGCGCTCGGTGAACCCCGACGTGATCACCCCGCCGGTCTGGTTCGGCAACAGCGCCACCGGCCCGAACAGGCTCTTTGCCCCCGCCCGCACGGCCCGCTCCTCGATCAGCTCCACCAGCCGGGCGAACACCGCCGGGTCCTCGGCGAACTCGGTGAGCCCGAACAGCTGATGCCGCCCGCCCACCTTGGCGTCGAACCGCGCCTCGGTGTGCGTACAGGTGCGCCCCACCGCCCGCCCGGCCCGATCGCGCACCAGATACAGCTCGATCCCCGCCCGCGCCCACCGCCGCACCTGATCGCGCAGCACCGGCACATAGCGATCCCTCGGGTGCAGCCGCAGCGGCAACGCGCAGAAGTCGCGCAGCGCGCGCCGGGACCCCACCCGCTCCACGGTGAGCGTCACGACCTCTTCGCCTTCCGGTGCACCGGCGGGCCGCTCTCCTCGCGGCCGATCGGGGTGAACTCCTCGATGTGCGCCATCTCGCGCCCCTCGGCCCGCCACTCGCCGTTGCTGTACCCGCCGGGCTGCGCGTCGAAGATCCGGATGAACCCCGCCGTGCCGTTGCGATCGCCCCGGTCGGTCATCCAGCACATCAGATCGCGGTGCGCGCTCGTACGGGCGAACCGCATCAGCGCCTCACGGTCGGCGAACACCGCGATGGTGCCCAGCGTGAACGGCCCCTGCAGGTAGACCTTGTGCCAGCGGTAGCCGTCCATGCGCTTCATCGTGCGCACCATCCGCAACCACGGCCGGGCCAGCGAGAGCAGCGAACGCGGACCGCTGTAGTGCGTGGCGCCGATGAACATCGCCTCGCCCCGCGCCTGCGGCGGCGCCGCCGAGAAATCGGTGGTCCTCATCGCTGCTCCCCTTCCACGGATCCCACGGATCCCACGGATCCCACGGGTCCCGCCGATTCCGCGGGCTTGACGAGATAGACGTTCTTGATCCGGGTGGTGCCGCGCAGGAACGGCCCGGTCCGGAAGTCGTGCACCAGCACCCGTACATCGGCCGCCGTCGGGTCCTCCGCGAGCGACTGCGCGAAGTCCCGGCTGACCCGGGCCAGATGCCGCACCACACCCTCCCGGCAGACCAGGGCGAGCTTGTCCCGATCCGCCTCGTCCAGCGAGGTCCCGTCGCGCAGCTGCAGGTTGACCACCGGACGGCTCTCCAGGTCGGCGTACTCGTCGACGGTCAGGCAGAACCCCTCCAGGTGCGCCGCCATCGGGTTGTCCCGGTAGAGCCCGTACTCGACGTCCTGCGGATAGATGTTCGCGCCCATGTAGGAGATCGTGCTGTCCTTGCGGCCGAACAGCAGCAGCAGCGGCAGCCGCATGCCCTCCACCCGCGCCGCGCGCTCCCAGTCGGCCCACGCCTCGCGGTCCGGCCGGATCATCTCCTCGACCTCCGGGAAGGTCAGCAGCCGACCCTCGTCGCCGATGTTGTAGCGCACCTTCGGACTCATCACCGCGGTCGAGTTGATCGTGCAGATCACCTCGTCCTCGGCGTTGGTCTCCAGGTAGGTCTCCAGCGGGTTGTACTGGAACACCATCGGCACCCGGCCCTCGTCCGGCCCCAGCATCCGGGTGCGCAGCCGCTCGTCGGTCAGCAGCCGCTTGCGCAGCCACACCGTCGCGTCGCTCTCGCCGGCCATCCCTATCGTCAGGTCGGAGGCGCCGTAGCCGGAGCGCACCTTGACGAAGCGCTCCTCCAGGTAGTCGCGCAGCGCCTCGGTCATGCCCTCGCCGCCGACGAAGCCGTACATCCGGTGCCGGGTCCAGTCGAAGCCGTCCGCGTCCAGCCGGTCGCGCAGGTGCTTGAGGAACGGCGGGTACGCGGTGACCAGGTAGGTGAAGCGCGGCCCGAAGTGGCGCAGCGTGTCCACGATCTTGTCGATGTCGGGGCCGGTGTTCTTCACCATCGCCACGCGCGCCATCGCGATACCGGTGTTGGTGCCGGTCGCCCACGCGCCCATCGAGTAGGCGTTGATCACGAACAGCTTGCGCCGGGGGAAGACCATCGACGTGTAGCCGGCCACGTTGCGGTGCACCGACTTGAGTTCGCGGCGCGAGCGCAGCCAGTTGTGCGGCGTGCCGGAGGAGCCGGACGACTCGTCCACCACGGTCCCGGCCACCTCCAGGGCGCCCAGCCAACAGCGGCTGTCCTCGGGATACGCCTTGACGTAGTTCTCCTTGGACGTCTCCGGGTACGACGCGAGGTCGAACCAGCGGAAGCGCCACCGGTGCCGGCGCAGGAAGTCGCGGTAGGCGGGCACATCGAGCGCGGCGAACTGGCAGGTCATCCACGCGTGTCGACGGGCGAACCGCTGCATCCACGGCCGATAGTGGGTGGCCGTCCAGCGCCACACCACGGGATGGACCCGGTAGAGCTGATACAGCCCGGTCAGCGCGAAGCTGACCACGCGCAGCAACCACTGTCGGATGAATCTGGCCATGACCGCCCGCCCCTTTGCCCCGCCGGCCCACCCGGCGCGTACGTCCAGACTGGGCCTCGGGAGGTGGGCGCGACATGAGTACCACTACTCATTCGGTACTCGGAAAACGCCGAACGGCCCGACCCCGCAAGGGGGTCGGGCCGTTCGGATGGTTCGGGTCAGGCGGGCACGACGTCGAGGTCGAGCGCGGCCGACACCTCCTGGTGGAGGCGAACCGTGATGCGGTGCGACCCGACGGTCTTGATCGGAGTACCGATCTCGACGCGCCGCTTGTCGATGTCCGGACCGCCGGCGGCCTTGATGGCCGCCACGACGTCCGCGACGGTGACCGAGCCGAACAGGCGGCCCGTGTCGCCGGCGCGCGTCTGGAGCGTCACCTTGAGGCCCGCGAGCCGACCCTTGACCTCGGTGGCCTGGTCGAGCGTGCGGATCTCGCGAACCTTGCGGGCGCGACGGATGGCCGCCACGTCCTTCTCCCCGCCGCGGCTCCAGCGGATCGCGTAGCCGCGCGGGATGAGGTAGTTGCGGCCGTAGCCGTCCTTGACCTCGATGATGTCGCCGGGCTCACCGAGACCGGTCACCTCGTGGGTGAGGATGAGCTTCATGACAAGATCACCCTTTCTCAGCGAGCAGTGCTGGTGTACGGCAGCAGCGCCATCTCGCGGCTGTTCTTGACGGCCACGGCGACGTCACGCTGGTGCTGCGTGCAGTTACCGGTCACGCGACGAGCGCGGATCTTGCCACGGTCGGAAATGAACTTCCGCAGCAGGTTGGTGTCCTTGTAGTCCACATAGGAGATCTTCTCCTTGCAGAACACGCAGACCTTCTTCTTAGGCTTGCGCGCAGGCGCCTTCGCCATTGTGCTCTCCAGATCGTTTCAGAAGTCTTCAGCTCGGGTCGCGACCCGCCCCTTGTGCCGTTCTCCGGCCTAGAAGGGGGGTTCGTCCGAGTAGCCGCCCGGCGGGGGACCCCAGCCCCCCGCGCCGCCGCCGCCCTGCTGCTGGCCGCCCCCTGCGGGGGTTGCCCACGGGTCGTCGGCGGGTGCGCCACCGCCCTGCTGGGGACGACCGCCGTAGCCGCCGCCTCCCTGCTGACCGCCGCCCTGCTGACCGCCGTAGCCGCCACCCTGCTGACCGCCGCCGTAACCACCCTGGCCGCCGCCACCGCGGCTCGCCTTGGTGACCTTGGCGGTCGCCCACTTCAGGGTCGGGCCGATCTCGTCGACCTCGAGCTCCACGACGGTGCGCTTCTCGCCCTCTTTGGTCTCGTAGGACCGCTGCTTCAGCCGGCCCTGGACGATGACGCCCGTGCCGCGCTGGAGGGATTCCGCCACGTTCTCGGCCAGCTGCTTCCAGGCCGAACAGCGGAGGAACAGCGCTTCGCCGTCCTTCCACTCGTTCGTCTGACGGTCGAACGTGCGCGGCGTGGACGCCACGGTGAAGTTCGCGACGGCGGCACCGCTGGGCGTGAAGCGCAGTTCCGGGTCGGCAGTCAGGTTCCCGACAACAGTGATGATGGTCTCGCCTGCCATGCTGACCCCTTCGCTGATTTCAGCGCAGTGCTGCGTTTCGTCGTGCGGTGCGATTGGTGGTGCGCGAGCTCGGACTAGCGCTGGTCGGGACGCAGGACCTTGGTCCGCAGCACCGACTCGTTGAGGTTCATCTGACGGTCGAGTTCCTTGACGGTCGCGGGCTCCGCGGCCAGGTCCACGACGGCGTAGATGCCCTCGGACTTCTTCTTGATCTCGTACGAGAGCCGACGACGGCCCCACGTGTCGATCTTCTCGACCTTGCCACCGTCGTTGCGGATGACATTGAGGAACTGCTCGAGCAGCGGCGTGACCGCGCGCTCTTCGAGGTCCGCGTCGAGGATGACCATGAGTTCGTAGCTACGCATGTGAACACCCACCTCCTGTGGACTGGATCGGCCACGGGATCTCCGTGGCAGGAGGGCTTGCGTAAATCGCCGCCACGCCAAGGCGGCCCCTTGGGCGAAACGCTCAGGGGGTGCCGAGAGTGCAGCGGACGGTACAGCGTACCCGGACCGGCAGACAGTCTCGAAATCCGAGCATGACGCCGGTCACGCCAGGGGATGGATATATGGACAAATTGGTCCGTCCCGCAGTCACTCACCGGAGGTGTGTGATGGCACATCCGATCCGCCGTACAGCGCCGGCCGCGCCCGCCGCCGGGGCGCACCGGCCCCGGCTGACCCTCAACTCCGACGGCCGTGCCCATCCCCGCGAGAACGCGCTGGTCGCCGCCGTCGTGCTGTTCGCGCTGGTGGCCGGCATCTGCGCGTTCTTCAAGGGCATGCACATCCTGGGCGCGTGGACCGCGCTGGCCGGCGTGGGAACCGGCCTGGTCAGCCAGATGTTCTCGGCGACCACGGAGGAGCGGGTGGTCACCGTGCTCGCGCTCGGCGTCTCGGCCGTCGCACTGTTCATGAACATGTTCCACGGCGGCCTGTACTGACCCGCCGCACCGCCCGCCCGAAGCGGCCCGCCGGACCGGCATCCGGCGGGCCGCTCGCGGTCCGCGACCCCGCCGCGCGCCGCCGATCCGGGCGCCCGCTTCGCCGGTGAAGGTCCGCATCGCCCCCGTACCGTCCCGCCTGCGACGCCCGACACGATCCATGGCGCCCGCAGGCGCAGTAACCTCTGTCACGGCCGAACCGATATCGAGGAGCTCTTACATGTCTTTGCGCCTGAGGACGCTCACCGCCGAGGAGCACCTGGCCTTCATCAAGGGCAGGCCCTCCGTGAGCTTTCTTCAGTGCCCCTCCTGGGGTGCGGTGAAGAGTGAGTGGCGATCCGAGAGCATCGGTTGGATCGACGAGTCGGGCGCCGTCGTGGGCGCGGCACTCGTGTTGTACCGGCAGCTGCCGAAGATAAAGCGCTACCTCGCCTACATGCCCGAGGGCCCGGTCATCGACTGGTTCGACGGCGACCTGCGGCGATGGCTCGACCCGATGCTCGCGCACCTGAAGAGTCGGGGCTCGTTCTCGGTCAAGATGGGTCCGCCCGTGGTGATCGCCCGCTGGGAGGCGGAGACGATCAAGAAGGCGATAGCGGCCAAGTCGGCCAACCGGCTGCGTGACCTGACCCCCGACTGGACCGACGAGCGCGGCTCCGAGCTGGAGCGGCAACTGCGCGGCCTGGGCTGGCAGCAGGACGCCTCGGGCGGGGCCGGGTTCGGCGACGTGCAGCCGCGCTACGTCTTCCAGGTGCCGCTGGTGCGGCGCAGCCTCGACGACGTGCACGCGGGCTTCAACCAGCTGTGGCGGCGCAACATCAAGAAGGCCACGAAGGCCGGTGTCGACGTGGTCCAGGGCGGCTACGACGACCTGCCGGTGTTCCACGAGGTCTACAAGGTCACCGCCGTGCGCGACCACTTCACCCCGCGCCCGCTGGCCTACTTCCAGGGCATGTGGAAGGCGCTCAACGCCGAGGACCCCGAGCGCATGCGGCTGTACCTGGCCAAGCACGAGGGAGAGGTGCTCGCCTCCACCACGATGGTCACCGTGGGCGACCACGTCTGGTACTCGTACGGCGCGTCCGCCAACCACAAGCGCGAGGTCCGGCCCTCGAACGCGATCCAGTGGCGGATGTTGCGGGACGCGTACGCGCTCGGCGCCTCGGCCTACGACCTGCGCGGCATCAGTGACACCCTGGACGAGAACGACCACCTCTTCGGGCTGATCCAGTTCAAGCTCGGCACCGGCGGCCAGGCCGTCGAATACCTCGGCGAGTGGGACTTCCCGCTCAACAAGATGCTGCACAAGGCACTCGACATGTACATGTCGCGCCGCTGACCGCTCGGCCGGCGGCACCCCGAGTCGCCGGCCGCACGTGGTCACCGCGACGCAGCCCACGTCGCGTGCTCCGCCTTCGCCCCGCGTCCCCAAGGCACGCCCCACACCCGGAAGGCCCCGAAACGCCCATGTCGCTCACGCTCTACGTCGATGCCGCCCGGTGGCGCAAGCACCAGGACGAGGTCCGCGACACGTTCCCCGGCCTGGTGCCGGTGATGAAGGGCAACGGCTACGGGTTCACCAATCCGAGGCTGGCCGAGGAGGCCACCCGGATGTGCGTGGACACCGTGGCCGTGGGGACCACCTACGAGGCCGCGCTGGTCAAGGACTACTTCGACGGCAAGGTCCTGGTGCTCACGCCGTATCTGCGCGGCGAGGAGGCGGTGCCGCTGCCGGATCGCACCATCCGCACGGTCTCCTCCGTGCAGGCGGCGCGGGACCTGGTGGGCTGCCGGATCGTGGTCGCGTGCATGACGACGATGAAGCGCGACGGGGTCACCGAGGAGGAGTTGGTCAAGCTCCGCACCGGGATGGACGACGTCCGGTTGGAGGGCTTCTCGCTGCACCTGCCGCTGGATCATCCGGACGGCTACGACCCGGTCGTCGAGGTGACGGGCTGGGTGGAGCGGCTGCGTGCGGCACGCCTGCCGGTGCGGACGATGTACGTCAGCCACCTGACCGCGGCCGAGTTGGGGGTGCTGCGCGAGCGGTACCCGGACACCGAGTTCCGGCCTCGGATCGGTACCGACCTGTGGCTGGGCGACCACGACGCGCTGGCCAGCCGGGGCACGGTGCTCGACGTGGTGCGGATCGCGCGCGGCGAGCGGTTCGGCTACCGCCAGCGCAAGGCGCCGAGCGACGGGCACCTGGTCGTGGTCAGCGGCGGCACCGCGCAGGGGGTCGGCCTGGAGGCGCCCAAGACGGTGCGCGGGGTGATGCCGAGGGCCAAGGGCGTCGCGCGCGCCGGGCTGGCCACCGTCAACCGTTCGTTGTCCCCGTTCACCTGGGCGGGCAAGCAGCGCTGGTTCGCCGAGCCGCCGCACATGCAGGTCAGCCTGCTGTTCCTGGCCAACGACGTGGCCCCGCCCAAGCCCGGCGACGAGTTGGAGGCGGCGCTGCGGCACACCACGACGCACTTCGACCGGATCGCGATCCGCTGATCCGGGCGCGCGTCCGCCGAACCGGCAGGACCCGAAGGACCCGAAGGACCCGACGACACAGCCGAACGGCCTCGGGGCGGCGATCCCACCGCAGCCCCGAGGCCGTTCGTCGTCGCGCCGTCGCGCCGTCGCTCAGAAGCCGGCCCGCACCGGGATCGTGCCGGGCACGAACACGTCGGGCGCCCGGTCCAGCACACCGCCCGAGGGGTCGTCGCTGCCGTCCGCGCGCACCGGGTCCCGCTCCGGGCGCAGGATGTCGCGCACCACCACCAGGCAGATGTACGCGGTGCCGAGCAGGTGCAGCAGGATCACCACGTGGTACGCGTTCTGCGACAGGCCCTTGCCGGAGAACGAGGCGATGTACATCCACACGCCCAGGAAGTACGTCACCTCGCACGCCTGCCAGATCAGGAAGTCCCGCCAGCGCGGTCGGGCCAGTACCACCAGCGGGATCAGCCACAACACGTACTGCGGCGAGTAGACCTTGTTGGTCAGGATGAACGCGGCCACGATCAGGAACGCCACCTGGGCGAAGCGCGGCCGGCGCGGCGCGAACATCACCAGCGCGGCGATCGCGAGGCAGCACAGCACCAGGCTGAGCGTGACGTAGGTGTTCAGACCCTCCAGGGTCTTGCCGTCGCGCTGCTGGATGATCAACCAGATCGATCCGTAGTCGGCGGGTCGGTCCTGGCTGAACGTGTAGAACAGCTTCCAGCCCTCGCGGATGTGCAACCCGCCGTCGAAGTCGAGCATCACCGGCAGGTTGACCACCAGCCAGGACACCAGCGCGGCGGCGGCCGTCTTGGCGAAGGCGACCAGCCGTCCCGAGCGCAGACACAGCAGGAACAGCGGCGCGAGCAGCAGCACGGGGTACAGCTTCGCCGCGGTCGCCAGGCCGATCAGCACGCCGGCGACCACGACGTTGCGCCGCGCCCACGACCACATGGCCACCGCGGTCAGCGCGACCGCGACCAGGTCCCAGTTGATCAACCCGTTGAGCGCCAGCGCCGGCGCGCACGCCACCATCGCCGCGTCCCAGGGTCGGCGCCCCGACGTGCCCTTGACCGCGATCACGGTGACCACCGCGCAGGCCATCATGATCAACGCGTTGATCATCACGAACCACAGCTGTTCGTCCCGGAGATCGCCGTCGGTGAGGTCCCCGGCGGCCCGGGCCAGGGTGCCCGCGAAGGCCATCACCCCGCCGGTGATCACCGGATACTCCAGGAACTTCATGTCCTTGTCGCCGGTCTCCTGGAAGTACGGGATCTTCCCGTCCGCGAGACCGCGATTGACGTACAGGTGCGGCATGTCGCTGTAGCAGGCGTGCGAGTACTGCGTGCTGCCGGCGAACCAACCGCCGTCGTAGCAGGGCTTCTTCTGCACGATCCCGAGCGCGAAGCAGGCCACCGCGAGCAGGACGAGCACCCGCACGGGGCTCCACCAGCGGTTGCCCACGAATCGGATCCGGCGCCCGGCCGGCCCGCCGACGACCTCGCTGCCCGCCCGGACCACCGGGTCGTCGAGGCTCGGCAGGACGGGTTCGGTCGATGTCGGCGTCATGGCGCCCATCCTCTCGCGCTCCACGAGGAGGCTGCCCTCGCCGGCCGGTATACGACAACGCGTGCCCCACCGCGGCGGCGGTGGGGCACGCGTAAGGCTAGGCCCTGTCCGGAGGGGTTCGCCGATTTCCCGGCGTCCGGTACGGCGCCCGGGCGGGTCTAGCCGCCGCTGGATCGGCCGCCGATGATGAAGCCGTTGGCACCGCCTCGGCTGCCGGGCCCCCCGGGCCCGCCAGGGCCGCCGCTTTCGGTGTTCGTCGGCTTGCCGGTGTTCGTCGGCTTGCCGGTGTTCCCGCCCCCTCCGGGGTCACCGCTGCTGCCGTGCGAACCGCCACCGGGCGCGGTCGTCGTCGCCGGCGGCGTGGTCGGCGGCGCGCTGGACGTCGGCGGCGGGGTGCTGGGCGCCCGCGTGGTCGGCGGCGCGGTGGTCGGCGGCGGCGACGTCGCCCTGTCCTTGTTGTCGAATTTCTCGCCGGGCAGGCTGAAGTCCGTGGACGGCATTCCTTGGAGGGCGCTCTTCATGTACGCGGTCCAGAGCTTCGTGGGGATGCCACCACCGTGCACGGATTCGTCCCCACCGCCCAAGCCCTTGAGGGAAAGGTGGCGGTGGGTGTTCGGGTCCTCGCGGAACAGCGCCACCGAGGTGGCCAGGTTGGGCGTGTAGCCCACGAACCACGCGGAGAGGTTGCTGTCCGTGGTACCGGTCTTGCCGGCCACCGGTCGGTTCAACGCCTTCGCCTCTCGGCCGGTGCCGTCGTTCAGCGGCGGGTTGTCGACGACCCGCCGCATGACCTGGTTGACCGTGTCCGCGACGTTCTTGTCGAAGATTTGCTCGGTCTTGTGCTTGGGCAGATCGACCTTCGAACCGTCGTGCGTGATGTCCTTGACGAAGTACGGTTCCGCGTGAAGCCCGCGCGCCGCGAAGGTCGCGTACGCCTCGGCCATGTCCATCGCGCTCGGCTGGGTGACGCCGAGGGTCACCAGCGGGGTCGTCACGAAGTCGTCGAGGGTGGGCGGTAGGCCGGCGTCGATCGCGGCCTTCTTGACGTTCTCGGGTCCCACGTCGGCGGCGAGTTGGAGGAAGACGGTGTTCGCCGACTTCTCCATGGCTCTGGTGATCGAGATGTTGCCGTACATCGTGTCACCCTCGTTGGGGGTGAGGACGTCCTTGCCCGTTTGTGGGTCCTTGTAGTTCTGCCCGTTTCGCATCTTGATCGGGATCTTGCTGTCGCCGTTGTACATGCTGTCCGGGCCGATGGGTTTGCCGTCCGCGCCGCCGGTGCGCAGCGCCGTCGCGAGGGTGAACAGCTTGAACGTCGAACCGGCCTGGACGTCGCGTCTGACCGCGTCGTTGAACTCCTGCTGGACGAAGTCGGCACCGCCGTACAGCGCGACCACCGCGCCGTCGCCGGGCACCATCGAGGCCAGGCCGGTACGGACGTAGCGGTCCGACTCGCGTTCCGGTTTCAGATCCGCCCTCAACTCGTCGTTGACCGCCGCGACCGCCGCGTCCTGCTTGGCCTTGTCGAACGTGGTGACGATCTTGAACCCGCCGCGGGCGAGTTCCGCGTCGGGTATCACGTTGTTGGCCTTGAGGTACTGGTCGGTCACCTTCATCAGGTAACCGGCCTGACCGGCCTTGTTCGCGGCCGGCTTGGGCTTGATCGGCATCGGGAACTGGAGCGTGTCGCGCTCCGCCTTGGTCAGCCAGCCCTCCTTGACCATGCCGTCCAGCGCGTACGCCCAGCGGCCCTTGACCTTCTCCAACTGGCCCGGGAACTCGATCACGTCGTAGATGCCCGGCGCGTTGAGCAGGGTGGCCAGGTAGGCGCCCTCGGCCACGTTCAGGTCGCCGACGTTCTTGCCGTAGTAGGCCTGCGCGGCGGCCTGGATGCCGTACGCGTTGCGGCCGTAGAAGGCGGTGTTGAGGTAGCCGACGAGGATGTCGTCCTTGCGCATCTGCCGGTCGACCTTCAGCGCGATGAAGATCTCGCTGAACTTGCGCTTGAAGGTGCGCTCCTGGGTCAGGTACGTGTTCTTGACGTACTGCTGGGTGATGGTCGAACCACCCTGCGTGTCACCGCCCTTGACCATGGTGACCCCGGCCCGCAGCAGGCCCTTCGGCGAGACGCCGGAGTCGCTGTAGAAGGAGCGGTTCTCCGCGGCGATCACGGCCTTCTGCACGTGCTTGGGAATCTGGTCCACCGTCACGTTCTGCCGGTTGACCTGCCCGGTGCGTCCGATCTCGGTGACGCCGTCGGAGTAGTAGTAGATGTTCGACTGATAGGTCGTGTTCGCGTTCGGGTCGGGCACCTTGACCATCGCGTACGCCAGGGCCGCGAGCCCCATCAGCGACGCGAGGAAGAACAGGATCATCGCCAGGATCTGCTTGATGGACGGCAGCCAGCGACGAATGCCGGTCTTGCCGTACCTCGGGTAGTCGATGAACCGCTTCCTCCGGGGCGGACCGGCCTCGGAGCGGGATCGGCCGCCGGCCGCCCCGCCGTTGGCGGCCCGCCGGCCCCCGGCGCGGGCGGCCGCTCGGGCCTCCACGCGCGAAAGCGGGCGTTCCTCGTCGCCCCCTCCGGGCCCGTCGGGCAACGACGAGCCGCCGGGTGGCGTTCCGCCGCCTCCGGGCCCTCCCGCGCCCCCCGAATGCGAGCCACCGCGCCCCTCGGGGCGCGGCTGCGGTGATCTACGGCGATGTTCACTCATGCGTTCGCTACTCCTCGGCCGTACGACGCGGAGGTCGGACGCACGGGTCGTGGCTCTCCGTTCCCCAGGACGCAAGCGCATGGGAAGCGGTTCCGCAGAAAGCGGGGCTTGAGGTACCACACGGCGGAACAGACTACGCGGATCCGCTTTCGCGACCTCACTGTGACCTGCCTGTGACCCGAGTCACCGGCGGCCGCCTTGCCACCACACGGCAAGGAGACCTATCGTCTCGATGTATCGGTTCGATACATCGGGCCGGTACATCGAGCCGGGGGCGCAGGAGCCCCGGCCGGACGAAGGTCGGCTGTGACCGTATCCCACGGTCGCGCCCGTGCCCATGTCCGGCTCGGTCCGCAGTGGATGGAGGAAGGCGATGAGCAGGCGCGGTGGCGTCCTCGAATTCGCGATCCTCGGTCTGCTGCACGACTCCCCCATGCACGGCTACGAGTTGCGCAAGCGGCTCAACACCGTGCTCGGTTCGTTCCGTGCCATCGCCTACGGCACCCTCTATCCGTGCCTGAAGTCCCTGCTGGAACGGGGTCTGCTCGCGGAGGAGGTTCCGGAGGTGACGGCACTCGCCGGCAGCAAGCGGTCCCGGATCGTCTACCAGCTGACGGCACAGGGCAAGGAGCACTTCCAAGAACTGCTGTCCGAGTCCGGGCCCTCGGCCTGGGAGGACGAGAACTTCGGCGTGCACTTCGCCTTCTTCGGTCGAACCGACCACGAGGTGCGCATGCGTATCCTCGAGGGTCGGCGCAGCCGGCTCGAGGAGCGTCTCGACCGGGTGCGCGGGTCGCTGACCCGGACACGGGAGAAGCTCGACGGCTACACCCTCGAGTTGCAGCGACACGGCTTGGAGTCGGTCGAGCGCGAAGTGCGCTGGCTGAACGAGCTCATCACCGCCGAGCGGCACGCCGGAGCGACTCCGGACCCCGCCGGCCCCGAAACCCCGGTCGACACGTCGAAGGACGCCGACCGGCTTCGGACCCCCACCCAGGACGTGGCCTCGGACCCGTCCGCATCCAACAACTGAGGTCGCCGGTTCGTGGCGGCTTCGTCGAGATCACAGGGAGCAACCGGAATGGGTTCGGTTCGCGTAGCCATCGTCGGCGTGGGCAACTGCGCCGCTTCGCTGGTGCAGGGCGTCGAGTACTACAAGGACGCCGACCCGAACAGCCGCGTCCCCGGCCTGATGCACGTGCAGTTCGGCGAGTATCACGTGCGTGACGTCGAGTTCGTGGCCGCTTTCGATGTGGACGCCAAGAAGGTCGGCTTCGACCTCTCCGACGCCATCGGTGCCAGCGAGAACAACACGATCAAGATCTGCGACGTGCCGCCGTCGGGCGTCACCGTGCAGCGTGGGCACACCCTGGACGGTCTCGGCAAGTACTACCGCGAGACCATCGAGGAGTCGACCGACGCCCCCGTCGACGTGGTCAAGGTCCTCAAGGACCAGGCCGTCGACGTCCTCGTCTGCTACCTCCCGGTGGGCTCCGAGGACGCGGCGAAGTTCTACGCCCAGTGCGCCATCGACGCCAAGGTCGCGTTCGTCAACGCCCTCCCGGTCTTCATCGCCGGCACCAAGGAGTGGGCGGACAAGTTCACCGAGGCGGGCGTGCCGATCGTCGGCGACGACATCAAGTCGCAGGTGGGCGCCACGATCACGCACCGCGTGATGGCGAAGCTCTTCGAGGACCGCGGTGTCCTGCTCGAGCGCACCATGCAGCTGAACGTCGGCGGCAACATGGACTTCAAGAACATGTTGGAGCGCGAGCGCCTGGAGTCGAAGAAGATCTCCAAGACGCAGTCGGTCACCTCGCAGGTCGACCGCGACCTCGGCTCGGACAACGTGCACATCGGCCCGTCGGACTACGTCGCGTGGCTCGACGACCGCAAGTGGGCGTACGTGCGCCTCGAGGGTCGCGCCTTCGGCGACGTGCCGCTGAACCTGGAGTACAAGCTCGAGGTCTGGGACTCGCCGAACTCGGCCGGTGTCATCATCGACGCCGTGCGCGCGGCGAAGATCGCCAAGGACCGCGGCATCGGTGGCCCGATCCTGTCGGCGTCCTCCTACTTCATGAAGTCGCCGCCGGTGCAGTACTTCGACGACGAGGCCCGCAACGCCGTCGAGTCCTTCATCAAGGGCGACATCGAGCGCTGACCCGCTCCGCTCGACCCGCACCTCCGCGGTGCGTTCGAGTGACCGAAGGCCCGACTCCCCTCCAGGAGTCGGGCCTTCGGCGTACCCGCGGCGGTGCCCGTTTCGGGTGCGGCGTCCGCCGCCGGCTACGGTGGGCGCCGTGGCCCTCATCCGTGATCTGCGCTCGCTGCTGAAGCTGCGCGACTTCCGTCGGCTCTTCGCCACCCGGCTGACCTCGCAGCTGTCCGACGGTGCCTTCCAGGTGGCCATCGCGGGCCAGGCGTTCTTCTCGCCGGAGAAACAGACCTCGGCGGCGGACATCGCCGCCGCGTTCGCGGTGCTGCTGCTGCCCTATTCCCTGGTCGGGCCGTTCACCGGGGTCCTGCTCGACCGGTGGCGGCGGCGGCAGGTGCTGGTGCTGTGCAACCTGCTGCGGGCGGTGCTGGTCGCGCTGACCGCGGGTCTGGTGCTGCTCGGGGTGCCCGATCCGGTCTTCTACGCGGCGGCCCTGGTGGTGCTGTCGGTGAATCGGTTCGTGCTCGCCGGGTTGTCCGCGTCGCTGCCGCGCGTGGTGCCGGCCGAGCGGCTGGTGACGGCGAACTCGGTGTCGCCCACGGCAGGCACGGTGGCGGCGGCGGTCGGCGGCGGGGCCGCGGTGCTCGTGCACACGTTCCTGGCCGAGGGTTCGGGGGCCACCGCGCTGGTGATCGTGGTGTCCGGCCTGCTGTACCTGGGCTCGGCGGCGGTCGCCGCGACGATGCCGAGCGATCTGCTCGGGCCCGATCCCGACCGGGTGTTGCCGGATGTGCGCCGGGCGCTGCGCTCGGTGGCCCGGGGGCTGCGCGAGGGGGCGGTGCATGTGTGGCGGCGCCGGGCGCCCGCGCACGCGTTGGCCGCGATCACCGCGATGCGGTTCTGCTACGGCGTGCTGACCGTGATGACGGTGCTGCTGTGCCGCAACACGTTCAACGATCCGGGCGACACCGACGGCGGTCTCGCGACCTTCGGGATCACGGTGAGCGTGTCCGCGCTCGGCTTCTTCGTGGCGGCCGTGATCACGCCGGGGGTCACCGCGCGAATCGGCGTCCCGGCCTGGATCGGCGCGTGCGCGCTGGCCGGGGCGGTGTGCCAGGCGGCGCTCGGGCTGCCGTTCCTGTTCGCGCCGATGGTGGCGGGCGCCTTCCTGCTCGGGGTGACCTCGCAGGGCGCCAAGATCGGGGTGGACACGATCGTGCAGACCACCGTCGACGACGCGTACCGGGGTCGGGTGTTCTCCGTCTACGACGTGCTCTTCAACGTCGCGTTCGTCGGCGCGGCCGCGGTCGCCGCGCTCGGACTGCCCGACGACGGTCGGTCCCCGGCGGTGCTGCTGGGGGTCGCCGGGGTGTACGCGCTGACCGGAGTCCTGTACGGCCTGGCGTCGCGCCGCCACCCTCCGGTGATCATCGAGGGCTCACCGACGGGAAACGGCCGGCCGTAATATCCCTTTCATAACCGGGCGAGGCATTTGATCCGCCGTACATCCCCAAGAAATTACCCGTGGGTAGTGCAATGACGAGGCCGAGGTTCTAATCTGCACATCCAGCGATTTTCGGCACCTCTGGAGATACTCCATGTCCAACGACGCCGGTCCGGGTGAAAACAATCCTTTGCCGTACAGACCGGCATGGACCGAGAACACTCCGCCGCACGGGCACGAGCTCGCCGCCCGCGAGCCGGCGGCCCCGCACGCCCCGGTGGCCGGTCGCCCGCGGGTCGACGGGCGCGCGAGCCGGCGGGCGGCCGAACGCCCGCGGCGCGGCCGCGCGGCGCTGATCGCGACCGTGGCCGTGCTGCTGATCGGCGGCGGAACCGCCGCCGGCGGCTGGTGGTACGTGCACAAGGACGACGGCGACGGGGTCCGCGTCCACGAGGGCGACTGCCTGCGGGACAAGACGAGCATCGACGCCGACCCGGTCCCGTGCGAGGACCCGCAGGCCCGCTTCATCGTGGTCGAACGGGTCCGGGACACGACGGACACCGACGTCTGCGACTCGCTGCCGGGCGACCCGATCGCGCTGGCCTCGGATCCGGCGCAGGACCGCTTCGTACTGTGTCTCGCGGCACGAAAGTAATTCGCGTCACCTGTGAATAGCGCCTTATGCCCGTTATTCCGCTCACATTCGACCGGTGTAAGGGGAATCCCCGCTGCGCGTGTCCGGCCGGACCCCTAGTGTTCCGGACTGTCTCACCAGTCCCCTGCAACGGAGATCGCCCCCATGTCCAATCCCTTCCCGCCCGGCCCCAACGGCCCGCAGCAGCCGAACCAGGGCTGGAACCAGCAGCCCGGTCAGCAGCCGCCGCAGGGCGGGTGGCAGCAGCAGCCGGGCCAGCCGCAGCAGGACTGGGGGCAGCAGCCCGGTCAGCCGGGCGGGTTCCCGCCCGCCGGCCAGCCGGGCTTCTACGGCGGCCCGCCGCCGCCCCCGCCGCGCAAGAGCAAGCTGAAGAAGATCCTGATCCCGATCGGTGTGCTCGTCGTGCTGGGCATCGTCGCCGCGATCGCGCTGAACGCGTTCAAGAAGGACGACGCCACCACGGCCAAGGCGGGCGACTGCCTCGAACGCATCGAGGGCGGCATCGGCAAGTCCAAGATGCCGAAGATCGCCAAGTGCGACTCGCCCGACGCCAGGTGGAAGATCCTCAAGAAGGTCGACGGCAGCTCGGACAAGAGCAAGTGCGAGGGTCTCCCCGACAACTCGGGCTACTTCGCGACCTTCTACTGGACCGGTTCCAAGAAGGGCGTGGTCTGCATGGCCTTCACCTCCAAGACGACGCTGTCCGACCTCAAGGCGCTGGACCCGATCTCGACGATGAGCGCCACCGAGGCGGACTTCCAGGCGGCCAAGAAGGAACTCGAGGAAAAGGGCGCCAAGTTCGAGTAGGCGCCCCGAACCCGCACGACGCCGAAGCCCGCCGGTAGTCCCACCGGCGGGCTTCGTGCGTGCTCAGGCCGGGGCGTTCGCCGTCCACCACTCGCGCAGCGCGGCGACGGCCGTCTCGTGGTCCATCGGGCCGTGTTCCAGGCGCAGCTCCAGCATGTGCCGGTAGGCCTTGCCGACCAGCGGGCCCGGCGGCACCTCCAGGAGCTTCATGATCTCGTTGCCGTCCAGGTCCGGCCGGATCGAGTCCAGCTCCTCCTGCTCGGCGAGCTGCGCGATCCGCTCCTCCAGCGAGTCGTAGGCCCGGGCCAGCGTGGCCGCCTTGCGCTTGTTGCGGGTGGTGCAGTCCGAGCGGGTCAGCTTGTGCAGCCGATCGAGCAGCGGCCCCGCGTCGCGCACGTAGCGGCGCACCGCAGAGTCGGTCCACTCGCCCGTGCCGTAGCCGTGGAAGCGCAGGTGCAGCTCGACCAGGCGGGTGATGTCGTCGGTGACGTCCTTCGGATACTTCAATGCCTTGAGCCGCTTGCGGGACATGTGCGCGCCGACCATCTCGTGATGGTGGAACGAGACCCGGCCGTCCGCCTCGAAGCGCCGGGTACGCGGCTTGCCGATGTCGTGCAGGAGCGCGGCCAGGCGCAGCACCAGGTCCGGCTCGCCCGGCTGCTCCAGCGCCATCGCCTGTTCGAGCACGATCAGCGTGTGCTCGTACACGTCCTTGTGCCGGTGGTGCTCGTCCACCTCCAGGCGCAACGTCGGAAGCTCGGGCAGCACGTGCTCGGCCAGGCCGGTGGTGACCAGCAACTCCAGGCCCTTGCGCGGGTGATCGGACACGATCAGCTTGTTCAGCTCGTCGCGGACCCGCTCGGCGGAGACGATCTCGATCCGCTCGGCCATGTCCGTCATCGCCGCCACCACCTCGGGCGCGACCTCGAAGTCGAGCTGCGCGGCGAAGCGCGCGGCCCGCATCATCCGCAGCGGATCGTCGCCGAAGGACGCCTCGGGCGTGCCCGGGGTGCGCAACACGCGCGCGGCCAGGTCGGCCAGCCCGCCGTGCGGGTCCACGAACGTGATCCCCGGCAGCGCCACCGCCATCGCGTTGACCGTGAAGTCGCGCCGGACCAGGTCGTCCTCGATCGAGTCGCCGTAGGAGACCTCCGGCTTGCGCGAGGTGCGGTCGTACGCCTCGGAGCGGTAGGTGGTGATCTCGATCTGGTAGTCCGGCGAACCGGCGAGCCGCTTGCGGCAGCCGACCGTGCCGAACGCGATGCCCACGTCCCACACCGCGTCCGCCCAGGGGCGCACGATCGCCAACACCTGTTCGGGGCGCGCGTCGGTGGTGAAGTCGAGGTCGTTGCCCAACCGGCCGAGCAGGGCGTCCCGCACCGAGCCGCCGACCAGCGCGAGCGTGTACCCGGCCGCTTCGAAGCGGCGGGCGAGGTCGTCGGCGACGGGGGCGACGCGCAACAGTTCGGTGACGGCGCGGCGCTGGACGGCGCTCAGCTCGCCGCCGGCCGGCGGGTCGTCCGGGAGGGGTGTGTTCTTGGCGTTCGGCACGGGAGACAAGGTTACGGGTCGAGGCCGCGGCTCTCGCGCGCATTATGCCGAGGCGCCCCTCGCGCGCGGTCGGCGTGCCGACGTGATCATGGCGTGATGGCGTGGCGCATGTCGCACTAAGCTTGGCGGATGCCTTCCGAGACCACGCCGCCGCGCCGTCGGCTGCAGGTGGTCGAGGAGACCTCGGCGGGCGGTCTGGTGATCGATCGGCTCACGTTGCGCGCGGCGTTGATCGCCCGCCGGGACCGACGCGGCCGGCTGCTGTGGTCGCTGCCCAAGGGGCACATCGAGGACGGCGAGAGCGTGGTGGACGCCGCGCTGCGCGAGGTCGAGGAGGAGACCGGCATCGTGGGTCGGGTGCTGGCTCCGCTCGGCGTGATCGACTATTGGTTCACCGCGCCGGACCGGCGGGTGCACAAGACCGTCCACCACTACCTCATGGAGGCGGCGGGCGGGGATCTGTCGGACGACGACATCGAGGTCGAAGCGGTGGCTTGGGTTCCGCTCGGCGCGCTCTCCGCGCGCCTCGCCTACCCCGACGAACGGCGGTTGGCGACACTCGCCCCGGAGCTGTTGGCGGACAGCGCGTGAGCGATCGCCGGATCCGTTCCGAGGCCGGGATGCCGCCGCGACGCGGCCGAGTGGCCGGTGTACTGCTGCTGGCCCTGCTGCTCGCCGTCGCACTGCTCGGGGCGCTGCCACCGACCGTCGTACGCGCCGCCGACGGCGACGGGATCCGAGTCCTGATCACCAGGATGACCCCGATCGCCAAGCCCGGCGGCACCATCACCATCGAGGGCCAGGTACTGAACAGCGGCTCCAAGCCGCTCGACGCGGTGGAGCTGGCGGTGCGGATGCGCACCTCGGAACCGCTCTTTCGCAGCGGCATCTCCTCGCCCGAGGAGGGCCAGTCGAACGGCTCCCTGGTGCGCGACGTCAAGCCGGTGACCGTACGCGTGCCGGCCTCCGGGCCGGGCCAGCCGTGGTCGTTCGCCGTGCGCGCCGACGCGCTCAATCTGGGCGAGGCCGGCGCGTACCCGCTCGCGATCGAGGCGCGGGTCGGCGGGCGCGTCGTCGGCTCCACCCGCACCTTCCTGCCGTGGATCGGCAAGAACGGCCTGAAGAACGTACCGAAACTGCGGGTCGGCATGATCTGGCCGCTGGTCGACCGACCGCACCGCGACGGCACCACGCTCGGCGACGAGGGTCAGACGCCGGTGTTCCGCGACGACGACCTGGCCGCGCTGTTCGCCCCGGGCGGGCGGTTGTACGAACTGGCGGCCATCGGCGGTGGAATGAAGGTCGACTGGGCGATCGACCCCGAACTGCTCGACTCCGCCGCCGAGATGGCGGGCGGATACCGGGTCGCGCCGCCCGGGAGCCTGGAGCCGGGCAAGCCGAAGAAGACCAAGGACGGCAAGCCGCCGCCCGAGGAGGACACGGCCAAGGCGACGCCGAACCAGATCTCGAACACCCTGGCGGGCGGCGGCGGTCAGACCGCCGCCGGGTGGCTGGACCGGCTCAAGGGCGCCATCGGCTCCCAGCCCGTGATCGGCCTCCCGTACGGCGACCCCGACATCGCCGCCGTGGCGCACGCGCTCGACGCCGGCAAAACGGACCTGCGTCCGCAGTTGACCGAGGCCCAGCTCGAATCCGCCGCCGTCTTCCAGCGCGTCCTGGGCAGGCCCGCGCGCGCCGACGTGGCCTGGCCCGCCTCCGGCGCGCTGGACCCGTCGATCGTCTCCCTGGCCGGCAACAGCGGCGCCGGCACGGTGATCACCGCCGGTGCGAGCCTGCCGCCGACCAAGGACCTCAACGTCACACCGCTGGCCACCGCGTCGCTGCCGGGCAGCGACAAGGGCACCGCGCTGGTCACCGACCCGGACATCGACACGCTGCTGGCCGCGGACACCAGGGCGCCGGGCCAGGCGGTGCTGACCACGCAGCAGTTGCTCGCCGAGTTGCTGACCATCGTGCTGCAGGAGCCCACGCTCAAGCCCACCCGCAGTGTGCTGATCGCCCCGCCGCGGCTGATGGACACCGCGCTGGCGGGCGTGCTGCGCGACGTGATGGCGGCGTCGGCCGAGTGGGCGCAACCCACCAGCCTGACCGAGTTGGCCGCCGAGCCCGCCCCGCTGCCCGCCCGCAAGTCGGTCGCCTACCCCAAGAACGTCCGCGCCTTCGAGCCGAGCGCGCAATACCTGGCGGAGACCGACAACCTGGCCGGGTCGATGCAGACCTTCGCCTCGATCCTGACCCGGCCCGAGCGGGTGACCGGCCCGTTCGACCCCGCGCTCCTGCGCATGTTGTCCACCTCGTGGCGCGGCGACGCGCAGGGCGCGGATCGCTACCGACTGGGCGTGACCCGGGGACTGCGCGAGCTGGAATCGCTCGTCTACATCATCCGCAGAACCGGGGTGACCCTGTCCGGCGACGAGGGCAACATACCGGTCACCGTGGTGAACAACCTCCAGCAGCCGATCAACGTGCGGGTGGTGGTCACCTCGCACCAGCCCAACCGGCTCAAGCTGGGCGATCCGGCCACCGTGACGGTGCCCGACGGTCGCCGACTCGAAGTGCCGATCTCGGCGAAATCGGCCGCGAACGGCAAGGTCATGGTCGACGTGGCGCTGCTCACCCCGGACGGGCGGGCGGTGAATCCGGCGCAGTCGTTCTTCGTGAACACCACCACGATCGACGCGCTGACCCGATGGATCATCGGCGGCCTCGCGTTCCTGCTCGCGGTGTTCTCGCTCCGCGCGTTCCTGCGCAAGCGCCGGGAGGCGGCCCTTGCCGGGGACACGCGCGGCGAGGATGGTGAGGACGACCTCGATCCGCCGGCGGAATCCGATCCCCCGGACGACGCGGCCGGGGACCGGATCCGGCCGAAACCGGAGTGGTCGCCGCCGCCTCCGGTACACCCGTACGCCGGCGGGAACCGACCGCCCGATCCGGCCGACCCGCACGGACACACACCGTTGGGATCCACGACCGACCGCCCCGAATGAGAAAGTGGGCACCGGACACTCAACCTGACCGAGAAGACGAGGGCCCGCCCGCATGAGCGACCGGAGCGACGAACGTCAGCCGTACACCGGCGGCTCCGCCGAGCCGGACGACGGCGCGCACGACGATCCCTACCGGGGTCGGCCGCCCGCCGACCCCTACCTGCAGCAGTACGTCGATCCGTACGGGCAGCCGGCCGATCCCTACGCCGCGCAACCGCCGGATCCGTACGCGCGCCCCGGGGAGCAGGGCTATCCCGACCCCAACGCGCACCCGGGTTACGGCGAGCCCGAGTACCCGCAGCAGGGCTATCCGAGCCAGGGCGGCTACGGCGCGGGCCCCGAACCGGTCTACGGGGATTCCTACGGCGCGCAGTCGGGCGGCGGCTACGACCCGTACGGACAGCAGCAACAACGACAGCCGCCCGCGCAGGACGGCGGGGCGTGGTTCCGGGACGAGTTGAGCGACCCGCCCGGCAACGACCCGTACGTGGGCGTGGACGAGATCTTCACCCCCGAGCCGGCGCCGTACGACCCCTCTCGGCAGTACGACCCCGCCCAGCACTACGACCCCTCCGGCGCGCCGCAGCAGTACGGCGACAACGGCGGCTACGGCTCCGGCGACCCGTACGGCCAGCAGCCACAGGCGCAGAACTACGCGCAGCAACCGCAGCAGCAGCCGCAGCACCAGCAGCAGGCGTACCAACAGCAGTCGTACGTTCCACAGCAGCCGAGCCCCCAGCAGGGCCAGGGCGGCTGGGGCGACTACGACCGCCCGGGCGGCTGGCTGATGGACCAGACGCTGACCGGCATCAACCTCGGCCTCGCCGGCGACATCGCGGGCATGCCCTCGTACACCGAGGCCTACCAGCGCTACGAGACCCAGCACCGGGCCGAGGCGGCCGCCGCGTCGATGTCGGCGAGCGCCGTCCTCGACGCCCCGCCGGTCCCGGTGAACCCGTCCACCTCGCCCGTCTATCGGATGCCCGGCTCGGGCGCCGAGGAGCGCATGGCCGGCATCCCGGTCGGCGGCGGTGGCAGGAAGGGCAGCAAGCTCGGCGGGATAATGCGGTCCTCCGCCGTGATGGCGGCGGGCACGATCGTGTCCCGGATGACCGGCTTCGTCCGCAACCTGGTCGCCGCGGCGGCGCTGGGCACCGCGATCCTGGCGAACACCTACAACGTCGCCAACACGATGCCGACGCTGTTGTACATCCTGGTCGGCGGCGGCGCGCTGAACGCGGTGTTCGTACCGCAGCTGGTGCGGGCCATGCGCCAGGACGACGACGGCGGCGAGGCGTACGCGAACCGCCTGCTCACGCTGGTGATGACGGTGCTGGCGGGGTTGGTGATGCTGGCCTGGTTCGGCGCGCCGCTGCTGATCCGGGCGTTCGCGAACTCGCTGGCCAAACACCATCAGGACTACGAACTAGCGATCACCTTCGCGCGCTACTGCCTGCCGATCATCTTCTTCATGGGCCTGCACGTGCTGTTCGGGCAGATCCTCAACGCGCGCGAGCGCTACGGCCCGATGATGTGGACCCCGGTCCTGAACAACATCGTCATCATCGCGACGTTCGGCCTGTACATCTGGGTGGCCGGCACCCAGAAGAACACCGGGCAGAACTCGGACACCATCACCCCGGACGAGATCCGGCTGCTGGGTCTGGGCACGCTGCTCGGCATGGTCGTGCAGTCGATGGCGATGATCCCGTATCTCAAGTCGGCCCGGTTCCGCTTCCGGCCGCGCTTCGACTGGCGCGGCTCGGGGATGGGCAAGGCGCTCGGTCTGGCCAAGTGGACGTTCCTGTTCGTGCTGGCCAACCAGGCCGGCTACCTGGTGGTGACCCAGCTCGCCACCGCGATCGACGTCGACGCGAGAGACCAGAACATCCAGTTCGGCGTCGGCTTCACCGCCTACAGCAGCGCGCTGCTGATCTGGCAGCTGCCCCAGGCGGTGATCACCGTGTCGGTGATGACCGCGATGTTGCCCAGGATGAGTCGCGCCGCCGCCGACGGCGACGAGGCCAGCGTGCGCGGTGACATCTCCTCCGGCCTGCGCCTGTCGGCGGTGGCGATGATCCCGTGCGCGGTGATCTTCGTGGCCCTCGGCCGAGACATCGGCGGCTTCATCTTCGCGCCCACCGGCGAGCAGAGCGCGCACTGGATCGGCTACATGCTGATGGCGCTCGGCCTGGGCCTGATCCCGTACTCGGCGCAGTACGTGCTGCTGCGCGGGTTCTACGTGTACGAGGACACCAGGACACCCTTCCTGAACACCGTGTGGATCGCCGGCGCCCAGGCGGCCTTCGCGGGCCTGGCCTATGTCGCGCTGCCCACCAAGTGGGCCGGTGTCGGCATCGCGGGCGGCTACAGCCTCGCCTACCTCGTCGGCGTGCTGCTGGCCGCGCAACGGCTGAAGAAGCGGCTCGGCGACCTGGACGGCCGCCGGGTGACCCGGACCTACACCCGGCTGCTGATCGCCGCCGGGGTCGGCGGCGCCGCGGCGTTCTTCGTGGCCCGGGTGTGCACCGGACACTTCGGCTCGGCCATGGGCGGCTCGGCGATCGCGGTGGGCGCCGGGATCGTGACCATGTTCGTGGTGTTCTTCATCGCGGCGAACCGTATGCGCGTCGAGGAGATGAGCGCGATGACCGGGATGATCAAGGGCCGGCTCGGCCGCTGACCGCGTCGCGCGGGCGACCGTACGACCCCGCCCGCCGGATTCCCACCGGGAATTCGGCGGGCGCAACGGTGTGGGATGCACCACCATGGGGCGAGTGAGGGTGTGGCTCCCGGTGAAACGGGGGTAATGCTCCCGATACGCCGGTCTCGGTTTCCTTTCGGATCTTGCGAGGAGGCAACCCGAGACGGGGTCCGGGAGTCTCAAGGTATGTAGAGGGCGTCCCTGACCAACGGCCCGAGAAGCCTCACCTCTACGATGAGTGTGCCGACGAGGAGGATGAGGCCGAGGTGACGGACCGAACCGCAGGATCCGTCGACCTAGCGACGGGTGAGGCAAACCCCGTACCGACAAAGGCTTCTGACACATCGTCGGACAAACGTGTCGGTTCGGACGAGAAGACCTCCGGAACCACCACGGTTTTGCCCATCGGTTCCGAGCCCGAATCGCCTTCCGGTTCTCCGTCCGACGCAGAGGCGGCGACCGAGACTGCGGGAAATGCCGACGCAGCGGCCGAACCGGTCGTGCGCGAGCCGACGGCCGACGGTGACAGCGGCGCCGGCACCGGCGGTGCGGGCGACACGAACGCCGACGCACCGGCCGCGCCCGCACCGGCACCGGAGCCCCCGGCCCCCCGGGTCAGCCGAGGCACCCGACTCGCCGAGCGCTACCGACTCGAACACCGCCTGTCCCAGAACGGCCGCAGCGAGACCTGGCGCGCCGTGGACGAGAAGCTGCGCCGCGCGGTGGGCGTACACATCGTCCCCGCCGGCGGTGAACACGGTCGGGCGGTGATCGCCGCCGCCCGCGCCGCCGCGCTGATGGGCGATCCCCGTTTCGTCCAGGTCCTCGACTGCGCCGAACAAGACGGCCTGATCTATGTGGTGAAGGAGTGGCTGCCCGACGCGGACAACCTCACCAAGGTCTTCGAGAGCGCCCCGCTGCCGCCGCACGAGGTCTACGAACTCACCCGCGCCCTCGCCCAGGCGATGTCCGTCGCACACCGCGCCGGCCTGTCGCACCTGCGGCTCACGCCGGAGAACGTGCTGCGCATGCACACCGGCCAGTACAAGATCGTCGGCCTGGCGGTCGAGGCGGCGCTGTACGGGCACGACACCGACGACGCGGCCCGCGACGACACGCACGCGGTCGGCCGGCTGATGTACGCCGCGCTGACCCGACGCTGGGTCGAGGGCACCGAGTACGGTTTGCAGGCCGCGCCGTTCACCGGCGGCAGGCTGTGCGCGCCCGGCCAGATCCGGGCCGGCGTGGACGACACGCTCTCCGCCCTGGCGATGCGCGCGCTCGGCCACGAGGTCAAGCACGAACCGGCGTTCGGGACACCGGCCGAGTTGTCCGCGGCGATCACCGCCATCCCGGAGATGCACCCGCCGGAGCAGAACACCATCGTCGGCGGCCCGGAGCCGGACGAGTACCCGATCTACAACCCGACGCCGAACCGCACGGTCTACGCCTCGGCGGGCTACTCCGGCGGCGGAGGCGGCCCGCTCGGCCCGGCCCGACCGCCGGTCACCCCGCCGCCGCCGCTGGGCGGCCGCTTCGGCGCCGCGGTCAAGGGCGCGGTCGCGGTCCTGGTGGTGCTCGCCATCGTGCTGGTGACGTGGCAGGTGGCCAGCCATGTGGGCGACGGCGAGAAGAAGGAGCCACCGCTGAAGACGCAGGGCGGTGGCACGTCGAGCCCGCCGACCCAGGCACCGGTGGCTCCGACACCCACGCGGCAGGCCCTCCCGACGCGCGGCACGGAGATCTCGATCGGCGGCTCGCCCGTCGACCAGGACGACGTGGCCAAGACCTACGACGGAAACCGCGAGACGTACTGGCAGACCAACATGATGAAGGACGGACCGACGGTCGACTTCAACGGCCGCAAGGGGTACGGGATCATCTACGACCTGGGTCAACCGATGGACGTCCGCGGCCTCGACCTCGCGCTCGGCACCGGCGGAACCTCCACCACGATCACGCTCAAGGCCGCGCCCGGGGCCGGATCGATGCCGTCGAGCCAGGACGCCTTCACCACCTCCGTGGGCAGCAAGTCGACCGATGGGGCCGAGGTGAGCATCCGCTCCGACAAGGCGGTCAAGACCCAGTACGTACTGGTGCTGATGACCGCGATGCCCGAGGTTCTCCACGACGTCAGCGGCTACCACATCTACACCCCGGGGCATCAGAACGCCTGGCGCGAGATCACCTTCACGGTCAACAGCTGACCTTGTCCGAACGATCGAGCCGGACCTCCCGCACGCCTGCCCGCATCGCATGCCAGGATGACCCCGGGCCCAGGGGAGGTAGGCGGTGAGCACCGAGCGCAACGGATCGGCGTACGCGGACGTCACCGACGCCGATCTGCTCACCCGGCACACCCACGGCGACCCCGACGCGTTCGGCGAACTCGTGCGCCGGCACCGTGATCGGCTGTGGGCGGTGGCCCTGCGCACCCTGGGGGACCGCGAGGAAGCCGCTGACGCCCTCCAGGACGCCCTGGTTTCCGCCTACCGTGCCGCGGGAAGGTTCGAGGGCCGCGCGGCCGTCACGACGTGGCTGCACCGGATCGTGGTCAACGCCTGCCTGGACCGGGCCCGCCGCCGCGCCGCCCGGCCGGCCGTACCGCTGCCCGAGGATCTGGACCAGCGGCTGCCCGCGCCCGCGCAGGAGGATCCGGCGGTCCGGGGCGAGACCCGCGAGGCGCTGCTCGCCGCGCTGGCCACCCTCCCCGCCGAACAGCGCGCCGCGCTCGTCCTGGTGGACATGGAGGGTTATCCCGTCGACGAGGCGGCCAGGATCCTCGACGTCGCGTCCGGCACCATCAAGAGTCGCTGCGCCCGCGGTCGGGCCAAGCTCCTGCCCCTGGTGCGGCACCTGCGCGAGAGCGGGCCACCGGGCCCGGCCGGGTCCCCGGGGAACCCCGCGGCCGGACAATCCGTCCCATCGACGGACGACCGCCCACGAGCCGGCGGTCCGACCCCGGACCCGGGCGGCGCGAGCATGGAGGGAGGTGGCACACGATGAGCGCACACATCGACGTCGAGGTGCTGTCCGACCTCGTCGAAGGACTGCTCACCGCGGCCGAGGCGGCCGCGCTCGACGCGCACCTCGCCGAGTGCGCCGAGTGCCGCGACACCCGCGACGCGCTCGCGGAGGTGCGGGAGCTGCTCGGCGGACAACCGGCCGAGCCGATGCCCGCCGACGTGATCGCCCGGATCGACGACGCGCTGGCCCTGGCCGCGCTGCCGCCGCCGCGCCCCGCCGAGCCGCCGAAGCCGCTGCCGGTGCCCGTGCCGGTGTCGGTGCCGGTGTCGGTCGTGACTCCGCCGCGCGCACCGAGCACACCGCCGACCGAGCACGTCGTGGTCCCGCTCGACCGGGCCCGCCGGCGGCGGCGCGGTCCGCTGCTCCTGGTCGCCGCCGCCGCGGCCGCGGTGGCCCTGGGCGTCACGCTCGTGGTCGACACCGGCGACAACGGCGACTCGAACCACCGGGGGTCGACCGCCGTCAAGGGCAACGCCGACGCGTCCGCGCCCAAGGCCGCCGCCAACCCGACCGGCAAGTCGGGTGAGCGTCCCGGCGCGGGCGCGGACGAGCGCACGCCGCAGACCCCGCTGACGGCGTCCACCGCCCCGCCGACGGTGTACACCGCCGCCGGACTGACCGACCAGGTCTCGCTGCTGCTGCACCGCGCCGACCGCGCGCCGCGCGAGCTGCCCGCGTGCGTGGCCGCCGCCGTGGGTCCCGACGCGCCGCGGGCGTTGGCCGCCGATCCCGGCAGCTATACCGGCAAGCCCGCGTGGGTGGTGGTCCTGCCCGGCCCGAACACCGACCGGGTCCGGGTGTACATCGTGGACGCGTCGTGCGTCCCGCGCGCCGGCGCCGACGGCTCGGCGAGCCCCCCGGCCGCCGTACCCCCCTCGACCGGGTTCGCCGGCTCGCTTCTGCTGAGCACCGAGGTACCGAGAAGGTGATCCCCGGCACGCCGCACCCGCGGCGTTGTGACCCGGGAATGGTGCGCGCCTAGGATCCGTTGTCGAACGAGACACCGCATCTCTCGGGGCGCGGGTTTCGCAGACCCGCACAGCCGACGCCGACCACCGGCACGAGGCTCGACAAGGAACCAGGGAAGGCTCAGCGTGAGCGACGTCCGCAACGTGATCATCATCGGATCCGGTCCGACCGGGTACACGGCCGCCGTCTACGCAGCGCGCGCGGACCTGAAGCCGTTGGTCTTCGAAGGCGCCGTCACCGCGGGCGGGGCGCTGATGAACACCACCGAGGTCGAGAACTTCCCCGGCTGGCCGGACGGCATCATGGGTCCGGACCTGATGGACAACATGCGCAAGCAGGCCGAGCGTTTCGGCGCCGAGCTGGTGCCGGACGACATCGTCGCCGTCGACCTCGCGGGCGACGTCAAGACGGTCACCGACAGCGCGGGCACGGTACACAGGGCGCGCGCGGTGATCCTGGCGACCGGGTCGGCCTACCGCAAGCTCTCCCTCCCCAACGAGGACGCGCTGTCCGGTCGCGGGGTGTCCTGGTGCGCCACCTGCGACGGCTTCTTCTTCCGCGACCAGGACATCGCGGTGGTCGGCGGCGGCGACTCGGCGATCGAGGAGGCCACGTTCCTGTCCCGCTTCGCCCGCTCGGTGACGGTGATCCACCGCCGCGACGAGCTGCGCGCGAGCAAGGCGATGCAGCATCGGGCGTTCGCGAACGAGAAGATCTCGTTCGCGTGGAACAGCGAGGTCGCCGAGATCCGGGGCGACGGCAAGCTCAGCGGCGTGCAGCTGCGCGACACCGTCACCGGCGAGCTGCGCGACCTGGCGGTCACCGGCCTGTTCATCGCGGTCGGCCACGACCCGCGCACCGAGCTGGTGCGCGGCCAGATCGACCTCGACGACGAGGGCTACATCAAGGTCGACGCGCCGACCACGCGGACCAACCTCACCGGCGTCTTCGCGGCGGGCGACGTCGTGGACCACACCTACCGCCAGGCGATCACCGCGGCCGGCACCGGCTGCGCGGCCGCCCTCGACGCGGAGCACTACCTCGCCTCGCTCGCCGACGGCGCGAGCGCCTGACCCGCAGCCCGTCCTTCGTCCGTCCCACCCCCAGCACACCGAGGAGCAACCCATGGCCGGGGCCACCCACACCGTCACCGACAAGACCTTCGACACCGACGTCCTGATGAGCGACAAGCCCGTGCTCGTCGACTTCTGGGCCGAATGGTGCGGCCCCTGCCGCCAGATCGCCCCGGCGCTCGAGCAGATCGCGGCGGAGAACGGCGACAAGCTCGCCGTGGCGAAGCTGAACATCGACGAGAACCCGGAGATCACCACCCGCTACGGCGTGCTGTCGATCCCCACCCTGCACGTGTTCCAGGGCGGCGAGATCGTCAAGACGATCGTCGGCGCCAAGCCGAAGGCGGCCCTGCTGCGGGAGCTCGACGGGCTCATCTGAGCCGATCCGCATCGGCCGTGTGCGAAGGGCGCTTCCCGGAACCGGGAAGCGCCCTTCGCGCGTGTCAGGGCGTACCGGCCGGCGACGAGGACCGGGCCGCGCGCCACACGCACCGCGGGAGCGCGTGCCCGACCCGCCCCCGGCGCGCGATGGGAATCGAGGCCCCCGGACCCCCGCTCCGGTACGGGAGGGACCGGATGCGCGCGTACGATCGAGTGTTGCGTCAAAACTCGGGAGGACTTCTTTCCATGACCATGCAGCGGCGGTACCGACGCGGTGACACCGGCCCCGCAGTGGCCGAGATCAGGTCCAAACTGGTGCTGCTCGGCCTCCTGCCCGCCGGTGCCCCCAGGCCGACCGACACCGGCGATCCGGACGGCCTCGGCGGCTACGCGGACGCGGTGTTCGACGACTCCGTGGACCTCGCCGTCCGGCACTTCCAGCAGCAGCGCGCGATGACCGTGGACGGCGTCGTCGGCCCGGAGACCTACCGTCACCTCGACGAGGCACGGTGGCGACTCGGCGACCGCATGTTGTCCTACTCGGCCGGCCACCTCACCGTCGGGGACGATGTGGCCACCCTCCAGCAGCGGTTGCTCGACATGGGCTTCGACTGCGGCCGGGTGGACGGCATCCTGGGCCCGGCCACCGAGCGCGCCCTGCGCGAATTCCAACGCAACTACGGACTCGGCGCGGACGGTACGTGCGGACCGGCCACGTTCCGAGCCCTCGACCGGCTCGCGCGCACGGTCGTCGGCGGCCAACCGCACGCGATGCGCGAGTCCGAACTGCTGCACCGCTCCGGCCCGTCGCTGGCCGGCAAGACCGTGGTGATCGACCCGGGCCACGGCGGCGCGGATGCCGGCGTGGTCGCACACGGCCTGACCGAGGCCGAGGTGATGTGGGACCTGGCCCGACGCCTGGAGGGCCGCCTGTCCGCCCTGGGCGTGCGCGCCTACCTCACCCGGGGGCCGGCCGAGGACGGCATCGGCGAGGAGGAGCGGGCGGCCTTCGCCAACGCCACCGACGCCGACCTCGTGATATCCCTGCACGCGGACCGCAACGACAGCCCGCGGGCCGCCGGCGTCGCGTGCTACTACTACGGCAGCGGCAGCGACCGGTACGGGCGACGCTCGCCCACCGGGGAGCACTTCGCCAGCCTGGTCCAGCGCGAACTCGTGGCGCGTACCGGCATGGTGGACGGTCGCACCCACGGCAAGGCGTGGACACTGCTCCGGCGCACCCGGATGCCCGCCGTGCGCATCGAGATGGGCTACCTCACCAACGTGGACGACGCGGCCCGGCTGGCCTCGTCGGAATTCCGCGACCACGCCGCCGAATCGGTCGTGGTGGCCCTCCAGCGGCTCTACCTGCCGCCGGACGAGGACGTGCCCACGGGGATGCTGCGACTGCCCGTCTTCACCTGACCGTCCGCGCCGGAGCGGACGGCGGACGATCACCACACACCGGATCGATCCCTCCCGAGCCCGCTCCGCGCCCCACCGACAGCGGCCAACCGCCCGGCCGCGCCCGGGCGGTCCGATCCGTCGGGCCGCCCCGATCCACCGGCCATCGTGAGCCCTGCGGCAGCGCATGGACCGGGATCGCGGGGCCCGCAGGCGTCCACGGCGGCGGACCCGGTACCCGCGGGCGCGGCGAGCCACCGAGCAGGCCGCCGACGAACCCGCCGACGGCGCCCACGCCCAGACCCGCCAGGATCCAGCGCTTCGACCTCATCGTCCCTCCAGGGGCGCGGACAGGTTTCAGGTTTCAGGTTTCACGTGAAACATCGGCACGCCGCGATCTCCGCGGCGGCACGTTTCACGTGAAACACAAACAAGGAAGGGGCCCGCGGTCAACGACCGCGGGCCCCTTCCCATGTTCCTTTACCGACCCGCTACGGGCCCTTGGCAATACCGCCTACGGGACGAGCACCGAAGTCTCCGCGTCGTCCGTGTCGTTCGCGGCGGCCGACGTCGCATCGGCTCCCGTCCCCTCCACCGGTGCCGGAACACCGGCCGGCGCCGCGTCGCGAGGCCGCCCGGCCTGGCCCGGCACCTCCCGCTCGGCGAGCTGCCTGGCGAACTGATCACCCTCGCCCGGCGCCATCGAGGCGAGAATGCGCTCCAAGTCCTCGACCGAGGCGAACTCGACGACGATCTTGCCCTTCTTCGGACCGAGCACCACCTTCACCTCGGTCTCGAACCGGTCCTTGAGCCGATCCGCGAGATGGTTCAGCGCGGGTGCCACGATCGCGCCCGGACGCGGCTTCTGCGGCTTCGGCGTCGCCGCCGGCTCCTCGTTGTTGATCGTGCGCGCGATCTCTTCGACCGTACGCACCGTCATGCCCTCGGCGATGATCCGCTTCGACAGCTTGATCAGCTCGTCGGGCCGATCCAGCAGGGCGAGCAACGCACGCGCGTGCCCGGCGAGCAACGTGCCCGCCGCCACCTTGGTGCGCACCTCCATCGGCAGCCGCAGCAACCGCATCGTGTTGCTCAGATGCGAACGCGAACGACCGATACGATCCGCGAGCTCCTCCTGCTTGCACCGGAACTCCTCCAGCAACTGCTGGTAGGCCAAAGCCTCTTCGAGCGGGTTCAGCTCGGCGCGGTGCAGGTTCTCCAGGAGCGCGTCGAGCAGCATCTTGTCGTCGTTGGTCACCCGTACGATCGCCGGGATACGGGTCAGCCCGGCGATGCGGGAGGCGCGCAACCGGCGCTCGCCCATCACCAGTTCGTAGCTGCCCTCGTTGGTCGAGCGCACCACGACCGGCTGGAGGACGCCCACCTCCCGGATCGACTGCACCAGTTCGGCCAGCGCGTCCTCGTCGAACACCTCGCGCGGTTGCCGCGGGTTCGGCTCGATCAGATCGACGAGCAGTTCGGCGTACAGCGCGGCCGGCGGAGCCGGTTCGGTCTTCGGCGCATCCTGCAGCGGCACCGAGGTCGGCGACAGGGCCGACTCGTCCGTCGCTATTTCCGCCATCTTCCGCAGGGTCGCCGCGGCGGAGGAGGACGGCTTCAACGGTCGGGCCGGGATGAGCGATTCGAGCCCCTTGCCCAATCCCCTGCGTTGTCCGCTCATACTTCCTCCTTCGCCTTCGCCACACCGCGCAGCGCCATCTCCCGAGCCGCTTCAAGATACGACAACGCCCCGGTGGATCCCGGATCGTAGGTCATCACGGTCTGCCCGTAGCTGGGCGCCTCGGAGATGCGGACCGAACGCGGGATCGCGGTGGGCAACACCTCGTCCGGGAAGTGATCGCGCACCTCCTGGGCCACCTGCGAGGCCAACCGGGTCCGGGCGTCGTACATCGTCAGCAAAATCGTCGAGACGCCGAGGCTCGGGTTCAGGTGTGCGCGGACCAGTTCCACGTTGCGCAACAACTGGCCCAGCCCCTCCAGCGCGTAGTACTCGCACTGGATCGGGATGACCACCTCGGCGCCCGCGACGAGCGCGTTCACCGTCAGCAGACCGAGCGAGGGCGGACAGTCGATCAGGATGTAGTCCAGCGGCTGCTCGTAGGCGGCGATCGCGCGTTGCAGCCGGCTCTCCCGGGCGACCAGCGAGACGAGTTCGATCTCGGCCCCGGCGAGGTCGATCGTGGCCGGGGCACAGAACAGGCCCTCGACGTCGCGCACGGGCTGCACGACCTCGGCCAGGTCGCGGCCTTCGACCAGCACCTCGTAGATCGACGGCGTGCCGGCGTGATGGTCCACCCCGAGCGCGGTGGAGGCGTTGCCCTGGGGGTCGAGGTCTATCACCAGCACGCGCGCGCCGTGCATCGCCAGCGCGGCCGCGAGGTTCACGGTCGACGTGGTCTTGCCGACGCCGCCCTTCTGGTTCGCGACCACCATGACGCGGGTGCGCTCGGGGCGGGGCAATCCCTCCGAAGCGCGCCCCATCGTCTCCACGGCCTGTCTGGCCGCTCGGGCGATCGGGGTGTCTTCGATACCGGGCGCCTCTGTTTCACGTGAAACGTCGACGGCGGCACCCACACGGGGTGCCGGCATCGAGGCTGTCGGATACTCGGACGGCAACGGTCCACTCTCCTCTCCTGCCGCGGCGACATGGGAACTCGGGCCGACGGAATGACCACGCACTGCGGCGGCACCCTCAGAGGGTGTCACGTTCCGGCGCGCCTCATCAGGTGAGTAGAAGCGTTTCCACGGAAGGCGTTTCACGTGAAACACGATCCCGGGTGTGGTCGGGGGACGGCGTTCGCGACACACCCCGAGCGGGCAGGAACGGCGTTTCAGCCGTCCGGCCCAACCCCTGGGGCGAGTTCGCCTACTTGACCGGGCGGCGTCGGGCGGGCTTGGCGGTTCGGCGCGCCTTGGCCGCCTTCGACTCCCTGGGTGCCACGGTGCCGATCCGTACCCGGACGACGGTGGTCAGCGGATCCACGATCCCGGCACCCGCGTGCGCGACCGCCCACGACACCGCGCCGAGCTTGCGCAGGTCCGCCTCCGACTCCAGCAGTTCGTCGGCGGCCGAGTCGCCCTTGAGCGCCAACATCTCGCCGCCGGAGGCGAGCAGCGGCAGCCCCCATCCGGCGAGCTTGGCCAGCGGCGCCACCGCCCGCGCGGTGACCACGTCGGCCCAGGTACGCCCGCGCACCTCCTCGGCACGGCCCCGCAACACCCGTACGTTGTCCAGGCCCAGCTCGTCCACCACCTCGTCGAGGAACGTGGTGCGCCGCAGCAGCGGCTCGACGAGGGTGATCCGCAGGTCCGGACGGACCAGGGCGAGCGGAATGCCGGGCAGGCCACCGCCCGAACCGACGTCGTGCACGATCGCGTTCTCCGCGATCAATTCGGCGACCACCCCGCAGTTGAGCAGGTGCCGCTCCCAGAGCCGGCCGACCTCGCGCGGGCCGACCATGCCGCGGCGCACGCCGGGGCCGGCCAGCATGTCGGCATAGCGGATCGCGCGGTCGAGGTTGGCCCCGAAGAGCCGCCCTGCCGCTTCCGGAGCCTCGGGCGCGCGTTCGTCCGCCGGCGGGTCGGGGGTCGTGTCGTCCTGACGTTTCACGTGGAACATCATCCCAAGAACGGCGCCGGCCCCACCTGTGGTGCAGGTGGGGCCGGCGCGACGGTTGGCGGAAACGGATCCGGGGATCCGATCAGGCGGGCAGGACGACAACGCAGCGATTGGGCTCCTCGCCCTCCGACTCGCTGCGCAGTCCGGCCTCCGCGACGGTGTCGTGCACGACCTTGCGCTCGAACGGGGTCATCGGCTCGAGCTTGAGGGAGGTACCCGCGGCCTTGACCCGTTCCACCGCTTCGCCGGCGATCCGCGCCAGGTTCGCCCGCTTGGCGGCGCGGAACCCGTCCACGTCGAGCATCAGCCGGCTGCGCTCGCCGGTCTCCCGGTGCACCGCGAGTCGGGTCAGCTCCTGAAGGGCCTCCAGGACCTCACCGTCACGACCGACGAGGCGCTTGAGGTCGGCGCCGGAGGATTCGCTTTCCTCGCCCGCGATCACCGAGACCGACGCGCGCCCGCCCTCGACGTCCATGTCGATGTCGCCGTCGAGGTCGGCGATGTCGAGCAGGGCCTCCAGGTAGTCCGCGGCGATCTCACCCTCCTGTTCCAGACGGCTGATCTCCTCCGCGGTGAGCGTGATCCGACGCGACGCGGCGGGGAGGTCGACGGCGGGGGTCGTGCCTTCCGTCACAGGGGAACTCCTTTGTGGACGAGTGAGCGAGTCGTGGGGGTGGGCGGCGGCCGGCCCGTCGAGGGCGGTCACTTCTTCCTCGGGTGCTTCCGGCCCTGTGGCTGCCGGCGCGGACCGGCGTTGCGCGCACCGGAGTGCGGCGTCCGCGCGGTGGAGCCCTTGACCGCGCCGTTCGACCTGGCGGGTGTGCCGGAGCCGTTGCGCGTCGCGGTGTCGGCGTCGGCGCTCTCCTCGGCGTCGGCACCGGCCGCCTCCGCCTCGTCCCGGGCCCGAGCCTTGCGCTGCGACTTGGTCAGTCGGGTGGGCTGCTGGCGCCGGGCGGCCTGAGCCTTGATCTCGGCCTGCTGCGCGTCGTACTCCGCCTGGTCCATCAGCTTGCCGTCGGGCAGCAGCACCTTGCCCTGCTTGCGCGCCTTCTCCGCCAACTTCTCCTGCCGCACCTTGAACGCCGGGCTGCCGGGAGTGGGGTTGCGGTTGATCACGAACAGCTGCTGGCCCATCGTCCACACGTTGGTGGTGAGCCAGTAGACGAGCACACCGACGGGGAAGTTGATGCCGAAGACCGCGAACATGATCGGGAACGCGTACATCATCAGCTTCTGCTGCTTCGCGAACGGGTTGCCCACGAGCGAAGCGGGGTCGGTGTTCTTCGTCATCAGCTGGCGCTGGGTGAAGAACTGCGACCCGGACATCAGGATGATCATCACGACCGTGACGATGCGGACCGTGGTGAGGTCGGCTCCGAGGCTGGAGATCTTGCTCGCCGAGTCGGTGAACTTGGCGGCGATCGGCGCACCGAAGATGTGCGCCTGCTGGGCGCTGTTCACCAGGTCGCGGTCGATGACGCCGACCGTCCTGTTCTGCGACACCCGCTGGAGCACGTGGAACAGGGCGAAGAAGAACGGCGACTGCACCAGGATCGGAAGGCAGCTCGAGAGCGGGTTGGTGCCCGTCTCCTTGTAGAGCTTCATCATTTCCTGGGACTGCCGCTCGCGGTCGTCCTTGTACCGCTTCTGGACTTCCTTGATGCGCGGCTGGAGTGCCTGGAGCCCACGGGTCGCCTTGATCTGCTTCACGAAGAGCGGGATCAGGCAGATCCGGATGACGACCACGAGGCAGACGATGGACAGCCCCCACGACCAGCCGCTGTTCTTGCCGAAGATCGGGCTGAACAACGAGTGGAATTGGACGATGATCCACGAGACGGCGGTATATAGGGGGTTAAGAATCCCCACGGTCAAGCTCCTCGGGCGGTGGTGTTCGCACCGGGCGCGGGCTCGGTACGGCCGGTGCTGGACGTCTGCTGCCGCTCCTGCGGCTCCGACTCCGAGCGCGACTTCCGCTCGGGAAGTCGCCACGGTCGGCGTGTGCGCGGCGGCACAGGATCGACACCGCCAGAGTTCCAGGGGTTGCAGCGCAGGATGCGCCACACGGTGAGGTAGGTGCCCTTGAAGGCACCGTGCACGGACATCGCCTCATACCCATAATGCGAGCACGACGGGTAGAAGCGACACACCGGCCCCAGCATCGGGCTGATCGTCCACTGATAGACCCGAATGAACCCCATGAACAGGTACTTCACGCCGTCGCTCCCGGCTTGGCCGCGGGCCCATCCGCTCGAACCGCGACGGGGCGCCCGGACCGGCCCAGGAGCCGGTCGAACGCTGCGTCCAGATCCCGTGCCAGGTCGGAATGGTCCGCCTGGGCTGCGGGTGGCAATGCCCGTACCACGACCAGGCTACCTGCCGGAAGCAGGGCCATCCGATCGCGTATGAGGTGGCGTAGCCGACGCTTGACGACGTTACGGACAACAGCGGGGCCGACGGCCTTGCTCACGACGAAACCCGCACGCGGTGGTGGAGCTTGCTCCACTTCCGCGTGCGGGTCCTCTGCCACAGATTGGCGCAGGGTGTCCGGCTCGGACGGCCGCGCGGTCACCGGGGTGCGCGCGGGCGCGCCGAATCCGCTCGTCTCCTGGCGATGCAGGTGGACGACCAGGCTCGGACGGCCGGCTCGACGCCCGCGGCGAACCGCGATCGCGAAGTCCTCGCGCCGCCTCAGCCGGTTATCGGCAGGCAGCACGGAGAGATCCGCGAACTCAGGCGGAAAGCTCCGCGCGGCCCTTGCGGCGACGGGCAGCAAGGATGGCGCGACCGGCACGGGTGCGCATGCGCAGCCGGAACCCGTGGGTCTTCGCCCGGCGACGGTTGTTCGGCTGGAAGGTGCGCTTGCTCACTCGGGGGCTCCAGGATTTGAATCGTGGGCCGGCAGAAAAGACCGCCGGCCACCACCGTACGTCCGCATCGACATGATCTCGGACATGCGGCAGCGGTCGTCAGACAACTAGACCGGCCCACGGTACGTACCAACAGGCGACGGGGTCAAATGGGGGATCCGGGGCACGTCGCCCACCTGCGGAAACGCCCCATCGGGCAGGCTGTACACAGGCTGTGGACAACGGCTTGAGCAGGTGGATGGCCGCCACTACCGTGAACTGGTGGAGTCGGACCGGAGCGCTCGCTCCCGGGGTCCGGGACACTGGGAGCCCTCCCGAGACCTGCGTCGATGCAATGAAAGAGCGTGCACTGTGGCTGACATCACCAGCGACCTCGCCGCAGTCTGGGCACGGTTCCTGGAACGACTGGCCACCGACGACTCGGTCACGGCCAAGGACAAGGGATGGCTCCAGCGCACCCAGCCGCTGACCCTCTTCTCCGACACCGCACTGCTCGCGGTGCCGAACGAGTTCGCCAAGGAAGTGCTGGAGACCCGGCTCCGCCAGGTGGTGACGGACGCGCTGAGCCACGGTTTCGGGCGGCCGATCCGTTTCGCGGTCAGCGTCGAGCCGGGTGCGGGCGAGCCGGAGCAGGTGCCCGAGCGGCACGAGCGCTCGCCCCGGCACGACGACTACAACCCCGGTCCGTACGGGCGTCCCGCCTACGGCGACCGCTACGGCCGCGACGGCTACCCCCAGGAGCCCTACCCGCAGGAGCCGTACGGCCAGCCGCCCTATCGCCCGGACCGCGACCCGTACGCCGAGCCGCAATATCAGCAGGACTACCCGCACGAGCGCTACGCGCCCGGACCGTATCGGGATCAGCGCGATCCCCGGGACGCGCGCGATCCCCGCGAGTCCCGCGAGCAGCGTGATCCCCGGGAGTCGCGCGAGGGCAGGGACGGTCGGGATCCGCGCGATCGGGACCACCGGGACGCCCGCGATCCGCGTGATTCCCGTGATCAGTACGGATATGGCGGCGGGCAGAGCGGCTCCTCCGATCATCCGGGAATTCCGCCGTCCGACGGGACGCTCTTCGCCGATCGCGAGGACCTGTTCGGGGCGCCCGGCTTTTCCACACCTCCCGTCCACAGCTTTGTGGATAATTCGACACATCAATCCGGCGACAGAGAGCCGCTTCCGGGCGCCCCACAGCCGCCGCAACAGGCGCCGCCGCACCAGCCGCCCTCGGTACCGCCGGCCGACGCGCCCGGGAATCGGCCGCTGCGGCTGGCCCGGCCGGGCACCGGTCGCGAGCACGGGGTGGTCGAGCACGAGCCCGCCGCGCGGTTGAATCCCAAGTACCTGTTCGAGACCTTCGTCATCGGCTCCAGCAACCGGTTCGCGCACGCGGCCGCGGTGGCCGTGGCCGAGGCGCCCGCGAAGGCGTACAACCCGCTGTTCATCTACGGCGAGTCGGGACTGGGCAAGACCCACCTGCTGCACGCGATCGGGCACTACGCGAAGAGCCTGTATCCGGGCACGCGGGTGCGCTACGTGAGCTCGGAGGAGTTCACCAACGAGTTCATCAACTCGATCCGCGACGGCAAGGCCGACGGCTTCCGCCGCCGCTATCGCGACGTCGACGTCCTGCTGGTGGACGACATCCAATTCCTGGAGACCAAGGAGCAGACCCAGGAGGAGTTCTTCCACACCTTCAATACGCTCCACAACGCGAACAAGCAGATCGTCATCTCGTCGGACCGGCCGCCCAAGCAGCTGGTGACTCTGGAGGATCGACTGCGCAATCGTTTCGAGTGGGGGCTGTTGACCGACGTCCAGCCGCCCGAATTGGAGACTCGGATCGCGATTCTGCGCAAGAAGGCGATCCAGGAGGGGTTGAACGCGCCGCCGGACGTGCTGGAGTACATCGCCAGCAAGATCTCCCGGAACATCCGCGAGCTGGAGGGCGCGTTGATCCGGGTGACCGCGTTCGCGAGCCTGAACCGGCAGCCGGTGGACCTGCAGCTGACCGAGATCGTGCTCAAGGACCTGATTCCGGACAGTGCGGGGCCCGAGATCACGGCGACCACGATCATGGCGCACACCGCGGCCTACTTCGGGTTGTCCGTCGAGGACCTGTGCGGCACCTCGCGCAGCCGGGTGCTGGTGACCGCGCGCCAGATCGCCATGTATCTGTGCCGCGAGTTGACCGACCTGTCGCTGCCGAAGATCGGCGCCCAGTTCGGCGGGCGCGATCACACCACGGTGATGCACGCCGACCGCAAGATCCGCTCGCTGATGGCGGAGCGGCGGTCGATCTACAACCAGGTGACCGAGTTGACGAACCGAATCAAGAGCTGATTCGAGCCCCGATCACCCGCTCGGGCCGGCCGGCGTTCCCTTTTCGGGGCGCCGGCCTTCTTGCGTGCGGTGTGACCTTCGTCTCATCAGCCCCGGCGGGGGCGAGTTATCCACCGATCGGCGCCGAGTCGGGCGTCCACACCATGGGGACGACCTGTTTACCGTCGAGTTCCCCACAATGGCTGCGGGAACCTGGGGACAACGCCGGCGAGCCGGCAGGTCAGGTTCCTGTGGTGATGTGGAGCGGAGTCCTCCACAGACTGTGGATAACTTTCCCGTGACGCACCGTCCATCGTCGTGTTGTCCGGTTGTCCACGTCCCGTCCACCGGAAATCGCGGCTTGTCCCCAGGTTGTCCACGGATCTGTCCACAGTCGGGCCGGTTTCACCCCTTACGGTGAATCCCGAGCCGAACGGCGTCCGCAGGGGGTGGGGACAAGTGGCCTCCGACCTGGGGATTGATTGGGGACAACCGGGGGTAAGGCTGGGGACGGTCTGTGGAGCCAATTCGGGCATCCACAGACACAGGGGGTTTATCCACGGGTCCACCCACACCCCGAAGTGGATAAAAAAGCGCCTCTGACCTGCGCATATACCGGTTATCCACGGTATCCACACCCCCTACTACTACGACCACGCGTAGTTCAAGAGCGACCCACGGAAAACGGTCGGGGCGGGCCGAATCTGTGGACTGCGGGTTTGCCGGGGGCTGCGCGGGCTGTCGGCGCGGTGCGTCAGACTGTGTCTCGGTGGTAGGCCCCGACGGCCCGACACCGACGCCGAAACGAACGGCGACCAAACGACAGACGGCCGGCAACGGCAGGAGGCGGTGAACCGGTGAAGTTCCGGGTCGAGCGTGACGTTCTCGCTGATGCGGTGGCGTGGACCGCGCGGAGTCTCCCGGCGCGGCCGGCGGTTCCCGTCCTCGCCGGATTGCTCCTGGAGGCGGCGGACCAGCGGCTGACGCTGTCCAGCTTCGATTACGAGGTCTCCGCCCGCGGCGGCGTCGAGGCCGAGGTGGACGAGCCGGGCCGGGTGCTGGTGTCCGGGCGACTGCTCGCCGACATCTCCAAGAGCCTGCCGAACCGCCCCGTCGAGGTGTCCACCGACGGGGCCAAGGTGACCGTGGTCTGCGGCAGCGCCCGCTTCACCTTGCCCACTCTCCCCGTGGAGGACTACCCGGCGCTGCCGGAGATGCCCACCGCCGCGGGCGCCGTCGAGGGCGACGTCTTCGCCGCCGCCGTGGCCCAGGTGGCCATCGCCGCCGGCCGCGACGACACGCTGCCGATGCTGACCGGTGTCCGGGTCGAGATCGAGGGCGACCTGGTCACCCTGGCCGCCACCGACCGATACCGGCTCGCGGTCCGCCAGTTCCACTGGAAGCCCGAGGCCGACGGCCTCTCCTCGGCGGTGGCCCTGGTGCCCGCCAAGACGCTCAACGACACCGCCAAGTCGCTGACCCAGGGCGACAGCGTGCAGATCGCGCTGTCCGGGGACAAGATCGGCGAGGGCATGATCGGCTTCGAGGGGTCGGGCCGGCGCACCACCACCCGCCTGCTCGAAGGCGAATTCCCCAAGTACCGCGCGCTGTTCCCGGAGCAGTCGGAGACGGTCGCCACCGTCGAGACCGCGCCGTTCGTGGACGCGGTCAAGCGCGTGTCCCTGGTCGCCGAGCGCAACACCCCGGTGCGGCTGTCCTTCTCCGACGGCCGACTCGTGCTCGAAGCCGGCTCCGGCGACGAGGCGCAGGCGTCCGAGGCGATCGAGGCGGGCCTGGAGGGCGAGGAGATCTCGATCGCCTTCAACCCGACCTTCCTGCTCGAAGGGCTCAGCGCGATCAACTCCCCGGTCGCCCAGATCTCCTTCACCACGTCCACGAAGCCCGCCGTGATGACCGGCAAGCCCGACGTGGAGGCCGAGGCCACCGACGAGTACCGCTACCTGATCATGCCGGTGCGGCTCTCCGGCTGATCCGGGCGGCGCCGAACCGGGCCGGGACGCGGCCGGGTTCGGCGCCGCGCCGGTGCATACCCCGCGGCCGCACGGGCAACCGCTACCCGCGTACCGTCGACGCGGTGAAAGCCCCCGCCCCTACGAGGGCTCCGGGGGTGCGGAAGCGGCCTCGGCGGTGCCCCACCCGGCATCGCAGCAGCGAACGAAGGATTTCAGGATGCAGCTCGGACTCGTCGGCCTCGGCAAGATGGGTGGCAACATGCGCGAGCGGTTGCGCCGCGCGGGCCACACGGTGGTGGGCTACGACCGCAACCCCGACGTGGCGGACGTCCACAGCCTGGGCGAACTTGTGGACACGCTCGCCGAGCCGCGCGTGGTGTGGGTGATGGTGCCGGCGGGGGCGCCGACCCAGGCCACCATCGACGAGCTCGGCGAACTGCTGTCCCCGGGCGATGTGGTCGTCGACGGCGGCAACTCCCGCTGGACGGATGACATCAAGCACGCCGAGGCGCTGGCCGGCAAGAACATCGGATTCGTCGACTGCGGCGTCTCCGGCGGCGTGTGGGGCCGGGACAACGGCTACGCGCTGATGTGCGGCGGAGACGCGGCCGACATCGCCAAGGTGCAGCCGATCTTCGACGCGCTCAAGCCCGAGGGCCCGGCCGGCTTCGTGCACGCGGGCAAGGTCGGCGCCGGGCACTTCGCCAAGATGGTGCACAACGGCATCGAATACGCGCTGATGCAGGCCTACGCCGAGGGCTGGGAACTGCTCGAGGCCGCCGACGTGGTCACCGATGTGCGCGAGGTCTTCCGCAGCTGGCAGGAGGGCACGGTCATCCGTTCCTGGCTGCTCGACCTGGCCGTGCGCGCGATGGACGACGACGAGCACCTGGAGGGCCTGCGCGGATACGCGGAGGACTCCGGCGAGGGCCGCTGGACGGTCGAGGCGGCGATCGACCACGCCGTACCGCTGCCCGCGATCACCGCGTCGCTGTTCGCCCGGTTCGCCTCCCGTCAGGACGACTCGCCGCAGATGAAGATGGTCGCCGCGCTGCGCAACCAGTTCGGTGGGCACGCGGTCACCGCCGCGTCGACGCACAAGGGCGCCGACGCCCCCGGCGCCGACGTCACGCCGCCGAAGGAGGCCGACGCGGGCTGATCCGGCAGCCCGCCCGCCCATGCATGTAGCGCACCTGTCACTCGTCGACTACCGGTCGTACGCCCGGGTCGAGGTCCCCCTCGAACCGGGCGTGACGGCGTTCGTGGGGCCCAACGGCCAGGGCAAGACCAACCTGGTCGAGGCGATCGGCTACCTGGCCACGCTCGGCAGCCACCGGGTCGCCTCCGACGCGCCCCTGGTCCGGCTCGGCGCCGAGCGGGCCTATGTCCGCGCGAGCATCGTCCGCGAGGACGGCCGCAGCGCGCTGGCCGAGTTGGAGATCAATCCCGGCAAGGCCAACCGGGCCCGGATCAACCGCTCGGCCGCCACCCGGCCGCGCGATCTGCTCGGGCTGCTGCGCACCGTGCTGTTCGCGCCGGAGGACCTGGCCCTGGTCAAGGGCGACCCCGGGGAGCGCCGCCGGTTCCTGGACGAGTTGCTGACCGCGCGCACTCCCCGGCTGCTGGGGGTGCGGCAGGACTACGACCGGGTGCTCAAGCAGCGCAACACGCTGCTGCGTACCGCGGCGCTGGCCCGTCGGGCGGGCGGCGGCCGCAGCGGGGCGCTGAGCACGCTCGACGTGTGGGACGAACACCTGGCCGCGACCGGTGCCGAGTTGACCGCGGCCCGGCTGGACCTGGTCGCCGCGCTGCAACCCCTGGTGGACAAGGCGTACGACGCGTTGTCCACAGGCGGTGGACCGATCGTGCTCGACTACCGCAGCTCGATGTCGGAGGACCCGCTGCCCGCGGATCGGGCGGGGATCCACGCGGTGCTCACCGCCGCGATCGCCGCCGGGCGGGCGGCGGAGGTCGAGCGCGGACAGACCCTGGTCGGCCCGCATCGGGACGATCTCGTGTTGCGGCTGGGCCCGTTGCCCGCGAAGGGCTACGCCAGCCACGGCGAGTCCTGGTCGTACGCGCTGGCGCTGCGGCTGGGCTCCTACGAACTGCTGCGCGCGGACGGGGGCGAGCCGGTGCTGGTGCTCGACGACGTGTTCGCCGAGTTGGACGTCACCCGTCGGGCGCGGCTGGCCGAGATGGTCGCGCACGGCGAGCAGGTGCTGGTCACGGCCGCGGTGGCCGAGGACGTACCGCCCGCGCTCGTGGGCGCGCGCTACGACGTGGCCGCAGGTGAGGTGCGAAAGGTCGAGGAGGGGGTCGAGGGTGAGTGACGAGGGCCACATCCCGTCCGCCCCGGGGAACGCCGGCGCGGCCGAGCCGACGCGCGGCATCGACCTGGCCCGTGCCGCGCTGACCCAGGCCCGGGCCCAGGCACGCACCCGGCACGACCTCCGGCAGGACCAGGACCGGGCCCGACGTGGCTTGAAACGCAGCGGCTCCGGACCCGACGACCGCGACCCGCAGCCGCTGCGACAGATCATGGGACGCCTGGTCAGCGAACGCGGCTGGCAGACCCCGGCGGCGGTGCACGGCGTACTCCAGCGCTGGCCGGAAATCGTCGGCGCGGCGCTGGCGGCCAACTGCCGTCCGGAACGTTTCGAGGACGGCGAACTCGTGGTGCGCGCCGAATCCGACAACTACGCCACCCACGTGCGCTGGCTCGCGCCGAAACTGCTCGCCCGGCTCAACCAGGAGCTGGGCGACGGCACCGTCACCTACATCCGCGTCCTCGGTCCGGCCCAGGAGCGCCGCCGGGGCCAGTGGCGCGCCCAGCCGTAGGCGGTTTCCGGCCACGGGCCACGCGGTCTGCGCCGATTGACTCGGGTGCGCGACCCTCGGCGACCGCGCCGGCGGGGGCGATGTGTCCGGTGTCATACCGGTCTGACACGCTGTCACCATCCGAGTCGCCCGCGCCGCGTGGACAGGCATGAGAGCGATTCGGGACCCCGGGGCAAGTGGGGGGACATGCGACAGGGCACATCAGGGCGCCACACGCGGATACAGGGCCCTTGGGAACCCATCTTTGTGTCGCCCCGACCGGTAGACTGGACCAGCAATACCGCTCATGCGGATCCTGTTTCGACTTCCGCGGCTCCGTGCCCGGGGGCGCGTCGGGCCGGCTGTCTGCCCCTCGACGCACCCTGCCGTTCCTGCTCCCGGGCAGGGAGCCGTGCTGTGCCAGAAAGGGCGCTTCGTGGCCGATTCCGGCAACCCCAAGGAGAATGACGTGGCCGGCTCGCCGGAAACCCCTGCCGCGAGCAACGGGCAGTCCTACGGCGCGAGCGACATCCAGGTCCTGGAGGGCCTCGACGCGGTCCGCAAGCGCCCGGGCATGTACATCGGTTCCACCGGTGAGCGCGGTCTGCACCACCTCGTCTACGAGGTTGTGGACAACTCGGTCGACGAGGCGCTGGCGGGGCACGCGACGCACATCGAGGCGACGATCCTCGCCGACGGCGGCGTGCGCGTGGTGGACAACGGCCGCGGTATCCCGGTCGACATGCACCCGGTGGAGAAGAAGCCCGCGGTCGAGGTCGTCCTGACCATCCTGCACGCGGGTGGCAAGTTCGGCGGCGGCGGCTACTCGGTCTCCGGCGGTCTGCACGGCGTCGGCGTCTCCGTGGTCAACGCGCTGTCCTCGCGCCTGGCGGTGGACATCCGCCGCGACGGCTACCGCTGGACGCAGGACTACAAGCTGGGCACCCCCACCGCGCCGCTGGAGCGGCACGAAGCGGCCGTCGAGACGGGCACCACGGTCACCTTCTGGGCCGATCCGGACATCTTCGAGACCACGGTCTACTCGTTCGAGACGCTTTCCCGGCGCTTCCAGGAGATGGCCTTCCTCAACAAGGGCCTGACCATCTCGCTTCGGGACGAGCGCCCGGACCACGTGGACGAGAAGGGCGAGCAGCTCTCGGTCACGTACCACTACGAGGGCGGCATCGCCGACTTCGTGCGCTACCTCAACTCGCGCAAGGGCGAGCTGGTCCACCCCTCGGTGATCGACATCGAGGCCGAGGACAAGTCGCGCACCATCTCGGTGGAAGTCGCGATGCAGTGGAACTCGCAGTACACCGAGGGCGTGCACAGCTTCGCGAACACGATCCACACGCATGGCGGCGGCACCCACGAAGAGGGCTTCCGGTCCGCGCTGACCGCGCTGATCAACCGCTACGCGCGGGAGAAGAAGCTGCTCAAGGAGAAGGACGAGAACCTCGCCGGCGAGGACATCCGCGAGGGTCTGACCGCGATCATCTCGGTCAAGCTCGGCGACCCGCAGTTCGAGGGCCAGACCAAGGACAAGCTGGGCAACACCGAGGCGAAGACGTTCGTCCAGCGGGTGGTGCACGAACACCTCACCGACTGGCTCGACCGCAACCCGAGCGAGGCCGCGGACATCATCCGCAAGGGCATCCAGGCGGCCACCGCGCGGATGGCGGCGCGCAAGGCGCGCGACCTGACCCGGCGCAAGGGCCTGCTGGAGACCGCCTCGCTGCCGGGCAAGCTCAGCGACTGCCAGAGCAACGACCCGTCCAAGTGCGAGATCTTCATCGTCGAGGGCGACTCGGCCGGCGGCTCGGCCAAGTCCGGCCGCGACCCGATGTACCAGGCGATCCTGCCGATCCGCGGCAAGATCCTGAACGTCGAGAAGGCGCGGATCGACAAGATCCTGCAGAACACCGAGGTCCAGGCGCTCATCTCGGCCTTCGGCACCGGTGTGCACGAGGACTTCGACATCGAGAAGCTGCGCTATCACAAGATCATCCTGATGGCGGACGCCGACGTCGACGGCCAGCACATCAACACCCTGCTGCTGACCTTCCTGTTCCGCTTCATGCGCCCGCTGGTCGAGGCCGGCCACGTGTACCTCTCCCGGCCGCCGCTGTACAAGATCAAGTGGAGCCGGGACGACTTCGAGTACGCCTACTCCGACCGCGAGCGCGACGCGCTGCTCGAACTCGGCCGCCAGGCGGGCAAGCGGGCCAAGGACGACTCGATCCAGCGCTTCAAGGGCCTCGGCGAGATGAACGCCGAGGAGCTTCGGGTGACCACGATGGACATCGACCACCGCGTCCTGGGTCAGGTCACCCTCGACGACGCGGCCCAGGCCGACGAACTGTTCTCGGTGCTCATGGGTGAGGACGTCGAGGCCCGTCGCTCGTTCATCCAGCGCAACGCCAAGGACGTCAGGTTCCTGGACATCTGACCGGCCGGGGCATCCGCCTGCCGGCGGATATCCACATCCGAGTCGGCCCCACGTCACAGCTCGAAAGGACATTGACCAGCAATGGCCGATGAGAACACCCCGGCGCCCGAAGGCGACCAGGAGGACGCGGTGAACAGCACCGGCGGCCTGCGGATCGAGCCGGTCGGGCTCGAGACCGAGATGCAGCGCAGCTACCTCGACTACGCGATGAGCGTGATCGTCTCGCGCGCCCTGCCCGACGTGCGCGACGGCCTCAAGCCGGTGCACCGGCGCGTGCTCTACGCGATGTACGACGGCGGCTACCGGCCCGAGAAGGGCTTCTACAAGTGCGCCCGCGTCGTCGGTGACGTCATGGGTACGTACCACCCGCACGGCGACACCTCCATCTACGACGCGCTGGTGCGCCTGGCCCAGCCGTGGTCGATGCGCATGCCGCTGGTGGACAGCAACGGCAACTTCGGCTCGCCGGGCAACGACCCGGCCGCGGCCATGCGGTACACCGAGTGCAAGCTCAAGTGGCTGTCCATGGAGATGCTCCGGGACATCGACGAGGAGACCGTCGATCTCCAGGACAACTACGACGGCCGCAACCAGGAGCCGACCGTCCTGCCGGCCCGGTTCCCGAACCTGCTGGTCAACGGGTCCGCCGGCATCGCGGTCGGCATGGCGACCAACATCCCGCCGCACAACCTGCGCGAGGTCGCGTCGGGCGCGCAGTGGTTCCTGCAGAACCCGGACGTGTCCGCGGAGGAACTGCAGGACGCGCTGATCGAGCGGATCAAGGGCCCGGACTTCCCCAGCGGCGCGCTGGTCGTCGGCCGGCGCGGCATCGAGGACGCGTACCGCACCGGGCGCGGCTCGATCACGATGCGCGCGGTGGTCGAGGTCGAGGAGATCCAGAACCGGCAGTGCCTGGTGGTCACCGAACTGCCGTACCAGGTCAACCCGGACAACCTCGCGCAGAAGATCGCCGACCTGGTCAAGGACGGCAAGATCGGCGGCATCGCCGACGTGCGCGACGAGACCTCATCGCGCACCGGGCAGCGCCTGGTGATCGTGCTCAAGCGCGACGCGGTGGCCAAGGTCGTGCTGAACAACCTGTACAAGCACACCCAGTTGCAGGACACCTTCGGCGCGAACATGCTCGCGCTGGTGGACGGTGTGCCCCGCACGCTCTCGATCGACCTGTTCATCCGCAACTGGGTGGACCACCAGATCGAGGTGATCGTCCGGCGGACCCGCTTCCGGCTGCGCAAGGCGGAGGAGCGCGCCCACATCCTGCGCGGTCTGCTCAAGGCCCTCGACGCGATCGAGGAGGTCATCGCGCTGATCCGGGCCTCGAACACGGTGGACGAGGCGCGTACCGGCCTGATCGGACTCCTGGAGATCGACGAGATCCAGGCCAACGCGATCCTGGAGATGCAGCTGCGTCGCCTGGCCGCGCTGGAGCACCAGAAGATCACCGCCGAGCACGACGAGCTGATGGCGAAGATCACCGACTACCAGGCGATCCTGGCCTCGCCGGAGCGGCAGCGGCAGATCATCAGCGAGGAACTGGCCGCGATCGTCGAGAAGTTCGGCGACGACCGGCGCAGCCAGCTGGTGCCCTTCGACGGCGACATGTCCATCGAGGACCTGATCGCCGAAGAGGACATCGTCATCACCATCACCCGGGGCGGCTACGTCAAGCGCACCCGGACCGACCTGTACCGCTCGCAAAAGCGCGGCGGCAAGGGTGTGCGCGGGGCCCACCTGAAGCAGGACGACATCGTCGACCACTTCTTCGTGACCACCACGCACCACTGGATCCTGTTCTTCACGAACAAGGGCCGGGTGTATCGGGCGAAGGCGTACGAACTGCCGGACACCGGTCGCGAGGCGCGTGGGCAGCACGTGGCCAACCTGCTGGCGTTCCAGCCCGACGAGAAGATCGCCCAGGTGCTCGACCTGCGCGACTACGAGGTCGCGCCGTATCTGGTGCTCGCCACCAAGGCCGGTCTGGTGAAGAAGACCGCGCTCAAGGAGTACGACACCAATCGCTCGGCCGGCGTGATCGCGATCAACCTGCGCTCGGACGAGGCCGGTGACGACGACGAGGTGATCGGCGCCGAGCTGGTCTCCGCGGCCGACGACCTGCTCCTGGTCAGCAAGAAGGCGCAGTCGATCCGGTTCACCGCCACGGACGAGTCGTTGCGGCCGATGGGTCGCGCGACGTCCGGGGTGAAGGGGATGAGCTTCCGCGAAGGCGACGAACTGTTGTCGATGAACGTGGTGCGCGAGGGCACGTTCGTGTTCACCGCCACCGATGGGGGCTTCGCGAAGCGAACCAGTGTGGACGAGTATCGCGTCCAGGGTCGTGGGGGCCTCGGCATCAAGGCCGCCAAGATCGTCGAGGACCGCGGGTCACTCGTCGGGGCGCTCGTGGTGGACGACACGGATGAAATCCTGGCCATCACCCTCGGCGGCGGAGTGATCCGTACCCGCGCCGCGGGTGTCCGGCACACCGGACGTGACACGATGGGTGTGCAGCTGATCAACCTGGGTAAGGGCGACGCCGTTGTCGGCATCGCACGTAACGCCGAACCTGAGCCCGAGGCCGAGATCGACCCTGACGAGGTCGATGGGGCCGAAGCCGGTGCGGCCGATGGCACGCACGAGCCGACCTCCACCATCGCAGGGGAGGTTGCGCCCGGCGGGCAGGAAGGGTGACGCGTGAGCACAGACCGGAAGTCGGCCGGCGGGAGAGGCGAGCGCGCCGACCGGGGTCGAACCGGCGGGCGCGCTGACAGCACGGGTCGCAGCGAGGCGGCGCCGCCGGACGCGGTGCCGCCGAGGCCGGCCGGTCCACCTCCCGCGCACGGGGCCGGTGCCTCCCGGGACGCGGCGGCGCATCCGCCGCGTCCCGCGGGGCCGACCCCGTTCGCGTCCCCCTTCCCTGCCGCGGCCGCGGCGAGCGAGGGTACGGAGCGGCCGCCGGCCGCGGTCAACGGCAGGCCGGCCGCGGCCCGTCCGACGGCGGGCGGCACGATCACCACGCCGCGCCCGACCCGGGGCACCCCGGCCGGCGGGGCCCCGTCGGCCGCTCACCAGCCGGGGCAGCCCATGGCGCAGCAAGGGGGGCGGCCCGGATCGGGCTCGGAGCCGCAAGCGCGGCCGAGCGCGCGCACGAGGCGGGCCCGACTGCGGGCGGCCCGGGTGGATCCGTGGTCGGTGATGAAGGTCGGTTTCCTGCTGTCCCTGGCACTGGGCGTGGTGCTGATGGTGGCGGTGACCGTGTTGTGGCTGGTGCTTGACGGCCTCGGCGTATTCGCCTCGGTCGGCGACACGGTGAAGGAGGCGACCCAGTCGGAGAACAACTCCGGCTTCGACCTCCAACACTCCCTGTCCCTGAAGAACACGCTCTTCTTCAGCGGCATCGTGGCCATCGTCGACGTCATCCTGGTGACCGCACTGGCCACCCTCGGCGCCTTCCTCTACAACCTCACCGCATCCTTCACCGGAGGCATCGAGGTCACCCTGGCGGAGGAGGACTAAGGATTTTGGTGGCGGGCAAGCGGTGCGGTACGCTCTCTGAGCACGCACGCGGGCCTATAGCTCAGACGGTTAGAGCGCTTCCCTGATAAGGAAGAGGCCACAGGTTCAAGTCCTGTTAGGCCCACTTACGTACATGCGAGTCGAGGGTCCTTTCCCATGCATTGGGGAAGGGCCCTCGATCGTTTTGGGGTGAAAAGGGTTCAGGCGGCGGAGTTCGAAGGGTCTGTTGTCGGGGTGGCGGTGGGGCTGGGGGGACGGCGGGTTTGGCGGCCGAGGTAGGTGGACCAGGCTTCGGGGCCGCGGCTCATTTGTACCTCGGGGTCGTCGTCGCGGAGTCGGGTCAGGTGGCGCCGCGCGGCCGAGAGGGCTTCGCCGGGGCCGGGTACGAGTTCCCGTAGGGCGACGATCGACGGGCCCACTCGACGCGCGTCGTCTCCGTTGGGAATGCGTAGCCACGCCGCGTGGGCGCAGTCGGTGGGGCCGACGACGGTCGTGTGGTCGTGGGGCAGGCCCCGCATGCGTCGGCGGGCGACGTCTCGGTACAGCTCGCAGGCCTGCAGGTAGCGGCCGGCCATCGCCGACGCCCAGGCGTGCACTTCCCGAGCGGCCCATGAATCGGGGTGGTCGACCCCCAGGGTGGTCGCCAGGCGGCTGTCCAGCTCCTGGGCCACGAGGACGGCCACCGCGTGGTCACCCGCTTCACTGGCCGTGCGAATCCGGGTGAGATCTCCCGTGTACGTCGCCGGGTCGGACGGTTGCAGGAGTATCCGCGTGGGCGGCTCGGCGGTCGTGGCCCCGGAGGCGGCGAGCGCGGCCGGCGGCGCCCCGGGGTGGACGTTCTCCAGGCGCAACCCGGGCATGTGCGGTACGAGTTCCACGGTGTCGACGGCCAGGCCCGCCCGTTCGACCACCGCACGGTGGATGTCGGACGGATGCACCTCGGCAGGCGCCCGGGGTACGCCCCGCGACAGCACGGCGGACAGTGCGCGGGTGAACGGGCTTGTACCGTCCGCCGACTTGGCCGGCGGGTTGATCACGCCCCACACCGGAAGGCTGTTCGTCAGTGGCACCGGGGCGCCGTCGCGTAGTCGGGCCCAGCTCTGTGTGTCGGTGGCGAAGTCCGCGATGACCAGTGTGTGGCTGTGGGGCCGCGAACGAAGCGCGTTCACCAGCCACTCCCACGGCAGGCCGTCATAGCGCACGCTCCGCGGTGTGGAGTCCCGAAGACCGAGGTGCGCGGCGTCGGTGCGATCGAACATCAGCAGACCCGAGACGTACACGACCACGGGCCCGGGGATGCGCGCCGCCGCCTTGATGCGGCTCAACACCGCGTGCGGGTTGACCGCGTCATCGATCTGAACCACATCGACACCCGAGGCGCGAGGAGCGAAGCACGCCGGAGGTATCTCGGTCATCGCGCCCAGGTTGGCGCCGGTGCCGCGCAGTTGTCGACGGGACGCACGACCCCGTGCGCTCTCGATCAACAAGAGGTGGCCCCGTACAGCAAGGGTCATCTTCACCCTCCGTTGCTGAGATCAAGAGGAGAGCGAAGCTATCAAGTGCCGTCGTCGTTGGATAGCGATGTCGAACCGACAGGCCGTGTCCGTCCGGATGCGCCGCATCGGAGCGTGTTCCCGGTCGTCGGGGCTCGATCAAATCGGAGAGGCTTCGGTGGCTTCGGCCGGGTCGGGGGTGGTTGCCTGTGCGACGAGTGTGGCCAGGCGGGACAGGGCGGTTGCCGCCGGGGAGTTCGGGCGGGCGCGGAAGACGTGGATCTCCAGGGCGGTGTCACCGGTCGGGGTGGGGACGCGCAGCGTCTCGTAGTCCAGATGCATCGGGCCGACCGCCGGGTGGTGCACGCTCTTGTGGCCGGCGCCGCAGACCAGCACCTTTCCGGTGGCCCAGATCCGCCGGAAATCGGCGCTGTGCGTGGAGAGTTCGGTGATCAGCGCGGCCAGCTCCGTGTCGTCGGGGTAGCGCCCGGCCGAGACCCGCAGTTGGCCCACCGCGTCCTCGGCCCGTTCCTCCCACTCGGGGAACACGAGGCGGGAGCCGGGGTCGAGGAAGAGGAACCTGGCGTTGTTGCGGTCGCGGCGGCCCGGGTCGGCCAGGCCGCCGACGAGTTCGGCGCCCAGGTCGTTCCAGGCCACCGTGTCCAGGCGGTGGTTCGTGGCGAAGGCCGGGAGCCGGGTCAGCGAGTCCAGGATCTGTTGGATCAGCGGGCTGACCCGGGCCGTTGGCGCGGGGATGCGGCGGGTGCCGGCCAGCGTGATCAGGTGTCGGTGCTCGGCGGCGTCGAGGCCGAGCGCCCGGGCGAGTGCGTCGAGCACCTCGGGGAGGGCTGGGTGGCCCGACCCTGTTCGAGGCGTACGTAGTAGTCGACGCTGATCCCGGCGAGCTGGGCCAACTCCTCGCGGCGCAGGCCGCGGACCCGGCGTCGATGGCCGCCGACGAGCCCGACGTGCTCCGGTGCGACGCGGCTTCGGCGGGCCCGCAGGAAGCCGCCCAGCGCGCGCCGGGCATCGCCGACGCCTTCGACCTCGTCGTCGGTGTGCGCCGCGGGCGGGGCCGCCACCCCGGTGCGCCGCTCGGTGCCGGTCGTACGCTCGCCCTGCTCCACCCCGTTCATGCGGTCAAGTATGCGCGGGCACCGCCCGGACCGGCCCTGTGTGGTCCTCGTGATACCAGGAACGGGGTTCCGCCGGTTGAACCGGGTCCTGGCTACCCGTTCGCGCCCGGAGGACCGTTGGTCCCATGAACCCCACCACACCGCAGACCGGCCGGCCCTCGCCCTCGACCTCGCCGCGAAAGGTCCTCGTCGTCGCCGCCCATCCCGAGCCGCGCTCGCTCAACGGCGCGCTGACCGAGTTCGCCGTCGAGCGGCTGCGGGCGGCGGGGCACCACGTGCGGGTGTCCGACCTGTACGCGATGAAGTGGAAGGCGGCCGTGGACGGCGACGACTTCCCGGAGCACGTCGCGGACGACCGCCTTCGGGTGATGGCCGAGTCGCAGCGGGCCACGCTGGCCGGGCGGCTGGCCCCGGAGATCGCCGCCGAGCAGGAGAAGGTGCTCTGGGCGGACGCGGTCGTCCTGCAGTTCCCGATGTGGTGGTTCTCCGCGCCGGCGATGTTGAAGGGGTGGATCGACAGGGTGTTCACCGCCGGATTCGCCTACGGTCCGGAGGTCCCGCCCCCGTACAGCGAGGGCGCGTTGGCCGGGCGGCGGGCGTTGTTGTCGGTGACGGCCGGCGCCCGGGAGACCGCGTTCTCCGACCGGGGCATCCACGGGCGGTTGGCGGAACTGCTCTTCCCGCTCCAGCACGGGTTGTTCTGGTTCGCCGGCCTGACCCCGCTGGAGCCGTTCGCGGTGTTCGGTTCGAACGACGTCTCGCCGGAGCGGTTCGAGGCGGCGAAGGAGGAGTACGGCCGACGGCTGGACGCGCTGTTCACCGACGAGCCGGTGGCCTTCCGCTCGCTCGTCGGCGGCGACTACGACCGCGAGATGCGGTTGTTGTCGGGCATCGAGGAGCCCGGGACGAGCGGGATCGACTTGCACGTGCGGTCGGGTGCCTGAGTCCGGGGTCCGGTCGCGCCCGATCGGCCGGTACGCGGGGGTGGTTCGAGGCCGTGAAACGGGCGGCGACCTGCGCGGACCGGCTCCGCCGGAGGCCGACGACCTGCGCTCGGACCACGACTTTCGGTATTGGTCGGTGCCTCGGTCCACCTGTTATTGTCGAGCCCGACCCGACCGCAGCGCCCACGGCACGCGGACAGGTGCACGAACGTCACTCGCAGGACGGAGAGGCCACGCTGATGAAGAAGCTGATCCTGGTGGCTTTGGCTGCTGTAGCCGGCCTGTTGGTCTACCGGCAGATTCAGGCGGATCGGGCCGAGCAGGATCTGTGGACCGAGGCGACGGACGCGGTTCCGGCGGGTACCGGCACTCGCTGAGCAGATCGTGCGGGAGACACCGCAGAGGCTTGACCCCACCCGGGGAGTGCCACGTTTCACGTGAAACGCCGCCATTCCCCGGGTGAGGTGTCGTGAAATCGCGGCCCGGTTGCCGCTAACCTGGTTCGGTACGAGGGGCCTTAGCTCAGCTGGTAGAGCGCTGCCTTTGCAAGGCAGATGTCAGGGGTTCGACTCCCCTAGGCTCCACGCGGGATTCATCCAAGAATCCACAGCTCGCGATACGACGAAGGGCCCGGCATGATGCCGGGCCCTTCGTCGTGTGCTCGGGCGGGTCAGTCGGTGTCCCGCTTCGGGGCGGTCGAGCGGAACTCGTCCTCGGTGAGCTTGACCTCGTCGTCGAGGGAAGCGGGAGTGCGCGGGGTGGTGGCGGAGCCCTGGAGGGCCTCGTCGGGTTCGTCGGTCAGCCACTCCGGCCGGGCGTTGCGACGGCGCCACCACGAGAAGGCCGCGAAGCCGCCGCCCGCGACGAGCGTGATCAACAGGAACTTGCGGCCGCGCGCCCGACGCCGCTTGGCGCGGCCGACCCGGGCGACGTCCTCGGCGCTGATCTCGCCCTTGAGGACGGACAGTGCGGCGCCGGCCCGCAGGCGGGCCTCGTCGCGGACGGGCTCGGCGGCGCCCCGGGCCTGGTCGACCGCCGAGTGCACACGCGGAACAACGTCGTGGCGGACCCGATGGCGGGCCGTCTCCACGGCGTGCCCGACGTGCGGTGCGGCCGTCTCCTTGGCGTTCACCAGCGCGGGTACCACCTTGTCGCGGGTGGTCTCGACCGCTCGCTCACGCGCCGCGCCCGCGTAGTGGATCGCCGCCTCCTTGGCATGCGCGGCGTGTGGGGCAAGCCGGTCCCTCGTCCTGCCGGTTGCCTCGCGTACCGGATCCATGCGGGTCACGACATCCTCCTCCTCGCCGGGTTCATCCGCTATCTGTTCCCGACGATCCCGGGATCATGCGCCGCGTATCGGCGCGGGATCCGTACGGTGGAACGGTGTCCGCGACGGTCTCGTGGCAGGAGCCGCCCGCGGCATGCGAGGATTTCGAGGATTCAAGAAGACCGTCCGTGTAACCGTAGGGAAGGCGCATCAGTGGCCGAGGAACTTTTCGCCACCATCAAGACCAACCACGGGGACATCCGCATCCGGTTGTTCCCGAACCACGCACCGAAGACGGTCGCGAACTTCGTGGAGCTGTCGCAGGGGCAGCGCGAGTGGGTCCACCCGGCCAAGGGGCAGAAGACCACCGACCGCCTCTACGACGGCACCGTGTTCCACCGCGTCATCTCCGGCTTCATGATCCAGGGCGGTGACCCGCTGGGCACCGGCACCGGTGGCCCCGGCTACCGCTTCGCCGACGAGTTCCACCCCGACCTGGCGTTCTCCAAGCCGTACCTGCTGGCGATGGCCAACGCCGGACCGGGCACCAACGGTTCGCAGTTCTTCATCACCGTGGGTGCCACGCCGCACCTGAACAACAAGCACACCATCTTCGGTGAGGTCGCCGACGGGGAGAGCCGCAAGGTCGTCGACGCGATCGCCGGTACCCAGACCGACATGCGCGACCGTCCCGCCTCCGACGTCGTGATCAACACGGTCGAGGTCGAGACCGTCTCGTCCTGAACCCCGAGCGCACGGGCCGGGGCCTTCGGGTCCCGGCCCGCGGCGCGTGCCTGAAGGTGAGCATGAGCCCCGACGAGCAGCAGCCGAGCGCGACCGGTCCGGCCGGTCCGCCCGTGTGTTACCGGCATCCCGATCGGGAGTCGAACATTCGCTGTACGCGCTGCGAGCGGCCCGTCTGCGGCGATTGCATGGTGAGCGCGTCCGTCGGCTTCCAGTGCCCGGACTGTGTCCGGCAGGGCAGTCGGCAGGTACGCGAGGCGCGCACCGTCGCGGGTGGCCGGGTCGCGCCCACGACCGCGACCGCGATCGTGACCAAGACCCTGATCGGGCTCAACCTCGCCGTCTTCGTGCTGGTCCAAGTCGTCGGCAACACGTTCGTGGACCGGTGGATACTGGTCGGCCGCTTCTTCATGGGCGGCGAGTGGCAGGGTGTTGCCGAGGGCCAGTGGTACCGCCTGCTCACCGCGACGTTCCTGCACCAGCAGTTCTGGCACATCGGGTTGAACATGCTCGGCCTGTGGATGCTGGGGCCGCCGCTCGAGGCGGCGCTGGGCCGGAGCCGGTTCGTCGCCCTCTACCTGGTCGCGGGTCTGGGCGGCAGCGCGCTGTCGTATCTGATCGCCGAACCGAACCAGGGCTCGCTGGGCGCCTCGGGCGCGTTGTTCGGGCTGTTCGGCGCGATGATCGTGCTCGGTCGGCGGATGAACTACGACCTGAAACCGCTGATCATCCTGCTGGCGCTGAACCTGATGATCACGTTCCTCAACATGAGCACGATCGACTGGCGCGCACACCTCGGGGGACTGGTCGCGGGCACCCTCGCCGCGATCGGTGTGGTCTACGCGCCGGCGCGGCAGCGGACCCTGGTCCAGGTGGGCAGCCTGCTCGCGGTGTTGGCGATCGTCGTGGCGATCGTGCTGATCCGGACCGCGCAGATCGTCTGAGGCAAGAGAGCAAGAGGCAGCCGGTACGCGACCCCGGGCGCCGTCCGAAGCCCGAGCGTGGTCACTCGATGAGTCCTACCAATGACCCGGAGTGATGAATCCGGGATGCGAGCCGTTACCCACATCCCGGCCGGTCGTTGGACCGTAATGGGTTATCCACAGGATCTGCCCAGTTATCCCCACTGTGGATAACTCTGTGGAGTCTCCCCGGGAGAACTCGCTGAGCTGCGCGGACGCGCTACTTCCACTGAGTGGAGACGCCGAAGCCGGCGGCGATGAAGCCGAAGCCGACGACGATGTTCCAGTTCTTCAGGGACTCGATCGGGAAGCGCATGTCGGTCACGTAGAAGACCACGATCCACAGCAGGCCGATCGCGAAGAGAGCCAGCATGAACGGCGCCACCCAGCGGCGCGAGTCCAGCTTTATGGTCGTCTTCTTGACCGGCGGCGGGGTGAAGTCGTCCTTCTTACGGATCCGGGACTTCGGCACGAGAGTCTCTCCTGTCGATGTAGCCGGACGAGTGGGTGCGCAGCACACGCGACACGATCCGGTGATGTGTCGGTTAGCGTAGTCGCTGTCAGGTCCGGAAGGAGGGTACGGCGACGTGCGTATCTTCGCCATGCGGCCGTCCGGGATGTCCTGGCGTGCGATCGTACCCCGATTGTCCGCACTCGTGGTGTTCGCCCTGGCCGGTCTGCTCTTCTGGATCAGCGCCGACACCTCCCACGGCACCAATCTGCGCAGCGACGCGCAGATGCTCAAACTCTCCGACGTGATCCGGGATCAGGGTCGGCGCAACGAGGGTGCCCAGCAGGACCTGTCCAAGCTGCAGCGGGACGTGGACGGGCTGGTCCAGGAGCAGGCCAACGACCCCCAGGCGCGCGGTCGCATCGACGCGGTCGCGGACCCGGCCGGGGTCACCCCGGTCTCCGGCGAGGGCCTGACGGTCACCCTGACCGACGCCCCGCCCGACGCCAAGTCCCGCGTGCCCGGCGTGCGCGAGCCCACCGCCGACGACCTCGTGGTGCACCAGCAGGACATCCAGGGCGTGGTGAACGCGCTGTGGAACGGCGGCGCGCGGGCGATCCAGATCATGGACCAGCGGATCGTGGCCACGTCCGCGGTGCGCTGCGTCGGCAACACGCTGATCCTGCACGGCCGGGTGTACTCGCCCCCGTACGTCATCTCGGCGGTCGGCGACATCGGCGCCCTGCGACGTGCTCTGGACCAGAGCAAGAGCGTGTCCAACTACACCGACTACGTCGAGGCGTTCGGCCTCGGGTGGAAGGTCGAGGACCGCAAGCGCATCGATGCGCCGGGGTATACGGGCCCGCTGGGCCTGGAGTATGCGAAAGTCTCCGGGACGTGATCGGCAGCGGTGAACCGAGGGGAGTCTGACGACAGTGTTGCGGACCACGATGCGAGGCCTCGGGGAGGTCTTCATCACACTGGGCGTCGTCATCCTGCTGTTCGTCGTCTATCAGCTCTACTGGACCGGCGTGCTGGCCGATCGTGCGCGGGCAGACGAGATGCACAAGCTCGACGAGGCGCGCAAGCGGATCGGGGCGACCGCGCCCAAGGACGTGCCGGTCGCGCAGGTGCCCGCGGCGCAGGCCCCGTACGAGGACGATGAGCCCTTCGGGACCATGTACATCCCCCGTTTCGGTGACGGTTGGTACAAGACGATCCGGCCCGGGGTCACGCCCAAGGAGCTGCAGAAGGGCCTGGGTTGGTACAAGGGCAGCGCGCAGGCGGGTCAGGACGGCAACTTCGCCATCGCGGGGCACCGCAAGACGTACGGCGACCCGTTCCTGAACGTGCCCAAGCTGCAGGTGGGCGACAAGGTCGTGATCGAGGGCATCACCGAGTGGTTCGTCTACTCGATCGACAAGCCGGTCAGCCTTCCCGGGGACAAGGCGGTCCTGAAGACCGTTCCCGAGGATGTGCACGTGCTCGACCCGGTGCCGGCGAAGGCCTATACGACGGCCGGGAAATACATCACCCTGACCACCTGCGAACCCGAGTTCGGCAGCACGCACCGGTTGATCGTCTGGGGTCACCTGGAGTCGCGCACCCCGCTGTCGTCCGGTCGGCCGGCGGCGTTGCAGGGATGAGCGGAGCGGGGATGAGCGAGTCGAACCGCGCGGGCGGCGAGCGAGAGAGGGCCTTGGCCTGATGTACGGCTGGATCTGGCGCACCCTGCCGGGGAACGTGTGGGTGAAGCTCCTGCTCTCCCTGGTCCTGGTGCTGGCCATCGTGTACGCGCTGTTCACGTGGGTCTTCCCGTGGGCCGAACCCCTGCTGCCGTTCAGCGATGTGACGGTCGATCAGGACAGCGTGACGAACACCACCGGACCCGGCGGCGCGCCGCGTCCGGCGGGTGCGACCTCGGCGGGGTCAGCGGGGTCGCCCTCGTCGCTGCCGGGAGGACTGCCGGGATGAGCGCGCGCATTCTCGTCGTGGACAACTACGACAGCTTCGTCTTCAACCTCGTGCAGTACCTCTATCAACTCGGGGCGACCTGCGAGGTGCGGCGCAACGACGCGGTGACCGTCGAGGAGGCCGAGGAATTCGACGGCGTACTGCTGTCCCCGGGCCCCGGTACACCCGAGGGTGCCGGGATCTGCATGGAGATGGTGCGCCGCGAGGGCGGCCGGGTGCCGGTCTTCGGGGTGTGCCTCGGGATGCAGTCCATCGCGGCGGCGCACGGCGCTACCGTTGGCCGGGCGCCCGAGCTTCTCCACGGCAAGACCAGCCCTGTGGTGCATGAGGGGGCGGGCGTCTTCGCCGGCCTGCCGTCGCCGTTCACCGCGACGCGCTATCACTCGCTCGCGGTGGATCCGGACACGATTCCGGCCGAACTGGAGGTGACCGCATGGACCGGGACCGGCGTGATCATGGGCCTGCGGCACCGCGACCGACCGGTCGAAGGCGTGCAGTTCCACCCGGAGTCGGTGCTGACGGAGTACGGCCACCGGATGCTGGCGAACTGGCTGGTGAGCTGCGGGGACCCGACGGCGCCGAACCGGTCGGCGGGTCTGGCACCCGTCGTCGGGCGCACGCCGCTCCCGGCCTGACGGAGAGGTCGATACCCGACGGCGGGTACGGGGCGGGCGCGGCCGGGCCGTACGGGTCGGGGGGCGCCTCGTACGGTCCGGACGGAGGCGGTTCCCACGCCTCGGGCGGCGGTGGACGGCACGGAGCGGGCGGCGGCCGGCACGGGGCAGGCGGCGGCGGGCGGCACGGGGCGGGTGAACCGGCCCCGTATGCGCCCGAGGACTATGCGCGGGACCTGGTCGACCCCGGCTTCACGGCACCGCCCACAGCGGCCCTTCCGGCGGTTTCGGATCCGGTTCCGGGCGGGCGCGCGGCCCGTCGGCGGGCCGCACAGCGGCAGCGGGCCGAGTCGGTCGAGGAGACGGCGGTCTTCATGCCGCCGGCGGCGCCGGCGGCGGCACCTCGGGCGCTGCCGGGGGCGCGGGCTGCGGCGGGTGCGCCGGACACGGTGGGCGCGACGGACGCCGCGGACGCGTCCGACGCGATCGATGCGTGGTTTCGGACCGACGCGGGGGTGGTGAGCGCCGATCCGGTGCTCGACCCGGCGTATGCGCCCGCTCCGGAGGCTGTTCCGCGGTCGACGCCGACGCCGGCCGCGGCGGACGGCGGCGCGGTCGTACCCGGCGGGCGGGCGGAGCGGCGCAAGGCGCAGCGGAAGAAGGCCGGCCGCGGCGGCTCCCGTCCGCCGGCCCGCCCGGAGCCGGCCGCGGGCGCCGGACGCGCCGCCCGGCGGCGGGCGGCCAAGCCGTCGACGGGCGCGCGGATACTGACCGCCGGCGCCCGCCTCGTGGGGGAACTCGCGATGACGGTGGGCGTACTGCTGGTCCTGTACGTGGTGTACCTGACCTGGTGGACGAACATCGTGGCGGCGGAGAAGGCCCGGAACGAGGCGCACGACATACAGCAGAGCTGGAACGACACGCCCGGCCAGGTGATCGACCCGCGCAACCCCGGCCAGTACGTCGCCCCGAACAAGGGGTTCGCGCTGTTGTACATCCCCCGGATCGGGATGGAGAAGCAGGCGATAGCGGAGGGCACCGACCGGGGCAAGGTGCTCAACAACGGCCTGGTGGGCCACTACACCGACCCGAAGACGGCGATGCCGTGGGATGCCCAGGGCAACTTCGCGGTGGCCGCGCACCGCAACGGGCACGGCGAGCCGTTCCGCTACATCAACAAGCTCAAGCCCGGCGACAAACTGGTCGTGGAGACCGCGACCACGTACTTCACGTACACCGTCGACGCGGACCTGCCGCAGACCTCGCCGTCGCACATCCAGGTGATCGATCCGATCCCCGACAAGGGGCCGTACACCAAGCCCGGCCGCTACATCACGCTGACCACGTGCACGCCGGACGGCGCCTCGACGTATCGCCTGATCGTCTGGGGCCACCTGGAGGAGGAGCGGCCGCGTTCCCAGGGCAAACCGGACGCGCTGCTGTCCGGGGCGAAGTGACGGCGCATCACATTCCGGTCTCCGGGTCCTGACCGAACTTCTTGTCTGTGCCAAGCTGTCGACCCATGGGCGCTGTACGCAAAACCATTCGCGTCGGGGCGGAACTCCTCCTGACCCTGGGCCTGGTCGGCCTGCTGCTGTGTGTGCACCAGCTCTACTGGACCAACTTCGAAGCCCGGGCGGAGGCCCGCAACGAGGTGGAACAACTGCGCAAGGACTGGGCCAGACAGGGCACGCCCGAACCGCCCGCCGCGCAGCCGCCCACCGACGTCCTGGACGGCCCCACCGACGTGAGCGTGGACGGCGGCAAGGACGGCCAGAAGGTGGTGGGTTCGCACACCATCCGCGGCGAGACGCTGGCCATCCTGTGGATCCCCAGGCTCGGCTCGGGCTGGTACCAGCCGATCATCGAGGGGTCGAGCCTGGCCTCGCTCTCGAAGGGTGTCGGCCACTACACGTACCCGCCCTACGTCGGCCCCGGCGGCGCCGGCAACTTCGGCCTCGCCGGCCACCGCAACGGACACGGCGAGCCGTTCCGCCACCTGAACAGCCTGCGGGCGGGCGACAAGGTCGTGGTCGAGACCAAGTCCCAGTGGTTCACGTACACGATCGTCAAGGGCCCGTTCATCACCAGGCCCTCCAACGGCTCGGTCCTCACCGCCCGACCCCCGGATCTGGGCGGGCCCGCAGGGCGCAGCCTGATCACCCTGACCACGTGCGATCCGGAGTTCACCTCCAAGAACCGCATGATCTATTGGGGCGAACTCACCACGACGGACCCGAAACAGGGCGACGCGAAGCCGGCGGCCCTGCGCCGCTGAGCGCGGGGCGGGTGGGGGCGGTGCGGGGCGCCGGGAGGGTGTCGTCACGGTTCGGCACCGACGCCGACGATCGGGCGCCGGCGAGTGCCCACCGCGGTGATGATGCGCGGCATGGGGCGAGCGCGAACGGGGCGGGCGGCGTTGATCTACCTCGTCCTCCAAGTGGTGGCGGTGGCGTTGGCGCTGTGGATGAGCAAGCAGTTCCAGGTGGCGCGGTTGTCCGCCACCGCCGTCACGCTGACGCCGACGTTGCCGGGCGCCTACCTCGCCTGGCTCGCCTACCGCGACGATCGCCGCGAGGGCGCGGACCCGAACGCCAAGGCCGAAGTGCTCGCCGCCGCCGTCAGGGCCGAGGAGACCCGGCAGCGCGCCCAGTTGACCGGTGACGGCGCACACCGCATCGACCTGGCCTTCCGATACCACCGGGAACCGGCGAACAACGCCACGGGAGCCGCCGCCGGCGGCCGTCTGTCCACGGTCACCGACTACTACCGAGGCGTACGCCCCGCCCGCCTGGTCGTCACCGGCGCACCGGGCGCGGGCAAAACCGTGCTCGCGCTGGACCTCGTCCTGGGTCTGCTCACCGACCCGGCACGCACCGACGCCGACCCCGTCCCGGTACGCATCTCCCTGGCCGACTGGAACACCGAACTCCCCCTGGCCACATGGCTCACCGACCAGGTCCACCGGCGCTTCCGCGACCGGGGCATCAGCGCGGCCGACGCCGCCACCCTGGTCGAGCGGCACCGGATCCTCCCGGTCCTGGACGGCCTGGACGAGATGGACGCCGACACCACCGCCGTGCCGCGCCGCCGCGCCGTGGCCGCGCTGCGGCACCTCAACGCCTACCAGGACGCGGGCGGCAGCGCGCCCGTCGTGCTCACCTGCCGCACCGCGCAGTATCGCCAACTGGCCGCGCTCGACGTACGGATGCGCGAGGCGGCCCGCATCGAGATCGACCCGATCACCCCCGCACAGGCCGACGCCTACCTGACCAGCCGCAGCACCGACCCCACCCGTTGGCAACCGGTCGTGGCCGCCCTGTACGCCGCGCCGACGGGCACCCTCGCCCGCTCCCTCGACACCCCCTGGCGCCTCAACCTCGCCACCACCGTCCACGAGGAACGCGACCCCGACACGCTGCTCCCGGTACACGACCCGGCGGACCTGTGCGCCCTGGCCTCCCCCGGCGTGGTCCGCGACCACCTGCTCGGCCACTACCTGCCCGCCGCCGTCCGCCGACACCCCACCCGGCCCGGCCGGCACAGTCCCGAGCAGACCCACCGCCGGCTCGCCGAACTCGCCGGCCACCTCGCCCGCACGACGCCGACCCCCGGCACCGACCTCGTTCTGCACGAGTTGTGGCCCATGGCCGGCCGCCTGCGCGTGCGCGTCGCCGACGCACTCGCCGCACTCCTGACGATCGCGATCCTCGGCACCCTGGCCCTGGCGCTCGTCGGCTTCTCCGCAAGCGAGCCGAGCGACGCCGCCATACCGGCCCTGGGCGCCCTGGCCGCTGTGGTGCTCGCAGCCCGTGCCACGATCCCGGAACCCAAAATCATGCGCCTGCACCGGCTGTACGTCTCCGGCTCCTACCGCGTCCGGGTCATTGCCGGCGTCCTGACGGGCGTGTTCGTGATCGTGCTCGCGGTCGCCGTCGCGATCCGGTTCGCCGGCGGGTTCGTGGGAACGATCGCGGAAGGGGTCGTGATCGCGCTCGGGGTCGGCGGCACGGCGGGTCTGGTGGTGGCATTTGCGGGGCCCCTGACCGACGCTCCTCCCAACGACCCCCGCCGTCCGGTGCGGGACGATCTTGTGGTCGGGCTCGCGTTCGGGGTCGGGGTCGGGTTCACGTACGGGCTCGTGTTCGGAATTACCGCGGGCTTCGTGGGCGGGCTCACCACCGGGTTGGCGATCGGCCTCCCGGTCGGTCCGTACCTGTTCGCGGGCGCCGGCCGCCGCTACCTCGTATTCCTGTGCTGCGCCCGGCGCCGACTGCCTTGGCGCCTGGGCGCGTTCCTGCACTGGTCCTACGACGCCGGCCTGCTGCGCATCTCCGGCACGGCCTACCAATTCCGCCACCGCGAACTCCAGGAGTGGCTCGCAACCCACCCCGACCCCTGACCCGAACCCACCGAAGGCCCCACGGCCGAGGCCCCGGGAGCGTTCGGCTCTCGGGGCCTCGGTGCGGGGGTGCCTTCGGGTCAGTTCGGCCAGTTGCCGTGGCCGCCTCTCAGGTCGCCGCCCATGAGCGGGTTGCTGCCGCTGCCGCCGCCCTGGTTGTTGCCGCCGGACGGGGGCGGGCTGCTGGTGCCCGTGTTGCCGCCCGGGGTGCCCGTGGCCGGAGGGGCCGTGGTGGCCGGGGCCGGGCCCTTGGAGACGGTCAGGTTGATCGTGCCGCCCTCGTTGACCTTCGAGCCCGCGTTCTCGCTCTGCTTGAACACCTGGCCGGCCGGCTTCTCCGTCGTGTACTGGTCGGAGGACTTGGTGACCTTGAACCCGAGGTTCTCCAGCTTGGCCTTGGCGTCGTCGTAGCTCAGGCCGATCACCTGCGGCACCTGCACCTGCGTCTTGCCGGTGAAGATGTTGAGGGTGACCTTGTCGCCCTCGTTCAACTCGGCACCCGCGTCGGGGCTGGTCGAGCAGACGGTGTCCCGGGTGCAGTTGGTCAGCGTCTGGCTGCGCACGGGGTCGGCCAGGAGGCCGGCGTCCTTGAGCTTCTTGGTCGCGTCCTCCTCGGAGGCGCCCTTGAGGCCCGGCGGGACGGTGGTCTTCTTCGGGCCGCCGAAGGCCCAGACCTGGATGGTGTCGCCCTTCTTGGCGCTGCCTCCGGCCGTCGGGGTCTGCTTGCAGATGGTCCCCTTGGTCCCGGTGGCGTCCTTGGGGCACTGCGACGGGTCGTTGTTCATGTTGATCTTGAACCCGGCGTTGTCCACCGCCTTGGTGGCTTCCTCCAGGGTCTTGCCGGTCAGGGTGGGCACCGCCGCCGACTTGTCCTCGCCGTCGCCCATCAGGGTCTTGCCGATGAAGAAGGCGGCGACCAACACCGCGATGCAGGCCAGCGCCAGCAGGATCCAGGCACCGCCCCGGGACTTCTTCGGCTCGTCCCGGCGGCGGTCGTTGTCGTCGAGTTCGTACTGCCCGCCGGCCGGGCCCTGACCGTGTGCCGGGATGACCTGGGTCGCCCCGCCCGCCGTCGGCGGCAGGTACTGCGTCGCCGGGTCGGCCCCCATCGGCGCGGCCATCACGCTCGGCGCGCCCACCGGCAGGCCGTGCAGCGCCCGCTCGATGTCGGCGCGCATCTCGTCGGCGCTCTGGTACCGGTTGTCCGGGTTCTTCGCCAGCGACTTGAGCACGATCGAGTCGATGGTCGGCGAGACCTCCGGGTCGAACGTGCTCGGCGGCAGCGGGTCCTCGCGGACGTGCTGATAGGCCACCGCGACCGGGGAGTCACCGATGAACGGCGGGCGTTCGGTCAGCAGTTCGTAGAGCAGGCAGCCGGTGGAGTACAGGTCGGTCCGGGCGTCCACGGTCTCGCCGCGGGCCTGCTCCGGGGACAGGTACTGGGCGGTGCCGATCACGGCCGCGGTCTGCGTCATGGTCATGCCGTTGTCGGCCATGGACCGCGCGATGCCGAAGTCCATCACCTTGACCGTGCCCTGCCGCGTCAGCATGACGTTGGCGGGCTTGATGTCGCGGTGGATGATCCCGTTGCGGTGGCTGTACTCCAGCGCCTGGAGCACGCCGGCGGTCATCTCCAGAGCCCGTTCCGGCAGCAGCCGGCGGCCGGAGTGCAGCAGCTCGCGCAGCGTCGAGCCGTCCACGTACTCCATCACGATGTACGGGATCGAGATCCCGTCGATGTAGTCCTCGCCGGTGTCGTAGACCGCGACGATCGCCGGGTGGTTCAACGAGGCGGCCGACTGCGCCTCGCGGCGGAACCGGGCCTGGAACGTTGGGTCACGGGCGAGATCGGCGCGCAGTGTCTTGACCGCCACACTGCGTCCCAGACGAATGTCACGGCCCATGTACACCTCGGCCATGCCACCACGGCCGAGGACCGCGCCGATCTCGTACCGGTCGCCGAGGCGACGCGGCTCTTCCATAACTTCCAGCCCTTCCCTTACCGGTCCACGGCCTTCGGTCTTCGGCCGGCCGGTACCGCGGCGATTGCCCCGACGGTCCGGCACGTTCTCCGACACGGTACCGGTGTGGCGGCCCGGCGGGCCGTCACACCCGAGCCACGAGGGCACGTCGATATCTGATTGCAGTAGTGCTCGGAGTGACTATCGGGGTGATCGTGTGCCATGGCTCACTTCTTGACCACGGCTTCCATGATCGCCTTGGCGATCGGGCCGGCGAGCTGGCCCCCGGCGATGTCGCTGCGGTCGATCTCGGTGTCCGGCTCCACCACGACCGCGACGGCCACACTCTTGCCGTCCGGGCCCTTGGCGTACGAGACGAACCACGCGTACGGCTTCTTGCCGTTGTTGAACCCCTGCTGCGCGGTGCCGGTCTTGCCGCCGACCTCGACGCCCGGGATCGCGGCCGGCTTGCCGGTGCCGTCCTTGACGACGGCCTGCATCATGTCCCGCAGCTGTGCCGAGACCTCGGGCGAGACCGCCTCGCTGATCATCTGCGGTTGGGTCTTCTCCAGCACCGAGAGGTTCTGCGCCCGCAACTCGTCCACCACGTACGGCTTCATCACCTTGCCGTTGTTGGCGATCCCGGCGGCGACCATGGCCATCTCGATCGGGGTGGCCGCCACGCTCTCCTGGCCGATCGAGGCCCGCATGAGCTGTCCGCCGTCGTTGCTGCCCGGGAACAGGCTGGGCTTGGCCCGCGTGGGGATGTCGAGCGGATTGGTGTTGACACCCTTGCCGAAGTTGTTGAAGCCGAACTTCTCGGCCTGCTCCTTGAGCTTCGCCTCGCCGACGTCGGTGCCGAGCTGGGCGAAGACGGTGTTGCAGGACAGTTCGAGCGCCCGCTGCAGGGTGGCGCCGATGCAGCCCTGGTGCGAGGCCTCGCTCAGGCCCTGGTTCGAGGACGGGTAGAACAGCGTGTCGCCCTTGAGCGGGACCGCCGGCGCCTCGTTCGGCTTGGCCTTGCCCTCGGACAGCGCCGCCGCCGCGGTGATCAGCTTGAAGGTCGACCCGGGCGGATAGGTGTAGCGCAGCGCCCGGTTGTCCATCGGCATCTTCGGGTCGAACTTGGTGTCCGGCTTCTTCAGCTTCGGATTGGTGTCCAGGGTCATCTGGTCATACGCCTCGGCCACCGCGTTGCGGTCGTTCTGGGCCAGCACGTTCGGGTCGTAGGACGGCGTGCTGACCATCGCCAGCACCTTGCCGGTGTCCGGGTCGAGCGCCACCGCCGCGCCGGTCTTGTCCTTGAGGCCGTTGTACGCGGCCTCCTGCGCCTTGGCGTTGATCGTCAGCGCGACGTTGCCGCCCCGGGTGCCCTTGTTGGTGACCGTGTCGAGCACCTTGCGCACGAACAGCCGGCTGTCCTTGCCGCTGAGGATGTCGTCGTCGAGGTTCTCCAGCAGGTTGCTGCCGACGAACGGCGAGATGTAGCCGGTGACCGGCGCGTACATCGGGCCGAACTCGTACTTGCGCAGGAACTCGTACTGTTTGTCGTCGGTCTTGACCGAGCTGGTGATCGGCTTGTTCTCGACCAGGAAGTCGCCTCGCGGATGCGAGTACTTCTCGTAGATCGCCCGCTTGTTGTGGCTGTTGTTCGCGTAGTCGTCGGCCTTGACGACCTGGACCCAGTTGGCCCGCAGCATCAGTGCCGCGACCAGGATCAGACAGAAGACGGAGACCCGCCTCAACGGTTTGTTCACGGTGTTTCCCTCCCCTGGACGTGCGGTGCGGCGGTCACGGGTTCGGCCCGCCGGAGCCGCCCTGGCCCGGAGGGCCGAATGGAGCTCCGCCACCGGGGTTCGGCGGGGGGACGAATGGTCTGGGTGGCGTTCCGGAGCCGCCCGGAGGCGGGCTGCCGGGGCCACCGGGGGCGCTCGGCACCCCGCCCGCCACGGTCAGCGCCTCGGGATCGGGAGCCGAGGAACCGTCGGCGGGCGTCGCGCTCGGCGGCGGGGTGGTGCCCCCGGCCGGAGTGCCGTCGCGGCCCGAGGCGTGCGAGCCGCGACGAGGAGCAACTCCCGCGCCCGGGTCGAAGGTTCCGGCGGGCGGTGCGGGCCGGCGGGCGGTGTCGCTGATCCGGATCAGGATCGCCACCAGCGCCCAGTTGGTGATCACGGACGAGCCGCCCTGGGCCAGGAACGGCATCGTCATACCGGTCAGCGGGATCAGGCCGGTGACACCGCCCGCGACCACGAAGACCTGGAGCGCGATGGTGACCGACAGACCGGCCGCGAGCAGCTTGCCGAACGGGTCGCGCGCGGCCAGCGAGGTACGCAGACCACGCTCGATCAGCAGCGCGTACACCATGAAGATGGCCATCATCCCGGCCAGGCCCAACTCCTCGCCGACCGTGGTCAGGATGAAGTCGCTGCGCGCGGCGAAGCCGATCTCGGTCGGGTGGCCCTGGTTGAGGCCGGTGCCGAGCAGGCCGCCGGTGCCGTAGCCGAACAGGGCCTGGGCCAGCTGCTCGGACTGTACCGACCCGCTGCCGTTGTAGGCGGCCAGCGGATCCAGCCAGGCCGCCACGCGGTCGTGCACGTGCGGTTCGAGCGTGCCGACCACGACCGCGCCGCCGATGGCCATGAACAGACCGAACAGCAGCCAACTCGTGCGCTCGGTGGCCACGTAGAGCATGACCACGAACAGCCCGAAGAACAGCAGCGAGGTGCCGAGGTCGCGCTCGAACACCAGGATCAGGATGCTCAGCAGCCACACCACCACGATCGGGCCCATGTCCCGACCGCGCGGGAAGTACAGCCCCATCACCTTGCGGCTGGCCAGCGCGAGCGCGTCGCGTTTGGCCATCAGGTAACCCGCGAAGAAGATCGTCAGCACGATCTTGGTGAACTCGCCGGGCTGGAAGTTGAACGGGCCGAGCCGGATCCAGATCTTCGCGCCGTACATGTCGCCCGGGAACGGGATCGGCGACACGAGCAGGACCAGCGCGAGCGCCATGAACGTGTACGTGTAGCGCTGGAGCAGCCGGTGGTCCTTCAGGAGCACCACGATGCCCACGAACAGCCCGATGCCGATCGCCGAGTACATCAGCTGCGAACCGGCCGCCGCGGTGCCGTGCCTGCCGCCCAGGCCGATGCCCTTGACGATGTCCAGGTCGAGCCGATTGATGAACATCAGGCCCATGCCGTTGAGGAACGTGGCCAACGGCAGCAGCAGCGGGTCGGCGTACGGCGCGAACTTGCGGACCAGCAGGTGCGCGATTCCCGCGAAGACGCCGAGGCCGAAGCCGTACTTGATCACGCTGCCCATGGGCAGTGACCCGTCCCCCGCCAGTCCCACGTTGGCGTAGGCCAGCATCGGCACCAGGACCGCGAATCCGAGCATCATCAACTCGGTGTTGCGGCGATTCGGTGCGGCTTGGGGGGTGATCGTCGTGTTGCTCACGGCGCTCCCCTCAGTTCGTTCCGGCGGTTCCGGCCGGTCGCGGATAACACTGCTTGGCCAACTCGGCCTCTTCGGCGCTCAGTCCCGCGCCGGGTGCCTCCGGTGTCGCCGCCGGTGGTGTCGTACTCGGTGGTGCCGAACTCGGGGGGGCACTCGGGCTCATGGTCGTGCCGCCCTTGCCCCGACCACCCGGCTCGGTGGGCGGCGCGGTCGAACTCCGGCCGCTGCGCGAGGCCGTGGTCGAGGTGTGCTTGGCGGCGGGCAGGTTGGTCTGCAGCGCCGCGGGGAGGCCCTGGACCTGCTGGGGGAACGCGTCCACGCTGCCCGCCGGCTGGGCGCCCGGGTTGCCGGGAGTCTCGTTCTTCCTCATGTCCTGCGCCGCGTACGACCTGCGGCACACGTCGGCCTGCCGCTTGAGCCGGTCGATGGTGTGCCGGGCCTCGCTCAGACTGGACGCGTCCAGCGTGCTGTTGACCGCGTCCCGATTGGTCTGGCCGAGCAGCGACAACTTCAGGTCGTCGTAACTCTGGTACGTGCTGGCGAGGTTGAGGCCCAGGATCTTCGAGTCGATCCCCCGGTAGATCGCTACGTGGTCTCCTTTGTCGGCCACGAAGTATTGCGTCTGGGTCCAGTAGTAGGCGCCGCCGAGCGCCGCCACCAGCACCGCGACGCCGCCCCAGACGGGCAGCGTCTTGCGCAGGGTGGACTTCGGCTTGGGCTTGCGCCGGCTGCCCGGCTCGGAGACCAGGGCCTCGGTCTCGTACTCGCCGGCGGTCAGCTCCCGGGCCCGGGAGGCCGGGGTGGTCGGCAGCGTCGTGGTGTCGTCCACCACGGCCGCGACCGCCCCCACCACGATCGGGCTGTCGGAGGGCTGGTCGGAGGGGTCGACCACGTCCGCGACGATGCAGGTGATGTTGTCCGGGCCGCCGCCGCGCAGCGCGAGCTGGATCAGCTCCTGGACCGCGTCGTTCGGATTGCCGTAGGTGAGGAGGGTGGTCTCCATCGTCTCCCGGCTGACCACCCCCGACAGGCCGTCGCTGCAGATGAGGTACCGGTCGCCGGGCCGGGCCTCGCGCACCGACAGGTCCGGCTCGACGTGGCCGCGCCCGTCCAGCGCGCGCATCAGCAGCGAGCGCTGCGGATGGTGGTCGGCCTCCTCCTCGGTGATCCGACCCTCGTCGACCAGGCGCTGCACCCAGGTGTGGTCCTGGGTGATCTGCTCCAGGGCGCCGTCACGCAGGAGGTAGGCGCGGGAGTCGCCGATGTGGGCGAGGCCGAGTCGGCTCCCGGTCCACAACAGCGCGGTCAACGTGGTCCCCATGCCCTCGAGCTGGGGATCGTCGTCGACCATCACGCGCAGTCGGTCGTTGGCACGATCGACCGCCGAACGCAGCGCGTCGAGCAGGTCGGCCCCGGGCACGTCCTCGTCGAGTTCGACGATGGTGGACAGGACTTCGGAGCTGGCGACTTCGCCCGCTGCCTGCCCGCCCATGCCGTCGGCGACCGCGAGCAGGCGAGGACCGGCATACCCGGAGTCCTCGTTGCCTTCTCGGATCATGCCCTTGTGGGATCCGGCGGCGAAGCGGAGAGAGAGGCTCATTCAGGCTACCTGCGCAGCTCGATAACGGTCTTGCCGATGCGGATCGGCGCACCGAGCGGCACGGGGGTCGGACCGGTCAGGCGCGTACGGTCCAGGTAGGTACCGTTCGTCGACCCGAGGTCTTCGACCACCCAGCTGCCGTCGGGCGCAGGGTAGATGCGGGCGTGCCGACTCGACGCGTAGTCGTCGTCCAACACGATGGTCGAGTCGTGCGCCCGGCCGATGGTGATCTGCTGATCCGTCAGATTTATCGTCGTGCCGGTCAGCGAGCCTTCGGTGATCACCAGTTTGCTCGGGCTGTTGTTGCGTTGGCCGCGGCGGGGCCGGGCCTGCTGCCGCTGCGGAGGCGGGGCCGGCTGCGCCTGCGGAGGCGGAGTGGCACCTCCTCCGGCTGCGGCCGGCGCGGCGGTTCTGCGCCGCGTGGGTCGTTGGGTCACGCGTGTGCCGAAGAGGTCGCTACGGATCACCTGTACGGCGACGATCACGAACAACCACAGCACAGCGAGGAAACCCAACCGCATAACGGTGAGGGTCAGCTCAGACATGCGCCCGTTGTCACCCCTCGGCTTGGCGGAACACGACAGTGGTGCTGCCGAGCACGATGCGCGATCCGTCCCGCAGGCCGGCACGTTGGCAGTGCTGGCCGTCGACGACGATCCCATTGGTCGAACCGAGGTCCGTGATCGACGCCGGGGCGCCTACGCGGATCTCGGCGTGGTGCCGCGAAACGCTCGGATCGTCGACGCGAACTTCCACATCGGTGCTGCGGCCCAACTTCACGACCGGGGCGGTGAGCTCGTGACGCACCCCGTTGACCTCCAGCCAGGTACGCAGCCGCGGTGCCGGCGGCGGAGTCTGACCGTAGCCGGCCTGCTCCCCCGGCTGTGGCCGGGGCGGCGTTCCCGGGGTCCCGGGCGGGCCGAAGGGGGGTGGTGCGGGCACCCCGGGCGGGGGTGGCCCGCCGGGTCGACCGTATCCATAACCCTGCGGTGGCTGCTCGGGTTGCGGCCCCCCGCCCGGGAAGGGCGATGCCTGCGGGGGCTGCTGCTGCTGTTCCAGGTGGGACTGGCTGCCCGCGAGTGCCTGACTGCGCACCCGGTACAGACCCGTGTCCAGATCGTCGGCATGTTCGAAGTGGACCTCGACGGGGCCGATGAACGAGTAGCGCTGCTGTTGCGCGTAGTCGCGCACCACGGTCGCCAGCTCACCGCCGAGTTGCTGCACGTACGGGCTCAGGCGCTCATAGTCGTGTTGTCCGAGCTCGACGACGAAGTCGTTCGGGACCATGGTGCGGTCTCGGTTCCAGATCGTCGCGTTGTTGTCGCACTCGCGCTTGAGCGCGCTGGCGATCTCGACGGGCTGGACATCCGACTTGAACGCCTTGGCGAAGGCGCCGTTGACCAGGCCCTCGAGCCGTTGCTCGAACTTCTTCAGGGGACCCACGGGCACCTCCTTCCGTACGCGATCGGCCGGTCCGGTCCTACAGTCTGCTCACTGATCGTATCCACGCGTGGGAAACGGGCGCGGTTCCCTACCGTGGCCACTGTAAGGAGTGTTGGCTTCCACAGGGATTCCTACACCCTGTCGACCCCTCGGTGGCTCGCTTGCAGTAGTTGTGCCGCGACCGTGTGCGTGGCCCGGGTCGAAGCCCGTTCACCGTACGGTGCAGGGCAAGCATGCCGGAGAGGCGGGGGTCGTGGGGATCCCGGTACGGAAAGATGAACCGTTGGTTGCTCAGGGTGGCCATACGGATGCTCATGGTGTGAGCCATGGGGGCTGCGGGTAAGGATTCGTAATGGGCCTCGGGCCCGTGCTAATCTTTGATTGCTCGCGCGGGTGGCGGAATAGGCAGACGCGCTGGATTCAGGTTCCAGTGCCCGAAAGGGCGTGGGGGTTCAACTCCCCCCTCGCGCACCGAGCAAAGGCCCCAGGTCATCGACCTGGGGCCTTTTCGTATGTCGGGCCGTGTGTCGTGCATGGCCGGTCGTGGGCTGCGTCCGGGGAGGATCGGTACATGTCGGGGACTTCGATGGGGCGGGAATTTCCCGTTCCGGGTTTTCGGGACAGGTCGGATGTCGCGTCCAAGGCGCTGGGCAAGGGCCTGCGCAAGCGGGTGTCGCGGTCCGCGCACGCGGCGTTCGAGCCGGCGGTGGATCGTCCGGACGTGGTGGAGAGCGTCGAGCGCTCCAACGTCGGGCGGCTCGAACACCTGGTGCCGTTGCGGATCGGGCGGATGGCGGCCTCGCCGTTCGCGTTCCTGCGCGGGGCGGCCGGGTTGATGGCGGCGGATCTGGCGGCGGAGCCGGTGACGGGGCTGACCGCACAGATATGCGGTGACGCGCACGCGGCGAACTTCGGGGTGTTCGGCACGGCCGAGGGTCGGCTCGTGATGGACCTCAACGACTTCGACGAGACCGTGCAGGGACCGTGGGAGTGGGACCTCAAGCGGCTGGTGGCCTCGCTCGTGGTGGCGGGTCGGGTCGGCGGGCTCGACGAGGACGCGTGTCACACGGCGGCCTACGACGCCGCCGCGTCGTATCGCAGGACGATGGCGCTGCTCGCCGGGATGCCGGTGCTTCAGGCCTGGAACGCGATCGCCGACGACTCGCTGGTGGCGCACGCGGACGCGGACGAGTTGTCCGGGCTGCTGGCGCAGGTCACCGCGAAAGCGCGGCGCAACACCAGCGCGCGGTTCGCGGCCAAGTCGACCGCGCGGCGCTCCGACGGCACCTGGCACTTCGTCCCCGATCCGCCGGTGCTCACCGCGGTGGACGACGACCTCGCCCGCGCGGTGGCGGGCGGCCTGGAGAGCTACGTGGACACCCTCTCCACCGAGCGGCGGCCGCTGTTGGCCCGGTTCGCGGTGGAGGACGTGGCGTTTCGGGTGGTCGGTACCGGCAGCGTCGGCACGCGGGCCTATGTGGTGCTGCTCCTGGGCAACGGTGACGAGCCGCTGGTGCTGCAGGTGAAGGAGGCCCGTCCGTCGGCGCTGGCGCCGTATCTGCCGCCCACCCGGGTCGAGCACGAGGGGCGTCGGGTGGTGGTCGGGCAGAAGTGGATGCAGGCCGGCACCGACGCGCTGCTCGGCTGGACCTCGATCGACGGGCGCGACTTCATGGTGCGGCGGTTCCGCAATATGAAGGGCAGCATCGACGCGACGCTGCTGGCCGCGCACGAGATAGACGACTACGCGCGGATGACCGGCGCGCTGCTGGCCCGGGCGCACAGCCACTCGGTGGACCCGCAGGTGTTGGCCGGCTACTGCGGGAAGAACGACCGGCTGGAGGACGCGTTCGCGCGGTTCGCGGTGCGATATGCGGATCGGACGGAGGCCGACCACGAACAACTGCTCGCCGCCGTGCGCTCGGGACGGCTGCCGGCCGAGACCGGGGTCTGACCGGGGCGACCGAGCCGGAGGCGTGGGACGACTCGGGGCGATTCCCTCGTGCGCGTTGCCGCGCACGAGGGCTTCGTGTCGTGGACCGGCCGGCGGGGTGTTCCGGCGCGGTCGCCGCTCCCGGCCGCGCCTTCGGGGCGGAAAGCGGGCGGGGGACGGGGGCGTGCGGGCGGCGGGAGCATGGGGTGTGCCGGCCGCCGCGTGTGCGGGGTGCCCGGGGGAGGGCGAGCCCCGACCGTGCCTTCCTTCGAGGAGAGCGCGCCGGAAGGACGGCACGTTCGTGGGCATGCCGGATGAAGGGTGGACCCTTCATCCGGCCGTGCGCACTATGACTGCTTCATCGACGCGATGGACGCTCGCGTGAACTCGATGAGGTGCTTGCGCCGGTTCGCCCGGGCCTCCTCGGACTCCGAGTCGGCCCCGAGCAGTACCCGCGACATCTGCGGCATCGTCTGTTGCCAGGCGGCGACGCCGATGAGCGAGTAGAGCAGCTGGGCGACGTCGGGCGAGGGCTTCACGCCGAGGTGATCGGCGAACTCCTGAAGTTTCGCGGCGTAGCTCGTGACTCGCCGCTCCTCGTCCGGAACCGGGTCGTGCCCGTAGTACAACGCCTCCCACACCAGCAGCCGGAGCAATTCCGGGCGGGCGCAGTAGAAGTCGTACACCTGGGCGATGTACTCGGCCGGGTCGTCGTTGGGCATCGTGACGACCGTGTTGAGCTCTTGGAGCGACTCCGTCAGCACGTGCTGGAAGAGCTGCTCCTTGTTGCCGAAGTACGCGTAGATGCGCTCCTTGTTCACCCCGGCGCGCAGGGCGATGCGGTCGACGCGGGCGCCGGCGATGCCGTGCTCGGCGAACTCCGCGCGGGCGGCGTCGAGAAGTTTGGCTCGGGTGCGTGCGGTGTCGGGCGGCATGGCTGGATCTTATCCCCTCTAGCCAACTGCTTTGTTGGATCGACTGGCCAGGGACGGCCTGACCATGCTGCCCTACCACATAGGCTGCTGGGGGGTGTTGCGAGTGATTTGATCTTCAAAGTCCGGCAGAGGTGCCCGCCGGCCGGTGTCGCGCGGGAACAGAACAGCACACAAGGGACGTGATGGACGAGGTCAGCGCGCCGACCCCCTGGTCGGACCCCGAAATCGCCGAGTTGGAGCGACAGGTCGCCGCCGAGGAGACCGCGTTGCTCGACGACGAAGTGGATGTGACGACCCTTCAGGTCGAGCTGGACAACCTGGCGATCGTGCACCACCGCCGGCTCGGTCCGCTCTACGAGCGGCTGGACGAGTTGGACGCCTTGATCGCGGAGGCGATCGCGGCGCACACCGGCGATCCCGCGGACATCCGGCGCGCGGTCGAATTGCGTGGTGTGGTCACGGACATGCCGGACTTGGACTCGCTTTTGGGCGCCCTCGACGGGGCGCCCGGCGCGGAGGGCGGTTCGGCCGAGGAATCGATGCCGGTGCCGGAGGTGCACCGGGTCAGCCCCGGCGCCGAGGCGCGCAAGCTGTTTCGCGAGCTGGCCCGCCGGGCGCACCCGGACCTGGTCCAGGATCCGGAGGAGAAGCAGCGCCGGGGTGCCTTCATCGCCCGGGTGAACGCCGCGTACGCGCGCGGCGACGTGACCGAGCTCCTGGCGTTGGGTACGGAATGGGCCACGTCTCCGGAGGGTGCGAGCGGTCCGGGCACCGAGGGCCGGGGGCAGTGGTTGCGCAGCCGGCTGGCCTGGCTCACCCATCGCCGGACCGAGTTGGCCGGGCTGCGCGAGGAGCTGATGGCGGGTGCGATGGGGCAGCTGCTCCAGCTCGCCCCCGACGATCCGGACGGTCTGCTCGAACATCTGGCCGACCAACTCCTGCACGACATCGCGGAGAAGGAGAAGGTGCTCGGCACCCTGGTGCCGTGATCGGCCGCCGCGGCCGGTGCCCGGGCCGCCCCCGTCCGCGCGTGTGTCGGGGGGACGAGCGGGCGGTTCGCCCGTTCGGGGCACCTGTGCGCGGCGCCGATGACCGACAATGTGCGATGAGCGCGGCCGGACGGGTTCCGGGCGCCTGACCTCCCGGAGATCCGATGCACATGTCGCCCCCGCCGGCCGTGGCCGCCGCCGCGGTTCCCGACGACGCCTTCGTACTGGACGTACGGGAGGCGCACGAGTGGGACGCCGGTCATGTGGCCGGCGCCCGGCACATCCCGATGAGCACGCTGCTCGACCGGATCGACGAGGTGCCGCACGACACCCGGGTGTACGTGATGTGCCGGGTCGGCGGCAGGTCCGCGCAGGTCACCCACTATCTGGGCGAGCAGGGCTGGGACGCGATCAACGTGGACGGCGGGATGCTCGCCTGGGAGGCCGCGGGGCGGCCGATGGTGAGCGAGACCGAGGCCGCGCCGGCGGTGGTCTGAGGCCCGCCGCGCCGCCGCCTCCGCTCGGGACGGCCGTTCGGCTCAGGACCGCCGTTCCGCGATGAACACCGCGGTCGCCTCGGCGGTCACCTCCCCGTCGGCGCGGATCTCACCGGTCGCGAAGCTCTTGCGTCCTTCGCGACCGGTCCAGCGGCCGGTCAGCTCCAGCGGTACGTCGTAGGGCGTCGCCCGGCGGTAGCGGATGTCGAGGCCGGCCGTCAGCCCCGGCGCCCCGGCCGCGGACGCGGCCACCCCGAGGAGCTGGTCCAGGATCACCGCCACGATGCCGCCGTGCGCACGCGCGGGCGGGCCGCCGTGTGCCGCTGTCAGCGTGCATCGGGCGTGGATCTCCACCGGAGCGGGCTCCGCCGCGGCGTCGGGCCTGGGGGTGACCTCGGCGAACACCAGCCGGGGCGCCTGCGGGTTGAGCCGTCCCGAGCCCATCTGGGTCAGATGCTCCAGCCGCCCGTCCGGGTACCGGATCAGCGAGACCGCCTGCGGGCGGCGGGCCGCGCCGAGCAGCGCGGTCAGCTCGGCGATCCGCCCGGCCGCGTCCGCGCGCACCGCCGCGTCCACGTCGGTCCACACCACCGCCTCGACCAGATCCCGCACCCGGTCCGCGAGGTCGAGCGCTTCCGGGGTCACGCTCTCCGGCCCGGGCAGGGTGCCGGCCATCAGTTCGGCGAGGGCGGTGGCCGAGGCCGGCGGCAGCGGCCTGGTGTTCGAGTTCATGCCCGTCCCTTCGGAACGCTTGCTGGAACCTGCCGAGAACGCCCATCCCTCACGACGCGGTTCTTGATCTTGCCAAGAATGCGGGCCAAGGATATGACGGTGCATCAGATCTAACGGTCTATCAGACCCGGCGGGGCCGGATCGCGGTGAGGGAGTGCGGCATGGTGACGATCGCGGAACTCGTACATCGCCAATGGGGCGACGAGCGGACCGGGCTGCACTTCGAGGACCTGACCTGGACGCACGACCGGATCGCCCGCGACGCCGCCGCCCGGGCCGCGCTGCTCGCCGACCTGCTGCCGCGCGGAGTCGAGCCGCACGTGGGCGTCCTGCTCGACAACGTGCCCGAATTCCCGCTCTGGTTGTCCGCCGCGGCGGTGGCGGGAGCCACCCTCGTGGGAGTGAACTCGACACGCCGCGGCGCGGAGTTGGCGCGCGACATCACCCACGCCGAGTGCGCCGTCCTGGTCACCGAGCGGGCGCACCTGCCGCTGCTCGACGGATTGGAACTGGGCATCCCGGCGCAGCGGATCCTGGTGGTCGACGACCCCGGCTACGCCGACCTGCTGCGGCCGTACGCGGACGCCGCGCTGCCCACCCGGAGCGTCGAGCCGTCGGACCGGCTGCTGATCGTGTTCACCTCCGGCTCCACCGGCGCGCCCAAGGGGGTCATCTGCTCGCAGGGCCGGTTGGCCGGCGCGGGCAGCGCGCTGACCGCGCAGTTCGGCTTCGGCCCGGACGACGTCAACTACGTGTGCATGCCGATGTTCCACGGCAACGCGCTGATGGCGAACTGGGCGCCGGCGCTGCGTGCGGGCGGCGCGGTCGCGCTGCGCCGCCGATTCTCCGCGTCGGCGTTCCTGCCCGACGTCCGCCGCTACGGCGCGTCCTACTTCACCTACGTCGGGCGCGCGATCTCGTATCTGCTGGCCACCCCGGAGCGGCCCGACGACCGGGACAACCCGCTGCGCGCCGGGTTCGGCACCGAGGCGGGCGCGGTGGACATGGCGCGCTTCGAGGCGCGCTTCGGATGCGCGCTCACCGAGGGATACGGCTCCTCGGAGGGCGGGATGAGCGTCAACCGGCGGCCCGGCACGCCCCCGGGCGCGGTCGGTCCGTGTCCGGAGCACGCCGCGGTGCTCGATCCGGCGACCGGCGAGGAGTGCGCGCGGGCCGAGTTCGACGCGGCGGGTCGGCTGGTCAACGGGGACGCCGCGATCGGAGAACTGGTCAACACCGGGCGCAGCGGGTTCGAGGGCTACTGGCGCAACGAGCAGGCGTCGGCCGCCCGGTCCCGGGACGGCCGCTACTGGACGGGCGACCACTTCTACCGGGACGCGGCCGGGTACCTCTACTTCGCCGCGCGGGCGGACGACAAGCTGCGGGTGGACGGGGAGAACCTGGCGGTGGCCACGATCGAGGGCATCCTCGCCCGCCACGCGCCGTTCGAGGTGGTGGTCGTGTACGGGGTGCCGGACCCGGTGACCGGAGACCTGGTGATGGCGGCCGCGCAGGTGCGCGAGGGGGCCGCCTTCGACCCCGGGGAGTTCGCCGCGTTCATCGCCGAACAGCCGGACCTGGGCACCAAGATGGCGCCGACGTTCGTGCGGGTGGTGGACACGGTGCCGACCACCGCGACCAACAAGGTGCACAAGGTCGGATTGCGCCGCGAGGGATTTCGCACGACGGACGAGGTGTGGTGGCGTCCCGAGCGCGAGGGGGCCTATCGCCCGCTCGACGACGCCGGGCGGGAGGAGCTGATCGGGCGCTACCGCGCGCACGACCGGGAGCACGTGCTGGACCTGTGAGCCGCGGTCGCGAAAGCCGTGGGGAACGGGTGGTCGGCGGGAGTTTCGGTACGCCCCGCCGACCGGACCCGGTAGCGTGCCGGGCGCACGGGTCCGGATCGGACCCATCGACCACGGGAGAGGCATGCAGTCGCCTGACGACGCGGTGCCCGGGCAACCGGTGGATCGGTCGAAGCCGACAGTCGGGTCCGAGGCGGCGGCGCTGGGCACCGCGACCGGCGGACCGACGACTGATCCGGGTCCGGCACCCGGCACACCATCGCCCGCCGTCCGCATCCCGGAACAGGCGGGGGAGCGTTCTGCCGTCGACGTGCCGACGGACACGGCGGTGCCCGCCGACGAGCGCCGGTCGATCGCGGTGCGCTCGGTCACGGCGGTGTTCGCCGTCCTCGCGATCCTGGTGACCCTCGTCCACGTCTTCTTCGTGTTCCTGCACGTGGCGCCGAGCAACGCGCTGAGTCAGGAGTACCAGAAGGAGACCGGCACCTGGATCTACCCCTACTTCGAGCAGAACTGGGCGCTGTTCGCGCCCAATCCGATGTCGGAGAACTTCCGCGTGCAGGCACAGTCGCGGGTGCGCGGTCCGGACGGCGCGGTCGTCGAGTCGGACTGGTCCGACCTGACCCTGGACGACCTGAACCACATCCGGGGCAATCCGTATCCGAGCAAGGCCGACCAGAACATGATCCGGCGCGCCTGGTCCAGCTACGCCGACAGCCACGACGCCAAGGACGAGTCGGCGATCGGCAGCCGCGGCCCGCTGACCCAGCGCTACCTGCGCCGGATCGTGGTGCACCGCTTCCAGGACGCGGGCCTGAACCGCTCGCTGGAGTCCATCCGGATCCGGGTCGCGACCACGGCGATCGGCAAGCCCGACGCGAGCCCCGGGCCGACGACCTCGTACCGCACGCTCGGCTGGTGGGAGACGAAGCCCGATGACTTCCGGTGAGTCGCGGCCGCCCGACGCGGCGAGCCCGTTCCATCGCGTGGAGGACGCCGCCGGCCGCGCGCTGGTCGGGGCCCTGGACGCGATCAGTACACGTACCTTCGCGGTGCACCAGGCGGCGCTGCTGCGGATCGGCTACGGCCTGGTGTTCCTGGTCGGCCTGCTCCGCGAGTACCTCAACCGCCGGGAGATCTGGGGCGATCGGTCGGCCTGGTCGCCGGACATGGCCCGGGAGTTGCTGAACGGCATCGAGGGCGTGAGTCTGCTGCTCGAAAGCGACTCGCGCTGGTGGTTCGAGGGCGTCTACCTGGCCGCCATCGTGGTCAGCGCGCTGTTCGTGCTCGGCTGGCACACCCGGGCGACGGGCGTCTTGTTCGCCGTCATGGTGGTGTCGTTCAACAGCCGCTCCATCCTGATGACCGACGGCGGCGACACCGTCCTGCTGCTGATGTCGATCTACCTCGCCTTCACCGCCTGCGGACGGGTGTGGTCGCTCGACGCCCGCCGGGCCCGCCGCACCGGGGTGCGCCCGGGCACCGGTCCCGGGCACGAGGTCGGGGTGCTCGTCGGGCTGATCGCCATGGTCGTGCTCGGCACCACCTGCCGGGCCGACTCGTGGGCCGTGCACCCCGAGTTCTCCTTCGCGTTCGTGTGCCAATGGATCTGGCTCCCCGGGATCCTCGTGGTCTTCGGCGCGCTGTGGCGACTGCCGCGCGAGGTGGAGCAGGTACGGGCCGGCCTGGTCACCGCGGTGCACAACTGCGCGCTGTTCGTGATCGCCGCCGAGGTGTGCTTCATCTACGGCGCGGCCGGTCTGTACAAGGTGCAGGGCTCGTACTGGCAGGACGGCACGGCGATGCACTACGTGCTGAACCTGGAGTACTTCGCGCCGTGGCCCGGGGTCAGCCACACACTCGCCGCGAACACCGAGATGGGCGTCGTGCTGGCCTACCTGACGGTGTTCGTCCAGGTCGGCTTCGTCTTCATGCTGTTCGCGAAGCGGGTCAAGTACGTCGCGATCGTGATCCTGCTCGGCATGCACTTCGGCATCGCCGTCCTGCTCGGCCTGCCCGCGTTCTCCGCGTCGATGTCGGTGGGCGACGCGCTGTTCCTGCCCACCGCGTTCTTGATCTGGACCCGCTCGCGGGTGATCGGGCGGCTCGCGGCCCGGCTGCGGCGCGGGCCCGCGCCGCCGGCGGAGGCGCCGGCCGATCCCCGGCCGCCGGCCGTGCCGCCCCCGTCCGACGGGCCGGCGGGGTTGTCGCCGACCGCGACGCGCGCCTGACCGAAGCCACCGTGCCCCGCCCGACCCGCGCCGCGCCGGTCGGGCGGGGGCGCGCCGGGTCCTAGGCTGCTGCCATGGACCCCCACGACGTCGATGCCCGGGCGCGCCGGCTGGCCGCGGAGCCCGGGGTGGTGCTGCTCGACGGCTTTCACGCGGTCAAGCACGCGCTGCGGTTCGGCGCGGAGGTTTCCCTGGTGATGACCACCGACCGGGCCGCGGTCCGCGCGCTCGCCGACGAACTCGCGGCCGACGTGGGCGAACACCTGGACGAGACGGCGATCGAGGTGTCGGAGCCCCTGCTGCGCGAACTGGTTCCGCGCGGCAGCCCCACCGGAGTGCTCGCCTTCGCCCGGCGTCCCGGACCGGCGCCCCCGGGCGAGCGCGCCGCGCCCGTCGTGCTCCTGGAGAATCCGCGCAACCTGGGCAACGTCGGCGCGGTGATCCGGCTGGCCGCCGGGTTCGGCGCCGCCGCCGTGCTGACCACCGGCGACCTCGACCCGTGGCATCCGCACGTGATCCGGGGCAGCGCGGGACTGCACTTCGCCACCGGGGTGGCCCGGGTCGACCTCGACGAGCTGCCGGACGGGCCGCTGTTCGTGCTCGACCCCGAAGGCGACGACCTGCGGGCCACCGACATCCCCGACGACGCGGTCCTCGCCTTCGGCACCGAACGACACGGCGTCTCCGCGGCGTTGCGCGGACGGGCCGACCGACGTGTGGCCATCCCGATGCGGCCGAAGGTCTCCAGCTACAACCTGGCCACCAGCGTCGGCATGGCCCTCTTCCGCTGGTCCTGCACCTCCGCGAACGCGCCGGCACGGGCGGAGGCGACGTGAGCGGCCACGACGCCATCGTGCTCGCCGGCGGCGCGGCCCGGCGGCTGGCCGGCGCGGACAAGCCGGGCCTGCTCGTGGCCGGTGTCCCGCTGCTCGACCGGGTGCTCGCCGCGGCGGCCGGCGCCGAGCGCACCATCGTGGTGGGCCCGCGCCGGCCGACCCGCCGCGAGGTGGTGTGGGTGCGCGAGGACCCGCCCGGCGGCGGCCCGGTGGCCGCGCTCGCCGCCGCGCTGCCCGCCGTGCGGGCCGACGCGGTGGTCCTGCTCGCGGCCGATCTGCCGTTCCTGTCCGCCGCGTTGCTCGACCGCCTGGTGGCCGCGCTCGGTCCCGACCGGGAGCCCGACGCGCCGGCCGGCGTGGTCGCGGTCGACGCCGACGGGCGCGACCAGTACCTGCTCGCCGCCTACCGCACCGCCGCGCTGCGCACCGCGCTCGCCGGCCTGGGCGAGCCCGCCGGGGCGGCGCTGCGCCGGGTGGTCGGCCCGCTCGCGACGCGCCGGATCCAGGCCGGTCCCGACGCCGCCTTCGACTGCGACACCTGGGCGGATGTGCGCGACGCGCGAGCACGGTCGGGGAGGATGGACACAGCCCCGAAGAGGAGAGACATGACTGGCCTGGACGAGTGGACCGAAGCGGTCAAGCAGGAACTGGGCATCGAGTTGGACGTGGACATCGCGGCGCTGCTCGACATGACCCGGGTGGCGGCGCACAACGTGCAGCGACCCGCCGCGCCGCTCACCTCCTTCCTGGTCGGTTACGCCGCGGCCATGCGCGGCGGCGGCGCCGACGCGGTGGCCGAGGCGTTGCGGCAGGCGCGCGAACTCGCCGAGCGTCGGGGCCCCGACGCCGAACCGGACGCCTGATGGTTCCTCGGGAGAGCCGGACCGTGCCGCGCCCCGAACCGCACGCGCCGGTGCCGTCGGCGCTCGGCTGGCCGGAGGCCCGGGCCACCGCGCGCGCGGCCGGGCGACCGCTGCCCGCGGTCTCGCGCACCCTGCACCACGCGCGCGATCACGTGTTGGCGCGGCCGATCGTCGCGCTCACCGACCTGCCCTCCTTCGACACCTCCGCCATGGACGGCTGGGCGGTCGCCGGTCCCGGGCCGTGGCGGGTGCGCGGCCGGTTGCTCGCGGGCGACCCGGGTGGAGAGATCGGGGTGATGCGCGACGGGGACGCGGTGGAGATCGCCACCGGCGCGCGGGTGCCGCACGGGGCCACCGCCGTGCTGCGCAGCGAACAGAGCCGGGTCGAGGGGCGCACGCTCTTCGCCGACGCGCACATCCAGCAGGGCACCGACATCCGCGCGTGCGGGCAGGAGTGCCGACGCGGCGACGAACTGCTGCCGGCGGGCACCACGGTCACTCCCGGGGTGACCGGCCTGGCCGCCGCGTCCGGCTACGACGAACTGGTCGTGGTGGACCGGCCCCGGGTGGAACTGCTGGTGCTGGGCGATGAGTTGTTGGATTCCGGGCTGCCTCGGGAGGGCCGGATCCGGGACGCGCTGGGCCCGCTGATCACGCCGTGGTTGCGCACCCTGGGCGCCGATCTGCTGCGGGTGCGCCGGGTCGGCGACAATCCGGACACGCTGCGCGCCCACGTGAGCGGGTCGCGGGCCGATGTGGTGATCACCACCGGCGGTACCGCCGACGGTCCGCGCGACCACGTACACGGGCTGCTCGCCGAATTGGCCGCGGACGTCCTCGTGGACGGCGTCGCGGTGCGTCCCGGGCATCCGATGTTGCTCGCCCACCTGCCGGGCGAACGCCCTGGCGCCGGGCGGTATCTGGTCGGCCTGCCGGGCAATCCGCTGGCCGCGGTCGCCGGCATGCTCACCCTCGCGGTGCCGCTGCTGCGCCGATTGTCCGGGCGGCCCGAACCGCGCCCGCGCCGGATCCGGGCCGGTGCCGACATCGCCGGTCACCCGCACGACACCCGCCTGGTGCCGATGCGCGGGGATCGGCCGCTGGCCTTCGCCGGACCGGCGATGTTGCGCGGGCTCGCGGTCGCCGACCGGATCGCGGTGGTGCCGCCGGGCGGGGTGCGCGCCGGCGATCCGGTCGAGGTGCTGGCGGCGCCCCGGTGAGGACGGTGCGTGTTCCCGACGACCGCCCGGCCGATCGGCGCGGGCCGCGCGGCGCGCTGACCCGACCGCTGCCGGCGCTGCGCAAGCGAGCCGAGGGGCCGGCGGGCCTGGCCGGTCAGGCGGGCGCGACCGTCCACATCCCCAAGGACCGACCCGGGCCGCTGGTGCAGGTGTTGCGCCGCTTCGGGATGGCGCTGCTGGTGCTGGCGTTGACGATCCTGGTCGTCTACGTCGACAGCGACGGCTATCGCGACACGGTGGACGAGCACGTCTCGTTCCTCGACGCGGTCTACTACGCGACGGTCACCCTCTCCACCACCGGCTACGGCGACATCACCCCCGCGAGCGACGGCGCCCGCCTGGTGAACGTGGTGCTGATCACCCCCCTGCGGGTGGTCTTCCTGATCATCCTGGTCGGCACCACCCTCGAGGTGCTCACCGAGCGCACCCGGGAGCAGTTGCGGCTCAACCGTTGGAGGTCCACGTTGCGCGACCACACCGTCCTGGTCGGCTACGGCACGACGGGATACAGCGCGGTGCACACGCTGATGGCACAGGGCGTCTCGCGCGAGAACATCGTCGTGGTCGACTCCGACCCCGAGGCGGTCGCCGAGGCGAGCGACGACGACCGGCTCGTGGTGGTCTCCGGCGACGCGACCCGGGCGGAGGTGCTGCGCCGGGCCGAGGTCGAGCGGGCGCGGAACATCATCGTGTCGGTCAATCGGGACGACACCGCGGCCCTGGTCACGCTGACCGCACGGCAGTTGAACCGGCGCGCGTGGATCGTGGTCGCCGTGCGCGAGGACGAGAACGCGCCGCTGATCCGGCAGAGCGGCGCCGATTCGGTGGTCACCACCGCCAGCGCCGCGGGCCGGCTGCTCGGGGTCTCCATGCTCAGCCCGAACGTGGGCGAGGTGATGGAGGACCTGATGCACTACGGCGAGGGCATGGACCTGGTCGAGCGGCCGCTCGACAAGCACGAGACGGGCAAGTCGCCGGGCGAGTGCGGTGATCTGGTGGTGGCCGTGGTGCGCGGACACCGCACGCTGCGGCACGACGATCCGGAGGCGGCGGTGCTCGGCGCGGGTGACCGACTCGTGGTGATCAAGACCCATAAGCCCCGTCCCAAGCCGGGTGACTCATAGGCTGGGGGCATGTACGCCATCACGATTGCCGAGCCGGGCGGACCCGAGGTACTGACCTGGGGCGAGGTCCCGGACGAGAAACCCGAACCCGGCGAAGTCCTGGTGGAGGTGGCCGCCACGGCGGTCAATCGGGCCGACCTGATGCAGCGACAGGGGTTCTACCGGCCGCCGCCGGGCGCCTCCGCATACCCCGGTCTGGAGGCGTCGGGCCGGATCGTCGAGGTCGGCGCGGGCGTGTCCGGCTGGGCCGTCGGCGACGAGGTGTGCGCGCTGCTCGCGGGCGGCGGCTACGCCGAGCGGGTGCGGGTGCCCACCGGCCAACTGCTCCCGGTGCCCGAGGGGGTGGACCTGATCTCGGCGGCGGCGCTGCCCGAGGTGGTCTGTACGGTCTGGTCGAACGTGTTCATGGTGGCCCATCTGCGCAAGGGCGAGAACTTCCTGGTGCACGGCGGATCCAGCGGCATCGGCACGATGGCGATCCAACTGGCGAAGGTGGCCGGCGCGCGCATCCTGACCACCGCCGGATCGGCCGCCAAGCTGGAGCGCTGCCGCGAGTTGGGTGCCGACGTGACCATCGACTACCGCGGCGAGGACTTCGTGGCCCGCGTCGCGGAGGCCACCGCCGGCGCCGGGGTCGACGTGATCCTGGACAACATGGGCGCGAAGTACCTCGACCGCAACGTGGACGCGCTCGCGGTGAACGGGCGACTGGTGGTGATCGGGCTCCAGGGCGGCACCCGGGGCGAATTGGACCTCAACAAGCTGTTGATGAAGCGGGCCGCGGTGGCCGCGACCTCGCTGCGGGCCAGGCCGGTCGCGGAGAAGTCGGCGATCGTGGCGGCGGTGCGCGAGCACGTGTGGCCGCTGGTGGCGGCCGGGCGGGTCGTGCCGATCGTGGACCGGGTGATGCCGGTGGCCGAGGCGGCCGACGCGCACCGCGTGCTCGAGGAGAGCGGACACATCGGCAAGGTCGTGTTGCGGGTGCGCTGACGGGAGCTTGCGGGGGAGGTGGGCCGATCTGCCGCCGGACGAATGAAAATCGGATGAACGCACCGGTGCGGCGTATGTCGCTGGATGGGACTTTTGTCGATTTTCCTTAATCTGACGACATGCCTACCCCCGGCGGCTTCGCGCGTCGACTGGCTGCCGGGTGCGTGTGCGCGGCGGTCCACGTCCTCCCCGGCTTCGCCGCGCTCGCGAGCGCGGCGCCCGTACCCCCGCCCGTCCCGGTCGACGGATCGGCGCCGCCCGCGGAACAGGCCGCCACCGACGCGGGATCACCGGCGGGCCCGCACGGTCGCGCGCCCGCCGCACCCGGGTTGCGGCCCGATCCGCCGGTGTCGCCGCAGGAGCCGGTGGTGCCCACCACGCCGGCCGAACCCGCGCCGATCACCGACGCGCCCACCCAACAGGAGTGGGATCGGCTGCTCGACCGGCTGGCCCGACACGGTGTCCGGCCCGTGACCGACGAGTCGGGGCAGGCGGTCCTCGACGTCGAGCGGGAACTCCTGCTCACCGGGGGGACCGAGGGTCTGGACGCGCTTCGATCCTGGGGGGCGGAGATCACCGGGGACGATCGACCCGGGGTGTACGCCGTGCGCTCCGGCGGGCGAGTCGTCGCGTGGTATCTGGTGGAGGCCGGGCCGAACACCTCGACCGACGCCTCCGCTCCCGCCACCCCTCCGGCCTTCGATGCGCCGCCCACCCTGCCCAGAACCGGCCCAAGCGTTGTGAATTTGACTCTGATCGCCCTCGGAGGAGCCGGTATCGTCTGCGCCGGTGGACTGCTCGTCCGGTGTTCCCCTGCGCCGCGACGACGCTGAGCGGCAGGACGGGCGTCGGTCCCGCCGGGCAGACTGTGTGTCTGGCGCATCGCGGATGAAGGGTGCAGGCTCGTCGAGGATGCGGATCGGGATACGGGGTTACCTTCCGGCGACGTCCGTCCGATGGTGGGGGGAGGAGGCGTGATGTGGTCGATCCGCGGGTTTCACCGGCGGATTCCGGTGGCACCGACGATCATCGCGTTGGCCCTCATCACGCTGCTCGTGCTCACCAACGTCTGGGGCGCCGGACCCGGGGTCCGGGCCCGGCACGACGGGGCCGCGCCGAGTCCGGCCGACATCCCGCCGCAACTGCCCGCCCAGGACCAGAGCATCGAGGCCACCCCCACCCCGACCGGCGGCACTTTGCCAGCGCCCGCCGGGCAGCCGAACGCCGGTGGTCAGCCGGTCCCGGTGCCCACGATGACGGTGACCGAGACCATGGCCCCCCGGGCCGCACAGGACACCGGTTCCGGCAATCGGCCCGCGACGGGCGGTACCTCGTCCCCCCTCGGCGAACCCGCCACCGGCGGATCGGGCGGCACCCCCACCACCGGCGGCGGCGATCCGGGCAGCCCGCCCCCGCTGGGCCAGCGCTTTCGGGTGACCGACCTGCGGATCGTCGCCGACCGGGCGAACGGCTCCTACGTGTGGTGCAACGGGCTCGAACAGATACAGCTGATCGGGACCGTGCTCGTGGACGGGGTCGGCCCCGGCGACGTGGTCTATCAGTGGGTCTACGACAAGGTGCGGGTGTTCCCGCCGGACATCATGCGCTTCACCGGCTCGGGGCCGCGCCAGCAGAGCCTGTCCGTGCCCTGGCCGATCCCGCCGCAACTGCTCGGTGAGGTCAGCGGCGTGGTGCAACTACTGATCCTGCAGCCGGTGGCCAACGCCCAGACCCAGCGCTACACGTTCGACTTCCGCTGCCGGGGCCCGTTCTCCGGCAACTGACTCCGAGCCGGCCCGGTCGTCGTGCCGCCGCTGCTCGCGGGCCTGCTCGCGGCGCTTTTGACACGATCGCGCGCGGTGCTGCGCGGGAGGACGGCATAACCCCCCGGCGCTCCTAGGATGAGATGCATGGATACGCCGAACAGCGAAGCGAATGGTGAGAACCCGCAGGTGGTGATCGTCGGGCCGGATGGCATGGCGCTCGGCGGCGGCCTCGGTGAAGAGGGCGGTGAACTCGCGGTGACCGACATGGTCGAACAGCCCGCGAAGGTCATGCGCATCGGAAGCATGATCAAGCAGCTCCTCGAGGAGGTGCGCGCGGCTCCCCTCGACGAGGCGAGCCGGGTGCGCCTGAAGGAGATCCACGCCAGCTCGATCAAGGAACTGGAGAAGGGGCTCGCCCCGGAACTGGTCGAGGAGCTGGAGCGCCTGTCGCTTCCGTTCACCCACGACTCGGTGCCCAGCGAGTCCGAGCTGCGGATCGCGCAGGCACAATTGGTGGGATGGCTCGAAGGGCTGTTCCACGGCATCCAGACCGCGCTGTTCGCCCAGCAGATGGCGGCGCGCGCGCAACTGGAGACGATGCGTCGGGCGCTGCCGCCCGGCGTGGGACCCGGGGGACAGGGCGAGCCGCCGCACACCCAGTCGGGTCCGTATCTCTAGCCTTCGGCATCGTCCGGAGCCCTCGGGATCGTCCGGACGACGGGTCCGGGCCCCCACCGTCGCGGGGCGGATCGGGGCGGCGCCTGCCCGGCGCCGCCCCGGTGCGCTCGCGTCGGGTCTCTGACAGGCTGTCGGCGGTACGACGGGAGCGCTGTTCGGTAGGTCGACTCGCGGGGCCGTCGTGCCCGAGTCGTGAAGCGTGGAGGGCGGCCTGACGGTGACCGTTTCGGGGGACCCGGCTCGGGCGAGCGGGCGCGTCTTCGGTGGCGGGCGATATCGCACCGGACGGCGGATCGGCGGCGGCGGGATGGCCGTGGTGCACGAGGCACACGACCTGATGCTCGATCGGCTCGTCGCGGTCAAACGGCTGCGCAGCGATCTGGCCGAGGACACCGTCGCGCGTTCGCGCTTCGCCCGCGAGGCCGAGCACGCGGCGGCGCTGGACCATCCCACCATCGTCCGTGTGTTCGACACCGGTGCCGACCCCGGCGAGGACGGGGTGCTGGTGCCGTGGATCGTGATGGAGCTGGTGCGCGGGATCACCCTGCGCGACCTGCTGGAGGCGCACGGCCCGGTGCCCTGGCCGCGCGCGCTCGCGATCACCGCCAAGGTGCTCGACGCGCTGGAGTACAGCCACGATCGTGGCCTGGTGCATCGCGACATCAAGCCGGTCAACGTGATGATCACCCCGGACGGCGCGGTCAAGGTGATGGACTTCGGCATCGCCCGCGCACTGTTCGTCACCGACGGCGCGCTGACCGACCCCGGTCGGATCATGGGCACGCCGCAATACTTCTCGCCCGAGCAGGCGTTCGGGCATCCCGCCTCCACCCGCAGCGACCTGTACTCGGTGGGCTGTCTGTTGCACGAGCTGCTGGTCGGTGTGCCGCCGTTCGACGGCGGGACCGCGGTACACATCGCGTACCGGCACATGCGCGAGGACCCGACCCCGCCGTCGGCGTACCGCCCCGATCTGCCGGGCGCGATAGACGACCTGGTGCTGCACGCGCTGCGCAAGGACCCGCACCTGCGCTTCGACACCGCCGGGCGGATGCGCGAGTCGGTGCGGCGGATCCTGCCGGAGAACGTCTGGGACTCGGTCCTGTACGGCGCGGGCGGGCCGCCGCGGCCGGCCGGGCCGGGTCCGGGACCGGCGCCCGTGCCGGGGCCGATGGGGCACCGCCCGGGCCGCCCGCCGATCGGTGGCCCGCCGTGGGCGCGGGTGTTGTCCGGCTTCGGGCCGCGGGCCCGTTCGGCGGGCGCGCACAGCGCACCGGGCGGGCACGGTCGCCGGGCCGGCGCCGGTGCCGCGTTCGCGGCGACGGTGCTCGGTGTACTGGCCGTGCTCGCGTCCATCCTGATGTTGCGCTGAACCCGAGGCCGCGCGCCCCATGGGTCGCCCGGCCCGGACGCCGGGGTCGGCCCGGCCCGCGGAAGCCCTCGGCCGGGAGTCCGGAATCCCGTTACCATGGGCTCTCCGCACCGGAGTACCGCCGATCCCGGTATCGTTTCGGGACTTGACGCGAGGATGCACCACATTTCATCAGCACATGGGCGCGGGCCGCAGCCCCGACGCCACGTGAGGGGACTGTCGAGGATGATCGCCGAGTCCCCGGCCACAACCCCGACGCCCGAGACGGCGTGCCTTTGTGGCCGGCCGATCGTTGGAACCGTCGTGCTCCCCCGCTCCCGTGGTGTTTTCCGCTCTCCCCTGCTCGCGGCGGACCGCATCGCCACAGTTCGGCGGCCCCGAGCGGGTCGCCCCGACGTGCAGGGCGAGGAGCGATGACCGCGCCGAAGGGACCGGACGACCGCGAGGCGTCCGGCACACAGGTGAAGACGGTCGGATCCGGCCGCTACGAACTCGGTCGCCAACTCGGTCGAGGCGGCATGGCCGAGGTGCTGATGGCCCACGACGTGCGGCTAGGCCGCACGGTCGCGGTCAAGACGCTGCGCCCGGACCTGGCCCAGGACCCGGTCGCCCGCTCGCGGTTCGGCCGCGAGGCGCAAAACGCCGCGTCGCTGAACCACCCCGCGATCGTGTCCGTCTACGACACCGGCGAGGACCGGGTCGGCGACGAGTTGGTGCCGTTCATCGTGATGGAGTGCGTCGAGGGTCGCACCGTTCGGGAACTGCTCGGCGAAGGCAATCCGATACCGCTGGAACAGGCGCTGCGGGTCACCGAGGGGATCCTGGAGGCGCTGGAGTACAGCCACCGCCACGGCATCATCCACCGCGACATCAAGCCCGCGAACGTGATCATCACCAACTCGGGCGCGGTCAAGGTGATGGACTTCGGGATCGCCCGCGCGATGCACAGCGCGGCGACCACGATGACCCAGACCGGCATGGTGATGGGCACGCCGCAATACCTGTCGCCGGAGCAGGCCCTGGGCCGCACCGTCGACGCGCGCAGCGACCTGTACTCCAGCGGTTGCCTGCTCTACGAACTGCTGGCGCTGCGTCCGCCGTTCAACGGGGACACCCCGCTGTCCGTGGTCTACCAGCACGTGCAGGACGATCCGCGCCCGCCGTCGATGATGGATCCGCGCGTGCCGCCGCACCTGGACGCGATCGCGTTGAAGGCGCTGGCCAAGAACCCCGACGATCGTTACCAGACGGCCGACGAGATGCGGATGGACATCCGCCGCGCGCTGGCCGGTCAGCAGGTCTCGGTGGCGGTTCCGCCGCGGGTGCCGACCCAGCAGGGTCAGCGGCCCGAGTTCGGCTCGTGGAGCCAGGTGGCCCCCGGGGCGACGGCGGTGTCGCCGCAGACCGGATCGACCGAGGCCACCGCGGCGATGCCGCCGCTGGCGGGCCGGCCCGCCGACGGCACGCGGCAGCCGGGGGCCAACGACGGCGGCACTGGGCAACTGCCGATCGTGGCACCCGCCTCGGGGCGGCCCAAGCGCAAGTTGCCGCTCTACCTGGTGGCCGCGCTCGCGGTGGTCCTGATCGCGGTCGGCGCGGTGTTCCTGGTCAAGGGCTTTCCGGGCGACGACGACAGCCCGTCGAAGACGGACGAGAAGCAGAGCGGCCAGACCAACGGCGGCGAAGGCGCACAACCGGCGGCGTCGGTCGGTGCCACCACGGACACCAACAGCAAGCCGACCGCGAGCACGCCGCCGAGCAGCCCGCAGCAGACCCAGCGGACCACCTCGACGCCGACGAACACGTGGCGGGATCCGGGCGGGACGTCGTCGGGGCAGACACACGCGCCGAGTTCACCGCCGCCCACCAAGCCGTCGGAGACGAACAGCCAGCCGGCCTCCCCGCCGCCCACGAAGCCCGGCGACACCACCAAGGGCGGTTCGGGCGGCGGGTCGCCGCCGGCGACCGGCAGTTCCAACTGACATCCGAGAACCCGGAACCCCGCGCGGGTCACCATCGGTGACGCGCGCGGGTTCTCATTTCCGGGAGGGCGCTCGGCCGCTCAGCCCAGGAAGGCTTCCAATACCTCGTCGTAGGCCATCGTCCACCACACGATCAGCGCGGCGGAGGCGGGGAACAACGGGGCACAGCGCGGGTCGTGTTCGAGGTAGTGCCGGGTGAGCATCCAGAAGTCGTTCAGCCGCTCCCACCACAACCGGTGCACGGCGGCGGCGAGTTGGGTCGGCCCCGGATCCAGGATCGCCCGATATCCGGCGACGAAGCCGCGCACCCGGTCGAGGTCGAGCGTCCCCGAGATGCGGTCGGTGAAGAAAATCAGCGCGGCCCGGACCAGTTCCTCGGTGTGGGGCAGCGCGGCGAGCCGGTCCCAGTCGATGATCGCCACCGGGTCGTTGTCCCGGTAGAGCACGTTGAGCGGGTGGAAGTCGCCGTGCACGTAGCCGGTGTGCGGCGCGTCGTGGTCGCGCGGTCGCCGGTGCGCGTGCCGCAGCAGCAGCGCGCGCCGCTCGATCAGGCGCAGTTCGGCGAGCCGGTCGAAGGAGTCGTTCTCGGGTCGGGCCCGGATCCCGGTGAGCAGGCGCTCGATGGTGACCAGGGATTCGTGCGGGTCGGCGGTCGGGACGAGGAGCGGCTGCTGGATGGGAGGCAACAGACGCGGCAGCGTGACGTGTACGCCGCCGAGCAGCGCGCCCACCCGCGTACACCCCCGGGCGTCGAGTTCGGCGCCGCGCCGATGGATGCCGTCCACCCAGGGATACAGGGCGAACCAGCGGCCGCGCGAGGACAGTACGGTGCGCCCGCGCCGGTCGGTCACCGGTGCGATCGCGGGTATGCCGCAGGCGGCGAGCCGCTGCGTGGTCCGGTGCTGGAATCGGATCGTGTCGGGTCGTTGGTCCAGATAGTGCTTGAGAAACCAGCGTCCCCTGGTGGTGACGACCTCGTAGCCTCGGTTGAGCAGGCCCTCGGCGATGGGCCGGAACGAGAGAGCCTGGCCGACCCGATAGCGGTCGATCGTCACAGCCAGTGGGGACCCTGGCCGAGAGGGGGAATACACAGCGTCAATCTATGTCACGGTGAGCAATCACGTAACTACTCTGTGCAACCTTCACGCGTAAGCGTGTCTTTGGCGTCACGCGTTCGTGGAGCCGGTTGGTCCGTACACCGAAACCGGCCGCCATGCCGCCCCCTCAGCCGAACAACTTTTCCAACACCTCGGCCACGCCGTCGTCCTGATTGCTCCCGGTATGCCGGGTCACCGCCGCCAGTACGTCGGGATGTGCATTGGCGACCGCGTAGGCCTGTCCGGCCCAGGCGAGCAGCGGCAGGTCGTTGGGCATGTCGCCGAACGCCACCACGTCCTCGGTGCGGATACCGCGCTGCGCGCAGAACCAGGCCAGCGTACTGGCCTTGCTGATGCCGAGGGCACTGATCTCGACGAGAGCGATCGAGGAAGAGTGGGTGAACTCCGCGTACGCCCCCGCCCGGTCGCGGGCCAGCGCGAGGAACACGTCGGGGTCGAGGCTGTGGTGTCGGGCGAGCAGCTTGAGCACCGGGCCGGTCAGCAACTCCTCGACCGGACCCACCGCGTGCACGATCGACACGTCGCGCTCCAGCGCGGGATAGGTCGGCTCGTGCATGAAGCCGGTCTCGGTCTCCACCGCGAAGGTGACGTCGGGCACCGCCTCGCGCAACAGCCGACTGACCTTGCGCGCGGCGGTGACGTCCATCGTGTGGGTGCCCACCACCCGCTCGCCGCGCAGGTCGTAGACCACCGCGCCGTTGCCGCAGATGGCCAGTCCCCGGTGGCCGGTGACCTCCGCGACGCGCTTCATCCAGCGGGGCGGCCGGCCGGTGACGAAGACCACCTCCGCACCCGAGGACTCCACCAGCTCCAGAGCGGCGAGCGTACGCGCGGAAATGGACCCGTCGTCACGCACGATGGTGCCGTCGAGGTCGGTGGCCACTAGACGTGGGCGATTCGTGATGGTCACGGGTACATCCTCGCTCGAAAACGATTCTCCGAGCACGGCGGTCCCCACCCGGGCCGGGTGGGGCCTGCGGCGTCGCGCCGGGGCTGGGTGGGGGCCGGGGCGTCGCGCCTGGCCGGGTCGGATCCGGCGGCAGCACACCGGGCCTGAGTCGGAATCGCGGTGTTGCTTTTTGTTGGGCGCTTCGCGCCGGCTCGCGAGGCACCGCTTTTCTGCTCCCCCGCTTCGCTCCTCCGCAGAAAAGCGGCACCCCGCTCGCGGCTGTGCGCCCCTCCGCTTCGCTCCGGGTCGCCCAGCCCAAAAAACAAGCGGCGGCTCCGCCGCTCTCCGCGCTTCGCGCGTCGATCACCACCTCGGCCCCACTCGTGGGCGCTGACGCGCCGACGGGATGCGCCGACGACTCGGGTCGCCGGGCAAGGCCCACATCGCGGCGGTGGTCAGGTGGGGTGGGACGCGCGTCGTGTCGCGAGCCTGGCGTCCCCGACCGCTCGTCCCCCGTGGCGCGTCAGCGCCCACGACCCGGGCTGCCCACGCGATCGACGCGCGAAGCGCGGAGAGCGGCGGAGCCGCGGTTTTGTGGGTCGGATGGCCCGGAGCGAAGCGGAGGGACAGCCGGCCCCGAGCGAGGGGCCGCTTTTCTGCGGAGGAGCGAAGCGGGGGAGCAGAAAAGTGGTCCCTCGCGAGCCGGCGCGAAGCGCCCTACAAGAAGCAACGCGGCGCCCGCGACTCCGCCCGCCCACGGGCTTTTTTCGCGAGTCGGGCGTTGCGACCGCCACCCCCGCGGCGCGCCGGCGCCCACGCCCCAGGCCACCCACGCGATCGACGCGCGAAGCACGGGAGCAGAAAAGTGGTCCCTCGCGAGCCGGCGCGAAGCGCCCAACAGTCAGCCCAGCTGCCCCAAACCCTCACACGCGATGCGCTCGAACACCGCCTGGTCCGCCGCAAAAACCGAATCCGGAATCGGCCAGTGAATGGCCAATTCGGTAATGCCCAGCTCCCGGTAGCGCCCCGCGTAGTCGACGAACGCGTCCATCGAGTCGAGTGGGCGCTCCAGGGTCGAACCCTGGAGGAGGACCCGCTCCAACTCCTCCGGCTTGCGGCCCTCGCTCGCGCAGATGTCGGACAGCCGGGCCAATTGCTCGGCGATCACCTTCGGGCAGACCTCGGCCGGCACCCCCTTGGGGTCGCGGGTGTCCCCGTAGGTGATCCATCCCTGGCCGTGCCGGGCGGTCAGGCGCATCCCGCGCGGCCCGGTGGCCGCGAGGTACATGGGCACCCGGGGCCGCTGCCGGCCGCCCGGGATCATCCGCACGTCCTCGGCGGTGTAGTAGGTGCCCCGGGAGGTCACGGCCGGTTCGGACAGCAGCCGGTCGAGCAGGGGGACGAACTCGGCGAGCCGATCCGCGCGCTCCTTCGGGGTCCACGGCTGCCCGCCCAGGGCGGTGGCGTCGAAGCCGTTGCCGCCCGCGCCGACTCCCGCGATCAACCGGCCGCCGGAGATGTCGTCGATGGCGGCGAGGTCCTTGGCGAGGGTCACCGGGTGGCGGAAGTTGGGCGAGGTGACCATCGTGCCCAGGCGCAGCCGCTCGGTGGCCGCGGCGGCGGCGGTGAGGGTGGGGATCGCGCCGAACCAGGTGTGCTCCCGGAAGCTGCGCCAGGACAGGTGGTCGTACGTGTACGCGGCGTGGAAGCCCAGGTCTTCGGCCTGTCGCCAGATCTTTCGGCCCTCGGTCCAACGGTGGATCGGGAGGATCACAGTGCTCAAACGCATCCGTCGACCATACGTGCCCGGTCGGGTCGCCCCCGCGGGCCGGCCTGCCGCTACCGCACGAACGCCCCCGCCCGGGTGGCCGCCTCGGCCGCCGCCGCCGCGCGGTCCGCGCTCGCCTCGTCGAGCGGGTCGCCACTGGCCAGGAGTCGGTAGTACAGCGGCGCCGACACCGCCCGGATCACCTCGTGCGGATCGGTGCCCACCGGCGCCTCGCCGCGCTCGATCGCGGCGGTCACACACGGCGCCCATTCACCCACGCGCGTGGCGTAGAAGGCGTGCAGCGCCGCCGCGGTCCGCGCGTCGCAGGTCGCCGCCGCGATCACCGCCTTGAACAGCGCGCCCTGGCGCTCGTCCACCAGCGTGCGGCGGACCAGGTGCGCGTTGGTGCGCAGGTCGCCGAGCAGCGAGCCGGTCTCGGTTCGCGACACCGAGCTGTCCGCCATCTCCACCAGCAGGTCCGCGACCAGGCCCGTGGCGCTGCCCCAGCGCCGGTACACGGTGGTCTTGCCGACCTCGGCGCGCTGTGCCACCTCGGCCAGGTCCAGTCCGGCGAAGCCCCGCTCGGCGAGCAGGTCCCCGGCCGCGCGCAGGACCGCCTCGCGCACCCGGGCGGTGCGTCCACCGGGGCGGACGGTGCCTTCCGATGTCATAACGGGACTCCTGTTCCATTAAGTCGATCCATCGTGCTACCTTCTGAGCATCTTAACGGGAAAGAAGACCCGTTAACACGTCGGATCCGCTCGGGAGGCGCACATGTCCACGCTCGATCACCGCACCAGGCCCGTCGAGGCCCCACCCGTCACCCCTGCCGAGCCGACCGACGCGGCCGGTTCGACCGGCGCCCGGATGACCGGGCAGCAGAAGCTGGTGCTGACCCTGCTGCTGGGCGCCCAGTTCATGATCGCGGTGGACTTCTCGATCCTGAACGTCGCACTGCCGGTGGTCGGCGAGGGTCTGGGCTTCTCGCTGAACAACCTCCAGTGGGTGGCCACCGCGTTCGCGCTGACCGCCGCCGGCTTCACGCTGCTGTTCGGCCGGGTGGCCGACCTGTTCGGCCGCAAGCGCCTGTTCCTGGGCGGCATGGCCCTGCTCGGCGCCTCCTCCGCCCTGGGCGGTTTCGCCACGTCCCCCGAGATGTTGCTGATCGCCCGGGTGCTCCAGGGGCTGGCCACCGCGGCGGTGACCCCCGCCGGTCTGTCGCTGCTGACCACCGCGTTCAAGGAGGGGCCACAGCGGGATCGGGCGCTGGGTCTCAACGGTGCGCTGATGTCGGCCGGCTTCACCGCCGGCGCGGTGCTCGGCGGGCTGCTCACCGATCTGCTGTCCTGGCGCTGGGCGTTCTTCGTCAACGTGCCCGTCGCCGCGCTGGTGCTGATCCTCGCGCCGTCCGCGATCACCGACTCGCGGCCCAGCGGGCGGCCCCGGCTCGACGTGCCCGGCGCGATCGCGGTCACCGGCGGTCTGCTGGCCCTGGTGTTCGGCCTCACCCAGGCGGGCGCCGAGGGCTGGGGGCAGCCCACCACGCTCGGCGCGCTGGCCGCCGGTGCGGTGCTCCTCGTCGCGTTCTGGTTCATCGAGCAGCGCTCCACCTCGCCGCTGGTCCCGGTCGGCATCATGAAGCGCCGCACCGTGCTGTGGGGGAACATCACCGGCCTGATCGCCTTCGTCACCGAGACCTCGCTGGTCTTCCTGCTCACGCTCTACCTGCAGGAGGTCCTGGGCTACTCGCCGCTGGCCACCGGGCTCGCCTTCGGTGTCCTGGGCATCGGCACCGTGCTCGGCGGCACCCTCGGCGGGCGGGTGGTGGGCCGCTTCGGCACCCGCACCACGATCGTCGCGGGCGGCGTGGTCCAGGCGCTGGCCACCCTGTCGCTGGTCGCGCTCGGCAACTCCGGCGGCTGGATCTGGCTGCTGCTCGCGGCCACCTTCGTCGGCGGGGTGGGCAACATGCTGATGATCGTCGGCTTCATGATCACCGCGACCTCCGGCCTGCCGGACGCCGAACAGGGCCTGGCCACCGGCCTGGCCACGATGACCCAGCAGGTCGGCATCACGATGGGCATCCCGATCATGAGCGCCATCGCCACCGCGCGGATGAGCTCGCTCGGCGACACCGGGCCCGACGCGGTGTTGTCCGGGGTCGCCGTCGCGATCCTGGTCGACTCGGCCCTGGTTCTGCTCGGCGCCCTGCTCGCGGCGGTGTTCCTGGCGCCGCGCCGGGACCGCGACCGGGTCTGAGGGTGGGGCCGGGTCCGAGGTGGGGGCGGGAACGCCCCCACCTCGGTATCGCATGTGGTGTGCAGCTACTTGTAGGATGACTGGGCAACCCCACGAATCCAGGAGGGTCCATGTCGCTCCAGGCCGCCGGCAGACGCTCGCTCGTCGACGACGCGATCGACCAGCTCCGCGCCCAACTCACCGCCGGGACCTGGCCGGTCGGCTCGCGCATCCCCAGCGAGAGCGTGATCGCCGAGCGGCTCCGGGTCGGCCGGAACACGGTGCGCGAGGCGATCCGGGTGCTGGTGCACGCGGGGATGCTGGAGTCCCGCCAGGGCGACGGGACGTATGTACGCTCCCTCACCGACCCGGGCGACCTGGTCCGCCGGATCGAGCACGCGGACCTGCGGGACATCTTCGAGATGCGTCGGGCGCTGGACGTGGAGGCCGCCCGGCTCGCCGCCCAGCGGCGCGACCTCGCCGACCTGGAACGGATTCGCCGCGCCCTGGCCAGGCGCGGCGCGGCCGACGGCAGCGCGGACACCCCCGAGCCGCACGACTTCGACCGCGGCGAGGTCGCCGAGGGCGAGTTGGACGACCTGGTCGAGCAGGACGTGGCCTTCCACACCGCGATCGCGATCGCGTCGCACAACTCGGCGATGGTGGCCACGTACCGCTGGTTCAGCGACTCGCTGTGGCGCGCCATCCGCACGGTGGTCGGCGACGGCACCCTGCCGGACGCGTCGCACGCGCTGCACGTGGCCCTGGCCGACGCGATCGAGGCGGGCGATCCGGACGCGGCCGAGCGGGCCGTACGGGAGATCCTCGAGCCCGCCGTGGTGGCCCTGGACACCCTGCTGCACGACCGTGCCCCGCACGACCCCCCGACCGAGCACCATCCGATGGAGCACGACGCATGAGCACGACCGACCTGCGGATATCCCCGAACGCCAAGACCACCGCGAAGGCCGGCGGTGGCGCGCTGTTGCTCGCGGGCATCGTGTTGATCGCGCTGAACATGCGGGCCGGACTGTCGAGCGTGTCGCCGCTGGTGGGCGAACTGCGCGACGTGTTCCACCTGTCGGCTACCACGGGCAGTCTGATCACCGCGATACCCGTGTTGTTCCTGGGCCTGATCTCGCCGCTCGCGCCGGTCGCGGCGCGGCGGTTCGGCACCGAACTCGTGCTGCTCGGCGCGCTCGTCGTGGTGGGCGCCGGGATCCTGCTGCGGATGGTGCCCGCGCTGGGCGCGCTGTTCGCGGGCGGTGCGCTCGTGGGGGCGGGATCGCGGTGCTGAACGTGCTGATGCCGGGTGTGGTCAAGCGCGAGTTCCCGGATCGGGCCGCGGTGATGATCGGGGTCTACAGCGCGGCCATGGTGCTCGGCGCGGCGGTCTCGGCGGGTGCGACGGTGCCGCTGGAGAACGCGATCGGGCACGGCTGGCAACCGGCCATGGGCTGCTGGGCGCTGCTCGCCGTCGCGGCGGTGGCGGTCTGGCTGCCGCACGTCCGGCGCCGGCGCGGGGCCGCGGCGGGCGCGATGCCGCATGTGGCGGGGCTGTGGAAGTCGCCGCTGGCCTGGCTGGTGACGGGCTTCATGGGTCTGCAGTCGCTGCTGTTCTATGTGCTGCTGGCCTGGATGCCGACGATCCTCACCGACCACGGGATGAGCAAGGGCACCGCGGCGGCGATCTTCGCGTTCAACACCTTCGTGCAGATCCCGTCCTCGCTCGCGGGGTCGATCATCGCCGGCCGGATGCGCAACCAGAGTGCGCTGGTGGTCGGTTCGGTCGGTCTGGTCGCGGCCGGGTACGTGGGGCTGATGCTCGCGCCCACGGGCGGGGCGTGGCTTTGGGCGGTGCTGCTGGGGCTGGGGCAGGGCGGTGCGGTGTCGCTGGCGCTGACCCTGATCGTGTTGCGGTCGCCCGATTCGAATACGGCGGCGCAGTTGTCCGGGATGGCTCAGGCGGTCGGCTACGTGGTGGCCGCGTTCGGGCCGTTGGCGGCCGGGGCGCTGCGGCAGGTCACCGGGGGGTGGACGGTGCCGATCGTGGTGATGCTGGTGCTGTGTGCTTGTGCGGTGGGGTGCGGGGTGGGGGCTTCGCGGCCCGGGCATGTGCGGGTGGGGTGAGGGGTTTTTGTGCCCACCCGCCCGGCCCGTTGCGTGAGCCGGGAAGGCTGCGGATTTCGGGCATCGGGGGCGCCCTCTGGGGCCTCGCGGCCGGATGAGGTGCCTCGGGCCTCCGGCCCGGGCTCCGCGCTCGGGCTCCGATCCCACACGCGGACTCCGGCCCGGGTGTCGGGCTCCGGGTTCGGGCGTTGGGTTCGGGCGTTGGGTTCGGGCGTTGGGCTCGGGGTTGGGCTCTTGGCCTGTGTTCGGGCCCGGGCGCGGGTGTCGGGCTCCGGCTCGGGTCCGGGTGTCGGGCCGGGGCGTTGGAGTCCGGTTGTCGGGTGTTGTGGTCTGGGGCCGGCTCGGGGGGTTCGGCTCCGCTCGGGTCCGGGTGTCGGGCTTGGGCGACGGAGTCCGGGCCTCGGGTGTTGTGGTTACGGGTCGGGCTCGGGGGTCCGGCTTCGGCTCGGGCCGCCCGGGTGTCGGGCTTGGGCGATGGAGTTCGGGCCTCGGGTGTTGGGGTCAGGGGTCGGGCTCGGGTGTCCGGCTTCGGTTCGGGCCGCCCGGGTGTCGGGCTCTGATGTTGGAGTCCGGGCCTCGGGTGATGTGGTTGCGGGTCGGGCTCGGGGGCCGGGCTTCGGCTCGGGCCGCCCGGGGGTTGGGCTCTGGTGTTGGAGTTCGGGCCTGGGGTCAGGGGGTGGGGAACAGGCGTTCCAGGACTACCGCTACGCCGTCCTCCGTGTTGGACAGGGTGACCTCGTCCGCGACGGCGAGCAGTTCGGCGTGGGCGTTGGCCATGGCCACCCCGTGGGCCGCCCAGCGGAACATGGTGACGTCGTTGGGCATGTCGCCGAACGCGATGGTGTCCGCGGCCCTGGCCCCGAGCCTGCGCGCCGCCAGGGACAGGCCGACCGCCTTGCTCAGCCCCACCGGCAACGCCTCGACGATGCCGGTACCGGCGTGCGTGAGGTCGACCAGACCGGCGCAGATCTTCCGGGCGCACGCGGTCAACCGGTCGTCGTCGTAGTCCGGGTGGTACAGGTAGAGCTTGAGGATCGGCTCGGACCACAACTCCTCCCGGTCCGCCACGGTCTGCACCGGCAGCAGGGACTCGTAGCGGTAGCCGTCCTCGATCACCACCCGACCGGCCAGACCGTCGCGGCTGACCGCGAACCGTACCCCGCCCAGTTCGGCGGTGAGTCGTTCCACGGCCAGCCGGGCCAGTTGCCGGTCCAGGGTGACCGAGGTCAACAGCCGGTCCTCGCCCGCGTGGTAGACCTGCGCACCCTGACCGCAGACGGCGAGCCCCCGGTAGCCGAGCGCGTCGAACACCGGACGGGTCCATCCCACGGCGCGGCCCGTCACTATCACGTGCCGCGCACCGGCCTCGGCGACCCGGACGAGCGCCGCGCGATTGCGCGCGGAGACCGTGTGGTCCTCGCGCAGGAGCGTGCCGTCCAGGTCGGTCGCGACCAGGGTGAAGGTCACGCCTGCACCGGTTCGAGGACCTCACGACCCCCGAGGAAGGGCCGCAGCGCCTCGGGGACGACCACCGAGCCGTCCTCGCGCTGGTGGTTCTCCAGGATCGCCACGATGGTGCGGGGCACCGCGCACAGCGTGCCGTTGAGCGTGGCGAGCGGGCGGGTGCCCTGTTCGTCGCGCATCCGCACCTGGAGCCGGCGGGCCTGGAACTCGGTGCAGTTCGAGGTGGACGTGACCTCGCGGTACTTGCCCTGGGTCGGGATCCACGCCTCGATGTCGAACTTGCGCGCGGCGGACGCGCCGAGGTCGCCCGACGCGACGTCGATCACCCGGTAGGGCAGTTCGAGCCGGTTCAGGAACTCCTTCTCCCACGCGAGCAGGCGGCGGTGCTCCGCCTCGGCCTCCTCCGGCGCGACGAAGGAGAACATCTCCACCTTGTCGAACTGGTGCACCCGGATGATGCCGCGCGTGTCCTTGCCGTACGTCCCGGCCTCACGGCGGAAGCACGGCGAGAAACCGGCGTAGCGCAGCGGCAGTTCGGCGGCCGGGATGATCTCGTCCATGTGGTACGCCGCGAGCGGTACCTCGGCGGTGCCCACGAGGTAGTAGTCGTCGGCCTCCAGGTGGAACACGTTCTCCGCGGCCTGGCCGAGGAACCCGGTGCCCTCCATCGCCGCCGGACGCACCAGCGCGGGCGTCAGCATCGGCGTGAACCCGGCCTCGGTCGCCTGCGCGACGGCCATGTTGACCAGCGCCAGTTCGAGCAGCGCGCCGACGCCGGTGAGGTAGTAGAAGCGCGAGCCGGACACCTTAGCGGCCCGCTCGACATCGATCGCCTTGAGCATGCGCCCGAGTTCGACGTGGTCGCGCGGCTCGAAGCCCTCGACCGCGAAGTCGCGCCGGGCGCCGATCTCCTCGATCGTGACGAAGTCCTCCTCGCCGCCGACCGGTGCGTCGGGGTCGATGAGGTTGGCCAGCGACTTGAGCAGCCGGTCGGTATCCGCCTTGGCCTCGGCCTGCTCGGCGTCGGCCGCCTTGACCTCCGCGGCCAGCGTCTGGGCCCGGGTCAGCAACTCCTGCCGCTCGTCGCCCTTGGCCTTGGAGACCTGCTTGCCGATCGACTTCTGCTCGTTGCGCAGCGCGTCGAACCGGGAGCCGGACGAGCGGCGGAGCTCGTCCGCGGCGAGCAGCGCGTCGACGATGGTCTCGTCCTCGCCGCGGGCACGCTGCGAAGCGCGGACACGGTCGGGATCCTCACGGAGCAGTCGCAGGTCGATCACGGGCAAAGCCTACCGGGGCCCCGCCAACGGATTTCGCGACCGCGGCGTCCCGGCACGATCGCGGGCGTTCCGTGTACGACTTCGGCCGCGGAAGTGAACGTACGGGACCGGATTCGGGTTATGAATGAACAATGACCTCCTCCCCAGGCTGGGTCGGCAGGCGCCTCGACCCCGACCGGCGTTTCGGGCTCAGGATGACCCTGGCCGCGCTCGCCCTGCTCATCGGCGCGTTGCCGTTCGGGGTGCTGGCGGCTCTGGTGGAGACCAAGTGGTCGCCGCTGCTCGACCTCGACCGGGACGTCGCGACCGACCTCAACGACTGGGTCCGCGCCCACCCCGCCTGGCAGCACACGCTGCTGTTCCTGACCGACTGGGTCTGGGATCCCAACGTGTACCGGTTGCTGGTCGCGATCATGTGCGGGTGGTTGTGGTGGCGCGGCGCGCGGCGGCTCGTGGTGTGGGCCGCCACGAGCATGCTCCTCGCCGGGCTGCTCGGCGCGCTGCTCAAGTTCGTCTTCACCCGGGCCCGGCCGAACCTGCCGCATCCGGTGCACCACTCCGACGGCTGGTCCTTTCCGTCCGGACACGCGCTGACCGGTGTGGTCGGCCCCGGCGTGCTGCTGCTGGCGCTGCTGCCGCTGATTCCCCGCGTGTGCCGGCCGTTCGCGTGGGTGCTCGCGATCGGCTCGGCGGTGGGCGTCGCGTTCACCCGGGTCGCGCTCGGCGTGCACTACGTGACGGACGTGGTGGGCGGCTGGGTGCTCGGCCTGATCGTGCTCGCGGTGACCTCCGCGGTGTTCGAGTGGTGGCGCCGCGACGCCGGACTGCGCGCGGTGGACGCCACCGACGAGGGCTTGGAGCCGGAGATCGACGGCGACGATCCGGATCCGGAGATTGCACACATTCACCCCGGAACCGACCGTGACTCCCCGCACGGGCGGAACTGAACGATCCATCGCCGGGTAAGAATGTCGGTCATGCTGACCGAAGCAGGACGGTTCCTGCGCCGTATCGTCCTGCCCCTCGCCATATTGACGTTCGTCATGGTGGGCCTCGGTCTGCTCGTCACCAGGACGCTCGACGGCGTGTGGCCGTTCACCGCCGAGGACGACCTGGAGCGCACCCTCGCCGAGCACCGCTCGGGGACCTGGAACGACGTCACGCACGTGTTCTCCACACTGGCCGATACCGGTGTGATCATCGCCACCACGCTGGTCGCGGTGGTGCTGATCCGGATCGTCTCCCGCTCCTGGCGGGGCCCGCTGTTCCTGGCCGGTGCGGTGGCCGGGCAGGCGCTGGTGTTCTGGCTCGTACAACTCTTCGTCTCGCGTGATCGCCCGGGCGTCCCGCGCCTGGAGCAGGCCGCCGCGACGTCGAGCTTCCCGTCCGGGCACACCGGCGCCGCGTTCGCGCTCTACGGCGGGCTGGCCGTGCTGCTGGCGAGCCGACTGCGCCCGCGCGCGGCGGTGGTGTCGGTCTGGGTGCTGCTCGGCGCGATTCCGCTCGCGGTCGCCGGGAGCCGGATGTACCGGGGCATGCACCACCCGAGCGACGTGCTGACCTCGCTGCTCTACGCCGGTGTCGTGCTGGTCGTGATGAACCGCGCGCTGCTGTCCCCGAAGTCGATCTGGGGGTACTGGGGACGTCGCGCCCGACGCGAGGCGCCGACGGGGGCCGGCGGCGGGCGGCCGCGGGCGGCCGTGGTGGTCAATCCGATCAAGCTGGACATCGCCGAATCACGCACCCGGATCGACCGGATCATGCACGACACAGGGTGGGCCGAGCCGCTGTGGCTGGAGACCACGGTGCTCGATCCGGGGGCCGGGGTGACCGCGAAGGCGCTGGCCGAGGGGGTGGACCTGGTGATCGCGGCCGGCGGTGACGGCACCATCCGCGAGTGCGCCGGCGCGCTGGCCGGTACCGACACCCCGCTCGCGGTGATCCCGGCCGGCACCGGGAACCTGCTCGCCCGCAACCTCGGCCTGCCGATCGACATCGCCGACGCGCTGCACGTGGCCCTGCACGGGCGCGATCGACGGATCGACCTGGGCATGGTGGAGGGCAACGCGGAAGCGGACGGGGACACCGGGGCCGGCGCGGCCGAATCCCGCTGCTTCACCGCGATGGCCGGCATCGGCCTGGACGCGGCGATGGTCGCGGACGCGCCGGACGCGCTCAAGAAGAAGGTCGGCTGGCCCGCCTATGTGGTATCCGGCGCCCGGCACCTGCGCGACCGGCGGATGCGGGTGACGCTGACCGTGGACGACGGCGAGCCGATTCGCCGGCGGGCCCGGATGGTGCTGGTGGGCAACGTCGGCGCGCTCCAGGCCGGCATGCAACTGCTGCCCGGGGCCGCGCCGGACGACGGCCTGCTCGACGTCGTGGTGTTCGCGCCGTACGGGATGACCGGCTGGGCGCACGCCACGGTCCGGGTGATAGGCCGGCGGCGCGACCAGGAACCGGCCGTGGTGCCGGTCAAGCAGCAACGGCTGCGCCCGATCGAGCACTTCACCGGTCGCACGGTGCTGATCGAGACCGATCGCCCCGAGCCGCGCGAGGTGGACGGCGACCCGATCGGGCCCGGCACCCGACTGGCGGTCCGGGTCCGGCCCGGGGCGCTGACGGTGCGCGTCCCCTGAGCCGGATCCGGCTGGCGGTCGGGTCAGATCTCGCCGCCGCCGCGAGCGCGCGCGAGCCACTCGGCGGCGTTCGCGAACTCGGCGTCGGAGGTGCCGCGGCGCAGCTGCGGCCGGACCCGGTCGGCGCGCGGGTAGGAGCCGAGGAAGCGTACGGCCGCGCACACCCGGCGCAGCCCCATCAGGGCCTCGCCCACCCGGGCGTCGGCGACGTGGCCCTCGGCGTCCATCGAGAAGAAGTAGTGGCCGAGGCCGTCCCCGGTGGGGCGCGACTCGATCCGGGTCAGGTTGACGCCGCGGACCGCGAACTCCTGGAGGATCTCGAGGAGCGCGCCGGGGTGGTCGTCGACGATGTAGGCGACCACCGTGGTGCGGTCCGCGCCGGTGGGCACGGTGGGCCGGTCCGGGCGCTCGACCAGGACGAACCTGGTGACCGCGCCCTCGACGTCGTGGATGTCGGTGACCAGCGGCACCAGACCGTACGGGCCGGCCGCGAACTCGCCGGCCAGGGCCGCGTCGTAGCGGCCGTCCTGGACCAGGCGCGCGGCGTCGGCGTTGGACGCGGACGAGAACCAGTGCGCGTCGGGCAGGTGGGTCGCGAGCCAGTTGCGCACCTGCGGCTGGGCGTGCGAGTGGCTGGAGATGGTCTTGATGTCGTCCAGGGCGGTGCCGGGGCGGACGAGCAGCGCGAAGGCGATCGGCAGCAGGATCTCGGCGGTGATCACCAGCGGCGCGCCGGTGGCCAACTCGTCCAGCGTGATGGACACCGCGCCCTCGACCGAGTTCTCCAGCGCGACCACGGCGCCGTCGGCGTCGCCCCTGCGCACCGCGTCCAAGGCGACCGGCACCGACTCCATCGGCACGGCCTCGGCGTGCTCCGCACCGGGCAGCATGCGCAGGGCGGCCTCGGTAAAGGTGCCCGAGGGGCCGAGGTAGGTCCAGCGGGGCGCGGCTGCGGGGGTGGGGGCGTCGGACATGTCGTCACTGTACTGAGCCGGCCGGTGTGCTCGTCGTGCGTCCCGTGGTGTGGACGAGGGGCGCGGGCGTGGTGGGCGAACGCGTTGTGGACGAGGCGGCACGTGGTGGGGGACGCGGGGCGCGGTGTGCACGTGGTGTGCCCGCCCGCGCTGCGCGGTATCGCCGAGAGGGTGAGGCTTGGCCTGTGGAAAACGCCTCGACGCTGCTGCCGGTGACCCCGGCGCTGGGGGTCGTCGCCGTGCTGCTCCTGGCCGCCGCGACGGCGGTGGCGGCGCTTGCGCGGCTCGGCCACGGGCGGGCGGTGGTGCTGTCCGGGGTGCGGGCGACGGCGCAGTTGCTGGCGGTGTCGTTCGTCATCACACACGTGGTGGACCGGCTCGGGTTCGCGGCGCTGTTCGTGGTGATGATGTACACCGTCGCGGCGCTGACCGCGGCCGGGAGGGTGACCGCGACGCGCCGGTTGTTCTGGCCGGCGGTGCCGATCGTGGTGGCGACGGGGCCGACCCTGGTGCTGCTGTGGGCGAGCGGACTGGTGCCGGCGAAGGGCATCGTGCTGATCCCGGTCGCGGGGATCCTGATCGGCGGCGCGATGACCGCGACGGTGCTGGCGGGGCGCCGGGCGCTGGAGGAGTTGACACAGCGTCATGGCGAGGTCGAAGCCGCTCTGACCTTGGGTTTCACCGATCGGGACGCGGCGATGGAGATCTGTCGGCCGGCCGCTTCGGGGGCGCTGATCCCGGCCCTGGACCAGACCAGGACGGTGGGGTTGGTGACCCTGCCGGGGGCCTTCGTGGGGATGCTGCTCGGTGGTGCGACGCCGTTGCAGGCGGGAGCGGTGCAGTTGTTCGTGTTGGTCGCGCTGCTACAGGTCCAGGCGGTCGCGGTGGCCTTGACGATCGAGTTGGCGGCGCGGGGACGGCTGGTGCGGGCGGCCTCGGGTCAGGGGGCCAGGGGCGGCTCGGGCACGTAGCGGTAGGTCTGCCCGCGCACCGCCGAGCGCATGGTCGAGTCGCTGACGCCGTACTCGCGGGCGAGCCGGTACACCGACACCCCGCCCCGAGCCCGACGCCGGCAGGCGGCCACGTCCTCGGGGGTGAGGCGGCGTCGATCGCCGGGTGTGGGGAAATCCACGGGCCTGTGGATAACCCTGTGGATATCGCTGTGGACAACCTGGGGATCGTTGTGGGTTTCCGAGGTGGGAGGGGTCGTGTTACGGGTGTCTGTGGACAACGGGGCGGCCGACTCGAAGCCGGCGGTGAGGCGGGCCACGGCCATGGTGTTGATCTCGACGGCCTTGGTGAGGTCTCCGGTGCGCTCGGCGAGATCGGCGATCGAGCCGATGGCGCGGGAGAGGAGCGCGTCCATGTTTTCGCTGGTGGCGGGCGTGTAGCGGCCGGTGCGGCGGATGGTGGGGAGGACATCGTGGGTGACCCAGCGGCGGAAGGGTTTGGCCTCGGGCTTCTTGCTGCGCAGGATCAGCGTGTAGAGGCCGGACTCGCTGACGAAGGTCATGTTCGGATTGCCCCGATTAATTCCGTAAGGATTGCTTACGCTATTCCCCTGACCTGCGGTTTTGCTGACGAATACCGTAAGCTTCTCGTCCGGGTCCAGGATGCTGACCGCCGCGCGTGAGTTGCTGTGCCGCAGGACCTCGCAGACGTCGGCCGCGCAGAACCAAGGCTCGCCGGCGATCATCACCACGCGCACCTGGCTGCATCCGGCGAACGTGAAGATCTCGACCGCGTTCTCGTCACCCATCCCGGTCCCCTGCATGTTTGAAATCGATTATCACGTTTGCCCGAATAACTCCGTGCCATATTGACACGGTATCCACCTGACCTGCGGTTTTGTGGGCGGTTCCCAGCCTGCGGCATGCGCTGCGGCGCGACCGCTCGGAGCGACCCGCGTCCCCCGAATGGCCTATTGCGTTCGCTCGTACGAGTGAACGGGGCGTGGGTGGTCGGTTTTCGGAGTCGAGAGGCAGGTTTGTTCGCTCTCGGGGGATTCGCGGACTGGCCCGCCGGTTGTCTGGGCTCCACGGCTATCGTTGATCTCACGGTGTGACCGGACGACCACGGGGAGGGGTCTTGGCTGGTGGTGGGGGTGCTTCGGCGCGGGTCCGGGTGGAGACCGGGGCGTTGCGGCAGGGGGCGGGGGTGGCCCGTGATGTGGCGGAAGGGTTGCGGCGGGCGGTCGGTGGGCTCGATGGGGTCGTCGCCGGCTGCCCGGGGTTTGCGATCGTGGCGGCGGTCGAGGCGGTGACGGCCGCGTGGGTGGCGCATGTACGGGCGCTCGCCGAGGGTTTCGCCGGGATGGGCGACCTTCTCGTGGCCGACGCCGACGCGCATGATCGGGCCGATCGGGCGGCGGCCGGTGTGTTCGCCGAGGGTGGGCGCCGATGGTGACGGTGGCCGGCCTGCGGGACGCGGCATTGGGCGGGCTTGATCGGGCGGTGGCCGAGTGGGCCGAACTGGCCGCCGCGTTGGACGCGTTGGTCGGGCGCGCGACGACCGGTGTGGGTGGACCGTTGCGCGCCTCGCACTGGACGGGCGCGGATGCCGACGCGGCGGCGCGGACGGTGGCCGCGCGCGGTGAACAGGTCGCGGTGGCGGCGCAGGAGGCCCGGTGCGTGCTGACCGTCCTGGACACGGCCGCCGAGCAGCTTCGGGCCGCCCAGCGCGAGGTGCGGGCCCGCCTGATGGAGGCGGCGGGCGCCGGGTTCACCGTGTCCGAGGACGGGCGGGCCGCGCCGGCCGACGCGGGTCGGACGGCCGACGCGGCGACGGTCGAGCGGCGCCTGGCCGAGCCGGTTCGGCGGGCGGCCGAGATCGACGACCGCTGTGCGCGGGCGCTGGCCCGGTTGCATCCGACCCCGGCGCCCGACTGGGCGGACACGGCCGCCGACCGCGTGGCCGTGACGGCGTTGGCGGGGTTGCGCCCCGGCACGATCCCGAAGGGCGATCCGGCCGCGGCGGCCCGCTGGTGGGCGGGGCTGAGCGCGACGGACCGGGCGCGGTATCAGGCCGCGTACCCGGCGCTGCTCGGCGCGACGGACGGGCTCCCGACGCAGGTGCGGGACCGGGCCAACCGGGTCGCGCTGGCCGAGGCGAAGGCCGCCGTGACCGCCGAACTCGCGACGGCCCGGGCCGAGCGGGACGCGGCGGGTCGGGTCGATGACGCCCGCCGGCGATTGCGGGTCACCGACCTCAAGGGCCGCCTGGCCGCGATCGGGTCGCTGGAGGCCGTCCTCGGCTCCGCCGCCGACCTGTTCCTGATGGGCTTCGACGCCCGGGACGACGGCCGGGCGATCGTGGCCATCGGCAACCCCGACCGGGCCGCCCACACCGCCGTGTACGTCCCCGGCACCGGCGCGCGCTTGGCGCACATCGGCGCGGACGTCGCCCGGATGCGCAGCCTGTGGCAGGCGGCCGGTCGGCTGACGGACCCCGGCGAGGTCTCGGCGATCACGTGGGTCGGCTACGACGCGCCGGACACCCTGGTCCACGCGGTGTCCACGTCCTACGCGGACACCGCCGCGCCGGCCCTCGCGACGTTCCTGCGCGGCGTCGGGGTGGCCCAGGGGATCGAGACGAACCGGCATCTGACGGTGATCGGCCACAGCTACGGCTCGGTCGTGCTCGGGCAGGCCGCCCAGCGCGACGAAGGGCTGTTGGTCAAGGACGTGATCGTCGTCGGCAGCCCCGGCATACACGTGACCCGCGCCGCGGATCTCGACCTCGACCCGCGGCACGTCTGGGTGGGAGCCGCGCACGACGACATGGTCGTCGCCCTCGGCTCCGGAGCGCACGCCCCCGCCGTGGACGGCGGGGGCGGCAGACCCCGGCGGGTCACCCCGGACGACGCGGGGTTCGGCGCCAACCGCTTCACGACCGACGGCGCCGAGGGCCACAGCGAATACTGGTCCACGCGCCGGCCGACCGCCCTGGACAACCAGGCCGCGATCGTCGTCGGGAACTACGCGGCCGTCCGACTCCTGTGGGGAGCGCGTCCGTGACGGGTCAGGGCGTCACCGGCGGCCGGGCCGGCCGCAGGCGGAAGGTCGCCCAGAAGAGCACGGACAACACGGCCGCCCCGGCGAAGAGGTACATCGAGCGCAGCCACATGGTCCGAGTGGTGCCGCCGGCGACGCCCGTGGGGTCGAGCAGGGTCAGCGTGAACAGGAACAGGGCCGCCACGTAGATCGCCGCCCAGGCCCAGCGGTTCCATCGCCACAGCGCGTGGCCGTCCATGAAGCGCATCGGGAGCAGGCCGAAGACCAGGCCGACCACCGAGGCCACGAAGCACTGGGTGAGCAGGTCCTCCGCGAGGACCCACCCGAAGGGGGCGCCGTCGGAGTCGTTCAGGACGTGGGTGACCGGGATGCGCCACACCCACGAGACCACCGCGAGGCCGGCCAGCGACCACGAGCCGAGGGCGATCGCGCGGCCCTCGTCGGCCGGCGACAGTCGGCGCAGGCCCGCCGAGGTGAAGGCCAGGAACAGGCCGTACACATAGCCCGGCGCCATCCCGAGCAGTCGCGACGCCGCCGCGAGGAGTACCGCGACGACCAGCGCCCCCGGCACCAGGTGCGGCAGGGCACGGATGCGCGAGATCCGGCGCCGGTACGCCTCGGCCGGACCCTCGTACACCAGCACCCCCAGCGGCACCGCCGCCACCAGCGCCAGGGCCAGCGCACCGGTCCCGGCGTTCCAGCCCGTGCCGGGTTCCACCGCCACGCACGTGGCCGCCGAGAGCACGACGAAGGCGAGCACCTGCAACTCGGGCACCCGTGGCTGTGATCGTGGTCGGGCCGCCCCCGGCCGCAGTCGGCGCCGGATGCGCAGCCGGTTCTCCGCCCACGTGCGGTTGAACAACTCCGCCGAGAAGCCCAGCACCGGCAGCGCCGCCAGCGCGGTCGCGCCCGCCACGACCACCGGCCGGGGCTCGTCGAACAGATCGGCCGGACTCGGCAGGTTCACCGCCGCCTCCGAACGGTCCCCGACCGGCTCCGCGTCCTTCGTCGCGGCCACCACCGCGAGCTGCACCGACACGTCGCCGTCGTAGCCGGCCCCACCCACACAGGCGACCGTCAACGCGCCCGCGCCATCCGCCAGTCCGCTCGGCACGGTGACCTCGCCCGCGAACCGCCCGTCGGCCGCCACCGGCACCCGCCCGAACTCGTTCGTGCCGTGCCGCACGCTCAATGCCCCGGCCCCGCCGTCGACCGGCCGTCCGCATCCGACGAACCCGCTGCCCTCGACCCGCAGCGGCCGACCCGCCGTCGCCAGCGCGGGGGTCACGGTCAACTTCGGTTCGGGAACCCGGAAGTCGGTCCGCAGCGTGCCGTTGTCCGGCATCCCGGGGCCCTGGGCGAAACAGCTCACGGTGATCGGCCGCGGTCCGCGCGTCGGGCCCTCGGGCACGATGAAGCGATACGAGGTGCCGGCCGGGTCGAAGATGCTGAGCTTGGCGAGGAAGTGCCCGTCCCACGTCACCCGGGCGTCGTCGTCCGCGTTCGACTGGCCGCAGCGCAGATTGGTCCACAACGTGACCTCGGTGCCGGGCAGCCCGGTGGCGGGCTCCACGAGGATGCGCCGGGCGCGCAGGTCGGCCGGCGGGCTCGCGGTCTCCTCCTTGCGGAATTCGTTGATCTCGATCGGCGTCTGCGCGAGGTCGTTCTCCTGGCCCGGGCAGCGCACCACGATCCGGTTCACCGCCTGGACGATCTGCCCCGTCGCCCCGTTCGAGCTGTAGACCGGGGTGGGTATGACGTGCCGAAAGGCGATCGAGTGGCCGGCGTCCACCGGCAGCCCCGCGGCGAGCAGTTCGTCGTACTCGCCGGAACTGCCGCCGTTCACCGACGCGAGGTACACATCCACCGTGTTCGTGGGGCAGCCGGTCAGCCCGGAACCCCGGATCGTCACCGTGTCCCCCGGCCGCACCGCCCCGGTCGGCCCGCTCACCGTGGGCCCGTCGGCCGCCGACGCCGCCGATCCGCCCATCCCGATCGGCGCGAGCGTCAGCGCGATCGCCCCGATTCCGCACCCGACCGCCACCCGGAGCGCGGTTCGCCGCCGCGCCGGTGTCTCGTCCATGATCCCCGCCGTCCCCGACCCCCGTGGCCGAGCACCGATGATGGCGCCGGCGGGCCCGGCCCACAACCGTTCCCGGCAGGGGCCACCCTCCCGGGTCAGGTCCGGCGCTCGATGAACGCCTCCAGGCCGTCCAGAAGCAGGCCCAGTCCGAACTCGAACTCCCCCTCGCCGTCCGGGGTGAAGCTGTCCTGGGACAGCGCGGCCAACTCCGGGTAATTCCCGCTGGTCATGGCCGCGTTCAGGATCGGGGCCTGGGCCGCCCAGAACTGTTCGTCGCTCACCCCGGTGCGCTGCGCCGCGTGTTTGGCGTTGAAGTGGGTGCGGGCCATGCCGCTGACGTAGCCGCCGTCGATGATCGTCAGGACGGTCATCTTCTCCCGGTCGCTCAGCGCCGCGTCGCCGATCGCGGAGAGGGTGAGCTCCAGGGCCCGGAGCGAGTTGGGGCCGAGCACCGGTCGCGCCTGGTCGACGTTGAGCAGCCACGGATGCCGGTTGTACATCTGCCAGATCCCGCGCGCGACCTGCTCCAGCGCGCCGCGCCAGCCGAGTCCGGGCGCAAACTCGGTGTCGCAGGGGCTGTTGACCCTGTCGACCATCAGGTCGAGCAGTTCGGCTTTGCCGGGCACGTAGCGGTAGAGCGACATCGTGCCCGCCCCGACCTCGGTGGCGACCCGCCGCATGGACAGCGCGTCCAGCCCCTCGGCATCGGCGACGGCGATGCCCGCCGTGACGATCCGGTCCAGGGTCAGCGCCGGCTTGGGGCCGCGGGTCGGCTTCCGGTCCAGGCCCCACAGCAGTTCGAGACTGCGGGCCAGGTCGCCGCTGCCGGTGTGGTCGGTGCTCGTCATGGTGTCCCCATGGTAGGAGCCTCGCCCGCACCGGCCCGGATCGGCGTACGGGCGCGCATGTCACCGCCGAATTTAAAACTGGGTACTGCGTACGCGCATCGGGTACGGTGTACTCGGTTGAAGGAGGCTGATGGAAACGACGAGTCACGCGGTCCTCGCCGAGGGCCTGACGAAGCGGTACGGCACCAAGTGCGCCCTCGACGATTTCGATCTCACCGTGGCCCCGGGCACGGTCCAGGGGCTGCTGGGGCCCAACGGCGCCGGCAAGACCACGGCGGTCCGGATCCTGTCCACCCTGCTGCGCCCCGACGGCGGTCGCGCGCTGGTCGCCGGGCACGACGTGGCCGTAGATCCCAGGCGGGTGCGCCGGCACATCGGCCTGGTCGGCCAGAACGCGGCGTTGGACGAGGCGGTGACCGGGCGGCGCAACCTGAACCTGTTCGGCCGCCTGTTCCACCTGGACAAGCGCCGCGCCGCCCGCCGCGCGGACGAACTGCTCGAACGCTTCGACCTGGTCGAGGCCGCCGATCGGGGCGTCAAGCACTACAGCGGCGGCATGCGCCGGCGGCTCGACCTGGCCGCGAGCATGATCCTCGCGCCCACCGTGCTCTTCCTCGACGAACCGACCACCGGGCTGGACCCGCGCGCCCGCAACGAGGTCTGGCAGGCGGTGCGTTCGCTGCTCGCGGGCGGTACCGCCGTGCTGCTGACCACGCAGTACCTGGACGAGGCGGACAAACTCGCGGACCGCATCGCGGTACTGGACCGGGGACGCAAGATCGCCGACGACACCCCGGAGCGGCTCAAGCGCGAACTGGGCGGCGACCGGATCGAGGTCGTGGTCCGCGAGGCCGCACACCTGCAGCCCGCGCTGCGGGTGCTGGCCCTGGTCACCGAGTCCGGCGGCGAGCCGCTGGTCGACGCCGAGGAGCGGCGGGTGACCGCCCCGGTGGGGGACCGGGTCGCGGCACTGACGCATGTCGCGCGGACATGCCAGGAGGAGGGCATCGCGATCGAGGACATCGGCGTACGCCGACCGACCCTGGACGAGGTCTTCCTGCGCCTGACCGGGCATCGGGCACACGAGGGCGACCCGGATCCGAGCACGCCGACGCGGCCCGATTCCTCGGGTGCGGGCGATCCGGGCGACGCGATCGACCCGTCCGCGCCGTCCGGGAAGGAGGTGGCGCGCCGGTGAGCGCCGTGACCGTACCCGCCGAGGCCCCCGAGCGTCGGCTCTACTGGGCGATCGCGGACTGCCTGACCGTGGTCCGCAACGAACTCGTCCACATCGCCCGCCAACCGAGCATGCTCGCCTGGCAGTTGGGCTTTCCGATCGTGTCCGTGCTGCTGTTCGTGTACGTCTTCGGCAGCGCCATGGACGTGGGTGGGAGCGTCGACTACAAGGACTACGCGCTGCCGGGGATGTTCGCGATGACCATGGCGCAGGGATTCATGAACACCGCGACGATCGTCGCCTTCACCCGGCAACTCGGTGTGATGGACCGCTATCGCTCGATGCCGATGGCCCCCTCGGCGGTGGTCGGCGGGCGCGGGGTGGCCGACGTGCTCGGGGCGAGCCTCGATCTCGCGGTCCTGGCGTCGATCGCGCTCGTGGTCGGGTGGCGACCGCCCGGCGGCGTGCCGCGGATCCTGGCCGCGTTCGCGCTGCTCCTGCTTCTTCGCTTCGCGATGACCTGGGTCGGGGTGTACCTGGGACTGCTGGTGCCGAACGCGGAGGCGGCGGGCAACCTGTTCGCGGTGGCCCTGCCGTTCGGCATCGTCTCCAGCGTCTTCACCCCGCCGTCGATGATGCCGCAGTGGCTGGGCACGGTGGCGATGTGGAATCCGGTCTCGTCCACCGCGAATGCGATCCGGGACCTGTTCGGCGAACCGGCCCCGCACGGCGGCAGTTGGATCGAGACGCACGCGCTGCCGATGGCGATGGTCTGGCCGCTGGTGATCACCGCGATCTTCCTCCCCCTCGCGGTGCGGCGGTTCCAGGCGCTGGGGCGCTGAGTCGGGCGGTCGCGCCGGGCCCCGTGGGTCGGTGGGCCGATGGGCCGGAGACTGCGGGCCACAGGGCTCGGTGTGATCGCCGATAGATCTATTACGAAACAATCTGTCGTCTTACCTATCTTGTTACGCTGAACGCATGACCACCGACCCCCTTGCCCCCACCGTCCTGGATGTGACCGGCATGGTCGTGCACGCCGGGCACGTGCTGAACACGCGGCTGGCGGCGGCCCTCGCGGCGATCGACGTCTCGCCGCGCAACTACTGCGTGCTCGTACACGCCGTCGACCGCGACCTGACCCAGGCCCAGGTGGCCGAGCTGTCCGACCTGGACAAGACCACGATGGTGGTCACGATGGACGAGTTGGAGCGGGCCGGGCTGGCCGAGCGCCGGCCCGCGCCGAGCGATCGCCGGGCGCGGATCATCGTGGTGACCGACGCCGGCCGCGACCTGATCCGGGCCGGGCGCGGGATCGTCGACGGCGTGCACGACGAGGTGTTGGGCACGCTGCCCGAGGACGAACGCGCGATGTTCCTGTCCGCGCTGTCGCGCCTGGTCGGCGGCGTGCTCGCGAAGCCGGTCGAGTCCGAGGTGAACGTACGCCGGGCCAGGACACCCAAGCGCTAGCGCGACCGGCCGCGCCGAGGTCCCCGCCGTCGGTCGCGGCGGGGACCTCGGCGCGGGTCCGCTCAGAGCGCCTCGACCCGGTGCGCCTCCGCCTCCGCGTAGGCCAGCTTCGCCGCCGCGATCTCGTCGATGTGGCTCTCGGACCAGTTGCGGATCTCGGCCATCAGGCCGCTCACACTGGTCCCGAGTTCGGTGAGCGAGTATTCGACCTGCGGCGGCACCGTGGCATGCACCGTGCGGCGGACCAGGCCGTGCCGTTCCAGGTCCCGCAGGGTCTGGGTGAGCATCTTCTTGGTGATCCCGCCGAGCCGCCGGCGCAGCTCCGCGTAGCGCAGGGTCTGCGGGTGGAGGGCCCCGACCACCAGCGCGACCCACTTGTTCGCGATCAGGTCGAGCACGGCGCGGGAGGCGCAACTGCTGAGGTAGACGTCGGCGCCGCCGAAGGGGCGCAGGTCGGGAGGGGTATGCATGAGGTACCCAGGTACCAGGAAGGTGCCTTCTTCACAATGGTGACCGCCACGTCGATGCTTGCCGCATGACGACGAACACGATCGACACGACGGCGAAGATGCGCAAGGCACACCAGGACACGCTCGGCGGCCCCGAGGTCCTGCGCGTGATCGAGACCGGGATACCCGCGCCCGGACCCGGCGAGGTACTGGTCGAAGTGCGCGCCGCGGGGGTCAACCCCATCGATACCAAGATCCGGGCCGGCGGCATGTGGCTGGTGCCGCCGTTCACGCTCGGCTGGGACGTGTCGGGCGTGGTCGCCGCGGTCGGCGCGGACGTCTCGCGCCTCGCGGTCGGCGACGAGGTGTACGGCATCCCCGACTTCCCGCATCTCGCCGGCGGCTACGCCGAGTTCGTGGTGGCCTCGGAGCGCTCGTTCGCGCCGAAGCCGAGCACCCTCGACCACGAGCACGCGGCGGCCCTGCCGCTGTCCGGCTCGATCGCGTGGCAGGCCCTGGTCGAGGTCGCGCAGGTGGGTCCGGGTCGGCGGGTGCTGATCCACGCGGCGGCGGGCGGCGTCGGGCACCTGGCGGTACAGATCGCCAAGTCGCGCGGCGCGTACGTGATCGGCACCGCGAGCGCGGCCAAGCACGCCCTGCTGAGCGAACTGGGCGCGGACGAGGTCGTGGACTACACCACCGTCGACTTCGCTACCGCCGTGCGCGACGTCGACGTGGTTTTGGACCTGATCGGCGGCGAGTACGAGGACCGCTCACTGGCCACGCTGCGGCCCGGCGGCATCCTGCTCAACATCACCAACCCACCCGCGGCCGACGCCACCGCGGCCAAGGCCGAGGCGGCCGGCGTCCGGGGCGTCACGGTCGACCTGGACCCGAACCCCACCCGGCTGACCCGGCTGGCGGAGCTCGCGGACGCGGGCGAGCTGCGCCCGATCGTGGCCGAGACCTTCCCGCTGGACGAGGTGGTCAAGGCGCACGAGACGGCCGAGGCGGGCCGCACCACCGGCAAGATCGTGCTGATCCCCTGAGCGGCCGACCCGCGCCCGCGCGGCGCACCCCGGCGGTGCCGTGGTCGGACTCCCCGGCCGCGGCGCCGCGGCCGAAGCGGGCCGCGCACCGAACCGGCTCGCGGCGGCTACTCGGTGATCTCGATCGTGCCCGCCATGCCGCTGCCCACGTGATACATGCAGTTGAAGGTGTACGAACCCGCCTTGCCGAAGCTCAGCTTGATGTCCTGCGACGTGCCGCCCTCCGACGGTGCGACCGGGGCGCCGCCGGGCAGGATCATCTGATGCGGGGTGATCCCGGTGTCCGCGAGGGTGATCACCAGCGGCCCGGTCCGGGCCCGGATCACCGACGGCGAGAAGCGCAGCTTGTCGTCCACCCGCAACACGATCCGCTGCACACCGTCGGCGCCCAGCGCCGCGACACCCTCGGACGCGGCGGCGGTCGCCTCGGCCTCGCTCATGTGCGAGCCCGGCCCGCCCTCCGCGCCCCAACTGCCGCAGCCGGTGAGCAGGAACGGCAGGGCGAGCGCCCCGACCCACCCTCGACGCCGCCTCGACGTCGACTCCGCGCGCCTCGGCATCAGCCCTCCAACAGGGATTGACCGACGTATCCGCCCGGGGCGCACCCCGGCGGGACGACGAAGATCGCACTGGCCTCGTGCCGCAGGAACGGGGACAGCGCGTCGCCCCGGGCCAGCTTGCGCTGGATCGGTACGAAGCCGTCGTCCGGGTCGTGCTGCCACGCGACGAACAGCAGCCCCGCGTCCGGCGCGCCGTCGGTGCCGAACCCGTCGTGGTAGGAGTAGCCGCGGCGGAGCATCGTCGCCCCCCGGTTGAACTCCGGCGCCGCCACGCGCATGTGGGCGTTGGCGGTGATCACCAACTCGCCGTCGGGACCGCGCTTGCCGAAGTCCGCCGCGCTGTGCTCGCCGCCACCGGTCAGCGGCGCGCCGGTGTCCTTGCTCCGGCCGATCACCCGCTCCTGATGAGCCTTGTCGATGCCGTCCCAGGAGTCCAGCAACATCCGGATCCGGCGGAAGACCACGTAGGAGCCGCCGACCAGCCAGCTCTGCTCGGCCCCGGCGCCGACGAACACCTTCTCGTCGAACTTCGGGTCGGACTGCTTGGGGTTGTTGCTGCCGTCGATCTGCCCCATCAGGTTCCGGTGGGTCATCGGCTTGGCCGTGGCACCGGGCGATCGGGCGAAACCGTTCATCTGCCAGCGGATCCGGGCCACGCCCTTGGCCGACTTCTGCAACGCGCGGACCGCGCCGAAGCCGACCAGGCCGTCGTCCGCGCACACCTGGACGAACAGGTCGCCGTCACTGCGCGCCGGATCCAACGCGTCGTCGGGGAACGGCGGCAGCGGCTTGAGCGCCGCGGGTCGCCGGGCGGCGAGCCCCAGCTTGTCGAACAGACCCGCGCCGAACCCGAAGGTGACGGTCAACGAGCAGGCCCCGGCGTCGGCCGCGACCTGGTCGTCACCCGGCGCCGACTGCCCGGTGGTGAGCCGCGCGGCGGTGTCCGACCAGCGCCGCATCAGCGCGGCGACCGCGGCCCGGTCCGCGCCCGGCTCCAGGTCCCAGGCCAAAAAGACCGCCTTGGCCTGGGCCGGAGTGGTGATGCCGGCCTGATGTTTCCCGTGAAACGGCACCACGGTGGCGCCGAGCCGGGTCATGGCCGGGCCGCCGTCGTCGCCGGACTCGCCCGCGAACGCCACCGCGCCGCCGGTCGCGCCGACCACCAGACCGCCCGCGCCGGCCGCGCTCGCGACACCGACGAAACGACGCCGCGAGACGTCGACGCCGGTACTGCCTCGACCGGCGGGCGCGTCCACCCCGTCGGGCGACCCGCTCGCTCGATCGGCGGGCTCGCTCGTTCGCTTTCGGGGGCTGCTCATCACGTCGTCCCTCACAGGTTCCACCACGTCTTCCACCGCGCCGCGCGCACCGACCGGCACGTCGGACTCGTTCGTCGTCACCCCGCCCGACTCGGTCGGCTCGGCGGACTCGACCCGCTCCCCCGCGCCCGCCGGCACCGCCCGGTGCGATCCGCGCCGCACCACCACGACCAGGGCCAGCGCCGTGCCGAGCCCGGCGCCGAGGACCAGCACGGTCAGCGTGCGATCGAGCCCGATACCGCCCACGAACGGCGACGACGAGCGCCACAACACCGGCAGGTCGTACCCGGCCGCCCGCAACGCCAGCACACCGAGCGCGGGCGCGGCCAACCACGCCCCGCCCATCCGGCGCCGGACCAGCAGCACCGCGCCCGCGAACGCCACCGCGCTCGACAACAGTTGCAGCAGGTTGCCGCCGAGGAAGGCGCCCGCCCACGCCCCCACGCCACCCGCCCGAGCGCCCGCGACCAGGGCCAGGTGCAGCACGCTCGCCGCCGCGACCACCCCCGCGAGCAGGCCGTGGCCGAGCAGGGCCCGGCGCCGGAGCGGCGGCAGCCACGCCGCCGCGAACACCAGCGCCGCGAGCCCGATCGAGCCGACGATGCCCGGCCACGGACTCGGCCCCGGCACCCAGCGCAACTCGCCGGTCGCGGCCACCTCGCGGTCGCCGATCCGCATCGGCACGGTCCAGGACTGGACCTTCTGCGCCCGGTCCGGATCGGCCATCACCCTTGGTGGCAACCGCTGTTGCACGATCCAGTGCACCCGCTGGTCGTACCAGCGCGCGACCGGCTCGGCGGAGATCCGGTGCCACTGCGGCGCGCCGGTCGGTTGCAGGTTCGACTTCTCGTCGACCGAGCCCCACCGCTCGCTGCTGAGCTGCACGGCCGGGGACTGCCGGTTCTCGAACACCCCGTCGGGGCCGATCCGCAGGAACGGCTCGCTCATGTAGCCGAGCACGATCACGTCCTGCGGACCGGTGTTGCGCACCTGCATGCGCGCGCCGTTCTCGATCACCCGCACCGTCAGGCCCGGCGCGAGATCGCCCGGCGAGGTCATCACCGTGTGGAAGTTGCTCGGCCCCTGGCCGGACAACTCCTGCGCCACCGCGCTGCCGGCCGGCGCCAGGCAGAGCAACACCCCGACGCACAGCAGCAGGACCCGGCGTACGTGCCTCACCTGACCTCCACGGGCACCGTCACGGTGGTCCGGTCGACATCGGAGGTACGGATCGCGAACGACAACTCCCAGCGACCGGCCATCGGCATGGACAGATCGCCCAGCCAGTGCCCGGGACCGCCCCGGCGCACCCGGACGTCGGCGCCGTCGATGCCCTTGCCCGGCAGCGCCATCGACACGGTCAACTCCTCGACCTCGCGGATTCGTCCGATCGGGTCGGCGAAGTAGATGTGCAACTCGTTGGGGCCGACCCGGGCCGGGTCGACGGTGATGTCGAGTTTGCCCTTGCCCGCCGCGCCGCCGGCGTCGAACGCGACGCTGCGGCTGACCGGTCCCGCCGCCTCCACCTGCTTGCGCTCGTGCTCGGTGCGGCCCGGTTCGGTGTCGGTGAGCACCGTGGTGACCCCGAGCACCGCGATGGCCAGCGCGGCCTCGATCGCCACCGCCTTGCGCAGCACCGCCCACTTCGGGCCGCCCGCCGCGCCCTTGCCGATCGGAGACCGCCCGGCCGTCGCCTCGATCTGCCGCATCAGCCAGCGCCGGGACACCCAGGCACCGGCCAGCATCAGCAGCACCAGGTCGACCTTGAACACCAGGAGCAGGCCGAACGTGGTGTCGAACAGCGCGGCGAACGAACCCACCTGCCGCCAGGACGCGTACAGCCCGGTGGCCACTAGCACGCACACCGACACGAACGCCGTCCGGGAGAAGACCCGTACCGAGGGCACGTCGAGCCCGGTGCCCGGCGCCGGATCGCCCGGCCGCACCACCAGCGTGACCACCATCGCCAACCCGCCCAGCCAGGTGGACATCGCCAGCAGGTGCACGACGGCCGCGGCCATCGCCAGTTCCACCTGACGGCCCACCGACGCGTGGTCGGCGATCGGCCAGGTGATCGCGATCGCGGTGCACAACACCGCCCAGCCGCCGACGACGATCCGCCGGGTGCGCGCCGAGGCGTCCGCGAGCGCGGCGATCAACCAGCCGAGCAGCGCGCCGGCAACGCCCAGCAGCAACACCCGAGCCGCGATCGCCTTGCCCAGCTTGGTGTCCAGGGTGGCCCGCAACACGTCCGCGTCGAACGCCGACGACAACCCCAGCCCGGACGCGTTCGGGCCGTGCAGCATCAGCACCGCGAGCGAGGACAGCAGCAGCCCGCCCCACGCGCCGGACACGAGCAGCCAGACCCGGAAACGACCCATCGCGGCGGGCCGGGCGATCAGCAGGAACAACACCGCGCCGCCGAGCACCGCGAAGGACAGATACGCGCCCCCCGTCGCGGCCCGTTCCAGTACGTCGGTCGCGGTGGAGCCGTCGTCGGTCAGATCACCGACGTTCACCCCGCCCGAGGCCTGGCCGATATTGAAGGTGAACGCGCCGGAGATCGGGTGCGAGTCGGCCGAGACCGCCCGCCAGGCGACGGTGAAGGTACCGGTCGGCAGGCCGCCCCGGAGCGGGGTGACCACGGTGGTGTCGCCGTCGGGGCCGTGCTTGGTCTGGTTGTTGTCCACCCGGGTACCGCTCGGGTCGAACACCTTGACCCCGCCGAGCCCGATCTCCACGCCCTCGCTGAACCTCAGCGTGACCGAGGCGGGCGCGGTGGTCAGGGTCGACCCGGACGCCGGATTGGACGACTCCAGGACGGCGTGCGCGGACGCGGCCCCGGCGCCGCCGAGCACGAGCGCGGCGAGCAGCACGGGCAGCGCGAGCACCCACGCGAGCACCCGCCGGCCGCCCCCGGCGCGCACCGGGGACGGGACCGACGCCGGGACCGGCCGGCCGGCCGGGTCAGTGGCCCGCATGACCCGTGTGGTCTTCCGCGGGCGCGCCCGTCGTCGAAGCGGGCGGCGCGGCGGGTGTGCCGGTCCCCGATGCGTCCGGCGCGGACGCACCCGGGGCCGGCGCGTCGCCGGGCCGCTCGGTCACCCCGAGCACCGGCACCTGCACGGTGACCGGTCCGGTGTGTTGGAACGTGAGCGTGAGCGGCACGGTGTCGCCCTTCTTCACGGACGTGTTCGGATTCATGAACATGATGTGGTTGCCGCCGCGGGCCAGGACACCCTTGCCGTGCGCGGGCACGTCCAAGCCCGGCATGTGCTGCATCGAGTTCCCGCTCGTCCGGTGCAGCATCACCTCGCCGGAGAGCGGGCTGGCCACCGAGAGCAGGCGGTCGGCCGTGTCTCCGTCGTTCTGCACGATCAGATAGCCCGCCGCGACGTCCGCCGAGGAGGGTTGCGGGATGTACGGGTCGACGATGCGCAGCCGGGGCGCGCCCTGGGCGGCGCCCGCGGCGGTCTTGCGGTCGTCCGTTTTCGTCGACGAGGAGGAGCCGGAGTCGGCGCAGGCCACCAGCACGCCGCCGATCCCGAGCGCCAGCACGCCGCCGACCGCGAGCGGGACGGCCTTGCGGGGGAGGGGGAAGAGCTTCACTTCTTGGTGTCCTCGGGGTGGATCAGCAGGGGCAGGTCGTGCGCGAAGTCGTCGGACGAGTTGCCGTTCGGCGTGCCGTCCGGGGTCAGCCCGCTGCTCGCGCTGTACATGACCGGGCCCTGGTTGTCCGGGCCGAACGCGATCACCTGGGTGCCGTGGGTGCTGACGACCTTGCCGTCGGGACCGGTGGTCGCCGGGTCGATGGAGACGCCGACCTGGCGCGCCGCGGCCTGGATCTTGTCGAACGGGCCGGTCAGTCCGACGAACGACTTGTCCAGCGAGTCGAGCCATTCGCGCAGGGCCGCCTGGGTGTCCCGCTCCGGGTCGGTGGTCACGAACACCACGTCGACCGTGGCCCGGTCCTGCGGGGGCAGCTTGCCGAGCGCGCGCACGATGTCGCCCATCACGGTGGGGCACGCGTCCGGGCAGTGCGTGTAGCCGAAGTAGAGCAGGGTCGTGCGCCCGGCCGTCTTGGCCCGGAAGTCGTACGGCTGTCCCGAGGTGTCGGTCAGCGTGAGTTCGGGCTTGGTCCACGGCGGGTCGACCGCGATGCCCTTGTACTTGGACTTGCTCTCGCGCACCTTCACCGGGGCGCCGCTGTCGCTCTTGCCGGAGTCGTCGCAGCCCGTGGCGAGCAGCAGCCCGGCCGCGGCCAGGGCGGCGAGGCGAAGGCCGGTGCGGCGGCTCCGGCCGAGGGACTTGCTTGCGTTGCTCATCGTTCTCCAGGTCGTTGCTGCCGGGGGGCTCGTGCCCGACGCGTCCGGCGTCGGCGCGGGCCCGGTGGCCCGGGTCGCGGGCACGGAGCACATCCGTGCGGGCGACCCGGGCCGGGACGTTCGCGCCGCGGACCGCGGTGGCGACCGCGGTCCGCGGCGGGACCGCGAGGATCAGGCCGAGCCGGGGCGCCGCGACGCGCGCAGGACGGCGAACACACCGGCACCCAGGCCGAGTACGCCGACCACGATGCCGACCACGCCGAGGGTGCGCGCGGTGGAGTCGTCACTGCTGTCCTCGGCGACCGCGGCGACGCTCGCCTTGCCGTCGGCGGGCTTGGTCGCCGCCGCCGTGGCGGGCGCCGTGGCGCCGGCCTTGGCGGTGAGCTTCAGCACGGGCGCGGGGTACTGCGGCTCCTTGCCGTCGGCGCCCGCCAGGTCGATCCAGCGCACCACCTCGCCGCTGTCGTAGGTCTGCACCGCCTTGAACACCAGCTTGTCGGTGTCGGTGGGCAGCTTGCCCATGGACACCTCGAAGTCCTCGAACGTGCCCGGGTTGACCCGGGTGCCGGCGTCCGCCGTCCAGGTGATCTTGGAGACCACCTCGGTGAGCGGCTTGCCGTGGTTGTCGATCGGGGTGGTCAGCTTGGTCTTCTCGACCTCCGCCTTCCAGCCGGGCATCGCCCGGGTCTGCACCGAGGTGAGCGGCTTGTCGGCGGGCAGGGTGACCTCGAGCTTGGTGGTCCCCGCGTCGTCGCGCTCGTTGGGGACCCGGAAGGCGACCTTGGCGTACGAGCCCTGGTCGGCGGTGCCCGGCTGCACGGTCACATGCGCCGAGGCGGAGCCGGCGAACAGCAGTACGCCGGCACCGGCCGACGCGGCGATCACGGACAGGCGGCGACGCGTGGTGGACATGGTCATGGGATGTCTGCTCCATGGATGATCCGCCCGCGGGCGCACGAGGGCACCCCGCGGTACGGGTGGGGACGACGGGAAGGCGGACGCGCGCCACCGCCGATCCGGCACCCGGAGGGCGGGATCAGCGGGCGAGCGCGTACTCCACCGGCGGCCCGCGCCGGGTCACCGCGTGCCGGAGCAGGAGCTGATCCGTGGCCGGGTCCGCCGCCGCACCGGTGCGCCGGGCGCGGCCCGGGGTCGCGGCGACCGGGACGACCGGGCCGAACAGCACCGCGAGCACCACCCGCAGCGGCGCCGACGCCAGCGCGATCAGGGCGAACAGCGCGGCCTCGCCGCGCCGCAACCACCAACCGGTGAGCAGAGCCGCGACCAGGTGCGCGCACAGCATGCCGGTGCCGCCGTCGAGCAACATCGGCCCGGAGCCGGACATGTGGTGGTGTCCGCCGGCCGGTTCGCTCGTGAGCAGCGTCGGATCCACCCGGGTGCTGCGCACGATCGCCTCGGGCGTCCAGCCGGCCGGCAGCAGGATGTGCCCGGCGGAGTCCCGGGGCCCGCACAGGAGCCGGTCGAGCAGACCGCCCGACGCCGAGCCGTTCGCGCCGGCCGTCCCGGCGGCCCGCGCGGCGACCGCCGACGCGAAGAGGGTGTGCAGCGCGAGTTGGCCCACCGCGAGCAGCGCGGTGATCGAGCCGAACGAGCGTTGCCGGCCCGCACCGGCGAAGGCCGACACGAACACCACGCCGAAGCCGGCGACCGGTGCCCACAGCGGCAGCGGCTCGGTCGACATCCACGCGTGACCGCATGCCGCGAGCGCGGCGCAGACCGCCGAGAACACGGCGGCGCGCACGGCGCGGAAAGGTACGGACACGGCCTGCATGACGCCTTATCGTCTCATCGCGCGACGCGCCTTCGACCCCGGGGCCGAAAACTTCCCGTCCGCCCCGATGGGCGGCCGAACCCGTACCCGACGGCCCGCGAGGTCCGCGCGATACGGCCGAACGAATCGTCTTTACAGCGTATTGACGACCGATCGCGCGAGGTGCGCATACCGGGACCGGGCGGCGGCAATAAAACCAGGTGTGCCCTGCCCGTCGGTTCGATGGGCCGGATTCGGCCGGAGTTCCGGAGATGTGGAAAGGCCGCTCATGGACATGAGGTGGACTGTCCACCTGCCACGGGATACGGCGAGCGTGCCGATGGCGCGCAGACTTCTTGTCGGCGCGATGGAGACGGCGGGGGTGGATCGCGAGATCGCGATGGAGATCGGCCTGGCCCTGTCCGAGGCCTGCGCGAATGTCGTGGAGCACGCCAGGGGCGGACCGTATTCGGAATACCAGATCCGGGCCGGTATCACCGGTGACTGCTGTCGGGTCGAGATCATCGACGGCGGCCCGGGGTTCCCGGTGGAGCGTCTGCGCGGCCTGTCGGCGATGGCCGGCCCCGGTGCGGAGAACGGCCGAGGTCTGATGCTGATCCGGGCGATGACCGATCACATGCAACTGAGCAACCATCCGCGGCGCGGTGCGGTGCTGCGCTTCGAAAAGACTTTGCGTTGGCGCAAGGACGCGCTGGTCCCGGTCTCCTGACCGGCCTGCGGCGCGGCCGCAACGGGTGGGCGCGGCGGGCATGTTCGCGTCCAGGGCTACGATCGGGGCAGTGAACCGGGCCGAGGTGAGGGAACTGCTCGACCGCGTGGCCGCCGGAGAGGCGGGCGTGGACGAGGCGCTCGACGACCTCGTACGGGCGCCGACGGCGGGTTTCGCCGATCTCGGCTTCGCCCGGGTGGACACCCACCGGGAACTGCGCACCGGAGACCCCGAGGTGGTCTTCGCGGCCGGGAAGACCCCGGAGCAGACCGTCGCGTTGTTCCACCGGCTGCGCGCGGGGAGCCGGCGTCCGGCGTTCGCGACACGCGCGTCGGCCGCCGTGGTCGACGCGGTGTACGCGGCGTTTCCCGGCGAGGCGTACACCGACGACAGCGGCACGTGCGTCGCGGTGGGCGAGCCGCCCGCCACCCGCGGCCTGGTCCGGGTGGTCTCGGCGGGCACCTCCGACGTGGCGGTCGCCGGCGAGGCCGCGTTCACCGCGCGGCTGTTCGGCGCCGAGGTGGAGCGGATCGAGGACGTGGGCGTGGCCGGCATCCACCGACTGCTCGCGGTGCACGCCGAACTCGACGCCGCCGACTGCCTGGTGGTGGTCGCGGGCATGGAGGGCGCGCTGCCGAGCGTGGTGGCGGGCCTGGTCTCGATACCGGTGCTCGCGGTACCCACCAGCGTGGGCTACGGCGCCTCCTTCGGCGGACTGGCCGCGCTGCTCGCGATGCTCAACTCGTGCGCGCCCGGGGTCGCGGTATGCAATATCGACAACGGATTCGGCGCGGGCGTGTTCGCCGCCCGGGTCGCGCGCGCCGCCGGCCCGAAACGAGGCGGCGCGACGCCGTAGCCGGTCACCGAATATTCGGAAGAACGCGAATTTCGGGTGTATCGCCGACTGCGCGGCAAAATGCGCAACCATCGACAAGAAACCGGTCGCTTTCGGTCGCTTCTTCGTTTTTCCGGCAGGGCCCCCCGACGGCTGCGAAAGTGGCCGCGACGGGAGGTGTCCGCTTGGCCATCGCATGGTTTCAGTGCCAGGCCGGTGCGAGCGGCGACATGCTGCTCGGGGCCCTGATCGACGCCGGCGCCCCGCTGGAGGCCGTCCGGCAAGCCGTCGACGCGGTGGGCGTCGAACCGATCCTGATCACCGCCGAGCGCACCGATCGACACGGGATCGCGGCCACCCGCGCCCGGGTCAAGACCGTGCACAGCCACGTGCACCGCACCTGGCACGACGTGCGGGTCCTGCTCGATCGCGCCGATCTGCCGGAGCCCGTGCACGAGCGCGCGCACGACGTGTTCGACCGGCTCGCGCGCGCCGAGGCCCGGGCGCACCGGTGCCTGCCGGAGGAGGTGCACTTCCACGAGGTCGGCGCGCTCGACGCGATCGCCGACGTGGTCGGTACGTGTACCGCGCTGCACGCGCTCGGGATCGAGGAGGCGGTCGGCTCGCCGGTCGCGCTCGGCAACGGCAGCGTGCGGGCGGCGCACGGGGTGCTCCCGGTCCCGGCGCCGGCCGTGCTCGAGCTGATGCGGATGGCCGCGGCCCCGGTCTACGCGGGCCCGGCCCCCTACGAGATGTGCACGCCCACCGGGGCGGCCCTGCTCACCTCGGTGTGCCGATCCTGGGGACCGCTGCCGGCGCTGCGGATCACCGCCGACGGGACCGGCGCGGGCAGTCGGCGGGTCGAGGAGGTGCCCAACATCCTGCGGGTCGTGCTCGGTGAGCGCTACGCGGCCGAGCGGGAGCGTCCGGCCGGCGAGGACGTACTGATCGAGACCAACGTGGACGACCTCGATCCGCGTCTGTGGCCGGCGGTGCTGAGCAAACTGCTCGCGATCGGCGCCGGCGACGCGTGGCTGGTGCCGATCCTGATGAAGAAGGGCCGGCCCGCGCACACCCTGTGCGTCCTGGTCCCGGCGGACCGGGTGGACGCGGCGCTGCACACGGTGTTCGTGGAGACCTCGACGATAGGCGCGCGGATCGTGCCGGTGGCGAAGCGGGCTCTGGACCGCGAGTTCGGCACGGTCCGGGTGGAGGGCCTGCCGGTGCGGGTCAAGACCGCGATGTTCGAGGGCCGGGTGGTCAACGCCCAGCCGGAGTACGAGGACGTGGCCGCCGCGGCGGCCACGCTCGGCCGCCCCGTCAAGGTGGTGATGGGCGCGGCGACCGCGGCGGCGTACGCGGCCGGTCTGCTGCCCTGAACGTGGCGGCGTTCGGCGACGCATAGCCTGGGGCGGCCATAACGACCATTCAGTCCCCGTGTAGGCCGCGTACGTCGAGGAGCAGGCACCCGTGATCGCTCGTCCCCTCCGGTTGCTGCTCGCCGTGCTTCCGGCGCTGATCGTGCTCGCGGCGCTGCCCGCGCGCGCCGGTGCCGCACCGGCCCGCGCGGCCGGCGCCGACCATGTCGTCCTGCTCGGGATCCCGGGGCTGAGCTGGGCCGACATCGACGACCGGGGCACCCCGGCGCTGGCCGCGCTGGCCGGTCGTTCGACCTCGGCCGCGATGTCGGTACGGACCGTGCATCCGCGCGCGTGTCCGGTCGACGGGTGGCTCACCACCGGCGCGGGGGCACGCTCGACGGACAACCGGACCAGCGCGAAGAGCGCCGAGCCGTGTGCCGAACCGCTGCCGCCGACACTCGCCCCGGACGGGTCGGCGACCGTGCCGAACATGCGCGCGATCGTGAAGCGCAACGACTCGTTCGGCTACAACCCCCGGTTCGGGCAGGTCGCCGCCTCGGTCGCCGAGCACGGCGGGGCGGTCACCGCGGTCGGCCCCGGCGCGGCCTACGCGAGCGCGGACGCGACCGGTCGGGTGCGCGCCGACTACCGGCCGGACCCGGCCGCGGTGGACACCGCCCTGATCGAGCGCTCCGCGCTGACCCTGGTCGACCTCGGCGGCCTGACCGGCCCCGGGATCGCGCGCGCCGACCGGCTGCGGGCGGTGGATGCCCAGGTGGCCCGGATCGCCGCCCTGGCGCCGCCGCGCACCCAGCTCGTGGTGGCCGGCCTCGCCGACGACACCGGCACCCCGCACCTGCGCGCGCTGCTCGTGTCGGGCCCCGGCACCTCGGCCGGCCATCCCTTCGACTCCGGCTACCTGACCGCGACCTCGACCCGCGACGACGGCATGGTCCAGCTCACCGACCTGGCCCCGAGCCTGCTCGCGCCGCTGGGCATCGACGCGCCGAGCGAGCTGGTCGGCGCGGTGTACACGCGCGTCTCCGGAGCCTCCGGGCAAAGCGCGATCGACGAGTTGGGACTGTTCGACGTCGGCGCGCAGGCGTCCCGCACGGTGCGCGAGGCCTGGTACTTCTTCACCTGGATCACCCTGCTGCCGCTGGTCTGCGCGGCGGTGGCGCTGTGGCTCGCGATCCGGTTCGGCCGCCGGGGACGCACCCGGGCGCGCGCCGCGGTGATACGCGCCGCGACCGGGATCGGGGTGTTCTTCGGCGCCATCCCCGGCGGGTCCTTCCTGGTCGGTCTGGTGCCATGGGAGAAGAGCGGCGACCCGGCGTGGACGCTGCTCGGGCTCACCGTGGCGTTCGCCGCCGTGCTGACCGCCGGCGCGCTGCTCGGTCCGTGGCGCCGGCATCCGTACGGCCCGGCCGGCGCGGTCGCCGCGGCCACTGCGGCAATCCTGGCGGGCGACGTGATGCTCGGCTCACCGCTCCAGATGAACACCCTGTTCGGGCTGTCCCCGCTGGTCGCGGGCCGTTTCTACGGCTTCGGCAACGTCGCCTGGACGATCTTCGCGATGGCCGTGGTGCTCGCCGTCGCGTGGCCGACGGCGCACCTGCTCGCGGCCGGCCGGCGGCGGGCGGCGGTCGTGGTGCTCTCGGTGGTCGGGGCGGCGGCGGTCCTGGCCGACGGATGGCCCGCGTTCGGCAGCGACTTCGGCGGCGTGCTCGCGCTGATCCCCGGCCTGGCGGTGCTCGGCCTGCTGCTCACCGGCGCCCGGATCTCCTGGGGCAGGGTCGGCCTGGTCGCGCTCGGCGCGGTCGTGGTGATCGGCGTCATCGCGGTGCTGGACTGGCTGCGCCCGGCGGCGAGCCGCTCGCACCTGGGCCGATTCGTCCAAGAGGTCGTCGACGGCGCCGCCGGCGACACGCTGCACCGCAAGGTGATGGGCAACCTGCACTCGTTCACCTCGCCGTTCACGCTGTTGATCCCGGTGGTGTTCGTCCTGCTCGTGCTCGCCGTGCGCGATCCGCTCACGTGGCGCGCACCGGCCCTGGCCCGGGCCTTCGCGGCGGTGCCGTGGCTGCGCTCGACGCTGATCGCGTGCTGGGTGACCGCGGTGGTCGGCTACGCGGTGAACGACTCCGGCATCCAGATCCCGGCGGTCGCGCTCACGATCGCGGCACCGCTGGCGATCGCGGTGATCGCGGCCGTGGAGGCCCGCCCCGAAGCCGTGGAGGCTCGCCCGCGCGTCGACTGACCAGCACCACAGCGACCAGGATCGCCGCGCCACCCCACGGGCCGACGGTGCCGCGCACGGTGCGCTGGAAGGTGTCCACCGCGTCCGGCAGCGGGACCACCCGGCCCGGGACGTAGGCGCACACCAGGAGCGTGGTGCGGGCCAGGAGCAGCCCGTCCAGCGCGGACGGGGCCAGCAGCACCAGCGGCGCCCACGCGGCCACGTCGTACCAGGGCAGGCTGTACGGGGTGGTGAGCAACCAGGCCAGGGACAACAGCGCGGCCGCGGCGGCGCTGTCGCGCAGGACGCCGTCCATCGCCGCGGGCCGGGCCCGGGCGGTGGTGCGGGCCAGCAGCCACACCACCAGCGCGCCCAGCACCCAGCCGAGCAGCCCGATCAGCGAGCGCGCCGTGTCGTGCCCGAAGGCGGCCTCCATCGGCTTCAGCACCAGCCGCAGCGGGACCGCGAGCGAGACCAGCTTCGTGTTCTCCCGCATCTGGTCGAACGCGCCGAGCCCGACCGGCAGATAGGTCGCCACCCCCACCGCGAGCGCCGAGCCGAGCAGCGCGGCGAGCGCGCGCGGCCGCCCGCGCAGCCCCCACGCGAGGGCGAGGACATACAGCCCGAGCGACACCTTCGCCGCGCAGGCCAGCCCGACCAGGACACCCGCGAGCACGGGCGAGCGGCGCACCGCGAGCAGCGCGCCCACCGCGAACACCAGCGCGAACGCGTCCAGATGGCCGGCGCCCACCGCGACGAACAGCAGCAGCGGATTGAGCGACCACAGGATCGCCACCCGCGCCCGGGCCGTGCGATCCGGGCCGGCCGCCCGCTGGAGCAGCAGCCCGGTCAACACGAACGCCGCCGCGCCGAGCAGGGTCAGCACCAGCACGATCGTGTGCACCGAGGAGCCGCCGACCCGGGCGGCGAGCCACTGCTCGGCCGTGGCCACCGGCCCGTACACCGACGGCACGTCCGTCCACGGCGCCTCGACCGCGCGGCCGACCGGATCGCCGTCGCGCACCAGCGTCGCGGCGGTGTCCCGATACGGGTCGCCCCCGCCCGCCGCGAGTCGGCCGTAGGCGGCGTAGACCAGGTGGTCGGCCGACCCCATCGGCGGCACGCACACCACCGCGAGCGCGGCCACCGCCCCGCCGACGGTGAGCCGACCCGGATCCGGCGCCCAGCCGCGCCCTAGTTCGCGCAGCGCCAGGCCCAGGCCGAGCGCGCCGAGCAGGGCCGACGCGAGCAGCAGCCCGGTGACCGTACCGGCGGCGGGACGGGCGGTGAACCGATACGGCGGCAGCCACGACGGCCCGCCCGGCAGCGGCGGCTGCGCGGCGGAGGGCCCGAGCAGCCCGGTCAGCACGAGCAGGCCGATCGCGAGCGCGCACAGGCCGAGCGCGATACACCCAAACGGGTGTTCCACGTGAAACATCGACCGCCGAGGTGCCCGGGTGGGCCGTGCGGTCACCGGTTCAGCCACGCCCGCGGATCGCCCCGGGCAGCGCCCCGGCCGCACCCCGCGCGGCCAACGCGCGGGCCACGTGCGCGTACTGCCGGGCCCGATGGCGCTGCGCGGCGAAGTCGGTGCCGGTGACCCGGTGGTGCAACTCGACCTCGACCTCCTGGACGGCGAACCCCTTGCGGACCAGGTCGATGGTCAGCCCCGTCTCCACGCCGAACCCGTCGGCGAGCGGCAGCGCCGCCTCGAACGCCTCGCGGGTCAGGCAGCGCTGCCCGGACAGCGGCTGGGTCGCGGCGAACCCGCTGGCCCGGGCGATCCCGTCCCGGGCGGCGCGTACCACGAACCCGTGCCCGCCGCCGGCCCGCGCCTGCGGTGGCAACACCGCGATGGTCATCGCCGCCTTCCCGGCCCGTACCGGCTCGACCAGCGCCGCCGCGGCGGCGGCCGTACCCTCCAGGTCCGCGTCCAGGAACAGCAGGTGACGCGGGTGTTCCCGGTCCTCGCGCAGGTCGATCGCGGCGACCACGGCGGCGCCGGTCTCCATCGCGCCGGCCTTGCCGCGATTGCGCCCGTGTCGGGCGATCACCGCGCCGGCCGCCCGGGCGAGCCCGGCCGTGTCGTCCGCGGACCCGTCGTCCACCACCACCACCAGATCCACACCCACGATCGAGCGTGCCGCGTCGACCGTGGCCGTGATCCGCCGTGCCTCGTCGTATGCCGGAATCACCACGGCCGTGTCGCCGGTCGGTGTGCCGGTCGTGTGCTCCGCCATGGCGGAATCCTACGAGTCGCTCGCCATTGATCCGGATGCCGCGGGTTCCACCCGTACTGCCCAACGTCGCGGCGCGGCGGCGTGAAGGTCCGAGGGGATGGGGGTACAACGGAAGGGAGGCACATCGCGGGTATGCTCCAGGAGATCCTGTGATCGCGGTCTCGTGACATCTGCGGAACCTCCGAGGGCCGGCCGTTCGTCGTCCTCGGTGAGGAGTGCCGGCTCAGGCGCGGTGTCGATTCGGACGCGGTGCCGGCGCAGGCAGAGACCAACCGACCCAACCGCAGCGCAAACCGCAGCAACGGATGGCACAACGGTCCGCTCGGGAGCCCCCATCTCCCGCCTCGGGACCGAGTCGCGAGGGCAACACCCGTACCGGGCGCCGTAATTCGCCACCCCTGCGCCACCTCGCGCCATGTGCCGCCAAGCGGCCTCGTCATGGTCGGCTGCGGAGTACCTGAGTATCACGCATAGTGCTTCCACGTTCACGGAAAGGAACGAGCGCATGCTGCGCGAGATCCTCGGAAGACGACGGAGGGAACGCACCGCACTGATGTCGGCCGTGCTGACGTGTGCGAGATGGCGCTGGCCCGTGGTTCCCGGCGTCGGATACGACCGCTGGTCGGGCGTGTGTCGATGTGGTGCGACCGATTGCCGCGTGCCGGGCGCCCATCCGGGTGAACCTCCCCTGCTCGCGGCCACCTGTGACGAACGTATGGCGCGTTGGTGGTGGCAGCAGTCACCGGACGCGTCGGTGATCCTGGCGACGGGTGGGCGGGTGGCGGCGTTGAGTGTGCCGTCGGAAGCCGGTGCCCGCTCGCTCGACCAACTCGCCCGGCTCGGTGTGCGTACCGGACCGGTCGTCGCCGCGCCGGGCCGCTACGCGTTCCTGGTGGAACCCTACGAGTTGGGCGAACTGGGTGATTTGCTGGACCGATACGGGCTCGATCGGTACGGCACCGTGCCCTCGACCCTGCGCTTCCACGGCGACGGCGGCTATCTCGCGCTGCCGCCGTCGCGGGTGCAGGGCGGCCAGTTGCGCTGGGCCCGACCACCGGCGCCGTCGGGTGATCCGACGGCGGGCGGGCCGTGGTTGCCCGCCGTGGCGGACCTGGTCCGCACGCTGGTGGACACCTGCCAACACGCCGAGCCCAGAGCCTGATCCGCAGAGCCCGATCCGTACAGCCCGATCCGTCCGAGCCCGACCCGTACAGCCCGACCCGCGAAGCCCGACCCCGGGTGCGAAAAGGGCGCGCCGTCACGCGGTGGAGTGATCGTTGTGGCGTAACCGCAACATGTGGTGATCGCTGCACGTCGTGGCGGCGCGATAGGCTCGGCGCGCCGATCATTCCGGCCCCGTTCCGCACCGAAGTCCCGCTCGTCGGGCCGGATGTGGGAGGGGGCTTCGCGCGCTAGGAGACACCATGCAGCGCCCACGCACCGGTCACGTCCGCACCGTGGCCCTGGGCGCGGTCGTGGGCCTGTGCCTCGTCGTCCCGCTCGCCGCCGCATCCGCGGATTCGGTGGGCCCGGACAAGGGCCGCCACACCGCCGACTCGGGGCCGAACACCCGCCCGAGCGCGAACAAGGCCGCCGATTTCGGCAACGGTATCGCCGAGGGCGATCGTTCCGGCTCGGCCGGACTGCTCGAACTGCTCGGCGGCAAACCCACCGCGAAGTCCGGCACTCCGGCGGCCATTTCCCCGTCCGCAGGCACCGAGAGTGTGTGCGGCAAGGCGATCGACGGTCCCAAGGGCGTCCGTGCGCAGACCTGTGTCGAGCGCGACGGCTCGGAGGCCTGGGGCCGGGTCTACTACCGAAACCCCACACCCGACCCGCTGCTGCTGGTGATGAGCGTGCTCCAGCCCGGCGGCACCACGCTGCGGGTGACCTGCACGGTCGAGGCCAAGGACACCGAGGGCCGCTGCGACGGCCCGCGCGTGCGTACGGCCAAGAGTCTCGACGGCTGGTCCGCGGTGGCCGAGTTGGCCTCCAAGGACGGCCTGAACAAGCTGCTCCGCTCGGGCTCGGCGACCGCTCAGCGCTGAGCCGCGGCACCGCGACACGCCGGTCCGGCATTCCGCCGAATCCGACCGGGGCAGCGACCGACGAATGCGGAGAATTCACCGTGGAACGGGGGAAAATTCCCCGGTCGGTCGATGCGGAAAGCGCGCGCCGCGGAAGCGGGAAAAGACCCGGAAAATCGAAAGGCCCGGCCGCTGAAGACGGGGGATGCATCAGCGACCGAGCTGCTTCAAAGGTAACAACAAGCCGGCGGATCTCCAATCCGGGGCCCTCGTCGGCCGGTCGTGTCCGTGCCCGCACGCCCGTTTGCCGGGCGTGCGGGCGATTTTCGGGCCGGCGCCGATGCCGGCGCGCCGATCGGATCCGGTCCGCTATCGACCGGCCGGCACCATCTCCTCGCGCGGATCCTCCTTGGCGCCCGCCGAGTCGCCGACGGGCCGCTCGGGCGGATCCACGGCCACGTGCGGCAACACCCGGTCGAGCCATCCGGGCAACCACCAGTTGGCGCGGCCGAGGAGATGCATCAGGGCGGGCACGAGCAACATGCGCAGGATGAACGCGTCCAGCGCGACCGCGCCCGCCAGGCCGAGCCCGGCCATCATCGCGCCGCGGTCGCCGCTGAGCACGAACGAGGAGAACACGAAGATCATGATGAGCGCGGCCGAGTTGATCACCCGCCCGGTACCGGCCTGACCCACGCGTACCGCCCGGGCGTTGTCGCCGGTGTGCAGCCACTCCTCGTGCATACGGCTGACCAGGAAGACCTGGTAGTCCATCGAGAGCCCGAACAGCAGCGGCAGCATGATGACCGGCAGGAAGGAGATGATCGGCCCCTCCTTGCCCAGCCCGAGCAGGTCCATCCCCCAGCCCCACTGGAAGATCGCGACCAGCAGGCCGAACGACGCGCACGCGGCGATCAGGTTCATCAGCGCGGCGGTCAGCGGTACCAGCAGGCTGCGGAAGGCGATCAGCATCAGCAGCGCGCCCAGTCCCACGATCAGGGCGATGAACCCCGGCATGCGGTCGCCGACCACGGCGGCGAAGTCCTTCTGCAGCGCGGTCTCGCCGCCGATGTGCACCTTCAGCGTGCTGCCCTCGGCGGCGGTGGGCACGGTGCGCTCGCGCAGGGTGTCGATCAGCTTGTCGGTGGCCTCGGCCTGCGGCGAGGTCGACGGCACGACCTGAATGGCCCGGGTCTCGGCGGCGAGGCCGCCGGCGTCGGCGGGCACCGGCGCCTCGACCACGCGCACCACGCCGGGGGTGCGGCGGACGTCGGCGATCAGCGTGTCCAGCGCCTGCCGGTCCCGCGGACCGTGCAGCTCGGCGACCATCAGCAGCGGGCCGTTGAAGCCCGGACCGAAGCCCTCGGCGAGCATGTCGTAGGCCTGCCGCACGGTCTGGGAAGTGGGTTGATTGCCCTGGTCGTTGGCGCCGAGCCGCAGCGACAGGGCCGGGATCGCCAGCAGCCCCATGACCACCAGCGCGACCAGCCCCAGGGTGCGGGGGCGACGCTGCACCAGGCGGGCCCAGCGGGCGGCGGTGCGCCCGACCTCCTCGCTCGGCAGGGCACCGCCGGCCGCCGACCGCTCGGCCGACTGTCGACGTTCGCGGCGGCTGAGCACACGCGGGCCGAGCAGGCCGAGCAGCGCGGGCAGCAGGGTGGAGGAGGCGAGCACGGTGAGCACCACGACGAGCGTGGTGCTGATCGCGATGCCGTCGAACAGGGTGATGTCGACGGTGAACAGCGCCAGCAGCGCGATGCATACCGTGCCGCCGGCGAACACCACGGCCCGGCCCGAGGTGTCCAGCGCCCGTACCGCGGCCTCCTCGGGAGAAAGCCCGGCCTTGAGGCCGTTGCGATGCCGCGTCACGATGAACAGGGCGTAGTCGATGCCCACGCCGAGACCGATCAGGCTGCCCAGCAGTGTCGCGGTCTCGGGGATGTCGGTGACGTGGCTGAGCAGGATCACCGACGCGATCCCGGTGCCGACCGCGAACACCCCGCTGATCAGCGGGAGCAGCATCGCGAACAGGGATCCGAAGGCGAGGAAGAGGATGACGCCCGCCGCGACCACACCCACCGTCTCGGCGAGTCCGGCCGGCGGTTCCTGGGCGGCCTCGATCGCGGGCCCGCCGAGTTCGACGCGCAGTCCGGGCGCCCGAGCCGCCTCGGCGCGCTCGATCAGGTCCTCGAGATTCCCGGTCTCCAGCTCGAACTGCTGCTTGACGAAGGTGACCTGGGCGAACGCGATCCGGCCGTCCTTGCTGACCTGGGCGGCGCCCTCCGCGTCGTACGGACCGACCACACGGCCGACGTCGGGCATCCGCGCGATGTCGGCCAGCAGCGCGGTCATCCGGTCGCGGACCGCGGCGTCGTGCACGCTGCCCCGCTCGGTCTGCCACACCACGTTGTCCACATCGCCGGACGCGTCGGGAAAGGCCTTTTGCAGGCGCTCGTACGCGGTCGACGACTCGGTCCCGGGGATCTTGAACACGTTGGAGTACGCGCTGCCCGCGGCCGCGCTCGCCGCGACCGTGCCGAACAGCGCGGCCGCCCACAGCAGCAGCACCGTCCACCGGTGTTTGAGACACCATCGCGCCCAGGCCGCCATAGTCGATTCCTTTCTCGTGCGGGCCTCGCGGCCCGGTCGTGCGTCCTGGGCCCAGACTGGTTCGGCGCGGCGGGGCGCCCGGCGGGCGCGTGGTCGACTCACAGGAAGCTCTCAAGCTGTCCCATGGGGTTCCGCAAACTTCCCCCGGATACTGGGCACATGAGCAGCAGTCAGCCGCGCGCGGGCGCCACGGTCCTGGTCGTCGAGGACGAGCCGAGCATCGCCGACGTCCTGGCGATCACCCTGCGGTTCCACGGCTTCGAGGTGGTCACGGCCGACGGCGTGCACGCGGCCCTGGCCGCGGCCCGCACGGCGCGGCCCGATGTCGTGCTCCTGGACATCTCGCTGCCCGACGGCGACGGTCGCCAGGTGTGCCGCGTGCTGCGCGCCGAACGACCGGAGATCGCGGTCGTGTTCCTCACCGCCCGGGACTCGCCCGCCGACGTGGTCAAGGGGCTCACCCTCGGCGGCGACGACTACATCACCAAGCCGTTCAACGTCGACGAGCTGGTCGCGCGCACCCGAGCGGTGCTGCGGCGCACCCGGCCGACGCCGGACGAGAGCACGCCGCCGCCCCCGCCGCCGCCCGTACTGCGGCACGGCGACCTGGAGTTGGACGAGGCGACGTACACCGCGCGCCGGGGCGGTCGCGGCGTGGAGCTGACCCCGACCGAGTTCGCGCTGCTCCGCCACCTGATCCGGCACGGCGACCGGATCGTGCCGAAGGAGCAACTGCTGCGCGAGGTGTGGCGGTACGAGCACGTGGTGGAGTCGACGGTGGTGGAGACGTACATCTCCTATCTGCGCCGCAAGCTCGACCCGCTCGTGCCGGACGGGCCGCCGCTGATCACCACGCGGCGGGGCGTGGGCTACGGGCTGCGCCGGACGGCGGACCGCGGTATATGAGCGGCGGGCGCGGGGAGCGGGGCGACGTGGGCGGATCGGGCGGGCGGGTGCGCGGGCCGTTTCGCCGTCGCGAGAGGAAGCCCGGGATGGACGGCTGCAACGAGATCGTGCCGCCGGGCACGCGGAGTCGGAGGTTCCCGCGCCGCGCCCGGCAGCGTCCGCACATCGTCGCCATGCGGGCACACTTGGCGCTGAGCAGCATCGCGGTGCTCGCGATCGGACTGGCGCTGCTGATCTGGATCAGCATGATGGGCATTCGGCACTACCTGGAGTCCCGGGTCGACGAGGACCTGACCGCGGGCCGGACCGGCATCGAGCGCACCGGCATCAACACCGCGCAGATGTCCCTGCTGTCCTCGATGGCGAGCCTGCGCGAGGCGCTGATGTCGGCCGGTCTCGACGGCAAGACCTTCGCGGTGGTGGACGCGCGGGGCACCGCCCTGTCGGTCGGCGCCCGGCCGCCCGATGCCCTGCAGCGGGCCCTGGCGGCGATGGTTCGGAATCCGGGCGACCCGGCGTGGCACGACCGGCCGCGCGCCATCTCGCTCGCGGGCGAGCACTACCGGGTCGTCTCGGCGCGCCTCAGCGACGGCAACCACATCCTGCTCGCCCGCTCGACCGAGGACGTCGACGGCGTGGTGGACAAGGTGGTCCACTTCGAACTGCTGGCCGGAGGCGCCCTGTTGGTGCTGCTGGGCGCCTTCATGTACTTCGGTGCCCGGTGGCGGCTGCGACCCCTGGAGGACATGGTCGAGACGGCTTCGGGCATCGCCGAGGGCGGTCCGGACCGGCCCGACCTGTCCGCGCGGGTGGGGACGCGCAAACGTTCGTTCAGCGAGGTCGAGCAGCTGCGGACCGCGTTGAACGCGATGTTGCAGCAGGTCGAGTCGGCGTTCGAGATCCGCGAGCGCGCGGCGTCGCATCTCAAGCGGTTCGTGGCCGACGCGTCGCACGAGCTGCGTACGCCGCTGGCGGCGATTCGCGGCTATCTGCAGCTGTACGAGAAGGGCATGCTGGCGACGGAGGAGGAGCGCACCCGGGCCCTGGGCCGGATGGCGGCCGAGGCCGAGCGCATGGCCCGGCTGGTGGACGAACTGCTGGCGCTGGCCCGGCTGGACCAGCGTCCGCGGTTGTTGTCGCGGCCGATCGACCTGGTGTGCGTGGTACGCGACGCGGTCGCCGACCTGAGCGCGCAGCAGCCGGATCGGCCGGTGCACGTGGACACGCCCGAGGCGTGTGTGGCGTTGGCCGACGAGACGACGCTGCGCCAGATCGTCGGCAATCTGCTGGCCAACGTGCGGACCCATACGCCGGTGTCCGCGGCCGTGTACGTGTCGGTCTCGCCGTCCGAGGGCGAGGGCGACGGCGGGGAGCGGCGGGTCGTGTTGCGGGTGCGCGACGAGGGGCCGGGGATGCGACCGCAGGATGCCGAGCGCATCTTCGACCGCTTCTTCCGGGCCGCGCGGGAGCACGGCGCGAACGGCACGGCGAGCGGCGCCGGTTCGGACACGGGCAGTGGGCTGGGCATGGCCATCGTGTGGGCGGGCGTGGCCGCCAACCGGGGCGAGGTCCGAATCGAGACCGAGCCGGGGGCGGGCCTGACCGTCGTGGTCGAGCTGCCGGCGGCGGCCGTGGGGGCACGGTCGGAGGACGACGCGTCGCCTTCCGGGACGAAGGCGGAGGCCGTCCGAGTGAAGGCGGAGGCTGCCGAGGCGAAGGGCGAGGGCTTCGGGGTGGAGGGCGCGGTCGCGGGCGCGCCGTCGCTGGTGCCCCGGGTCGCGGAATCCGGCTAGGGCGCCGTCCGGGCCTACTGCCGGTGTTCGGCGTGGGTGTACCTGCGGGTGTACGTCACGCGAGCACCCGGATCGGGGTCGATCCGGGTGCTCGCGTGCGGGTCGGGCCGGGGTGGTGGGGCCGGTTCAGTTCAGGGTGATCTGGCGGTTCAGCAGACCGTTGCGGGCGCTGCGCTGACGCGGCGTCAGCGGGCTGGTGTCCGCCATCGCCGCGGCCAGCCGTTCACCGAACTCGCGCGCCGGCTTCTCCACGTCCTCGGCGGACATCGAGGTCGGCAGGTCCCACACCGGGACGAGCAGCCCGTGCGCGCGGAACGAGCCGACGAAGCGGGTGCCCTCGCCCAGGCTCGACTCGCCGGCCGCGTGCAGCCGGGCGATGGCGTCGAGCAGTTCCTCCTCCGCGTGCGGCATCACCCAGCGCAGGTGGTTCTTCTCGGTGGTGCCGCACCAGTACGCGGCGTCGACCGAGGTCAGCCGTACGGTCGGCATCGCCGCGGCGTTCGCCCGCTCCAGCGACGCGCTCACCTCGGCGTTCATCGCGGTCGGGTCGTCCACCCAGAAGTCGAAGCCCTGGTGGACGGTGATCTCCAGCGGGTGGGAGGGGTCGAGCAGGTCCTGGAGGCGGTCGCCGGACTCGGGCAGCGGACCGGGGGCCACCGACGTGCCGTCCTCCTGCGCGAGCGCGCGCTCCAGCGCGTGTGCCAGGTCCCGGGAGACGTCACCCGAACTGGTGTGCGTCTGCAGGCCGACCAGGATGGTGCCGTCGGCGCGACGCAGCGCGGGCCAGGCCATCGGCAGCACGGTCGCCAGCGTGACGGTCTGCTCGGCGTGCTCGCCGGTGAGCTTGAGCTGCGCGGTCGCGGCCGGGACCAGTTCGCGCAGCGCGATCCAGTCGCACTCGTTCGGCAGTCCCTGGAAGGGACGCAGGACGAGCGTCTCGGCGGCGGAGGCCGCCTCGCGCCCGTGACACGCCTTGTACCGGCGGCCCGAATTGCACGGGCAGGGTTCGCGACCGCCGACGGCCGGGACGGATCCCGTGGCGGCTGCGGTCTGGGTCTTGTTGCCGGTGTGGCCCTTCAGCGCGGCCTTCTTGCCCATGCTGCGGTCTCTCCGCCTCGGTGTCGGGGGGATGGTGGTCGACGACTCACCGGATCCGAGGGTACTGAGTTCCGCGGGCATGGGGTGACGCTCGAACACGTGGCCGAGGGAGGCGGCGCGGTCGGGGCCCGGGTGGGCGGGTCAGTCGAGCGGGTCCACCGCGTCCAGGTCGAATTCGTCCCACAGGCGGTCGGCGGCGCTCGACTCGATCGGGACCAGCGCCCACACGGTGACCTCGTCGGGGGTGCCGCGTACGCCCCAGTCGGCGGCGAGGGTGCCGATGATCGACAATCCTCGGCCGCCGTGCGCGCTCAGGGACGGACTGGCCTGGCGCGGACGGGTCGAGCTGCCGCCGTCGGTGACCTCGATGGCGAGAAGGCCGTCGGGGCGCACCCACCACGCGGCGCGGACGTTGCCGGAGGGCAGCGCGCGGGCGTGCCGCAGCGCGTTGCTCAACAATTCGGAGAGGATCAGCACCGCGTCGTCCACGACGCCCCGGGCGATGCCGCGGTCGTCGAGGTCGGTGGCGAGACGGTGCCGAGCCGCGGACACCCCGACCGGAGCGTGCGGTACCAACACCGCCGCGGAATCGGGCACCCCACGGGCCACGACCATTGCCACCCCCGGCCTCCTTCGTGCACACGCCTGCCTCGCGCACATGTCTCGCGCGTCGGGCTTGAGATGCCCGATGCCGGCGGACGGGAAACGGCGGCGCGGCACGCGCTCCGACTCGCCCAGGGGCGTATAGGGGTATGCGATCCCGCCAAGACGGATATAACGCCCCGAAAGGCTACCAGCGTACGCCCCCCAATAGGGGCTAACCGGACAGCTGGGACAGGACCTGTCGTGGCCGATTCGTGATGATGGCATCCACGCCGAGCCGCAGGCACAGCTCGACATCCTCGGGGGTGTCCACGGTCCACACGTGTACCCGGTGCCCGGCGCGGTGCAGGCGGGCGACGTAGCGCGGATGGGCCCGGACGATGTCGATGCTGGGGCCGGCGATCCGCACCTCGCGGGGCAGCGTGCCGTCGCGGAAGAGCAGCGGGACGTGCTCCATCAGGAACACGGTGGGCAGCGAGGGCGCCATCAGCCGCATCCGGCGCAGGGACAGCTGGGAGAAGCTCATCACCCGGATCAGCGACGGGTCCTCGTCGGCCGGCTCGGACAGGCCGAAGCGCTCCAGCAGGTCGACCAGCCGGCGCTCGACCAGACCCGCGTAGCGGGTGGGGTGTTTGGTCTCGATCGCCAGGCGCACCGTGCGCGGCGCGTCGACCACGAGTTCGAGCAGGCGTTCCAGGGTGAGAACGGACCTGCGGTCCCAGTCGGGTGCCTCCGGCTCGTCCGGGTGTTCGCGTTCGACGCCGGATTCCCTGCCGGACTCCTTCCAGGAGCCGAAGTCGAGTGCGGACAACTCCGCGAGCTCCAGCGTCGAGACGATGCCCCGGCCGTTGGAGGTGCGGTCGACCTTGCGGTCGTGGACGCAGACCAGGTGGCCGTCGGCGGTCAGTCGGACATCGCATTCGAGTGCGTCGGCGCCGTCCTCGATGGCCTGGAGATAGGCCGCGAGCGTGTGCTCGGGGCGGTGTCGGAGGCGCCTCGGTGGGCGACGACCTGCACGTTGGCGCGCAGTGGGCGCGCTCCGGTGGTGGACACGCCACAATCGTGCCATCCCGAGGTGAGCGTGGGGTGACGCCGGGATGTCGGGCGGTGGCACGGGTCGGGCTCGTGCGGGTCGCGGGTGGCGCCCCGGGTTCGGGCGGGGGGTGGCCTGTGTGGGGTCCGGATCGGCTTCCGTAGGGTTGAGGATCGGCTTTCGGCGTGACGGGGTGGTGGAAATTCCGCTGATTTCCGCGCGGTTTTCGTTCCGGTGCGGGCGGTCCGACCTGCGTGGATAACCCCGGGATAAGGGGCGTGGGCGGCTCGGGCCGTCGGCGCTTACGGTGTTCAGACAGCGCGTCGGGAAGTCTGTGAGCACAACGATTCCGAAGTGTGTGGGAGGAAGACCGTGAGTGACGATCGCGACGTGACCGGCGAAGTCGGTTCACCGGTGCCGGGGGAGGCCCACGGATCGTCTCCCGCCACACCGCAGCCGGCTCGCCCGGAGGGGCGCTCCGACGTGTCGGCGGAGCCGGAGTTCCGGGCCGAGGTGCCGGTCAAGCCGGTGCAGGCGCCCACCGTGGGACAGCCGCAGGGCGAGGCGGTGCCGCCGACGCCGGTCGGGCCGCCGACCGCGCAGTTGCCGCCGACGGGTGAGCCGGGCGCCGAGGTGCCGGCGGCGTTCGCGGCCGGGCCGGGTGCGGGAGGTGCGGGGGCTCCGCCGTTCGGGACGGGCGGTGCCTATCCCGGCTACCCGGGCTACCCGGGCTTCGGTGCGCCGCCCAAGCCGAAGCGCCGCCCCTCGGGGATCCTGGTCGCGGCCGTGGTGGCCGCGCTGCTCGCCGGCGGGGTCGGCGGCGGCGTGGGCGCGTGGATCGTGGACCGCGACGACAAGCCGTCCTCGGCCGGCGTCAGCCCGTCCTCGTCGCCGGTGGACCCGGCCTCGCTGAACCGCTCGCCCACGAGCGTGGCGGGCATCGCCAAGCAGGCGGTCCCCAGCACGGTGACGATCAAGACCAAGGGCAAGGTGTCCGGGCAGGGCACCGAGACCGGCACCGGGGCCGGCTTCGTCTACGACAAGCAGGGCCACATCCTCACCAACAACCACGTGGTGTCGCTGGCCGCCGCCGGGGGCGAGCTGTCGGTGACCTTCTCCGACGGCACCACCAAGCCGGCCAAGATCGTCGGCCGCGCCGAGGGCTACGACCTCGCCGTGATCAAGGTCGACGACATGCCGGCGAGCGTGCAGCCGCTGCCGCTCGGCGACAACGACAAGGTCGCGGTCGGCGACCCGGTGATCGCGATCGGCGCGCCGTTCACCCTCTCCAACACGGTGACCACGGGCATCGTGAGTGCCAAGGACCGCCCGGTGGCCTCCGGGGACCAGCAGAAGGTCTCCTACATGAACGCGATCCAGACCGACGCGGCGATCAACCCCGGCAACTCCGGCGGCCCGCTGCTGAACGCGGCCGGCGAGGTGATCGGGATCAACTCGGCGATCCGCTCCACCGGTGGCGGCGGCCAGTCGCCGTTCGGCCAGCAGCAGGAGTCCGGCAGCATCGGCCTCGGCTTCGCCATCCCGATCAACCAGGCCCGGTGGGTCGCCGACATCCTGATCCAGGGCAACAAGCCGGTCTACGCGCAGATGGGCATCCTGCCCGACTCGCGCTACACCGGCACCGGCGCGCAGATCGTCGCCCAGAGCCCCAACGGCCAGGACCCGGTCACCGCCAACGGCCCCGCGGCCAAGGCGGGCCTGAAGCCCGGCGACGTGATCACCAGGCTCAACAACCGCGCGATCGGCTCCTACGAGGACCTGTTCAGCGAGATCTGGAGCCACCGCCCCGGCGACAAGGTCAAGGTCACCTACCAGCGCGACGGCAAGGAGGCCACCACCGAGGTCACCCTCGGCCAACGCGTAGGCGACAACTGACCCCCACCCCCCACCTCGGCCGTCCGAACGGGTCGCCCCGGAATCCCCGATGATCCCAGGCATCGCTCATGAGAGACTGATGCCGCCCACACCCCAACGGGGTCGCGGCACTGGAGGACTCGCCTAGTGGCCGATGGCGGCAGTCTTGAAAACTGCTAGCAGGGGTGACTCTGCTCGTGGGTTCGAATCCCACGTCCTCCGCAGGAAGCAGTAGAACAGCGGGAACGTGCAGGTCGGCGGCACTTGGTCGAGGTGACTCGAGCGAGTGCCGCCGACCTTTTGCGTGGGGCACCGGTCCCGCCTTGGTCGAGGTGTGCGTCCCGTGGTGTTGTGTGCGGGGTTCGGCGGTTGTGCCGTGTGTTGGGGAGGGTGGTCGGCCGGGCGGGGGAGATACGTTTCAGGGGACTCGCCACTGTTGGGCCGGGTTGCCGGGGGTGCAGGTGACTACCGATAGCGGTTTGCCGTTGCCGTTGTTGGTGAGGCAGGTCTGGCCGCCGAAGTCCTTGATGTAGACCGCGCCCGATGTCGGGGCGGTGGTCAGGCTCCAGTTGGTGGAGTAGCCGAAGCCGATGGCGAGTTCGGCGCGGTTGACGTTTCCGTACGGTTGGCCGAGGGCCGGGCCGTTCAGGCTGCAGGTGTTGAAGGAGTCCCAGGTCGAGGTCGAGTGCACCCAGCCGTATCGGGTGTGGCCGCCCATGATCACCTCCTTGCCGGCGGTGGGGCCGTCGGCGGCGAGGCCGATGGGCAGGCCGTCGGCGACGCTGGTGATCGCGCCCCACTTGGTGCCGCCGCAGCCCTGGGGGCGGATTGGGCCGGGGGCGGGGCGGGGGTGGTGGGCTTGGGCTTGGTGCCGGTGCCTGCGCTGCTGCCTCCGCTGCCGTTGCCGGCGCCGCCGCCCGGGGTGCCGCCCGCGCCGTTGGACGTGGACGTGTTGGGGGCGCCGCCGCCGGTTTCGGGTGGCGGCGTGCCGTTCGGCGGTTGGTTGCCGGTGGGGTTGCCGCTCGGGGCGCCGGGGGTGGGGTTCGAGGGGGTTGGCGAGCCCGCGACGGGATCGGCGGACGTGCCTCCGGACGTGCGGATTTCGGCTGGGGAGGATTTTGCGTCGGCCGCGTTGGGGGTTCGGTCGGCCTGGGCCTGGGAGGGCTTGAGGTACAGGACGGTGACGATGACGCCGGCGATTACGCCGAGTACCAGGAGTACGGCGGCCAGGCCGTGCCGCTTCCAGGCTCGGGGGGCCGAGGACACGGGCGGTGCGGCGGGTGGGCCTGCCTCGGTGGCGGGCGCCGGGGGCGGAGTCGGCGTCGCGGCGGGGGTGGGGGCGTGATCGGCGGCACCGGGTGGCGCGGGCGCAACGGACTTCGGCGCAGTGGGCTTCTCGTCGGTGGAGGCGGGTGTCACGGACGGATCCGGCTGCGCGGTGGAGGACGCCGGGGTCGGAACGGGCGGCTCGTCGGCGCGCATGGGGGGTGTGCCCGGTGGGTTCTCGGAGGGCGTGGAGGGCGTGGAGGGTGTGGACGGTGTGCCCGGTGGGTTCTCGGGCGGCGCGGGTGGTGAAGCCGGTTGTTTCCCGGCGGCCCCGGGCGGGTCGTGGGTGGTGAGCGCGGCGACGGGCGGCGTCCGTGTCGGCTCCGGTGTCGGTGTCGGCGTCGGGATCGACGCACTCGCCATCGCCTCGCGTGCCGCCGTCGCCATGTGTGCCGCGTCGGGGAAGCGATCCTCCGGTGCCTTCGCCAGCGCCCTCGCCACGAAGGCGCGGACCGGCTCGGGGAATTCGGCCGGGAGTTCGGGCGCGGGCTCGCGGATGTGCCGGAGTACCACCTCGAATACCGCGTCGCCCGTGAACAGCGGCTCCCCGGTGAGCAGTTCGTAGCAGAGCACGCCGATCGCGTACTGGTCGGACGCGGGCACCGCCCCGAGTCCCCGGGCCTGTTCGGGGGCGATGTAGCGGGCCGTGCCGAGCACCGAGTGCGACGCGGTGAGCCTGGTGCCCGCCGTCGTGGAGTGGGCGATGCCGAAGTCGGTGACCGTCACCCGGTCGTCGGCGCCGATCATCAGGTTCGACGGCTTGACGTCGCGGTGCACGATGTCGCGCCGGTGGGCCGCGTGCAGCGCGTCCAGGGCCTGGGCGACGATGCCGAGCGTGCGGTCGACGGGCAGGGTGGCGGCGTCGTCGGCGGCCAACAGCGCGTCCAGCGGCAGGCCGTCGACGAGTTCCATCACGATGTAGGCGACGCGCGGCTCCGCTCCGCTCTCGCCGTAGTCGTGTACGTCGACGATGCCCGGGTGGTCGAGTGCCGCCAAAACCTTGGCCTCACGCCGGAACCGTTCGGCGAACCTGGCGTCCTCGAGCAGCGCGGGCAGCAGGATCTTGACCGCCACCCGCCGTTCCAGCACGCCGTCGTCGGCGCGCCACACCTCGCCCATGGCACCACCGCCCAGCCGCTCGGCCAGCGTGTAGCGGTCGCCCAGCACCGTGCCCCGACCCCACATGCCCCGTTCCCCCGTAGGCTCCAGAGTTTCCGCGCGTCGGCGACGCACGATTCGTCGGGGGCGCTCTCTCCGGATCCGGAACCCGGAAGTGCCCTCGGCAGGCGATCATTTCATCGCACCGTGACACCGGGGTCGCATGGGACTCCCTCGACCGGCTTCGGGATCATGGATCCGGTCCCGTCGCCGACGGCTCGCGGTCGCGTCGAGGCCGGGACAGGCCCGGGTTCGGGCGGACTGAACGGGGAGTGCACATGATCGATCCGTTGCTACCCGACGACCCTCGCGACGTCGCCGGATATGTGCTGCGCGGCAGGCTCGGGCAGGGCGGCATGGGCAGCGTCTACCTGTCGCATACGCGCGGCGGGCAACCGGTCGCGCTCAAGGTGGTCCGGCCCGATCTGGCCCGGGACGCCGAGTTCCGCAGGCGGTTCGAGCGCGAGGTGCAGGCCGCGCGGCGCGTGCACGGGCCGTACACGGCGCCGGTCCTGGACAGCAACACCGACGGCCCGCTGCCGTGGCTCGCCGGCGCGTATGTCGCGGGCCCGCCGCTGTCCGAGGCCGTTCGGGTACACGGGCCGCTGCCCGTCGAATCGGTGCTGCTGCTGGTCGCCGGTGTGGCGGAGGCGCTCGAGGCGGTACACGCGGCCGGCGTGATCCACCGCGATCTCAAGCCGTCCAACGTGCTGTTGGCCGCCGACGGGCCGCGCGTGATCGACTTCGGCATCGCCCGGGCGGCGGACACCACCGCGCTCACCGGCTCCGACGTGATGGTCGGCACACCCGCGTACATGTCGCCGGAGCAGGTACTGGGCAAGCCGGTGGGGTTCGCGAGCGATGTGTTCTCGCTCGCGCTGGTCGGGCACTATGCCGCGACCGGGGACCACCCCTTCGGGCAGGGCCACGCACAGGCGTTGATGTATCGGATCGTCGGCGAGGCCCCGGACCTGAGCGCGAGCCCGGCGGTGCTGCGCGACCTGTTCGCGGCGTGCCTCGCGAAGGAGCCCGCCGAACGGCCCTCGCTCGCGGACGTGATCGAAGGTTGCCGACGCGGTGCCGACGTGACCGTCTTCGTGCGGGGCGCGAACTGGCTGCCTGCGGGCATCGTCCGGGAGATCGCCGAGCGGGAGGCAGCCCCGTCGCCGGCCGCCGTGGACCTGGCGGTGCCGGCCGGCCCGGCGATCCCACCGCCGCCGAAGCCGGCCGACCGGCCGTGGGTCCCGCCACGGCCGTCGACCTCGCCGGCGCCACCGGTACGACCGCCGATGGTGGGCCCGGGGCCGTACGCGGCCGGCTCCGTCGGCTTCCCCGGCCCGCCGCCCCCGTCCCCGCCGGCCCACCCCCACCCCGACGGCGCCACCCGCCGCCGCCCGTGGCCCCGCATCGTGATGGCCGCGGTCGCGGCGGTGGCCGTGGTCGTGGCCGCCGTCCTGATCGTCCCGCCGCTGCTGGACGGTGACGGGGGCGGGGACGGCGGCAAGGACTCCGGGTCGGCCGACGGCTCCAAAACCGACCCCGCCACCGGTCTGAAGCAGATCCACTCGAAGGTCTCCAAGGTGATCGAGGCACCCACGATTCCCGCCGCCTCGTTCCTCGAAAACGACGTCTGCAAGGGAGGTTTCGCCACGCGGATCGACCTGGAGAAGCTCTCGGTCACGCCCGGCCTGCCGGACGCCGAGGACCGGGAGCTGCTGCCGACGACCACGCTCAAGTACGTGGCGTGCCATACCGAGTCGGGTACCGACGCCGACCGTCCGGTCACGGCCGAGCTGCGGTTCCTGGATCCCCGAGCCGTCGCGGGCCTGGTGAGCAGCCCCGACGCGAGCGCCGCGGAATGCCGTACCGCCGCCCGCACCGCGGCATTGCCCAGTTCGGTGCCGCTGACCGTGCTCAATTCGAGCGTCGCGGCGGGCAAGGTGGGGTTCTGCGTCGAGACCACTCGGCAGACCCTGGTGCTGGTGTGGCTCACCGGGGTCCGGGACGCGGACGCCGGACACGGCCTGCGTACCTTCACCATCGCCGCCACCCAGTGGAAGCCCGGATCGTGACGGCGCCCCGACCACGGCGCCGGCGGTCACCGCTCCGCGCCGGGGCGCACCGGATCCCCGTGGAGCACGACGGAGCCCGGGTGGCGCACACCTATATATAGGGGTGCGCCCGGCGCGACTTTCGACGCGAGGGAATCCGCTTTCCCGACGGCCCGGATCGTGATAACACCGGCCCTTTCCCGGGGCCCCGTCTTCCGGAAGGATGTCTTCCGTGCCGGTGTCCTTCGAAAGGGCGGCAAATAGCCCCTCGCAGGGGTGAAAGTGGCGCGGGTCACAACTCCGGATGTGGCCTGGATCGCATTCGGCATACTTTTCCGGCCGGTGGCGGTCCGCTCTCGCAGCGTACATATGCCCAGGTTGGAAAGGGTGTCCCGGCCTGCTGCCGGCCGGTTATACCCGCTGTGCCCACCGACTGCCACGGTCGTATTTGTGATGCCGCTCACTCCACACGTGTAAGTCGGACATAAAGGTGTTTAAGGCTCCCCCGAAATACCGGACCCGAGGCGCTCACACCCGTGCTCGATCGATCGCAGACGGTGATAATTCGACACTGGGTCACCGGGCGAACGCGCAGCGTGTAGAGCCGGTGGTCAAAACGGGCAAAAGGTTCCCAGGTTTGCGGCCCGGTAAACGCGAATCCGGCCCGGAAGGGGCTCCCGAGCGGTGCGCCCGGCTTTTCCGCTACCTATCCTGACCTGCGTAAATGCAAGAGCGGGTTGATAAGGGCCGGATCACCTGTTTATGGTCCTGGCGATGTGCAAATCGCACCTCCTGGGTTCTCGCCGGCACGGCATGGCGGAACTCGCGGTCTGGGAGGGCCGCGGGGTTGCGGCATCGGACATCACGCCTGTGGCGTGAACGTTCGGTTCCGGACGGGGGTGATCCGCAAGGATCGCGCCGGTCCATCCGCCCCAGGGGAATTCCGAGAGGAATGTATGTCTCTCCGCAACGCTTTCGGTCGCACCAACACGCACCGCGGCATGGGCCGTACCCAGCGCCGCCTGCGCACCGCGACCATCGTCGGCGTCGTCGCCGCCACCCCGCTCGTCGGGCTCGCGACCGCGACCTCGGCCGGCGCTGCCACGACGTCCACCTGGGACAAGGTCGCCGAGTGCGAGAGCGGTGGCAACTGGTCCATCAACACCGGCAACGGCTACTACGGCGGTCTGCAGTTCACGCAGAGCACGTGGCGCGCCAACGGCGGTACCGGCAGCCCGCAGGGCGCCTCGAAGGCCGAGCAGATCCGGGTCGCCGAGAACGTGCTCAAGTCCCAGGGTCCGGGCGCCTGGCCGGTGTGCTCGAAGAAGGCCGGTCTGACCCGCGGTGGCGGCAGCCCCGACTCGGGCAGCACCACCCCGAAGAAGGCGTCGACTCCGAAGAGCACGACTTCGAAGACCACGCCGAAGAAGGCCGCCGTCGCGCCGCAGAGCGAGACGCCGAAGAAGTCCGCTCCGGTCACCAAGTCGGAGCCGACGACCGCCAAGGTCGAGACCACCACCACGGCGACCGAGGGCACCTACGTCGTCAAGACCGGTGACACCCTCAGTGCGATCGCCGCGGCGAACAACGTGAGCGGTGGCTGGCAGTCGCTGTACGCGAAGAACCAGGGCGTGGTCGGCACCAACCCCGACATGATCCTCCCGGGCCAGAAGCTGGTCCTGCGCTAGAACCACCCGGGGCCGGGTGTCCCGAACGGTTCGGCGTACGCCGTGTGACGATCGCGACGCGGTGCACGGCGGTCGAGTGAAGAGCGCGAAGACGGTCGGGGGCGGCCGCATCTCCTGTGTGCACACCGGGAGATGCGGTCGCCTCCGGTCGTTGGGAAAGCGGTTGAGGGAAAGACGGCCGCCTGCGGCCGTCGCGGGGACATGTTTCCGGTTCGTTCACCACGGCACCGGCAGCACTACGGCGTGCCGTGGAGGGGACGGAACGTCGCGGGGACCCCGGGCCTGTCTTCGACAGGCCCCGGCGGTCCGTCGGTCGGCCCGGGCGGCACCGTCAGGTGCGGCCCGGGCCGCGCTGCGTCGCGGCCGCCTCGGCGGCGCACAGGGACTCCAGGCGGCGGGCGATCGAGGCCGCGCGCTCGACCAGCAGTCGCGCACGCTCGTGCTCCGCGTCGCTCCACTCGCCGGGGTCCGCGCGATGGCCGCCCGGATGATGACCGTTGTTGCCCATAACCGCTTGGTTCCCACCTGATGGGGAAAATCATTCACGATGTGCCGGCCGATCACTCGTGACGCCGATCACGTCCACCACCGAGGCGGGGCGTACACCTCTGCGGGAGGCCGCCCGTTCGGGCCACACTGGCGACCATGACGACTTTGATCGCCGGGGCGAACATCCCGGTTCCCGCGGGTCCGTTGACCCTGGTGATCCGCCGTACGGCGGACGCGCCGAGTGTGGACGCCTCGGCGCTGCTGCTCGGATCGCACGGCAAGGTGCGTACGGACGCCGACTTCGTGTTCTACAACCAGCCGACCGGCGCGGACGGCGCCGTGCGCCACGTCGGTGCGCACGCCGAGGGCGAGAGTGTGCGGGTCGATCCCGGTGCGCTGCCCGGTGATGTGGAGCGGGTGGTGCTGGCCGCCTCCGTGCACGAGGGCACGTTCGCCGGGGTGGGCGGGCTGACACTGGTGGCGCTGGACGCCGCGGGCGCGGTCGCCGCGACCTTCGAGGTGCGGGCGGGCGGCGCCGAGACGGTGATGGTGCTCGGCGAGTTGTACCGGCGGCAGGGCGCGTGGAAGTTGCGCGCGATCGGGCAGGGGTACGACAGCGGGCTGGCCGGGCTCGCGAGTGATTACGGCGTGGACGTGGGCGAGGAGGACGACGCCGCGGCGGACGGAGCGCCGGTCGAGGCCGCGGCCGCGGTGCCCGTCGGGACGCTGCCGGTGGTGCCGGTGGGCGGTCCGCCGTTGGGTGTCACGCCCGGGTGGGCGCCGCCGCCGTACAGCGACGAGCCGACCATGCGGCTGCCCGCGCCCTCGGAGGACCCGCAACTGGCCGCACTGCCGCCGGAGATGGGCGCGCGGATCTCGTTGCGCAAGGAGGCGGTGCGGATCTGCCTGGAGAAGAAGGGCCTGCACGGAGCGCGGGCCCGGGTGGCGATCGTGCTCGACCGCTCCGGCTCGATGCGCGCGCTGTATGCCGGGGGCGCGGTGGGGCGCCTGGTGGAGCGCATGGCACCGATCGCGGCCCGGCTCGACGACGACGGCGAGTTGGACGCGTGGATCTTCGCCGACGAGTACGCGCCGCTCGACCCGGTGCGGATCCCGGAACTGCCGCGCTGGATCGCGGACAACGTCTACATCGACGGCGGTGGCCGCCGCCCGCAGTCGCCGCCGCTGCCGGACGGATCGCAGCGTTCGCCGGACCTGCTGGCCGGGGTGTACGGCGGCAACAACGAGCCGGCGGTGATCGAGGACATCATCGCGCGCTACCGGCGCGAGCCGGGCGCGCCGGTGCTGGTGCTGTTCTTCTCGGACGGCGGGGTCAACCGGAGCAAGCAGATCCAGCGGCTGTTGACGGACGCCGCCGGGCTGCCGATCTTCTGGCAGTTCGTCGGCCTGGGTCGGTCCAACTACGGGATCCTGGAGCGGATCGACACGATGCCGGGGCGGCTGGTGGACAACGCCGGGTTCTTCCAGGTGGACGACATCGACCGGATCTCCGACGTCGAGTTGTACGAGCGCATCCTCTCCGAGTTCCCGCAGTGGCTGACGGCGGCGCGGACGGCGGGCGTGGTGCGCTGAATCGGGGCGCGGGCGGGTTCACCTACGCCGTGTATCGCGCGTGATGTGCCTGTGCGGCACGCCGTGTGCCCGACGTGATTGGGGGCTGACGCGACGTCACCGGGGCGGTCACAATGGGACATTGTGTCGTCCTTTCACACCACGTCGTCGGGCGGTCGAGGCACGCGGAGGGGTTCCATGGCGATATCGGGCGAATTCGCCGAGTGGGCCACCGAATTGACGATGCGTCATATACCGGTGACGGTACGACGGGCGACGGGTCGGCGAATCCTGACGGCGATCGCGGGCGGGGTCGGCGCGGCCCGGGTGGGCACCGTCGACCCGGCCGTGCACGTCGCGGTCGGCATCGGCGGCCCGCCCGAGGCCGAGTTGATCGGCCATGCCGCCGGCCGGCTCGCGGCGCCCGCCGCCGCACTCGCGAACGGGATGCTGATCGGCGCGGCGGGCCCCGACCCCGCCGATATCCCGGCCGGCGCGATGGCCGTGGTGTTGCCGGTGGCGCTGGCGGTGGGCCAGGAGGTCAAGGCGCGCGGCGACGAGGTGTTGGTGGCGGTGGTCGCCGGGCACGAGATGGCGTGCCGGCTGGGCGGCCGGGACGGCTCGCCCTCGATCGGGATGCTCGGCGCCGCGCTGGCGGCGGCCCGGCTGATGACGCTCGACTCCCGCCGGATCCGGGACGCGGTGGGCATCGCGGGGGAGTTCGCGGGCGGCCCGGTCGGCCGGGGCGGCACGGTCGGGGTGGCCGAGGGGGTCGCGGCCGGCAACGCGGTGATCGCCGCCCGCCTGGCCGCGTCCGGCGCGAGCGGCCCGGTCGGCGGCATCGACGAGTTGTGCCGGGCCCGACTGCTGCGCCCGGAGGCGGTACTCGACGGCCTGGGCGGTCTCGCCGGCCGCTGGGTCTGCGAGGCGCACCCGGCGGCCGAGGTGACCGACTACCAATTCGACCTGGAAACCTGCGAACTCCTCGGCGGCCGGCGCCGCGACGCCAGGGCCCTGGTCGCCGAAATCCGCGCCCTGGCCTTTGCTCCGTCCCTCGACTCGATCCTGTCCCTGACGGTAAAGGTCGCAGCGGGTACCTGACCATCGGCGCACCCTTTCGGAGCCATTGGCCCGACGACCCGATCGGCAGCTCTCGGCCCACGGGAAAGATATGGATTTCCCGAACGAGTCGCGGATCACACGAACGCCCACCGAGGGTTGGCGCAACGCCCCAACTCCCGCATGAGGCACGGCTGTTGTTCCAGGCCGCCGCGGGCCGAACGATCCCTCCGAGAAGCCTGCGCATGCCCCTGGCCGGAAATCGGAGGGTCGACGTATTCCGGCCCGAGTGGTTCGGTCGATCATTTCACGAGTTTTCTTCACCACGCCCGATCAAGGTGCGCGCCGTCCTACTCTCGGCTGGTCCTCGATCGTCAGGGGATATGGATATCGAGCGAGCACATCGATGGGACTGGTGTAAATGAACGGCACATTCCGTCAATTGTGGAGCCACCCGATGATCGCGGGCGTCCGGAGCCGGGTCGCCGCGATGTTCGGAGCGGTCGTCCTACTCGCGGCCGTCGTCCTGACCGGTACGGCGACGGGTACGGCTGCCGCCGCGACGCAGACGTCGCCCGCCGCGCGCGAGGGCGGGTGGTCCTGTTCGGGGGCGCCCGTGCCGGCCGGATACGTCATCACCGCGTACGACCGCACCGGCTGCGACGGCCGAGGATCCTGGTTCCAGCAGCCGGCTCGCGACGGGCTCTGGACCTGCTCGGGCTCGCCCATCGTGACGGGCTACGTGATCACGCAGTACGACCGCGACGGATGCAGCGGCATCGGCGCCTGGTTCCACCGCCTCGCGCGCGACGGCATGTGGACCTGCTCGGGCTCCCCGATCGTGTCCGGCTATGTCGTCACGCAGTACGACCGCAACGGCTGTGGCGGCATCGGCGCCTGGTTCCACCAACTCGTCCGCAACGGCATCTGGACCTGCCCGGGTTCGCCCATCCCGCCCGGCTACCGCAGCACCACCTACAACGCGACGGGCTGCAACGGCCTCGGCGCCTGGTACACGATCCGCGCGTAACGCCCTCGGCGACACCGCGCCCGCCCGGCCCGGGCGGGCGCGGTGTCGCCGCGTCACCAGTCGCAGCCCCAGTCGATGTGGCGCAGGGGGCCGCCGATGTCGTGGCGGGTGACGCGGTGGGTGTTCTCCAGGCCGCGCAGGTGGAGCAGTCGCCGGTCGTCGAGCAGCCGGGCACGCTCGGGGGAGACGTCGCCGACGATGAACCACGACGTCGGCCCACGCTTCGGGGTGAACCACCCACACTCGTGATGCGGCCACCCGTCGGTGAGCGAGGCGACCACGGCGAGGCCCCGGCCGGATTCGAGGCGCCGACGGGGCAGGCGGGTGAGCCCGATCTCGCGAAACACCACGGCCAGAGCGGGCCGCCCCTCGGCCGTGGCGCCGGTGACGTCCAGGACATACGACGCCGCCTCGGCCACGAAGAGCGCTTCACTCACCAACTCGGTGACCATCAACCCGACATCGCCCCGCCGCTCACCACCGATGCCGACCTGGTCACCCACCTCCCACACAAGACGCCGAGCAACCCCCGCCGCGTCGGGAACGGCCGGCAGCGACCGCGACACGACCACGAGCGCGCTGCACGGGCGCGAACGAGGCGGAACGCTCGGGGCGTCGGTGATGAATCGGATCTCACTCATTGGTCACCTGGCACTGCCGGCTTTGGAGTGGCGCTCCCGACTGCACGCACTCGCGGTACCAGGAGACTCCTGCGAAAGATCACGTCCTTCCAGATGCGCAGTGGGGTAGTAAGTGCACCTTCGAAGTCGATCTATCCCATCTAGACCGCGATGCCCAGGTCATCCGCAATGGATACCAGCTCGGTCGGCATCCGGCGCTTGCGCTTCTCGACCAGCCTGCTGGTCACATCCTTCGCGAACGGCTGAACACGGAACCAGTCCGGCGCGCCGTTGCGGACCTCGATCAGGGTTTCGAGGGCTTCGCCGGTCTCCTTCATCTCCAAGTAGGCATTGGCCACGTCGAGTCGATGCCGGGAGTAGTCCTCGACGGTTGCCGCCGACCTCGCCGGTACCGACTTCGCGATCTTGAGGACACGCCGTGCGTCGCCTTGTACGGACGCCTGCTCGGCCAGCTTCATGGAGACCAGGGGTGTGCCGAAGTCACGGTGTTCATAGGCGAGTCGACCCGATCCCGGTCCGATGCGGACAGCCGCAGCTCGCGCCGTCCTGAACAGCTCCGTGGCGACGTCCGGGCGGTTGTTTCTGGTCGCCGCCGATGCCGCCTGCAGCAGGAGCCAACCATAGGTCCCCAGTTGCCAGGGCGTCGCGGTGCGAAACCTGGGTTCGATGGCGTCCGACAGTGCGACGGCCAAGTGCTCCGCTTCGTCCAGGCGGCGCTCCCTGATGAGGAGCCACGTGGTGGTGATGCCCACGGAACCCTCCAAGACGATGTCGCACGAGTCCTGGGCGAGACGAACAGCCTGCGTCAATGCCGCGTGGGCGAGATCCCGGTAATGAAGTTGGATCAGGAACCGACCCGTCAGCCGATACGCGGTGGACAGCGAACGCAGGGCCGAAGCCCGTTCTTCATCGGTTTCCATATGCCGAAGGGTCGACTGCGCATCCGCCAGCAGCGTCGGCAACGTACGTGCCGATGTGTTGAAGTCGGTGGCGTCGGCAAGGCATACGGCCTGTGCGACGGACTCCCGCAGCGCGGTTGCGTCCGGTGCTTCGCCGGTCTCGTCCGTCGAGTCTGGGGCGGCTCCGGGAACGGGATTGAGAATCTGCCGCAGGCGCAGCAGTCCATCAGGCTCGACATCGGGCGTGCCGGCCGTCGCGGCCGGCGTCGTGTCGAGCAGGGCCGTGGTCGGCACCCCCAGCGCGGCGGCAAGCTTGTGCAGCGTGGCGAGTCGCGCACTCAACCGATCGCCGCACTCCAGCTTGCGGATGACTCCCAGCGAGACACCCGACGCCTCGGCCAACTGCTCCTGGGTCAGCCCACGCCTACGGCGTGCCCGGCCGAGCGCTTCACAAATGGTGCGATCTGCCATGGTCTTCTTCCCCGATCGACCGAAAACTTCCCTCCGACCCACCACGGTACGTCCGGCACATTCGTTGTGGAAATGATCTTTTCCGGGCACTCGGAGGAGGCCGCGTCACCCGAAGTCGAGTCGACTCGTGCAGAGTTCGCCACCGTTGCGGACCGGCAGTGTTGCCGAGGAAACGGCGACGCGCACGCTGCCGGTCGAGGTCTGCGCCGATTCCTGTGGTGCCTCCGGCTTCGCCAGGGTGCCCAACCGAGAGAAGGCGGCTTCGGAGACCAATTGCGACGTTGCTCACCTGTCGGGCCGGCGGCCGTCTGCACAGGGTCGGGAAACGCGAAACAGGTCAGTCCCTGATTCAGGGGCTGACCTGTGCTTTGGCGCAATCTTGTGCGCTCGGCAGGATTCGAACCTGCAACCTTCTGATCCGTAGTCAGATGCTCTATCCGTTGAGCTACGAGCGCTTGGTCGGCTTGACCGAGGTCAACAATACATGGTCCCCCGCTCGGGGTGAAATCCATTGTCCGGTGGTGGTGTGAACTGGGCATTTCGTGAGCAATGGGGTTCGGTTGGTGTGGGATCCGCAGCCGAACGGGTGAGGGTGTGTGAGGGGGTTCCGGTGAGCGGCGGGCCCATGGGTCGTGCGGACGGGTGGTGCGGCGCGCGTGGGTGTGGCCGGGTTGTGTTCGCTGCCGGCTGAATTGGGCCTTTCGGGCATGTCGGCGGACGGGGGTATGGCGGGTGTGATCGGTCGAGGGGAAGCTGCGGTGGTGTTCGCCGGGATGGCGGGTGTGCGCGGGTCCGGGTGCGAGCCTCGGATATGAGCCCTATATCGGACATCGTGACCCGAGTCGTGACCCGGGGTCGCCGTGTAGTCACGGAAAGGTCACGGCGATGGACGCGAAACAGCCCGCCTGGTGGGACCAGGCGGGCTGTTCGTCGAGCGGAGGCTCCGGGATTTGAACCCGGGATGGGGATGAACCCAAACCGCATTAGCAGTGCGGCGCCATAGACCGGACTAGGCGAAGCCTCCATCGGTGTTTGCCGACGAGGAACAGATTACTAGGCTCGTCAACGTGACTGCAAAAACAATGGGATAGTCGGTCGTGACATGCCCCGGCGGCGACGGGCAAGATGGCCGTCGCGCAGTCCGAGGACCGGAGGAGGTACGCGCTTCGTGAGCAGCAGGCCATCCCGAGGCGCTGCTCGCCTCGCCGCCATACTCGACGCCCTGCCGGACGCCCTCCTGCTGGTGAATCGCAACGGCACCGTCGTCAACGCGAACGCCATGGCACTGGAAGTCCTGGAGGCGCCGGGCACTCCCGTGGTCGGTCGCGGTCTCCTCGACCTGCTCCCGTCGTTCGACCACCGGCGCATCCCGGGGTCGGTACGGGCCAACGACACCCGCGACACCCGGACCAAGCCGACCCGGATGTCCGCGCACCGCACCGACGGCGGGGTCTTCCCGGTCGAGGTGACCAGTGCCAACCTGCCGGCCGGGTACGACGACGAGTTGCTGATGATCGTCGTGCGCGACCTCACCGGCAAGGTCGACGTCGAGGCCGAACTCGCGCGCCAGCAGCGGCAGACCGAGATGATCCTGCGCGCGGCCTGCGAGGGCATCATCGGCATCGACGCCGAGGGTGACATCGTGCTGGCCAACCCGGCCGCCGCCCGGATCCTCCGCCACCGGGCCAGCGACCTCGGCGGCCGGAACGTGCACGAACTGCTCATGCACGCCCGCGCCGACGGCTCCCCGCTGCCCGCCGAGGAGTGCCCGCCGCTGGTGACCCTGGGCAACGGCCGCCGGCAGCGGCTGCGCGACCAGGTGTTGTGGCGCGGCGACGAGGGCTTCGTGACGGTGGACATGATCACCGCGCCGATCCTGCTCGGCGGCACCGTGGTCGGCGCCGTGATGACCTTCAGCGACACCGCCCGCGAGAAGTCGCTCGGCGAACGTCGGGCGCAGTTGGCCGAGTTGGTGGACACGGAGATACTGGGCCGACTCCAGGCGGTACGCGGCCGGCTGAAGAAGGTGGCCGACGGCGGAGCCGGCGACGTCGGCCATGGCGCCCGCCGGATGGTGCGTCAGGTCGCGGGCGAGTTGGAAAGCCTCGAGGAACTCGCGAGCGAGGTGCTCGCCCACCAGGCGGACGACGCCGACCCCGCCCCGGCATCGGACGACGCGGACACCCCGGCCGAACCCGAGCGGGCGCCGACCACGGTGGACGACCTGGTCGACCGCGCCATGGAGACGGTGACCTATCTCGCCCGGGGCGCAGGCGTGGAGTTCGCGGTCAACGCGTCCCCCGTCGGCGTACGGGTGGACGTCGACGCGATGACCCGCGCCCTGGGCCACCTGCTCGCGGACGTGGTCGCGGCCGGCCCCGAGGGCTCCACCGTCGTGGTCGCGGCGGCCCAGCGCGGCAACCTCGCCCGGATCGAGGTACGCGGCCCCGAGAGCCGCAACAGCGGCGTCCGCGTGCCGCTCGCCCGCGCCGTGGTCGAGGCGCACGGCGGCACGGTCGAGTCGCACACCGTGGCCGGCCGGGGTAGCACGTACGTCGTCGAACTGCCCGCCGACGAGGAGGCCGCCGAACTGGTGGTCAGCTCCGGCGAACACCGCGCGGCCAAGGGCCGCCGCGCCCGCCAGTCCGGCCGCCCGGACCCCGGCGCCGACAAGGCCGGCAAGGACGACAAGGACAACAAAGCCGCCGAGAACGACAAGACGGACGAGGCGGCCAAGGCCGACGAGGACGAGCGGGGCGCGGCCGACCGGGCGGACGGCGACGAGGCGGCGAAGACGGGCGAGGCCGCCGACGGTGCTCCGAAGCAGGCCGACGAACCCGACGGCTCCACGCCCGCCGCGGACGAATTCCCCGACCCCGTCGACTCCGACACGGACGCCGCGACCGCGTCGCAGCAAACGGCCCCGGCGACTTCCGACCGCCCCGCCGCCCCCAAGCGTCGAATCGGCTCCGCCGTCGCCCCCCGCAAGCCCGCGACACCCGCAACTGCCGCCGCACCGGCAGCCGGCGACCGCGAGACCGTCGACCGCGACCCCGAGGACCGCCCCGCCCCCGGCGCCGGCGTCGAACTCGCCGTCCGCGGTCGAGGCGCCCAGCCCCCACGGGCCCGCCTGGAGCCGGTCGGCTCGTCCACCCCGCCCGTACCCGCGCCCCCGCCGCCCGGCTCTGTCGCCCCCGCGCCGCAGGGCCCGTTCGCCCTGCCGGCCGGCACCGTCGCCCCGGTGCCGTTGGTGCCCGCGAGCGGCGGCTCCGACGAGGGCCGGCACGAGCGGCCCGACGCCGAGGCGTACGACGAGGCCGAGGAGGCCGCGCGCAACAACAGCGGCGCGTTCGAGGCGGTCTACCCGCCCCGTTCCCGCCGCGGCCGCGCCGCCCGCGAGCTGCCCGAGGCCGCGGAGAACCCCGCCGGAGCGTCCGGTTCGCACCGCGGCGTCGCGCACCAGGACCCGTCCACCGGTCCGGGCCGGCAACCCGCGACCCCGGCGACGCCCGCCGCCGGCGGCCGGCTCAACGGCGTGCACACCCCGCAGGGCGCCCAGGCCCGACGCCGCCTGTCCACGCCGCCCGCGCCGATCCCGGCGCAGAACCGCGCGGCCGACCCGACCGGGCGCGGCACCAGCGTGCAGGACCGCCCCGGCCGCCCGGCCGCCGCCGACATGCCGACCGAGGTGTTGCCGCCGATCCCGGCCGCGCCGGACCAGCCGATCCCGTTCCAGGGCCGGCGGGCCGGATACCCGGCCGGCCCGCCCGGTGACGCCGAGGCGATGTCCGGCGCGGACCTGCCGACCATGGTCAGCCCGGCGCCGGACGGACAACCGCGTCGCCTCCTGGTCTGGCCCGAGCCGGACACCGCGACCGCGGGCGCGCTGACCGCGCGCGGCTGGAGTCCGCTCCTGGTGCGCTCGCGCGAGGAGGTCGACGCGAGCGTGCCCGTGCAGCCGGCCGCGCTGTTCGTGGACCCGCTCACCGGCCCGATCACCCGTACCGCGCTCCAGTCGCTGCGCACCGCCGCGACCGCCGCGCGGATCCCGGTCCTGGTCACCGCCGGCCTGATGCAGGCCACCCGCGACGCCGCGTTCGGCGCCGACCCGGCCGTACTGCTGCGCTCGCTCGCCCCCGCGGACAGCGCCGGACACGCCTCGCGGGTGCTGCTCGTCGAGGCCAATCCGGACATCGCGGCGGCGTTCACCGCGTCGCTGGAGCGGCGCGGGATGGACGTGGTGCACGCGGCCTCGGAGAGCGAGGCGGTGTCCAAGGCGTCCAGCGTCGAGCCCAACCTCGTGGTGCTGGACCTGATGCTGGTGCGCCGGCGCCGGATGGGCGTGGTCGACTGGCTGCGCAACAACACCCGCCTGCACTCGACGCCGATCGTCGTCTACACCACGCTCGATCTGGTCGAGCACGACCTGCACCGGCTCCAGACCGGCGAGACCGTGCTGTTCCTGGCCGAGCGCTCGACCCGCGAGGACGTACAACAGCGCATCGTCGACCTGCTCGGCAAGATCGCCTCACCCAAATAGACGACGACCCCGAGCACTGCGCCCACCCCGGCCGAGCAAACCGGGCAAACCAAGCAAGCCCGGCGCACCGAGTACACCGAGCAAACCGGGCACACGGCCCCGCCCGATCACCCGCCCCGCCGCCCGGGCACCCCGGCCCGGCAGCGCGAGATCGTGCACGTCCGCACCCGGATCGCCGGCACCCGGGGCCCGCACGGCACCCGCCTTATCCGCACCGACCCGCAACGCCTCACCATGCCGCCGGCCCCCGCGCATGCAGTCGGCGACTCATCTCACCGACGGTCAGCGCCAGTTCGGTACCGAGGTCGATCGCCTGCGGGTGATCGTGGTGTTCGCGCATCCACCAACACATGACCTGCACGATAGGCCCGGCGGACTCCGGATGTCCGATGATCGCGGTGCGCGCGCACAACGGCCGGGCCGGACCGTCCCGGCCGATGTGGAACCAGTAGCCGTTTCGGAAGCCGAGCACGGGGTGGCCCAACGCGTCCGGCAGCACGACGTCGTACGGCGGATGCGGTTCGGATCGGACCTCCAACGGGTACACGAGATGCCCTCCAGGGGGACGTCGAGGGCTCGCCGGTCCCCCTCCGGAAGAGCGGAAAAACGGGAGTTACGGAATGCTCGCGGCGTTCCATGGAAAACGACGTTCCATCCGGAGCAACCGGGACACCGTCGCATTCTTCCGTCCGGCTAGCCCGATCGGCCGATCGCCACGCCTGGTTCACCCGTACGGGCGCACGGCGGATCGCGACGGGCGCGTGAGTCGGCGCGTGATCCGGGGTCGACCCGGAAACCGAGAGCCACCCCGTCCGCAAACCGAGCCACCGGTCCGCAAACCGAGCCACCCGCCCGGAGACCGAGCCACCCCGCCCGCAAACCGAAACGTGCCGCTCGAAGGGCTGACAACGACCCGATGGGCGAGAAAGAATCCCCTACACCTCGACCGGTCCCCGTCCGGCGAACGCAGGGAGGCTCCACTGTGCTGAGCACGATGCAGGACGTGCCGCTGACGATCGCTCGCATCATGCGACACGGCACCACGGTGCACGGCGGCTCGAAGGTGGTGACCTGGACCGGCGGCACACCGCGCCGGACCACCTACGCCGAGATCGGCCGACGATCCGCGCAACTGGCGCACGCCCTGCGCGAACTCGGCGTCACCGGCGACGAGCGGGTCGCCACGTTCCTGTGGAACAACCAGGAGCACCTGGAGTGCTACCTGGCGATCCCGTCGATGGGCGCGGTGCTGCACACGCTCAACCTGCGGCTGCCCCCCGAGCAGCTGGTCTACATCGCGAACCACGCCGACGACCGGGTCCTGGTCCTGGACGGCTCACTGGCCGCGCTCGCCGCCCCGCTGCTGCCCATGCTGAGCACCGTCGAACACGTGGTGGTCACCGGCGCGGACACCGACCTGGCCCCGCTCGCCGACTGCGGCAAGCAGGTGCACCGCTACGACGACCTGCTCGCGGGCCGGCCGACCGAGTTCGACTGGGCGGAGGACATCGACGAGCGCCAGGGCGCCGCGATGTGCTACACCTCCGGCACCACCGGCAACCCCAAGGGCGTCGTCTACAGCCACCGGTCGACCTACCTGCACAGCATGCAGGTGTGCGCGATGGAGGGCTTCGGCCTGGGCTCCGGCGACCTGCTGCTGCCGGTCGTACCGATGTTCCACGTCAACGCGTGGGGCCTGCCGTACGCGGCGATGTTGTGCGGCGCGTCGATCCTGATGCCGGACCGGTTCCTCCAGCCGGAGCCACTGGCCACGATGATCGCCGCCGAGAAGCCGACGTTCGCCGCCGCGGTGCCGACCATCTGGACCGGGTTGCTCGACTACCTCGACGTACACAAGACCGACGTGTCCTCGCTGAAGGAGGTCGTGGTCGGCGGTTCGGCCTGCCCGCCCGGCCTGATGCACGCGTTCGAGGAGCGGCACGGGGTGCGGATCATCCACGCGTGGGGGATGACCGAGACCTCGCCGCTGGGCTCGGTGGCCCGCCCGCCGGCCGGGACGACCGGCGACGAGGCGTTCTCGTACCGGATCTCGCAGGGCCGCCTGCCCGCGTCCGTGCAGGCCCGCCTGGTCGGCCCGGACGGCACCGACATGCCGTTCGACGGCGAGGCGGTGGGCGAACTGCTGGTGCGCGGACCGTGGATCGCGGGCGCGTACATCGGCGACGAGGGCTCGGCGGACGCCAGTGGCGGCGGCCGGTTCAAGGACGGCTGGCTGTACACCGGCGACGTCGGCACGATCACCGCCGACGGCTTCTTGCGGCTGACCGACCGGGCCAAGGACGTGATCAAGTCGGGCGGCGAGTGGATCTCGTCGGTCGAGTTGGAGAACACGCTGATGGGCCACGAGGACGTGGTCGAGGCGGCCGTGGTGGGCGTGCCCGACGACAAGTGGGGCGAACGCCCGCTGGCGACGGTGGTGTTGCGCGAGGGCGCGGAGACCACCGTCGAACAGTTGCGCGACTACCTCGCGGGGCAGGTGGCCCGCTGGCAGGTGCCCGAGCGGTGGAGCCTGATCGCCTCCGTACCGAAGACGAGCGTCGGCAAGTTCGACAAGAAGGTGATCCGCCGGCAGTACGCGGAGGGCGCGTTGGAGGTCAGCGAGGTCGACCGCGGCTGAGCCGGGCATCCGTCGGCCGGGCCCACCCGGGCCCGGCCGACGGCCCGGTGGTGCTCAGAACACCCCGACCGGCGCGTCCACCGCGTTGCGGTCGATGGTCAGGGTCCGACCGCCGTAGGTCTCGGTGACGTTGCCGCTGTACTGGTGCACCCGGCTGCCGTGCCAGTACCCGTCGGGCAGCGCGCCGTCGCCGCTGGTCACCGGCTTGTCGTCCCAGCGGGCGTACCAGATCGCGTCCGGGATCGAGCGGTTGCCGACGGCCTTGACGAGGTCGGCGACCCCGGAGTCCAGGCTGCTGTAGTAGCCGGCCACGAAGCCGTGCTCGCGGACCCGGTCGGACCACGCCGAGACGAAGTCGAGCACCGCTGTGCGGCACGCGGCGTCGGTGTTGTCGTACGCCTCCATGTCGAACCAGACCGCGCTCCCCGGCCGGAACCCGAGCGCGGTGCTGCGGTCCACCATGTCGTCGGCCTCCGCGACGCCCTGCTCCGCGGCCCGTGCCGGGTCGACCCGGTGCGGCTTGCGCGTTTGCGAACACGGCGCTTGCAGGCCGACCTGGATGGGCAGGAAGTCCCAGCCCTGGCGGTGCACGGCGGTGACCCAGTCGCGGGTCAGCCGGGTGCTCTTGCAGGCCCGGTTGTCGCCCGCGACATAGATGCCGACCACCTTGTACGGCGACTCGCGCCAGGCCTGCATGGTCTCCACGGTGGGTGTCTCGCAGGTGTCGAAGCCCGGACCGGAGACGAAGAAGGACCTCCCCGACCGTGTCGCGGCACCCTCGGCGAGCCCGGCGGGCAGCAGGCCGAGCACGGCGATGAGCAACACGGTCGAGGCGATCCGACGAGTGAGCAGAGGACGCACGAGACCTCCTGGCATGGCGGGAAGGGGCTCCCACCACGCTGGGCATGACCGGCGGCGAAACCGACGGACCGCCCGGGCGACACGCCGAAGCGTCACCCGGGCGGCCCAGTGGGCGCCGCGGTGGGCGTCGGCCGGCCGCTACTCCACGCCCAGCACCAGTCCCGACGTCGGCACCCCGGTGCCCGCCGTCACCAGCACGTTGTGCACGTTCTCGACCTGGTTGACCGAAGTGCCCCGGATCTGCCGCACCCCCTCGGCGATGCCGTTCATCCCGTGCAGGTACGCCTCGCCCAACTGCCCGCCGTGCGTGTTCGTCGGCAGCTTGCCGCCCAGTTCCAGGCCGCCGTTCGCGACGAACGCCGGCGCCTCGCCGCGCCCGCAGAAGCCGAACTCCTCCAACTGCATCAGCACGAACGGGGTGAAGTGGTCGTAGAGCACCGCGGTCTGGATGTCGTCGGGGGTGAGCCCGGACGTCTGCCACAGCTGCTTGGCGACCACGCCCATCTCGGCCAGGCCGGTCATCCCGTCCCGGTAGAAGCTGGTCATCTGGTCCTGGAGGCGGCCCGCGCCCTGCGCCGCCGCGTTGATGATCGCGGGCTTTTGCTTCAGGTCCCTGGCCCGCTCGGCGCTCACCACCACGATCGCCTGCGCGCCGTCGGTCTCCTGGCAGCAGTCGAGCAGGCGCATCGGCTCGACGATCCACCGCGAGTTTTGGTGGTCTTCCAGGGTGATCGGCTTGCCGTGGAAGTACGCCTTCGGGTTGTTCGCCGCGTGCTTGCGGTCGGCCACCGCGACGTGGCCGAACGCCTCGGTGGTCGCGCCGTAGACGTGCAGGTAGCGCTGCGCGAACATGGCCACCCACGAGGCCGGGGTGAGCAGGCCGTGCGGCATGTTCCAGCCCAGGCCCACGCCCTCGACGGTGGGGTCGCGCTGGAGCACGCCGGAGCCGAAGCGGCGGCCGGAGCGCTCGTTGAACGCGCGGTAGCAGACCACCACGTCGGCGACGCCCGTGGCGACCGCCATCGCGGCCTGGGCGACGGTGGCGCAGGCCGCGCCGCCGCCGTAGTGGATGCGGCTGAAGAAGGTCAGGTCGCCGATCCCGGCCGCGGCGGCGACCGCGATCTCGGGGTTGGTGTCCATGGTGAAGCTGACCAGGCCGTCCACCTCGGACGGGGCGATCCCGGCGTCGGCGAGCGCGGCGCCCACCGCCTCGACGGCCAGGCGCAGTTCGCTGCGGCCGGACTCCTTGGAGAACTCGGTCGCGCCGATCCCGGCGATGGCGGCCTTGCCGCGCAGGTTGTCGGCGTGCTTGAGGCTCACGCGTCGGCTCCTTCCGGCAGCTTCACCGTGACCGTGCCGGTGACGTGGTTGCCGAGCTTGTTGGCGCCGACGACCGCGATCTCCACGAGCGGGGTGCCGTCCTCGGCGGTGGGCTTGGCGGTCACCGTGCCGGTCAGGGTCATGGTGTCGCCGGGGTAGTTCGGGGCGCCGAGCCGGATCGCGACCTTGCGCAACTCGGTCTCGGGACCTCCCCAGTCGGTGATGTAGCGCCCGACCAAGCCGTTGCTGGTCAGGATGTTCATGAAGATGTCCGGCGAGCCCTTGTCCGCGGCCAACTGCGGATCGTGGTGCACGTCCTGGAAGTCGCGGGTGGCCAGGGCCGTGGCCACGATCAGCGTGCGGGTCAACGGGATGACCAGCGGCGGCAGTTCGTCGCCGACGGACACCTCCGCGTGGGTCAGGCTCGCCGGGTTCGCGGTGGTCATCGGTTGCCTCCCTGGGCGGGCACGCGGGCGAGCAGGTCGCCGAGCGCGGCGAGGTGCTGGATGCCGCTGCCCAGGGTCACGTCGATCTGACGGCCCCACAGGAAGTGGCGGTGGATCGGATGGTCGATGTCGGAGCCGGTGCCGCCGTGCAGATGCTGGCACGCGTGCACCACCCGCTTGCCGGCCTCGGAGGCGTACCAGCGGGCCACCAGCGCCTGCTCCGTGGCCGCCTCGCCGCGGTCCATGCGCCACGCTGCCTCCAGCGTGGTGACCCGGATGGCCTCGGTGTCCATGTACGCCTCGGCGGCGCGCAACATCACGCCCTGCTTGGTGGCCAGCGGCTTGCCGAACTGCTCGCGGGTGTTCACGTGTTCGACCGTGCGGGCCAGGCCGCGCTCGCACACGCCCACCTGCTGCGCGGCCAGCGCGACCCGTGCGCGGTCGACGATCCAGGCGGCGATCTCCGCGCCCGCCTCGGCGGTACCGAGCAGCGCGGCCGGCGCGTCGGCAAGCGTCAGGTTGCCCGACGCCCACGGCGCGGTGGTCGGCGCGGCCTCGATCGCCACGCCCGCCGCGTCGGCGTCCACCGTGAACACCGCGAGCGCGCCGTCCAGCGACGCGGTGACCAGGACCCGGTGGGCCACGGTCAACCACGGCACGGCCCGCTTCGCCCCGTCGAGCCGAAAACCCGCCCCCTCGCGCCGGGCCGTCGTCCTCGGCACCGCCGGCAGCGCGGCGCCGACCTCGGCGAGCGCGCCGGCCACGATCCGCGAACCGTCCAGCAGGCCGGGCAACTCGCTCTCGACCGCCGCCGGCGTACCGAACCGGAGCAGTGGCAGCAGCCCGTAGACCACCGTGTCCAACAGCGGGATCTGCGCGGTGAACCGGCCCTGCTGCTCCACCAGCAGCGCGAGCCCGACCAGGCCCAGGTCGCCGCCGCCGTGCTCCTCCGGGATCAGCGCGCCGACCAGGCCCGCCTCGGCGACCCGGCCCCACAGTTCGGCGTCCAGGTCCGCGCCGGACTGGGCGAGCTTCTTCAGTCGCTCGTCGGTGGACTGGTCGGCGAAGATGCGCTCGGCCAGCGAGACCAGGTCCCGCTGGTCCTCGGTGAGGTTGAAGTCCATCAGTTCTCCCCGACCACTCGGAACGCGGGCACGGTCAACTCGGCGTCGTGGGTCACGAACTCGACCTGCACCCGCTGTCCGATCCGCACCTCGTCGTGCGCCACGCCCAGCACGTTGCCGAGCATCCGGACACCCTCGTCGAGTTCGATCAGGCCGACCGCGTAGGGCATGTCGAACGCCGGGAACTTCGGGTAGTGCATGGTGACATGCGAGTAGACGACGCCCGCGCCGGCCGATTCGACGCTCTCCCACTCCAGCGACGCGCAGTGGTTGCAGCCGGGCGCGAACGGGAAGCGCGGGGTGGCGCAGGCCGTGCACTTCTGAAAGAGCAGCTTTCCCTCGGCCACGCCGTCCCAGTAGGCCCGGTTGTCCTTGTTGACCACCTTGCGCGGGCGCAGCGCGCGCTCCGCGGGCGCGGCCTTCGGCTTCTTCCGGTGCGGCGTGTAGCGCAGGATCCGGAAGCGGTGCGTGCCGACCAGCTCGCGGCCGGCCTCGCCCGCGACGTAGATGTTGACCAGTGTGGTGATGAAGTGGCCGACGCCGAGGCCCGTGGTCTTCTCCTCGGACACCGTCTCGATCAGCTGGTCGTACTGCACCACCTCGCCCAGCCGCAGCGGCCGGATGTACTCCTGCTCGCAGTTGGTCGCCACGACCGAGCCGAAGCCGTTGTCGGTGAAGTGTTTGTACAACTCGCCGGTGACCGTGTTGACCGTCAGGCCCGCGTCCATCCCGCGCATGATCCACACCTGGAGCATGGTCGCGGGCGCGACCACCTCGCCGAAGTGGGTCGCCGCGGCGGCCTCGGGATCGGTGTAGACCGGGTTCTTGTCGCCCATGGCCTCGGCCCAGTGCCGGATCATCGGCCCGTTGACCGGATCGAGCGCGAGCACGCCCGACTGGTCGTGCACACCCTCGTACTTCTTGACGACCGCGAGGAAGGCGGCCTTGTCCCGGCTGGTGGTGTCCGTCATGTCGTCCTTCACCGCTTCACTCGCGTCATGCCAAGGCGGACCATGGCGACGATCTCCCGCTGGACCTCGCTGACGCCGCCGCCGAAGGTGTTGATCTGGGCGCGGCGGTTCATCGCCTCCAGGAGTCCGTCACCGAACGCGCCGGGCGACCTCGGTCGCAGCGTCGCGTCGGGGCCGACGATCTCCATCAGGTTGCGATACACCTCGATGGCACCTTCGGTGCCGAAGAACTTCACGCCCGACGCGTCACCCGGGTTGAGCGTGTTGTTGCCGACGTCGTGCACCAGGCGCCAGCTGAACATGCGTACGGCGGACAGGCGCGCGTAGGTCTCGGCCAGCTTGAGCCGCACCCACGGCTGGTCGATCACCTTGACGCCGGGTTCCACCTCGGTCTCGCGCGCCCACGCCAGCACCTCGGCGAAGAAGTCCTCGGCCTGCATGCCGAGCGCGGCGAGCGCGACCCGCTCGTGGTTGAGCTGGTTGGTGAGCAGCTTCCAGCCCGAGTTCTCCTCGAACACCAGGTTGTCGTAGGGCACCCGGATGTCGTCGTAGTACGTCGCCGTGGTGGTCATCCCGCCGACGGTGACGATCGGGGTCCAGGAGAAGCCCGGGTCGGTGGTCGGCACCAGGATCATCGTGATGCCCTTGTGCTTGGGGGCGTCCACGTCGGTACGGCAGGCGAGCCAGATCCAGTCCGCGCCCTGGGCGGTCGAGGTGAAGATCTTCTGCCCGTTGATCACCCACTCGTCGCCGTCGCGCACCGCACGGGTGCGCAGCGAGGCCAGGTCGGTGCCGGCCGAGGGCTCGCTGTAGCCGATCGCGAAGATGATCTCGCCGGCCAGGATGCGCGGCAGGTAGTAGCTCTTCTGCGCCTCGGTGCCGAACTTCATCAGGGTCGGGCCGACGGTGTTGAGGGTGACCATCGACACGGGCGCGCCGGCGCGATATGCCTCGTCGAAGAAGATGAACTGCATCTCCGGGCCCTTGCCCTGCCCGCCGTACTCGGTCGGCCACCCGATGCCGAGCCAGCCGTCGGAGCCCAGTCGTCGGCGCACCCGCCGGGTGGTCGGACCGCCTGCCTCGCCCTCGCGGTCGAGGTCCGCGCGGACGTCGGGGGTGATCAGCCGGGTGAAATAGTCCCGCAGCTCTGCCCGCAGAGCGTCCTGCGCCGGGGTCGGGGCGAGATGCACGTCACTGCTCCTTCACGTGCGTGGATCGCGTGGTCGCGACGCGGGTCGACGCCCGCCGGGCACGGAAGGGTCGCGGTCGGGTCTGCCCCGCGCTGCACATCGATACGGACCGGGAACGCGTGTCGCCCGGCACGTCGAATCTCTCCGACTCGGGATCGCTTGTCAATATCAAGCATTTTTTCGGTGTCGGCCGACGCACGGAAAACGGGTGGTTCGGGCCAGGTCGGGGCCGCCACACTTGCGCGCATGGACATACCCCACCGGCAGATCCGCGCGCTCTGGAACGAGGACACGATCACCGTGTACCAGGCGTACAAGCCGCAGATCGCCGACGCGGCCGTCCGGGACGGGCGATTTCCGGACACCTGGAGCCGGGAGCGGATGACCTGGGTCAAGCCCAGCTTCACCTGGATGATGTACCGCTGCGGGTGGGCCACCAAGCCGCGCCAGGAGCGGGTGCTCGCCCTGGAGATCGACCGCGCGGGTTTCGAGGCGGCGCTCGCGGGGGCGTGCCTGAGCCACTACGAGCCCGACACCTACCCCGACCGCGACGCCTGGGGCCGGCGGCTGCACGCGACCACGGTGCGGATCCAGTGGGATCCCGAACGCGACCTGGACCTGCGGCCGTTGGCACATCGTTCACTGCAACTCGGCCTGGCCGGGTGGGCGACGCGCGCCTACGCCGACGAGTGGACACGCCGGATCACCGACGTGACCGCGCTCGCACATCGGGTGCACGACCTGGTCCGCGCCGGTGATCACGACGCCGCTCGGGCGTTGGTGCCGGTGGAGACGGCGTATCCGCTGCCGGCGGAACTGGTGCCGGTGATCGGGGCCTCGCCGGTGGGCTGAGGATGCCGCGTCACCGGCCTTGCCCGGAGCGGGGCGGCGGCCGGCTCAGTGCACGGTCAGCCCGCCGTCGATGCTGACGATCTGGCCGGTCATGAAGCTGCCCGCGTCGGATGCGAGCAGCAGGGCCAGGCCGGTCATCTCCTCCGGCGCGGCGATCCGGTTCAGCGGGGCCGCGCCCCGCATCCGGGCCATCGTCTCCGGGCCGGTCTTGCGGACCATGTCGGTCTCCACCGCGCCGGGGGCCATCGCGTTGACCCGGATGCCGTGCTCGGCCAACTCGCCCGCCATGGTGCGGGTGAACGCGACGAGCCCGGCCTTGCCCGCGGCGTACAGACCCTTGCCCTCGGCACGGGTGAACACGGCCGCGCTGACCACGTTGACCACCGAGCCGCGCCCGGAGGCGATCAGGTGCGGCAGCGCGTACTGGACCAGGAACACCGGTCCGCGCAGGTTGACCGAGAACGACTTGTCCCACGCCTGCGGGGTGATCGCGCCCAGCGGCTGGGCCAGTTCGTTGGCCGCGTTGTTGACCACGATGTCGATGCCGCCGAAGTGCGCGACGGTCGTGTCCACCAGCACGGCCAACTGCTCCAGTTCCCCGCAGTGCGTGGCCACCGCGAGCGCCCGGCCGCCGGCGTCGGTGATCTCCTTCGCCACCGCCTCGCAGGCGTCCGCCTTGCGGCTGGCGATCACCACCGAGGCGCCCGCCGCGGCATAGGCGTGCGCGATGGCCCGCCCGATCCCCCGACTGCCCCCCGTGACGATCGCCACCCGACCGCTCAGGTCGAACATCGCGTTCGCGTCCCGTACTTCGTTCGTGTCGCCGCTCATCGGCCACCCGTCCCGTCCGCCACCTCGGTGGCTCGTCCTCCGTGCGTGCCCGTCGATGCGACACGTGTGTGCAGATTTGTATTGCACAGTCAACTACTTCGGGGCAAGGTGTCGGGCGAATCGACGACCTGCGGAAGGCACGTACATGACGGGGCTGATCGACGCACGACGCACCTGGGAACTCGCCGAGAAACGACTGGCCGAGGAGAGCGATCCGCGCCGCCGCGCGATCCTGACCACGCTGGTCGCGCACATGCACGCCGAACACGAAGGCGATCTCGACGCGCTGATGGCGACCGTCGCGCCGAACGCGTGTTATCACCAGTGGGGCGCGTCACCGGTGGACAGGGCCCCCAAGTCCTATGCCGAGGTCCGCGAGTTCTATCGTGCCGTGGTCGAGAACGACTGCGGCCGACTCGCCCACCACATCGACCGGTTGACGGTGGATCGGGACACCGTGGTCACCGAGGGGATCCTGCGGATCGCCTACCCGGGCCGGGTCCTGGTCGGGATGGGTCGATCGGTGCCGGACGTCGACGCGTTCTACCTGTACGAGACCCGAATGGCGATCGTGTGGGGCTTCGACGAGCAGGCGCTCGTGGTGTGCGAGGACAGCTACTCCACCGGCGACGGGTTCGCCGACATGCGCCGACTCGGGCCGGAGGAGGTGCCCGCGCGGATGGGCGTCTGACGGCGTGTCACCGGGGCGGCGCCGGCTCCCCGGCCCACCATGGGACCCCCGCGGGCCGACCCCGGCGGGTTGCGGTAGCGCTGCGGTCCTGTCGTTTGTCCACAGGAGTCGCACGGCATCCCCCACATATTTCCACAGCCTGTGGATAACTTATGCACAGTCGCAATCCCGATCTGTCGGCGGCCCGGCGGCGGCCGGACCGCCGATCGACGCCCGCGGGCCCGGGCCGAATGGCTGAAAGGCCGTTCGAGCGCCCCTTGTCGGGGCACCCCTCCCTTCTCGGACCGTGTTTTTCCAGGGAGGCCGGATTTGCCCGCCAGTCATGTCGCACCCCGGTCGCGCTCGGGCGTGCTGCGGACGAAGCCCGTGGACGCCATCCTCGCGGAGAGCGGCGGCGGCGAGGGGGAGGGCGGTCTGCGGCGCTCCATGGGGCTGCTCGAACTGACCTTCTTCAGCGTCGGCGCGACGCTGGGCACCGGGATCTTCGTGATCCTGGCCGAGGCGGTGCCCAAGGCCGGCCCGGCGGTGGTGATCTCGTTCGTACTCGCCGCGGTCACCGCGCTGTTCTCGGCGCTGTCCTACGCCGAACTGGCCGGGACCATCCCGGTGTCCGGCTCGTCCTACTCCTACGCGTACGCCACGCTCGGCGAGGGCATCGCGTGGGTGTGCGGGTGGTGCCTGCTCCTGGAGTACGGCGTGTCCATCTCCGCCGTCGCGGTCGGCTGGGGGCAGTACGTCAACGAACTGCTCGACTCCGCCTTCGGGGTGAGCCTGCCCGACGTGATCAGCCAACCCCCCGGCGACGGCGGCACGTTCAACGTGCCCGCGGTCGTCGTCGTGCTGCTCGCGGTGGTCCTGCTGGTGCGCGGGGTGTCGGAGAGCGCCGTGGCCAACACGATCATGGTCTTCATCAAGCTGATCACCCTCGTGTTCTTCTGCGCCATCGCGTTCACCGCGTTCAAGCACGGCAACCTGACCCCGTTCGCGCCGCTGGGCGCGGCCGGGATCAGCGCCGGCGCGTCACAGGTGTTCTTCTCCTACATCGGCTTCGACGCCGCCTCCACGGCCGGCGAGGAGGCCAAGAACCCGCGCCGCGACCTGCCGCTCGCGATCCTGATCTCGCTCGGCATCGTCACCATCGTCTATGTCGCGGTCGCCCTCGCCGCGCTCGGCGCCATGCCGTGGGACCAATTCAAGGGCAGCGAGGCGACACTCGCGCAGATCGTCACCGACGTCACGGGCGGCTCGTGGGCGTCGACCATCCTGTCCGCCGGAGCGATCATCTCGATCGCCAGCGTCGTGCTCACCGTGCTCTACGGGCAGACCCGGATCCTGTTCGCGATGGCCCGCGACGGCCTGATCCCGCCGATCTTCGCCAAGGTCAACAGCCGTACGCAGAGCCCGGTGGCCAACACGCTGATCACCGGCGCGTGGGTGGCCCTGCTGGCCGCCCTGGTCCCGCTCGGCCGGCTCACCGAAGCCACCAGCATCGGCACCCTGTTCGCCTTCACCCTGGTCAACATCGGAGTGATCGTGCTCCGCCGCACCCGTCCCGACCTGCCGCGCGGCTTCACCTCGCCGTTCTTCCCGATCACCCCCCTGCTGGGCGTGGGCTTTTGCATCTACCTGATGGCCCGGCTCTCCGGGACCACCTGGCAGGTCTTCCTGGTCTGGATGGCGGCCGGCGTGGCGATCTACTTCCTGTACGGCTACCGCCACTCGCGCTGGCGCGCCGAAGCCGGCGCCGAGGCGGACCGGTGAGCGCGGACATGCGGATCGTGGTGGGCTGCCGGCCCGAACCGCGCGGGCAGGACGCGCTCGCGCTGGGCGCGCTGCTCGCCCGCCAGGCGGGTGCCCGCGTCGTGCTCGCGCACGTCCGCCCGCCCGCCCAGCCCGGCGCCGGGGTCGGCGCGGTGGACGCGGAGTGGCGCGCGTTCCTGCGCGAGGAGACCGATCGACTGCTCGACGACGCGGAGCGGCAACTGCGGGAGCGGGACCCGGACCTGCCGGTGGAGCGCGCGATCGGCGACAACCGGGGCAGCGGCCGCGGACTGGCCCGGATCGCCGAGGAGCACGGCGCCGCGCTCGTGGTGATCGGTCCGGCGCCGGGCGGCCGGATCGGCCGGGTCGCGCTCGGCAGCACCGCGGACCAACTCCTGCACGGCTCACCGGTGCCGGTGGTGCTGGCGCCGCGCGGCTTCGCCGAACACCCGCCGCCGCGCGTCGCCCGCTGCACGATCGCCTACCAGCGCGCCCTGCAGTCGGCCCAAGTGGCGGCCTGCGGCGTCGCGTTCGCCCGTCTCCTGGATGCCGACGCGCGGCTGCTCACGCTGGTGTTGCGACCGGTCCGGCTCTACTCGGGCAAGCAGCACCAGACGGCCGAGCAGCAGGTGTTGCGCGCCGTGCGCGAGCAGGCCCGGCAGGACCTCGCGGCGGCGATCGCCGACCTCGACGGGGCGGTCGACGGCGAAACGGTCGAGGGCGACGACGTACGTGCCGCGCTCGACGCCGTCACCTGGGCCGACGACCTGCTGATCTGCGCCTCCGGCACGGTCGGCCCGGTCAGGCGGGTGTTCGTCGGCGACGTTTCGCACAAGATCGTCCGCAACGCCCGCACCCCGGTCATGGTCCTCCCGCGCGGCGTCCGGGCCGACGCCTGGAAGGCACCCGCCCCGTCCGCGCCCTGACCTCCGGCGCCCGCCGTCCCCGGCCGGCGGGCGTACCCGCGCTCGGCGCCTCAGCCCGCCGGCACCGCAGACCCGCTCGACACCGCCGGAATTCCCACCGGCTCCACCGCCGCCCGCTCGGCCGGCGCCGTCGACGCCCAGCGCTCCGGCGCCGCCGACACCTCGCGCCACCACGGCTCCACCTCGGCCCCGTCCACCAGGGCCGGTTCGAACAGCGCGCCGGGCCGAGGGACCACAAGCCCGGTGCCCAGCGCCCGAGCCGCCGCCACCGACCGCTCGGCCGGCTCCTCCCACGCGTGCGGCGCCAGATCGAACGTGCCCCAGTGCACGGGCAACATCAGCCCGCCGCCCAGATCCGCGTGCGCCTGCACCGCGCCCTCCGGGTGCAGATGCACCTCGGGCCACGCCTCCGCGTACGCCCCGGCCTGAATCATGGTCAGGTCGAACGGCCCATGCTCGCGGCCGATGTCGGCGAAGCCCGGAAAGTAGCCGCTGTCCCCGCTGTGGAACACCCGGTGTCGGGGCCCGGCGACCACCCACGACGCCCACAACACGGTGCCGAGCACCCGCGCGCCTCGATTGCAGTAGTGCCGCGCGGGCGTCGCGGTGAAGGTGAGCCCGGCGACCTCGGCCGACTCGTGCCAGTCCAACTCGGTGATCCGGTCCTGCGCGACGCCCCACCGCTCCAGATGCGCGCCGATCCCCAACGGCGCCACGAACAGCACCCGCTCACGCCGGGCCAGCGCCACGATCGTGGCCAGATCCAGATGGTCGTAATGGTCGTGTGAGACGACCACGACGTCGGGGTCGGGCAGATCGGCGAAGCGCACCGGCACCGCGTGCAGCCGAGCCGGGCCGAACGCCGCCGACGGCGAACATCGGGTGCTCCACACCGGGTCGAACAGGACCCGCACCCCGTCGATCTCCACGAAGACGGTCGCATGCCCCAGCCACGACGCCCGCAGCCCGGTCACCGGTGCCTTCGCGAAGTCCGCCGCCGACGCGGTGACCAGGGGAATCGCCCCGGCCGGTCGACGCAGTCCGGACGCGGCCCGCTGCGCGCGCATCATCTTGCCGAGCGCGCCCGGACTGCCGCGGCGGGTCGGCACGGGATTTCGGAACGCGCCGTCGCGGAAGTGCGGCGACCTGCGGACACGTTCCAGGCGCTTGCCGGCGGGTCTGGCGCCGAACGCCGCGGGAGCCAATGACGAGAAGACGTGCCCGGCCACATGGACTCCTCGGGCAGGCGGGGTCTTGGGCCGACCGTACGGGGGTCGAACCGGCGACCGGTGATCGGGACGAGTGGAGATTAACCCCCCGCCCGACGCTGAAACGTCGTCCACGGGGAGGGGCCGCGGCCCCGGTGATCCTCCCGCCGGAGTAGGGGTCGGGAGTACGTCGAAGCACTTTGCCCGACAACGAACCCGTCGGTCCGGGATGCGCCGGCCGGGTGAACGGACCCGCCCGACCCGGGGGGAATGGGCACCGCGTCCGGGCAACCACCCGCCCGCCCCCACGCTGTCGGCCGACGTGAGTAGTGTTCGAGTCGTCGCCACCGGGGATGACGGGGCATCAGCCCCCTTGCAACGGCACGGTTTTCCCGCCCCGTCGTGGACGTTCGGCATCCCCCAACCCACTCAGCGGAGCCAGGAGTCGTCATGCCCGAGACCCGTACCTACCTTGAGCTGTCCGAGGAAGGCGACGGCGCGCACAAGTACTACGAAGTGGTCGTCGACGGCTGCGACGTCACGGTCACGTACGGGCGAATCGGGGCCAAGGGCCAGACCGGGACGACCACCCACGCGACGCCGCAAAAGGCCGAGGCCGACGGCAAGAAGAAGGTCGCCGCGAAGCTGCGCAAGGGCTACGAGCCGGCCGTCCAGGGCGTGCGCAAGCCCAGGGCGATCACCCGCCGCGAGATAGTCTCCCGGCCCAGCACCGCCCGCAACTCGGCGCCGGTGTTGTGGCGCTACCGCACCGGCTCCTCCGCGTTCGGCATCTTCGTCGACTCCGAACGGGTCCTGGTCGGCAACCAGCGCGGCGACGTCTGGTTCCTCGACCACGCCGGCAAGGTCACCGGCCGCTACCAACTGCCCGACGGCGTCAAGTGCATCGTCGCGGACGACTCGTGGATCTACGCCGGGTGCGACAACGGCAACGTGTACGACGTCGGCGGCAAGGCCCCGCGCGTGGCCTACGAGATCACCGACAACATCGACATCTACTGGCTGGACATCCACGACGGCGTGCTCGGCGTGTCCGACTCCAACGGCGGCTGCACCACGATCGACCACGAGGACGAGTCGCTCTGGGCCGCGGCCACCAACGGCACCGGCGCGTGGATGGTGCGCTGCGACGAGAACGCGATCTACCACGGACACAGCGCCGGGGTGCAGGCGTTCGCGGCCGGCGACGGCAAGGAGTTGTGGACCACCAAGACCAGGGGCGGGGTGCTCTTCGGCTGGCAGGAGCGCGACGACGTGTACGCGGGCACCAGCGGCAACAAGGTGCACCGGATCGCCAAGTCCGACGGCAGCATCCGGACCACCTACGACTGCGACGCGTCGGTGTTCTCCTGCGCCACGGCCGAGAACGGGAAGTACGTGTTCGCCGGGGACAGCTCCTCGACGGTGTACTGCTTCGCCGAGGACGGCAAGCGGCTGTGGAAGCTGGGCACCACGTGCGGCTCGGCCTTCTCCATGCAGTACCACGACGAGAAGTTGTACATCGTCACCACCGACGGCTCGCTGGCCTGCATCGACGTGAGCGAGGCGGCGATCGCGGCGGCCCAGGACGGCACCGTGCCGCAGGTGCGCGACGTCAAGGTGGCCGCGATGGAGGCCGTGGTGCCGACCACCGAGGTGGCCACCACCACCGAGGCCGGCACCGGCGTGGTGGTCGAGTGCGTCGACCAGGGCAACGGCCGGCTGCGGGTGCACGTGGTCACCGCGGGCTACGAGAGCGGCTGGAACGTGCAGTTCCCGAAGGACGTGCGGGTCGCGGGTGCGCGCTACGTGGTGGACGAGGTCAGCCCGGCCGAGCGCGGCGGGTTCTACCGCGTCCGCGGCGAGATCCGCCGCCTGGTCTGAGCCGACCCGGAGGACCCCGAAGCCCCGAAGGGCACCGAGGAGGACCCGAACGACCGAAGGGCGGCACCCCCGCGAGGGTGCCGCCCTTCGGCGTGGTCGGCGTGGCCGGACCCGGTGCTCAGGGCCGCTTGTGCTCGGCCGGCTCGCGCTGCTCCGCGGCCCAGCCGTCCAGCGGCGGCGTCGCTTCGGCGGCCTTGCGCTTGGTCATCGAGGCCACCCGCTGCTCGTGCCGGGCGCCGAACAGCTGCGGCAGCGTCGGCGTGGTCAAAAAGCCCTCGGCCCGGGCGCTCGCGATGCCGATCCGCGGCAGCTCGCTCGCCTTGCGGAAGCAGATGTAGCGCGGCTCCCAGATCGGGCGGTACTTCTCGTTGGCCCGGTACAGCGACTCGATCTGCCACCAGCGCGAGAAGAACACCAGGACGGCGCGCCACAGCCGCAGGACCGGCCCGGCGCCGAGCTTGTTGCCGCGCTCGAACACCGAGCGGAACATCGCGAAGTTGAGCGAGATGCGCTCGATGTCGATCGGCGGGGACGCCTCGGCGGGGGCCTCGGCCTCCGGCTCGGCGGCCGGCTTGCCCTTCCCCTTGCCGCCCTTGGCGGGCTTCGCGTTCGCCGCGGCGTACGCCTTGGCGCCCTCTATGACGTCGAGCACCATGAACTCGATCAGCCCGTTGTCCGACTCGCGGTCGCGGCGCATCAGGTCGAGCGAGACGCCCTTGGCACCCCACGGCACGAAGCTGAGCACCGCGCGCAGCCGTCCCTCGTCGTCCATGCACTCGACCATCAGGCAGCGCCCGTCGTCGGGGTCGCCGAGCCGGCCGAGCGCCATTGAGAAGCCGCGTTCGGTCTGCCCGTCGCGCCAGTGGTCGGCGAGGTCGAGCAGTTCGCGCATCTCCCCCTCGGGGATGTCCTCGTGGCGGCGCACCCGGGTGGTGTACCCGGCGCGCTTGACCCGGTTGTACGCCTGCCGGACACCGCGCATCGCGCGGCCCTCCAGGCTGAACTCGGACACCTCCACGATCGCCTCGTCACCCAGCTCCAACGCGTCCAGACCGTGCCGGGCGAAGATCGTGCCGGCCTCCTCGCTGGCCCCCATCACGGCCGGCACCCAGGCGCGGTCCTCGGCCTCGGCGAGCCAGCGGTCGATCGCGCCGGGCCACGCCTCGGGGTCGCCGATCGGGTCGCCGGAGGCGAGCGAGACACCGCCCACGACCCGGTAGGCCACCGCCGCCTTGCCGCTCGGCGACCACATCACCGCCTTGTCCCGACGCAGCGCGAAGTAGCCGAGCGAGTCCCGCTCGCCCTGCTTGTCGAGCAGCTCGCGCAGCAGCACCTCGTCGTCGGGGGTGAGCAGTTCGCGACCCTTGGGCGCGCGGAAGAGCACGTAGAGCACCAGCAGGAACAACATCACGCCGGCCACGTTGATCACGATGTCGACCCAGCGCGGCACCGAGACGCTGCCCAGGTCGCTGTCCGGGGCGAGGGTGAAGATGCGCAACACCGCGTACAGGATCCGGTCGCCCATGCTGGAGTCGGCGATCCGGTCGGTGGCGTTGACCAGCGTCGAGCCCAGGACCACACCGACCACCGCGCCGCCGGCCAGCACCAGGCCGGCCTTGAGCACGTTGCCCCGGTCGCCCTTGGCGCCGAACTCGGCGAAGCTCAGCAGCAGCGCGACGCAGATCACGAACGTGAGGATCGTGGAGAACCAGTTGAACGGGTGTTGCCGCAGGTCGTCGAACCACAGCGCCCAGATGTAGACCGCGGTGGACGGGACGAGCAGGATCGCCGTGAACGCCCAGGCCGCCCGCTTGCGGCGGGCGAGCATGATGGCGAGGAACGCGGCCAGCGCGGCCGACGTGAAACCGGACGTGACCAGGAACGGCGTGTAGTACTCACCCGTGTCGTGGTGTCGCACCCGGTCGCGCAGCGGCACCGAGACGGCCGACACGAAGTCGAGTGCCGCCACGATCCGCAGGTACCAGATCAGCACCCCCGCCGAGATCCCGCGCACGCGCTCGGCAGCCGGGGTGCCGGTGCCGTTCTTGTTGTGGCCGTTCGCGGCGGCCCGCGTCGTGGCAGACACCGTGCTCCTCGATTGTGGGGTGGTGGAAGAGTCTCGTTCCCTATGTCCAGAATTGCGACTCTTCGTAACGCTCGCAGAACAGCGTAGACACCCACGAAGTCATTTGGATGCGCACGATGGCCCTTTGGTACCTCATCCCAGGGAGGGATACCCGATCGTTTGCTAATCCCAATGGTGGACAAGCGCGGTTCGGACATACGGCGGGGCCGGTGCGGCATCAATGGACACGCCGCACCGGCCCCGCCGGTTTCACCGGGCTCTCAACCGAATGAGAACCGGTTCGATCAACCCCCGATCGGGAGTCCGCCGAGGGAGGGCACGGCGGGCAGGGACGGCGCCGCGGGGACGCCGCCGGCGGCGAGCTGACCGGCCGCGGGGGCGGCCTGGCCGACCGTCTGACCGGCGGCGGGAGCGGCCGCGGCAGCGCCGTCGCCGACCGTCTTGTTCGCGTTCGCCGCCGTGGTACCGGCCGTCTGACCTGCGGCCTTCGAGGCTGCGGGGACGGTCTTGGACGCCGTTGCGCCGGCCACGTTGCCGGCGCCCTCGGAGGCCGCGGGGACCTTGTCGGCGAGGCCGCCGACGTCCGGCTGGGTCAGCGCGCCGAGGCCACCCGTGGGCAGGTCCGCCGCGTGCGCCGCGGACGCGCCCAGGATCGGCGCGGCGCCGGCGGCGATCAGCAGGGCGGCCTGGGCTACGCGGCGCGAGATGTGCGTCATGGTGCTCCTCGTGGTGTCACGGTGAGGTCGGGCCCCTCCGGCACCGACCACACTGACTACCGCTCGAAGCACGATCGGGTTGCGGGCGCTGTTGGCAAAGTGTTGGCAATGAGCAGGCGTGTCGTCATGATTTGCGACTGACCGGCCGTTTGTCGGGATCATCCCGCGAATCGGAATCATCCGGCTTTGACTCCGACGAACGAGTGATCACAGCCGACTTCCCGGCGCCGACCGTCACCGGCGTGCTAATCGCGTCGGCGGCTCCGATTCCCTCTCCGGGTCCGGCTTCCGCCGTGTCGGCGACGGGCACGGCGACCGGGTCGACCGAGAAGGCCGAGCGCCCGGTCAGCAGGTACTGGACCAAGAAGCCCAGGGTGACCACCGCCGCGCCGCCGACCGCGTCCATGATCCAGTGGTTGGCGGTGCCCATCACCACGATCGTGGTGGACAGCGGGTAGAGCAGCCCCAGCCAGCGCCAGCCCTTGGGCGCGATGGCCAGGATCATCAATCCGCACCACAACGACCAGCCCACGTGCAGCGAGGGCATCGCCGCGTACTGGTTGGAGATCTTGGTCAGCGCGCCGAAGTCCGGATTGTTCAGGTCCTGCACGCCGTGCACGGTGTCGATGTAGTCGTAGCCCGGCATCAGCCGCGGCGGCGCGAGCGGGTAGAGCCAGAAACCGACCAGGCCGGTGAGCGTGGCCACGCTCAGCACGGTGCGCGCCGAGCGATAGGCGGCGGGCTTGCGCACGTACAGGATGGCCAGGATGGTCAGCGGCACGATGAAGTGGAACGTCTCGTAGAAGAAGTTCATGCTGCTCTGCAGCCAGCCGATCTCGGCCACGAAGTGGTTCAGGCCGCGCTCGACGTCGATGTGCAGGAACTTCTCCAGGTCGATGATCTGCTGCCCGTGGTCCTCGGCGACCCGGCGCTGGTCGGGCACCGAGGCGCGGATGAACGAGTAGACCTGGTAGCCGACCCGGATCATCAGCAGTTCGAGCAGCAGGTTCGGCCGCGACAGCGGACGCCACCCGAACGGCAGCGCCGGGATCCAGGCGAACCGACTCGTGTCCGCGACCCCCTGCGGCATCGCCCGCGGGCTCCACTTGGCCGAAGCCCTGGTGATGAACGGCACCGCGCACGCCGAGGCGATCGCGAGCAGCAGCGGCCCGTTGTCGGCGATCGTGCGGACGGCGGCCAGCTTGTTCCAGACCAGCGTCTTGCTGTCGAAGGTCATGATCATGAAGACCGCGACCGGCCACACCATGCGGTCCGTCTGCCTGGCGCCGAGCCGGGCGACCGCGACGAACAGGATCCACAACTGCTGGTGCTGCCAGGACACGGGGGAGACCGCGACCATCACACAGCCGGCCAGCGCGGCACCTAGCAGCGCCTGTCCGTCCTTGGCGTAGGCCACCGCGCGCGGCACGCCGAACCACAACACGGCGGCGGACAGCAGCACCACGAGCGCGATCTCCAGCGGCCCGGACAGGCCGACCCGCAGCAGCAGACCGTGCAGCGACTGGTTGGACAGCGCGTCGGCGTCGCCGCCCAGGCCCGCGCCGGCGACGTGGTGCACCCAGTACGTGAAGGAGTCGTGCGGCATGGTGACCCAGGCCAGCGCGGTACAGCCGAGGAAGGTGGCCGTCGCGTTCGCGGCCGCGCGCTGCTTGCCGGTCAGCCACAGGTACACGGCGAACAGCAGCATCGCCGGATGCAGCGCGGCGGCGACACCCATCGCGATCGACGCGACCCGGCCCGGGGCGGGTCTGAGCATCGCCGGCAGCGCGAGCAGGACCGGGAGCAGGCTGAGCTGGCCGAGCGACAGGTTGCCGCGCACCGGCAGGGACACCACGAGCAGGGTGATGATCAGCGGCGTCGCGAGCAGCCGGGCGCGCCGGGTGCGCAGGCCGGGCACCGCCCGGGCGACCACCACCGCGATCGCGGCCACGATGAGCAGGGTCGCCACCGTCCAGGCCACGCCCAGCGTGTTCTCCGCCGCCCGGGTGAGCGGGCGCAGCACCCAGCCGGCGAAGGGTGTGCCTCCGAAGGTGGTGCCGCGTGCGTCGGCGTCGTAGAGCGAGCCCGGCAGGTGCAGCACGCCGTTGGGACCGAGCCACGCGTCCAGGTCCGGCAGCCTGCGGTCCTCGGGTCGGTCGAGTACTTCGTTGGCCTGTCGGACGGCGACGCATGCGGCGAGCAGCCACAGACCCACCAGGGCCAGGGAGAGCCTGGTCCTCCGTATGTCCAGTAGCCGGCGAACGCCTGCCCTCACCATGTACGGCTTCTCCCGCTTTCCTGGAATTTCTGCTTTTCCCGGGTTCGGTCCGGATTCGTGGCCGGATGGCCCCCGATTCGTGGCGGGGCCATCCGGTTGCCGGCTCCCGGACACCTTGTCACCGCCCGACCGCGATCGAAAGCGGAGGGCTCCTCTCGGAACCCACGCCGTACGCTCGGGGGACGGCATGGAACACATTGCCGAATCGACGAGGGGCGAGAGACAACCATGGTGCCGCAGGACGCGTCGACCCGAACGCAGGAGTCCCCCGACGCGGTGGTCGCCGTCGGTTTCCGGCAGGCCGGACCGGCGGATATCCCTGCCCTGCTCGAACTGGTCGAATCCGCCTACCGCGGTGAGGCGAGCCGCGAGGGCTGGACCACCGAGGCCGGACTCCTGGAGGGGCAGCGCACCGACGCGGACGGTGTCGCGGCGGTGGTCGAGGGTGCGGACAGTGTGATGTGGATCGCCGAGCGGGACGGCGTACTGCTCGGCTGCTGCCAGTTGGAGCGGCATCCGGACTCGGTCGTGTACTTCGGCATGTTCGCCGTGCGCCCCGGTCGCCAGGGCGGCGGTCTGGGCCGAGCGCTGCTCGCCGAGGCGGAGCGCGTCGCGGTGCGGCGGTGGGATGCCAAGCGCATGCGGATGACCGTCCTCCGCCAGCGCGAGGAGTTGATCGCCTGGTACGAGCGGCGCGGCTTCGCCCGCACCGGGGCGCGCACCCCGTTCCCCTACGGCAACGAGCGGTTCGGCAGGCCGCTGCGCGACGACCTGGAGTTCGAGGAGCTGACCAAGGACCTGTGAGCCGCGCGGGCGCGGCCGGGCGGTCGGCGCGGCGTGTCCGTCCGGCGGCCCGCGCGTCGGCGGCGGTCCGAGCGGGGACTCCCTCGAATCGGTGCTCACTTTGCCCGGACTTCGGTGGACCGGCTCCGGCCCGTCCGGATCGTGACAGCATGGATGTTCGGGGACAGTTCGCCCCCGGCACCGGTCGCCTTGGGGGTCGAAGCCCGTGTCGCACCACGAACCGCCGCCGTATCCGCAGCAGCCGCACCGACCGCCGCCGACGCAGGGCGGCGGTCGCCGCGGCAACCCGCTGATCATGCTGGTGATCGCGCTCGTGCTGGTGGCGGGCGTGGTGACCGCGGTCATCCTGATCAGCCGCGGGGACAGCGACGACGACAACCCGAAGAAGACCCCCTCGACCCAGGGGCCCGAACAGCCGGGCCTGCCCTCGGGCGTGTTGCCGAGCGGGTTGTTGCCCTCCGACCTCGACTTCCCCACCGGCCTGGTGCCGGAGCTGCCGTGAGGGGTGGCGGATCGACGGGCCGTTTTCCGGCCCGGCCTCGGCCGGGGTGACCCGACCGCCCGGTGGGGCGCGGGCGTTGCGACAGCCGGGTGATTCCGCGGCCCGCCCCCGGCGGGGTCCCCGGATCCGCGCGCGGGCTGCCTACAGTCGGCTGACATGGCCAAGCTGATCATCCGATCGTCCGTGGTTGTCCTGCTCGCCGGTGTCCTGGGCGCCGGGCTCGTCGTGGGGCCGGCCGCGCCCGCCGAGGCGGTCTCGGACGACGTCTGGGACCGGCTCGCCGAGTGCGAGAGCAGCGGCCGGTGGAACCTCGACTCCGGCAACGGCTACTACGGCGGACTCCAGATCCTGCCGAGCACGTGGGTCGAGGCGGGCGGACAGGAGTACGCCGATCGCCCGGACCGGGCCACCCGCGAGGAACAGATCGCCGTCGCCGAGACGATCCTGGACATGCAGGGCTGGGAGGCCTGGCCGCAATGCGCCCGCCAGATCGGGATGCTCGGCTCGCGGTACACGGTCAAGGCGGGCGACACGCTCTCCTCGATCGCGCGCGACCTCGGCGTGATCGGCGGCTGGCAGGCGCTCTACGCGGCGAACCGGGACGTGATCGGCCCGGACCCGGACCGCCTGGAGCCGGGCACGGTCCTGAACGTGCCGAAGGCCGCTCGCAGGAGCGGCCCTCGATTGATCGGGATCACGAAGTGATCGGTGCTCACGACTGGGATCGAACCAGTGACTTCCTCGGTGTGAACGAGGCGCTCTCCCGCTGAGCTACGCGAGCGTGCGTAGTTGCGTGCCCATCTTAACCAGTAGTGGCGCCGGGGTTAACCGGCCCCGGGTGAGTGGGTCGCCCCCTCCCCGTGACGGGGCGGCCCGCTCGTACTCACCGCCGAGTGGCGCAGACTCCAGGGTGCGGCCTTCGGCGGACTCGATTCAACCGGTTTTCCCCGCCCGGTCCGGCCGCGCAGCGCCACCAGCAGACCGGACAGGCCGAACACCAGCGTGGCCAGTGGCGCCGGTTGCCGCAGCAGGCCGATCAGGTTCGGATTCGCCGGGAGCCCGGACCGATGGACCGCCGCCAGGCACAGGACGGCGCCGGCCACCGCACAGAGCGCACAGGTGACGAGCGGGGTCGGGATCGGGTGCCTGCGGTCGGTCTGTCGAGCTGTCACGGTGAACTCCCGGACGGGCTTGGCGCGTTTCCTCCAGCCTGGCCGGACGGCCGCCGCGCGACCAGGTAGGTGCCTGGCCGATCGGGGGTGGGGCCAGCCCCACCCTGTGCCGGGTCCCGCCGAAACCGCCACCGTGTCGGTGCCGTGTGCCTATCCTGGCTGCCCGTGATCGCCGACCGGAGGCGCCCCGCTTCATGAAGCTGTTGCATGCCGCCGACCTGCACATCGACAGCCCCCTTCGCGGCCTCTCCGGCTACGAGGGCGCGCCTGCGGCACAGATCCGCGGCGCGGCGCGGCGGGCCGTGGTCAACCTCGTCGACCTGGCGCTCACCGAGGCGGTCGACGCGGTGCTGCTCGCCGGCGACATCTACGACGGCGACTGGAAGGACTACCACACGGGGTTGTTCTTCGGCGTGCAGATGCGCCGCCTGGAGGAGGCGGGCATCCGCGTCCTGCTGGTCGCGGGCAACCACGACGCCGACAGCCGGATCACCCGGGAGTTGCGGCTGCCGGCCAACGTGCACCGCTTCTCCACCGCGCGCCCCGAGACGGTCGTCTTCGAGGACCTGGGCCTGGCCGTGCACGGTCAGGGCTTCGCGGTCCGGGACGTGACCGACAACCTCGCGCTGGCCTATCCCGCGCCGCGCGGCGGGATGTTCAACGTCGGCCTGCTGCACACCGCGCTCACCGGCGCCGAGGGGCACGCCACCTACGCGCCGTGCAGCGTCGGCGATCTGGTCTCGCGCGGCTACGACTACTGGGCGCTCGGCCACGTGCACGCGCGCGAGGTGGTGCACGAGCGCGAGCCGTGGATCGTCTTCCCGGGCAACATCCAGGGCCGGCACGCGCGCGAGACCGGGCCCAAGGGCGCGACGCTGATTACCGTCGACGACCACGGCCGGGCCGCCGTCGAGCACCGCGACCTGGACGTGGTGCGCTGGGCCCGCCTCGACGTCGACGCCTCGGCCGCCGGCGGTGTCGACGACGTGCTCGACCTGGTCCGGCGCGCCCTGGCCGAGCAGCGCGGCGCGGCCGGCGACCGCCTCCTCGCCGGCCGGGTGCGGATCACCGGCGCCACCGACGCGCACGAGGCGCTGTGGCGCGACGAGCGCCGATTCGTGTTCGAGACCCGGGCGCTGGCCGCCGAGTTCTCCGGAGTGTGGCTGGAGAAGATCCGCCTGGAGACCCGGCACGCCGACCTGGCCGACGCCGGGTTCGAGATGCCGACACTGGTGGAGGACCTGGCCCGCACGGCCAAGGCACTGCGCGCCGACCCGACCGCGCTGGAGCAGCTGGTCCGAACCGTGCCCGGGATGCGCACGCTGGATCCGAAGGTCGCCGAGGAGGGCATAGCCCCCGCCGACGCGGCCTGGCGCGCCGACATCTTCGAACAGGCCGTGGAACTGCTCACGGCGCTGGTCACCGGGACCGACGGGGAGCACGCGTGAGGATCGACCGGCTCGACCTGATCGCGTTCGGCTGCTTCACCGACCGCCACATCGAACTCGGCGCCCCGGGCGTGCACGTGATCAGCGGCCCGAACGAGGCCGGCAAGTCCACCGTGCGGCACGCCCTGGACCAACTGCTCTACGGGATGGACCGACAGACCTCGTACGACTTCGTACACGCGATGCGCGACCTCAAACTCGGCGCGCTGGTGCGGGACGAGCACGGGCGGGTGCTCGACGTGGTGCGGCACAAGCGCGACCGGGACCCGCTCACCCGCGCCGACGGCTCGGTCCTCGCCGAGGCCGAGCTGACCCGGATGCTGGCGGGCGTGGGTCGCGACGACTTCCGGCAGGTGTTCGCCCTCGACCACGCCGGGCTGCGCGCGGGCGGGGCCGAACTGCTGCGCGGCGAGGGCGACGTGGGCCGGGCCCTGTTCGAATCGCGCTCCTCGGCCCGGCTCGGCGAGGTGCTGGCCCGCATCGAGGAACGTGCCGCGCAGTTGTACAAGGTCCGCGGCAAGAACCAGCGGATCAACGCGGGCCTGGTCGAACTGGGCCGGCTGCGCAAGCGGGTGCAGGACGACGGCCTGGCTCCCGCGGTCTTCGGCGAGGCGGTCGAGGAGAGCCGGCGCGCCGAGGAGGAGCGCGACCGGCTGGGCCGCGACCGCAGCGACGCGCGGGTCCGGTTCGAGCGCCTCGACCGGGTCCGCCAGGCGCTGCCGGTGCTGGCCAAGCGGGCCGAACTGGACGCCGCGCTGGCCGAGACGAGTGCGGGTGGACCGCCGGTGGGCGCCGACGCGGCGGCGACGCTGGCCGCGCTCGACGCGCGCGCCGCGGAGACGGCGGCGGAACATGCGCGGGTCGAGCGGGAGTTGGCCCGGGCCCGGGCCGAGTGGGCCGAACCGGGGGCGGATCGAGACCTGTTGGCGGCCGGCGCCGCCGTGGACGCGCTGCACGCCGACGTCGCGGCGATCCGCGACGCGGTCGAACAGGCCGACCACGCCGACGCCGAGGCCACCGAGGCCCGGGGGGTGGCCGCCGAACTGCTGGCCCGGGTGCGCCCGGACCGCGCCCTCGACGACCCGACCGCCTACGAGCTGCCCTCGGGCGTGGCCGCGCGGGTCACCGCGCTGCGCGACGACCTGACGGTGTGCGAGGCCCGGCTCGCCGGCGCCGTCGAGCAGGTCGCGCACCGCCGGGCCCGGCTCGACGCGGCGCGCGCGGCCTGTGCGGCGATCCCCGAGCCCGCCGACCCGGCCGCGCTGCGCGCGCTGCTGCGGTCGGTGCCGGGCGACCCGGTCGAGGACGTCGCGCGCGACGAGCGCCGGTTGGCCGAACTCGACCACGAGGCGGCCGATCTGCGGGCCCGACACGGCCTCGGCGACCCGGACGTGTGCGCCCCCGACCACCCGGCGCGGCTGCGGCTGCCGGGGCGCGAGTGGGTCGCGGATCGAGTGGGCCGGCTGCTGCGGGTCCGGGCCGAGCTGGACGAGACGGCGGCGGCCGAGCGCGCGTTGGTGAGCGAGCACGACGGGCGCCGCCGCGAACTGGCCGTGTCGTCCCTGGCCGATCCGCCGCCCACCCCCGCCGACTGGGCGGCGGCCCGGGCCGAGCGCGACCGGCTGTGGACGCTGATCTGCGCGAGCCCGCCGCTGACCGACGACCGGATCGACGGCTACGAGCGGGCGGTGGCCGCGGCGGACGAGATCGCCGAACACATCGCGCGACGGGCCGAGGACGCGGTGCGGCGCGGCCGGTTGGAGGCCGACCTCGCACACGACGAACGCACGCTGGCCCGGCTGGCCGAGCAGCGGGCGGCGGCGACCGAACGCGCGGCCGAACTCGACGCCGACTGGGCCCGCGCGTGGGCACCGAGCGGTCTGCCCGCCCCCGACCCGCACGACGCCCTCGCCGTCCTGGACGCGATCGGCGAACTGGCCCGGGTCGAGGTCGAGGCGCGGGGCGTGCGCGATCGGCTGGCCGCCGGCCGGGCCCGGGTCGCGGCGCTGGTGGCCGATTTCCGGACCGCGCTGGCCGAGTCCGGCGCGCCCACCGGGACCAGCACCCTGCCCGCGTTGATCGCGCAGGCCGACGCGCGCCGCGACGCGCTGGCCGACGCGGTGCGCGAGCGGGAGGCGGCGGTCGCGGCGGTGCGCGAGGCCGAGGCCGAACTGGCCGAGGCGGTCGCCGAGTCGGAGCGGGCCGAGGGCGAGCGGGCGGCCTGGGAGCGGCGCCGGCACGAACTGGCGGGCGAGCTGGACCTGCCCGAGGGCGGCCCGGACACGATCGCCGCCGCGGTGGCCACGCTGGCCGAGGTTGCGGCGGCGCTCGGCCGGGCCGACGAGGCGGACCGACGGCGCGTCCGCGCGGCCGATCGGGTGGCCGAATTCGGCGCCCGCGCGGCAGAGGCGTTCCTCGCGTGCGGGCGTCCGGCGCCGAGCGAGCCCACCGGCCGACCCGCCTTCACGGCGGTCCTCGACCTGCACCGCGAACTCACCGCGGCGCGCGGCGTGGAGGCGGCCCGCACCGGCCTCGCCGAGCGCATCGCGCACCTGGAACGGGCGCTGCGCGCCGGCCGCGACGCCGCGGCCCGTACCGAGGCCGAACTCGCCGCGCTGGTCGTCGCGTCCGGTGCCGCCGACCTCGGCGACCTGCGCGCCGCGGTGGAGCGTTCGGCCCGGGTGCGCGACCTCGAAGCCGCGCTGGCCGACCACCGCGCGCTGCTGTCGCCCGAGGTCGAACAGGAGGCCGCGCGCTACGCCCCCGACGAACTCGACGTGGAGATCGAGGACGCCGCGCGCCGTGTCGAGGAGGCCGACGCCGCGTACGCGGCCGCCGGCGAGACGCTGGGCCGGCGCCGGCAGAGCCTGCTCGACCTGGAGCGCGAGTCGGTGGCCGCCGCCCGGGCGCAGGAGGAGGTGGCCGGCACGGTCGCCGCGATCGCCGAGGACACCGAGGAGTTCGTCCGGCTGCGGCTGGCCCGCGAGGTGCTGCTCCGGTGTATGGAGGACTACCGCAAGGAGAACCAGGCGCCGGTCCTGGCCCGGGCGGAGGAGGTCTTCACCGCGCTCACCGGGGGCCGCTTCGACCGGCTGCTGGTGGAGACCGAGGGGCGCAAGGGCGCGCCGGTGTTGCGCGCGCGGCGCGCGGGCGGTGCCGGGGACGCCGGGGCGGGGGCCGACGTGCTCGGGGTGGACGAGATGAGCGAGGGCACCCGCGATCAGCTCTACCTGGCGCTGCGGCTGGCCTCGCTCGACGCCTACGCCGACGCCGGGCGGGCGATGCCGATCGTGCTCGACGACGTGGCGATGACCTTCGACGACGGCCGCACCCGGGCGATGCTCGCGGTGCTGGACGCGATGGCCGACCGGTTCCAGGTGGTGGTCTTCACCCACCACCCGCACCTGGGCCGGCTGGCCGTGGACACGCTCGCGCCGGGCCGGGCGCACGTGCACCAACTGCCGGTCCACGTCCCGCCGCCCCGGGCGGGCGTACCCGGGGGGTGACCCGGCGGCGCGGGCCGGCGTGCGGGTCGACGCGGGCCCGGCGGCGGATCAGGCGGTCATCGCGAGCCGGAAACGCACACACTTGCCGCCGGGCTCGGGCACCGCTTCCCAGCCGTCGGACAACGATTCGACCAGCATCAGGCCGCGGCCCGTGGTGTCGTCGTCGGCCGCCTCGACCACCTGGGGCGTACGGGCGTCGGTGTCGTGCACCTCGATCCAAACGCAGGCGGCGCCGTCGGGCGCGCGGTCTCGGCGGACCACGACGCTGAACGGGCGTCCGAGACCCGCGTGACGCACGGCATTGGTCGCCAGTTCGGAGGCGAGAAGTACGGCGGTGTCGGACAAGGAGTCGAGATCCCAGACCCGCAGCGCCACGCGGACATGCTCCCGCACGGCGGACACGCACGCGGGCATCGCCGGCAGCGTGATGGTCGGGCTGACCTCGTCCGCCTCGTCCGTCACTTCCGGATCGGCCAGGGTGGTCATGCGGCTACCTCCTGTTGCGTGGGCTGCGATTGCCCCCGCAAGCGGCCCCGCCCCGTCCCGTCGCTTTAAGTGATCTTGTAAGCGCGTAAAGTGAGGGTGCTCGGTAGGATGCTCCACGAAACCCGGCGGTGCAACTCTCGCCGCCACTTCGGTGTCCGCGTGTACACGGTTCACCCGATCGGGCGATGTCCCTGACCCTCACACGGAGGTCGGCTCCCTCCCGGGGGAGGGGTTCGTGTCGCCCGGCGGCGGAACCTCGACAAGTCAGGAGTGACGGGCCGATGGCGACCTGGTCGCAGGAAACCTACGCACCGACGTGGCGACGGAGCTCCTACAGCAGCGTGCAGGGAAACTGCGTCGAAGTGGTGAACCGTCGGCCCAGCGAGGTGGTGGTGCGCGATTCCAAGCAACGCGCCTGCGCGGTCCTGCGGTTCACCGATCGTGAATGGTCCCACCTGTTGGTTGCCCTTGTCGCGCACCGGATTTGACGATCAGTCAGGCCGCATTCCGGGGAGATCTTCGATGAGCACCGAGGACTCGCTCCAGCGGAAGACGTGGGCCAGTACGGGTTCCACGATCGACCCGGGTATCTCGCCGTCGAACCAGCGGTCCACATGCGCCCAGTGATACGGGTTCAGCAGATATTCGCCGGTCAACCCCTCGATCGTGGCGTACTCCTGTTCCCAGGCGTGTGTCCACGCGGTGTCGCCCCCGATCGGGTCCACTCGGGACAGCGCCCAGGAGCGGATGGTCCCGATGTGCTCGGGCATCGCGATGAGATCCGACTCGAATTCCGCGAGCACGTCGGCGGGGGTGCCCGCGCGCACGGTCAGCAGCAGGGTGCGTTTGATCCGCGGTCCGGTCAGCGGCACGAACCCGGCGCGCACCGGCCGCAGGGCGATCGCGTCGGCGGACGCCGGCAGTTCCGGCCGGGCGTCGGCGCGCAGGTCCCACGACCAGCCGAGCCCGCCGACGCTGCCGGGCAGATCCGGCCCCGCCGACGGATCCGCAGCCGCCGTTGCCGAAAATCCGGGAGCGGGCGGGCCGTCCGCCCGGACCAGCCACCGCCTCACGCGGACACCCCCACCCCGGCCTCGGCCGGTTGCAGTGCCCGCCGCTGCCGCTCCAGCGCGTAACCGTCGGTGGCCGCCCAGAACGCCGCCACCTCCGGATCGGCCGCCGCGGCCCCGCGCATCGCGTAGAACGCGCGGATCCCCGGCAGGACCCACAGGATGTGCACGGTGGTCGCGTCCCGGCCCGCCGGCGAGCGCCAGACCCGCTCCAGGCGCATCCCGCGTCGTTGTGCGCCAGGCAGGTAGCGATCATGGAACTGGCCCAGCCACCAGGCGACCTGATCGTTCGTCAGGGTCACGTGGTCGAGGATGCTCACGGTTTCCGAGGCGGGCGTCTCGGGGGTGTTCAAAGCTTGTCCGCGATGGTCTCGCGGTAGTGCGCGATCCGCTCGCGCAACACCCGCAGCCCCCGCGACCCGGCCAACTCGGCCGGGTTGGGGGCGAACACCAGGCGGCTCGCGCCCGCTTCGGTGAACCGGCGCACCCAGTTCGGGTCGTACTGGAGGTCGCGATCGCACGAGCCGGGCCACGCGGTGATCTCCACCGCGTCCGAGGCCCGACCGGCCGCGGCCATGCTCGCGCGCAGCACCTCGGCGCGCGCCTCGAACTCGTCGGGGGCGATCGTGTACGGGAACCAGCCGTCGCCGATCCGGCCGGCCCGGCGCACCGCGGGCTCGCTGTTGCCGCCGAGCACCACCGGCACCGCGCCGCGTGCGGGGCGCGGCAGGCAGTGCACCCGCTCGAACGTGGTGAACCTGCCGCGGAACGAGGCGGGCGCGTCGGCCCACAGCGCGCGCATCGCGCCCACACACTCCTCGAGCCGGGCGCCGCGCTCGGAGTACGCCGCGCCGACCGCGGCGTACTCCTCCTTCTGCCAGCCGATGCCCAGGCCGAGCATCAACCGGCCGTCCGAGTGCCGATCGATGGTGGCGGCCCGCTTGGCCAACACCACCGGACTGTGCAGCGGCGCGACCACCATCGCGGTGCCGAAGCGCAGGGTGCGCGAGGCGCCCGCGAGGAAGGCGATGGTCTCCAGCGGGTCGGGCATCGGCACCACACCAGCCGCGCTCGGCGTGCGACCGGAATCCGAATACGGGTACAGGGGCTCGTAGTCCTCGGCGACCACGACGTGTTCGACGGTCCACACGGACTCCACGCCGCACTCCTCCAGCGTGCCCGCGAAGTCGCGCAGGAAGCCGCCGGAGGTGATCAGACCGTCCGCGAAGGGCGCCATCACGCCCAGCTTGATCGTCATTCTGACGCCCTTTCAGATCCCGTGCCCGCACCCTGCCCCGGCGGGCGTGCGAGCGCAAGACCCGACCGACGGTGTCGTTGGACACGCGGCCGAGGGGTCGTCCGGGCGGTACGTGCGCGGCCCGCCGCATGCCGCGTGCGCCCGCCGTCGGGGTGCGGGCGCACGCGGTGACCGCGGGCGGGTCGGCCGGCGCCGAAGGGCGGGAGGCGACCTACGAAAGCTCGACCAACTCGTCGTGGCGGTACAGCGGGCGCAGGCCGTCCGCGAAACGCACCGAATACCACTGGTACGGGGACAGCGGCGGCCGGTGCGCGTCCGCGAACACCTCGCAGACCTCGCCGATGTGCCCGGTGCTCAGGCCCACCTGCACCCGTACCCGAGTGCCGACCTCGAATCCCTGCCAACGGGTCGCCCCGCCCCCGCGAATCTGCTCCCGGTCTCTCGTGGTCACGTCGCCCATGACGGGCACCGCCCTTCTGCCGATGGGTAGTTCCTCGACTGTCGAGACAGCTCCCCTACCCGATATCGGTCCCGGCGGTCGCCCGCTTGACCGGAGGACTCCGTTCGCGCGCGGACTTCACCCGGAAGGAGCGCCCGGGTGGCGCGGCGGAGCCGGCAGGCTTCCGATGTGGACGTCTTGTTGTGGATCACCGCCGTTTCCGGTCTCGCCTGGGTCTATCTGACGCTGTTTCACGGCTGGTTCTGGCGCACCGACGTGCGTCTGGCGCGGCCCGCCGCGCCGCCCTCGGGCAGCGGGTCGGTGGCGGTGATCGTGCCCGCGCGCGACGAGGCCGCGGTGCTCGGGGAGAGTCTGCCCGCGCTGCTCGCGCAGGACTTCCCCGGCCGGGCGCGGGTGGTGCTGGTCGACGACGGCAGTACCGACGCGACCGCCGAGGTGGCCCGCCGACTGGGGGCCGATGCCATGGTGCCGCTGACCGTGACCTCACCCGGGGAGCCGCCCTCGGGCTGGACCGGCAAGTTGTGGGCGCTGCGGCACGGCGTGGAGTCGGTCGGCGAGGTGGACTGGATCCTCTTCACCGACGCGGACATCGCGCACGCGCCCGATTCGCTGGCCCGGCTGGTCGGCGAGGCCGAGCGGGACCGGCTCGACCTGCTGTCGGTGATGGCCCGGCTGCGCACGCACACCCGGTGGGAGAAGGTGATCGTGCCGGCCTTCGTGTACTTCTTCGGCAAGCTCTTCCCGTTCCGCCGGGTGAACCGGCCGACGTCCCGGGTGGCGGCCGCGGCCGGGGGATGTGTGCTGGTGCGGCGCACCGCGCTGGAGCGGGCCGGCGGGGTGGCGGCGATCCGGGACGCGGTGATCGACGACGTGTCGCTCGGTACCGCGCTCAAGCGCTCCGGCGGCCGGATCCGGCTGGTGCTCGCGGACGGCCCGGCGCGGCACGTGGACAGCGTGCGGCCCTATCCGGGGCTGGCCGACCTGTGGAACATGGTCGCGCGCAGCGCGTTCGCCCAGCTCCGGCACTCGTGGCTGCTGCTCGTCGGCACCGTGGCGGGCCTGGCGCTGGTCTATCTGGCCGCCCCGGTCGCGCTGGTCGTCGGGCTCGTCGGCGGCGATGTGCCGCTCGCGCTGCTCGGGCTCGCGGTGTGGGCGCTGATGACCGCGACCTACGTACCGATGGTGCGCTATTACGGACGGCCGGCGGCGGAGGCGGTGCTGTTGCCGGCGGCGGCCACGCTCTACCTGGGGATGACCGTGCACTCGGCGGTGCGGCACGCGCGGGGGCGCGGGGCGGCGTGGAAGGGTCGAACGTACCCGGCGCCGGCCGAATAGGCTCCCTTCGTGCCCAGACCGGACTCCACCGCCCGTCCCTATCGCGACGGCGTTCCCGAACACGGCCGCGTGCCCAAGTCGCACACGGTGAAGATGCGCCTGCTCCAACTCATGGACGAGTTGGGCGAGGACGCCCTGCTGCCCTCCGAACGCGAACTCGCCGCCGACTACGGCGTCGCCCGCTCCACGCTGCGCGCGGCGATCGGCGAGTTGGTGATGGAGGGCCGGCTGCGCTCGGCGCGGGGGCGCGGCACCTATGTCGCGCCGCCGAAGCTGATGCAGCCGGTGAGCATGGGCAGCTACACCGAGGCGGTGCGCTCGATGGGGCTCACCCCCAGCCGACGGGTGGTCACCCTCGAACACCACGTCGCCAAGCCGGACCTGGCCGAACGGCTGCGGATCCGGGCCGGCGACCTGACCGTGCACGTGGAGCGGGTGCTGCTCGCCGACGACGAGCCGATCGGCCTGGAGAGCACCTACCTGCCGCTGGACCGGTTCCCCACGATTCTGGACGTGCTGCGCCCGGAGGGTTCGCTGTACAGGTGCCTGCAGGACGACCTGGGGGTGGTCTTCGCGGAGATGCACGAGACGGTGGAGACCGTCTTGGCCGCGCCGCGCGAGGCGCTGCTCCTGGAGACCAACCCGGCGCTGCCGATGCTGCTGGTCATGCGCACCTCCTACGACCCGCAGGGGGTGCCCATCGAGCGGGTGCGGGCACTGTTTCGTGGTGATCGGATGGGATTCGCGACGCGTATGCGGGCCTGATCGACCGTCTTTGATAACGACGAGGTAACAGGTTCGGACCTTAACGGACTGTTCACCCGGACGACATACCGCCTCCGTGTGCTCGGCATCGGCCACTCCCAAGCTGGTCGCATTCGCCCCCGAGAACACGGAGGAAGCCGGTGCGAGTCATTGTCGTCGGAGGTGGCGTGCTGGGCACCATGCACGCCTGGCAGGCCGTCGAGCGAGGCCACGAGGTCGTGCACATCGAGCGCGAGCGCGAGGCGCGCGGTGCTTCGGTGCGCAACTTCGGCCTGGTGTGGATCGGTGGCCGGGCCGGCGGCGACGAACTGGACACCGCCCTGCGGGCCCGCGAGATGTGGGAGCGCGTCGGCGCCGACGTGCCCGGCATCGGCTTTCGCCCCAACGGTTCGCTCACCGTGTGCCGCGGCGCCGAAGAGGTCGCGGTCGCCGAGGCGGCGCTCGCCCTGCCGGATGCCGCCGAACGCGGCCTGAAGCTGCTCACCCCGGAGGAGGCACGCGGCCACAACCCGGCCCTGCGCGGTGCCTTCGACGCCGCGCTGTGGTGCGAGCGCGACGGCGCGGTCGAGTCCCGCGTCGCGCTGCCCGCGCTGCGCGAGCGCATGGCCGGCTCCGGCCGGTACACCTGGCTGCCCGGCCGCGAGGTGCGCGACCTGCTCCCCGCCGGCACCGGGGTGCGCGACGACCACGGGCAGGTGCACGAGGGCGACCTGGTGGTGCTGTGCACCGGCGCGTGGCTGAGCGGCCTGGTCCGCGAGCTGGCCCCGGAACTGCCGGTGCGCCGGGTGCGCCTGCAGATGATGCAGACCGACCCGCTCGACGAGGCGCTGACCACCTCGGTCGCCGACGGCGACAGCTTCCGCTACTACCCGGCCTACGCCGGCGCCGCCCTCGAGGCGCTGCGCGCCGCCCGCCCCCAGGCGCCGGTGCCCACCGAGCACCGCATGCAGTTGCTGATGGTCCAGCGCCTCGACGGCGGGCTGACCATCGGCGACACCCACGAGTACGACGAGCCGTTCACCTTCGACGTCGACTCCGCGCCCTACACGCACCTGGTCGAGGTGGCCGAGGCGCTGCTCGGCCGCCCGCTGCCGGCCGTGCGCCGCCGCTGGGCCGGGGTGTACGCGCAGACCGTCGACACCACCCGCGTCGTGCACCGCGAACAGGTCGCCCCCGGCACCTGGCTGGTGACCGGCCCCGGCGGGCGCGGGATGACCTGCTCGCCCGCGATCGCGGAACGCACCGCCGACACCCTCGGCCTGTGACCCGGCCGCCCCTTCCCGCCCCACCCGTCGTCGCAAGCCCCCACGGAGCACCACTCATGACGAACTATCAGCTCGCCGTCCTGGACATGGCCGGCACCACCGTCGCGGACGACGGCCTCGTGGTCGAGGCGTTCACCCGCGCGATCGGCGCGGTCGGCGTCGAACCCGGCACGGCCGACTTCGAGCGCAAGCTCGGCTACGTCCACGACACCATGGGCGAAAGCAAGATCACCGTCTTCCGGGCCCTGCTCGACGGCGACGAGGAGCGCGCGCGGGCGGCCAACCTCGCGTTCGAGAGCGCCTACGCCGACCTGGTCGCCGAGGGCCGCTGCGCGCCGATCGAGGGCGCCGAGGACACCATCCGCGCCCTGCGCGCGGCCGGCGTCAAGGTCGCGCTGACCACCGGCTTCGGCCGCCCCACCCAGGACGCGATCCTCGCCGCGCTCGGCTGGGCCGACCTCGCCGACCTCACCCTGTGCCCGGCCGAGGCCGGGCGCGGGCGGCCCCACCCCGACCTGGTGCTCACCGCGGTGCTGCGCCTGGGCGTGGACGACCTGCGCGCGGTGGCCGTGGTCGGCGACACCGCGTTCGACGTCCTCACCGGACTGCGCTCCGGTGCCTCCATCGCCGCCGGTGTGCTCACCGGCGCGCACGACCGCGCCGCGCTCGAAGCGGCCGGCGCCACCCACGTACTCGGCTCCATCCGCGATCTTCCCGCCCTGCTCCAGGGCTGATTCGACGTCTCGAAAGGGCGATTCCCCATGCGACGCATCCTCGGCCTCACCGCCGCCGCCACCGTGGTCGTGCTCGGCGCGAGCGCCTGCGGCGGGACCGGCGGGAGCGGCTCGGACGACACCAAGCCGGCCGCCAACGCCGCTCCCGGCGGCGCGCCCGCCAAGGGCTCCGGCAGCGTCACCGTCTACTCGGTGGACGGCCTCGCCGACTGGTACACCAAACGTTTCGCGGACTTCGAGAAGAAGACCGGCGTCAAGGTCAACCTGGTCGAGTCCGGCTCCGGCGAGGTGGTCACGCGCATGGAGAAGGAGAAGGGCAACCCGCAGGCCGACGTGGCGATCACGCTGCCGCCGTTCATCCAGCGCGCCGCCCAGGCCGACCTGCTCACCGCCTACACCCCGGCCGGCTCCGACAAGGTGCCCGCCACCGGCAAGGACGCCCGGGGCCGGTTCACCGCCGTGGTGAACAACTACGCCTCCTGGATTTACAACCCGGACACCGCCAAGCCCGCGCCGACCAAGTGGGCCGAGCTCACCGACGGCCGGTTCAAGTCCAAGCTCCAGTACTCCACGCCCGGCCAGGCCGGCGACGGCACCGCCGTACTGATCCAACTCCAGCACCTGTACGGCAAGCAGGGCGCGCTCGACTACCTCAAGCGGCTCGAGTCCAACAACGTCGGCCCGTCCTCGTCCACGGGCAAGCTCCAGCCCAAGGTCGGCAAGGGCGAACTCAGCGTGGCCAACGGCGACTTGCAGATGAATCTCGCGTCGATCCACAACGACAAGTCCAACTTCAAAGTGTGGTTCCCGGCCGACGACGCGGGCAAGGCCTCGACGTTCGCGCTGCCCTACTTCATGGGCCTGTCCTCGGGCGCCCCGCACGCCGACAACGGCCGCAAGCTGATGGACTACCTGCTCTCCACCGAGGCGCAGACCTCGGTCTCCGCCGACGCGCTCGGCCTGCCGGTGCGCGAGGACGTCAAGCCGACCGACGCGAACGCCGCCGAGATCGCCAAGGCCCTGGAGGGCGTGGAGATCTGGGCGCCGGAGTGGGACACCGTCCTCAAGGACCTGGACGCCGACCTGGCCGCCTACAACAAGGCCGTCGGTCGCTGAACCGCCGGCGCACACGTCCGGAATCCACCGCGGACAGGGAGGCAACCCGCATGACCGCACCAGCCATCGAGCGCACCGCGTCCGCCGTCGCGAGTGCCGCGCCGACCGAATCGGCGATCGGCATCCAGGATCTGACGGTCCGTTACGGATCGGTCACGGCCCTGGAAGGGCTGACCCTGGAGGTCGCCCGAGGCGAGACGGTGGCCCTGCTCGGGCCCTCGGGCTCGGGCAAGTCCACCGCGCTCAAGGCGGTCGCGGGTTTCCTCCGGCCCGCCTCGGGCCGGATCACCCTGGCCGGACGCGACGTCACGTACGAGCCGCCGAACAAGCGCGGCATCGGCGTCGTGGTGCAGAACTACGCGCTGTTCCCGCACATGCGGGTCGCCGACAACGTGGCGTTCGGGCTCAGGGCCCGCCGGGTGTCGCGCGCCGAGGTGGGCCGCCGGGTCACCGAGGCGCTGGACATGGTGGGGATGGCCGGCTACGCCCGGCGCTATCCCCGCGAGTTGTCCGGTGGGCAGCAGCAACGTGTGGCGATCGCCCGGGCATTGGCCATCCGACCGCCCGTTTTGCTCCTCGACGAGCCGCTGTCCGCGCTCGACGCCACGCTGCGCGCCGACCTGCTCGGTGAACTGCAACGGCTGCGCGGCGAGTTGCCCGACGTGGCGATCATGTACGTGACGCACGATCAGACCGAGGCGCTGGCGCTCGCCGACCGGATCGCGGTGATGCGGGACGCGCGCCTCGTCGACCTCGACGCGACGGACCGGCTGTACCGCCGGCCGCCGAGCGAGTTCACCGCGTCCTTCCTGGGCGCGGCCAACCTGCTCGACGCGCGGGTGCTGGCGGATTGCACGGCCGCGGACGACGCGGTGCGCGTCGCGGTGGGCGGGCTGACCGTCGCGGCCGACCCCACCGGGGCGTTCGCCGAAGGTGCGCGGGCGCTGCTCGTGGCCCGTCCGCACACCCTGGCGGTGACCGAAGTCGACCGGGCGGACACGCTGCCCGCACGACTGGTCGCCACCCAGTGGCGCGGCGCCGACTACCGGCTGACCTGCGTGCTGGAAGGCGACGGCGAGCGGGAGATCCGGATCGACGTCACCGACCTGGCCGCGGTGCCCGCGCTCGGCGAGCGGTTGGGCGTCGCGCTGCCCGCCGAGCCGTGCGTCCTGGTTCCGGCGGGAGCGGGCGGATGACCGCGACCCTGACCGAGCCGCCGATCGTGACGAAGCCGACCCCGGCTCCGGCCCGCGAGCGGCGGGGCCGCGGCGGTGCGACGCGCGCGTTGTGGGTACTCCCGCCGCTCGTGCTCGCCGCCGGGTTCTTCCTCTATCCGCTCGCGCTCGTGGTCAAGCAGTCCTTCGTCGACAAGAACGAGAACGTCGGCCTGGATGTGTGGCGCGACGTACTGAACTCGCCCTCGTTCGGCGACGCGCTGTGGAACACGGTCAAGATCGCCGTGTTGTCCACGCTCGGCTGCCTGGTGGTGGGCTTCTTCCTGGCCCTGGTGTTGTCCTTCGTGCCCTTCCCCGGCTCGCGCGCGGTGAGCAGGATCGTGGACACCGTGTTGGCCTTCCCGTCCTTCCTGATCGCGCTCGCCTTCACCTTCCTGTACGGCACGGCGGGCGTGGTCAACGCGGCGGCGGACAAACTCGGCCTGGGCGAGCCACTGGTCGGCTTCCTGTACTCGCCCTGGTGTGTGGTGCTGGCCGAGATCACCTTCTACACCCCGTTCGTGATGCGCCCGCTGCTCGCGGCCTTCGCGCTGGTGCCCCGGGAACGCCTCGACGTCGCGGCCTCGCTCGGCGCGGGCCCGCTGCGGGTGATCCGGCAGGTGCTGCTGCCCGAGGCCTGGCCCGCGCTCGCGGCCGGGGGCAGCCTGACCCTGCTGCTCACCCTCAACGAGTTCGGGATCGTGCTGTTCATCGGCGCCAAGGACGTCACCACGCTGCCGATGCTGGTGCACGCCAAGGGCGCGGTCACCTTCGACTACCCGGGCGCGTGTGTGGTCGCGGTGGTCGAGGTCGCGCTGTCGCTGACGCTCTACACCGTGTACCGATTCGTCTTCTCCCGGACAGGAGCCGGCCGTGCTGGTCTGGTCGCGTAGCGGACGCGCCCTCGTCTGGGCGCTGTTCGCACTCGTCTTCGCCCCCCTCGTGCTCGCCCCGCTGGCGATCCTGGGCATCGCCGCCTTCGCCGGCGACTGGAACAGCGTGCTGCCGGCGTCGTGGACGAGCGAGAACATCCGCGAGGCCACGGCGGGCACCAACTCCGACAGCCTCGTGGTGAGCGTCGAGACCGCGCTCGGCGCCTCGCTGATCGCGATCGTGGTCGGCACGTGGGCGGCGATCGCCGCGCGTGGTGCGCCGCGCTTCGTACGCCGGCTCACCGACGCGGTGTTCCACCTGCCGGTCGCGGTGCCCTCGGTGGTGGTCGGGCTCGGCATGCTGGTGGCCTTCAGCGACGGTCCGATCCTGCTCAACGGCACGAAGTGGATCGTCATCGCGGCGCACGCGGTGCTCGTGGTGACCTTCGCCTACTCGACGGTGTCGGCGGGGCTGGATCGCACCGACGCGGCCTTCGCCGAGGTCGCCGCCTCGCTCGGGGCGAGCCCGGCGCGGGTGCTGCTGCGGGTGCGACTGCCGATGTTGCTGCCCTCGATCACCGCGGCGGCCAGTCTGGCGATCGCGCTGTCCATGGGCGAGGTGGGCGCGACGATCATGGTCTATCCGGCAGAGTGGCGCACCCTGCCGGTGTCGATCTTCACCCTCACCGACCGGGGAAAGGTGCTCCTGGGCTCCGCGGTCACCGTGGTGCTGCTGGTCGCGACCCTGGTCGTGCTCATGGTGGTCGGCCTGCTCAAGGGCCGGGTGGAGGAGCGCCGGCGGCGACGGTAAGGGGTCCTGGCCGGCCATCGCTCAGTTCTTGCCGAACGTGCGCGCGGGCGGGGCCGGCGACGCGACCGCCGTGGTGTCGTGGACCACGGCCGCGCCGCCGGTGAAGTCGGCCAGCGCCGGTCCGTGCTCGACCCGGCCGGGGAACGGATCGGCGGCGGTACGCCGGGCCAACGCGGCGATCGGCAGTTCGCCGTGCGAGGCGACCAGCACGACGTTGCCGAACCGCCGCCCGCGCAACACCGCCGGATCGGCGACGAGCAGCAGGTTCGGGAAGACCGACCGGATCGTGGCGACCTGCGTGCGCACGAAGAAAAGCGGCCCGCCGTCGGCCAGATTCACCGCGTACACCCCGGCGGGGGCCAGCGTCCGGGCCACCTCGCCCACGAACTCGGCCGAGGTCAGATGCGCGGGCACCCGCGAGTCGGCGAACACGTCCACCACGGCCAGGTCGAACGCGGCGTCCGGCGCGCGGGCGGCCACCTCGCGGGCGTCACCGGTCCGCACCCGGATCTGCCAGGTGCGATCCCACGGCAACGCGCGCCGGACGAACGCGACGAGTTCCCCGTCCAGCTCCACCACCTGCTGCCGCGAACGCGGCCGGGTGGCGGCCACGTAGCGGGGCAGGGTCAGCCCGCCGCCGCCGAGGTGCAGGACCCGCAGCGGCTTGCCGGCGTCCGCGATGAGGTCGACCAGGTGGCCAAGCCGGCGGACGTACTCGAACTCCAGCCAGGTCGGATCGTCCAGGTCCACATGCGACTGCGGCGAACCGTGCAGCCGCAGCGTCCAGGCCCCGGCCCGATCCGGATCGGGTTCGAGCTCGACATCGCCGGACGCCACCTCGGCACGGACCGGCTCGGGGGCGCGACCGCGTCGACGCTGCTTGTCTGCCATCGATCCAGTATCGAGCCGCCGCGCGCCCCGTCCTCGCGGTAGGTCGCCGGCGTCAGCGGCCGGTGGTGACGAACCGCTCCAGACGATCGTCCTCGCCGCCGCGAAGAGTACGGTCGCCGGTCACGGCCGAGACGGTGATGTTCCCCTTGTTCAGTTCGGTCCAGTCGGCCCGCCGCTTGGTCTCCGGACGGCAGAAGGTGCCGGGCGACGCGCAGTCGCCCTGGCCGATCGCGAACGTGTCGCCGTCGGCCTCGGCCGTGTACCGGATCGCGACCACGGTTTCGGTGCCGATCTCGGTCCAGACCGGTCGGCCGATCCGCTCGCCCGGCACCACGTTCGGGTGGTTGATGTCGACCACGTACCGGTCCGACAGCACCTTGCGGTCCTTCAACTGCGCCACGTACGAGGGCAGGAAGTCGGCGAACGCCCGGTAGGTGGCCGGGGTCACCTTGAACGACTCCATGTCGAAGCCGCCGCTGAGCGCGATCGCCGGCTTGCCGTTGTCGTTCGCGGCGATGGCGGCGCCCAGCGTGCCCGAGTCGTTGGTGACCGAGGCGACGTTGGGACCGGAGTTGATGCCGGTGAGCACCAGGTCGGGACCGCTGTGCCAGCCGACCTTGGCGGCCAGGCCACCGCGCAGGGCCAGCCGTACGGTGTCCACCGGTGTCGCGCTCGGGGTCGTCGGGCCGCACGCGGCGCTGCCCTTGCACACGCCGAAGACGGCCCCCTTGCTCGGCGCCCCGGCACAGTCGCCCTCGAAGCCGGTCGGTAGTGCGGTGCGCCTGGACACGGTGAGCGCGCCGCCGCCGGTGGCCGCGGTACCGAAGCCGCTCATGTACTGCCACGGCGCCATCACCACGACGTCCGCCCCTGCGGCACACAGGGCCCGGCGTACCTCGTAGATCCCACGGCCGTCGGCGCCGTCCGGCTTGGCGTTCTGCATCGAGTCGTCGTTGCTCAGCAGGATCCGCATGCCGGCCACGGAAGGGCGGTGGTCATCGTGCTTCGGGGCGGCGTCGGCGCTCCCGGTCAGGGCCAGGAGCAGGGCGCCCGCGCCGAGGGCGGCGGGCAGGGCGGCGATGCGCTTCCGCTGGAGCTTCATGGTTCCTCGACTCGACTTCGTACCGAATACGGAGGAATCGGTCGGCGAGCGTTCACGACTCGAACACTCGCCGCCGATTCGGGTGCGAGTGAACGTAGAAGCCGAACCTAGTGAGTGAAAGGTTTGAGATCTAAACGTTACCGATGAGCTTCAGCCGGGGGCTCTCCGCAGGCGGCAGGGCCTGCCACGAACAGCTCTCCGCGGCAAAGAAGCACTGCGATCGACCGACGACGTCGCCGGCGTCGACCGGCTCGTAGGCTCCGGGCCCGTCGACCGGATCGAAGTCGAGATAGAACAGATCGCCGTAGGCCTCGTCGGGAAATCGCGAGAGCACCGGGTCGAAATAGAGCATTCCGGAGAAACCCTTGCCGTGTTCGACTCGGTAGTCCCGAAGTCCCGTAAGAGTGAACTCCACGGGAATCCACGGCCAGCCGTGTTCCCGATCCCTGGCATCGACCAGCACACGGGCGGTGGCGCCGTTCGGACTGAACGGATCCTCGATGTGGACGCGGGTGACACACCCGTTCCCGAAGTCGAACAAGCCCAGGAGGTCGCCCAGGCTGTCCGGGGTGAGCAGCGACATGGGGTCCTCCGGTCGGTGGCGGCGCGATGCGGTCCTTGCACCCATCATCGCGACTGGTGCGCCGCCACCGTACGGAAGTATCGAGCCGATCGTGATCGGGCTCAGACCCGGCGGGCCAGGCGCTCCAGCAGCGCCGCGACCCCGAGGTACACGAGAACGGCCAGGCCGCAGTTCACCGTGACCCGGACCTTGACATTGTCGGGGGTGAAGAAGTCCTTCGCCCAGCGGGTGAGCCAGTCCGACCAGTCGGCGATCGTGTCCACCGCGTCGTTGGCGGGATTGGCTTCGAAGACGAACAGAACGATGTGCAGGACGATGATGACCACGATCACTGTGACCACGGCGCGGATGACGGTCACGATCGGGTTCGCTCGTCGTGCTCGGGAGGTCACCATGCCGGGAGTCTGCTCGCGTTCGAACACCCGAAACGGAGCCTGTGCGCGCCGGTTTGCGGTCGGGACCGGGCACCGGTAAGGTCCTCCAAGTTGCCCGACAGGGAGACCTGAGACAGACGCGAGCCTAGGCGCTTGCGCTGGCTGGTCCCGGGGCGGCGAATCCGATCATCCGAACGAAGCGTGCTGCGCCCTGCGCATCACGCGAGTAGTTCTGTGCTCGGGTGCCCCCGCAGATTGCCGGAACGCGAATTGCCACCGATTAGACGGTGGGAAATGCGATCCGCTAATGTTCGGGGGTCGCGGAAAGCAGCGGGAAGAACAAATTTCCGAAGCCGAAGCGGCGAGCGAAGCGGGCCGGAAGACCTGCTAGGCTCGAAGGGCCGGAAGCCGAAGAAACGAAAGTTTCACAGGCGGAAAGCGAACGGACGAAAAGCGGGTCGGAAGATCTGCTAGAGTCTGAAAGGCGGAAAGCGCGGGGACGCGCCGGATGCCGAAAGCGAGGAAAGCGAAGCGGCCGAAACGGTGTGCTAAGCTGGAGACGCGAAAGCGAAACAAAAGAAACACAAACGAACGTCAAACGCCCGGAGGGCGCGGTTGATTCCGCACCAAAGGAAGCGTCCGTTCCTTGAGAACTCAACAGCGTGCCAAAAGTCAACGCCAAAGAAACACCCCCGGCGCTGAGCGTGTTCCCCGTTCGGGGAGTCGCGGTCGGTGTTGGTGGTTCCTTTGAAGAAAATCCTGGGTCCTGTCAGTGGGCCCAGGTCACAGCAAGGACGCGGGCGGCATACCCGGATCATTCCTCCGGGAGAGTCGCCGCTCACTTATTGTGTTCCACCGGATTACCGGTGAACATCAATGGAGAGTTTGATCCTGGCTCAGGACGAACGCTGGCGGCGTGCTTAACACATGCAAGTCGAACGCTGAAGCCCTTCGGGGTGGATGAGTGGCGAACGGGTGAGTAACACGTGGGCAACCTGCCCTGCACTCTGGGATAACTTCGGGAAACCGGAGCTAATACCGGATAACATCCTCCTCCGCATGGTGGGGGGTTGAAAGTTCCGGCGGTGCAGGATGGGCCCGCGGCCTATCAGCTTGTTGGTGGGGTAGTGGCCTACCAAGGCGACGACGGGTAGCCGGCCTGAGAGGGCGACCGGCCACACTGGGACTGAGACACGGCCCAGACTCCTACGGGAGGCAGCAGTGGGGAATATTGCGCAATGGGCGAAAGCCTGACGCAGCGACGCCGCGTGAGGGATGACGGCCTTCGGGTTGTAAACCTCTTTCAGCAGGGAAGAAGCGAGAGTGACGGTACCTGCAGAAGAAGCACCGGCTAACTACGTGCCAGCAGCCGCGGTAATACGTAGGGTGCGAGCGTTGTCCGGAATTATTGGGCGTAAAGAGCTCGTAGGCGGCCTGTCGCGTCGGATGTGAAAACTCGGGGCTTAACCCCGAGCCTGCATTCGATACGGGCAGGCTAGAGTTCGGCAGGGGAGACTGGAATTCCTGGTGTAGCGGTGAAATGCGCAGATATCAGGAGGAACACCGGTGGCGAAGGCGGGTCTCTGGGCCGATACTGACGCTGAGGAGCGAAAGCGTGGGGAGCGAACAGGATTAGATACCCTGGTAGTCCACGCCGTAAACGTTGGGAACTAGGTGTGGGCGACATTCCACGTCGTCCGTGCCGCAGCTAACGCATTAAGTTCCCCGCCTGGGGAGTACGGCCGCAAGGCTAAAACTCAAAGGAATTGACGGGGGCCCGCACAAGAGGCGGAGCATGTGGCTTAATTCGACGCAACGCGAAGAACCTTACCAAGGCTTGACATACACCGGAAACATCTGGAGACAGGTGCCCCTTTTGGTCGGTGTACAGGTGGTGCATGGCTGTCGTCAGCTCGTGTCGTGAGATGTTGGGTTAAGTCCCGCAACGAGCGCAACCCTCGTTCTGTGTTGCCAGCATGCCTTTCGGGGTGATGGGGACTCACAGGAGACTGCCGGGGTCAACTCGGAGGAAGGTGGGGACGACGTCAAGTCATCATGCCCCTTATGTCTTGGGCTGCACACGTGCTACAATGGCCGGTACAATGAGCTGCGATACCGCAAGGTGGAGCGAATCTCAAAAAGCCGGTCTCAGTTCGGATCGGGGTCTGCAACTCGACCCCGTGAAGTCGGAGTCTCTAGTAATCGCAGATCAGCATTGCTGCGGTGAATACGTTCCCGGGCCTTGTACACACCGCCCGTCACGTCACGAAAGTCGGTAACACCCGAAGCCGGTGGCCCAACTCGCAAGAGGGGGAGCCGTCGAAGGTGGGACCAGCGATTGGGACGAAGTCGTAACAAGGTAGCCGTACCGGAAGGTGCGGCTGGATCACCTCCTTTCTAAGGAGCACATAGCCGAATGTGGCCATCTGTGCCACACGGTTGCTCATGGGTGGAACGTTGACTATTCGGTTCGTGATTCGACACGGGATCGCAAGTACTGCTCTTCGGAGCGTGGAAAGCGTGGTCGTGGAGGAGATCGGGTCGGGCACGTTGTTGGGTCCTGAGGGAACGGGCCCGGCCCTGTCAGCCAGTCGTGGCTGGTGGGGCCGGTCTGTTGTCTCGGGAAGGTTCCGATCCTCGGACGATCCTCGAACCGCCGGTCTTCAGACTGGTAGGCGTCGGTCTTCAGGTCCGTGGGAATCGGTTGTTGTTTGAGAACTGCACAGTGGACGCGAGCATCTGTGGCCAAGTTGTTAAGGGCGCACGGTGGATGCCTAGGTACCAGGAACCGATGAAGGACGTGGGAGGCCGCGATAGGCCCCGGGGAGCTGTCAACCGAGCTGTGATCCGGGGGTGTCCGAATGGGGAAACCCGGCAGTCGTCATGGGCTGTCACCCGCACCTGAATATATAGGGTGTGTGGAGGGAACGCGGGGAAGTGAAACATCTCAGTACCCGCAGGAAGAGAAAACAACCGTGATTCCGAGAGTAGTGGCGAGCGAAATCGGATGAGGCTAAACCGGTCACGTGTGATACCCGGCAGGGGTTGCGTGATCGGGGTCGTGGGAGTGTGCTTGATCGGTCTGCCGGCCGGTCGGCGAGTCAGAAACCGTATGTGTAGTCGAAGGACATGCGAAAGGTCCGGCGTAGAGGGTAAGACCCCCGTAGACGAAACATGTACGGCTTGCTTGCGCATTTCCCAAGTAGCACGGGGCCCGAGAAATCCCGTGTGAATCCGGCGGGACCACCCGCCAAGCCTAAATATTCCCTGGTGACCGATAGCGGACTAGTACCGTGAGGGAAAGGTGAAAAGTACCCCGGGAGGGGAGTGAAATAGTACCTGAAACCGTGTGCCTACAAGCCGTGGGAGCGTCGTCATCCGCGCTAGTCGTGTGGTGGCCGTGACTGCGTGCCTTTTGAAGAATGAGCCTGCGAGTTTGCGGTGTGTGGCGAGGTTAACCCGTGTGGGGTAGCCGTAGCGAAAGCGAGTCCGAACAGGGCGGTTGAGTCGCGCGCCCAAGACCCGAAGCGGAGTGATCTAGCCATGGGCAGGGTGAAGCGCGGGTAAGACCGTGTGGAGGCCCGAACCCACCAGGGTTGAAAACCTGGGGGATGACCTGTGGTTAGGGGTGAAAGGCCAATCAAACTCCGTGATAGCTGGTTCTCCCCGAAATGCATTTAGGTGCAGCGTCGTGTGTTTCTTGCCGGAGGTAGAGCACTGGATTGTTGATGGGCCTCACCAGGTTACTGAGATAAGCCAAACTCCGAATGCCGGTAAGTGAGAGCGCGGCAGTGAGACTGCGGGGGATAAGCTCCGTGGTCGAGAGGGAAACAGCCCAGAGCACCGACTAAGGCCCCCAAGCGTGCGCTAAGTGGGAAAGGATGTGGAGTCGCAGAGACAACCAGGAGGTTGGCTTAGAAGCAGCCACCCTTGAAAGAGTGCGTAATAGCTCACTGGTCAAGTGATTCCGCGCCGATAATGTAGCGGGGCTCAAGCGCACCGCCGAAGTCGTGTCATTCGTATGTTAGCCAAGCCTTCGTGGTTCAGGTGTACGGATGGGTAGGGGAGCGTCGTGCAGCGAGTGAAGTCGCGGTGGAAACCAGTGGTGGACGCTGCACGAGTGAGAATGCAGGCATGAGTAGCGAATCACACGTGGGAAACGTGTGCGCCGGATGACCAAGGGTTCCTGGGGCAGGCTAATCCGCCCAGGGTAAGTCGGGACCTAAGGCGAGGCCGACAGGCGTAGTCGATGGACAACGGGTTGATATTCCCGTACCCGCTACGATGCGCCAGCGCCGAACCTCGTGATGTTAAGGCCGTGAAGCCGCCGGGATCCTTCGGGTGATCGGATGGGTGGAGCCGCCGAACCAATCGGGTAGTAGGTGAGCGATGGGGTGACGCAGGAAGGTAGTCCAGCCCGGGCGGTGGTAGTCCCGGGGTAAGGGTGTAGGGCGTCGTGTAGGCAAATCCGCACGACATACAGCCTGAGACCTGATGCCGACCCGATTGTGGGGAAGTGGATGATCCTATGCTGCCGAGAAAAGCCTCTAGCGAGTGTCGTGGCGGCCCGTACCCCAAACCGACTCAGGTGGTCAGGTAGAGAATACCAAGGCGTTCGGGTGAACTGTGGTTAAGGAACTCGGCAAAATGCCCCCGTAACTTCGGGAGAAGGGGGGCCATTGTTGGTGATCCCTCTTGCAGGGTGAGCTGGTGGTGGCCGCAGAGACCAGCGAGAAGCGACTGTTTACTAAAAACACAGGTCCGTGCGAAGTCGTAAGACGATGTATACGGACTGACGCCTGCCCGGTGCTGGAACGTTAAGGGGACCGGTTAGCTCTTCGGGGCGAGGCTGAGAACTTAAGCGCCAGTAAACGGCGGTGGTAACTATAACCATCCTAAGGTAGCGAAATTCCTTGTCGGGTAAGTTCCGACCTGCACGAATGGCGTAACGACTTCTCGACTGTCTCAACCACAGGCCCGGTGAAATTGCACTACGAGTAAAGATGCTCGTTTCGCGCAGCAGGACGGAAAGACCCCGGGACCTTTACTATAGTTTGATATTGGTGTTCGGTTCGGCTTGTGTAGGATAGGTGGGAGACTGTGAAGGGGACACGCCAGTGTTCTTGGAGTCGTCGTTGAAATACCACTCTGGTCGTGCTGGATGTCTAACCTGGGTCCGTGATCCGGATCAGGGACAGTGTCTGATGGGTAGTTTAACTGGGGCGGTTGCCTCCCAAAGGGTAACGGAGGCGCCCAAAGGTTCCCTCATCCTGGTTGGCAATCAGGTGTCGAGTGTAAGTGCACAAGGGAGCTTGACTGTGAGACCGACGGGTCGAGCAGGTGCGAAAGCAGGGACTAGTGATCCGGCGGTGGCTTGTGGAAGCGCCGTCGCTCAACGGATAAAAGGTACCCCGGGGATAACAGGCTGATCTTCCCCAAGAGTCCATATCGACGGGATGGTTTGGCACCTCGATGTCGGCTCGTCGCATCCTGGGGCTGGAGTAGGTCCCAAGGGTTGGGCTGTTCGCCCATTAAAGCGGTACGCGAGCTGGGTTTAGAACGTCGTGAGACAGTTCGGTCCCTATCCGCTGTGCGCGTAGGAGTCTTGAGAAGGGCTGTCCCTAGTACGAGAGGACCGGGACGGACGAACCTCTGGTGTGCCAGTTGTTCTGCCAAGGGCATGGCTGGTTGGCTACGTTCGGGAGGGATAACCGCTGAAAGCATCTAAGCGGGAAGCTTGCTTCGAGATGAGGACTCCCACCAGCTTCGGTTGGGTAAGGCCCCCGAGAGACGATCGGGTTGATAGGCCGGGTGTGGAAGCCCTGTGAGGGGTGGAGCTGACCGGTACTAATAGGCCGAGGACTTGTCCTCAGTTGCTACGCGTCCACTGTGTGGTTCCCGAACCGCAATCGGTTTCGGGGAACCTGTTTGATAATTGAATCACCGCATGTGATTTCTGGTTCACCGAACGGCCCCGTGTTGTGGGTTCGATGGTTTTCCGGTGGTCTTGGCGGAGAGGAAACGCCCGGTCTCATTCCGAACCCGGAAGCTAAGCTCTCCAGCGCCGATGGTACTGCACTCGAAGGGGTGTGGGAGAGTAGGACGCCGCCGGAATCTACGTGTGAAAGGCCCGTCCCGAAAGGGACGGGCCTTTTGCGTTTTCCGAGGTGCGGTATGGTCTGCGCATGCCTGACAACGAGATGGATCCTGCAGCCAGTACTCAGATGTTCCGGGCTTTCGTCGCCGAGGACCGCCCCGCGGCTCCCGGCGAACCGGCCCGGCGCGGCACCCCGCCCGTGCTGATGATTGCCGGGGTCGTGATCGCGATCATCGTGGTCGCGGCGGTTGTGCTCATTGCCGTCACCTGACCCACCTGTCGGTCGATACCGACCGTCATACCAACGGGCCGACATATCGCGGGCGGGACCCCATCCCTCCGGGTCCCGCCCGCGATATGCATTCCGCGAATACTTCGGTATCCAATCCGGTTTTCGCGGTTCGCCGCTCGATTCCTCCGGTCAGGGCGACGGCCACAGCGCGACGACGCAGCCGTCTTCCTCGCGCTGCCGCAGACCCTCGTCCACGTCGCGCAGGTAGTCGAACAGGGACGGCGGGGTCCGCCAATCCTCGGCCAGGCGCGGGGCGAGACCGGCGGTCGGCCGGCCGAGTGCCTCGGCGAAGCCGCCGGTCATCATCACCAGTACGTCGGTGGGCCGCCACGTGGTTCGGCAGATGCGCAGCTGGTCGTCGCCGGCCTGGTCGGGAATCGCCGCCGGCGCGCCCTCCATCGAGGTGTCCCGGATGCCCAGCGGCGCGCGCCAGCCGCCCTGGGCCAGGCGGAGCACGGTGCTGTCGCCGAGTACGGCCATGTCGACCCGGTCGTCCTCCAGCGGATCGGCGGCGGTGACCAATATCGCCAGGCGGGTGGCGGGTTCCGAGCGCCCCAACTCGTGTGCGCGATCGGCGGTTCCGGTCAGGCGGGAGCGCAGGTCCTCCTCGACCTCGGCTTGGACGCCCGCCCAGTCCCAATTCTCGTGCCGTTCGCGCGCGACCATCCGCGCGACGGTGCGGTAGGCGCTGCGGACCGCGATCTGGGCGGCGAGTTCGGAGGCGTGCGCGTTGTCGACGCCGTCGCAGATGATGGCGATCGTCCAGCGGGCGCTCGGGTCCGGGCCGACCGCGAAGCAGTTCTGCCGGGGCAGGCCCTGCTGCTGGTGCAGTTCGCCCCGAACTCCGGCGGCGCGCACGTTCAACCGGCCCAGCCGGCCGCCGTCGACGACCATGCCGCCGCCGTCGGCGAGGGCGGGAGGTGGGAGCATGCGCAACATCCTTCGCGGGACCTCGTCGGCCGGGTTGTCCGCGGGCGCGGAGCGGTGGGGCGTGCGCTGGGCCGGGGGCACCTTCAGGAACGAGGTGCCCGCATCGCCGGCGTCGTCCGGGGCGGGCTCGCCGCCGACGTCGCGCCGTCGTTCCGCCGGTTCATCCCCGAGCGCGGGGCTCGCGTCGATCGACGAGTAGCCGTCCGACTCCACGGTCGGCGCGGGCCGGTGCTTGGGGATCGGCGGGTAGTTCGGCCGGCGCTCGGCGGACGGGCTCGGGCCGGGGTCGAGCGGGTCGACCGGATCCATCGGATCGGCGGGCTCGATGTCGTCGTCGGGCTCCGGCCGCCACTGCTGCGGGTCCTCGCGGCGCCCCGGACGGGCGCCGCCGCGCGGCGGCGGCAACACGCCCTGCGCGTCGCGGTGCAACCGGTCGGGCGGCATCGTGTCGCCGGGGATGCTGTCCGACATCGGCGTGCCCGGAGGCGGCGACGAGCCGAGCATCACGTCCTCCCAGTGCGAGGAGCCGGTGCGCCGTCGATTGCGGCCCGACGCGGGCGGCGCCGGATCGTAGTCGGCGTCGTAGTCCTGGCCCTGGTCGCGCCCGTAGTCGTACACCCCGGCGTCGGCCTCGTACGGATCGCGGCGGCCGAAGCCGGGCCGGCGGTCGTACTGATCCGGCTCGTCCTCCTCGGCCGGCGCGCCGAACCCGAACCAGTTGGCCACCCGACGGGCCCGCCCGGAGCGGCGCCCGCCCTGGTCCGGCGGCGCCGGGTCCGGGAAGCCCGGCGGTCCGGAGGGGGCCTCGATCTCGCGGTCGTACAGCGGGTCCGGCCGACGGTCGTAGTCCGGGTCCGCCCGACGGTCGTAGTCCGGGTCCGCCCGACGGTCGTAGTCGGGGTCGGGCCGGCGATCCCAGTCGGGTTCGGGGCGTTCGCGATCGCCCGGACCGGAGCGCCGGGGGCCCTGGGCTCGCGGGACGGGCCGGCCCGGCGAACCATCGCCGGGGGTGTGGCGCTTGCTGGTACCGTCCGGCACGGCTTCCTCCTTCGCGTCGGGCCGGCCGGCGAGCCGGTCCCTTCGGGTCGCCGGTGAGTGGACGTCCTCCCACCCGTGCGACCGGTATCAACAGGTATAGCGTGCACGGCCCGTGCCCGTGGGCGCACGCGCGCGCGTTGGTCCCCACTTTGCCCCAGGTCCGCCCGGCGACCGGGCGGATGGCGGCCTTCTACCCGGAATCCCGTCGCTCGGTACCTATTTGACGGCGTATCAGGGAAACTCCCGAACCGGGTGCCGACGTTCCCCGCCGAGGGCGCGGATGTCGGCGATCGGGCGCCCCCGGTGGTGTGTTCGGTGGGCTTTGTGCCGAAGTCGCCTGCGGATGCGCCGGATTCGGGCGACGAGCGCGTCGGCGTCGGGGCACTGCCTCGCCCGGTGATCGGTGGATCGGGGCAACCGGTTCGTACGGTGACCCATCGCACCATCCCTCCATACGGCACCGTCTGGAGTCGGCGCCCCGTCGTCACTACAGTGTGTCCGTCGCTCGGCAGCGACGACCGGTTGTTTTCCCAGGTCGTTCCCGGGCGATCACGAACACTTCCTCCTCGGGAGCACAACCGCATGCGCATACGCACCACCCGCCTCGCGACCCTCGCCGTCACGGCGGCGCTCACGCTCGGCGGCACCGTCGCGGTCGCCTCGTCCCCTGCCTCGGCCGCCACGGGCAACGGCGACTCCGGCGTCTCGGCCCGCGCCGGTGTCGGCGCGGTCACCGGGGCCTCGGCCACGGTCGGCCCGGACGGCACGTACACGATCACCTGGACCGACCGCCGGCCCGGCCCGATGCGCGTGTACGCGTCCACCGACGCGGACCGGTTCACCCGGCTCGTCGGCACGACCAAGGGCACCTCGCTGACCGTGTCCGGACTGGACCCGGCCAAGCGCTGGTACTTCGACATCACCCCGGCCGGCCCACGCGCCGGGGTGGTCACCGCACCGCGCTCGCTCGGCCTGCAGAGCGCGCCCAACGCCCGGGACCTGGGCGGCTACCGCGCGGACTTCGGCCGGACCGTGAAGTACGGCCAGGTCTTCCGCACCGACGCGCTCGGCAAGCTCACCGACGCGGACGTGGCCCGCCTGGGCGGCCTGGGCCTCGACGTGTCCGCCGACTTCCGTACCGACATCGAGATCACCGGCAACGGCGACAACCGGCTGCCCGCGGGCACCCCGGTCAAGAACCTGCCGATCGCCGACGGCAACCTCACCGCCATCACCAACGCCGCGGTGGGCAGCCGGGATCCGATCAGGCAGCAGGAACTGCTGGGCGACGGCAAGGCCGCCGCCGCGCTCGAGAACGTCTACCGGGGCTTCGTCGACGACCCGGCCCAGCGCGCGCAGTTCGCCACCGTCCTGCGCGACCTCGCGGACGGCAAGAAGGTGATCTACAACTGCACGGCGGGCAAGGACCGCACGGGGTGGATGAGCGCGATCGTGCTCAAGACGCTGGGCGTCGACGACGCCACCGTGCAGGCGGACTTCCTGGCCAGCAACGACACCCTGCGGGCGCGCAACGAGGCGACGAAGGCGGGCCTGAAGGCCGCCGGGCTGATGCAGGACCCGAGCCTGATGGACCCGCTGCTGTACGTGCAGAAGTCGTACCTGGACACGGCGTTCGCCCAGGTGCAGAGCAAGTACGGCTCGTTCGACGCGTACCTGCGCAAGGGCCTGAACATCGACCCGATCACCGAACTGCGGCTCCGGGCCAGGCTGCTCACGGTCTGAGCCGCCGCCCGACCCCGGCCCGCCGGGTGCGGGCGGTCTCGATCGGCGCCCGGCCGGGCCCCTGATGATCCGTCAGGGGACTGGCCGGGCAGCGGCCGAGGCCGCGCGCACCGCGGTGGTGCCACGGTTGCTCAGGCGGACAGGTCGGCGCGCAGCCGCGCCAACGCGCGGGCGAGCAGGCGCGATACGTGCATCTGGGAGATGCCGAGGCGCTCGCCGATTTGAGACTGCGTCATGTTGCCGAAGAAGCGCAGCATGATGATCTGCCGGTCGCGGGGGCTCATCCGGGCCAGCAGCGGCCGCAGCGCCTCGCGATACTCGACCCCGTCGAGCGCCTCGTCCTCCTGGCCCAGACGGGCGATCAGCGCGTTGTCGCGATCGTCGTCCAGATCGTGCGCGTCCAGCGACGCGGGCGAGTAGGCGTTGGCCGCCTCCATGCCCTCGAGGATCTCCTCGACCGTCAGGTTCAGGTGCTTGGCGAGTTCGACCACGGTCGGTGCCCGGTCGTACTTGTGGTTGAACTGCTCGGTGGCCTCGGCGAGCGCGAGCCGCAACTCCTGGAGCCGGCGGGGCACCCGCACGCTCCACGAGGTGTCCCGGAAGAACCGCTTGATCTCGCCGATGATCGTCGGCACGGCGTAGGTCGGGAATTCGACGCCGCGATGCGGGTCGAAGCGGTCGATCGCCTTGATCAGCCCGATCGTGCCCACTTGGAGCACGTCCTCGTACTGGTCGGTGCGACTGCGGAAGCGGTTCGCGGCGAAGCGCACCAGGGGCAGGTTCAGCTCGACCAGGGTGCTGCGCACGTAGGCGTGCTCGGCCGATCCCTCGACGACATCGGTGAGGCGGAGCAGGAGGGTTCGGGACAGCGTGCGCGTGTCCTGGGGGGTGTCGGTGCCGGAACCCCGGAGCGCGCGGGCGCGGGGGATGCCGGTACGGGGAAGGCGCGCGGGCGCGGCGCGGTCGGCGGTCGAGCCGGCTGTGCCCTCGTGGGAAGCATCTCGCAGCAGCACTGGAGAGCCCACCTCCTCGTCGGTCCTGGAGCGGAACCTGTCCGCTGCCGGCCATGGTGGAACGGCAGCCCGTCGTTCGGTACCCCCTTACCGGTGCGGGTCACCGCCCCAAACCCCTTGCGACATCCCCGATTTGTCAGGTGATGCGGGTGTATCTAGCGGCATGTCGACAGTACGAAAGCCGCGAATCACCGCAAAGAAAATTCGAGGTTTTACCAGCCGTTTCGCATTACTCGTCGGTCTTTGGCGATCAGTCGACATTCGGGCCGAACAGTTGATCGCACACCTTCAGGTAGACGGCGTCGGGTCGAGGGACGAACTCGACCTCCCTGAGCGGTTGATCCTGCCCCGCGGATTCCATGACGAACGTCCCGTGCCCGAGCAATCGGCCGCCGGGGCTGCGTCGGTAGCTCATGTCGGTCACCTGGGTCAGCGGCAGCATGTTGACCCGCCGCCCGATCAGCCCGGTGGCCAGGATGATGCGCTTGTCGGTGACGATGAAGTAGTCGTTGCGCCAGGTCAGTATGTGACCCGAGCACCACAGCAGCAGGCCCGTGCCGACCGGCCACACGCCGTACTTCACGATCAGGTTCGCGGGCGTGAAGTACCACAGCAGCAGCGCCAGGAAGGCGACCCCGAACACGGTGACCGCCAGCGGACCGATGATGATCGCCCAGTGCCGGCGTACGGCTATCGCGCAGGTCTCGCTCGGCAGCAGGTAGCGGCGTATCGCGTGGGTCTCGGTGGTGGAGCCGTCGGCCGGCGCCGGCTCCGGCCCCGACGCCGCGCTCGCCGCTCGGCGCACGGCCTCAGCCCGTGAGCCTGCTGATCTGGTCGCCGCACCACTTGGCGGCGGAGGACATCGCCTGGAACCACTGCGCGACCAGGTCGGAGGCCTTCTCGGGCGTGGCGATGATCGTGTAGATGACGAAGACGATCAGGAGCAGCGTCAGGATCCGTTTGGTCTGCCCCGCCATGTCCCCGCCTCCCCTATGAGGTGTCGGGGAGAAACAATAGGGGAGAGGGAGCGGCCGCGGGGGACCGGCCACTCTCTCTCCCCTGTGGGACCCCCGCCGGAGCAAAGGTGGGTCGTACCTTCGCAGCATCGGCAAACAGTCCCGGGGTGCCTGCGGGGCTCCTGCCCAGCCCCGGGCACACCTCCAGCATGCGCCGAGGCGTGGCCGTGCGCATCCGGCGTTCGGCCTGTCGGGGCGGGGCCTTGGTCCCGCGCGGGACACGGGCCGCGGGATCGGCCCCGAACAGCCGTACGCGGTGCGTGGCGGGGTGGGCTCGGGGCTGCGGCCCGGGTCGCGGCCGGGGTCAGCCCGCGGTGCCGTACAGCCGGTCGCCGGCGTCGCCGAGGCCCGGGACGATGTAGCCGTGCTCGTTGAGCCGCTCGTCGATCGAGGCGGTGACCACGGTGACGTTGGCCTCGGTGTCCGCGAACGCCTCCTGCATCACCTCGACCCCCTCGGGGGCGGCGAGCAGGCAGATCGCGGTCACGTCCAGCGCGCCGCGCTCCAGGAGCAGCTTGGTGGCCGCGATCAGAGTGCCGCCGGTGGCGAGCATCGGGTCGAGCACGTACGCCTGCCGGCCGCCGAGGTCGTCGGGCATGCGGGTGGCGTAGGTCGACGGCTCGAGGGTGTCCTCGTTGCGGATCATGCCGAGGAAGCCGACCTCGGCCGTCGGCAGCAGGCGCACCATGCCGTCCAGCATGCCCAGACCGGCGCGCAGGATCGGCACCACCAGCGGCCGGGGGTAGGAGAGCTTGACGCCCGTGGTCTCGCTGACCGGGGTGCTGATCGCGACCGGGTCGACACGCACGCCTCGGGTCGCCTCGTAGGCGAGTAGCGTGACGAGTTCGTCGGCGAGCCTCCGGAAGGTGGGCGAGTCGGTGCGCCGGTCGCGCAGCGTGGAGAGTTTGTGGGCCACCAGAGGATGGTCGACGACGTGAATCCGCATGGAGCGACAGTAGCCCGCCGGCCCCTCCCGCGACCCTGCGGGGTTGTCGGTTTCGGGGTGTGTTCGGTGGCATTCGTCGGCCGTGCGCGGGCCCGGCGGGCGGTCCGGGCCGGGTGGTTGTGGGAATCCCGGGTAAATTGGGGTCGTTGAACCGGTTTGTGAACACCCATCCGGCCTGGTCCGGCGGTGTGATGACTGAGCCGGCGTGTCTCGGGAACCACTGCCACGTCGGTTTCGGTGGATTTTCGAGTCCAGGGGCGTGGTGATGGAGAGTCGGGAACCTCGAACGACGGCGGCCGAGCGCCGCGAGGCGGAGGCCGCGCGCCGTCGCCGGCGCACTCTCTTCCTGCGTGAACTCGCCGAGGCGCGCGAGTTGCGGGCCCGGATCCAACCGCGGCGCGCACGCAACGAGCGGCTGCGCCAGATGATGCGGATGCGTACGTTCCGTTACTGAAAACGATCCGCCTGCGATCGTCGCGGCGACCTTGTTCGTCAACGTGCGCCAATTCCCGTCGTGGTGGTCCGGTATCTGCCACGATGCGAGAGACAACGCCGAAGCGAACGATCTTGGAGAGTCCCGTGGCGTACTTCGCCGCAGTGCTCGTACGTACAGACGAGCAGTGGGAGGCCCGTGAAGCCGACCTCGACGACGTCGAGGACTCGGTGGGGATGACCGCCCTGGCACGGTCGGCGGCGGTGGACGACGAACCGGTACTGCTGTTCGTCGAACAGGAGGACACCTGGTTCGCGGTCGTCCGCGTGGACGGTGAGGAGGACCCGCGCATCTACGTCTCCGACGTGGCCGCGGTGTCCCGCAGCGCCTACGCGGACGCGTTGCTGACGGCCGATGTGCTCGACGGCCTGGAGGAGGACGACGAGGCCGTGCTGCCGACCGGTCCGGCCGGCGACGAGACGGTCCTGGTGGACCTGGGGGTGTCGGCCCAACTGCTGGCCGACCTCGCGGGCGAGGCGGGGCTGCCCGCAGACGCCATCGCGGTGATAGCGGAACGTCTGGGCTGCGCGGACGAGTTGGAGACGGTCCGCTGAGCACGATGCCCCCACCGGTGCCCGAGCCCCGTTTCGACCCCGCGCTGCGACGGTACGAGCCGGCCATGCGGCTGGCCCTGGCCGAGGCGGCGCTCGCGGTGGACACGGGAGACGTGCCGGTGGGGTGCGTGGTGCTCGGCCCGGACGGCGCGGTGCTCGGCCGCGGCCGCAACGAACGCGAGGCGCACGGCGACCCGACGGCGCACGCGGAGATCGTGGCGCTGCGCGAGGCCGCGAAGGCCGTCGGGGAGTGGCGCCTGTCCGGGTGCACCCTGGTGGTCACCCTGGAGCCGTGCACGATGTGCGCGGGCGCGATCGTCCTGGCCCGGGTCGACCGCGTGGTCTTCGGCGCCTGGGACCCCAAGGCCGGCGCCGCCGGCTCCCTGTGGGACGTACTGCGCGACCGCGGCCTCAACCACCGCCCGGAGGTCGTGGCCGGCGTCGCGGCGGCGGAGTGCACCACGATCCTGCGCGACTTCTTCACCCTCAGCCGCACCGACGAATCCGGTTACGAACCACACCCCGGCATCCGGTAAGCTCTCTCTCGGTAGCGTGTCCGAGTGGCCTAAGGAGCACGCCTCGAAAGCGTGTGATGGTGCAAGCTATCCGTGGGTTCAAATCCCACCGCTACCGCTCTTGCAAGACGAAGGCGCCATCCGGATTTCGGGTGGCGCCTTCGGCGTTTTCGGGGGTTCGGCGGGGGCTGCCGCCCCTTTGGGCGGGGGCGGCAGCGGGGCTTCGGGTCAGCAGCCGGGGTTTGGCTGGGCGGGGGTGGGGGCGGCGGGGCCAGGATGGCGGCGGCGGCCTCCGGGGTGGCCAGGTCGGTCCACGCGTCGCCGATGGCCAGGTCCACCGAGCCGTCGGTGCGCTGGTCCTCCTTGTCGGTGGCGCCGGCGACCTGGGCGGCGACCACCTTGGCGGGGGTGGCGCCGGGGAAGCCGTGGCGGATCTCGGCGGTGGCCGCGATCGGCGCGTTCAGCGGGTCGTTGGTGACCTTGCCGATGGTGAATCCGCGCGTCTTGAGGGCTTCGGCGACGGTCTTGGCCAGGCCGGTGCGCTTGGTGGCGTTGTAGACGTTCACCGTGATCGTCTTGGGCTCGGGCAGGGGTGCGGCCTGGGTGGGCGGCGGGGCCGGGGCGGTGGGCGAGGGGCAGGCCGCGGCGGTGCCGCCGTCGTCGGACGTGAAGTGGTACACGCCCCAACCGGCGGTCGCCAGGACCACCAGGCCGACCACGATCGCGATCACCACGGGCATGCGTCGCCTGCGCCGCGTCATCCGCGGATACAGCTTGCCAGTGATCTTGTACTGGCCTCCCATGCCGCGGGGAGTGAGCATGCTCATCGGTGTGCCCCCGTCCTCCTCCTGCACGGCATGGCCGTGGTCCCGGTCGCCATGGAGTCGAGGTTAGCGCCGACCTGGCACCTTGCGTATCCGGGCACGGCCGTACTCGTGACGACCACCTGATCGGGCCGCCGAGGTTGCGTGCTCAGCCGAGTTCGAGCACGCGCGCGTGCAGTACCTGGCGTTGTTGGAGGGCGGCTCTGACCGCGCGATGCAGGCCGTCCTCCAGATACAGGTCGCCCTGCCATTTCACGACGTGCGCGAAGAGATCGCCGTAGAAGGTCGAGTCCTCGGCGAGCAGCGTGTCGAGGTCGAGTTGCCGCTTCGTCGTGATGAGTTGGTCCAGACGCACGGGCCGCGGGGCGATGTCGGCCCATTGCCGGGCACCCGACCTCCCGTGGTCCGGGTACGGTTTGCCGTCACCGATCCGCTTGAAGATCACAGGCTCAGCCTACCGGGATCGTGGTCCCCGAACCCCCACCCTGTGCCGAAGCGAGGGAGCGGCGTCGCGGATCGGGTCGGCTCGGATGGCCGATCCGCCGGGGCAATCGGGATATTTCCAGCGCTATCGGTGTATTCGCTTCCCGGGTCCCGGCGAGCGGAGGAGCGCATGACCGAGCAGGACGACACCATCGCGACCATCACGGCCGGGTACACCTTCACCGGACCCGCGGTGGAGTTGGGTGCCGCCGTCGTCGCGGGCACCGCCCACCCGCGGGCGCAGGTGCGTGTCCCGCTCGGGGTGCTCAACCGGCACGGGCTGGTCGCGGGCGCGACCGGCACCGGCAAGACCAAGACGCTGCAACTGATCGCGGAGCAACTGTCGGCGCAGGGCGTCCCGGTCTTCCTCGCCGACGTCAAGGGCGATCTCTCCGGCATCTCCGCGCCGGGGGAGCCCGGGGAGCGGGTCGCCGCGCGGGCGGCCGAGGTCGGTCAGGACTGGCAACCGGCCGGATGCCCGGCCGAGTTCTACGCGCTCGGTGGAATCGGTCCCGGGGTGCCGATCCGGGCCACCATCACCGACTTCGGGCCGACGCTGCTCGCGAAGGTGCTGGATCTGAACGAGACGCAGGAGTCCTCGCTCGGGCTGATCTTCCACTTCGCCGATGAACGCGGCCTGGAACTGGTGGATCTGAAGGACCTGCGCGCGGTGATCCAGTACCTGACGGACGATCAGGGCAAGGCGGAGCTCAAGCGGATCGGCGGCCTTTCCGCGGCCACCGCCGGGGTGATCCTGCGCGCGCTGATCACGTTGGAGAACAACGGCGGCGCGGCGTTCTTCGGCGAACCGGCCTTCGACACCGCCGACCTGCTGCGCACCACCCCCGACGGGTACGGCGTGGTCTCGCTGCTCGAACTCGCGGCGGTTCAGGACAAGCCGCAGTTGTTCTCCACCTTCCTGATGTGGCTGCTCGCCGACCTCTTCCACGATCTGCCCGAGGTCGGCGACCCGGATCGACCGCGCCTGGTGTTCTTCTTCGACGAGGCGCATCTGCTGTTCTCGGGGGCGTCGAAGGCGTTTTCGACCGCGATCACCCAGACCGTGCGGTTGATCCGGTCGAAGGGCATCGGGATTTTCTTTGTCACGCAGACGCCGCGGGACGTGCCCGCCGACGTGCTCTCCCAGTTGGGCAATCGGGTCCAGCACGCGCTGCGCGCCTTCACGCCGGAGGACGCCAAGGCGCTCAAGGCCACCGTGTCCACGTTCCCGCGTTCGCCCTACGACTTGGACCAGGTGCTCACCCAGGCCGGCACCGGCGAGGCGGTGGTGACCGTGCTCGGCGAGAAGGGCGCGCCGACGCCGGTGGCCTGGACCCGGCTGCGGGCGCCGCGGTCGCTGATGGCGCCGATCCCGGAGGAGGCGATGCGGACGGCCGTGGCGAACTCGCCGTTGTTCCCCGCGTACGGCGTCGCCGTCGACCGGGAGTCGGCGTTCGAGAAGCTGACGGCGGTTCAGGCGCAGGTCCGACCCGAGGAGGCCCAGGCGCCCGCGCCCGACGAACCCGCGCGCGGGCGGGCCCGGGAGGAGAAGCCGAAGACCGGGATGGTCGAGCAGATGATGGGCAACTCGGCGGTGAAGTCGATGTTGCGCTCGATGGGCACCCAGATCGGCCGGGAGATCACCCGCAGCCTGTTCGGCACCGCCCGCCGCAAACGCTGACGGGCGGGCCGACGAGGGCAGGGCTCAGCGGCGCGGCATCTTCGCGAACGCCTCGATCCAGAAGCGCTGTTTGTCCACCGACTGGCCGACCAGATAGCTGGAGCGCAGCTTGGGCGGCAGACCGGCGAGCAACTGCGCCACGGTGTCCATGTGTTCGCGCAGCTGGGACAACTCGGCGTTGGCCAGCACCTGGTGCACGATGTCGGTGTCGTCGGTGCCCTCGCCGGACTCCTCGTTGGCGGCGTCGAGGCGGCGCACCCATTCGTCGAGGTTGGCCGAGATGTCGCCGAGGCCGGTGGCCGGGTTCTCCGCGAACCTGGCCTCCAGGGCGTTCAGCGGCACGGGCGCGTATTCGCCATCGCCGAGGTAGACCTTGGCCATCTCCAGCGGCAGGTCGCGCTGGTGCAGCTTGATCAGCCGCTCCAGGGTGCGCTTGGTGATCCAGTCGCGGCCCTCGTCGTCGATGTCGTTCTTCCACCACTCCAGCACCGTCTCGGCGACCGGACCGTAGGTGGCGATCAGCCACTCGTTGGCCGGGATGTCCTCGGGACGGATGGTCAGCGACGCGGTGAAGCGGGTGGCCTGGGCGATGTTGTTGCGCGAGACGAGCATCTTGCGGCCGAGGTGGTACGGCGGGTTCTGCAGCGCTATCTGGGCGCGCAGGCCGGGGATCGGGCGGCCCGCGATGGACCACTCCTGGGTGACCTCCATCAGCTTGGCGAAGGTGGACTTGTCCTTGGGCCGGTTGTACTCGTCCCAGACGATCACCTTGGTGCCGGGATCGGTGAACTTGGCCGCCAGCAGGTTCTCCAGCGAGCCGTCGGGGGTGGGCACGGGCGCGCACAGGTCCTCGACGTTGGTCACCGGCAGCGAGAAGTAGAGCGGATCGTGGCCGAGTTCGGCGCGCACCACCTCGCGCACCACCTCCGTCTTGCCGCAGCCGGGCGGACCCTGGATCAGCACCGACCAGCGGCGGTGGATCGCCTCGCGGACGATCCGGCGCACCGCGTCGGGGGTCTGGTCGGGGTTGCGCACGCCCAGGCCGGAGGCGATCCGGTCGAGCACCTCGTCGGTGCGGTCCGGGCCGGGGGAGCCGTCCTTCTTGGTCTCGGTCAGCGCGAGCCGCTCGCCGTTGACCAGCGGCAGCCCCCACACCAGCGGGAAGCCGGCCAGCGCGCAGTCGATCACGTGCTCCAGCGTGCGCGGGGACATCAGTTGGCGCAGCGCCGGGGACAGGCTGGTCCACACCTGGAAGACCTGGGTCAGGTCGGTGCCGGCGAAGCGCTCGGCGAGCTTGTGGCGCCACGCGGTGTCGGTCGCGGTGATCTTGACCGTGACCATGCGGTCCAGGATGGCCAGGTCGGTACGCCGGGTCGCGGTCTCGGCCAGCGACTCGTTGTCGGTGAGGAAGACCCCCACGCAGCCGAGTTCGCGCAGGTCGTGTTCGCCGAGCGTCCAGTTGCAGGCGATCTGCATGAGTTGGGACTGGATCGTCTCGCCCGCCTGCAACGCGTCGTCGATCAGCAGCACGAAGCGTTTACCGGGCCGCAGTTGACGCATGATCAGCTGACGCAGCACCAGTTCGCCGGTGCGCGTGTCACGGACCGGCGCGTTGATCAGCAGGTCGTCGGGGGTCAGGTTGGCGGCCGGGACGAAGACCAGGACCGTGTCCTCGTGCCGGTCCGGGATGTGGCTGAAGAACGTGGCCGTCTTGCCGATGCCGTGTTCGCCGAAGATCTGCCCGGTCTGGCCGAGGTCGATCATCGCGTCGATGAACTCCTCGAGCCTGGACACGCCCTTCCAGCCCTTGGGGCGCTCGGGAAAGGTGGCGGTGGCCTTCCACTTGGGCTCGGACGCGGGTCGGCCGGCGCGCGTGGTGTCAGCGGTGATCGTCATGGTTCCTTCCGGGGGCGGCCGCACGGCGTGCTGCTGCGGAGGGCGCTTCGGCCGGGGGCGTCGGTCGGCGCGGGCATCGGTCGGCGAGGGATGTCGGCATCGGCGGCCCCGATCAGGAGTCCCCGGTGACGACGCGGTGACAGTCCATGGGCGGGTCGTGCCGCTCGGGCCAGTCGTCGCCGCCCTCGGTGATCAGCCAGATCCACTTGTCGGGGTCGGCGGGGGTGATCGGCGGCGCGTAGCCGTCGGTGAGCATCACCACCGCGTCCACCGACTCCTCGAACCGGCCCGATCCCTCGATCGCCAGCCGGCCCTCGACGTAGTCGGCGACGTTTTGGAAATTCGTCCCGCCGCCGCCGAGCACCCGCTCGCCCGGCTTGAACGGCATCACCGTGCCGTCGAAGCTGAGCCAGTGCGTCTCCACGCCCTCGGCCTTGCCGACCAGTTCGGTCAGCCAGCTCACCACCTGGTCGGGCATCGAGCCCGAGGTGTCGTAGGCGATCACCACGACCTTGGTGCGCTCCAGGCCGCGTCGGGCGAGCATCGGGTCGTGGCCGAGCGCGGCGAGCAGCGCGCCGCGCTTCTTCGGATAGACCAGCCGCTCGCCCTCGCGCAGCTTGGAGGCCAGCACGTCGACCAGCCACTGCTGCCACCACTGGACCCGACGGGTGCGCTGGGTCTCGCCGCGCAGGAAGCCGGCCCCCAGATCGCCCCAGAGCTTGGAGGTGCGGTCGGTGGCGCCGTCGGTGCGGGAGAGCAGGTCGAGCAGTTCCCGCCGGGCCAGCCGCTCGCCCCGCCGCGCCGCCAGCAGCACGCTGCGCAGCACCTCCGAGGCCACCCGGTCGACCGTCTCGCCGTCCATGCCGTCGTGGAGCCCGGTGCCCTCGCCCAGGATCACGTGCACGCACAGCGGGGGCGGGACCGGCGGGTGCTTCATGCGCTTGAGCTCGGCGTAGACCGTCGCGTCGGTGTCCACGAAGTCGTCGTAGCGCAGCGACTCCAGGCCCTGGTCCCGCAGGTCCTCGACGTAGGCGCGGTGGATCTCGCGCGGGTCGATGCCGGTCGGTTCGCCGATCTGCGCGCCGGTGTCCGGGTCGGTGTCCGGGTCGGTGCGCCGTACGATCGGCAGCGACGTGCGGCCGAGGCGGGTCATCGCGACATGGTTGATGGTCACCTCGGCGGCGAGCGTGAACACCGGGTCGGCGCGCAGGTCGGCCTCGGCGAACAGGTGCCGCTGGATCAGGTGTCGTGCCTCGTGGAAGAGCACGAACTTGACCCCGTCCAGGCCCAGATCGCAGAAGAACCGCGGGTTGTAGAGCAGCAGGCAGGTGCCGTCGCCGGAGGCCATCACGGCGGCCGTGTCGATCGCGGTGGTCGGGATGTGGTGGTGGCACTTGGTGTACAACCACGAGGCGATGACCGAAAGTTCCATGCCGAAATCGAGCAGCGCCTCTTCCTTGAGCTTGCGGGCGCGCGCGATCACCTCGTCGTCGGCCGGTCGCCACGCCTCCAGCGCCCGACGGTCGGTCAGGCTCACGATCGGTGCCCGCGGGCCACGTTCGCCGTACGCCACGTCCGTCACCTCCCCTCGGTGTCCCCCGATGATCCCAGTGCCGACCGACACCCGCTCGGGTGGTCCGGACACCGCCGCCCGTTCCACATTGTGGGCCGGACCAGGGGCGAGGGTCAGCGGGTTTTCCCGCGTTCGCGCCTCACTCGGCGGCGATGAACTCGCGGACCCTCGCGACGAACTCGTCCTGCTTCTCGAACATCACCACGTGTCCGGCGTCGATCTCGACGTACGAACTGCCCGGGATCGCGTCGTGCAGGGCCCGGCTGTGCTCGACCGGGATGGTGGCGTCCTGTACGCAGCCGACGACCAGCGTCCGGGTCCGGATCAGCGGCAGCAGTGGGCGGATGTCGAGGGCCACGTCGTAGTCCACGTGCCGCAGTGTGCCCGGGGTCGGCGTCATGTTGTGCGTCATCGCCTCGACCGCGTCGCGACCGATCGAGTTCAAAAAGCCCCGGCCGAAGCCGGTCATCGTCACGAACCGGGAGAACGACTCGGCGTCGGTGTCGCCGAGCCGCCGCCACAGCGCGAACGTGTTGCGCAGGTATTCGTCGCCCTCGGTGTACGCCCACCCGGCGACCAGGATCAGCCGGCGCACCAGGTCCGGCCGCAGCGCGGCGACCGCGGCGACCACGGTCGCGCCCATCGAGAAGCCGAGCAGGTCCACGGGGCCGAGGCCGGCGTCCTCGATCACCGCGATCACCTGGTCGGCCAGGATCTCGACGGTCAACTCGCCGCCGTCGTCGACGGTGGCGTCGGTCCCGGACAGGTCCGGGGCGATGACCACCCGGTCCCCGTCCAGCAGGGGGATGGTCGAGCCCCAGGTCACCGGCGCCCCCACGGACCCGGTCCCGTGCACGAGCAGCAGCGCGGGGCCGTGGCCGGAACCGGAGACGGCGTAGTGGACCTGGGCGTCGGCGACCTTGACGACGGGCATGGCGAGCTCCTTCGGGAAACGGCTGGTGTCGAACGACGTCGGGCATCGGCTCCGACACCCGAACCCTGCCGCCGGGGCCTTCGGCCCGGGAGAGCACCGCCGACCCTGGGATCGGCGGTCCCACTCCGGCGATGCGGCGATGCGCGACCATGGGCGCATGAAGATTGATCGGGACCAGCTCGCCGACTTCCTGCGGCGCTCCCGGGAGCGGGTCTCGCCCCAGGCGGCGGGGCTGCCCGCCGGGCCTCGGCGGCGTACGCCCGGCCTGCGGCGGGAGGAGGTGGCGCAGCTCGCCGGGATGTCGGCCGACTACTACATCCGCCTGGAGCAGGCCCGCGGGCCGCAGCCGTCCACGCAGATGCTCGGTGCGCTGGCCCGGGCGTTGCGGTTGAGCGACGACGAGCGGGACCACCTGTACCTGCTGGCCGGGCATCGTCCGCCCGCGGCGCGGACCGCCGGCGACGAGGTGGCGCCGGCGCTGCTGCATCTGCTGGAGCAGCTGGACGCCACGCCCGCGCAGGTGCTCGACGACCTCGGTGACGTGTTGGCCCAGAACGCGATGGCGCAGGCCCTGCTCGGCGGGGTGTGTACGGTCTCGGAGCACGGCCGCAACGTGGTGTGGCGGTGGTTCGGCGATGCCCGGCAGCGGGCCGCGTATCCGCCCGAGGAGCACGAGTACTACAGCCGGCTGCACGTGGCCGACCTGCGCGCCGCCGCCGCGCACCGGCCGGACGACGCGGCGGTGACGCGGCTGGTGAGCCGGTTGCGCGAGGCCAGCGACGAGTTCGCCGAGTTGTGGGACCGGCACGAGGTGGCGGTGCGGCGGCACAGCCGGATGCGGGTGCTGCACCCGGTGCTCGGTTTGGTGGAGGTGGACTGCCAGGTCCTCGTCACTCCCGAGGACAACCGCCGGGTGGTGCTGTACACCCCGGCCCCGGGCGGTGACCTGGCCGATCGGCTGGCCCTGCTGCGCCGACCGGTGGGCGGCGACACCCTGGCGTTCGGCTGAGTCGGCGGCGGCCGGCCCGAGGTCGGCCGGGCCGCCGTCGAGGCTCGGGTCAGCGGGCGAGCAGCGCGTTCAGATCGCCGTACGGGATCGCGTCGGTGAGGCCGGTGTAGGTGCCGCTGTCGTACAGCTCCCGCGCCGCGCGGCGGACCACCGCGTAGGCGGCCTCGGCGACGGCGGAGCCCAGGCTGACCCGGGCCACGCCGAGCCGGCCGAGTTCGGCGACGTCGGGGGCGCCGGGGCCGGCCAGGATGTTGAGCGGGGCGGTCAGGGACGCGGTGAGCGCGGCGATGGTGGGCGGGTCGACCACGCCGGGGACGAAGATGCCGTCGGCGCCGGCGGCGAGGTAGGCGCTCGCCCGGTCGAGCGTCTCGCGCAGGCGGTCGGCGGGCTCGCCGGTGCCTCGGAGGTAGGTGTCCACCCGGGCGTTGAGGTAGAGCGGGACATCGGCGGCGTCGGCGGCGGCCCGTGCGGCGGCGATGCGCTCGGCCTGGTCGGCGATCGGGCGCAGCGGGGTCGGGCCGCCGTGCGAGGCGTCCTCCAGGTTGATCCCGACGGCGCCGGCGGCGAGCACGCCGCGCACGGTCTCGGCGACGCCGGCCGGGTCGACGCCGAATCCGCTTTCGATGTCGGCGGTGACCGGTACCTCGACCGCGGCCACCACGCGGGCGATCAGTTCGAGGGCCCGGTCGCGGCCGAGGAGGTCGCCGTCGGCGGCGCCCAGGCCCCAGGCGACGCCCGCGCTGGTGGTGGCCACCGCGCGGGCGCCGGCCTCGACGACCAGGCGGGCGCCGGCGGCGTCCCAGACGTTGGCCAGTGCCAGGGGCGCGGAACTCGTGTGCAGGGCGCGGAAGGTCAGGGCGGTGTCACGCGGGCTCGTCATGGCCCCACTCCACCATCCGGACCGGGCCGCGGCCGGCGGTTTTCCGCCGGCGTCCCCCTCGGGCGGCGCCGTGCCTATCGGGCCACGCGGGCGCAGATGTCGTCGGTGCCGCCGTGCAGCATGGTCAGGGTCTTGGTGCGGTCGGCGGTGATGTCCAGGATGTACGCGCCGTCGATGGTGTAGACGCCGCGCGGTACGTTGCCGCCGTTCGCGCGGAAGGTGGTGAGTACGGGGCCGAGCACCAGCCAGCGTTGGGACCCGTCGGGGCGATATTCGACGACGGCGCTGCCCCCGGCGTCGGCGTCGAAGTGGCTGCCGGTGGCGGTGTTGGTCACCCGCATGACCAGGGGACCCTTGTACGCGACCCGTTTCGGGGTGCCGTCGGGGTGGGTTTCCAGGACACGTTGCACCACCTCGTCGAGGATCGCCTCCGCGTGTACGGGGAAGTCGCAGCGGGCGCCGGCGGGGTAGTCGAACGACGGGGTGGGCGGGGCGGGTTCCCAGACGGAGGGGGCCTCGGTCGAGGTGTCGGCGGTGGTCGTGGTCATGGTCTCGGTCGTGGTCTCGGCCGCGGTCGGGGTGCGGTCGGCGGCCGACGCGGGTGCTGTTGCGGCGGTGCCGCAGAGGGCGGCAAGTACCGTCAGGGTGAGGAGGGTTCGGCGCATGGGCTTCCTTTTCGGGTGGGGTCGAGTGCGGTCGGTCCGCCCGATGCGGCCGGCACCGATCCGGGGGCACCGCCCAGCCTCGGCCCCCGTGCTGACCGGATTCTCACCACGCGGGCCCGGTGGAGGTGGTCATGGAGTTTCGGTTGCTCGGTGCGTTCGAGGCGTGCCACGAGGGGCGTAGCGTGCTGGTGGGCACCCGCCGCCAGGAACGGTGTCTGCTGGCCCTGCTGCTTCTCGACGCCGGGCGCGTGGTCACCACGGAGCGGCTGATCGACCTGATGTGGCAGGGGAGTTCGCCCGCCTCGGCGCGCGGCACGGTGCACACCTACATCGGTCGGCTGCGGGCCCGGCTCGCGCCGTACGGGTTGCGGATGCGGACCCGGCACGGCGGTTACACGGTGGACGCCGACGCGCACGCCGTGGATGTACGGGAGTTCCTGGACCTGGTCGGACGGTCGGGCGGTGCCGCGGATCCGGCGGAGCGCATGCGGTGTCAGGATCGAGCGCTGGCGCTGTGGCGTGGGCCGCTGCTCGCGGACGTGATCGACGATCGGCTGCGCGGTCGGCTCGCCGGGCGGCTCGACGAACTGCGGGTGTCCGCCCTGGAACAGCGTGCCGAGGCCCGGCTCGCGATGGGGTTGCATGATCGGGTCCTGGCCGATCTGGCGCCGGTGGCCGATGAGTTCCCGGCTCGGGAGCGACTGGTGGCGGCCCGGATGACGGCGCTGTGTCGCGCCGGGCGGCGGGCCGAGGCGCTGGAGGCGTACCGGCATACCCGCAAGGTGTTGGTGAGCGAGATGGGCATCGAGCCGGGAGCGACGCTGACCACGCTGCACGAGCGCATCCTGCGCGGTGACCCGCGCCTGGATCGGCCCTCGGCGCCGGTGTACGCCGTGCGGGTCGGGGAGGAGTGGCTGCCCTGGAACACGAGCGGGCATCCGGCGCTGGAGTTCTGCAACACGTACGCGGGCTGGGGCGGCCCCGAGCACCCGGGGGCGGACTGGCTGCGCGGCTACGCCACCCTCGCGGTGTGGACGGGGCATCTGGACCTGGCCGACGAGCGGTTGGTCGTGGGGCTGCGTCGACGGGCGCGGGAGCGGCCCGACGAGGCCGCCGCGGCACTGGCGCGGGCGAGGGAGTTTCGGGCCGATCTGTACGCCTGCCTGACCGACCCGCAGGACGTGCGCGCGTTCAACGCGGTGGCCGAGACGGCCCGGGAGGCGGCCGGGGCGGCGGTGTTCCGGCGTGGCGAGGACGGGCTGGGGCGGTGGCGGCTGTCGCCGGCGGCGGGGTTGGCGCTGCCGCTGTACGCGGTGGCCCGCAGCGCGGCCGAACTCCTGGCGGACCCGCGCCGGTTCCTCGTCCGCAGGTGCCCGGACGAGGCGTGCGGCTGGCTCTTCCTGGACACGAGCGGGCGGCGTCGCTGGTGCAGCCTGGCGATCTGCGGCAACCGGTGTCGGGTCGCGGAGTGATCGACGGCGGCCGGGGGCCGAGGCCGGGGGATTCGTAGGACGCGACCGATCGTGTCGATGCCGAGAGCGTGCGCGAGCCGCGTTTGCGCGCGAGCCGCGTCTGCGCGCGAGCCGCGTCTGCGCGATAGGGCCGGCTTCTGCGGGTTCCGGCCGACGGGGGTTGTCCGGGGGCGTCTGGGGGTGTGCCCTACCTCCGGTGCCCGGGATACCCGCTGGGCACGGTCGTTTCCGGCGGCGAGGATGTGGTCATGATCCAGACGAACACATCATCCCTGGCGGCGTCGTCGCCTGAACTGCGGCAGGAGTCGAGCGCGTTTCGACTCTTTCTGCGCCGACTCGGGTTTGTCCTGGGCGGGTTGCCGCTGGGTGTCGCCGCGTTCGTCGTCGGGCTCGGCGGGTTCGTGATCGGCGCGGTGGGCTCGGCCCTGGTGTTCGGAATCCCGGTCCTGGTCGGGGTGTTGGCCGCGGCCGGGTGGTTCGCGTCGGTGGAGCGGCGGCGGGTGGAGGCGGTGACCGGTCGGGCGTTGCCGCCGCACGGTTACCGGGCGTCGGCGGGTACGGGCTTCAAGGCATGGCTGCGCGCGCTGCGCGACCCGCAGTCCTGGCGCGATCTGACGCACGCGGTGGTGTCCTTCCCGCTGCGGGTGGTGGGCTTTTGTCTCGCGCTGACCTGGACCGTGGGCGGGCTGGGGGAGGTGCTGTACGTCGCGTGGTCGTGGCCGATCCCGCGCGACGAGGGCAAGCAGGGTCTGCTCGACCTGATGTTCGGCGTCTCGTCGCGGGCCGCCGACATCGCGTTCAACACCGGGATCGGTGTGGTGGTGCTCGCCACGGCGGCGCCGATGCTGCGGGCGCTGGTGGCGGTCCAGGCCGGACTGGCCCGGATGTTGCTGACCAACGAGACGGCGGCGTTGCAGTTGCGGACCGAACAGCTCGCACAGGGCCGGCGCAGCGCGGTGGCGGCCGAGGCGAACACGCTGCGCCGGCTCGAACGGGATCTGCACGACGGGCCGCAGCAGCGGTTGGTGCGGCTCACCATGGACCTGGAGACGGTGGCCCGTCGGCTCGACGACGACCCCGAGCGGGCCCGGCCGCTGGTCGCCGACATGATCTCGCAGAGCCACGAGGCGTTGACCGAACTGCGGGCGCTGTCCCGGGGGATCGCGCCGCCGATCCTGGCCGACCGGGGCCTGGTGCCGGCGCTGACCGCGGCGGCGGCGCGGTGTCCGGTCCCGGTGGCGCTGACGGCCGAGTTGCCGGAGGGGCGGCGGTTCGCCCCGGCGGTGGAGAATACGGCGTACTTCGTGGTGGCCGAGGCGCTGACGAACGTCGCCAAGCACGCCGGGGCCGAGCGGTGTTGGGTGCGGGTGCGGGTGGACGAGCGGGTGTTGTCGGTGGAGGTTCGCGACGACGGGCGCGGCGGGGCGCATCCGGGCAAGGGACACGGCCTGGCCGGTCTCGTCGACCGGTTGGCCGCAGTGGAGGGCCGGCTCGACGTGGTGAGCCCGGTCGGTGGGCCGACCACGCTGATCGCGGAGGTTCCGTTGAGTGGGGTGGGGGAGCGTTGATGCGGGTGGTGCTGGCGGAGGATTCGCTGCTGCTGCGGGAGGGCCTGGTCCGCCTCCTCGAGGAGACCGGCGCGGAGGTGGTCGCGGCGGTCGGCGACGGCCCGTCCCTGGTGGAGGCGGTGACCGCGCACCGGCCGGACGTGGCGGTGGTCGACGTCCGGATGCCGCCGACCTTCACCGACGAGGGCCTGCGGGCGGCCCTGCGGATCCGCCGCGAGGTGCCGGGGACGGCGATCCTGGTGCTGTCCCAGTACGTCGAGGAGAGCTACGCCGGCGACCTGCTGGCCGACGGCGGCGGCGTCGGCTACCTGCTCAAGGACCGCGTCTCCCGCCTGGACGAACTCTCCGACGCGCTCACCCGCGTCGCGGGCGGCGGCACCGTCCTGGACTCGGAGGTCGTCTCCGCCCTGTTCACCCGCCGCCGCGACGACCCGCTGGCCGCGCTGACCCCACGCGAACGCGAAGTCCTCGCTTTGATGGCCGAGGGCCGCCGCAACACCGCCATCGGCCGCACCCTGTCCCTCACCCAGGGCACGATCGAAAAACACATCTCCGCCATCTTCGACAAACTCGCCCTCCCCCCATCCGACGACGACCACCGCCGAGTCCTCGCAGTCCTCACCTGGCTCCGCACCAACCCCTGACGGGGTGCGGCGCGGCGTCGAGATGGTTCGACTCGACGGGGGAATCGAGGTGGCGGGTGCGGGAGCATCGAGAGGTTACGGGTTTCTGACAGGTCTCTGACATCGGGCGGCGACGCTGGTCCGCGGGTGCCGGTTGGTGCCCGTACGGCTCCGCTGGTCGCGGTCTCTTGTCGAGGAGTGCCTCCCGCATGGCGATATCCACCCGTGTCCGGCGCGCCGCCGGGGTATTTGGGCTTTGTGTGGTTTTGTCGGCCGTGCCCGCCGGTGGGGCGGCCGCGGTTGCGGCGACGGGTGCGCCGCAGGGGCCCGTGGTGACCACTTCGCAGGTCATGTCGCATCTTGGGGCGTTGCAGGTGATCGCGGATCGCAGTGGTGGGAATCGGGCCCATGGGACGGTGGGGTTTGGGCGATCGTTGGTGTATGTGAAGGGGGTGCTGGACGAGGCGGGCTTTCGCACCGGCCTTCGGCCCTTTACCCACAACGGCGTCGTCGGCTACAACCTCGTCGCCGACTGGCCGGGCGGTGATCCGAACCACGTCGTACTCGTCGGCGCCCATCTCGACAGCGTCGCGACCGGGCCCGGGATGAACGACAACGGCTCGGGTGCGGCCGCCGTACTCGCCGCCGCCGTCGCGACGGCGAAGTCGGACGAGGCGCCCCGGCGCCGGCTGCGGTTCGCGTGGTGGGGCGCGGAGGAGGAGGGGCTGGTCGGCTCGAAGTCCTATGTACGCGCGCTCTCCCCGGCCGAGCGTCGGAAGATCGACGTCTATCTCAACTTCGACATGACCGGCGGCAAGAGCGTGCGTCAGTGGCTGGTCGTCCACGACGACCCCCGGGCCACGGACGCGTTCGAGGCGTACTTCGTGGCCCAGGGCCTGCCCACCTTCGATATCGGCATCGGCGGGTCGGACCACGTCTCCTTCAACGCCGCCGGCATCCCGGTCTCCGGCTTCACCAGCGGTATCGACGAGTGCTACCACAAGGCCTGCGACCGCATCGAGAACGTGGATCCCGAGACCGAGACGGTCAGTGCCAACACCATCCTGGCCGTGACCCGGCAACTCGCCGCCCACTGAGCACCGACCACTCGACCGCTGGACCACGCGGTCACTTGATCACGCGGTCACGCGGTCACTCGATTGCTCGATCACCGCGACCTCGGCTGGGAGCAGAACAGTTGCGCATCATACGTACAAGCCACCACCGCTCCGTTCCGGCAGCTCTCCTCGCGGCCTGTGCGCTGCTGACGGCCGTGCCCGCCTCGGCCGCCGCCGGTCCCGGCGGCGGATCCGGCGTGGGTGACCCGTACTTCCCCGACGACGGCAACCCCGGTTACGACGTCCTGGACTACGACGTGCGGGTGGCCTATGACCCGGCCCGCCCCGACCACCTCTCCGGCGACACCACCGTGACCGCGACGGCCACCGATCGGCTCGACCGCTTCCACCTGGACCTGGAAGGCTTCGAGGTCGCCTCGGTCACCGTCGACGGCAAGCCCGCGAGGTCCTTCTCCCGCAGCGGAGCCCACGAGTTGGTGATCACCCCGGCCCGGCGGCTCGTCAAGGGCACGAGGTTCGCGGTGCGCGTGCGCTATTCCGGCAAGCCCGTCGGCGCGAGTTGGCACCGCCTGCCCGGCGGCGCGGCGAACGTCACCGGCGAGCCGCACTCGGCCACCGCCTGGTACCCGGCCAACGACCACCCGTCCGACAAGACGACGTTCCGGCTCACCGCGACCGTGCCCGAGGCCTGGACCGTGATCGGCAACGGCCGTCCGGGGCGGACCACTTCACCGGGCAGGGGGTGGAAGACGTACCGCTGGTACGAGGACAGTCCACTCGCCACGTACGTCAGCACCATCGCCATCGACAAGTTCACCGTCCGCACCTCGCAACTGCCCGACGGCACACCGGTGATCAACGCGTACAGCCCCGGCGTCCGCATCGATCCCGCTGCCGAGGCCCAACTGCCGGAGATCGTCGACTTCCTGGCCTCGAAGTTCGGCCCGTACCCCTTCTCCTCGGCCGGCCTCCTCGCGGTCAACGGCGACCCCTCCGCTCCGGGCAAGTCCGGCGCGATCGAGACGCAGAGCCGCCCGACGTTCATCGGCGCGCCCTTCGACAGCTCGCTGGTCCACGAGTACGCCCACCAGTGGTTCGGCAACAGCGTCTCGTTCACCGACTGGCGCGACGGCTGCCTGGCCGAGTGCGTCGCCCAGTACGCCAACCAACTGTGGGACGAGCACGGCGGCGCCGACCTGGACACCGGTTTTTACCCGTACATGCTCGAAGAGAGCCGCAACGACCCGCAGTTCTGGTCCACCAGGCTCTACGACCCGGGCCAGGGCCGGGAACTCGACGGCGCGTTGTACTTCAAGGGCTCGATGATGATGCACGCGCTACGCCGAACCGTCGGCGACACGGCCTTCTTCGACATCCTGCGCCAGTGGCAACAGGCCCACCGCAACGGCAACGCCTCCTGGCCGCAATTCGAGGCGTTGGCTCGGAAGATGGCCCCGGGCAACGACCTGGCGGGCTTCTTCGCCGCCTGGGCCCACGGTACGACGGCCCCGGCGGACCCGTACCTCTACCCGGGCACGCTCGGCCCGTTGAAGCCGAACCGGCCCTGAACCGAGGGGGTTTCGGACGCGCCGAGGTAGGTCAGGACGGCGAGGACGCGGCGGTTGGTGTTGTCGTCGGGCGGGAGGTCGAGCTTGGTGAGGATGTTGCGGACGTGTTTGCCGACGGCCGGTTCGGAGATGTCGAGGGCGCGCGTGATGGCGGCGTTGGACAGGCCCTCGGCGATCAGGGCGAGGACCTGGCGTTCGCGCGGTGAGAGTGCGGCGACGGGTTCGGCGCGGCGGCGCAGGAGGCGGGTGACGACCTGGGGGTCGACGGCGGTGCCGCCCGCGGCGACGCGGCGCAGGGTGGCGGCGAAGTCCTCGACGTCGACGATGCGGTCCTTGAGGAGGTAGCCGATCGCGCGTCCGCCACCGCCGGCGAGCAGTTCGGCGGCGCCGTCGGGCTCGATGTACTGGCTCAGGACCACGATCGGCAGGGCCGGGAACGTGCTGCGCAGCGCGAGTGCGGCGCGCAGGCCCTCGTCGGAGAACGCCGGGGGCATGCGGACATCGGTCAGCACGAGATCGGGGACCCGCTCGTGCACGGCGGCGGTCAGCGCCGCGCCGTCCGGGACCGCGGTCACCTCGAAGCCGAGGCGTTCCAGCAGCCCCGTGAGGCTTGCCCGGAGCAGGACGGTGTCCTCGGCCAGGATCAGGCGCATCGGGTTCACCGGTCGTCCTCCCGTGAATGCGGCGGGCACGGGATCGTCACCCGCACGAGGGTCGGCCCGCCCGGCGGGCTGGACACCCGGATCGTGCCGTCGACGACCGCGACCCGGTCGGCGAGTCCGGTCAGCCCGGTGCCGTCGGCGAGGCGGGCGCCGCCGCGTCCGTCGTCCTCGACGTCGACGGTCAGCCGGCCGTGCCGCACGCGGGCGGTGAGCCGGATGGTGTCGGCGGCGCTGTGCCGGAGCGCGTTGGCCAGTGCCTCGGCGGCGGCGAAGTACGCGGCGGTCTCGACCGCTTGCGGTGGGCGGTGCGGCAGGTCGATGTCGGTGTGCACGGGCAGCGGGCAGAACTCGGCGAGTTCGTACAGGGCCGCGCCCAATCCCCGGTCGGTCAGTACCTGGGGGTGGATGCCGCGGATCAGTTCGCGCAGGTCGGCCATCAGGGTCTTGGCCTGGTCGTGTGCCCTGGCGACGGCCTGCCCCGCCGGGGAGTCGGCGGGCAGGTCCATCCGGGCGAGGCCCAATTGCAGGGTCAGGCCGAGGAGTTGCTGCTGAGCGCCGTCGTGCAGATCGCGTTCGATGCGGCGGCGCTCCGCGGCGAAGCCGTCCGCGAGGCGCGACCGGGAGCGGGTGACCTCGACGAGGCGGGTGGCGAGCGGGTCGGGGCGGGGCTCGACCAGGGTCCGGGACAGGGCGGCCTGCGCCCGGACGAGGGTGGTCAGGACCACGATGCCCAGGATGCCCGCAGCGAGCCCGGCGGCGCAGTACGGGAGCGCGTCGGGGACGCTGCGCGCGTGGCCGATGCCGAGTGCCACCGGGCCGCCGCTGCTGCGCGCCACCACGAGCGGCGCGGCGAGCCATACCGAGCACAGGACGACCCAGGTCGCCGCGAGCAGTACCAACCCGGGGCCCGCGACGGCGACCAGGTACCCGGCGGCGACCTCCCGCCAGGCGCGGGCCGTGGTGTACCTCGCGCGGAGCCGAACGGCACCGGGGCGCGGCTCGGGATCGCCCGGCTCGGTCGGCGCGGGTGCCAGGACGCGCAGCCGGCGGCGTTCGAGCGCGGCCAGCGGAGCCGCGGCCAGGGGCGCGACGCCGACGGTAAGGAGGATTCCGAACGTCAGGAGCGCGGCACGGCGGACGGCGTCCTCCCACGAGGAGATGTCGGCCGGCCGGGTGCACGCCATCAGCAGCGGTGTCGTGAGCGTGCCGAGGATCACCAGGGCGAGGAGGCCGACCGGCAGGCCGAGGGCGAGGTAGGCGAGCCGGCGCAGCCGCCGCTGCGGGCCCGCGCCGGCGGTGCGGTCGGCGGTGCGGTCGGGGGTGGTGCGGTCGGGGGCCTCGCGGGTTCCGGGCCGCCGGCGGCGAAGCAGGGTGTACGACGGCACGGCGGTCCTTTCGTGATCGGCGGCGGCGGTGCGCACACCGTACCCACCGAGCCGCCGGGTCCGAGCGCCCCTGCCTCGGCATTGCGGCCGCGGGGTCGGCGCCGCCCGAACGGCGCGCTGCGACGGGCCGCGGCCCTCACGTACGCGCCCCGGCGAGCCGCACCGGCCGCTCCCGCGTCGCCGTTCGCGCGGTTCCCACGGCGGCCACCGCCGCCACGGCGAACGCCGCCGGCACGATGGTCGCCAACATCCCCCACGGCACCACCACGATCGCCGTCCCCGTCGCGGCCGCCGTGCTCCTGGCCGTGCCGGCCATCCCCGCCGCCGCGACGAGACCGCCGAGCAGGAGGCCGATCGTGGTCACGGCACATGCTTCGACGAGCGCCATCCGTACCACCTGCGGGCGTTCGAGGCCGCCCAGCCGGAGGACCGCGAACTCGGCGCGGCGTTCGGCCGTGGCGATGACCAGCGCGTTGACCACGCCGATCAGGGCGTAGACGCCCGCGAGTCCGAGCAGTACCGCGAAAATCTTGTCGTTGCCGTCCTGCTGCGCATCGGCTCTGCCCTGCGCCCATCGCGCCACGGTGGTCGACTCGCCGAGTCCCGCCGCGCGGATACGCTTCGCGACCTCGGCGACGGATGCGCCCGGCGCGACCATCAGCACGGATTCCGCCGGCGCGGCGGCGACGAGATCGGCGGGCAGTGCCTCGCGCGGAATCAGGAACTCGTCCCCGATATCCAGGGTTTCCGGAAGTACCGCGACCACCCGCAGGGTGCGCTCGTGGCCCGCGACATCGACGCTGACGGTGTCGCCGACACGCGGGGGACGGTAGCCCTCGGCGGGCACCGCGGAGCCGACGGCCACGGTGTCGCCGCGAAGGTCGGCCAGCGAGCCGGACGCGGGCGCGAGCGTACGGGCCCGTGCGTAGGCGGCCGGGTCGACGGCGATCACCCGCTCGTCGAACACGTGCGGCCGCGCCGCCTCGGCGCCGTCGCGGCGAACCTCGGCGGTCACCGGCACCGGTACGGTCAGCCGGGTCGACACGTCCGCCACGCCGGGGATCCCCGCCAACCGCGCCGCCCGCGCGCCGTCCACCGACGTGACGACGAGGTCGCCGCGGGTCAACCGCTCCTGCTCGACACCGATCGACCGCGCCAACACCCCCAGCGCGCCCGACAATCCGAGGACCAGCGAGACGAGAGTGATCAGCGGCGCCGCGACGGCCGCGTTGCGACGCACGCCGTCACGGATGTTCGCCTCGGCCAACGCACCCAGCGCGCCGCGCCGCAACATCAGGCCGAACACCCTTGCCACCAGCGGCACGACCAGCGGAGCGAGCGCCGACAGCGCCACCGCGCCGACGACCGCGAGCACCATCGCGATGGTGACCGCGCCGATCATGTCGGCGGCCTGCGCGCCGACGGCGAGCACGATCGACAGGGCCAGGCACGACAGGCCGACACACCACCGGCCCGGCGTCATCACGCGAGCCGCCGCGCCGGTGTCGTACATGGCCTCCAAGGGGCGGATGCGTCCCGCGCGCCGAGCCGCGTTCCACGAGCCGAGCAGGGCGATGCCCGTTCCGGTGGCGCCCGCGACGAGCACGGCCTTCCAGTCCCAATACGTGGGTCGGAACCCGGCCGGTACGAAGCCGACGTGTTCCAGCAGCCGTGCCTGGACCCACGTCGCGACCAGTCCCAACGGAGCGCCGCACAGCGCACCGACGACACCCAGCAGCAGCGACTCGGCCGCGAGCAACCGCCGCACCTGGCCGCGACCGCCACCCAGTACGCGCAGCAGAGCGAGGTCCCGGCGGCGCTGGGCGACCGCGAAAGCGCAGGTCGAGCCGACGACGAAGACCGCGAGGAACACCACGAGCGGGACCTGAAGCCCCATCAGCATCGCCGCACCGACGAAGCCTTCGCGCATCTCGTTGCGTTCGGCGTGCGGCAGATCGGACGGGATGACCGGATCGGACACCGACATCAACACCAGCAGCGACGCCTGGACGAGCGCGACGCCCAGCGCGATGGCGACCAGCGCACCCGCGAACAACTGCTTGCGGTCGCGCAGCGTGCTCAGGGAAAGCGTGAACATCGGCTCACACCTCCAGCGACACGAGGCGATCGGCGATGTGCCGCGCGGACGGCCGCTCGATGCGATCGACCACCCGCCCGTCCGCGAGGAACACCACGGTGTCGGCGGCCGCGGCGGCGACCGGATCGTGCGTAACCATGACGATCGACTGCCCCGCGTCGTCGGACATGCCCCGCAACAGCCCCAACACGGTGCGGGCGGACGCCGAATCGAGCGCGCCGGTCGGCTCGTCCGCGAACAGCACCCTGGGCCGGGTGACCATCGCCCGCGCCAGCGCGACGCGCTGCTGTTGCCCACCCGACAATTCGCGGGGGCGATGCCGTCCCCGGTCGGCGAGCCCGACGTCGGCGAGCGCGGACCGGACGTCCTCGCGCCGCACCCTACGTCCCGCCAGCCGCAGCGGCAGCGCCACGTTCTGCTCGGCGGTCAGGGAAGCGACCAGGTTGAAGTTCTGGAACACGAACCCGACCGTGCCGCGCCGTAGTCGGGTCAGCCGCCGGTCGTCCGCGCCGGTCAAGTCCTCGCCGAGGAGGGTGACGCGGCCCGAATCCACCGTGTCGAGCCCGGCGGCGCAGTGCAGCAGCGTCGACTTGCCCGACCCCGACGGCCCCATCACCGCGACCCAGGTCCCGGCCCGGAGCGACAGGTCCACACCGTCCAACGCCCGCACCCGCGCGTCGCCGCCGCCGTACCCGCGCACCGCCTGCCGCATCTCCAGGACCGGTACATCGGGCCGTGCCGGACCGGGCCGTACCGGCTCCGAACCCCTCGGCGCGTACTCCACTCTGCCGCCCACGTCGTCCTCCCGGCCCTCGCGCGCCGCCACGGTGCGGGCGGTACTCGAAGTCCATCAACACGGGCCGCCGAGGGCACTCGGGGAGGCAGGCGGATCCCGGGTATCCCTAGGCATACCCGCCGGCGACGATCCGCGCGGACGCGTCGACGTCCCGCCGTCCCGCTAGCGGTGCGCGCCGTGCACGATCAGCGCCCAGGCCAGACAGGCGAACGCCGCCGTGTGCAGGCACGCGCGGACGATGTTCCAGGCGACCCACGTGCCCTCGAACTCCGCCCGGACCGCCGCCGGTTGCCCGACCCGGCCGCGATCACCGGCATCCGCCAGCCGGTTGTTGAGGGGCACGTTGACGCCGGCGGTGACCACGAAGGCCACCAGGTACAGCGCGAGCGCCGCGAGCACCCACGGCAACACGGGCCGGCCCTGGTCGCGCCAGGCCTGGACGGCGGCCAGACCGAGGAGGGGGATCGTGCCCATGAACGGAAGCATGAAGGCCGGGTTGAGGATGGCCTTGTTGATGTCCCGCATCGCCTCGACGAACGTGTGGTCGGACGACCGGCCGAGACCCGGCATGACCGAGTAGGAGAAGGCGGCGAACAGTCCGGCCATCAGCCCGGCGAAGACAACGGCGGTGAGCAGCACGCCCGTCTGCAGGTGTTCCATGGTGCGTCCTCCTGATTGCCGGCCACATCGACGACGCGGCCACGAGGGCGTCGCCGCAGCTCAACCATCGGACCCGGGGCGCACCGCCGACAACGGCCGTTTCCGCAAGGCGCGTTAACCTGACGGTTAACGCCACGGCTGTGGGCCGGGGTGGCGCCGGCTGAGGCGTGCCATCGCGGCTCAGACACGAGCTGTGTGGGCCGCCCGATACCGGCTTTCGGAGCCGGGCGGCGAAGTACCGGCCGGAGCCCGCTTCTTGGCGATTCGGCGCGCTGTCCGGACGCGTGTCCGAGGCTCTTCGGACAATTCCGTCCGACAGGTTGCCCGGTTCCTGGCAGGATGCCAGCCCAGTGGGGTGCGGTGCCGCCGCGGTGGGTACGTCGGGGCGAACCGGGGTCGAATGCGGTGACGAGAGGCAGTCGATGGAGTTCGAGGATCGGGTCCCGTTCGTGGTCCGGCTGGAGTCCGAGGATCGGCAGGCCCTCTTCGCGCGCGGAACCCGCCTGGTTTTCCCCATACGCCAGGTGCTTCTGCGCCAACACGAGCCTTCGGCGCACGTGCTGATCCTGCTCTCCGGTTGGACGAAGGTCACTTCGGCCGCAGCGAACGGCTACGAGGCGCTGCTGGCACTGCGCGGGCCCGGCGACATCATCGGAGACGGTGCGGCGGTCAGCGGACGGCATCGGTCGGCGACCGTCACGGCTTTGAAGCAGGTGGAGGCATTGGCTGTCGAGACCGAGCAGTTCAACGCCCTTCTCGACGAACGGCCGGGCATCACCAAAAAGTTGCTGGCGCTGACCGCGGACAGGACTCGTGACAGCGACCGTCGGCGTGTGCAGTACGCGGCCATGAACGTGCAGGAACGACTAGCACTGCTCCTCCTGGAATTGATGCGCGGTCACGGTCGGGACTCCCAGGAGGGGGGGGTGCGACTCACTCCCGGGCTCACCCAGAGTGAGCTGGCGGGTTCCGTGGGCGCGTCCCGGGAAGCGGTCGCGCGTCTGTTGAAAGACCTGCGCGAGCGCGGAATCGTGCGCACCGAGCGCCGCAGCCTGGTGGTCATCAGGCCGGAGGCGCTTCGGAGGATGGCGCGCCATGACGTTCGCTGAGCGGGCACTCGCCCGGCCGGACGGCAGGTCCCGTTCTGTGCAGACGGTCACAGTTCGACAGTGCCGGTTTCCATCGCGCGGCAACCGTCTCCTCTGACACCGTCTCGGGTATCCAGCCGGGCCTTGGGAGCCCGTTCCTCCAGCGGAAGGCAGCCATGGGTGAGCCGGTAAACCGAACGATTCTGCTCTTCGACACCGAGCGGTTCAGTCATCGCGACGACGTCGTACAGGCAGTCCTACGGCGGAGTCTGAACGCGATCGTCGACCAGACACTGGTGGCCGCCGGTGTCGAGGCGACGCTCCAGTACCGCGAGGACCGCGGCGACGGCATGATCGTGCTGCTCGGCGCCGATGTGGCCAAGACAGCCGTTCTGCGCTCCCTCCTGACGCTCACCCCCGAGTTGCTGCACGACCACAACCGCCTCGCCTCACGTAGCGCGCAGATGCGGCTGCGGATGGTGTTGGCCGCCGGTGAGATCACGCACGACCCGCACGCCGGCACCGTCGGCGGGATCGTCGGGCACGATCTGAACCAGGCATGTCGGCTGCTCGACTCGGACGCGCTGCGTACCGCGTTGGCCGAACGCACGGACGAGGAGAGCGTGCTGATGGTCAGTACGCAGGTCTACGAAGGTGTGGTCCGGCACGGTTATCGGGGGGTTCGGCCGGAACATTTCGAACGTATCGAGCTGGAGGTCAAGGACGGTGTGGTCGGCGCGTGGCTGCACAACCGGCACGGGGCAGCGGGTGGTTCGCAGACGGGGGATCCGAGTCGGACTGCTCGACCCCGGTCCGCTTCACACGCGGCGGTGGGCACGGAAGGAACGGGCACGGCAGGCGACGTTCCACAGTCATCCCGGGCGCAGGCCCAAGAGCGGCCTGTAGGGGCGGTGTTCCATTTTCACGGGACCCCAGAGGTACACGGATCCATCGTCGGCGGCGACCAGCACGGAGTCAGCGGAGGTCGGGTCACCGGTGATGTCGTCCTCGGCGGCGTCGTCACCAAGGGAGCCCCGGCTTCCGACAGCGAGGACGGCAGGAGGTCGTCGTGAGTCCCGCACAGGGGGCACAGGCTCCCGGACGCGATGGGGTCGCGACGGAACCGGGCCGCGAGTCCACGCCGCCGGAGCCCGCCCCGACACCCGGTGACCCGGAAACGCCCGCGGCCCGAGAGCAGCTCGATCACGACGACGAGGGCGACACCGGCGGCGAACACGCGTGGGACTCGCGACGCGATCTGTACCGGCACAGCCCCGGCATCATGCTGGACCACTCCGCGCGGCTGGGCGGCTCGCTTGTCGGCGGGGATCAGCACGGAGTGAGCGGCGGTCATGTCACCGGCGACGTCATCCTCGGTGGCAGCAAGATCGAGTACCACCTCGGCGGTGACGGCGAAGAGACGTCCGGCGAGATCCCGGTCGCCGAGGTCGAGGCGCTCGCCCTGAGCTTTGTTCATTCGACGACTCCGCAGGACGAGGAGTCCGACCGGGTGCCGGCCTCCTGCGGCGAGGCCGACGGCCCATGGCGATCCGACAGTCCCTTCGGCTTGGCACTCGACCGCCTCCGGCGGCAGCGGGTCGCGGTCATCTCCGGCCCGGCGACGACCGGTCGCCGTACCGCCGCTCTCATGTTGCTGCGTGCCGCCGGATCCACCACGTATCGGGCGCTGGATCCCGCGCTCTCGCCCGGGCGCTATGCCGGGGAACTTCGTTCTCGATGCGGGCACTTGCTCGCCGACTTCGCAACCAGCGCCGAACGGCCGCTGCGTGAACACCACGTGCGGGCCCTGAGCGAGAAACTGCACGCCACCGAGAGCCACCTTGTCATCGTGGTCGGGCCTCACCCGGTCGTTCAAGGCGTCGACTTCGTATCGTGGCAGCTGCCCGAGCCCGATCGGATTCTGTGCGGACACTTGCGTCACAAGGATCTGGGCGGACGGGCGATCGAGGACTTACTTGCCTTACCTGCGGTTCGGTCGGTGCTCGCGCACCGGCGCCCCGTGGCCGAACTGGCGCGATTCGCCGACCGCATCGCCCAACACGCGTGCGGTGCCCTCTCGTTGGACGGCCTCGCCATGTTCGGCTACTACGCCGCCGAGCGGCAGGTGCGACGGTGGTTCGACGGCACGGATCAGACCCTGCACGACAAGGCGTTCCTGGTTGCCCTGGCCGCCTTCGACGAGGCCCCCTACGCGTTGACCGCCGAGTTGAGCGATGCCTTGTTCGGGCTCTTGCAGCGCATCGAGAATCCCGACGAGCCGGCCTGTATCCCCGTCTTCGGTACCTCCAGCGCCCAGCGTGTCGAGCTCGCTCAGGCGGACCGCTACCAGGAGGCCGAGCAAACCGAGTGGGGGCCGGTACTTCAGACGAAGATCCAGTTCCGGGACCGACTCACCGCCATCACCCTGCTCCGCGAGGTCTGGACCGGACATCCGTCGGCACGTCCCGCCATGGTCGCGTGGCTGCGAAGGCTGGCATTCGATCCTCGTCCGCTCGTTCGCAACCGTGCCGCCTCCACGACCGCCGTACTGGCCCAGGCGGATCTTCCCTCGACCATGGCCCTGCTCATCCAGCCCTGGGCGGCCGATCGACGATTCCGCGCCCGGCTCGCCGCCGCGAGCGCGCTCGCCCTCGCCCATCACCTGGGTGCCCCGCACGTGCCCCACATTCTTCGGGAGTGGTGTGCCGCGCCCGATCACCACATGCGCCGGACGGCCGTACGCACCTACGCACTCGTGGGCGAGACCTTTCCCGGGCACGCCCTCACGGCGTTGATCGAGGCTGTGCGCGCCCTGGAGTCACGAGGCAGCGGTCCGGCTCGTGCGTGGCCCGAGGAAATCGACGAGATCGCCCAATCCGCCGCGACACTGCTGCTCGCCGCAGACCAGTACACGGCCTTGTCGGAGGACGGCGGGCACGCCGACGGCGCGCAGGGCACCGAGGTCGCGGGTGGCCCCGGTGTGGGTGCCGCAGCGGACACCGCGACCGGGCTGTGGCCCAGGCTGGTGCCGTTGACACGCCACAGCGCCACGCGGGAGTTCGCCCTGCGCACGGTCATCCACGCGTGTGGGCCCACGGACGGCCCGCCCGACACCGGACGTCCGCTCCTGCTCGACCTCTTCGCCCGCGCGCGGAGTGCACCGGCGACTCCGGGTGCCTTCCTGCGGCAGTCTCTCGCAGCCCTGTGGCGCAGCATCCTCAACGATCCGATGTCCTCGGTATCCGGCCTCGAAGCCATGCGCCGATGGATTCGGGCCGCCGACCGCGACCCGGATGCCGAACGCGCCCTCGCGGAGCTGCTCCCGATGCTGGCCGTCACCGCCGAGGACGCGAAACGGCTCGTCTATCTCGTGGACAACCTGCGCGGCGGGGACAGCGAGCAGGTCCCGCCGGCTGTCGCGCGGCGACTTCGCGCGACGTTGCCGGTGCCGGGACCATCGGCGCGACCGTCCTCCGATCCGACACCGTAGGCGCGGCCGACACGACACCAGCCTGAACCGATGCCGATCGCCCGCACTGGTTCGACCCGGCCCCGGCCGACGCGACGAGCCCGCACCGGTTCCTGCCGTCCGGACCCTCTCAAGGAGAGCCAACGCATGATGAGCCCGCCCCCGCAGTGGGAACAGAACGCGAACCGGGACACGCACATCGTCGACCCGGTGGTCACCATTCAGGAGCTGTCACGCTTCAAACCGCTGCGCACCACCAGAATCGACTACGCCCTGGTCTTCACCACCGCCAAGGGAGGTCTCGACACCTTCCTGCCGCCGCATCGTCCGAGCCGCGCCGAAATTGCCACCCGCCGCTGGACCAGCGTCTACTCGGTGGACGTGGGCCTGCACGAGGCCCGGGCCGTGCTCGCGCTGCCCAGCAGCAACGACGCCTTCCCCTTCGAGGTCACCATGGGCTGCGACTGGCAGGTCGCGGACCCGGCGGCGTTCGTCGCCAGTGGCGAACGCGATGTCCCCGCCATGGTGCAGCGGCTCGTCGACGGTCTCATCAGGCCCGTGCTGCGCGCGTACGCGATGGAGGACAGTGCCGTTGCGGAGAAGGACGCACAGGGCGTGCTGGCCGCGGCCGGTCCGCTGGGTAGCGCGGCCGGACTGCGCGTGCGGTGCGGCATTCAGGTTCGGCGGGACGAGGCCGCCCTGGAGCATGCTCGGAAACTGCGCGAGATCGAGTTCGCCCGGCAAACGCTCGATCCGCAGCACACGCTGCTGATGCGGGAGGAGGAACTGGCGGCGGAGCGTGCGCTCGCGCAGGGCCGACACCGGCATCTGATCGAACTGCAGACCCAGAACCTGGACCACCAGAGGGAGTTGGTTCGCGGCGAGCAGGAACTGGAACGACAGGCGATCGAGGCGCAGAAGATCCGGTACTACACCCATTACCTGGAGCGAGGCGGACCGAGCGCGATGGCGTTCCAACTCGCACAGCGCCCGGAAGACGCGCGTCTGGTCATGGAGAACCTCCGGCAGGATCAACTCAACGCTCTACAGGCCCAATTGCAGGTTGCGCTGCAAGCGCTCGGCGGCGGCCCCGGCGGGTTGGAGGAACACCAGTTGGACGAACCGCGCAGACTCGCGGCGAACGTCATCAGGGAGGTTCTGAGCGCGAGACTCGGGCCCATGGCACCCGGCGGGGAGCCCGTCGTGGAGGAGGCGTCGTCCGAGACCACGAGGATCGAGTCCCCCGCAGATGCCGATGCCGATGCCGAGGTCGTCACGGCCGCTCCGGTGGAGGCCGGCTTGGACACCGGCGATGCGCCGCCGCAGGACGCGGGTGCCGTGTTCGGCTACCGGGTCCCGAATCCGCCGCCGGTCCCATGACGCCCGCAGGGCAGGCGCCGGACCCTCCCGCGCGAACCTTCGACCTGCGTACCGCCGAGCGGCTCCTGAAGGACCTTCGGCAGGAGGCGGCCAGGGTGGACACCAAAAGCTCCGTGCTGGTCGGAGCCCAGGGCATGGTTGCGGCCGTGCTCGTCGGTGTGCTCAGCACGCGTGGTTGGCATCCCGGCGGACTGGCCGCGCTCGGCCAGTGGTTGTGGTGGACCGGCACGGCGTGCCTCATGGTCTCGCTGTCCGCCCTTTTGATGGCGGTGACCCCGCGTTACCGGGCGCGCGCATGGCAGCCGGGAATGCCCATCACCCACTTCGCCGACATACGGAGCGCCGCCGGCCACAGGCCCACGGCGCTGGGGGAGGCACTGCGGGACACCGAGCGCGCCCCCGAGGCCACGATTCTCGTCGCGCTCACGGAGAACAGCCGGATCGTGGCGGGCAAATACCGGTCGTTGCGCATCGGTACGGCCTGCTTCGTGGCTGCACTGATCCTGCTGCCGGGCTCCCTCCTTGCCGCGTAAACGACGGCGCGCCTTTTCCGGCATCCAGGACGATCCCCAGGAGATCCACTGCCATGTCTGCGTACGAGCCGGACGCAGTTTCGGACCCGAGCCCGAACACCGGGGCGGGACCGACCCCTCCGGATACGGGGGCCGGAGCAACTCCTCCTCCGGATACCGGGGCCGGAGCAAGTCCCCGGAGAGACGGACCGCCGCCCTACCCGAGCGCTGTCACACCGCAGGGCGGGGACGGCACCGCGCCCGCGTGCCCGGAGCGGCCGCCTGTATACCCCGGCTTCGGGACGGACGTGGAGGCACCACCGGCATACCCGGGCACCGCTATGCCGGTGGGGGCCGACGAGCCTCCGGAGTACCCGGGCGTGGGGAGGCCGGTGGGGGCGGACGTGCCCCCGGAGTACCCGGGTGCGGCGATGCCGGCGGGGGTCGACGTGCCCCCGGAGTACCCGGGCATCGCCATGCCGGTGGGGGCGGACGCGCCTCCGGAATACCCGGGTGCGGCGATGCCGGCGGGGGCCGACGTGCCGCCGGAGCACCCGGGGCCCATTCCGCCACCACGCGCGGCGCGGTCGGTACCGTCGCCCGCCGGAGCCGGTCGGGCGTCGCCGAGCGCTCCGCACGTGTCGCCCACAGGTACGCCGACCTCGAACACCGTGGTACCGCCTCCGCAGTCGCCGGCGCACATCGAGATCAGCCCCCGAGTCAGTGCCGATGAAGGTGGTTCCGAGCAGGACGACTTGGCGCTGTTGTCGGGACGCAGGCATCTCAAAGCGCGTCAGCGTGGCGTAGACCGCGCCGCGCTCTGGCAACTCGTGGTGACCCTGCCAACCGCATTGGTCAGTCTGTTCGTCGTGGCGGCCGTGTTCACCGTGATCAGCCCGGTCCTCGGGGCGCTCATGATGGTCGCCTGGCTGTTTTCCGGGCCTCTGGTCTTCCACCGGCGTACAGAGGCGGCCATCGCCCGACATTTCATGGGCATGTGTCGTCCAAGCCCGGCGGACGCGCGGCGCCTGGAGGAAGTATGGGGGGAGGTGACTCGTAGGGCAGGTGTGCGACAAGAGACCTATGAGCTGTGGATTCAAGAGCGCGGGGAACTCAACGCCACCGCGGCGGCGGGTCACATCGTCGGCGTGACCAGGCACGCGATGGACCGGTTGCCCAACTCCCAACTGGCCGCGATCCTCGCCCACGAGTTGGGTCATCACGTCGGCGGCCACACCTGGGCCGGGATGCTCGCCGACTGGTACGCGCTCCCGGCCCGGACGCTGGGGCGGTGGATCATCGCCGGTCTCTCCAAGCTCGTGTCCTCGAGGAACCGGCACGGCCTCGCCTGGGGCGGTTGTCTTTCCCTGCTCCTCCTGCTGTTTCTCTACACGCTGGCCTTCACGCTGGGGATGTGGTGGCTGGTCCTGCTCGTCGCGGTCACCCCACTGCTCATCTCATGGCTCCACCGCCGTGCCGAAGCCAGAGCGGACGACTACGCGTGCGGCCTCGGATTCGGCGCCGAACTCATGGCAGTACTCGCCCAGGAGCACCAAAACCGAACCACACCGCCCCCAACCGCCCCGTGGCCAAACTCCACTCCCGCCCACCCATCCCACCCCGGCACCGCACACACCAGGGTCAAGGGAGCCCACCGAGACTACGCAGCACGCCTCCGACACCTACAGCAAGGCATCCATCCTCCAAAACGATGACGTCCAAGGCAACGTCGGCCCCTCATCGATCTACCAACGGGGGCCGACGCTTCGCCTGTTCAGACCGGCGGAGGATACGAGAACGGATCACAAGAGGACCCGGGCGGACATTTGTTCTTGATCAGGTGTGCGTGTGTCGACTATCCCACCTTTGCGTCCCGCCGAGCCCACTCTGTTGCGGAGAAACAGGAGGCAAGCCACAGCGCCTCGGGCATGTTGAGGATCACTCCACTGATGACCGAGACAGGCGTGAGCCGCCGGAGTTCCTCCGGGAAGTCTCCGCCGAAATCGAGCCCCTGAGACCAGGCCCCTGGCATGAGTAGTCCGCCAGGCGTGATTCGGATCGGATTCCAGTCGAGGTCGCTGTGAAGGAGGGTAGCGTACGGCTCCCCGCGGCGCTGCCAGAAAATCAACTGCTCGTCAAACTCATTGACCCAATGTAGGACATGATCCGCAGGGTCGAAAGCAACTCCTGCCATCTCGCCGAGATGACTCAAGACGGCGTTCCGACCTCGGTACCCGCCAACGTACGCGCGGGCCCTATCCACAAAGCTCGCCACGGTAGTGGTGTCCAGCACAGAAGTCGCCGGAAGCCTGATGGTGCGCGGCCTAGAGCCTTTGTGTCGTCCACTACGGAGCTGTTCTGTGGCGTTCGCCCAGTACAGCTGCGCCGTATCCGGATCGAAGACAACACAGAACACGGGCACATTTCCATTTGCCCAAGTCTCGTAATGTTGTCGCACTGGCACGGCGTAACCATATGATCGTCGCCATGAGGTACCTCCCTTGACCTGCATCTTGATGACGTCATTGGTTACGCGCCCGGCGTTGGCGAAGGTGACGAACAGATCCTCGCCATAGTCGTTCTGCCCCGAGATCTCTTCTACGACGTGGTCCTGACTCTGCAGGAGGGTGCGCAAGGCGTTAACTGCCGCCTGCTCCATCCGTCGCCCGCTGGGAACCGTCGTCATGCCCCTACCCCTCACCCCGGTGACCGTCTGCTCACTGTGCCATTCGGGACGGACACCGGAAGGTGCTTCTGGTGGCCGCTAGGGTCCGGGAGGGACTCTTCACGAGTTCGGCGCACCTTAGGCATCGCGCTTCCGCTGCCTGGCATCCCCGACCGGATCGCGGACTCGGTCACGGGGTGGATGCCGGGCGGATCGACACTCATGCGGGCGCGGTACATGCACGTCACGGCCGATGCCGACGAAGGTTGCCGGGCCAGGCGGGAGCCGCACTCTGGGGCGCCCCGGAAGGCGCCCAAGACCCCAAGTGAGACGGAAACTGAAACAGGCAACGACGAGCGCCCCGACCGCATGGCAGTCGGGGCGCTCGTTTTGCCTTTTCAGGCTGGCGGAGGATACGAGATTCGAACTCGTGAAGGTGTGAACCCAACACGCTTTCCAATTGATCGCCTGCCTGTCCAACCCCGTCCCTAAAGGTTCTGACCTGTGGCGGAGCAGGTGCGGCCTATCCCTATGGACTCCGGTGTACGCCAATGAATGAGACCAGGATTGAGACCACGGGCGCCCGGGCGGAGCGCCTACGCCATGAGGCTCACTGCTCGACCAGATCTGGACGCCACTGCCGCACCTCGTCGTCGAAGCGCCCATCGGCGACGTCTCTCAAGGCCGTTGCGTATCCGACCTCGAGCGCCTGCCCAACCAGCTTTCGGATCTTGTCAGGGACATGGAGGAGGGCATACCCAGCACCTGAGCAGAGGTTGGCCATGGCTTCGTGCGTGGCCTCAGCGTGCTCGGCGTCGACGCTGCCGGAGTGCATGATCGATCTGGCTTCATAGCGACCTTCCCTCACAATGAGTCCCTTTTACGACCAAGCCCAGGTCATCAGGGTTCCAGAGCTGCATGGCGATCGCTTGGTAGAGGGCTCCGCGCTTGTCGATGTCAGCAGCCTTGAACTCCTCATGGGCGTGGGAACTTGAGCTCCGAATCCTTGATGAAGCCCAGGAATCTGGGATTCTTTTCATCGGACTGGGGATCCAGGCTGACTACAAGCAGATTCCGACTGAAGTACCGTGGGCGCTGCAATGCGGCGAGTGCCAATGGAGTCGATAGATCAGCGAGATATCCGTGAATCCGTCAAAATCTCGAAACCGACATCGGACTCCAACTCCTGCATATGGACTGGTGCTGCAGAGGAGATTCCCAATCGTTTCGTCGGATCTGTAGTGAACGTTTGACTCAACACTAGGACAGGCCGTTCTCCCCGGGTTCTTGTTCCGTGTCCAGTTGCCGCCACAACCGTTCCGCGATCTCCACCAACGTTCCCTCTCCGGGTACCCGCCACTGCTTGGGTCCTTGGACGGCACTCCACTGTTCCCGCCACTCGGCCTGCTGCCAGATCTGGTTCACCAGTCCAGTAGGCGAGTAGCGTCGGCCATCCACCTCCCAAAGGATCGGTGCCTTACGATCGTTGAGCCAGGTGGCTCGGCGGCGACGTGGATCCTCGTCGAGCCAGGCACCGATGGCGCGTTCCTCCGTGTCACTAGGTGCGTAGGCCAGTGGGGTGCCGTCGGAGATGAGGTCGTGGTCCACCAGAAGGTGGATGGTCGGCGGGCGCTTCGCATGCTTCTTGTGGTCGGCTGCTACCAAACCGGTGTAGGTAGCCCTACGCGCCGCTCCTCCAGCACGCGGCCGCACCTGTACCGATGAGGCCACACGTGACCGTGTGAATGGGCCCGGTAACGCATCCGGGGATCACGAGGCCTGCACATGACCAATCGATCCGACCGCAGGTGCTCGACGTATGCCAGCCGACCACGATTCTGAACCTACGACTCGAACAATGGAGGTTGGTTCCAGGGCGAAATCGTCTGCTGGTCGTCGTCCCCGAGGAACGACATCAGCTTCTCGTCTTCGTCGCTGGAGAGGTCGTAGAGGAGGCGCGCTGTGGTCCCGATCAGCTCGTCCAAGGGAACTTGGCTGCGAGCACCCCGAGCGCTGGATACGTGGTGACTAAAGCTGCACCGAAGAACTGCTCCTGAGCGCGTGGGTGCATCGGCTTCGATAACCGCTTCTTCCTGCCCAAGCGCCTGGCTGATGCCGATGAGCTGGGTGTCGTGTACGACGTTGTCCCCAGGGCCGTCGTATCCGATGAGACGATCGGTCACGACCATCCTGATCGACGACAGCGCGATCGAGAAGCGGTCGGCGCGGGCACGGACCACATCCAGCGGTGGCTCGTCGAATGTTTCAGCCGCACCTACATCCCTGCGTGTCTGGGCTACGTAGGCGCGGAAGCGGGGTGTTTGGAGCATTAGCTGCCCGCGATCCACTGTCCATCGCCATGGACCGGTCGGTGACCCGGAAGTCGTCCCTGGAGCGATCAAACAGACACGACTCTGCCAGTGCCGGACCGCCGGACGCATGAGGTGCTGGAGGTTTTCGGGATCTCGCACCGGTGTGCGCAAGAGAAGTGGCAGGCTGATGAGGGCAAGCAGCCGGTTCCAGAACTCAGTGTCGGGAATCTCCTCGGCATCGAGTATGTAGCCCAGCGTGGGTTCGTCCAGCCATCCTGATCGGCGGATCGTTCCCGGGAAGCTGGTGAGCGGTGCACCACCTCCCTGCCAAAGAGCGGCCATGAATGCCGTTATGCGGTCGGCCACTTGCGGAACCATCTGCGTGGACACCGCCTCTACGGCAGTCCGAGTAGGACCGGCCCGTCCGTCGCGGGCCGCCGCGACACCAGTGCTCACAGCTGTGGCGAACTGGGCCGCCGCCGGCCCATCCAGAACGCCTCGGCCGCCTTCGACAACTGAACTCGAGATCAGCCGAGGAACGCTGGGACTGTCCTCGACCGGCACCAACTCGCCGAATGCGTTCGTGTCCAGCAACAGTGCCTGCCGCTCTGTCGCCTCGGATCGGAGCCCAGTCGCTTCCTCGACGGCCGCGAACTGACCCAGGGACAAGACCATGGGGCGGTCCTTGGTCTGCAGTCGCGTGATGTCTTCCTGAAGCTCAGCCGGGTTGTTCGTTGTTCGTAGGTATACGTATCGATCCGGTGTGCGAGCGGCCTGGGGCCAACGAATCACCATGTCCGGGGCGAACGTGTGGTTGAAGAAGCTTGTCGCGATGACTTCTGCTCGTGGTTCCATACGTCGTAGCTGTCGGCCGACGACCTCCTTCACCCGGGCAAACGGCCGCCGCGGTTCGGCCTCGTCCATCGCTGCCATGATCGCCTGCGACGCCTGATTCACCACTGTTCCCCCTTGCGGATGAGCTCGGCAGCCACGATGGCTTCCCAGTCCTTCAAGGGCACCAGCGTCTCTTGCTTCTCCGACAGGACGATCAGCCAAAGCCGGGCCGCGACCTGTGCCACGACGTCGGGGTCGATGACTGCGTCGGCTGCATCGCGATCGAGCCCGAAGACACGTTCGCTATGGAGCAACACCGCCTGTTCGACCTGCTTGGGTGAATCCAGCTGCGACCAGGTGTTGGCCCGGAACGGAGCCCACGTGATCCACATCAAATGGTCGCTCAGCAGGTGGTCCGCTTGGCGAGCTACGTAGCACTTGGCGACGAACTCGTCGAATTGTGCGCCTTGGTCACTGGGCTTCTGGTAGTTCTTTACCTCGGCGCAGAACATGTCGCCGTGATACGGAGCGCCTCTCATCGATCCACCGAGGTCGAAGGAGAAAGTCTGCCCACCGTGGGGCCACGCCAACGTCAACCGCCGTGCACACGAGGGAGAATCCGTGTTGGCATAGGCACCAGAGATCCTCATGGTGCCCTCAAGCCACATCTTCGCCCTGCGAGCGCCCGAGAACCCTTTGAGGTGGGCGTCCTCCCCCACTGTCACGCATTTGAGGGTAGAGGAGATTCGCGGTCATGCAAGGCGCATATGGCAGCAACCGCAACTGGCGGGATCGGCCCACCGCCGTAGAGGCGACCAATCATCGGCTCACCGTCGCTGGCTGACGTACAGGCGGGGACTTGCCAAGTGGGAGGCGTTGTGTTCGTGCTTCCAAGCCGAAGGTGTGTCCCGCCCGCGTTCGCGTCGGCGTGAGATCGGGACGGACCCCCGTGCCGCGCGGTGACCGCCGTCGACGATGGCTCGGGCAGGTGCTGACGGCGGCCTCGGCCAACAACGACCACGACGTGAGCATCGGTGCCGATATCGACCTGGTAGTTGGTGGGGTAGTGGTGGTTCTTTGGACGTTCGGCCACGGCGTGGTTGCGGGTGGGGACCAGGGTGCCGTCGACGATCGGAACGGTGCCTTTGCGGAACCGCACGAGCCTGGAGTGCGAGTTTCAGGCCGGGGTCGTCGGCGATCCAGCCTGCGGCCGACTTCGATATGCCGAACAGGGGGGCGAGTCGGCGCAGCTCCGGGTTCGCTCGCCGGCATTCGGTGACCATCAGACCCCGATCCTCCATCGGCAGTGCCGACGCCTGGCGCTTGTCGACCCGATCGACTTTGTCGCGACGAAGTGCTGTCATGAGTCTGCCGAACCGGCGTGGGCTCAGCCCCGTGAACGGGGTCGTACAGGACGGCTCCGACGCCGTGATTACGCCAGCCACATCAAGATCACCCTGCCTGCGACCAGCACTACGGGACAACGCTAGACCATCCTTATGGAACTGCCGGATGTCACTGTGCAGTTCGCTTGTGTAAGGTCGAGCATTCGTTCAGCCCGGTTAACGAGTTGATCGTAGGTGACTACGTCAATGCGTGTCATGTGACTCGCGTAGGTTCGCAGGATCTCTGCGATCTCGCTGGGCGTAGCCCGGTGTGCCGTGAAGGCACTATGCCCGATTACGACGGTCATCGAGGCTCTGCGGCAGTCAATGCCGAATTCCGCCAGGATCGTGTGACGCTGTTCGTCGAGGCTGACGAGGTAGTTCATGGCCTGATTGACCGCCTCATGGACCTCGATCCCCGGAATCCGATGATTACGAAGCCTTTTGACCAGGTTCTTGATCTCAGCCTTCTTGATTTCGACACCGTGCAATGTTCCGTCCGGACGAATCAGAGACAGGTCGAGCTGGTCAAGGACGGTCAGCCTGCGACGGGCCGTGCCGCTCAGGAAATCGCCGCCAAAGATCCAGGTCATGTTCTCCAGGATCGCTTGGAGTTCGGCTTCGCTGGTCCCGTGGGCCTCGGAAGCCGCCTTCAGGCGAGCCAGGTCCGTGCGGCGACGCGCCTGCTCTATCAACGTGGTCAGGGCACGAGCCTCGTCGATCCCGGCGGCAGTCAACGCGCCGGTCGGATCGCTCCTGAGCACCCTCAGCAGCTTGTGTACGGTGGAGCGGGAAGCCTTGCCGGTCACTAAATCGTCAGCATTGTTGACGGGGCTTCTTTCGGATGTTCGCTGTCGATCAGGAGGGTAGGTGGTAGTGAGTTGGATGCCGATTGTGGTGCGCGTTGCCGTGATGAAGAGGTCGGGATCATCGGCGAACGCGCTCACCCCGTCGAGTTGATGAAGGCGCAGGAGTGGAACCTGGTTGACAAAGTTTTCGCTGTAGAAAGAGGCAGTCTTGTCGTCATGCGTCTTGGCTATGACCCAGCGTTCGATCGGACGCTCCTGGTCGACGGCGAATTCGCCTAGATAAAGAGCAAACTTACCGCGCCTTTCGAAGACTCTCAGGGGGATGCCGCGACGCACATGGGTCAGGATTGCTCGATTCTCTGAGGAAATGCTGTAGCGGTCCTCGATACCAGGGACGATCAGGGCACCATCCACCCATAGCGGCGAAATCTCCGTAGGCGAAGAATTGCGGGTGAGGAAGAGCAGCGTATTGGGAGTTAGGGCGCTGGAGGTGAGCGGAGAACTGCGGTTGCCTCCGTAGACATCGTGCACCTGTCGCTTCGGGACGACCATTCCCGCATCGATGTTCCAAGAGGCCGGCCATGGGACCGTCGGTAAGGCGGGATCAGTGATAAGGTCGACGAATCGCTGCCACAGTTCGGGCGGAAGCTCCAAAGCGCTGAGGGTTCGCATGATCCAGTGCACCGAGCGAGCTGAGCGAGCGTGTTTGGCCACGTCTCCAAGGCCGGATTCGGCGAGTTCGGGGGCCCCGATTGGCTTTCCCAGCCGCAGTCGGTCGAACGACAAGGTGACTTCCACGTTCGCAGGCGGCTCGACCGGTGTAACGCCGGCACTGGCCGCGCGGGTCACTCTCCTGATCTCGTCCTCGGAGGGCGTGCTGCTGCGGACCGTGCCAAGACCGACTACGCCGCCGCCACGCCCGGGACGCCACATGACCACCGGATCTCCAGTTCGGACGTCGGCGCGGGCCAGAGCGCGGATGCGTGGATCCCAGGCGTCAATGGCTGAATCTGAGTTGGCCCTCTTGTCCTGCGCCACATAGAGCCACTGTCGCAATTTAGTCATCTTGTTCCAGGTGCGAGTAGATATCAATAGACGTATGCCTGCCATGGTGACCCGAGGCACCGACAACTCGGTGATGATCCGCCCCTGTGGATGTCTCTTGCGCAACTGCTGTTCGTACGCCGGGCGTTACGACTCTGCTGTGTACTCCTTGACAGCCCCGCGAATTCGGATGCCCTCCATGCGGCAGGGTGACGGCTCTCCGGCGGGTGGGTCGACGTATCCGCGTGAACCACCGTGAACGCGGGTGGCCGGGACCGCGTCAAAGTAGGGCTGACCGGGGGTGTGTTCCCGGGCCAACTGCAACCACAACGACGTCAGCCCCGACCGGCGAACCGATCGGGGCTGACGTTTTGCCTGTTCAGGCTGGCGGAGGATACGAGATTCGAACTCGTGAGGGGGTGAACCCAACACGCTTTCCAACTGTTCGTCCGGGTGTTCAGGTGGGTCCGTCAGGCTCCTGGCCTGCGGTGGAGAGGCTTGATGGGCGACGGCCGTACGGTGGTGAACGGGCGTGAATGCAACTGGAACTGCAACTACCGACGGCGCGTCCTGCCTGGTCGGAGGCGGATTCCGTGGCGACCGACCACGTCGTGAGCCGAGCGCGCGCGACACGTTGTCCCGAAGTGACCCGAGGGTGAATGGTGGACGGTTGAGAAACAGGATGCGGGGACCGGTGGGGTGGCCAGCGTCCCGGGGTGGCCACCCCCGCTGAACGTCGGAGTGCGCATCCCGGGCCTGACGCTGGCCGGCGCGCCCGATGACCTGCTGGCGTGCCCGGTCGGACCCGCCGCGTGAACGACGGCCCCTCGATGCGAACTACGGGCAGGGCGGTCGCTGAGGTTGTCCAACGTGGTCAACGAGCTGCTAGTGGTTGATCTCGGGTGCTCGTGGTCAGGGCGGTTGCTGTACTCATGCTGTACAGCACCGGTCAGGCGGGCACTCAGCGTTGTGTCAGCAATGAATCCTCAGTTCGCCTTCGTTGCAGAGGATGACAACCTGATCACCCGTCTCAAGGACGTGGAAGTGGCGCTCGCGTGCGATGCCGATGATCTCTTCCAACGACGCCATACGCTCTACGTCGTAGATCGACCGACGCACGACTCCTCCCCGATCTGCCGCTGCTGCCCTGAATATCTGATCAACCCATGTACTCATGGTGGCAAGCTAGAGTTTGCGCAAAGCACCTCGCTGGCGGTCATGGAAGTCTGCGGAGCTATCGGGGGGAACGCGACATCACCCTTCCATTTGAACCTCAGCCGCCTCCGCCCTTGCTTCCATCCCGTCTGCCGTCGGCCCGCACTTCTGTGGAGCGGGCGTGGTTCAGGGCGTCAAGGTGGAGCGCCCTGCTGGACGTACGACCTTGACGCCCTGGGCCGCGGCTGCTCGGCTTGCCCGGGTCGATGGCAGGTGGGATCGGAGCCACCTCCCGCACCCCCAAGAACGTGCAGACGCCGGCGGTGCCCCCTCCATCTCGGAGCCTGAGCGCCCCCGCCGGTTCGACGGGCTTCATCCTCCACGCCGACCAGCTGTGACGCCAAGGACGAAAGCCTGCTTCAGTGCAGGTCTCCCATCCACATCCGCCGCCCCACCTCGTCGAGCTCGGCCCGCCGGGCCGCGTACTCGGGCAGGGCGAGGCCCAGGAGCCGCCAGAAGGCGTCCCCGTGGTCCGGAACTCGGACGTGTGCGAGTTCATGCGCGATGACGTAGTCGACCAGGTGCATGGGCAGCTGGAAGAGCGGCCAGCCCAAGGCCATCAGCCCCGGCCCGCCCCCGCGCGCATCCGGCCGGTACAACCCCCAGCGGTCTTGGAGGTCGCGCACCTCCAGCTCCGGTTCGGCAACCGCCATGCGAGCCGCCCATGGCTGGAACCGGTTGACGGCCCAGGCGCGGCCGACCCGGGCGTACCAGTCGACGAGGGCCGCCCGCCCTGCCGGCGGATGCTCGGCGAGATGCCCGGCCATCACGAGCCGCCCGGCCATCAGCCGCACCCGGCCGTCCTCGGAGGAGCCGTCGGAGATCGCCAGTCGGTAGGTCCTGCCCAGGTAGCGGAACACCTCGCCGTCGGCCAGGTGCTTGGCCGGGTGCAGGGACCTGGTCCGCTCCCGCTCGCCAAGCTTGGTGACCAGCCAATGGCGGTGGGCCCGGACGAAGTCCTCGGCCTCCACCGCCGTGCGGTCCGGCGGGGTGTGCAGGGTCAGGGTGGCGTCGGGCTCCACGGTCAGCGCGAACCGCTTGCGCCGGGGGTGGGCGCGGACCCGCAGTGAGAACCCGTCGATGTCGATCGACACACCCCCCGGGAGGCAGACGTCTGCCAGGGTGTCCTGGCTGCTGTCGGCATGCTTCTCGGCGGGTGCGGTCACCCTCCTATTCTCCTCTCGCCCTGCCCAGGAACTGGCGGCGGTTGTCGTTCGCGAAGGAGGCGAGTCGCTCGGCCATCGCCTTCAGCGGAGCCCAGTCCTTGTCCGCGGGCCGGAGCCCGCCAGCCAGTAGCCTTCCCTGGATGACCCCGGCCAAGGTAGCCAAGTCCTGGCTCTGCCCCTGGTAGGACACCTTCACCATGGTCTCGGCCGCCACGTCGCACAGCTGACCGACGAGCGGGCGGAGGTCGTCCCCGGTTTTCCTGACCTCGGTGCTGTCCGCCATGAGCTGGACCAGCAGGCGGTAGGTCCTCTGCTCCAGCGGGCTGAGGCCGGCGACCTCCGGGTCCTCCTCGTGCTCCTGCCTGGCCTCCTCGATCAGACGTGCGAACTTCTCGGCCTGCTCTTCGAACCGGTCGGGAGTGGTCCGGAGGATCTCCTCAAGGCGTTCCGACAGGCGCTGGTACTTCTCCGGGTCCTCCCGCCGGACCCGCTCCTCCAGGTGGAACCGCAAGGCGTGCCCCATCTCGGCCGCAGCCTCGCGGGGCGGCAGGCCGCGCACCGCGTCGTCGAAGCCGTCTGCGGTGATCCAGACCGGCGGGATCGCCTCCTCGATCTCCGGCCCCTCCAGATGGTCGGCGATCATGGCCCGGACCTTCCGGCCGTATCTGCGGAGGGTGAACGTGCCGCCCTCGGCGTCCCGGAACAGGCGTCGCACGCGCTTCTGGAGCAGCCCCCAGTGCCGGGCGTCGTTCACGTACTCGAGGGCAGCCTCGTGTGGCAGTACGCGTTCCATCGTGTCCAGGAAATTTTGCAGTGCCGTGTCGAACGCGAGCCGGGTGCGCTCGTCCTCGAACCGGTCCAGGGCGGCACGCAGTCGCACCGGGTCGGTCAGGTCGGCGTCCGTGACACCGAGGTCGCGGAGGAGGCCGCGCACGGCGGCGGCAGCGGGTTCGAGACTTTCGATCTCCACCGACATGCTGCGCATCGTGTCGTGCTGGTCGGCCTCCCGGTATCCGGCCAGCGCCTTGTTCAGATGGCCGAAGACGCCGTAGTAGTCGACGACGTAGCCGATCTCCTTACCTGGGTGCGGGCGGTTGACGCGGGCGACGGCCTGGAGCAGTTCGGCGCCGCGGATCGGGCGGTCCAGGTAGAGGACCTGCTCGCGGGGGGCGTCGAAGCCGGTGAGCAGCATCGACTTCACGATCAGCATCGCGATGGGACTGTCGGGGTGCACCGGGTCGGGCACGGCCCCGCGCCGGGACGCGTGGGGCTCTGTGACGGCGTGGGACCAGGGATGATCCGCGTTCCGGTCGGCGGCCTCCGCTTCGGGAGTCGTAACCGGCGGAGTCACCGCCGTCGCCTGGGCCCACACCGAATCGGGGGGCAGCAGCGGGAACGCCTTCTGGAAGCGCGCGATGTACGCCTCCTGCCGCCTGGAGTCGGTCCACTCCGCCCACTGGCCGTGCTTGCTGCCGGTGCTCGGAGAGATGACGGGCACGAAGTCGATCCGGCGCAGCAGGGCCCGGAACTGGTGGGCCTGGTGCAGATAGCGCAGTCGGCCCTCCAGCCTCTCCGGCGGAGTGCCGGCGACCGACTCGGGGTCGTACCCCTCCAGTTCCTCCAGCAGCCGGTCGCGGGCCGCCCGCAGAGCGTGGTGGTACTCCACGGCGGCCTTCCGGCTGACGGCCGCGACCTGCGCCTTGAAGCCGCCGGGCAGCACGGTGGTCACCCAGTGCTCCAGCATGTCCTCAGCCTTGGCCGCGATCATCGGCTCGGACTCGGCGACGTCGCTTCCGGTGGGCCACCGCTTCAGCAGCGCGGCCTTCTCCTCCGGCGTGCGGTCGCGGACCAGGTCGTCAAACCGGCGGTCGAGGCCCGCCCCGTCCTTGACCTCGCCCTCCCCGGTGCGCCCCTCGTAGCGGATGCGGACGACGACCTCGTCGTGCTCGGCGTCCTCCATCCGGTACTCGTCCAGGAAGCCGCGCGGGGAGTCACCGCGCCCGAAGATCCGGCGGGTATCCTCCTCCCGCCCGGTAGTGATGGGCGTTCCGGTGAACCCGATCTTCGCCGCGTTCGGGACGGCCTTGCGCAGAGCGGCGTGCAGCACGCTGGTGTGCGAGCGGTGTGCCTCGTCGACCAGGACGAGGATGGCGGGGGACGTGTTGCACTCGGGAAAGTTCGGCACGGGCGGCGCCACCTCGGCGCGCTTCCCGGCGCGGGTCCGCTCGGCCTCCGCGTACTCCTCCGCCAGGTCGCGGCCGTCCTCGTCCTGCTCGGCGTCGCCGGAGAAGGTGAGCCCGACCCCGTACTTCTGGATCATCCCGAAGACGACCCGCCGGCCGCCCGCTCGCAGCAGGCCCTCCAGTTCGGTGCGGGTGTCAGCCGTCACGACCTCGGACCCGCTCGTGTCCAGCGCCTCGGTGAGCTGCGTCTGCAACTGGGTGCGGTCGGTGACGACCACGACGGTGAACTCGCTCAGCCTCGGGTGCGCGTGGACCCGCCGGACGAGGAAGGTCATGGTCAGGCTCTTGCCGGAGCCCTGGGTGTGCCAGATGACGCCGCCGCGCTCGTCCTCGGTCGTCGGCCCGCTCCGGGGCCGCCCGTCGAGCAGCCGCCGTACAGCCTTCTCGGCGGCCCGGTACTGCTGGTGGCGGGCAACGGCCTTGACGGTCAGCGTGGCGCCGGAGTCGGTCTCGACGGGCAGCTCGATCACGTAGTGCCGCACGATGTTGAGCAGCGCCGCGGGGCGCAGCACCACGCCTACCAGCTTCTGCTGCTCGCCGAGTGCGGCCAGCGCGGACCCGTCGGCAGCCGGCACGAGCCCCGCCGTGAGGAGTTCACGCCGCAGGGTGCTGCCGTCCTCGGGCTCGACGCTGCGCCAAGGGTGGAAATGCTCGGGGCCGGAGGTGACAGTCCCCAGGTGGGCGGTCTCACCGCTCGCCGCGACGAGCAACTGCACGGTGCGGAAGAGCTCAGGTACGCCGGCGGGCCGGGTGGGCCCCTCCGCCGGACGGGCCCGCGCTCCCTCCTCTACGACCGGGTTGCCCGCGTAGTGCCGAAGGTCGAGAACAGCCTCGCGGACGGGCTCGGCGAGGTCGGGACTCTTGCATTCGACGGCGACGAGCGGGATGCCGTTCACGAAGAGGACGACGTCCAGGACGGAGTCCTTGCCCGCGCGGTTCCTGACCCGGAGCTGGTCGACCACGGTGAAGTCGTTGAGACCGACCCGGTCGGGGTGCCACTCGATGTACTGCACCGTGGCCGACGCCCCGCCGTGCCCGGCAGAGGGCTTGCTCAGCACGAGTCCGCTGAGCAGCAGCCCGGTGGCCGCCAGGTTGGCCTTGACGATCCCCTCTCCGAGCGGCACGCGGACGAGTGCCGTGATGGCGCGGTCGACGTCGCTCGCGCCCATCCAGGGCACGCCGTCCAGGGCCCGGGTGTTGATCCGGCGCAGGGCCGGGTCGAGGAGGTCGGCGAGCAGGGGCCTGTCGACGTCGAGGGTGCCGATCTCGCGGCCCGGCCGGTGCGTCCACCCCATCGCCTTGAGCTGTGCGACCAGCGGCCGCTCCACCTCGTCCCGCTCCACCTGCATCACCACGAACCCGCGCCTCTCCCCGTACGTCCACTGGAGATCCATTCTGCGCGGCGGGATGGGGGCGCGCGAGGAGTACGGGAGAGAGAGCGGCGAAAAGGGGTGCGGACGTACCAGAATGCGGTGGTACGTCCGCGCGGAGACTCGTTCCGGTCAGCGCTCAGCGGCGCCTTCGCGAGGGTCCCTGGCCTCCTCTCTTCCCGCTCCGGAGCCGGAAGGCGGGTGGCCCCTGTTGTGGGTGATCCGGACGACGCCCCGCAGGGCCTCGGTCATCCGGTCGCCCAGGAAGCCGAGCTGTACGGAGGTGGCGCGGATGTCGGCCAGCAGGTCGGCGGCACGGGCGAGCAGCCGGGCGGCCATCTCGAGTTGGAGGCTCTCGACGGTGTCGGCGGTCAAGGGTTCTCGACACATTCGCCACGCCTGTGGTTTGGGTTCTCCTGGACGAGGCAGCGTTGCATCGCGCAGTCGGAGGGCCGAGGGTCATGGTGGAGCAGATCCGGCACATGGTCTGCCTGATGGAGGCCAGCCGGGTGCGGGTTCATGTGATGCCGTACAGGATTGGCGCTTACCCTCTGCTGCAAAGCATGCTCACACTGATGTCGTGGACCAACAACCGGTCGCATACTCGGAGGGGCTCCAGATGGGCAGGCTTCGCGCCTCTCCGTCTGTGGTCACCCGACTCCAGGCCATCTACGATCTTGCGCTGAGCGACGCGCTGTCGCTAACCGAGTCACTCGTCGACATGACTGAGCGCAGCGTTCCGGACAGCTCCGCGTGGGAGGGCTGGCGCAAGTCCTCGTACAGCACCGCCGGGCAGCAGCTGCGTGGAGGTATCGGATACCTTCCCCTCGGGCGTCTCCGTCCCCGTCCCCGTCCGCGACTCCGAGACCCCGGATGGCCCGGCGGTCGTATTCCCCGCGCCGAGCTGGTCCGCGTTCGTTACGGCCCTGCGATCCCCTCTCCCGCTGACGCTCGGACCCCCGCAACCGCGTCGGGGGTCGCTCTACTCCTCAGCCCCCGACCACCTAAACGGCAACCCGCCCGGACAGTAGATCGTCTACTAGACCCGCTTTGAGCTGACGAAATTTGGCGAGTTCGTCAGCCTCGCGAGCAATTTTTCGATCACAAGTCGCAAGCACAGCCACGCCTTGCCTCTGCCTGACCAACGAAGGCAACGGAATTTCGATGCTCTTCAGCTCTTCTTGAGGCAGCTGGAACTGACCACTGGTTCCGCGAAACTTGGACACGATTTGCCGTCGTACATGAGGGGCAACCAAAACCGCCCCAAGGTAGGCGGGGTCTAGAACTCTGGCATCAGCCACCAATCGCATCACGAGATCAGAAAGCATGATTCGGCGAGGAGCCTCATCGACCACACAAACCGATCCCACGAGACGAGCGGATCCATTGACGCGCACCATTAGCACGTCACCGCGGGAGATCTCTAGTTCGGGACGCACTCTGACCTGCGACAGAATGCGCTTGATTTTTTGAGCGTCGAAATTTCCCGATGTCACGGCTCCAAGACGCATCACACCCCACTCTCCTGGATTCGGCACACCCTCCGGCCCCATTGAAGGAACGCCGACCTCCAACCGATCCAACAGCTCCCGCAACGGAGTCATGGGACTGTCGGATCGACCGCCAGCCAGAGAGAGCAGCATCCCTTCCCGCACGCTGCGCAGCTTGGCGATCGACGCCTCGATGCCGCGTTCCAGCTCCGCAAGGCTTGCGAGCACGTCGACGATCCGCTGTTGCGCAGAAATGGGGAACAGCGGGAACCTCAGGTTGCCGAACCTGCTCCCGCCAAGATGCGAGATGCTCGTCTTCTCAGCAATGCCGGCGAACACCGCGTTCGCACGCCACCAGACGAACACCGCTTGCGCGAACGCAGGCAGCACCACAGATCCGGGCCGAAACCGGATCAGAGTGTTCTGAAAACAGTAGGCTCCAGGTTCGCCGTCGTACAGCGCACTCCGCCCAACCATCATCAGGTTCTCCTGCCCTTCATTCAGCAGGATGTCGCCCGGCTTCAGGCCATACGTTGCGCGTTCGGCCGATGAGAACGCCATCGTATTGACGTCGGAGTAATCGATGCGTCCCTCATAGACGTTCGCGACTCGCAGGTAGGGCCATTGCCCGTCCCCCGCTCGGCTCGCCGGAGACAATTGCTTGCCCATGCGGACGTCACCGAGTTCCCTCACGGGAATGTACCGAACGGACGCGTCACTCCGCATAACCCAGCTCCCTCAGGAACCCGTCCAGCTTCGACGTCGCCCGCTCGCCGTCTGCGCGGATCTCGGCCAGCGAGACCGCGTACTTGCGCTCCCACGTCTCGTAGGACGTCGTCAACTCCCGCTGCCAGCGGACCACGTGGCCGTTCAACTTCGACGCGAGGTCGTCGCAGAGAAGGGCGAGGACGACCCGGCGCTCCTCTGCCGCATCCAGCGCCGCGCGCGTACGGAACAGACGGGGCGGCTCCTCGCCCAGGGTGGGCGGGTCGCTCGGGTAGGGGAACCAGAAGTCCGCTTCCAGGCGCTTGACCACCGCGCCCGCCTTCGCGCGGTCCTTCTTCACGACGGCGATCTCCGCCAACAGCTCCACCAACTCCTCCACCGAGAGGGTGATTTCCTCGACGTCGGTGTCGGACTCCTCGTCGCCGTCGCCGTCGCCGTCGGCCTCCGCCGAACCCGCCGAGCCACCCCCTGCCGCCGGCTCCTTCGGCAACCGCCCGTTGAGTTCCTTCCACTTCGCGTCGAGGTCCGCCTTGCGCGCGTCCGCTTCCTTCAGCTCCGTCAGGAAGTCAGGGGCGATCGCGGCGACGAGCTTGTGGTCGTACGCCTGACGCCGCTCCGCGGCGGTCCGCTTGCGCTCCTTCTTCGTGCGGGGGTCCTGTTCGGGGGCGAGCAGGGTCTCGACGTTCTCCACCCAGCCGTCGATCACGCCCGTGAACCCGTTCTCCGACAGGGCGAGCAGGTCGTATTTGGCCTCGTGCCACCACCCGGCGACCGCGCCCGCGAGCGCGTACCGGTCGAGGAGGCCGACCTGGGTGAGCCGGTCGACGAAGGAGTCCATCAGCGAGCCGCGCGCCCGCATCAGCGCGGCCTTGCGCTCGGAGGCCGTGGACGCGGCGAGCAGTTCCGGTGTCGCGGCCACTGCTTCCAGGTGCTTCGCCTCCGCCATCCACCACTCGGCGAACGCGGCCCGCAGCTCCTCTTCGCGCGGCCGGGCCAGCGCGCCAAGGTCGGGGCGGGCTTCGACCGGCCAGAAGTCCAGGTAGTCGGCGTCTACGGGCGAGCGCTCCGTGAACAGGTCGTCCGCCCCGATCCCGTACGCGTCGAGCAGTTCGCTCTTCGCCTCGATCTCGGCGCGCGGCACCCCTCCGACCAGGTGCGCCCTGACGTCTTGCGGCTCGGGTGGCGGCGTGTTGTCCACGTAGCGGCGGATGTTGAGGTTGTCGCCGTTCTCGGCGAGCTCCTCGCGGGTCACGACGCTCGAGAAGCCGGGCACTTCGGCGAACGTCCGAAACGTGGTCGTGATCTTCTCGGCGTGCTCGGGCAGCAGCACGTTTTGCGCCCGCTCGGCGTGGTACTCGCGGTCCGCATTGATGAACAGGACCTTCCCCGCGCGCTCCGGCTCGTCCTCCCCCCTGTCCCGGTCCTTGCAGCCAGGCGGGCGCAGCACCAGGATGCAGGCCGGGATGCCGGTGCCGTAGAAGAGGTTCGGGGCGAGGCCGATGACCGCCTCCACGGCGTCCTCGTCCAGCAGCTTCGTGCGGATCTGCTGCTCGCCGCCGCCCCGGAACAGCACGCCGTGGGGCATGACGGTGATGACCATGCCGCCGCGCCCCTCCTTCTTGGTCTCCCAGAGCATGTGCTGGAGGAACATCAAGTCGGCCTTGCCGCGCTCGCTGGTTAGGCCGTAGGAGGTCCGCTCGGTCCTGTGCGCCAGGTCCGTGGCCGTGTAGTCCATCGAGAACGGCGGGTTGCTGAGCACCCCGTCGAAGCGGTCCGCATCCGAGGTCGGGACATGGGTCGGCCTTGCCAGGGTGTCGCCGGTGGTCAGATCGAAGCGGCGTACGCCGTGCAGGACCATGTTCATCGTGGACATGATCCAGGAGCCGCTGTTGGCGTCCTGGCCGGCGAAGAACATGTCGGAGGTGTCCCCGCCGTGCTCCTCCACGTACTCCGCGGCGTGGATGAGCATGCCGCCCGAGCCCACGCACGGGTCGTAGATCCGCATACCCTGGGTGGGGGCGAGGAGTTCGACCATCATGCGGACCACGGCGCGCGGGGTGTAGAACTCGCCGCCCTTGCGGCCGGCCGAGTCGGCGAACTCTTTGATCAGGTACTCGTAGGCGGCGCCGATCAGGTCGGGGAACTCGAAGTCGTCCGTGCGCAGCCGGACCCGGCCGAAGTGCGCGATGAGGAGTTCCAGGCGCTTGTCGGCCAGCGTCGCCGTGCCTGCGGCGGCGCCGGAGCCGCCGATGCGGTTGAAGTCCAGGTGGTCGAAGAGACCCGTCAGCTTCTCGTTCTGCCCTTCGAGCAGTTGCAGGGCGGGGCGCAGCACGCTCTCGTTGATGTTGTGCTTGACGCCCGAGAGCTCGTGCCACCTGGCCTTCTCGGGCACGAACAGCACGTCGCGTTCGCGGTACGGGGCCTCTTGCTCCAGAAAGGCGTCGAGCTCTTCGCCGTCGAAGCCCCAGTCCCTCCTCGCCTGCTCCCCGATCCGCTCCCGGGCCGCCTCGAACTCGTCGTTGGCGCGCTTCAGGAAGAGCAGCCCGAAAATGTAGTCCTTGTACTCGGAGGCGTCCATCGTCCCCCGGAGGATGTCGGCTGCGGCGAACAGGTGCCGCTCCAACTGGGCGAGCGTGAGCTTGGCCACGTACGACTCCCTACGACCTGAGATGGCGGTCCGACCCTATGGCCGCCCCGCCCCATCCCGAAATCAGCGGGCCGGTCTGCCGGGGACGTCAGTAGGAGGCGATGCCGAGTACGTCCTCGACGAAGGTGTGCATGTCCGTGTACGGGTCGCGGTTGAACTTGGGCACATGGTCACCGTGCTGATCGTTCATGCGTCGCGCGTTGTCCCGGGCCTCTGCGAACCTGCCGAGAACCTGGCCGGGAAGGACGAGCTTCGGATTGGCGGCGTCCTCACTGCCACGCTGGAAGGGCAGCCGGTCGGCCACGAGATCGCACACCCCCTCGAACGAACCGGTGACCGCTTTGTAGTGGGCAAGCCGCCACACCTCGAAGCACGGATGCGAGAAGGCGACATGAACACCGGCCTCCTTGGCCAGTTTCATCGCCTCGGGGACCCGCGGATGGTTGTCGTGGTCGAAGACGCACCAGACCTGCGGCTGGGCGGCAGCGCCCTTCAACTTCGCGCGCTTGGCTTCGCGGGTCTTCTCGCGCAGGAAGTCAGCCGCCATCTCGACGAGGTCGATCGGCTTACGGTCTACCTTCTTCTTCCGGTTGGCGATGCGCAGCTCGACCTTGGCGGCCGGGTTCTTCAGTACCCCCACCTCAGTGATGATGTCGAAGTACGAGGGCTCGGTCACCTCACCCTCGGTGAATACGAAGACCACCCGTCTCCGCTGTCCCGACCCCCTCGAGGACCGTCCCAACGCGTCGGTTCCCCGCTGCGGCCGTGCCATCAGCCCTGCCCCGCCCCTCCGTACGCCCCGGTCTCCCGCGCCGTCGCCAGCCGCCGGGCGATCTGCCCCTCGAGCAGGGACGGAACGCCGCCGAACGCTCCCGCGAGGTAGGACTGGGTGAGATCCTCCTCCTCGCCCGGGTCCGCGTCCGTCAGCGGGTAGAGCTCGGTCGCCCCGTCCTTGTCCTTCTGTGTCAGCCACACCTGTCCGGGTTCCAGCAGTCGCCCCCCGCTGGGGGTGGTCAGCATCGTCGCGTCATGGGAGGTGAAGACGAGCTGCGCACCATTGGGGTTCGCGAGGGGGTCGTGGAAGAGCCGCACGACTTCGGCGGCGAACCGGGAGTGCAGGCTCGCGTCGAGCTCGTCGATGAGCAGCACCGCGCCCTCGTCGAGGGCCAGCAGCAGCGGGCCGAGGAGGGCGAACCAGGAGCGGGTGCCGTAGGACTCCTCCGACCAGTCGAAGGCCACGTCCCCGCCCGCCGACCGGTGAGTCAGTTTCACCGAGCTCTTTCCCGGGCCCTCCTGCACGACGGAGGCCCCGGTGATGCCGAGGTCCGCGACCCTGAGCAGCTCCTGGATCCGCTGGGCGCGGTCCCCGGCGAGTTCCCGGGTGGTGAAGGTCTCGCGCTGAGGGCGTTCGGCCTCCGGGTCGATCGACCACAGATTGCGCCGGAACCAGTGAAAGAGCGGGGAGAGCTGCGCATGGTTGTCCGTGCCGGCCGTGGAGAGCAGCAGGGCGTTCGGCCGGGTGCGGCGCACGAGTTGGGACCGATCACGGATCCGGCTACCCGGCCACTTGTAGACCTCGGTCCGGGACGCGTCGCGGTCCATCCACTCCTGGCGGCGGCCGTGCGGGTAGCTGTGCAACCACTCAGATTCGACCCGGTCCGAGCCAAGCTCGAAGCCGTACGTCCAGCGGACGGAGTCGATCAGGATGTCGACCTCGAAGAAGGACGGTTCGTTTTCGCTCTTCGGGTGCAGCGCGAAGACGTGGCGGGGGACGCCCTCGTAGGACGCCCAGCGAGCGTAGGAGTTGAGCACCGCGTGCCGCATGTCGCCGAGAGCGCTGAGCACGTTCGACTTGCCGGAGGCGTTCGCACCGAAGACGGCGAGGAGCGGGAAGACGGCCACGGTTCCGCCGCCCGCCAGCTCCACCGGGTTCGCCGACCCGTCGCCCCCGCTCTTGCCCTCGGGCGCGATGAAGGACAGTTCCTGTTCGTCGCGCAGGGACCGCACGTTCGCCACGCGGAATCTCAGCAGCACACCGTCCTCCTCTCCGCGCTCAGCGTAGTCGCGGCCACTGACATCGGCCCGGCGATTGGCACCTGGCCTGCGGTGGCGTGCCGCTTTCGTCGACCTGTGAGTCCTTGACTGGTGGCATATTTTCGATGACCGGCGTTGCGGGTGATGCCTTTGCGGCCGATTCGTCAGCTTCGAGGGTGGTCATTGCCGCACGGCGCTGCTCGCGCTGAACCCGATCGCGTCGTGTTCGCTTGTCCCGCGCGTTGTTCTTCTTGCGTCCCTGCCCCATGCCCGCACTGCTCCTCGGCCGGTGTATGACGAGCACTGAATCTTCCACAACACCCCGACCCCGTGGCGCATTTTGCGACCTCTCAACCCGTCCGGGCACCCACAACCACGGCAGTACATTTCGGTATAAGGGCGAATCGGTGCGTGTTCTGCCACAACCGGCACACGGGCTGGCTTCCCACGCCGTGCAACCGACGGCATGGACTGCCGCAGAATCCGCCGGTCGGCTCGTGCGTGCTCAGTCGTCGTCGGTGGGCCGTGATGGTGGGGGTATCAGCGACCGAACTGCTGTGAATGCCGCCGAACGCTGATGGCCACGAGACAGCCGAAGGGCACTGTTTTGGGAGCCAACTGCAACCAGAACTGCAACCACAACGACGTCAGCCCGGATCGTCGGAACGATCCGGGCTGACGTTTTGCCTGTTCAGGCTGGCGGAGGATACGAGATTCGAACTCGTGAGGGGGTGAACCCAACACGCTTTCCAAGCGTGCGCCCTAGGCCACTAGGCGAATCCTCCGTGCGGAAGCTTACAGGAGGTCGGTGGGTGCTCGCGCACCCCTATTCGAGTGCGGGCCGGGATGCTGTGAACCCCCCGTGCACCCGGCAGAGCCTCCCTATCCTTGCTGCCTTCCGGCCCTGGGGAGGTTCAGGAGGGTACCGCCGCACGGGGGGTCCGGGGCCTACAGTACCCGACTCGGGTCCCGGTTCGGGCGCGGGTGGGGGTGTGGGGGTGGTTCGGCGTTCCGCGTCTGTCGTTCGGCCCGGCTATCGTCGGGGGCGTGTCGCTCGCCCTCTACCGTCGCTATCGACCCGAGACCTACGCAGAGGTCATCGGGCAGGAGCACGTGACGGAACCCCTGATGCAGGCTCTGCGCAACAATCGCGTCAATCACGCCTACCTCTTCAGTGGGCCGCGAGGGTGTGGCAAGACCACCAGTGCGCGCATTCTCGCCCGGTGTCTCAACTGTGAGCAGGGGCCTACGCCGACGCCCTGTGGTGAGTGTCAGTCGTGTCGGGATCTGGGGCTCGGTGGGCCCGGCAGCATCGACGTGATCGAGATCGACGCCGCGTCGCACGGTGGTGTGGACGACGCGCGCGACCTGCGCGAGAAGGCGCATTTCTCGCCGGTGAGTTCGCGCTACAAGATCTACATCATCGACGAGGCGCACATGGTCACGTCGGCGGGCTTCAACGCGCTGCTCAAGGTGGTCGAGGAGCCGCCGGAGCACCTGAAGTTCATTTTCGCCACCACCGAGCCGGAGAAGGTCATCGGGACCATTCGGTCCCGGACGCACCACTATCCGTTCCGGTTGGTGCCGCCCGGTGTGCTGCGCGATCACCTGGCGTCGGTGTGCGAGGCCGAGGGGATCAAGGTCGAGCCCGCCGTGCTGCCGCTGGTCGTGCGGGCGGGGGCCGGGTCGGTTCGGGACTCGATGTCGGTGATGGATCAGTTGCTCGCGGGGGCCGCCGACGACGGGGTCACCTATGCGATGGCCACCTCCCTGCTCGGATTCACCGACCGGTCGTTGCTGGACGACGTGGTCGAGGCGTTCGTCGCGCAGGACGGCGGGGCCGCGTTCGAGCTGGTCGACCGGGTGATCGAGGGGGGCTACGACCCGCGTCGGTTCGTGGCCGACCTGTTGGAGCGGCTGCGCGACCTGGTGATCCTGGCCGCGGTGCCCGACGCGGCCGACAAGGGTCTGATCGACGTGCCGGCCGACCAGATGGAGCGGATGGTTCGGCACGCCGCCGAATTCGGCCGGGCCGGGCTCACCCGGGCCGCGGACATCGTCAACACCGGCCTCACCGAGATGCGCGGCGCCACCGCGCCGCGGCTGCAGCTGGAGCTGATCTGCGCCCGTGTCCTGCTGCCCGCCGTGGACTCCGGTGAGCAGGGTCTGCAGACGCGCCTGGAACGCCTTGAGCGCCGGGTCTCCGTCGGCGGCCTCCCCGCCGCGCCCGCCGGCCCGGAGCCCGCCCGCGCCGACGCGCCCGCGCCCGCCGCCCGACAGCACGCCGCCGCCCCGGCCCCGGCTCCTGCCCCGACCCAGGCCCCACCGCCCCCCGTACAGCAGCCGCAGCAGCAGCCGCCGCCCCGTCAACCTCAGCCGCAACAGTCGCAACAACCCGGCGCCTGGCCCCAGGCCCGCGCCGCCGGCTCCGGCCTGCCCTCCGCCCAGGGCCGCCCGCCCGCTCCCGAGCAGCCCCAACCCGCGCAGCAGCCCCAGCCCCACCAAGCCCAACAGCCCACGCCCCACCAGGCACCCCCGCCCCCGCCGGCGACCTGACCCGTGTCCACGAGATGTGGCCGCAGATCCTCGACGCCGTCCGAGCCCGCAACCGGGTCGCCTGGATGATGCTCCAGACCGTCACCGTCGCCGGATTCGACGGCACCACGCTCACCCTCGCGTTCGAGCAGGCCGGCACCCGCGAGGGCTTCCGCAGCAGCGGGCGCGACGAGATCGTGCGCCAGGCCGTACTGGACGCGTTCGGCCTCGACTGGCGCATCGACTGCGTCGTCGCCGGCGAGGGCACGGCCGCCCCCACCCACCGCCCCGCCTCCGCACCGGCCCCGGCCCCGATGCCCTCGGCCGACCGGCAGCCCGCCGCCCCGGCAGCCCCGGCCGCCCCCGCGCCCGGCGCCTGGCCCGGCACCCCGCCGCCGGCGCCCGCAGCCGCGCCCGCCCCGCCGCAGGCCCAGGCCCCGACCCAGGCCGCCACCCAGCCCCGCCCCCCCGCCGCCGCCCCGCCGCCGCAGGCGCCGCCCGCTCGCCCGCAACCCCAGCAGGCCCCGCCCCCGCCGCCCCCCGAGCCGGACTTCGACATCCCCGAGGACTTCGGCCGCTACGACGACGAGGACCTCGCCGACGACGGCGGCCAGTCCACCCACGAACTGCTCGCCCGCGAGCTGGGCGCGACCATCATCGACGAGTCGCCGACCACCTGACCCCGCGAACAGTGCCGTCGCCGCGCGTCGGCCCCGCCCGGAGCCGTAGGCTCGACCGCAGGACGGGCACGCTGAAGCGGGCCGCCCGAGGCGGTGCGAGGCCGCGTGCGAGCGACGAAGGGTGTCCAGGTGTTTCCCGGTGGTGGCCAGCCCGACATGCAGCAGCTGCTGCAGCAGGCGCAGAAGATGCAGCAGGACCTGATGGCGGCGCAGGACGAACTCGCCCGTACCCAGGTGACCGGGAGCGCCGGTGGCGGCCTGGTGACCGCGACCGTGTCCGGGGCCGGCGAACTGCTGGCTCTGGAGATCTCGCCCTCCGCGGTGGATCCTGAGGACACGGAGACCCTCGGCGACCTGATCGTCGCCGCGGTGCGCGACGCGAACCGTGCCGCCCTGGAGATGCAGTCCCAGCTGATGGGCCCGCTCGCCCAGGGCATGGGTGCCGGCGGCCCGCTGGGCCTGCCCGGCATGTGAGCCGGATCCGCCCGACCGAAAGCCGAACCCACCGACAAGCACCCACCGACCACGAACCCGCCGACCACGAACCCCCCGACAACGAACGCACCCACAACCGGAACGAGCAGGGAGACGGTAGGTGTACGAAGGCGTCGTACAGGACCTCATCGACGAGCTGGGCCGACTGCCCGGTGTAGGGCCGAAGAGCGCGCAACGCATCGCCTTCCACCTCCTGGCGGCCGACCCGGCCGACGTCCGGCGCCTCGTGCACGCGCTCACCGAGGTCAAGGACAAGGTGCGGTTCTGCGTCACATGCGGCAACGTGGCGGAGTCGGAGCAGTGCCGAATCTGCCGCGATCCGCGACGCGACGCCGCGGTGATCTGCGTGGTCGAGGAGTCCAAGGATGTCGTGGCGATCGAGAAGACCCGCGAGTTCCGGGGCCGCTATCACGTGCTCGGCGGCGCGATCAGCCCGATCGAGGGTGTGGGCCCCGACGACCTGCGGATCCGTGAGCTGATGACCCGGCTCGCGGACGGCACGGTGACCGAGTTGATCCTGGCCACCGACCCGAACCTGGAAGGAGAGGCGACCGCGACGTATCTGGCTCGCCTGTGCAAGCCGATGGGTCTGCGGGTGACCCGGTTGGCCAGCGGGCTGCCGGTGGGGGGCGACCTGGAGTACGCCGACGAGGTCACGCTCGGGCGTGCCTTCGAGGGGAGACGACTGCTCGATGTCTGACGACCTGAACGAATTCACCAGTGAGATCGCCGACCAGATCGACAGCTTCGTCCTGGCCGTCACAGAGGTGGCCAAGGGCGAGGAGCCGGAGCAGGCGGTGTCGATGCTGCTCCTGGAGGTCTCGCAGCTGATGCTCGCGGGCGGCCGGCTCGGCGCGATCGCCGACGTGGTGCCCGACGACCGATTCGAACCCGACTCCGGCCCGGACCCCGACGTCGACGCGCTGCGCTCGGCGCTGTCCCGGCTGCTGGAGCCGATCGACGTCTACTACGAGGTCTTCGACCCGTACGTGCCCAAGTCCAAGCCGGTCGCCGCGCGGCTGTCCGACGACGTCGCCGACGTGGTCGCCGACCTCGCGCACGGGCTCGCCCATCACCGGGCCGGGCGCAACCGGGAGGCGCTGTGGTGGTGGCAGTTCTCGTACCTCTCCAACTGGGGCGCCACCGCGAGCGCCGTGCTGCGCGCGCTGCAGTCGGTGGTCTCGCACGCGCGGCTGGACGATCCGATCATGGAGAGTCTGGACCCGGCCGGACAGGCCATGGCCGACGAACTGGTCGACGAACTCGCCGAACAGCTCGACGAGGCCGTGGTCCTCGGCGGCCCGCACACCTGAGCCCGCACAGGCACGCCCGCCTACGCACGCCCGCACACGTACACACACCCACACGCACACCCGACCACACCCGCGCACGGGGGAGTCCCACCCCGGGCCCGGCGTAAGGCGGGCACCACCGCACCCGGCGGCGCCCGGTGCCCCACATGGGCGTTCGGTTCCGACTGTTCGCTTAGTGATACGTACGTCTCACAATGTGAATAAAGCTTTGACCACTGTGCGGCCTAGTTAGACTGTGCCGACCGCACAGATATCAAGCGAGGAGCGCACGTGGGCCTTGTCGTGCAGAAGTACGGCGGCTCCTCCGTCGCCGATGCCGAGGGCATCAAGCGCGTGGCCAAGCGAATCGTAGACACCAAGAAGCAGGGCCACGAAGTGGTCGTGGTGGTGTCCGCGATGGGCGACACGACGGACGAGCTGATCGATCTGGCGCAGCAGGTGAGCCCCATCCCTTCCGGGCGCGAACTCGACATGCTGCTCACCGCGGGTGAGCGGATGTCGATGGCGCTGCTGGCGATGGCGATCAAAAACCTGGGCGTCGACGCACGGTCGTTCACCGGCAGCCAAGCCGGTGTGATCACCGACGCGGTCCACAACAAAGCGCGCATCATCGATGTGACGCCGGGACGGATCCGCTCCGCGCTCGACGAGGGCGCGATCGCGATCGTGGCCGGATTCCAGGGCGTGTCCCAGGACACCAAGGACATCACCACGCTCGGCCGCGGCGGCTCGGACACCACCGCCGTCGCGCTGGCCGCCGCGCTCGACGCCGAGGTCTGCGAGATCTACACGGATGTGGACGGCATCTTCACCGCCGACCCCGCGTGGTGAAGAAGGCCCGGAAGATCTCCCGGATCAGCTACCAGGAGATGCTGGAGTTGGCCGCGAGCGGATCCAAGGTGCTGCACCTGCGGTGTGTGGAATACGCCCGCCGCTACGACATGCCCGTGCACGTGCGGTCGTCCTTCTCGGGACTCGTCGGCACTTGGGTGACGGATGAACCCGAAGGGGACGACATGGAGCACGCGATCATCTCCGGGGTCGCCCACGACACCAGCGAAGCGAAGATCACGGTGGTCGGGGTCCCGGACAAGCCGGGCGAGGCGGCCAAGATCTTCCGCCTGGTGGCGGACAACGAGATCAACATCGACATGATCGTGCAGAACGTCTCCGCGGCCTCCACCGGCCGCACCGACATCTCCTTCACGCTGCCGATGTCGGACGGGCAGAACGCGATGACCGCGCTGACCAAGGCCCAGGCCGAGATCGGCTTCGAGTCGCTGCGCTACGACGACCAGATCGGCAAGATCTCGCTGGTCGGCGCCGGCATGCGCTCGCACCCGGGCGTGACCGCCAAGTTCTTCGAATCGCTCACCGGCGCGGGGGTGAACATCGAGCTGATCTCGACCTCCGAGATCCGGATCTCGGTGGTCTGCCGTGCCGACGGCGTTCCGGCCGCCGTCCAGGCCGTGCACACCGCGTTCGGCCTGGACGACCAGTCCGGCGAAGCCGTCGTCTACGGAGGTACCGGCCGATGACCCGCAAGGACAAGCCCACCCTGGCCGTCGTCGGCGCCACCGGCGCGGTCGGCACGGTGATGCTCGAACTGCTCTCCACCCGCCAGGACGTGTGGGGCGAGATCCGCCTGATCGCATCGGCGCGCAGCGCGGGCAAGAAGCTCGTCGTGCGCGGCGAGGAGGTCGAGGTGATCGCGCTGAGCGAGGAGTGCTTCGACGGCGTCGACGTCGCGATGTTCGACGTGCCCGACGAGGTCTCCGCGCACTGGGCGCCGATCGCCGCGAGCAAGGGCGCGGTCGCGGTGGACAACTCCGGCGCGTTCCGGATGGACCCCGAGGTCCCGCTGGTGGTGCCCGAGGTCAACGCCGCCGCGGCGCGCGTACGGCCGCGCGGCATCATCTCCAACCCGAACTGCACGACGCTGACCATGGTCGTCGCACTCGGGGCGCTGCACGCCGAACTGGGCCTCAAGGAGTTGGTGGTCGCCTCGTACCAGGCCGCGTCCGGCGCCGGTCAGCCCGGTGTCGACGCGCTGCGCGAGCAGCTCGGCAAGGTCGCGGACAGCCGTACCCTGGGCACCCAGCCCGGCGATGTGCGCCGCGCGGTGGGCGACTTCGGCCCGTTCCCGGCGCCGCTCGCGCTCAACGTGGTGCCGTGGGCCGGCTCGCTCAAGGACGACGGCTGGTCGTCCGAGGAGCTGAAGGTGCGCAACGAGTCCCGCAAGATCCTGGGTCTGCCCGACCTGAAGGTGCACACGACCTGCGTGCGCGTCCCGGTGATCACCACGCACTCCCTCGCGGTGCACGCCGTGTTCGAGAACGAGGTGTCGGTGGCCCGGGCGCACGAGATTTTGGACGGCGCCCCCGGCGTCGTGCTGTGCGACGACCCGGAGAACGGCGAGTTCCCGACGCCGGCCGACGTGGTCGGTACCGACCCGACCTGGGTCGGCCGGGTGCGTCGTTCGATCGACGACCCGTTCGCGCTGGACATGTTCATGTGCGGGGACAACCTGCGCAAGGGCGCGGCGCTGAACACCGCGCAGATCGCCGAGGTCGTCGCCGCCGAGCTGACCGAGCGCGACTAGGGCCCGTCCGCGAACCGACGCGGCAGCCGGCGCCCCCTGTGGGGACGCCGGCTGCCGCGTGTGCGGGCTACGGGTCCCCGCTGCGGTCGCACCGCGAACCTTTCCGCCACGAACCTCTCCGCAGCGGACGTTTCCGTCGCGGACCTTTCCGCAACGGACCGTCCCGTCACGGACCTTCGCCGCCCCGAGTAGCTGACTGCATGTCATCCGGCCCACTACGGTGGGCGGACGTGTGGCTGAAGCCGACGACCGTCCCCGGATCGCAGGCGTATACAACCTTCCCGGGGGGTCGGGTGTCCAACAGTCGTGGCAGAAATGGTCGTGAGGGCGGAACCGATGCTGCGCCCGGTTCGCATACCCGTGGTCGGCGCGCTGGAACAGGACGTTTCGGGAGCTTCCGTGTCCTCTGACGCGGGCGTCTCCATCGACGTCCTCACCGAGACCTACCGCGCGCACTATGGTTCGTTGTTGCGCTTGGCTTCCCTGTTGCTCGACGACACCGATTCGTGTGAGGACGTGGTGCAGGAGTCGTTCGTCCGGGTGCACACCGCCCGGCACCGGTTGCGCGAGGCCGACAAGACGCTGGCCTACCTGCGGCAGACCGTGGTGAACCTGTCCCGGTCGACGCTGCGGCGGCGGATCATGGGCATGCGGCTACTCTCCAAACCGGAACCGAACTCGGCCAGTACCGAGGACGGTTCCCGACACGTAGCGGAACGCGACGTGCTGGTAAGGGCGTTGCGCGAATTGCAACGGCGGCAGCGCGAAGTGATCGTGCTGCGCTATTACGCTGATCTGACAGAGGCTCAGGTGGCCGATCTGCTCGGGCTGTCGGTCGGCTCGGTGAAGGCGTACGCCTCACGCGGACTGGAAGCCCTCCGGGCCCGGATGGAGACGCCGTGAAGAACGACCCGGGGACCCTCGGTCCCGACCCCGACGACCTCGCGGCAGAGGTACGCCGGCGGCTGCACCAGGCCGTGTCCGACGTGCAGCCCGCGCCGGACGCCCTCGACCGGCTGCGCGCCGCCGTGCCCGCCCGCCGCAGACAGCGTCGGATGGCCACGCTCGGCGCCGCCGGGCTGGCCGCGGTGATCCTGGCCGGCACGCCCGTCCTGCGCACCGCGGTATCCGACGACGACGGCTCCAGGTCGAATGTCGGCGGCGTCCGCCCGTCCTCGTCGTCGGTCAACGCGACCGAGCCGCTGCCGGGGCCGAGCGAGGGGGTCAGCGCGGGCCTGCCGGGCGCCGGGCAGACCCATCCCGCCTCCCGCGGCAGCAGTCCCACCAGCGGATCCGGTTCCTCGGTCCCGCCCACCAGCGGGCAGACCGCGGGCACCGGAACGGGGCAGAGCACGCCGCCGTCCTCGAGCGCGTCGCCGAGCGGGTCGGTGCCGCCGGTCAAGCCGCCGCCCGCGTGTCGGACCGTCGACATGTCCGGGGAGGAGGCGCGTCTGGGCCCGGTCCGCGCCGACGGGCTGGCGTACGGCGTGCTCCAGGTGCGCAGCAACGCGGCCAAGGACTGCGTGGTGACCGGCCCCGGCGTGGTCGTCGTGGTCTCCCCGCCCGGCAATCCGATCGTCCAGGTGACGGTGGTCCAGGCGCCGAGTCCCGACACCGCGACCGCGCTGCCGGTGCCGTCCTCGTCCGCCCAGGGCATCACGCTGCGACCGGGGCAGGCGTACGAGTTCCAGTTCGCGTGGAAGCCGCAATCCCCGGGCGCGGACGGCACGTGCGCCGCCGACGCGCCCAAGGCGCCGGTGCCCGCGCTCGGCTACGCGCTCGCCGCCAACGACTTCAACGTGGCCAAGGTGACGCTCACGCCGACATGTGGCGGCACCGTGTACCGCACCGACATCTACCGGACCGGGGAGTACGCGCGCGTGGGGTGACACCCGGGATCGGCCCCCGTCGGCGGACGGTTACCGTTGGGGGGTGTACCGGTTCCTGCTCCAGCCGCGCTGGCTGGTCTTCCATGTGATCGTGCTCGTCGCGGTCCCGGTGTGCGCGGCGCTGGGATTGTGGCAGTTCCACCGCTACGGCGAACACAAGCGGAGCGGGGACGGCGGCGAGCAGGTGTCGGCGGCGCCCGCGGTGCCGCTCGCCGAACTGCTGCCGCCGGGCGCCAGGGTCGAGGGCGGCGATCGCGGCCGCTCGGTCACGGTGACCGGGAGCTATGACCCGGCGCACCAACTGGTGGTGCCGGGGCGGCGCCACGACGGGCGTACCGGGTCGTACGTGGTCACCCCGCTCCTTGTGGCCGGCGCACCCGCGGTGGTGGTCAACCGGGGCTGGGTCGAGGGCGCGACCGCGCCCGTCCCGCCCGCCGGCACCGTCACCGTCACCGGTCGACTGGAGTGGTCGGAGGCCGAGCACACCTCCGACGTCGATCGGGCCACGAACCTGGGGCCCGGTCAGCTGTCCATGATCAGCACGCCCGAGCTGGTCAACGTGCTGCCCTATCCGCTCACCGACGGCTTCGTCGCGCTGACCGCGCAGACCCCGGCCGCCGACTCGGCCGCGCTGGTGCCGATGCCGCCGGCGAAGGCGTCCGAGGGTGGCGGCATCTCGGGGCGGGCGTGGCAGAACCTCGGATACACCGCGCAGTGGTTCGTGTTCGCCGGTGCCGCGGTGTTCGTGTGGTGGCGCGTGGTGCGCCGGGAAGCGGACGAGCGCGCCGAGGAGCAGGAGGCGAAGCTGCTCGCGGAGCTGGGCGTCGAGACCTGAGCGCCGGGCGCGGCACGAGCCCGGCCCGAGCGACCGAGGCCCAGCGAGCCGAGCCCGGGTGACCGGGGCGAGGCCGGAAGTGGGCGAGCCGAGCCGCCGGAGGTGCTGCGGAGCCCCGGCGAGCGGGTGAGCCGGAGCACGCCGAGCAGCCGGGCCCGCGAGGCTCCGGGGCCTCACCGGACGCCGGGCCTTCGCCGGTGGACAGACCCGGCGCCCGGCCGCGCCGCACCGAGCCGAGTCCCGGCCCGACCGCAAGACCGCGCGGGCGGGCCGAACCGGTCGGCCCGCCCGCGGCGACCTACGCGGGGTTGCGCACCGGCAGGCCGATGACCCCGTCGACGAAGGCGAACTCCTGGCGCATCTGCCGGATTCGCTCCTCGACGACCAGCGAGCCGTGCCCCGCGTCGTAGCGGTAGACCTCGTGCGGCTTGCCCAACTGTTCCAGCCGCTCGACGTAGTTCTCGATCTGCTTGATCGGGCAGCGCGGGTCGTTCTCGCCGGCGCTGATGTACACCGGCACCCGGACCTGCTCGACGTAGGTCAGCGGCGAGGAGGCGGCCCAGCGCTCCGGGACCTCCTCGGGAGTGCCGCCGAGCAGCGTGCGGTCCATCGCCTTCAGCACGTCCATCTCGTCGTGGTAGGCGGTGACGTAGTCCGCCACCGGCACCGCGGCCAGGCCCAGGGCCCACGCCTCGGGCTGCACGCCCAGGCCGAGCAGGGTCAGGTAGCCGCCCCACGAGCCGCCGGAGAGCACGATGCGCTCCGGGTCGGCCAGGCCCGACTCGACCGCCCACGCGCGGACCGCGCCGATGTCCTCCAACTCGATCAGGCCGATCCGCACCCGCAGCGCGTCGGTCCAGTCCTTGCCGTAGCCGGTCGAGCCCCGGTAGTTGACCCGGACCACCGCGAAGCCGTGGTCGACCCAGGCCGCGACGTCGGCGGCGAAGTGGTCGCCGTCGTGCGCGGTGGGCCCGCCGTGGATGTTGAACACGGTCGGGAACGGCCCCTCGCCCGCCGGCTTGGACACCAGCGCGTGCACCCGGCCGCCGGGGCCCTCGACCCACGCGTCGGTGACCGGGACCGACCCGGGCGGGCGTTCGCCGGGCGGGGTGAGCAGCACGCCGCCCGCGGTCGAGCGCAATTCGGCGGGGGTCGAGCCGCTGGACCAGTGGTACTCGACGCTGCCGTCGGGCCGCGCGCCGGAGCCGCCGATGGTGCCGGGCGGGGTGTCGATCCGGGCGAGTTCGCCGCTCTCGAGGTCGTAGCGGTACAACTCGGAACGCCCGTGCTGCTCATGGTCGATCAGCAGCGCGCGGCCGTCGGGATACCAGTCGCCGGACACCTCGCCGGGCAGCCCGAGGTCGAGTTCGGTCTCGGTGCCGGACAGCGGCTCCCACAGCAGCAACTCGTCCCGGCCGCGCCGCTGGTGCACGACCAGCAGGCGCTGGTCGCCGGCGACGGGGGAGAAACCCATCGAGGACAGGTCGGAGTCCGGCCGGCCCCCCTCCGGGCCGTCGTGCAGGTCGGCCACCGGCGTGCCGTCCAGGCGCAGGACGCGCAGCGACGAGCGCATCGCGTCGCCGTGCTCGTTGTGGGCGATGACCAGGTGCGTGCCGTCCTCGGACAGCCCCGACAACCAGGCCGACTCGGCGTGCCGGTACACGGTCACCGGCTCGGCGCCGGGGCTCACGACGTGGATCGAGGAGCCCTCGTCGTCGCTCATCCGGCCGACCACCACGGTGCCGTCCATGGCGAGGCCGAGCCCGCCCGGGTAGGACGGCGCCAGGCCGGGCACGGCCGGCTCGTCCGCACCGCCGTCGAACGGCTGGCGCATCCAGATCCCGAACTCGTCGCCGTCGGTGTCCGCGAACCACCAGATCCAGCGCCCGTCGGGGCTGATCCGGGCCGACGCGGTGCCGTTGGGCCGGTCGGTCACCCGGCGCTGCTCGCCGGTGACGCGGTCCCACGCGTACACCTCGAACGTGCCGGAGGCGTTGGAGACGAAGACGGACTTCGCGGGCGCGTGGTCGGCCCAGCGCGGCAGGCTGATCCGAGCCGCCCGGTAGCGACGTTCCCAGGCGGGGACGGTCGGCGCGGGCTGGGCGATCGACGGTGTGGTCTCGACGGTGTCGGCGGCGGTGTTCTCGGGAGCGGGCATATCGCCATTCAACTACGAGCGGGCCCGGTTGTGTTCCGTCACCGTGAGACGCGACCCGTCACGCTCCGGGGTTGGCGGGTCGGTCCCCGGCCGCGCGACACCGCTTCGCCCCGAGCAGCCGGGCGTACTGCGGCCGCGCCGCAAAATCGGCAAACCCCCAGATCGCGGGCCGCCCGACCTCCCGACACAGGTGCAACACCCGATCGGGCCCGAGGTACACCCCGACATGCGCCCCGTACCCCGGAGCCCGATCGGGTCGCGGCCCGCCGTCGAACAGGAGCAGGTCCAACGGCGCGAACTCGTCGACCCGCGTGGTCGTGCTCTCATCGGCCCACAACTCCGACGACCGCAACGCCGGCGCGTGAAGCCCGTGGTGGGCGAGGAACGCGTAGGCGTAGAGCTGACAGTTGGCCCCGGCGATCAGGTCGCCCGGCGCAACCGCGTGCGGGTGACGGGCGTAGACGTACGGGACGGCGCGAAAGCGCGGCGGAAGTACGGCCGGTGACGGTTCGTGAGAGCGGTCGGTCATATCCGGGATCCAACCCTGTTGGGATCGCACCTTCCACCTCCGCCACTACGCACAGCATGCCGAACGCCCGCCGTCGGCAAAGGCACGGGCGGCGGCGCCCGGGCCGAGGTCCTCTGCCTTCGCACCTGTACAGAAGCGGAAACCGCGCGCCACGCCAGGGCCGTGTGGGGCATGCTCAGCCAGGGATGTCACTACCACCACTACGAACTCGGGCCCGCCGAGCACCAGTTGTGGATGTGGCGTGCAGAGGTGGGCCGGATCCTGCCCCCGTTCGGGCGCCGGACCGATCTTCGCGCGTCGCCACTCGCCGAGACGTCGGCACGGAGCCGGGATTCGACGCGTCGCAGCGTGGATACGCTGCCTGGAGGGGATACGTGGGAACGAATTCACGGGACGCGGTCATCGCCGTCGAACAAAAGGCCGTCGATCACGCATACGCGTGCTACGAACGGCAACTGAGGCAGCTGACCGAGCAGTCGCCGGCCTCCGCATCGGCCAGCGGCAAGGACTCGATCGTCACCAAGGCCGACGCCGACAGGAAGGCCGCCGCGTACGGTGGCCTCGCGGGCGAAGCCCTGGTGATCAGTCGCGTGGACGTCCACGATCCGGGTGAGCCGCACCCGGAGACCTGGTACGTCGGACGGCGCACCGTGGCGGACCCCGAGACCGGGGACCGGCTGGTGGTCTCATGGACGACACCCTTGGCCGTGAAGTGGCACAACGCCCGCCCCGAGACTCCGGGTGAGCTGCTCTTGCGGAGGCAGTTGCGCTGCGTCGAGCGCACGGTCGAGGACTACTTCGACGAGATCTCCCGGGACTCCCCACTCGCCGTCGGTGTTCGGGACGGGGAACCGGTGATCGGCCCCGACGAGGTCCCGGTTCCCCCCACCATCACCGACGAACCGGCGGTCGACGACGGCCCGGCCCCCCGTTTCGTGCCCTCGCCCCGTGACGTCTCCGGCCGTCTTCGGAGAAAGCCCACGCAGGTGGACGAGTTCCTGCTGCGCGAACTCCACCGCTCGCGCAGCGGGCGTATGCGCGACATCGTCGAGACCATCCGACGCGATCAGATGGCGCTGGTCACCGGGTCGCCGACGGGTGTGCTCGTCGTGCAGGGCGGTCCGGGAACCGGAAAGTCCGCGGTCGGCCTGCATCGCGTGACCTGGCTCGTGAACAACGACCACTTTCGGGCGCAGGACATCCTGGTCGTCGGTCCACACCAGGGATTCCTCGACTACGTGGGTCGCGTCCTGCCCACCCTCGGCACGCGGAACGTCACATCGGTTCAGCTTGCCCGTCTGTGGGCCGGCGACATCCGCGGCACCGACTCCGCGGCGACGCGGTTGGTCAAGTCGGACGACCGGATGGTGACGGTCCTGCGGCGACGCGTGGACTCCGAGCGCAGGCCCGGCGCCCTGGACGCTCTGTTCACCGCGCCCTCGGACGATCGGGACGAAGCCGCGTTCATGGTCACGATAGGTAGTACGTCGCTGCGTCTGCCGCGGTCGGAGGTACTCGCACTCCTTCATGCCTCGGACGAGGCCGGCGGGGCCTACCGGGTGCGTCGCGACCGGTTCCGCCATGTGTTGGTGGATCGACTGTTGAACGCCTTGACCGAAGTCGCCCCGCGGCGCGGACGTGAGGCGACGGTGCGCCGCGACCTGGAGCGCAACAGGCACGTGGTGACCCTCGTCGAGCGGGCCTGGCCGACGCTCAGCCCGGAGGAGGCGCTGCGGAGCCTGTTCGACTCCGCGGACAGGCTCCGCGAGTGCGCGTCCGGGATCCTCGACGAGGCCGAGCAGGCCGCGTTGCGCAGGCCGAGGGCCAAGAGCGCGGCCGAGGAGGCGTGGACGCTCGACGATCTGGTCTGCCTGGAGGAACTGCGCCTGCTGATCGCGGGCGAGACACCACGACACTACCGACACATCGTGGTGGACGAGGCCCAGGATCTGACACCCATGCAGGCGAGGTCGTTGCGGCTGCGCTGCCCGACCGGCTCGATGACCGTGCTCGGCGACCTGGCCCAGGCCACCGGCCCGCACTCCTACGAGGACTGGGATCGGCTGGGTGCGCTCTTGACCGACCGGGGCGAATGGCGTGCGACCGAACTCGACATCAGTTACCGGGTCCCGGCCCAGATCATGGAATTCGTGGCCCCGCTGGCGCGGGCCATGGCGCCCTCGCTCACCTACCCGACAGCCGTACGGCGGGCCGAGGGCGAACCGGTGAGTCTGATGCCGACGGATTCGGATGAAGTGCCCGACGCGGTTCTCGCGCGCGTGCGCCGGCTCAACGGTACGGACGGTACGTCCCCGAGGTCGATCGCCGTCGTCGTACCGGACGATTCCCGGTGGTCGGCCGAGATCGAAGCGACTCTGGACCGCGAGGACGCCCTGACCCCGGAACAGCGCGCGACGGTGTCCGTGCTGGTCGCGAGCCGGACCAAGGGGATGGAGTTCGACCACGTCATCGCCTTGGACCCGGCGGCCATCGTGAACGGTGAATCGGCGGGCGCGCGGAAGCTGTACGTGGTCTTGACGCGCAGCACGCAGAGCCTGACCATCCTGCACACCTCGCCGCTGCCCGAGGTTTTGACCGGCGGCGGCCATCCAGGGGAGGTCGTGGCGGCCGGGGACGCTCAAACGGCGCCGGACACGGCCGAAGCGGTGACCCCTTCGGCGCCCGACACGTCGCAGAGCCCGAGCGAACCGGCAATCGGCGACCGAATCCGGGTCCGGGTCGTCGCCGGCAAGGGCTCCTACCGGAAGGTGCAGGCCATCCACCCGGCAACGACGCACCCCCTGTACCTCTTCGTGCGACACGGCGCCCCGCCCCCGCCGATCGGCGCGGACCTCGACTGCTGGGTGGTGCGTGTCGAGGCACGCCGCAGTCTGGTCTCGGCCAGTGAACACGGTCGCAAGCCGATCTCCCCGGGCATGGCGCAACGCTACGTTGCGGCGCTCGGTGTGCTGTCCGAACTCGCGCAGAACGAGGGCGAGTTCCCGCCGGACGCTGCCTCTCGCCTGGCGGAGCTGAGGGGGATGGCGAACCGGTGCCTGCGCCGAGACCAGTCGGACTGGTTGATCGTGTGGCGCCTGCTCGGATCACCCGATACCGAACGCCTGACCGTCTTGCGCGACCTGGCCCAGCGCACCCGCGATGCGATCGGCAGGGGCGCCCCCGACCTGTCCACCGAACTTCGCTCCGATCCGGCGTCGACCGACTGGGCCGATGCCTTGTCCGCGGCCCGAGCCGCGCTGCGTGCGCGCCCCGACGAAGAGGTCGGGGTCGACACGCCTTTGGACCTGGAACCACGAACGCCCGAACCCCGGACCGAGAGTGCGGCGAAGGACATCGAATCCCACCATGACCAACACATCCCGCACCCCCCGCAGGCCACGGTGAACCCCATGCTCCTGGACGAGTTGGCGATCGCGTCCGAGGCCGACCGGAACTGCAACACACACGAGGCGGTGCGCCACGAACTGAAGGCGGCTCTGTTGCGCGCGGGGCTGCGGCCGTCCGACTCGCCCACGGTCGACGTCAGCCGGGACGGCGGCGACGGGCACTTCGTGTACGAGGTCCTCGGCGCCGGGTGCTCGGCCTACCCCGATCTCCGAGCCGGCGCCGCGCGCCTCCTGGAGATCGACCACACGTCGCCTCGCAAGGCCGACCGCCTCTACCTCGTGCTCTCCGAACCTCCCGCCCAGGACTGGGCCGCCGACACCGTACGCGGGGTCTTCGGCATCCATCTCCTGTGGCGAACTCCATCCGGTTGGGACGGCCCCGACATCGCGAGGGCCCTGGGAGTGGGAGGTGCCGCGGCCCCGCAGGACTCTTGAGGGGGACAAGCCCGCCGTGGGCTGCCGGAGTCCTGAGCGGGGCGTCACCCGGATCGGGCGTCTCCTCATCGTTTCGCGTGTCGCGGTGGGTAGCCTGGGTCGACGGGGTGTGGTGGAGCAACGCCGTTGCGGGTGGTCGTGGGAGTGGGTGTGCGGGACGTGGGTGCGGTGGCGCGGGCCCGCCCGTCGGCGGAGGCGGAGCGGAATCGACCGGCTCCCCTCATCCCGGCCCTCGCCGCGGGTGAGGCGGTGTTCCTTCCGGCGGATCCGCCCCGCATGGGCCGAGTGGCGTTCTGGGTGCCCGGTGGTGAGCCACCGGATCTCGGCGTGGAGCCGGAGGAGCTCACGGTGGTTCGCCCGCACGGCACTTCCGTGCGCCGGACCCGCGTGATCGCCGCCGTGCTTCCGGTGGGGCAGGCGTTGCCGCTGCTGACTCGCTGCCGCGCGCTCGCCGCCGACCATGACGAGCCGGCGTCGACCGGCGCACCGCCGGCCGGGAACGCCCCGCGTAGCGCCGCGTTTTGGGGCGCCGCCGCCCTGTACGGTCTGTGGCTGGTCGCCCGGGGCCGGGTCTTGCCCGGAGTCTCGCCCGGCGGCTTCGACGCGTGGCGCGTCGGCCCCCTGGACGTCGAGGACCATGAGCGGCTGGCCTCCCTGGCCGCCGCCATGCCCCCCGAGGCCCGCGCGGTCGCGATCCCCGAACGCTCTCCTCTCACGCTCCCGGCGGTCGAGCCGCTGCTGCGAGCCTTCCTGGACGCCCTGGCCGATGCGCTGGCCCGCCCGCCTGCCGCTCGGCACGTGACCGGTGGCGCGGCCTTTGCGGTACACGTACCGCAGAACGTCCCCGAGCAGCGCGGGTGGGCGGCGGAGGTCGCGGCCGGCCGTGACGCGGGTCTGACCGTCTTGCTGCGGTTGGAACTGGACGGCGCGGACTCCTTCCGGGCCGTGGTCCAACTGCGCAGCCTGGCGGATCCCACGATGCTCGTCGACGCCGCGGACCTGTGGTCGGGGACGCACGGGGCACCCGAATCGTTCGGTCCACGGGCTCGGGTCGACACACTGCTGACGCTGCGCCGAGCCGCCCGGGTGTGGCCTCCGGCGGGACGGTTGCTGGACGCCGCCGCGCCCGTCGATCTCGAGTTGACCGACCAGGAGGCCCAGGCGCTACTGGGCGACGCCGCCGAGAGTCTGGCCGCCGCCGGTGTCGCCGTGCACTGGCCCAAGCAACTGGTCCGCGAACTGACCGCGTCCGGCGTACTGGAGCCCGCTCGCCGACAGGGGACGCGGTCCTCGGCTGAGTCCTTCCTGTCCTCCGGCGAACTGCTGGACTTTCGCTGGCGAGTCGCGCTCGGGGACCGCGAACTCGACGAGGAGGAACTGGAACGGCTGGTCCGAGCACATCGACCGATCGTCCGGTTGCGCGACCAGTGGGTGGTCGTGGACCCGGAGTTGGTCCGTCGACTCCGACGAAGCGCGCGGGCCGAGACCGCCCCGGCCCCGCTCACCGCGATCGACGCCCTGGGCGCCGCGCTGACCGGCAGCGTCGAGGTGGACGGGGTACAGGTGGCGATCAGCGCGAGCGGTGCACTCGAGGAACTGCGCTCGCGGATCGCCGACCCCGAGGCCCGCACCGCGCGCGAACCCCAGGGGCCGCCGAAGGCCCTGACCGCGACCCTGCGCGACTACCAACTGCGCGGTGTGAACTGGCTGTACCGGATGACGGCCCTCGGTCTGGGTGTCTGCCTCGCCGACGACATGGGTCTGGGCAAGACCGTCACCCTGATCGCGCTTCACCTGCGCCGCCAGGAACGCGAAGCCACCGCCGGTCCGACCCTGGTGGTGTGTCCCGCCTCGCTGCTCGGCAACTGGGAACGGGAGATCGGGCGCTTCGCACCCGCGACGCCGGTGCGCCGTTTCCACGGCACCGGCCGCGACCTGGCCCACCTCGACGAGGACTCGGCCGGCGGCTTCGTCCTGACCACCTACGGAACCATGCGCCGCGACGCCGGCCGCCTCGCCGAGCACTCCTGGGGGCTGCTCGTCGCCGACGAGGCCCAACACGTGAAGAACCCGCACGCGCACACCGCTCGGGCGCTGCGGACGATCCCCTCGCGCGGGCGGGTCGCGCTGACCGGCACTCCGGTGGAGAACAATCTGTCCGAACTGTGGTCACTGCTCGACTGGACCACACCCGGTCTGCTCGGCACCCTCACCTCCTTCCGCGACCGCTACGCCCAGGCCGTCGAGGGCGACCGCGACGAACAGGCCGCTCATCGTCTGGCCGCGCTGGTCCGGCCCTTCCTGCTGCGCCGACGCAAGTCCGACCCGGGGATCGCGCCGGAACTGCCGGCCAAGACCGAGACCGACCAGCCGGTGCCGCTCACGAAGGAACAGGCGTCCCTGTACGAGGCGTTGGTCCGCGAACTGATGGCCGAGATCGAGGCGAGCCAGGGCATCGCCCGACGCGGCCTGGTGCTGAAGCTGCTCACCGGTCTGAAGCAGGTCTGCAACCACCCGGCGCAGTTCCTGAAGGAACCGGCCGGCACGAAGCTCCCCGGCCGCTCGGGGAAGCTGGAGGTCCTCGACGAACTCTTGGACACCATCCTGGCCGAGGGCGGCTCGACCCTGGTCTTCACCCAGTACGTGGCCATGGGCACTTTGATCGAGCGCCACCTGGCCGACCGTGGCGTGGACACTTTGTTCCTGCACGGCGGTATCGCGGTCAAGCGCCGCGAGGAGATGGTCGACGCCTTCCAGAACGGCGAGAAGAAGGTATTCCTGCTGTCCCTCAAGGCTGCCGGGACGGGCCTGAACCTCACCCGGGCCGGACACGTCATCCACTACGACCGCTGGTGGAACCCGGCGGTGGAGGACCAGGCCACCGACCGCGCGTACCGGATCGGACAGACGCAGCCGGTCCAGGTGCACAAGCTCATCGCCGAGGGAACGGTCGAGGACCGGGTGGCCGAGATGCTGCGGCGAAAGCGGGAGTTGGCCGAGTCGGTGCTGGGCTCGGGGGAGGCGGCCTTCGGTGAGCTGAGCGACAGCGAACTGGCCGAGCTTGTCGCACTGCGAAGGGGGCGGCGATGACCGGACGGACGGGGCCGGCCGGCCGTACCTTCGAAGCGCTGCCGTCGACCAAGGGCAGCCGCGCCCCCTTCGCCGAGTCCTGGTGGGGCCGCGAATGGCTGCGTTCCCTGGAAGAGTCCTCCCTCGACTCGGGCCGGCTCTCCCGCGGCCGGACCTACGCGCGCGGTGGCGCGGTCGGGGCGGTCACCGTCGCCGCCGGCTCGGTCGCCGCCATGGTGCGCGGCAGCCGACCCGCCCCGTACCGCGCCAAGGTCCGCGTCGAGCAGTTGACGGACCGGCAGTGGGACCGCCTGCTCGACGTGATCGCCGAGCGGGCCGCGAACATCGCCGCGCTGCTCGACGGCGACATGCCCGCGGGCCTCGCGGACGACGCCGCGGCCGCCGGCGTCCCCCTGCTGCCCGGCGCCCGGGACCTCGACCCCGCGTGCTCCTGCCCCGACTGGGGCTACCCCTGCAAACACGCCGCAGCCCTGTGCTACCAGGTGGCCCGGCTACTGGACCGCGACCCGTTCGTCCTGCTCCTGCTTCGAGGACGGGGGGAGCACGAGTTGATGGACGAACTCGGCCGCCGCAACACGGCGCGCGCGGTGGCGGAAGCCGCCGCGAACCAGGCGCTCACCGGCGCCGGCGTGGGGCCGGCCGGGGGAGCGGGGTCGGCCGCGCCGCCGGCCTCCACGGGCGATCCCGCCGGGGCCGCCTTCGCCGCCCGAACCACGCGGGCACCCCTGCCCGCTCCGCCGCCGGTTCCCGAAGTACCCGGCCACGGACCGGCGTTGGTGGGCTCCGCCGACCCGGCGGCGGGCCTGGACCCGGCCGCACTCGAACTACTCGCCGCGGACGCCGCGACGCGTGCCCAGCGTCTGCTGGCGGCCGCCATCGCCCCCCGGCACGCCGATTCCACCCCACCCGCTCCGCTCACCGAGTGGCAGGACGCCGTCCGCCTCGCCGCCAACCACCCGACCACGGATATCCCGGCCCGGATCGCCGCGAACTGTGGCCGCACCCCGGCCGAACTCACCGCGGCCGTCCACGCCTGGCGCCACGGCGGGGCGGCATCCCTGGACGTCCTGGAAAACCCCTGGACCCCACCCACCGGCCGCCTGGACCGCGCTCGCGAGGCGCTGCGAGCAGACTGGGCCGACGGAAAACCACCCCGAATCCGCACCTGGCGCAACCGCTGGACCATCGACGGCCACAACGCCCAGCTACGCCTGAGCCGAGACGGCCTGTGGTACCCCTACGCCAAAAAGCAGGACACCTGGCACCCGACAGGCCCCCCGGACCCCGACCCCACCATCGTCCTGACAGCCCTCCTCGCCCAGTGAGGCAACCACAACGCCGTCGGGCCCCAAGACCGCAACAGCGAGCCGCACCTATACAGCCACACCAAAAGAGGCCCTACCGGATCTCTCCGATAGAGCCTCTACACCACTGGTCGGGGTGGCGGGATTCGAACCCACGACCTCTTCGTCCCGAATCAGGGGCAGGCTGGTTGCTGGAGTCATCTGCGCAGGTCAGAGGCGATGCCAGGTTCATTGACGGTCACTGTCGGCGGGCCTGGTTGCGGTACTTTGCTGCTGTACTTTCACCCGTTGTCCGCTGGGACTCAGGCCGAGGGTGAGCTCGTCGAGCGCATCGGCCGGGATCGCAGGCCGACCATCCTCCCATCCCGCTCGTCGCGCTCCCACGAAGCGGCGTCAGGTGCTCGTGCTGTCGGGGGAGCAGGCTACCCATCCGCAGCGATCCGCCGCCGCCGGCGGCTGCCCGGTCGCGGTAATCGTCCAACCGCTTGCCGCACCATGAAGGTCGACGTACAGTTTCTTGTACGACGAGGAAGGGTCGGCTATGAAGACCATGACGTACTCCGAGTCTCGCGCGCGGTATGCCGAGGTGCTCAACTCCGTCAACGACGACCGCGAAGAGGTTGTCATCACTCGAGCCGGACACGACCCGGTCGTCATTGTCTCCCTTGAGGACTACGAGTCCCTGAAGGAGACGGCTTACCTGTTGCGAAGCCCTGCGAACGCCCGGCGCCTACTCGCGTCCATCGACGAGTTGGAGAGCGGCGGCGGTACCGTACGCGAGCTGACGACCGACGCATGAGGGCCGGCGAATGAAGATCACCTTCTCCTCCCGCGCGTGGGAGGACTACCTCTGGTGGCAGCTTCAGGACCGGAAGATTCTGAAGCGCATCAATACGCTTATCGCGGACATCTCCCGGAACGGCAACGAGGGGATCGGCAAACCGGAACCGCTCAAGCACGGGTTCCAGGGCTACTGGTCGCGCCGTATCAACGACGAGCACCGACTGATCTACAAGGCCGGCGAGGACACGGTCCTCATCGCACAGTGCCGCTACCACTACGAGAGCTGACGCGACCCCAGCGGATCGAGCGCGGTCCCGTAGTCGGATTCATCAGCCCACGGCACTTCTCCCAGTGGGCGATCAGGTGGGCGAACCCCCGCCTCACCGCTTGGGTCAGCCGTAGAGTTCCCGAACCGCCGTTCGCGGTGGGGAAGGTCGGCGAACAGGCGCAGCCGCCAGTGGATGAAAGCCGCGGGCAACCAGCGTGGTTGCTGTACTTTCGTGCCGGAAACGCGTCAGAGACCCCATCGGATTTCTCCGATGGAGCCTCTGTACCACTGGTCGGGGTGGCGGGATTTGAACCCACGGCCTCTTCGTCCCGAACGAAGCGCGCTACCAAGCTGCGCCACACCCCGATGCTGCGCGTTCAGCTTAGCGGGTCGGGGGGCTGAGGCGAAATCCGGTTTAGCGCGGGGTCGGGGCGGCGGTGCTGCCGGTGGACTGACGGGGGGTCAGGGTGAGGAGGGTGGCCTCGGGGGGCAGGCGAAGCGGAAGCGGGCGTAGCGGGAGGTGCCGCAGCCGGCGGAGACGTGGAGGTAGGCCTCGCGGTCGGCGGACAGGTGCTTCGACAGGCCCTTGGCGCGCTTGCGGTCGAGGTCGCAGTTGGTGGTCAGGGCGCCGTAGAAGGGGACGCAGACCTGGCCGCCGTGGGTGTGGCCGGCGATCACCAGCGGGTAGCCCTCGGCGGTGAAGGCGTCGAGGGCGCGCAGGTACGGCGCGTGCACCACGGCCAGCGAGATGTCGGCGCTCCGGTCGGGGCCGCCGGCCACCTGCTCGTAGCGGTCCCGGTCGATGTGCGGGTCGTCCAGGCCGACCAGCTCGATGTCCAGGCCGTCCACCTTGAGCCGGCCGCGCGCGTTGTTGAGGTTCGCCCAGCCCGCCGCGTCGAAGCCGTCGCGCAGGTCGGTCCACGGGTTCTCCCGGCCGAGCCGCCGCGTGCCGTCGTCACGACGCAGGTAGCCCGTGGGGTCCTTGGGGCGCGGGCCGTAGTAGTCGTTGGACCCGAACACGTATGCCCCGGGCCGACCGAGCAGCGGGCCCAGCGCGTCCAGCGTCTCCGGCACCGCCTCCGGGTCGGACAGGTTGTCGCCGGTGTTCAGCACCATGTCGGGGTGCAGCGCGTCGAGCCGGCGCAGCCACTCCTGCTTGCGGCGCTGCCCGGACACCATGTGGATGTCGGACACCTGAAGGATCCGTACCGGCCGGGCGCCGCGCGGCAACACCGGCACCTCGACCCGGCGCAGACGGAACGAACGGGCCTCGTAGGCCGCCGCGTAGGTGAGGCAGGCGGCCCCGGTGGCGGCTACGGCTAGGGGGAAGGCTGAACGCGGTCGCATCCCTCCATGCTGGCAGAGCCGACCGGTGCTCGGCAGTCTCGGCGGCGCACCCGATGTCGCGGGACGACGGGCGGGTCGGGGCGGGAGTGGTCGGGACGCACTCCGAGCGCGGTAATTCGGTACGGCCACACCGGCCACGGCTGCGACACTTGACCCCATGAGCACCCTCAAGAGCCGTTTGCAGAGCGACCTGACCGCGGCCATCCGGTCCCGGAACGAACTGGTCTCCTCGACGCTGCGCCTCACCCTGACCGCGATCACCAACGAGGAGGTCGCGGGCAAGACCGCCCGCGAGCTGTCCGACGACGAGGTGCTGAAGGTCATCGTGCGCGAGGCCAAGAAGCGTCGAGAGGCCGCCGAGGCCTTCGCGAACGGCGGCCGTACCGACTCCGCCGCCCGCGAGCGCGCCGAGGGCGAGGTCCTGGCGGCCTACCTGCCGGCGCAGCTGTCGGACGACGACCTTCGCGCGATCGTCGCCGACGCCATCGCGCAGAGCGGCGCCGCCGGCCCGCAGGCGATGGGTCAGGTCATGAAGGTGGTCCGCCCCAAGGTCGGCGACCGGGCCGAGGGCGGCCGCATCGCCGCCGAGATCAAGAGCCAGCTGGCCGGCTGACCCCACGCGGCCGACCGCACCGGGCCGGCCGCTTCGCCCGACCCCCGCTCCACACGCCGATGGTGGTGCCCCCGAACACATCGGGAGCACCACCATCGACATTTCCACGAGCGATCACGAGCGATCACAAGCGCTTACGAACGATCACGAGCGACCCCCGCGACCACCCCGCTCAGAACCCCTCGAAATCCCCACCCCCGACATCCCCCGTGCTCGGCGGCCGAGTGTGCCCCGGCGGCCGCTGCGTCTCCGGGGGCTTGGTGGCGCCGCCCCCGCCCGTGGGCGGCGTGGTCGGCGGCGTCACCGGCGGAGTCCACGGCGTCCACGGCGGCCGGGTGCTTCCGCCGCCCGGCGGCCGGTTCTGGTCGCGCTGGTTGGGCTTGCCGTCGTCCGGCTTCTTGTTGGGATCGGGCTTCGGCGGGATCGCGCCCGGCGGCGGGGCGGCGAAGTCCGGCGCGTCCACCCCCTTGAGCGCACCCGACATCGCGCTCTTCCAGATCGGTCCGGGGACCTGCCCGCCGTAGACCTTCTCGTACGTGGTCCCGGCGATCTTGATGTCGACCATCTCGACATCGTTCTTGGCGCCACCGATCCACACCGCGGTGGACAGGTTCGGCGTGTAGCCGACGAACCAGGCCGCCTTGCGCTCGTTGGTGGTGCCGGTCTTGCCCGCGTTGTCGCGGTCCTTGAGGCCGGCCTGGGTGCCGGTGCCGTCCTCGACCACTCCCTTGAGCAGGGTGTTGATGGTGTCCGCGGTGGACTGCTTCATCACCTGCTTGCAGCCCGCCTGGGGCACGGACAACTTGGTGCCGTCGAGCTTGGCCACCTCGGTGACCGCGATCGGCGTGCAGTACACCCCGCGGCTGGCGAAGGTCGCGTACGCCGCCGCCATGTTCATCGGCGCGATGGTGTTGGCGCCGAGCGTCATGCTGGGCACCTGCTTCAATGCCTCGCCGTTGCCCTGGTGCACACCCATCTGATCGGCCAGCGTCGCGATCGGACACAGCCCCACGTCCTTGGACAGCAGGACGAAGTAGGTGTTGATCGACTTCTCCAGCGCGGTCTGCATGTTCCAGGTGCCGGTCTCGCTGCGGCTCTCGTTCTGCGGTTGGTACTTGGCGTCGCGCGTCGATTCGCCGCAGGTGCGGAACTTCTCCTTCCGCATGTCGATGTCGTAGCCGGTGGAGTACTCCTGGTCGACCTTCATCCCGTTCTCCAACGCCGCCGCGGCGGTGATCGGCTTGAACGTGGACCCGGTCTGGAAGCCGTACGTCGAGCCGCCCATGTTGTGGTCGACCGAGTAGTTGAGCGTGGTCTCGTAGTCGCCGAACCCGTACGGCCGACTCTGCGCCATCGCCTTGATCTTCCCGGTGCCCGGTTCGACCATGACGACCGCGTCGGCGACCGGGTCCTTTTGGAGTACGCCCTTGGTTGCGGCGGTGTAGGCCGCCTTCTGGGCCTTTCGGTCCAACGTGGTGGTGATCCGCAGGCCGCCCTCGCGCCACATCTTGTCGCGTTCGTCCTTGTTCGCGCCGAATGCCGGGTCGTTCTTGACCACCCGTTCGACGTAGTCGCAGAAGAACGCGGCACCGTCGATCTGGTCGGCGGTGATGCAGCCGTTGGGCAACGGCTGGGTCTTCAGGTTGAGTTCGGTCGCCTTGGCCGCGTCGGCCTCGGCCTGGGTGATGACCTTCACCTCGGCCATGCGCTGCAACACGATGTTGCGCCGGTCCCGCGCGGCGTTCGGGTAACCGATCGGGTCGTACGCCGACGGCGCCTGCACCACGCCGGCCAGGGTGGCCGCCTCGGGCAGGGTCAGATCGGCGGCGTGCTTGCTGAAGTAGCGCTGCGACGCGGCCTCGACGCCGTACGCCTGGCGGCCGAAGAAGGTGATGTTGAGATACCGGGTGAGGATCTCGTCCTTCGACAGCCGTTGCTCCAGACCGATCGCGTACTTCAGCTCCTTGATCTTGCGGGAGACCTCCTGGGCCTGGGCCTTGGCCACCTTGGCCGGGTCGTTGCCGGCCTCCTCCACGAAGATGTTCTTCACGTACTGCTGGGTGAGACTGGATCCGCCCTGCTTGGATCCGGTGCCACCCGACTGCTGGTTGCGCAACAGGGCACGCAGGGTGCCCTTGAGGTCGATCGGACCGTGCTCGTAGTATCGCGAGTCCTCGATCGCCACGATCGCCTGACGCATGATCGGCGCGATCTGGTCGAAGGTCCGCAGAATGCGATACCGGTCGTAGACCATCGCGAGCTGGTTGCCCTCGGAGTCGAGGATGTACGACGGCTGCGAGAGGAACGGCTGGTCCAGATCGCCGGGCAGGTCGTCGAAGTTTTCCGACGCCGCCTTCGCGGACAGGCCGAGGCCGCCCACGAACGGCAGCGCGACTCCCGCGACCAGGGCGCCGGCGAGGATGCTCGCACCCACGAACGCGGCGAACCGTCCCACGAAGCCCAGCGGGGATCGTGGACGGTACGAACCGCGTTTCGGGCGGGCCGAGCCGGAGGAAGTTCGGGCCATGGCCGACAGCCTACGTGCCGAAACACCCTACGCGGCGAAGGGACTTCGCTTAAGCTGGCCGAGCAGCCGGGGGATTCGTGTCATCACGCATTTCACTCTTTGGAGTGAAAGTCGCCGGATGTCGGGTCCCGCTGCCGTCTCTCGTGCCTCCGACGTGCCCTCTTCCGAGTGAAGCCCGGACCCAAAGCGCAAGAGCATTCACCCGGACGGGTGGGTCCATATTTGCGCATAGTCCTTCCGGGCCATCGATGACTGCCCGCGCAGGGGCTGTTGCGCGTGCCCAGGGTTTCGTACCGTCCTGCTTGGCATCGGGAATTCCCGGCGCCGCCGTTGGGGGAGCCTCGAAAATCGGGAGAGGACGGCACCAGCATGAGCTGGGTTACCGACTGGAGCACGCAGGCCGCCTGCCGGAGTACCGATCCGGATGAGCTGTTCGTGCAGGGGGCGGCGCAGAACCGCGCCAAGGCGGTGTGCACCGGATGTCCGGTCCGCACCGAGTGCCTGGCCGACGCGCTGGACAACCGGGTGGAGTTCGGCGTCTGGGGCGGCATGACCGAGCGGGAGCGGCGCGCGCTGCTGCGCCGCCGGCCGATGATCACCTCGTGGCGTCGGCTGCTGGAGACCGCGCGCGAGGAGTACGAGCGCGACATCCACGGAGACGAGGAGTTCCGGGTCGCCGGCTGAACACGTGTCGGCACACGTGGCGCAACACGTGTGGACGACCCGGGGTCGGCACCCTCGAACACCGCCGCATCCGCAACGCCATCGCGCGCGAACGTCACCGCCCGCCGGGGCCGGGAGTCAGGCCCGGGCCCCGGCGGGGTGGTGACGAGACGTCGGGCGGTGGGTCACCGCGGCCCGGATCACCCGGGCCCGCGGGTCCGGCCCGGCCGCGAGGTCAGCCGGAGCCCAGGCTCTCGCCGATGACGCGCAGACCCGCCAGGTCGTGCACGTCCCCGGGCAGTGCCGGGACCTCGGTCACCCGTACCTCGGGGTGGATCGACGTGAAGCGGGTCCGCATGCGCTCCTCGCGGTCGATCACCCGCAGCCGCTCGGCGTGCAGCGTGAGCAGCCCCGCGACCAGCCGCAGATCGGCGGGTTGCGGCGCGTCGTCGGCCGATTCCCCGCTACCGGGGTCGCCGAGATCGTCGGCCCGCTCGGTCAGCGACTCGGCCGCCGCCAGGCTCCGCTCCGCGGACAGCCGCCCCGCGCTCGTGGCGTGCACCCGGTTGAGCACCAGACCGGCCAACGGCATGCGCTCGGTGCCGAGCCGGTCGACGAAGTACGCGGCTTCACGCAGCGCGTCCTTCTCCGGCGCGGCGACCACCAGGAACGAGGTGCCCCGCGCCTGGAGCAGCCGGTACGTCGCGTCGGCCCGCTTGCGGAAACCGCCGAAGGTGGTGTCGAGCGCCGCCACGAAGGTCTGGATGTCGGTCAGCAGGTGGGTGCCGACCACCTTGCTCAGCGCGCCGGTCATCATGCCCATGCCCGCCGACAGGAACTTCAGCGCGCCGCGTCCGCCGACCTTGGCGGGGGCGGACAGTATCCGGATCAGCCGGCCGTCCAGGAACGAGCCCAGCCGCTGGGGGGCGTCCAGGAAGTCGAGGGCGGAGCGACTCGGCGGGGTGTCCACCACGATCAGGTCCCACTCGCCGGTCGCGTGCAACTGGCCCAGCTTCTCCATCGCCATGTATTCCTGCGTGCCGGCGAAGCTGGAGGACAACGACTGGTAGAAGGGGTTGTCGAGGATCTGCCGCGCGCGCTCGGGGTCGGCGTGTTGTTCGACGATCTCGTCGAACGTGCGCTTCATGTCGAGCATCATCGCGTGCAGGCTGCCGCCCTTGGTCTCGTCGACGTCGACGACCCGGCGGGGCGTGTTGTCCAACTCGGTCAGCCCCATCGACTGGGCGAGTCGGCGCGCCGGGTCGATGGTCAGCACCACGACGTCGCGACCACGTTCGGCCGCGCGCAGCCCGAGCGCCGCGGCCGTGGTGGTCTTGCCCACGCCGCCCGAGCCGCAGCACACCAGGATGCGGGTGCCCGGGTCGTCGAGCAGCGCGTCGATCTCCAGCCTGTTCATGCCATCCCCTGCTCGCGCAGCGCTTCGGCGAGGCGGTACAGACCGCCCAGATCCATTCCGTCGGCCAGCAGCGGCAGTTCGTAGACCGGCAGATCCAGGCCGCGGACCAGGGCCCGGCCGGTGCTCTCCAACTCGATCCGGCTCGCGTGCTCGTCGGCCTCGCCGAGCAGCGAGGCGACCAGCGGCCGGGTGGGCTTGATCCCGCCGGCGAGCAGCCCGGCCTCGAGCAGTTCGGGCGTCAGCCGCCGGCCGGTGTCGCTCTCGTCCTCGGCCTGGAGCGGCGGGCGGGCCATGTTGATCACCACCCCGCCGGTGGGCAGGCCCGACGCGCGCAGTTCGGCGACACCGTCCACGGTCTCCTGGACCGGCATCTCCTCGAGCAGGGTCACCAGGTGCACCGCGGTCTGCGCCGAGCGGATCACCCCCATCACCGCCTCGGCCTGGGTGTGGATCGGGCCGAACCGGGCCAGCCCGGCCACCTCGGTGTTGACGTTGAGGAACCGCGCGATGCGCCCGGTCGGCGGCGCGTCCATCACCACCGCGTCGTAGGCGAACGCCCCCTGCACCCGCCGCCGGGCCGACTCGCACGCCTTCCCGGTCAGCAGCACGTCGCGCAGACCGGGCGCGATGGTGGTGGCGAAGTCGATCGCGCCCAGCTTCTTCAGGCCCTTACCGGCCCGACCCAGGTGGTAGAACATGTCGAGGTATTCGAGCAACGCCTCCTCCGGGTCGATGGCGAGCGCGTACACCTCGCCACCCCCCGGGGCGACCGCGATCCGGCGGTCCTCGTAGGGCAGATGCGGACAGTCGAAGAGCTGCGCGATGCCCTGCCGACCCTCGACCTCCACCAGCAGCGTGCGCCGCCCGCCGGTGGCCAGTGCCAGGGCGAGGGCGGCGGCCACGGTGGTCTTGCCGGTCCCGCCCTTGCCGCTGACCACGTGCAGGCGCACGCCCTCCCAATCGGCGTCGCCGTCGGTCGTGCGTGCGCCCGCCGGCCACGTCGTCACGGCAGCCGCCCGGCGGGACGGGACGGCGCGCTCGGCTCGGGGCGGCGGCATGCCCGGATCCCTGCCCTCGAAGGCTTGCGCCATTCGGCCGCACGCGTGCAACCGCCGGACCCGTGTGACCTCGCACCCAAACTCACGAGTCGAGCCTAACCACCCGCTCCCCGCCCGGTCGGAGGTGATCCCCCCGGGGTGACCCGCGTCACGTCACCGTCGACCGAACGGCGTAGCGCGCGTCCTTGTACGCCCCCGTCTCCAGGATGTCTCCGAGCACCCGCGCGGCCTCGACCACGTCGGCGTGTCCGATGTAGAGCGGGTTGAAGCCGAAGCGCAGCACGTCCGGCGGTCGCACGTCGCCGATCACCCCCCGGTCGATCAGCGCCGCCATCACCGCGTGCGCCTCGGGGTGGCGCACCGCGACCTGGCTACCGCGCCGGGCGTGCTCGGTCGGGGTCAGCGTCTCCAGGCCCAAGTCGTCCACGCAGGCGATGAACAGGTCGGTCAGCGCCAGGCCCTTGGCCCGCACCTCGGCCATGGACACCCCGTCGTAGGCGTCGAGCGCGGCCTCCAGGGCGAGCATGGACAACAGCGGTGGCGTGCCGATCCGGGCCCGCTCGATGCCGGGCGCCGGGGCGTAGCCGGCCTCCATGCCGAACGGGTTCGCGTGCCCGTGCCAGCCGGTCAGCGCGGGCTCGAACGCGGCGATGTGCCGCTCGGCGACGTAGACGAACGCCGGCGCGCCGGGTCCACCGGACAGGTACTTGTAGCCGCACCCCACCGCGAGGTCCACCTCGTGCGCGTCCAGGTCGATCGGGAACGCGCCCGCGGAGTGGCACAGGTCCCACAGGGCCAACGCGCCGGCGGCGTGCGCGGCGGCGGTCAGGCCGGGCAGGTCGCGCAATTCACCGCTGCGGTAGTCGACGTGGTTGTACGCGATCACCGCGATCGTGTCGCCGTCCGCGCGCAACACCTCGGCCGCCTCACCGACCGGCACCCGGCGCACCTCGGCACCGAGCAGGCCGGCGATCGAGTCGGCCAGGTAGAGGTCGGTCGGGAAGCTGTCCGGGTCGGCCAGCACCACGCGGCGCCCCGGGCGCAGCCGCAGCGCGCCCGCGATCGCGTTGAAGATCTGTATCGACGTCGAGTCGCCGCAGACCACCCGGCCGGGCGCGGCGCCGATCAGCGCGCCGATCCGGTCGCCGATCCGCGCGGGCGCGCCCCACCAGTCGTTGGCGTTCCAGGAACGGATCAGGTCCGTGCCCCACTGCCGGTGCACCGCGTCTCGCAGCGCCTCGGGCACGCCGGCGGGCAGTGCGCCGAGCGAGTTGCCGTCGAGGTAGATCACGCCCTCCGGCAGCAGGAACCGCTCGCGCACGTGCGCCAGCGGATCGGCGGCGTCGAGGCCGGCCGCGGTGGTGCTCCGCCCGGCCGCGAGGCCGGAGGTCGAGCGTTGGTCCGACGAATCGTCGGCGACCGCGTTCAACAAGGAATCCGACATGCTCCACCAGTCTTTCGATGAATCAGGACTTCGATGGTTCGACCAAGGTGCGCATGGTCCACAACTCGGGAAAAACACGCACGCGTACGGTCTGTTCCAACCAAGAAGCGCCGGTCGAACCGCCCGTTCCCGGTCGATTCCCCAGCGCTCGCAGTGTGGCGGCCAGGTGTCGCTCGCGCCAGCGGGTCCAGCGCTCGGAGATGTCGGTCAACACCTCGCCGAGGGCGACCAGATCGTGCACCCCGTCGGTGTAGGCGTCCGCCCACGCGCGTTCCACGTCCTCCGTCGGCGCGTAGGGCCGGCTCGGGTCGGGCCGCCCGCTCGCGGCCTTGCGCAGGCCACGGCGGGCGAGCAGGTCGAGCGCGTGGTCGTACAGGCTCGGCGCCCGCAACGCCCGATCCAGCTCCGCGTGCACGTCCGGGGCGCCCACGTAGCCCCGCAGCACTCCCGCGCGCTTGATCCCGAGCAGGAACTCCAGGTGCCGGTACAGGTACGACTGGAAGCCGGACGCCTCGCCCAGCTCCTCGCGGAACGCGCCGAACTCGCCGGGGGTGAGCGTGGCGAGCAGGTCCCACGTGGACACCAGCACGTCCAACTCGCGCACGCTGCGCCGCAGCGTGTCGGTCGCGCCCGCCACGTCGTCGGCGTCGAGCCGCTCGCCCGCGATCGTCCACTCGTGCCGCAGCAGTGCGAACAAAAGTTCCATCACCTGGGACGCGATCAGGAACGACATCTCGGCGGGCACGTCGGTGCGGGTGCGCTGGAGGGACAGCAGGCTCTCGAGCCGCACGTAGTCCGCGTAGGGGATCGCGTCGGGTCGCCGCGCGTCCGGCGGGTGGACGCCGTGCGCCGGTTCGCTCCGGGGCGTCGGTGCGCCGACCGCCATACGTCCACCTCTCACGCCGGGCCCGCCGGGGGCCGGTCGGGGAGTGCCCACATGCAATCGTGCGACGGCTCGGTTGGGAATGGGTGTCGAACCTCGGAACGGCGGATTCGGTTTACGCTCGCAACGTGTCGGACGGCATACCCTCACGATCGTGAACGGAGGGCGAACATGGACGCGATCGACCGCAGACTGCTCGCCGAACTGCAACGCGACGCCCGGACCTCGCTCAACGAACTGTCCCGGCGGATCAACCTCTCCGCGCCGGCGGTGGCCACCCGGGTGCGCCGGCTCGAACACAGCGGCGTGATCACCGGCTATCACGCGCACGTGGACCCGGCCGCGGCCGGCCGCGGCGTGGTCGCCCTGGTCCGGATGAACTGCTACGGCCCGGGCTGTCTGCTGCGCCGCGACGCGGACACGGTGCGCGAATGGCCCGAGGTGCTCCAGGTGCACCGGGTCACCGGCGACGCGTGTTGCCTGCTGATGGTCGCGGTCGCCACCATGGCCGACTTCCAGGTGCTCATCGACCGGCTCGCCGAGCACGGCAAACCCTCCAGCACGATGGTGTTGTCCTCGCCGGTGGCGTGGCGCCCCGTCGAACCGCCGGAGGTGTCGGTCTAAAGTCTGGACCCATGACGAAGTGGGAATACGTGACCGTCCCCCTGCTGGTGCACGCGACCAAGCAGATTCTGGACAACTGGGGCGACGACGGCTGGGAACTCGTCCAGGTGGTGCCGGGTCCGAACCCGGAGAGCCTGGTGGCCTACATGAAGCGGGCGAAGCAGGTGGCGGCGTGAGCGAGGTACACCCCGAACAGCGCATCATCGACCTGGGCCTGACGCTGCCCGGCGTGGTGCCCCCGGTCGCGGCCTACGTGCCCGCGATCCGCACCGGCAACTACATCCACACCTCCGGCCAGTTGCCGATGATCGAGGGCAAGCTGCCGGCGACCGGCAAGGTCGGCGCCGAGGTCACCGCCGAGGAGGCGAAGGAGCTCGCGCGGCAGTGCGCGCTCAACGCGCTCGCGGCGGTCAAGGCCGAACTCGGCGACCTCGCGCTGGTACGCCGGGTGGTCAAGGTGGTCGGCTTCGTGGCCAGCGCCCCCGACTTCACCGGGCAGCCCGGCGTGATCAACGGCGCCAGCGAACTGCTCGGCGAGGTCTTCGGCGAGGCGGGTCGGCACGCGCGCAGCGCGGTCGGCGTGGCGGTGCTGCCGCTCGACGCCCCGGTCGAGGTGGAGATCCTCGTCGAGGTGGTCTGACCCGAACGGCGCACGCCCATGCCGAGAGGCGCGCGGAGCGGACCCGCACCCGAAAGGGGCGGGTCCGCTCGGTTTCAGGGGGTCAGGGATGGAACTTGACTCGGTCAGGCGTACGATCCGGCGCATGGCCGAAACGGGGAGCACGCAAGCCGGAAACGCCCAGGCGGGCATGCCCGCGTCCTGGGTCGAGCGGGCCCGCGCGATTATCGCCGGCGAGGCCGAACCGGTGCCCCCGCGCCGCGCGGCGACCGTGGTGCTGCTGCGCGAGCGCCCCCGAGGGGCCGAGGCCTATCTGCTGCGCCGGCACACCACGATGAAGTTCGCGGCCGGGATGTACGCCTTCCCCGGCGGCGGGGTCGACCCCCGTGACGCGGACTCCTCGCCCGCCTGGGCCGGACCCGAACCCGCCGAGTGGGCCGAACGGCTGGGCACCACGGTCGCCGAGGCCCGCGCGATCGTCTGCGCGGCGGTCCGGGAGACCTTCGAGGAATCCGGCGTGCTGCTCGCCGGGCCCGACCCCGGCACCGTGGTCTCGGACACCACCGGCGCCGACTGGGAGGCCGACCGCGCCGCGCTGGTGGCCCGCGAGCGCACCTTCACCGAGTTCCTGGCCGGCCGCGACCTGGTGCTGCGCTCCGACCTGCTCGGCGCGTGGGCGCGCTGGATCACCCCCGAATTCGAGGATCGGCGCTACGACACGTGGTTCTTCGTCGCGGCGCTGCCCGCCGGACAACGCACCCGCGACGTCTCGGGCGAGGCGGACCGGGTCACCTGGGCCCGCCCCGCCGACGCGCTGGCCCAACATCGTGCGCAGGAGATGGCGATGTTGCCCCCCACCATCGACACGCTGCGCCACCTGGCCGAACTCGCCGACCCCGCCGCGGCGCTGGCCGCCGCCGCGGACCGCGAGATCAGCCCGATCATGGCGCGGGGACGTTTCGACGGGGACCGCCTCGTGCTCGAATGGCCCGGCATCGCGGACCCGTTCGGTCTGCGCTGAGCCGCGTCGGCGCCCCGGGGGCCGATTCGCAACGATCCACCGTTCGGTCCCGGGCACCCGAGGTACAGGATGGCGACCATGAACGCACAGCCCCTGCCGGGCAACCCCCGCGCCGGCATCGGCGGACCCGCGAGCGCGCGGGTGACCTGTCTGCTGGCGCCCAACCCGAGTGCGATGTCGCTCGACGGCACCAACACCTGGATCGTGGCCGAGCCCGGCGCGGACACCGCCGTGGTGATCGATCCGGGCCCCGACGACGAGGGCCATCTGCGCGCGATCGTCGCCGCGGTCGAGGCCGAGGGCCGCCGGGTGGGCCGGATCCTGCTCACCCACGGCCACCCCGACCACTCGGCGGGCGTGGCGGGCCTGAAGGCGCTCACCAACGCGGTGGTGCACTCGGTCGACCCGCAGTGGCGCTACGGCGGCGAGGGCCTGACCGACGGCCAGGTGATCGACGACGGCGGGCTCGACCTGCGCGTGCTGGTCACACCCGGCCATTCGGGTGACTCGGTGTGCTTCGTGGTGGCCCAGGACCGGTTCGTGATCACCGGCGACACCGTGCTCGGCCGCGGCACCACGGTGGTCGCGCATCCCGACGGCCGCCTGGGCGACTACCTGGACTCGCTGCGCCGGCTGCGCGCGCTGGCCGAATCCGGCGAGATCACCGCCGTACTGCCCGCGCACGGCCCGATCCTGGACGACGCGGCCGGCGTGCTCGACTTCTACCTGGCGCACCGGGCGGCCCGGCTGGCCCAGGTCGAGGCCGCGGTCGCCGCGGGCGACACCACCGCGGAGGAGGTCGTCCGGCGGGTCTACGCCGACGTGGACCGGGACGTGTGGTGGGCCGCCGAGATGTCGGTCCGCGCCCAATTGGAGTACCTGGCCGAGCGCGCCGACGCCTGAGCGCGCCGCCGCCCGAACACGACCGTGGGCCCGCCGACGGCGGGCCCACGGTCGATGTGTCGAAGTGCTACCGCGAGCGGCGCGACAACCGCTCGACGTCCATCAGGACCACCGCACGCGCCTCCAGCCGCAGCCAACCCCGGCTCGCGAAGTCGGCCAGCGCCTTGTTGACCGTCTCCCGCGAGGCGCCGACCAGCTGGGCCAGCTCCTCCTGGGTGAGGTCGTGCGCCACGTGGATGCCCTCGTCGGCCGGCACGCCGAACCGGCGGGACAGGTCGAGCAGCGCCTTGGCCACCCGGCCGGGCACGTCGGAGAAGACCAGGTCGCCCAGGCTCTCGTTGGTCCGCCGGAGCCGACGGGCTATCGCCCGCAGCAGCGCCGCGGCGACCTTGGGCCGACCGGTCAGCCACGGCTGCAGGTCGGAGTGGCCCAGGCCGAGCAGCCGCACGTCGGTCAGCGCGGTCGCGGTCGCGGTACGCGGTCCGGGATCGAACAGCGACAACTCGCCGAACATCTCGCCCGGGCCGAGCACCGCGAGCATGTTCTCCCGGCCGTCGTTGGAGCTGCGGTGCAGCTTGATCTTGCCCTCGATCACCACGTAAAGCCGGTCGCCCGGGTCACCTTCGTGGAAGAGCGAGTCCCCGCGCTCGAGCCCGACCTCCGTCATGGAGGCCCGCAGCTCGGCGGCGTCCTCATCTTCGAGCGCCGCGAACAGCGGAGCCCGCTGCAAAACGTCGTCCACGAGGTTCCTCCTAGGCCGGCCTGGTCGACACCAATGAAGCCGGACGGTCAAACAGTGCGATCGGTCACAGTCTGACGCACCGGTACCCGCAATCATCACGCGGGGTGGCCTGGATCACGAACGGGCGGATCCACAGTAACCGGACATGTCGCTCCTGTGATCGAGCGTGTGCGGACTGCTCGACCGTAGTGCCCGCGCATCTGCGTACTCTGGCCGGGTGTCGAGCAACGAGACGGAGCCCGCGCCGCGCAGGTCGCGAGGCACCGCGAAGGTCGTGAAAGCCGCGAAAGCCGGGAAGGGCGAGTCCCGCCTGGCCCTGGTGCGCCGTGCGCGCCGGATCAACCGCGAGCTGGGCGAGATATACCCGGGCGCACACTGCGAACTCGACTACGGCGACGCGTTCCAACTGCTGGTCGCCGTGGTGTTGTCCGCGCAGACCACCGACCGCCGGGTCAACACGGTCACCCCGGCGCTGTTCGCCCGCTTCCCCGACGCCGCCGCCATCGCCGCGGCGGAGCCCGCGGAGCTGGAGTCGATCATTCAGCCGACCGGGTTCTTCCGGGCCAAGACCCGCTCGCTACAGGGCCTGGCCCAGGCGATCCTGGACCGCTACGCCGGCGAGGTGCCTGGCCGGCTCGCCGACCTCGTCACCCTGCCGGGGGTCGGCCGCAAGACCGCCAACGTGGTGCTGGGCGAGGTCTTCGACGTCCCCGGGATCACCGTCGACACCCACTTCGGGCGACTGGCCCGCCGCTTCGGGTGGACCACCGACGACGATCCGGTCCGGATCGAGACGGAGGTCGGCGCGCTCTTCCCGCGCCGCGACCTGACCCTGCTCTCGCACCGGGTGATCTTCCACGGCCGCCGGGTGTGCCACGCCCGCCGGCCCGCCTGCGGGGCCTGCCCGATCGCGCCGCTGTGTCCGGCCTACGGCGAGGGCGAGACGGACCCGATCAAGGCCCGGGCCCTGCTCAAGTACGAGATGGCCGGACAGCCCGGCCAGCGGCTCAAGCCGCCGGCCGAACCGGTGCTGGGCAGGCCGGTCGAGCAGGCCGAGCCGACGCGGGATGCACCAAAGGCACCAAGGGCACCAAGGGCACCAAAGGCACCGAAAGACGAGGGGGACGCCGGGTGACGCAGACCGGGACCGGGATCCAGACCTGGGCCGAGGCCGATCTGCCGGAGTGGCTGCGCCCGGTGGCGCGCGCCGCCCGGACGGTCACCCCCGAACAACTCAGCCGCTTCCTGCCGCCCGCCGAGGGCGGCCGGCGCTCCGCCGTACTGATCCTGTTCGGCGAGGGCCCCGAAGGACCCGACCTGCTGCTGCTCCAGCGTGCCGCGACGCTGCGCTCACACGCGGGCCAGGCCGCCTTCCCCGGCGGCTCGGTGGATCCGGGCGACGACGGGCCCGAGGGCACCGCGCTGCGCGAGGCGCAGGAGGAGGTCGGGCTCGACCCCGCCGGGGTGCGGATCTTCGGCCGACTGCCCGACCTGTACATCCCCGTCAGCGACTTCGTGGTCACGCCCGTGCTCGGCTGGTGGCACCGGGAGAGCGAGGTGGCCCCGGGCGCGCCCGAGGAGGTCGCGCGGGTGTTGCGGGTGTCCATCGCCGAACTCGCCGACCCGGCCAACCGGGTCCGGCTGCGGCATCCCGGCGGCCATCTGGGACCGGCGTTCGAGGTGCAGGACCTGGTGGTCTGGGGGTTCACCGCGGGGCTGATCGACCGGGTGCTGCACCACACCGGGTGGGAGCGGCCGTGGGACCCCCGGCGGGAGATCGCCCTGTCCGACGCCGAGGATCGACTGGCGCGGCGCGGCTTCGATCCGTACGAGGAGACTGCGTCGGAGCCTGGGGGATGACTTGTTGGGCGCTTGCGCCGGCTCGCGAGGGGACCGGGTGCGAGCCTGGGGGGTGACTTGTTGGGCGCTGTGCGCCGTGCGAGGGGACCGGGTCCAGCATGAGGGATGACTTGTTGGGCGCTTCGCGCCGGCTCGCGAGGGACCACTTTTTTCTCTCCCCCGCTTCGCTCCTCCGAGAAAAAAGCGGCCCCTCGCTCGGGGCCGGGTGCTCCTCCGCTTCGCTCCGGGTCACCCGGCCCAAACTTTGCGGCTCCCGCCGCTCTCCGCGCTGCGCGCGTCGATCGCGTGGGTGGCCCGGGTCGGGGGCGCTGACGCGCCTGGGAGTGGCCGCGGCGGGGGCGTTGGGGTGTTTGGGGTGGGGATGTGGCCAGGGGGTTCGCGTTGTGCGGGGGTGGGCTGATGGTGCGTCAACAGCGGGTTCGTACGGCTGTGTCACCGGTGTTCGACGAACCGGCACGGCTGCGGACAGCGCGGGCTCGCACGTGAGAACGTGAGCGCGTGAATGTCCTGGACCTGTTGCTGCTCGCCGCCGCGGTGGCCTTCGCCATCTCCGGATACCGGCAGGGCTTCATCGTCGGCGTGCTCTCGTTCCTGGGCTTCATCGGCGGCGGCGTGTTCGGCATGTGGCTGGTGCCCTCGCTGCTGAACCGGTTCGAGCCGGGGCTCGGGCCCTCGATCGCGGCGATCTGCGTCGTGCTCGTGCTGGCCACCGCGCTCCAGGCGTTGACCACCGCGGCCGGCAACCGACTGCGCCGCCAACTCACCTGGCGACCGGCGCGCCTGGTGGACGCGGCCGGCGGCGCGATCGTGAGCGTGTGCGCGCTGTTGATCGTGGTGTGGCTGATCGGCTCCTCCGTCGCGGGCGCGTCGATGCCCACCGTCTCGCGCGAGGTGCGCTCGTCCCAGGTGCTCGGCGGCGTGCAGAAGGTGTTGCCCCGGGGCGCGGACACCTGGTTCTCCTCGTTCGGCAACCTGCTCGATCGCAACGGCTTTCCGCAGGTGTTCAGTCCGTTCGTGCGCGAGGACATCCCGCAGGTGCCGCCGCCGGACCCCAAGTTGTTGTCGATGCCCGCGGTCCGGGACAGCCAGGACAAGATCGTCAAGATCGTCGGCACCGCGAAGAGTTGCGGCAAGGTGATCGAGGGCTCCGGCTTCGTCTACGCGCCGCAGCGGGTGATGACCAACGCGCACGTGGTCGGCGGCGTGCGCAAGCCGACCGTGCAGATCGGCGGCGAGGGCCGGGCGTACGAGGCGGAGGTCGTGCTCTACGACTGGAAGCGCGACATCGCGGTGCTCAAGGTGCCCGGACTCAAGGCCACCCCACTGCTGTTCGAGCCCAAGGTGGAGAGCGGCGCGGACGCGATCGTGGCGGGCTTCCCGGAGAACGGCGCCTTCCACGTCGAGGCCGCGCGCGTGCGGGCCCGGATCCAGGCCGGCGGTCCGGACATCTACAAGCGCGGCACGGTCAGTCGCGACGTCTACTCGCTCTACGCGAAGGTCCGCCAGGGCAACTCCGGCGGACCGCTGATCTCGCCGAACGGCAAGGTCGCCGGGGTGATCTTCGCCAAGTCGCTCGACGACGAGTCCACCGGATACGCGCTCACCGTCGAGGAGGTCCGCGCGGACGCCGAGGCGGGCGCGGTCGCCGACCGCCCCGTGGACACGCAGAGTTGCGCGATGTGACGTCGAACCGCCGGGCCGCCGGCCCACGCGGGCCCGTGACGGGTCAGCGCGGGAAGCGCAGACGCAACGTCAACCAGCGCGCTCGCCGGCGCAATATCCCCATCAGCCCCGGGAAATGATCCTCCCGTTCGGCAACCGCGCCGGCCGGCGCCCCTCGCTCGTGCTCGAACCCTTGGGTACCGGTGGTGTGGATCTCAACCATGAGGGTCTCTGCCGTCTCCGACCGGGTGTCCCCGGCCCCCGCCGCCATGCTCGGAGCGTTGTACGTCCGGCTCATACGGGGTCGCCTACCCGGGCCACCGACGGCGTAATCGCGCCGCCCGCCGGGCCGGAAACGATTCCCGAGCCGACTCGGGGCGATCCGTACGGAAGTGTCGGATATGCCCATCGAGATCACACAACGAAGACCCGAAAGCGCTGTCGGAACTTCAACGCTCGGGTTCCGGATCCTTCAGCCAGCCCAGCAGTTCCTCGGTGAACATCGCGGGTTGTTCCTCGTGCGGGAAGTGCCCGACGCCGTCCAGCAGTCGCCAGCGGTACGGCGCCTCCACGTAGCGCCCGGAACCGGCCGCCGTGCGCGGCAGGATCACCGGATCGAGGGCGCCGTGCAGATGCAGCGTGGGCACCTCGACGGGAGCCTTCATCCGGGCCGAGTACTGGATGCCGTCCGGGCGCGGGATGGAGCGGATCAGCCACCGGTAGTGCTCGGCCGCGCAGTGCGCGGTGCCCGGCACCAGCATCGCCTGGCGATAGCGGGTGAACGACTCGTCGACCGGCCGGCCCGGCGCCGACCACGCGCGCAGCATGTCGCCCACCATCGCCGCGTCGTCGCGGATCAGTTGCCGCTCGGGCACCCACGGCCGCTGGAAACCGAAGATGTGCGAACTCGCCGCCATCTGGTGACGGTCCGTCAGCAGCGCGCCGCGCAGTCGCCGGGGGTGCGGCATCGACACCGCGACCAGTCGGCGGACCACCTTGGGCCGCAACACCGCGGCGGTCCACCCCAGGTAGGCGCCCAGGTCGTGGCCGACCACGATCGCGTCCGGCTCGCCGAGTGAGCGGATCACCCCGGTCACGTCCAGGGCCAGGGTGATCGGATCGTAGCCGCGCGGGGTGCGGTCGCTGCCGCCGTAGCCGCGCAGGTCCATCGCGACCGCGCGGTAGCCGGCCCGGGCCAACGCCTGCATCTGGTACCGCCAGGTCCACCAGAACTGCGGGAATCCGTGCAGCAGCAGCACGACCGGTCCCTCGCCCGTCTCGGCGATGTGGAACCGCGCGCCGTTGGCGGCGATGTCGCGGTGCGTCCAGGGCCCGGCCACGTTGACCACGGTGCTCTCGGGAACCGTCATGCCGAGCAGGGTTGCACACTCGCGATCGCACTCCTGTTTCCGCGCCCGGTTTCCCCGGCCCGGGCGCGCCGCGGGGTCAGCCGACGTTCTTGAGCGTGGTGATCGTGTCCTGGGTGGTGGTGATCGTGCGCTCCGGCGGCCGGACCTTCTTGAACGACGCGATCCCGTAGTACCCGAGCGCGCCCGCGAGCAGCAGGTAGAAGCCGCCGACGATCAGGAAGCTCCACGCCACACCCAGTCCGAGGGCGTGGATTCCGTACACGACCGCGAAGCTCAGGAAGACGAACGCGAACACGCCGACGAAGGCCGCCGCGCCGAACGCGCCGCCGCCCTTCGCGACGTTGACCACGCTGACCTTGACCTCGCTCTTGGCGAGCGCGATCTCGCTGCGCACCAGGGTGGACATGTCCTTGCTGGCGGACGAGAACAGCTCGCCGAGGGATCGCTGTGCGTCGACGGGCACGTCCTGGGCCGGGGACCTGTCGGTGCCTGCCATGGTCACTCCTCGTACCGGTATGGATAAGCCGAACCCCGATCATGCCCTGCTGCGGCGATACGTATCCACCGGGGCACGTCGTACGAGTGTTTCGGATGGGAAACGAAGCAATCCGGACTACGCGAGCTTGTCCCGGCGCAGCCGATCGGCGTCGCCTTGATACACGTCGGGGATACCGTCGCCGTCGTCGTCGCGGTTCTCCTCGGCACACAGCCGGGCGTAGGTGTTGTTGCGTATCCGCAGGACGACCGTGGCCGCCGCGGCGGAGAGCACCGAGCCGATCAGGACCGCGGCCTTCGCCTGTTCGGTGAGCACCGGGTCGTCGGTGAACGCGAGTTCGCTGATCAGCAGCGACACGGTGAAGCCGATGCCGGCCAGCATGGACATGCCGAACACGTCGGGCCAGGCCAGGTCGTCGCTGAGTTGGGCCCGGGTGAACCGGGCGACCAGCCAGGTGCCGACGAAGATGCCGACCACCTTGCCCGCCATCAGGCCGAGCAGGACGCCGAGCGTGGGCCGGTGGGTGAACACGTCGCCGAGCACCGGGCCGGAGACCGCGACACCCGCGGACAGCAGCGCGAAGATCGGCACCGCCAAGCCGGCGGAGACCGGCCTGACCAGGTGTTCGACGTGCTCGGCGGGCGAGGTGCGCTCGTCCCGGTCCGGGACCACCCGCATCAGCAGGCCCATCGCCACACCGGCGACCGTCGCGTGCACCCCGCTCTCGTGCATCAGCGCCCAGATCACCAGCGCGAGCGGTACGTAGAACCACCAGCCGCGCACCCGCCGGCGCTGAAGCAGCCAGAAGACCACGAGCAGCGCGAATGCTCCGGCCAGGGCGAGGAAGTTCACCGAATCGGTGAAGAAGATCGCGATGATCAGGATCGCGCCCAGGTCGTCCACCACGGCCAGGGTGAGCAGGAACGAGCGCAGCGCGGACGGCAGGTTGGTGCCGATCACCGCGAGTACGGCGAGCGCGAACGCGATGTCGGTCGCGGTGGGGATGGCCCAGCCGTCCGGCGAGCCGCCGCCGGTGTTCACCGCGAAATAGAACAGCGCGGGGGTGAGCATCCCGCATCCGGCGGCGACCACCGGCAGGATCGCCTGGGCCGGATTGCGCAGGTCGCCCACCACCAACTCGCGCTTGAGTTCGATGCCGGCCACGAAGAAGAAGACGGCGAGCAGCCCGTCGGCGGCCCAGGTGCTCAGCGACAGGTCGAGGTGCAGCGCCGAGGGGCCGAACCGGAAGTCGCGCAGGTCCTGGTAGGCGTCGCTCCACCCGGTGTTCGCCCAGACCACCGCGACCACCGCCGCGATCAGCAACAGCGCGCCGCCGACCGTTTCGGTGCGCAGCGCGTCGGCGATGAAGTTCCGCTCGGCCAGGGTGGACGGACGCCGAAAGAACTTGTTGCGTGGTGCGGACTCGGCACCCACGGGACCTCCAGGTCGGCTGCGGCTCGCGGGCGTATACCGCCCTGCGAAAACGACAAAACAGCGCCGACCAGACTTCCCGGCATGTCTCCCGACGGGGAAGACCCACGACGCGGGAGCGGTGCGAACCGCACCCGGTCCCCGTCAGTGTATCGACAAGATTTTCGATCCTGCCGAGTCGATGCGGGACGCGGCGCGCATCATGGCCCGCCGCGGGCGGCAACACGAGGGCCCCGTACCGAGGTTGCGCTCGGTACGGGGCCCTCGTGAAGCAGCGTGTCGCCGGTCGGTCAGTCCTGTCGGCGCGTCGGCAGCGCGTTCTCCTCGACGGACAGCGCCCGGTTCGCGGCGGGCTTGTTCGGGCCCTGCGCGGCGGTGATGATCGAGTTCCAGTCCGCCGGAGCCTGGCCCACGCCCAGCCCCTGGAGCTTGGTGATCACCGCGGGGTCCTGCCCCTCGAGCCAGTCGGTCAACTGACGGAACGTCACGCAGCGTACGTCGGCCTTGGTGCAGACCGAGGTCACCGTGTCCCGGACGGCGTTCATGTAGATGCCGCCGCTCCAGTCCTCGAAGTGATTCCCGATGAACAGTGGAGCGCGGTTGGTGGTATAGGCGCGCTGGAATCCGTTCATGTAGAACTCGTGGGCCTCTTTCTCCCACGCGTCCTTCTTGGACGGGTCGTATTTACCGTGCCGCTGCTCCTGCTCGTACATGATGTTGTAGTCCATGGAGAGCTGCGACTTGTTCGGGTCACCCGGCCACGGCAGCGACTGCAGCGGGAAGTCCCAGATTCCCGTCTCCTTGCCGCGCTTGGGCCACACCTGAAGACCGCCGGCCGAACTCGCGTCGTAGCGGAATCCCATCTCCTTGCCCGCCCGCATCAGGTTCGTCTGGCCCTCCAGGCACGGCGCGCGGCCACCGATGAGCTCCTTCCCCGGTGCGTAGTCGAACGGCAGCGGCGGAAGGTCGGCGTAGCCGGTGTTGGTCTTCCAGTTCTGGACGAATTTCACCGCCTGCTCGGTTTCGTTCTTCCAGTCGGCCGGGCTCCAACTCTTGCCGCTCGTGGCGCTGTTGCAGAAGTGGCCGTTGAAGTGCGTACCGACCTCGTTGCCCTTGAGCCAGACCTCGCGCATCTGGATGATCGTGTTGCGCACGGTTTCGTCGGACATGAAGTTGATGTCCGACTGGCCCGCGGTGTGCTTCGGGCCGGTGTACATGGCCTTCTTCGCCTTCGGGAGCGTGTAGATACCGCTCAGGAAGTACGTCATCTGGGCCTTGTTCGCCTCGGACAGCTTCAGGAATTGCGAAACCAGCTTGTTGCCGTCCTCGGCCGCGCCATCCCACGAGAACACGACGAACTGCGGCGGTTTCTCCCCCGGCTTGAGCTTCTCCACCTTGGGCTGGTTCGGCTGGGGACCGGTGTCGGCGGTCGAGCCGTCACCGATCGGTTTGACCGGACCCCTCGGTTTGTCCGATTCCTTACCCGGATCGCTCGGATTTCCGCTGCCAGGGTTCTTTGCAGAGGAGTTGCCGGAATCTTTCCCGTCCTTTGCGAAAACCACGAAACCGATAGCGGCCAGGACTGCGACAACGACGAGCACCGCAGCGCCGCGGACAGTTCGCACAGTTCACCTCTTCCCATGGACATGCCGGACCGGGCTGTATTCCCTATCGATACATACGCACGCCGAGGTCACCCGGTTGCGTGCGTCCCCGGTCCGCTTCCCCGCGTACCCGGGCCGGGATCCATCGGATCGTCCGGAGCGCGTGAGCGCGGACACATCACCGTACGGGGCGTCGGGCCCCGGAAGCGATCCGGCGTCACCCTCCGGTCACGGGTCGGCGCGGAACTCGATCCGCCCGCCGTACATGCCCATCGCACAGGTCCAGTCGATCGTCCCGGGGTGCGGTACGCCCAGGTCGATCGTGGTCTCGCCGGTCACCGGCAGGACCTGCTGCCGATCGCGCGCGGGCAGGACGAAGCCCCGGGTGCAGCCGGTGGTGTGGTCGGTGCGCAACACCAGGACGGTGGGTACGCCGGCCCGGGCCAGCGCACGGGCCGGGTGGTAACCCTCGTTCGCCACTCGGACGGTGACGCGCTGCACACCGTCGGGCCCGGTGCTCGCCGCCGCGTGGTCGACCGCGCCGCGGGCCGTAGGAGTCCACCAGCCGGCCAGGCGCAGTCCGGAGCCGACCGTCCACGCGGCCACCACGAGCACCAACACGCCCAGGGCGGCGGTCAGTCGCCCGCGCAGCACCCGACCCGACGCGCCCACGAGCAGCCCCAGGACGGTGAACAGCGGGATGGTGCCGAGTACGAATCCGGTCAGCACGGCGGCGCCGCCGAGCGCGTTCTGCGAGGTGACGGCGACCAGTTCGGCGCCCAGCGTCACCCCGCACGGGACGAACACGGTGGCCGCGCCCAGGAGCAGCGGCCCGCGCCCGGCGCCGCGGGTCGAACCCCGCGGCAACAACCGGGCCACGCCGGGCACGCCGAGCATGGCCGATCCGAACAGCGCCATCAGCGCGGCGGCCAGGAGCATCAGGACCGCCCGGGTGCTCGGCGCCGGTTGGATCGCGCCGCCGAGCAGGCCGAGCAGTGCGCCCAGAACGGCGTGGGCGAGGAGCTTCGCGCCCAGGAAGGCGGCCAGCGCGCGGGGGAGCGGGCGGCGCGAGGGAGGCGCGGCGCAGTCGGCGGCTCCGGTGCGGTCGGCGCAATCGGTGGGCCCGATGACCGAGGTCGGCCCACACGGGCGAACCGCGCCGACCAGAAGGCCGCCCTGGACCGCCGCACAGGACGCGCCGCCCGCGGCGAACCCCGCACCGAGCCCGGTCGCGAACAGCGTGAGCACCTGCACGGCACCACCCCCACTCCGGGGAGATTACGGGCCATCACACACAGTGTGGAAGGTGCGCGGTGTGAAACATCTGTTTCACCCATATGGGTGCACATTTTACGTTCCGAAAAGGATAGCCTTACCGTGACGAGATAAATACTCAGAGTCAAGTCGGCCTATCCGGCCCGGACACTCTGCTTTCGACCCGCGCGCCGCCACCCCTGCGGCAGCCATGCCCGCCATGACATGACTGACCCCGGAGGACACGGACATGCCCGTTGCCCCTGTCGCCACGCCCGCGCCGGTTTCCAGGGCCGCGTCCGCGCGGGCCGATCTCGGTGCCTCGCTGGTGGTTTTCCTGGTCGCCGTTCCGCTCTCCCTCGGCATCGCGCTCGCGGCCGGCGCCCCGCTCGGCGCCGGCATCATCTCGGCCGTGGTCGGCGGCATCGTGGTCGGCCTGCTCGGCGGCGCGCCGCTCCAGGTGAGCGGCCCCACCGCGGGCCTGACGGTGATCGTGGCCGGTCTCGTACAAAACCACGGCTGGCGGGTGACCTGCCTGGTCACCGTCGGCGCCGGCCTGCTGCAGATCCTGCTCGGCGTGGCCAGGGTGGCCCGGGCCACCCTGGCCCTGTCGCCGGCCGTCGTGCACGGTGTCGTGGCCGGCATCGGCGTGGTGATCGCGCTGGCCCAACTGCACGTGGTCCTGGGCGGCGCGCCGCAACACTCGGCCTGGGAGAACCTGCGCGAACTGCCCCGTCAGGTCGCGGGCCTGCACACCCCCGCGGTCGCCGTCGGGATGATCACCGTGGCCCTGCTGCTCGGTTGGCCGCTGCTCGGCCGACTCCCCGGCCGCGGCGCGGCGTTGCGCCGAGTGCCGGCGCCGCTGGTCGCGGTCTCCCTGGCCACCGCGTGCGCGAGCGTGCTGCACCTGGACGTGGCGCGGGTGGACCTGTCCTCGGTCGTGTTCACCACCCCGGTGCTGCCCCCGTCGGGCGCGTGGGGCGCGATCGCGGTCGGCGTGGTCAGCGTGGCGCTGGTCTCCGGGATGGAGTCGCTGCTCTCGGCCGCGGCGGTCGACCGGCTGCACGACGGGCCGCGCGCCCGACTCGATCGTGAACTGATCGGCCAGGGTGTGGGCAACGTGGTCTCCGGCGCGATCGGCGGCTACCCCGTCACCGGCGTGGCGATCCGCTCGGTGACCAACGTGCGGGCCGGCGCGGTAACTCGGGCCGCGACGATCCTGCACGGTGTGTGGGTGATGGTGTTCGTGGTCCTGCTCGGCACGCTCGTCGAGCGCATTCCGCTCGCCGTGCTGGCCGCCCTGGTGATGGCGGTCGGCCTCCAGATGGTCAGCCTCGCGCACATCCGGCATGTACACCGCCACCGCGAATTCCCGGCCTACGCCGCGACGATCGCGGGCGTGGTCCTGGCCGGGGTGCTCCAGGGTGTGCTGCTCGGCGTGGTGGTCGCGGTGTGCACCGCGCTGTACCGGCTCAGCCGCAGCACCGTGCGGGTCCACCCCGGCGACGGGGTGCTGCACGTGGAGGTGCACGGCTCGCTCACCTTCCTGTCGGTGCCGCGACTGTCGCGCGTGCTCGCCAAGTTGCCGCCCGGGGAGCACGTGGTGGTGGACATGACGGTGGACTACCTCGACCAGGCCGCGTTCGAGGCCGTGCACTCGTGGCGTGCCGGCTACCTCGCGCGCGGCGGCCGGGTGGACATCGAGGAGATCCACGACGGTTGTTACGAGCGGGCCGCCGGCGGCGCCCCGGGGCCTCGGCGCTCCCGACTGACCCCGTCGCCGCGCTGGTTCGCGCCGTGGTGGCACTGGCAGCGCGCGTGTCCGCGCGAGGACGGCACCGCGTCCCAGGCCCTGGTGGCCGGCGCCCGCGAGTTCCGGCAGCGCACCGCGCCCCTGGTCCAACCGTTCCTGGAACGACTCGCGCTGGAGGGGCAGAAGCCGGCGCAACTGTTCATCACCTGCGCCGACTCGCGGATCGTGCCGAACCTGATCACCGCGAGCGGTCCCGGCGACCTGTTCACCGTGCGCAACGTCGGCAATCTGGTGCCGCGCGGCGACACCTCCCGGGTCGACCCGGGCACGGGCGACGCGTCGGTGGGCGCGGCGATCGAATACGCGGTGTCGGTGCTCGGAGTGCGCAGCATCACCGTGTGCGGGCACTCCGGCTGCGGGGCGATGAAGGCGCTGCTCGACAAGGTCGGCACGGTGCCGGACCCCGGATCGGGGTCCGGTGCCACGCCGCACCTGGATCGCTGGCTGCGGCACGGCGACGCGTCGCTGGCCCGCTTCACCGCCGAGTCCGCGCCGACCGTGACCGGTCGTACCGTGCCGCCGGTGGAGCGGTTGTGCCTGACCAACGTGGTCCAGCAACTGGACAACCTGCTCGACCACACGGTGGTCGCGCAGGCGGTGGCGGCGGGCCGACTGCGGTTGTTCGGGCTCTACTTCGACCTCGCGTCCGCGCAGATGCACCTCTACGACGCGGTGCGTGGCGACTTCGGTCCGGTGGACGCGGAACGGGCCGAGTCCGGGGCGCTCCCGGAGGTCGTCCCGACGGGCGCCGAAGATCACACTTTTCCGGCCCTCAACCCCGGATAGCCGGCCCGTACCCTCGCCCGGTCGGCCACGATGCGTCCTGTGTCTCGAAGTGGTCTAAACCAATCTCCGTGCTCCTCTTGCCGGCTCGGGCCGGTCCCTGATGAGCTACGGCAGAGAAGAGACCGCAGCCGCACGGAGGAGTACGCGTGAGCAACGCAGACCGGAACACGGGAGACAAGGCCGGCGAGGCACTGTCGAACCTGCTGCGCGAGGAGCGCCGCTTCGCACCTCCGCCCGCGCTCGCGGCCGACGCCAACGTCAAGGCCGACGCGTACGACCGGGCGGAGGCCGATCGGCTCGGCTTCTGGGCCGAGCAGGCCCGGCGGCTCGACTGGGCGGTCGAGCCGCAGGAGACGCTGGACTGGTCGACGCCCCCGTTCGCGAAGTGGTTCGCCGACGGCAAGCTGAACGTGGCCTACAACTGCGTCGACCGGCACGTCGAGGCGGGTCACGGCGACCGGGTCGCGATCCATTTCGAGGGCGAGCCGGGCGACACCCGCACGCTCACCTACGCCGACCTCAAGCGCGAGGTCTCCAAGGCGGCCAACGCGCTGACCTCGCTGGGCGTCGAGGCGGGCGACCGGGTGGCGATCTACCTGCCGATGATCCCGGAGGCGGTGATCTCGATGCTGGCGTGCGCGCGCATCGGCGCCCCGCACTCGGTGGTCTTCGGCGGCTTCTCCGCGGACGCGGTCTCCTCACGTGTCACCGACAACGACGCGCGGATCGTGATCACCGCCGACGGCGGCTACCGGCGCGGCAAGCCGTCGGCGCTCAAGCCCGCCATCGACGAGGCGCTGACGTCCTGTCCGGACGTGCGCAACGTGCTGGTCGTGCGGCGCACCGGCGGCGACGTCGCGTGGACCGAGGGCCGCGACATCTGGTGGCACGACCTGGTCGACGCGCAGTCGGAGGAGCACGAGCCGCAGCCGTTCGACGCCGAGCACCCGCTGTTCATCCTGTACACGTCGGGAACCACCGGTAAGCCCAAGGGCATCCTGCACACCTCCGGCGGCTATCTGACCCAGGCGAGCTACACCCACCACGCGGTCTTCGACCTCAAGCCCGAGACCGACGTGTACTGGTGCACCGCCGACATCGGCTGGGTCACCGGACACTCCTACATCACCTACGGCCCGCTCTCCAACGGCGCCACCCAGGTCATGTACGAGGGCACGCCCGACACCCCGCACCAGGGCCGCTGGTGGGAGATCGTGGCGAAGTACGGGGTCACGATCCTGTACACCGCGCCCACCGCGATCCGCACCTGCATGAAGTGGGGCGACGACATCCCCGCCAAGTTCGACCTGTCCTCGCTGCGCATCCTGGGCAGTGTCGGCGAGCCGATCAACCCCGAGGCGTGGATCTGGTACCGCGAGCACATCGGTGCCGGGAAGACCCCGATCGTGGACACCTGGTGGCAGACCGAGACCGGCGCGATCATGATCAGCCCGCTGCCGGGCGTCACCTCCACCAAGCCGGGCTCCGCGCAGCGCGCGCTGCCGGGCATCTCGGCCAAGGTCGTCGACGACACCGCGACCGAGGTCGGCAACGGCGGCGGCGGCTACCTCGTCCTGGACCAGCCGTGGCCGTCGATGCTGCGCACCATCTGGGGTGACGACCAGCGGTTCAAGGACACCTACTGGTCGCGCTTCGAGGACCTGTACTTCGCCGGCGACGGTGCGAAGAAGGACGACGACGGCGACATCTGGCTGCTCGGCCGGGTCGACGACGTGATGCTCGTGTCGGGCCACAACATCTCCACCACCGAGGTCGAGTCGGCCCTGGTGTCGCACCCCAAGGTCGCCGAGTCGGCGGTGGTCGGCGCGACCGACGCGACCACCGGGCAGGCGATCGTGGCGTTCGTGATCCTGCGCGGCAGCGCCTCGGAGTCGGCCGAACTGGTCGCCGAACTGCGCGAGCACGTCGGCAAGGTGCTCGGCCCGATCGCCAAGCCGAAGCGGATCCTGCCGGTGGCGGAGCTGCCCAAGACCCGCTCCGGCAAGATCATGCGCCGACTGCTGCGCGACGTGGCGGAGAACCGCACGCTCGGCGACGTCACCACGCTGACCGACTCGTCGGTGATGGACCTGATCTCGTCGCAGCTGCCGTCGGCCCCGACGGAGGACTGAGCGGTACGGAGTGGATGCGGGGCGGTCCGTCTCTGGTGGGCGGGCCGCCCCGCGTCGTGGGGATCGGGGCTTCGGAGCCGGGCTCGGGGTCGCGCTTCGGACGGGGCGTGTCGAACCGGCGCTTCTGCGAGGCGTTTCGAACCGGTGCTTCGGGCAGGAGGCCCCGGGTCGGTGTCTCGGACCGGTGTCTCAGACCGGTGTGGAGATTGCCTGCGGACCGAGGACGAACGTCGAGTCGACCTGCTCGGCCAGGTCGACGCCGGTCTTCGCGTTGGCCCAGCCGCGGGCGTTCCGCAGGTGGAACTCGACCATCTGCGCGGTGTATCGCCCCCAGTCGCGGCGCTCGAAACCGGCGTCGGCGGCGTCCACCAACTCGTCCAGCGCGGCCCGGTTGACCGGTTCCAGGCTGTCGAAGTCGGGGGAGTGGCCCTTCTCCAGGGCCCGTACGTAGTCGGACTGCACGGTCCAGGTGAGCAGGTCGTCGCCGACGTGCTCGCGCAGGAACTCGACGTCGTCGGGGCCCTGGACCTTGTTGCCGACCACCGCGAGCGAGACGCCCCAGTCGCGGGCGTAGTCGCGGTATTGCCGGTAGACGCCCACACCCTTGCGGGTCGGCTCGGCGACCAGGAAGGTCAGGTCGAACCGGGTGAACAGCCCGGAGGCGAACGAGTCGGAGCCGGCGGTCATGTCGACCACCAGATACTCGCCCGCGCCGTCGACGAGGTGGTTGAGGTACAACTCCACCGCGCCGACCTTCGAGTGGTAGCACGCGACACCGAGATCGGACTCGGCGAACGGCCCGGTCGCCATCAGCCGCAGTCCGGGCAGGCCGGGCACCTCGCGCGCGCACGCCGCGTGGATCGGGTTGTCCTCGGTGAGTCGGATCAGCCGCGAACCCCGGCCCGGCGGGGTGGTCTTGACCATCTGCTCGGTCGAGCCGATCCGCGGGTTGTCGCCGCGCAACCAGTCCTTGATCGTGGGCAGGCGGGCGCCCATCGCGGGCATCGCCGCCGCGGCCTGCTCGTCGAGGCCGAGCGCGGCGCCGAGGTGCTGGTTGATGTCCGCGTCCACGGCGACCACCGGACGGCCGGCGGCCACCAGATGCCGGATGAACAACGACGAGAGCGTGGTCTTGCCGCTGCCGCCCTTGCCGACGAAGGCGATTTTCACGGCCTCTCCCTTGATATATGAGTTTGACAATCGTTTTCGATAGGATCATCCGTTGCGGACCGTGATCACGTCAAGTCGGAAAGTAGTCGCAGTGTCGGCCGGGAGAGTGTCGGCCGGGAGGGCGTCACCACGCGCGGGCGCGGTCGGGCTCGGCGCGGGCCCGCGTCACGGGGAATTCCCGGCCCGGCGTAGGGTCGCTCGGGTGAGCACCGCAACCGATCCCCTCGCCGCCCTCGCGCTCCTGCCCGGCGTGCCGGAGTCCGTCGAGGACACCCGCACGGCGGTGGACCGGCTGCTCGGCCACCGCACGATGCGCCGCCGCAGCATGGACATCAGTGCCGAATCCGCGCTTCGGGGCGCGCGGGCCAGTGCCGCCCTGGAGGGCGTCGACTGGTCGCTGGAGGAGATTCGCCGGCGAACCGACTACTCGTCCTCGCTCGACGACGGCGGTGCGGTGGTCGCGGGCGCGTTGCGGCTGTCCGCCGAGATCGGCACGCTCCTCGGCACCTGGGGGCACAGTCCGCTCCAGGTGCTGGCCCGGCTGCACGTGGTCGCCGCGGCCGACGCGGTGCCCGCCGAGGTGCTGGGCCGGCCGCGTCGGGACGACGAGTCGTCGGCCGGGCAACTTCCGGCGGACGAGGTGGCGGCCCGGCTCGACGGGCTGTCCCGACTGCTGCTCGCGCCGTCCGCCGCGCCCGCCGTCGTGGTCGCCGCGGTCACCCACGGGGAGATCCTGAGCCTGGCCCCGTTCGGCTGGGGCAACGGGTTGATCGCCCGCGCCGCGCAGCGGATCGTGCTGATCACCCGGGGCCTGGACCCGAAGGGCGCGGCGGTGCCGGAGGTCGGCCACCTGGAACTGGGCGTGGATGCCTACGCCGAGGCGCTGCGGGCGTACGAGAGCGGTACCGCCGAGGGCGTGGCGACCTGGATCCGGCATTGCGCGGAGGCGATGACGTTGGGCGCGCGCGAGAGCGTCGCGGTGTGCGAAGCGGTGATGCGCGGGATCTGACGCCCGGCGGAGCGGGGTCGGCTCGGGGCGGGGGCGTCTCGGATGGGCCCGGCCCGGCCCGGCTCGGTGCGGTTCGTTGCGGCGGGTTGTTTCGGGTTGTTTCGGACTGTCTCGGGTCCGGACGTACGAGACGGCGGCGCCCGCGAGGACGCCGCCGCTGTGTCACTTCCGCCGGGGTATCAGGCGCGTACCCGTTATGACGATCGGCCCCTGCATGCGCATCCACGGGGGGAAGAACATGCAGGTCGTCCGACGCGTTCGGCCCCTACGAGGGTCGGTCGCACGTGGGTTCCCGGCGGTCGTGCTCGATCCGTCCCGGCCACCCGGGTGAGCGGGGGCCGTACGGGCCGTTGGTCCCTTTTCTAGTGGGTTGCCGAGAGGAGGGGAACCCCTGACCCAAGATCTTTACTTTCGGCCTTTGTCGGATTTGCTCCGCTGTCGGCGATCGTCCGGCGTCACCGCGGCCTTGCCGCGTGGTCAGCGGCGCTTCCTGGCGAGGTACCAGACGAAGCCGGCCGCGGTGGCGCCCGCGCCGATCGCGGTCGCGGCGAGCACGGGGCGCGAGGGCACCGAGAGGCTGGGCACCCGCTGGCGCAGCGCCACGGGGCGGCTGAAGACCAGTACGGGCCACCCGCGGGCGGTCGCCTCGCGACGCAGGCCGCGGTCCGGGTTGACCGCGTACGGGTGGCCGACCTCCAGGAGCATCGGCAGGTCGGTGACCGAGTCGCTGTACGCGTAGCAGGAGGTGAGGTCGTAGCCCTCGGTGCGGGCCAACTCCTTGACCGCCGCGGCCTTGTTGGGCCCGTACGCGTAGAAGTCGATCTCGCCGGAGTAGCGGCCGTCCTCGACCACCATCCGGGTGGCCACCACGCGGTCCGCGCCGAGCATGTCGCCGATGGGCTCGACCACTTCGGCCCCGGACGAGCTGACGATGACCACGTCGCGGCCGGCCGCGTGGTGTTCCTCGATCAGCGACGCGGCCTCGTCGTAGATGATCGGGTCGATCATGTCGTGCAGGGTCTCCGCGACGATCTCGCGCACCTGCTGCACGTCCCAGCCGCGGCACAGCGCGGACAGGTATTCGCGCATACGCTCCATCTGGTCGTGATCCGCGCCGCCGACGAGGAAGACGAACTGGGCGTAGGCGCTCTTGAGGACGGAGCGGCGATTGATGAGTCCGCCGTGGTAGAAGGATCTGCTGAACGCCAGCGCACTGGACCTGGCGATGATGGTCTTGTCGAGGTCGAAGAAGGCTGCTGTCCGCTTCGGCGCCTGGGTTTCCACAGTTCACGAGGATAAGGGCAGCCATTCGGCGTAAACTCCGCGTCGTGGGTTTGCTAGAGAACCCCCTCGGGTACATCCTGGAAGTCACGGATCGTTCGCGACCGTGCTAACCCGGTCCGACTCCTCCCCCCCCGAGTCGGCCGCGGAGACGACCCCCGCTCTCCCCCCCGGCGGGGGTCGTCGCTTGTCCGGGGGGCTTTTTTGCGTCCCGATGCGAGTGGACGCGGGTTTTGTTCGGGCGTAGTCGCCGGGGTGGTAATCCCCGATGCGGGTCGGTTCCCTCGTGATTGTCGGCGGTTGTCGGCGGTTGTCGGCGGTTGTCGGCGGTTGCTGGCGGTTGCCGGCGTTGCGCGTTGTCGCGGGGAATCGGGGCGGATTTCGGGGTCGCGGGTGGGCGACGGCGCCGGGGCCATGCCGTGGGGTGGGTGGGCGCGAGGGCCCGTGGGGGTGGGCCCTCGGGTCGGGGTCGAGGTCGGGGTGGGGTCGGAAGGGCTCGGGTGTACCTCACGCGAGTGAATCCGTGATCCACAGTCGCGGGCTTGTCCACAGGTGGGAACCACCCGCTCGGCGGAGCGCGCGATCGCCGCGACGGTTGGGGTCAGTTCCCGGGAGGGCCGGTTCGGCCGGACCTCCCCGACCCCTGGAGGTTCCGTGGCAGCCCTTTCTCCACCTCGGCCGGCTCGTCCGCTCCTGGTGACCGGCGATCCGGCCCTGCTCGACGAACTGCTGCGGCTGTGCGCGGTGGCCGGGATCGAGCCGGAGGTGCAACCGGACGCGGGTGCGGCGCGGGCCGCCTGGCCGGGGGCGCCGTTGGTGATCGTCGGCGACGACGTGACGCCGGGGTTGGCCCGGTGCGGGCTGCCGCGCCGTGAGGACGTGGTGCTGATCGGCGACGACCTGGACGACGGCGACGTGTGGCGGCGGGCGGTGGACGTGGGCGCGGACCATGTGGTGTTCCTGCCCGACGCGGAGCACTGGATCGTCGATCGGCTCGGCGATGTCGCCGAGGGCACCGGGCCCGACGCGCACACCATCGCGGTGCTCGGCGGGTGCGGCGGCAGCGGGGCCAGCACGCTGGCCTGTGCGCTCGGGGTGGCGGCGGTGCGGACCGGGCTGGCCACCGCGCTGGTGGACGTGGACCCGCTGGGCGGCGGCCTCGACGTGCTGCTCGGCGGCGAGGACGAGAGTGGGCTGCGCTGGTCCGATCTGGCGAGTGCGCGCGGGCGGATCGACGGGGGTGCGCTCTCCGATGCGCTGCCGCACCTGCACGGGTTGACCGTGTTGTCCTGGGATCGGGACCGGCCGCCCGCGATCCCGCCGGAGACGGTGCGCTCGGTGGTGCGGGCGGTGCGCAGACGGCACGACGTGGTGGTGCTCGACGTGCCCCGGCATGCCGATCCGGCGACGGCGGAGGCGCTGCGGCTGTGCGACACGGGGCTGTTGGTGGTGCCGGCCGAGGTGCGGGCGCTGGCCGCGGCGGCGCAGGTTGCCGGCCGGGTGGGGTCGATGGTGCGCGACCTGCGGGCGGTGGTGCGGCAGCCGAGTTCGTCGGGGCTGACCTCCGAAGCGGTCGCGCGGGGACTGGGGCTGCCGCTCGCGGGGGAGTTGCGGCCCGAGGCGGGGTTGGCGGCGGCCACCGAGCGGGGTGATCCGCCGGGGCTGCGCACGCGGGGGCCGCTGGCCCGGTTCTGCCGCGACTACCTCGCGGGCAATCCGGCCGGCGTGGCGCGGGAGGCGGCGTGAGCGCGCGCGAGATGCCGCCGATGCCGCCGTTCCCGCCGCCGGGCGCGCCGCCGCTGCCGCCGAGGGGCGTGCGGTCGGGGCGGGTGCCGCAGCCGCCGCCGTGGCCGGTGCCGGCGCCGCCGGTCGGGGGCACCGGGGTCTTCTCCGCGCCGCAGCCGCGACCGGTCGCGGTGCCGGTCGCGGAAGCCGGCCCGGTGATCGCTCCGCCGCCGGATCCGGAGTTGGTCGAGGCGGTGCGGGCGCGGTTGGCCGCCGGTGGGCACGAGCCGACGCCCGCGGCGGTGGCCGCGGCGTTGCGGGCCGAGGGGCGGGTGCTCGGTGAGGCGGCGCTGCCGGACCTGGTCCGGGCGCTGCGGTCGGAGATCGCCGGGGCCGGACCGTTGGACGTGCTGCTGCGCGACCCCGAGGTGACCGACGTGCTGGTCAACGCGCCCGACGAGGTGTGGATCGATCGGGGCGCGGGCCCGCAGCGCACGCCGGTGACCTTCGCCGACGACGCGGCGGTGCGGCGGTTGGCCCAGCGGTTGGCGAGCGGGGTCGGGCGGCGGTTGGACGACGCCTCGCCGTACGTGGACGCCACGCTCGCCGACGGTGTGCGGCTGCACGCGGTGTTGCGGCCGGTCGCGGTGCGCGGTACGTGCCTGTCGTTGCGGGTTCCTCGGCGTACCTCGCTGGGGGTGGCCGATCTGGTGCGGGCCGGCTCGTTGTCGCCGGCTGCCGCCGAACTGCTGTGTGCGGTGGTCTCGGCGCGGGCCGCGTTCCTGGTCTCGGGCGGTACCGGGTCGGGCAAGACCACGCTGCTGGGGGCGTTGCTGGGTTGTGCGCATCCGGCCGAACGGCTGCTGCTCGCCGAGGACTCGGCCGAGCTGACGCCGCGTCACCCGCATGTGGTGCGGCTGGAGTCGCGGCCGGCCAACGTCGAGGGCGCGGGCGAGGTCACCCTGCGCGACCTGGTTCGCCAGGCCCTGCGGATGCGGCCGGACCGGCTCGTGGTCGGCGAGGTGCGGGGTGCCGAGGTGGTGGAGCTGCTCGCGGCCCTGAACACCGGGCACGAGGGCGGCTGCGGCACGGTGCACGCGAACTCGGCGGCCGATGTGCCTGCGCGGTTGGAGGCGTTGGGGGCGCTGGCCGGTCTCGGCCGGGACGCGGTGCACAGCCAGGTGGCGGCCGCGCTCGATCTGGTCGTGCATGTGGTGCGCGAGCGCGACGGGTTGCGGCGAGCGGCCGAGGTCCATGTCCTGGAACGGGACACGGCGGGCTGGGTACGACCGGTGCCGGCGGTGAGCTTCGAACGCGCCGGCGGCTGCCGCCCGGGCCCGGGCCACGGCAGGTTGGCCGCGCTGCTCGCGGGGTGGTGGCGCGGATGACAACGACCTCGAAGGCCGGCGGGTCGGCCCGACTGGGGCGTCCTCAAGCGCCGGACGGGCTGGGTGGGTTGCGTTCACCGGTTCGGGTGGCGGTTTTCGGGGGTCTGCGGCGGGCGTCCTCAAGCGCCGGACGGGCTGGATGGGGTTGTGTTCGCCGGTTCGGGTGGCGGTTCCCGGGGCCTGCGGTGGGCGTCCTCAAGCGCCGGACGGGCTGGTGTTCGCCCGTTTGGGCGGCGGTTCGCGGGCGCCTGCGGTGGTTGTCCTCAAGCGCCGGACGGGCTGGGTGGGTTGCGTCCACCGGTTCGGGTGGCGGTTTCCGGGGGCCTGCGGTGGGCGTCCTCAAGCGCCGGACGGGCTGGATGGGGTTGTGTTCGCCGGTTCGGGTGGCGGTTCTCGGGGGCCTGCGGCGGGCGTCCTCAAGCGCCGGACGGGCTGGGGTGGGTTGCGTCCACCGGGGGGTGCGGTGGTTGTCCTGATGCGCCGGACGGGTGGATGAGGTCGTGTTGGCCGGTTCGGGCGGTGGTTTTTGGGTGCCTGCGGGGGGCGTTCTCGGGCGCCTGGGTGGGTGGGGGTCGCTGGGGTGGTTGGGGCGGTGGGGCGGCTTGGTTGTGGGTGGTGTCGGGGGTGTGGGAGCCGTGCGGGGCCGGATGGTGGTGGGGGTGTTTTTGGTGGCGGTTGGGTGGAGGTGGGTGGGTGATTTACGTGGTAATGGGGGCGTTTGGGGTTGGTGGGGTGGTGTGGTGGTCCATGGATCGGGTGGGGCCTGGGCGGGTGGCTGGGGTGTTGGGGGTTTCGGGCGAGCTCCGGCGTGGGTGGGGGGCTTGGGTGGGGGTGGTTGGGCGGCGTCGGTCGGTTGTTGCGGTGTTGGCCGTGGGGGGCTTGGTGGCTCTGGCGCTGGGGTCCGCGGTGCCTGTGCTGGTGGCTTTGCCGGGAGCCTGGGTGGTGCGACGGCGGCGGGATCGTGCCCGAGGTGAGCGGGATGCCGGGGCGGTGCGTTGTGGCGTGGTGCGGCTGTGTGCGGCGCTGGCGGGGGAGTCGCGCGCCGGGCGCACACCGGCACAGGCGTTGGCCGCCGCGGCGCATGCGGTGGATGGGCCGATCCTGGCCGTGGTGGGCGAGGCGATCGGGACCGCCCGAGTGGGTGGCGACGTGCCGGACGCGCTGGATCGTGCGGCGGCCGCGCCCGGGGCGGCCGGGCTGCGTCGGATCGCCGCCTGCTGGCGGATCGCGACCGGGCGAGGCGCCGGGTTCGCACCGGCCCTGGAACGGATCGCGGCGGGTCTGCGGGCCGAGGAGGACGCCCACGAGGAGGTGATCGCCGAACTCGCCGGGGTCCGCTCGACCGCGCAGGTCCTGGCCGCGCTGCCGGTGTTCGGTCTGTTCCTGGGCAGCGCCCTGGGGGCTCGGCCGGTGGAGGTGTTGTTGCGCACGCCGGTCGGGATCGGGTGCCTGTGCGCGGGGCTATCGCTCGTGGTGGTCGGTCTGGAGTGGACCGATCGCCTGGTGGCTCGAGCCGGTCCGGTGCCGGGATGAGCGCGACGGCGGTGCTGGTGGCGGTCGTCGCGGCGGCGGGCGGCGCGGCCGGCGCGGTGCGGGGGCGGGGCCCGGAGCTCCGCCGGCCGTCGGCGCGGGGGCGGGATCCGGCGCTTGGTCGGCGGGCCGCGGCGGGGCTCGGCGGGGTTGCGGTGTTCGCGCTGCTCGGAGGCTGGCTCGGGGGTGCGGCCGGGCTCGTGGTGGCGGTCGTCCTGAACCGGCGGCTGACGGGCCTGGAGTCGCGGTCCGGACGGGCCCTGCGGGATCGGCTGCGGGCCGATCTGCCGCCCGCGGCCGACCTGTTCGCGGCGTGCCTGGTGGCGGGCAGCACACCGGCGGACGCGGCCGATGCGGTCGCGCACGCGGTCGGCGGGCCGCTGGCGGGCCGACTGCGGCCGATCGTGGCCTCGTTGCGGCTCGGTGGCGACCCCGGGCGGTGCTGGCTCGGGCTGACGGACGACCCCGTACTCGCGCCGCTGGGGCGGGTGTTGGCCCGGGCGGCGACCGGGGGTGTGCCCGCGGCGGTCCTGGTCGCCGGGATGGCCGACGAGCAACGGGCCGAGCAGCGCCGGGCGGCGACTTCGGCCGCCCGCCGGGTGGGGGTGCGCGCCACGATCCCGCTCGGATTGTGCTTCCTGCCCGCGTTCCTGCTGGTCGGGGTGGTCCCGATCGTGATCGGCCTGAGCACGTCGCTGCTGCGGTCGAGGTGAGTCGGCGAGGGCTTCAACCGAAAAACCCACATTAATGCAGGTTTCATGCAGTTCCGTATCGATGAGGGGGAGACTCATGCGCATGTTGATTCCGAGCGCACGTCGAGTGTGGTCGTGGCTGCGTGTCGACACCGGGATGACCACCGCGGAATACGCGGTCGGCACGGTCGCCGCAGTGGCGTTCGGCGCGGTGTTGTTCAAAATCGTGACGAGTCCGGGAGTCGCTGCAGCGCTCGCCAAGGTGATCACCAAGGCGCTCGATGTCTCGTTCTGAGGCTCGCGACGAGGCGGGAACGGGTGCGCGTGCGGATGCCGGCCGCGCGGCGATGCGGGTGCTTCGCGGGGCGGACGGATTCGTGACCGCGGAGACCGCCGTGGTGTTGCCGGTCCTGGTGGTGGTGACCGCCGTGCTGACGGCCGGGATCGGGGCCGCCACCGCGCAGATCCGCTGCGTGGACGCGGCCCAGGCGGGGGCGCGTGCGCTGGCGCGGGGCGAGCCGACCGAGGTCGCGGTGGCGCGGGCCACGGCCGCCGGGCCGACCGGTGCGCGGACGGGGGTGTCCGGTGGGGACGGCCTGGTGCGCTTCCGGGTCACCGCCGAGGTCGGCGTGCCGGGTGCGGCCTGGGCCGGGATCACGTTCCACGTGGAACATACGGCGGTGGCGGCCGTCGAGGCGGAGGCGCCGCCGTGAGGGCAGGCCGGTCGGGACAGGAGGGCTCGGCCACGTTGTGGGTGCTTGCGTTCGCGCTGGTCCCGATGTGCGCGGCGGCGTTCGTCTTCGTCTTCGCCGGAGCGGTCGCGGCCCGACACCGCGCCGGTGCCGCCGCCGACCTGGCCGCACTGGCCGCCGCAGCTCGATCCGCCGGCGGCTCCGGCCCCGACGAGGCCTGCGCCTGGGCCCGCCGAGTGGCCCGAGCCCAGCAAACGAGTCTGACAAGCTGCCGCCTCACCAACGGCTTCGCCGAGGTCCGAGTATCGGCCCCCACCCGAATCGGCACAGCCCACGCCACCGCCCGAGCCGGCCCGGCCGCCGAACCACCGCAGCCCACCCCAACCAGCCCACCCACTCGACACCCGGCGTCCCCGCACGAGCCCCAGCCGAACCGAACGGCGCCGAACCGCCCAAAAAACAACCACCAACCACGCCGACCGACCCCGTCCCGGCCGCGGCACGGGTCGCGGGAGGGGTGCGCCGACCCGCCCCGTGGCCGGGTGCGATGCGCGTCTGCTTCGCAGCCGGGATGAAGTCCCACGCCGCAGGCGGCGACGCGTGTCCGCCACGCGGCCCGACGGTGTGGCGCTGCGCACATGGCACCCGTCCGCCACGCGGCCGAGGCAGACGGCCAACTCCCGACTTCACCCGCCCAGGTCGGCCCCCCACTGGGCGCGTCAGCGCCCACGACTCGGGCCACCCACGCGATCGACGCGCGCAGCGCGGAGAGCGGCGGAGCCGCCAGTTTTGGGCCGGATGGCCCGGAGCGAAGCGGAGGGACAGCCGGCCCCGAGCGAGGGGCCGCTTTTCTGCGGAGGAGCGAAGCGGGGGAGCAGAAAAGTGGTCCCTCGCGAGCCGGCGCGAAGCGCCCAACAAGAAGCAACGCTGCGGAACACGACCCGGGTCTCGTGTCGTGTTCGGGTCGCGACCCGGGTCTCGTGTCGTGTTCGGGTCGCGACCCGGGCCCCGTGCCGTGTTCGGGTCGCGACCCGGGCCCCGTGCCGTGCCGGGTTGCGACCGAGGCCCCGTGCCGTGTTCAGGTTGCGATCGAGGTCTCGTGCCGCGTTCGGGTTGCGACCGGGTCTCGTGCCGTGTCGGGTCGCGACCCGGGCCTTATGCCGCGTTCGGGTTGCCACCGAGGTCTCGTGCCGTGCCGGGTTGCGACCAGGGTCTCGTGCCGTGTCGGATCGCGACCGAGGCCCGTGCCGTGTCAAGTCGCGATCCGGAGTTCCGTGCCGTGTCGGGTCGTGTCCGGGGTCTCGTGTCGTGTTCGGGTCGCGACCGGGGCCTGTGCCGTGTCGGGTCGCGACCGGGGTCCCGTGTCGCGTTCGGGTTGCGACGGGGGTCCCATGCCGTGTCAGGTCGCGACCGGGTCCCGTGCCGTGTCGGGTCGTGTCCGGGGTCTCGTGTCGTGTTCGGGTCGCGACCGGGGCCTGTGCCGTGTCGGGTCGCGACCGGGGTCCCGTGTCGCGTTCGGGTTGCGACGGGGGTCCCATGCCGTGTCAGGTCGCGACCCGAGGCCCGTGCCGTGTCAAGTCGCGACCCGGAGTCTCGTGCCGTGTTCGGGTCGCGACCGGGTCCCGTGCCGTGTCGGGTCGCGACCGGGTCCCGTGCCGTGTTCGGGTCGCGTCCGGGGTCTCGTGTCGTGTTCGGGTCGCGACCGGGGCCTGTGCCGTGTCGGGTCGCGACCCGGAGTCCCGTGTCGCGTTCGGGTGGCGACGGGGGTCCCGTGCCGTGTCGCGTTGCGACCGGGGTCCCGTGTCGTGTTCGGGTCGCGACCAGGGCCTGTGCCGTGTCGGGTCGCGACCCGGAGTCCCGTGCCGCGTTCGGGTGGCGACGGGGGTCTCGTGTCGCGTTCGGGTCGCGCCCAGGCCAGTGCTGTGTCGGGTCGCGACCGGGGTCCCGTGCCGTGTTCGGGTGGCGACGGGGGTCCCGTGCCGTGTCAGGTCGCGACCCGGGCCTGTGCCGTGTCAGGTCGCGACCAAGACCCCGAGCCGTGTTCGGGTCGCGACCGGGGTCCCATGCCGCGATCGGATCGCGACCGGAGTCCCGTGTCCTATCCGGCCCACAACCCAAAGTCCCGTGTCCTATCCGGCTCACAACCCAACACCCCATGCCCTGTTCGGCTCCCCACCCCCGCCCCGTCGCTGCGTCCGAGTCGCGATCCCGGTGCCATCGGACCACCTCTGACCACCCCCGCCCACCGCGCTCGTCCCATCCGATGTGCTTCGCCGGGCCACCCCTATGGCTCGCTCGGGGTTGGCCACCCCCGGGTCGGTTCACCGCTCGACCGGCCCCGGCCGGCTCCCGCCCGCCCCACCCCGGCCGGGCCCCGCTCACCCCCGCCCCGCCCCGCTCCGCCCCGCTCAGCCACTCCCTCCGCCCGTGCCCCGGGCCTCCCCCAGCAGCGCGTCCAGCAGGGCGATCGCTGCCGGCTTGTTCAAAGGCTGGTTGCCGTTGCCGCATTTCGGGGACTGGATGCAGCTCGGGCAGCCGTGGTCGCATTCGCAGGAGGCGATGGCCTCCCTCGTCGCGGTCAGCCAGGTGTCGGCGGTGACGTAGGCGCGTTCCGCGAAGCCGGCGCCGCCCGGGTGGCCGTCGTAGACGAAGACGGTCGGCAGCCGGGTGTCCGGGTGCAGCGACGTGGACACCCCGCCGATGTCCCAGCGGTCGCAGGTGGCGAACAGCGGCAGCAGGCCGATCGAGGCGTGCTCGGCGGCGTGTGCGGCGCCGGGCAGGTCGGTCGGGTCGATGCCCGCCTCGGCGACCTGCTCGGGCGTCACCGTCCACCACACGGCCCGCGTGCGCAGGCAGCGTTCGGGCAGGTCCAGCTTGTGCTCGCCCAGCACCTCCCCGGTGACGATCCGCTTGCGCTGGAAGGAGACCACCCGGCCGGTCACCTCGACCGAGCCGAAGTGCAGGCGGGCCGCGCCCCACTCCCGGCTGCGCACCGTCTCCAGGATCCGGATCTCGGTGACCTCGCGCGCACTGGTGGTCCAGTCCGGATTCGCGGGCCGCACCAGCGCCACCCCCTCGCCGAGGTCGAGCTCGCGGACCAGGTAGGTGTCACCCTGGTGCAGGTGTACCGCCCCCGGGTGCACCGCCGAGTGCGCGGCGGGCGCGTCGACCGTGCCCAGGATGCGGCCGGTGTCCTGCTCCACCACCCGCACCGCCGGCCCGCCCGCGCCGCGGATGTCGGTCAGGTCGGTGGCCCGCTCCCGGCTGGTCCAGTACCAGCCGGTGGACCGCCTGCGCAGCAGCCCGCGCCGTTCCAGACCCGGCAACAACTCGGCGGCCACCGGCCCGAACAGCTCCAGGTCCTCGTCGGTCAGCGCGAACTCGGCCGCGGCCGCGCACAGGTGCGGGGCCAGCACGTACGGGTTGTCCGGATCGAGCACCGTCGCCTCGACCGGCCGATCGAACAGCGCCTCGGGATGGTGCACCAGGAACGTGTCCAGCGGATCGTCCCGCGCCACCAGCACGGCCAGCGCCTCCCGCCCGGCCCGTCCCGCGCGCCCGGCCTGCTGCCACAGCGAGGCCCGGGTGCCGGGGTAGCCCGCGATCAGCACCGCGTCCAAGCCGGAGATGTCCACCCCCAACTCGAGCGCGGTGGTCGCGGCCACCCCCAGCAGGCTGCCGTCGTGCAGCGCCCGCTCGATCGCCCGCCGCTCCTGGGGCAGGTAGCCCGCGCGATAGGTGGCCACCCGGTCGGCCAACCCCTCGTCCACCCGGGCCAGGCGGTCCCGGGCGATCACCCGCACCACCTCCGCGCCGCGCCGCGAGCGCACGAACGCCACCGTGCGCACCCCGTCGAGCACCAGGTCGGTGAGCAGATCGGCGGTCTCGGCGGTCGCGGTACGCCGTACGGGCGCCCCGTGTTCACCCTCGTGGCCGGTCAGCGGCGGCTCCCACAGGGCGAACACCAGTTCGCCGTGCGGCGAGCCGTCCTCGGTCACCGCGACCACCGGCGCGCCGATCAACCGCTCCGCCGCGACGGCCGGATCGGACACCGTGGCCGACGCCAGGATGAATACCGGCTCCGATCCGTACCGGCGACACACCCGACGCAACCGACGGATCAACTGGGCCACATGCGAGCCGAAAACCCCGCGATATGTGTGGCATTCGTCGATCACCACGTAGCGCAGCGTGCGCAGAAAGGAACCCCACGAGCGGTGCCCGGGCAACAGCGCGCGGTGCACCATGTCGGGATTCGTCAGGACGTACGACGCGTGCGCGCGAACCCATTGGCGGACCTCCACCGGGGTGTCACCGTCGTACGTGGCGGTGCGGACACACCCGAGCGCGGGATTCGCGGCGCGCAACTCCTCGACGGCGCGCGCCTGATCCGAGGCCAGCGCCTTGGTCGGAGAGAGGTAGAGTGCGGTCGCACCGCGCCCGCTGGGCGCGCCCGCGCCCTCGACCAGGGTCGTGAGAACCGGCAACAGATAGGCGAGGGACTTGCCCGAGGCGGTGCCGGTGGCGATCACGACCGAGCGGCCGGATGCCGCAACAGAGGCGGCGCGGGCCTGATGTTCCCACGGCAGTACGATACCCGCGCCGCGAAACGCGTCGCCCACCTCCGGCCGAACCCAATCGGGCCAGGCCGAGGTGACGCCTTCGCGAGCGGGTATGTGCCGGACGTGCGTCACTCGTTCGGGTCGATCCCGACCCGCCACAAGGCGGCCGAGAAGACCTTCCGGGGGGCGTGTACTGGGCTGCATCGGGCACCAGTGTTACATCCAATGTCGCGGGATTCATCGTCCCCTAGTGCCCATAAGTGGTTGAATGCCTTGGCGGCTGCCGATCCATGGGGGGCGACCGCTCAAGAGCAAGGTGCTGGAGGATCCGTGGACTTGTCCCTGTCGACCCGAACCGAGGGCGGTCGTACGATCGTCGAGGTGGGCGGCGAGATCGATGTATACACCGCACCCAAGCTGCGCGAGCAACTGGTGGAACTCGTCAACGAAGGCCAGTTCCACCTGATCGTCGACATGGAAGCAGTCGACTTCCTGGACTCGACCGGGCTCGGCGTGCTGGTGGGCGGCCTGAAGCGGGTGCGTGCCCACGAAGGGTCGCTGCAGTTGGTGTGCACTCAGGAGCGCATCCTGAAGATCTTCCGCATCACCGGCCTGACCAAGGTCTTCCCGATTCATCCGTCGGTGGCCACGGCCATCGAGGCGTCCGACTGACCGACCGTACGTCCTGACCGGACGCACATCGCACCCGCGCGAATCCGGGCGGGTGCACGCACGGCTGGGGGAACGAACCATGGCCATCGTCGAGCTGCGCTTCAGCGCGCTGCCCGAACACGTCCGCACGGCGCGGCTCGTCGCCGCCGCCGTGGCGCGGCGAGCGGGGGTTGCTGAGACGGTGCTCGACGAGGTGCGCCTCGCCGTCGGCGAGGCGTGTTCCCGCGCCGTCGGGATGCACCGGAGCCGGGCGGACGACGACCGCCCGGTCACGGTCACCCTGGACGACGGCGACGGCCGCTTCAGTATCGAGGTCAACGACGGCGTGCCGCAGCCGGCGTTGACCGAGGCGGGCCTCGCGGAGGGGGCCGGGCTGGTGCCCGACCTGTCCGCGAACGGCTCCGGCCTCGACCTGATCGAGAACGAGATGGGTCTGGCCGTGATTCTCGGCCTCGTCGACGATCTCGACGTGCGGGCCGGCGCCGAGGGCGGCGTGATCCGCATGTCGTGGCCCTCCGGCGCCAAGTCCGCCGAGACCGTGGGCTGACCCGGGGCCCGTCCGGCCCCGCCCCGCTCCACCACGTCACCCCGCTCCACCGCATCGCCTCCGGGACACCCGGGGGCGATTTTCGGCGTTCCCGTGTATCCCGATTTCCGGGTCGTAAAACCTGATTCCGGATCGATACGCCGATTTTGGGAATCGCGCCCGGATTTCATCGGTAATTTGATCCGATCATGGCGATTCCCATGGTCTGATCTTGATCATTTGCATACACTCCTTTCGCATTGAGAAGTCCCGATCTGAAAGTGCTCCTAGCCAAGGAGGACGAATGTCCGGGATCCACCCCTCCGAACTCCAACTCGCCTCGGACGTGTCCGTGTCCGGCGGCAATCTCACCTATGTCGTGATCGTCGCGGTGATCGCCCTCGGTGCCCTGGGCGTCGCCGCCGGACTCGTGCGTCAAGTGCTCGGCGCCGACGAGGGCACCGATTCCATGCGCCGGATCGCCGTCGCGATCCAGGAAGGCGCGGCGGCCTACCTCACCCGGCAGTTCCGCACGCTCGCCGTGTTCGCGGCGGGTGTCTTCTTCCTGCTCATGCTGTTGCCGGCCGACGACTGGAACCAGCGCATCGGCCGCTCGCTGTTCTTCCTGGTGGGCGCGGTCTTCTCGGCCGTCACCGGGTACGTCGGCATGTGGCTCGCGGTGCGCAGCAACGTGCGCGTGGCCGCGGCCGCCCGAGCCGGCGCCGGCAGCCGGGACACCGCGATGCGGATCGCCTTCCGCACCGGCGGGGTCGCCGGCATGTTCACCGTCGGCCTGGGCCTGTTCGGCGCCGCGCTCGTGGTCATCCTGTACCGCGAGAACGCGCCCAAGGTGCTGGAGGGCTTCGGCTTCGGCGCGGCGCTGCTGGCGATGTTCATGCGCGTCGGCGGCGGCATCTTCACCAAGGCCGCCGACGTCGGCGCCGACCTGGTCGGCAAGGTCGAGCAGGGCATCCCCGAGGACGACCCGCGCAACGCCGCGACGATCGCCGACAACGTCGGGGACAACGTGGGCGACTGCGCGGGCATGGCCGCCGACCTGTTCGAGTCGTACGCGGTCACCCTGGTCGCCGCGCTGATCCTGGGCAAGGCGGCGTTCGGTGACGCGGGCCTGGTCTTCCCGCTGATCGTGCCGGCGATCGGGGTGCTGACCGCCGTGGTGGGCATCTACACGGTCGCCCCCCGTGCGGGCGACCGCAGCGGGATGAGCGCGATCAACCGGGGCTTCTTCGTCTCGGCGGTCATCTCGCTGATCCTGGTCGCGGGCGCCGCGTTCCTGTACCTGCCGAGCAAGTTCTCGGACCTGGACGGGCTGACCGACCAGGAGATCCTCGCGCACGACGCCGACCCGCGCGTGTTCGCGCTGGTGGCGGTGCTGATCGGGATCGTGCTCGCCGCGGTCATCCAGCAGTTGACCGGCTACTTCACCGAGACCAGCAGGCGACCGGTGCGCGACGTCACCAAGACCTCGCTGACCGGTCCGGCCACGGTGATCCTCTCCGGCATCGCGCTCGGTCTGGAGTCGGCGGTGTACGCGGCGGTGCTGATCTCGGTCGCGGTGCTCGGCGCGTATCTGCTCGGCGCCGGCATCGTCATGCTCGCGCTGTTCGCGGTGGCGCTGGCGGGCACCGGTCTGTTGACCACGGTCGGGGTGATCGTGGCCATGGACACCTTCGGGCCGGTCTCCGACAACGCGCAGGGCATCGCGGAGATGTCCGGCGACGTCGAGGGCGAGGGCGCGCAGGTGCTCACCGAACTCGACGCCGTCGGCAACACCACCAAGGCGATCACCAAGGGCATCGCCATCGCGACCGCCGTGCTCGCGGCGACCGCGCTGTACGGGTCCTACCGGGACGCGGTGCGCACGGCCGTGGACGAGGCGGGCGGCCTGGACGCGGCGTCCAAGCTCACCTCGCTCTCGTTCGCCACCGACATCACCCAGCCGAACAACCTGGTCGGGCTGATCCTGGGCGCGGCCGTGGTGTTCCTGTTCAGCGGCCTGGCGATCAACGCGGTCTCCCGCGCGGCGGGCGCGGTGGTCTTCGAGGTGCGCAACCAGTTCCGCACCCGACCCGGGATCATGGACGGCAGCGAGTCGCCCGAGTACGGCCGGGTGGTGGACATCTGCACCCGCGACTCGCTGCGCGAGTTGGCCACGCCCGGACTGCTCGCGGTGATGGCCCCGATCGCGGTCGGCTTCACCCTGGGCATCGGCCCGCTGGCCGCGTTCCTCGCCGGGGCGATCGGTACCGGCACCCTGATGGCGGTCTTCCTGGCCAACTCCGGCGGGGCCTGGGACAACGCCAAGAAGATGGTCGAGGACGGCAGCTACGGCGGCAAGGGCTCGGCCGCGCACGAGGCCACCATCATCGGCGACACGGTCGGCGACCCGTTCAAGGACACCGCCGGCCCGGCGATCAACCCGCTGCTCAAGGTGATGAACCTGGTGTCGCTGCTGATCGCGCCGGCGGTGGTCAAACTGAGCATCGGCGCGGACGAGAACGGCGCCCTGCGGGCCCTCGCGGCGGCCTTCTCGGTCGTGGTGATCGTGGGCGCGGTCTGGTACAGCAAACGCAAGTCGGTGGTCGTCGGCGACGGCGACGCGGACCGCGAGGAGCAGCCGACCAAGGCGGCGGCCTGATCCTTCGATCCGAGGTACGTACGGGCGCGGAACCGGAGAAACCGGGACCGCGCCCGTGCCGCGTCCGGGCCCGCGGTTTGACCGGACACCTTCACGCTGTGCGAGTCTGCGTCCGGCTCCGAGGGAAGTCCGAACGAAGGTGGAAGCGTGTCGAGGAAGTTCCTGGTGGTCTCCGCGCTGGTCCTGGCGTCGGCCCTGACCGCGTGCGGCGGCGGCGACGGCAAGAGCGACGAGGACAAGAAGAAGCAGGCCGACCTGAAGGCGTGGGCCGCCAAGGTCTGCGCGACGGAGGTCACGGCGCGGATCGACGAGGCCCGGGCGGCGCTCGCCGACGTGGACAAGGTGGTCCCCAACGAGCCGCCCACGACCCTGCGCACCCGGCTCGCGGTGGACGTGTCCCGGCTCGCGGACGCGGACAACGCGCTGGCCGACGCGATCGACAAGGCGTCCATACCGGCGGTGCCCGACGGCGCCACGCTGCGCATGTCCGTGGTCGACGAACTGCGCAACGCGGCCAAGGGCTGGACCGGGATCCAGCACCGGATCGAGGGCCTGGCGACCGACCAGCAGAACGTGTTCGCCGACGGGCTGCGCTCGCTGGGGCCGGAGATCGACGCGCTGCGCGCGTCCTCGAACACCGCGCTGAACAAGCTGCACCGCGGCGAGGCGGGCAAGGCGCTCGCGTCGGTGCCGGGCTGCGCGGCGGGCAAGGCCGATGTGATCCCGACCGCGCCGGCGACCTCCGTGCCCACCACCGGCGCGTCCCCGAGCGGCACGCCGAAGGGGTCCACGGCGCCGAGTTCGCCCGCCGCGTCCGGATCCACCGCGCCGAGCAGCCCGCCGCCGTCGAGCGCCGGCACGGACTCCTCGTCGCCGCCGCCGAGCGGCACCACGAGCGCGCCGCCGGCGACGGGCTGACGTGCGGGCCGACCGGCAGCGGGCAGGATGGTGCGCGTGACCATGAACGACACCTCACAGGTGGCCCGCCTCCGCGAGGCCCTGATCGCGGCCGGCTACACCGTCGACGGCTGCCTCGACGCGCTCGGCCCGCAGGCGTACGCGGCGCTGTCGCGCGGTGAGACCGTGCCCGCGCTGCGCGCGCTGCGGGCCGACGCGGCGAGCCCGCTCGCGGTGCTGATCCGGATGTTCCTGCTCCAGACCTCGGCGCCCGAGGCGCACGTGCGGCGGGCCCTGCCGCTCGAGGAGGCGCTCTCCGGCGGCCTGTTGGCGCGGGACGGCGACGCGGTGCGGCCGCTGGTGGACATCCGGCCCTACGGCGAGGCGGACACCGACTGGTGGGTCGTGTCGGACCTCGGCGCGGGCATCGGCGGGGTCAGCGGCCCGATGCGCGCCGATCACGTGCTCGGCATCGGCGGCGCCTCCACCACGCTCGCCGGGATCACCGTGCGCGAGCCGGTGGGCCGCGCGCTCGACCTGGGCACCGGGTGCGGCGTCCAGGCCCTGCACGCGTCGCGCCACGCCGAGTCGGTGCTGGCCACCGACGTGAACAAGCGGGCGCTCGACCTGACCCGGCTGACCATGGCGCTGTCCGGGGTGGGCAACGTCGGCCTCGCCGAGGGCAGCCTGTTCGAGCCGGTCGAGGGCGAGCGGTTCGACCTGATCGTGTCCAACCCGCCGTTCGTGATCACCCCGGTGGGTGAGCGGTACACCTACCGCGACGCGGGCCTGCCCGGCGACGAGGTGTGCCGGCTGCTGGTCGCGCAGGCGCCCCGCCACCTCGCCGACGGCGGCTACTGCCAACTGCTGGCCAACTGGCAGCACCTGCGCGGGCAGGACTGGCGGGACCGGCTGGCCGCCTGGCTGGCGCCCACCGGGTGCGACGCGTGGGTGGTCCAGCGCGACGTCCAGGACCCGGCGCAGTACGCCGAGCTGTGGTTGCGCGACTCGGGCGACCACCGCGGCGAGGCGTACGCGCAGCGGTACGACGCGTGGCTGGCGGCGTTCGAGCGCGACGGCGTGGAGGGGATCGGATTCGGCTGGATCACGCTGCGCGCGTCGGGCGCCGACACACCGACGGTGCGCGTCGAGGACTGGCCGCACGCGATCGAACAACCGCTCGGCGCGGAGGTGCACGCCTGGTTCGACCGGCAGGACCGGCTCGCCCGGACGGACGACGACGGGCTGCTCGACGTCGCCTTCCGACTCGCGGACCACGTGGTCCAGGAGCAGACCGGCGCGCCCGGCGCGGAGGACCCGGAGAGCGTGGTGCTGCGTCAGCGGCGCGGGATGTGCCGGGCGGATCGGGTGGACACGGTCGGCGCGGCGCTGGCCGGGGCCAGCGACGGGCGGCTTCCGGCCGGCGTCATCGTGGACGCGATCGCCCAGTTGCTGGAGGAGGACCCGGCCGCCCTGCGCGACGCGGTGCCCGGCGAACTGCGGGGTCTGGTGGCCGACGGATTCCTGCTCTTTCCCGAGGTCGGCGACGCCCCGGCGGCGCGGTCGCACACCGCCGACTGAGCGCGGCTTGGCCCGGTGCACCGTGATCCGGGCCGACACGCCTGTACAGTCGCAGGTGTTGTCCCCACCGGATGCTCCTTGCCGTTGCCAAGAAAATGTGTTGTATGGAGGCGGCGGCTCCCGACTCGGCCGCGAACCACGCCCGGCCGCGAACCAACGGGGTCGGGAGGCGGGAACCGCGATGCGCGCGTTACCGTTCGAGGGGCGTGGGACCCGGCCGTCGGAGAGTAATCGCCGGATCCGGGGGGACCGTCCGGACGGACAGCCGCGCCGGGACGACTCCGCGACGCAAGCCGAGCAGTACCGGTTTGACACACGGGGCCGACCACCGGTCACGCTCCGCCACAGGTCAACCGCAACATGAATACGAATCCCGCAGTACGGCCCTGCCCGATCGGGCACGGCCGCAGCCGACGACGATGGAGAGAGAAGCGAAGGTGTCCCCGAGCAGCGAGACCGCGCGCGACGGCCTGAGACTCGTCATTGTCGAGTCCCCGGCCAAGGCGAAAACGATCAAGGGCTATCTCGGCCCCGGTTACGTGGTCGAGGCGAGCGTGGGACACATCCGCGACCTGCCCAACGGCGCCGCCGAGGTGCCGGCCGAGTACGCCGGCAAGCCGTGGGCCCGTCTGGGTGTCGACGTCGACGCCGACTTCGAGCCGATCTACGTGGTCAACGCGGACAAGAAGGCCCAGGTCGCCAAGCTCAAGAAGCTCCTCAAGGACGCCGACGAACTCTTCCTCGCGACCGACGAGGACCGCGAGGGCGAGGCCATCGCCTGGCACCTGCTGGAGGTCCTGCGGCCCAAGGTGCCGGTGCACCGCATGGTGTTCCACGAGATCACCAAGGACGCGATCCGCACCGCGGTGAACAACCCCCGCGAGCTCAACCAGCGCCTGGTCGACGCGCAGGAGACCCGGCGCATCCTGGACCGCCTCTACGGCTACGAGGTCTCGCCGGTCCTGTGGAAGAAGGTCGGCCCGCGCCTGTCGGCCGGCCGCGTGCAGTCGGTGGCCACCCGCCTGGTGGTCGAGCGCGAGCGGGAGCGCCGCGCGTTCACCTCGGCGTCCTACTGGGACCTGCTCGGCGTGTTCGGCACCGGCCGCCCCGGCGACCCGACCGACCCCAGCACGATGAACGCGCGCCTGGTCTCCCTCGACGGCAAGCGGGTCGCCTCGGGCCGCGACTTCGGCCCCGACGGCAAGCTCAAGAACGCCGGCGTGCTCCAGTTGGAGGAGGCCGGCGCCCGGGCGCTGAGCGCCGCGCTCGAATCCGCCGCGTTCTCGGTGCGCGCCGTCGAGCGCAAGCCCTACCGCCGCTCTCCGTACGCGCCGTTCCGCACCACCACGCTCCAGCAGGAGGCCTCGCGCAAGCTCGGCTACGGCGCGAAGCGGACCATGCAGGTCGCGCAGAAGCTGTACGAGAACGGCCACATCACGTACATGCGTACCGACTCCACCACGCTGTCCGACACGGCCGTCACGGCCGCCCGGGCGCAGGTGCGGGACCTGTACGGCGCCGAATACCTGCCGGACGCGCCCCGGGTGTACGCCGGCAAGGTCAAGAACGCGCAGGAGGCGCACGAGGCGATCCGTCCCTCGGGCGAGAGCTTCCGCACCCCGGCCGAGACCGGTCTGTCCGGCGACGAGTTCCGGCTGTACGAGCTGATCTGGATGCGCACCGTCGCGTCGCAGATGAAGGACGCGATCGGCCAGTCGGTCACCGTGCGCATCGGCGGCATCGCCCAGGGCGCGGACCTGCCCGGGCGGGACGCGGAGTTCACCGCGAGCGGCAAGATCATCACCTTCCACGGCTTCCTCAAGGCGTACGTCGAGGGCTCCGACGACCCGGACGCGGAGCTGGACGACCGCGAGCGCCGGTTGCCGATGGTCACCGAGGGCGACGCGCTGAGCGCCGACCAGCTCACCCCGGAGGGCCACGCGACCAAGCCGCCGGCCCGCTACACCGAGGCGTCGCTGATCAAGGAGCTGGAGGACCGGGAGATCGGTCGTCCGTCGACCTTCGCCTCGATCGTCGGCACCATCCTCGACCGCGGCTACACGTTCAAGAAGGGCACCGCGCTGGTGCCGTCCTTCCTGGCGTTCGCGGTGGTCGGGCTGCTCGAGGGCCACTTCGCCACGCTGGTCGACTACGACTTCACCGCGAAGATGGAGGACGACCTCGACCGGATCGCGCGCGGCGAGACCGAGGCCGTGCCGTGGCTGCGCAGGTTCTACTTCGGCGACGAGAGCCGGCCCGACGAGGACCACCTCGGCGGCCTCAAGGCCCTGGTCACCGACCTCAGCTCGATCGACGCCCGCGAGGTCAACTCGTTCCCGGTCGGCGAGGGCATCGTGCTGCGGGTGGGCCGCTACGGTCCCTACGTCGAGCGCGGCGACCGGCGTGCCGACGTACCCGACGACCTGCCGCCGGACGAGCTGACCGTGGCCAAGGCCGAGGAACTGCTCGACAAGCCCAGCGGCGACCACGAGTTGGGCGTCGACCCGGTCAGCGGCCACATGATCGTGGCCAAGGACGGGCGCTACGGCCCGTACGTGACCGAGGTGCTGCCCGAGCCCGAGGCCCCCGCCGCGCCCGCCCCGGCCGCGGACGGCGCCAAGGCCGACGGCGCCAAGCCGGCGAAGAAGACCGCCAAGAAGGCCGCCGCGAAGAACGGTCCCAAGCCGCGCACCGCGTCGTTGTTCAAGTCGATGTCGCTGGACACGGTGACCCTCGACGACGCGCTGCGGCTGTTCACCCTGCCGCGGGTGGTCGGCAAGCACCCGGAGACCGGGACCGAGATCACCGCGCAGAACGGCCGCTACGGCCCGTACCTCAAGATGGACACCGACTCGCGCTCCCTGGAGAGCGAGGACCAGCTGTTCACGGTGACCCTCGAGGAGGCGCTGGCGATCTACGCCCAGCCCAAGGCGCGCGGTCGGGCCGCGGCCAAGCCGCCGCTCAAGGAACTGGGCTCCGACCCGGTCAGCGGCAAGGCGGTCACGGTCAAGGACGGCCGCTTCGGCCCGTACGTGACCGACGGCGAGACCAACGCCACGCTGCGCGCGGGCGACGCGGTCGACACGATCACCCCCGAGCGCGGCTACGAGCTGCTCGCCGAGAAGCGGGCCAAGGGCCCGGCGAAGAAGACCACGAAGAAGGCGGCGGCCAAGAAGGCGCCCGCGAAGAAGGCGACGGCGACGAAGACCGCCGCGAAGAAGACGGCCGCGAAGAAGTCCGCGGCCGACGGCAAGACCACCAAGGCCGCCGCCGCGAAGGCGACCGCGAACGCCGGCGCGAACAACGCCGCCGACGAGGCGTGACGCGGTAGGACCGAGGTAGGGATGTCCCCGGCGGGGACGTCCCGGTACGAATCGATCGGGCGGCGCCGGCGGGATCCGGCGTCGCCGCGGTCGGTTGCGGCGACGGCCACGAGCCCTGTGCTACGGTCCCGCCGCCGGAACTCGGGGATCCGGTCCAGGTTGCCGTTTCCCGTCAGATGACGACGTTAGGGTTCTCCGTATGACGAACGCGGAGCAGCAAGCGCCGGATTCGGCGATACCGCCCCGTCAGGTCGAACCGACGGAGAGCGTCGGGGGCGTGCTGAGCATCCGCCCGTTCCGACGCTTTTGGTTCGCGGTCGCGGCCTCCGCGCTCGGTGACTGGCTCGCGCTCCTCGCGCTGACCTCGGCCGCGCTGTGGACGGTCGAGGGCGACTACCGCAAGCACGCCACGGCGGTCGCCGTGGTGTTCGCGCTGCGGATGGTGCCGGCCGCGCTGACCGCCTCGGTGGCGGGCGCGATCGTGGACCATCTCGATCGGCGCTGGACGCTGGTCACGTGCGACGTGGTCCGGGCCCTGGTGCTCGTGTCCGTGCCGTTCGTGGACCGCATGTGGTGGATCTGGGGCGCGACCGCGGTGGTCGCCGTGATCGGCGCGCTCGCCGGGCCGGCGCGTGATGCCACCGTGCCGAACCTGGTGCCCCGGCAACGGCTGGGCACCGCCAATCAGTTCAACCTGGTGACCTCCTACGGCGCGGCCCCGGCGGCGGCGCTGTTGTTCATCCTCGGCGCGCTGGTCGGCACCGCGTTCTCGCACGACGTGTCGATGTTCGTCGAGCACCCCTCGAACCTGGCGTTCTACCTCGCGGGCGCGGTGTTCCTGCTCGCCGCGGTCTTCGCGTTCCTGATCCGGATGCCCACGCGCGGGCGTTCGGTCAGCACTCGGCGGCCCAATCCGTTCAAGGTGCTCGCCGACGGACGCCGGGTGTTCGGCCACGGCCGGACCGCGCGCGGTCTGATCGTCGGGATGGTCGCGCTGTTCCTGGCGGGCGGCGCGCTCGTGTCCACCGCGCCGCTGCTCGTGGTCGGGCTGCACGGGGGCAACGCGGCGTACGGCACGGTGTTCCTGATGCTCATCGCGGGTGTCAGCGCGGGCATGTTGTGGGGCCCGAGGGTGGTGCCGGCGTTCAGTCGGCGGCGGCTGTACGGCATGGCCGTGATGTGCGCCGGGCTGACCCTGCTGATCCTGGGCGCGGTCGCCAACGTGGTGATGGCCGCGGTGCTCGCCGCCGTGCTCGGGGTGTTCGCGGGCGTCGCCTGGGTCACCGGATACACCATGTACGGCCTCGACTTCGGCGAGGACATGCGAAGCCGGGCCTTCGCGTTCGCCCAACTGATCGTGCGCGTCGTGCTGTTCGTGGCGCTGGTGGCCGGGCCGATCGCCGCGGGCTACGTGGGTGTGCGCTCGTGGGTGATCGCCGACCGGTTCACCTTCGACTACAGCGGTGCCGCGCTGGTCCTGGGCGGCACCGGCGTGCTCGTGGTGATCCTGGGCTGGATCGCGCTGCTGAGCGTGGACGACCGGCGTGGTGTGCCGATCCTGCGCGATCTGGCCGCGGCGACCCGCAACGAGGACCACATCACCGGCCGACCGGCCGGCGCCACCGGCTTCTTCATCGCCCTGGAGGGCGGCGAGGGCGCGGGCAAGTCGACCCAGGCCAACGCGATCGCGGCCTGGATACGGGCCAAGGGCCACGAGGTGGTGGTCACCCGCGAGCCCGGCGCGACCGAGGTCGGCAAGCGGCTGCGGGCGATGTTGCTCGACCTGGACGGCGATCCGGTCGACCCGCGCACCGAGGCGCTGCTGTACGCGGCGGACCGGGCCGAACACGTGCAGACCGTGATCCTGCCCGCCCTGCGGCGCGGCGCGATCGTGATCAGCGACCGCTACATCGACTCCTCGATCGCCTACCAGGGCGCCGGGCGTTCGCTGGGCGCGCGCGAGATCGGCCGGGTCTCGCGCTGGGCCACCGACGGGCTGCTGCCCGACCTGACCATCCTGCTCGACCTGGACCCGGCGGTCGGACACGCGCGCTTCACCGAGGCGCCCGACCGGATCGAGTCCGAGTCGAGCGAGTTCCACCTGCGCGTGCGGCACGCGTTCCTGGACCTGGCCGCGCACGACCCGGACCGCTACCTGGTGGTGGACGCCGACCAGGAGCCGGACGCGGTCACCACGCCGATCCGACACCGGCTCGACCGCGAACTCCCGCTCTCCGAGCAGGAGAAGCGCCAGGCGTTGGAACTGGCCAAGCGGATGCGCGAGGAGGACGCCCGGCGCAAGGCCGAGCAGGCCGCCCGCGACGCGGAGAAGGCCGCGCTGATCGCCCGACTGCGGGCGGAGAGCGAGGAGCGCCAGCGGCAGGCCGAGCAGGCCCGGCTGGACGAGGAGTCGGCCCGGATCGCCGAGGAGGAGCAGCGGTACGCCGAGGAGCAGGCCCGCCGGATCGCGGCCGAGGCCGACGAGCGGGCCCGCGCGGCGGCCGAGGCGGCGGAGGAGGCCCGGCTGCACGCGGAGTCGGAGCGGCGCCGGCTGGCGCTGGAGGCCGAACGGCGGGCCGAGGAGCAGCAGCGGCTCGCCGAGGAGGCCAAGGCCCGGGCCGAGGAGGCCAGGGTGCGCGCCGAGGAGGAGGCCGAGCGCCGGGACGAGCAGCGCCGCCGACTGGAGGAGGCGTCGGCGCTGCAGGCCGAGCAGGCGCGGGCCGACGCCGAGGAGGAGCGCGAGGCCGCCCTGGAGCGGCAGCGGACGGCCGAGGAGGAGCGCGAACGGCTGGAGGCCGAGGCGGCCCGCGAGGTCGAGCGCATGCGCGCCGAGGAGGCCGTGCGGGTGGCCGACGAGCGGCGGCACGCCGAGGAGCGCCGCCGGGCGGAGGACGCCCTGCGCCGTGCCGAGGCGGATCGCCGGCGGGCCGAACGGGAGGCGTCCCGGGCCGCCGATGCCGCCGCGTCGGCGCGGGCGCGGGCCGCGCAGGAGGCCGCCGCGCTCGCGGCGGAGGCCGGTCCGGTGCCCGACACGGACATGGTCGAGACGCCGGTGCACGGCATTCGGCGCCCCGACCCCGCCCTCGCGGACACCCCCGTGCACGGCATCCCGAAGGTGTCGTCGGACGACGCCGACACCACCGAGTTGCAGCAGATCCGGCTGCGCGAGGCGGCCGAGGACACCCGGGAGATCCCGCAGGCGAGCCTGGACGAGACGCACGCGCTGCCGGTGCTGACGCCGCCGGCCGCCGGGAACCAGTCGCTGGCCGACGATCTGCTCGGGCCCTGGCGGGCCGAGGACGACGCGGAGGCGCCCGAGGGCGGCGACGCGGAGGGCTCGTCCGCCGCGGACGCGGCGCAGGAGGCGGGGCGCAAGCGACGCTGGCGCCGCAACAAGTCCTGAGCACGAGTCCCGGCCCCGGTTCCGCCGGGGTGTCGCGGACGACCGGTACCGGGGCGACGTGGCGTCGATTGTCACGGCGCCCCGGTACGGTCGTATCGGGCACACCGGAACGAGGAGACAAGAGCGCGTGACCGTCTGGGACGACCTCGTCGGGCAGGATCGGGTCGCCGAGCAGCTGCGCACCGCGGCCGGCGCGGCCCGGGCGGTGCTCGCGGGCGAGGGCGTCGGCGGGATGACCCACGCGTGGTTGTTCACCGGCCCGCCCGGGGTGGGCACCGCGACCGCCGCGCGCGCGTTCGCGGCGGCGTTGCAGTGCGTCAGCCCCGATCTGGCGCTCGGCGCCGAACCGGGTTGCGGACACTGCGACGGCTGCCACACCGCGCTCACCGGCACGCACGCCGACGTCGACGTGGTCGCCACCGAACTGCTCTCGATCGGCGTCAAGGAGACCCGCGACCTGGTGCGCCGCGCGGCGATGACGCCGGCGGGCGGGCGCTGGCAGGTGATCGTCCTGGAGGACGCGGGGCGGCTCACCGAGGGTGCGGGCAACGTCCTGCTCAAGGCGATCGAGGAGCCCGCCGACCGCACCGTGTGGCTGCTGTGCGCACCGTCCCTTGAGGACGCGCTGCCCACGATCCGCTCGCGGTGTCGCCATGTGGCGCTGCGTACTCCGCCCGCCGGGGCGGTGGCCGATCTGCTGATGCGCCGGGACGGGATCGACCCGGCGATGGCCGCGTTCGCCGCGGCGGCGTCCGGCGGCGACATCAAGAGCGCTCGCCGGCTGGCGCTCGACGAGCAGGCCCGGGGGCGGCGCGCCGATGTGCTGCGGATCCCGATGGTGGTCGGCGACATCGGCCTGGCGATGGCCGCCGCACAACGTCTGGTGGACGCGGCGGCGGAGGACGCGAAGCAGGTCGCGGCGGACCTGGACGGGCGCGAGACCGAGGATCTGCGGGCCGCGCTCGGCGCGGTCGGCGGCGGTCGCATGCCCAGCGGTACGGCGGGCGTGATGAAGGAGTTGGAGAACAAGCAGAAGAAGCGCGCCACCCGCACCCAACGCGACTGCCTGGACCGCGCGTTGGTGGACCTGACCGCCTTCTATCGGGATGTGCTGGCGGTGCAGCTGCGCGCCGCGGTCCCGTTGGCGAACGACGTGTTGCGGGCGGACCTGGACACGGTGGCCCGGACGTCCACGCCGGAGGCGACGCTGCGGCGGATCGAGGCGATCCTGGCCTGCCGGCGGGCGATCGACGCCAACGTCGCGCCGCTGCTCGCGGTCGAGGCGATGGTGTTGACGCTGCGGACCGGCTGAGGGCGTACCGGCTGAGGGCGTTACCGACCCGGGGCGGACACCGGTTCACTCCTTGGGGCGGAGGTGTTCGCCGGGCGGAACCCGAAACCCCCGCTTGGACGTCATCGTGGGAGAGTTCCCGGGAACACGAGGGAACATTGTGACGGGTGAGGCTCGGAAGGACGGTGCGGGGTTGCGTTCCGTGACCAGGACGCTCAAAGGTCTGCTGATCGCGGTGACCCTCGGGGCGGTTGTCGTTCTCGTGTTGCGGGCGCGCAGGAGCCGTGACGCCGTTTCGACCGCCGGCGCCGGTCCGGAGGGTGAACCCGGGCCTCGGCCGGTCGAGTTGCCGCCGGTCGTGCCACACGTGTCGGTGCGGGAGCGGGCGATGGCGCCGGTGCGGGAGGTCGCGCCCGTTCGGGAAGTCGGCTCGGGGGCGGCGGACGCTTCGGGGTCGGCGGTCGCCTCGGGGTCGGCGGTGGCTTCGGGGTCGGCGGTCGCTTCGACCTCGGACGGGCGGGATGCCGGTGCGGCCGGGGCGACGCCGCAACGGGCCGAGGCGCCGCTGCCGTTCGCGCCGGTCGGGCTCGCCTCCTCGACACCCGCCGCGTTGGCCCGGCACGAGCCGGTACGACCGCCCCGGACCGATGCCGCCCCGGCCGACCCGGCGCCACGACGCGGTCGGCGCGGAGTGCGCTCGCCGCTGGGTGTGGGTCTGCTCGCCTTCGCGGTGATCGCAGCCGGGGTCGGCGGTGCCTTCGCCTACCGCAACATGTCCCACGACGACGCGCAGAACGTCGCCGCCACCGGGGTCGACCCGTCGGCGGAACCGGTGGCGCCCCCGGGCCAACCCAAGGTCGCGCCGCAGAAGTTCACCAAGGTCGGCACCAAGTCGGGTGGCACGCTCAACCGGATGACCGTCACGGGCCGGCAGTCCGCGGTCACCGCCGACGTGTGGGTCTGGCTGCCGCCGGGCTACGACACCCCCGCCAACCAGGGCCGCAACTACCCCGTCCTGGTCGCCCAGTCGTCGCTGCCGGGCGTCGAGTCGAACAGCTTCGTGGACGACTCGTCGGCGTTCCTGGGCAAGCTCGCCTCGGGCATCGAATCCGGCACCGTCCCGCCGTACATCGTGGTCGCGCCCGAACTGATGCCCTACCCCAAGCAGGACGTGGAGGCCGGCCTGACCACGGCCAAGGACACCGAGTGCAGCGACATCCCGAAGGGGCCGAAGATGGCCACCTTCCACAACGAGGACGTGCGCGAGGCGGTGCTCACGACCTACCGCGCGAGTGCCGACCGCGCGTCCTGGGCGCTGATCGGAGACGGCTCGGGCGGGCTGTGCGCGGTCAAGTACGCCCTGCAATATCCGCAGTATTACGCGAGCGCGGTCAGCCTGTCCGGCCGCACCACGCTCAAGTCCGCGCTGTGGGGCGGCGATGCGGCGGCCAAGACGGCGAACGACCCGGTCCGCCTGCTCGACGCGCGACCCGACGTGGCGATCATGCTGTCGGGCCATTCGGGTACCACCGGCAGCGAGTTCGCCGCGAAGGCGAAGGCCCCGACCACCGTCAAGGCGGTCGCGGGCGCGGGCGGCGCCTCCACCGACATCACGCGTCAGTTGCCCGACGCGCTCACCTTCCTCGGCCGCAACACCAGGAGTCCGGCCGCGTGACGGCGCGCGTGACGGCGCGCGGCGGGGCTCGGTACGCGGGTCGCGGCGAAAGCGTCGCGGCCCCGGTGTACCGGGTCCCGTTCGTGCGTCGGGGTGCGTCGGATGGTAGGCAGTACGGGTGAAACGAATACCCCGAGTGGGGCTCCTCGGCCGTGCGATCCCGGTCGCGCTCGCCGTTGCGACCGTCGCCGGCTGTTCCGTCGCGTCCGACCTCGGCGACGCCGCGGGCGGTGGTCGCACCAGTGCGTCGAGCCCCGCCTCGGGCGCCGCCAAGGCGCCGGCCACGCCCGGTGACCCCAATCCGGAGCTGGCCCGCTTCTACACCCAGCGGCCCACCTGGAAGTCCTGCGAGAGCGAGGACGACGACGAGCGCAGCCAGGCCAAGGCCTTCCGCTGCGCGACCTTCACCGTGCCGCTGGACTACAGCCGGCCGACCGGCCGGACGATCGACATCGCGGTCACCCGCAAGAGCGCGGCCAAGCCCGGGCAGCGGCTCGGCTCGCTGCTGATCAACCCGGGCGGCCCGGGCGGCTCCGGGGTGACGGCGGCGTGGTGGATGTCCGAGAGCACCATCGGCAAGCCGCTCCAGGACGTCTACGACCTGATCGGCTTCGACCCGCGCGGAGTCGACCGCAGCGCGCCGGTGAAGTGCATGACCGACGCCGAACGCGACGCGTACGTGGCCGAGGACCTGCCCGAGGACCCGGTCCGCGCCGAGGCCCGGGCCAAGGAGCGGGAGCGGGCCTACGCGGCCGAGTGCCAGAGCCGATCCGGCGAACTGCTGCCGTTCGTGGGCACCGACAACGCTGCCCGCGACATGGACGTCCTGCGCGCGGCGCTGGGCGACGAGAAGCTCAACTACATCGGCTTCTCCTACGGCACCTATCTCGGTGCCACCTACGCCGAACGATTCCCGACCCGCACCGGCCGGCTGGTCCTGGACGGCGCGGTCGACCCGGCCGCGGACAACCTGAGCCAGGCGGTCGAACAGCAGGTCGGCTTCGACCGTTCGCTGCGCCGGTTCGCCGAGGACTGCGCGGCGCGCGCGGGCTGCGCGCTCGGCAACGACCCGAAGACCGCGCCGCGCAAGGCCGCCGACTTCCTGGACGGCCTCCAGGAGCATCCGCTGGTCGCCGGCCGGGGCGGCCGGACGCTGACCTCCAGCCTGGGCTGGACCGGTGTGGTCAGCCTGCTGTACGGCGACAAGGAGACCGCGTGGAAGTATCTGCGCGACGCGCTCGCCGACGCGATGGTGCGCAAGTCGCCGGACGCCCTGCTGTTCTACGCCGACAACTACAACGGTCGCGACGAGCGGGGACACTACGACAACAGCGCCGACGCGTTCGTGGCGATCGGCTGCGCGGACGGCGCGGGGGAGGCGCCGACGCCGGCGCAGGTGCAGGCGGCGCTGGCCCGGCTCAAGGCCGAGGCACCGCTGCTGTCGCGCGATGTGACCGCGGAGGACCTGACCGGGGAGAACTGCGAGAGCTGGCCGTTCCGGTCGCCGGCCAAGCCGCACGCCATCCGGGCGCAGGGGAGCGCGCCGATCCTGGTGGTGGGCACGACGGGCGACCCGGCGACGCCGTACGCCTCGGCCGAGAAGCTGGCGGGGCAGTTGGCGGACGCGACGCTGTTGACCTTCGAGGGTGAGGGGCACACGGCGTACGGAGGCAACAGCCCGTGTGTGGACGGCGCGGTCGAGGGGTTCCTGTTGCGCGGGACCATGCCGCCGAAGGGGAAGCGGTGTAGCTGAGGGGTGTGGGGCGCGGCCCGGTCGGCGGTGCCCTCGGGTCGCCGGCGGTCGGGTCGCCGGCGTCTTTGTGCCGCCGCGGCGTCGTTGGGGAGTATCGCCGGCCTGCGTGGTTACCCTCCCCAGAGGTGCACGGTCGGTCTGGGCTACTGGAGGAGCGGTCGCATGATGCGCAGTTCGTGCGCGAGGGTCGCCGCCGCGGCGGTCGGACTGCTCCTGGTGGCGGGGTGCTCGTCGGGTTCGTCGTCGAAGTCGCCGGACCGGGTCGCGGACACCGCCACGGCGCCGGCGACCGGCGTCTCGGGCGGCGGCGGGGGCCCGGAGTCGGCGCCGCCGACCGCGGCGGTGGCACCGATCGGCTGGACCCCGTGTACCGGCGGGTTCCAGTGCGGCACGCTCCAGGTGCCGCTGGACCATGCCAAGCCGGACGGGCCGAAGATCCGGATCGCGGTCATGCGCAAGCCGGCGACCGGGGGGAACCGCATCGGCTCGCTGGTGCTCAACCCGGGCGGGCCGGGCGGCTCGGGGCTGGACTTCGCGCAGTACGCGGCCACCCGATACCCGGCCGAGCTGCGCAAACGCTTCGACATCGTCGGCTTCGACCCGCGCGGCGTCGGCCGCAGCACCGCGATCGGCTGCCTGGCCGACAACGCGATGGACGCCTTCACGCAGCTCGACGCGACGCCGGACACCCCGGCGGAGGAGCAGGCCTGGATCGACGGGGAGAAGGCGTACGGCCGGGCCTGTACGGACCGCTCGGGGGACCTGCTCGGCCATGTGAGCACGGTCGACGCGGCCCGTGACATGGATCTGCTGCGGGCCGCGCTCGGCGACCCCAAGCTGTACTACCTGGGCGCGTCCTACGGCACCTTCCTCGGCGCGACCTACGCCGAGCTGTACCCCCAGCGGGTCGGCCGCCTCGTGCTGGACGGCGCGATGGACCCGAGCCAGTCGGCGATGGCCGCCAACAAGGTGCAGGGCGGCGGCTTCGAGACCGCGCTGGCGGCGTTCCTGGACGACTGCGTCGGCGGCGGCTCGTGCTCCCTCGGCGCGACCAGGGAGGCCGGCCTGGCCAAGATCCGCGGCCTGCTGCAACAGCTCGACGCGCGCCCCCTCCCGGGCGACACGACCCGACGGGTCACCGAGTCGATCGCGACCACGGGCATCCTGTCGCCGCTCTACTCCAAGGACCAGTGGCCGGACCTGCGGCGCGCGCTCGACGCGGCGCTGCGCGGGGACGGACAGCGGCTGCTCGACCTCAACGACCAGTACTACGAGCGGGGCGCGGACGGCCGGTACAGCAACCTGATGTCCGCCAACGCGGCGGTGAACTGCCTGGATTCCCCGCCGGCGGCGACGACCCGGGAGGACGTCGAGCGCGATCTGCCGGAGTACGTGGCCGCGTCGCCGACCTTCGGCCGCAACCTCGCCTGGGCCGGTCTGGCCTGCGCGTCCTGGCCGGTCCCGCCGACCGGGAAGCCGCACCCGATCCGCGCCGAGGGCGCCGCCCCGATCCTGGTCGTCGGCACCACCCGCGACCCGGCAACGCCGTACTCCTGGGCCCAGTCCCTGGCCGGCCAACTGGCCTCCGGCACCCTGCTGACCTACGACGGCGACGGCCACACCGCCTTCGGCCGAGGCAGCGACTGCGTCGACCGCGCGGTCGTCGACTACCTCACCCAGTCCACCGTCCCCCCCAAGGGCAAGACCTGCCGCTGACCCCCACCAAACGCGCGTGTCGACCACCCCGACGGGTGTGTACACTCATTCCCTGTCGCCACCACAAGGTGGAGAGACAAGCCGCCTTAGCTCAGTCGGCTAGAGCGACGCACTCGTAATGCGTAGGTCAAGGGTTCGACTCCCTTAGGCGGCTCACTATATGGACAGGTAAGACCCCGTTGACCTGGGGTTTTACCTGTCCATTGTGTTTTCTTGAAAAAGTAAAACTACATACAGTAGGAGAATGGTCGCCTAGGATCATGCTATGGGGACGAGTTGGGGGGACGCAAGAGTCCGCTCTTGTCATGATTTACGAGATCTATTCCTGGGTACAGGGAGATGCTTTTGTCCGATTGTCGGATGGAGCTGCTCGCTGAGTCTCACATTGCATTGCGCTCACCGGGGCCGTTCGATCGTCCGGCCGATGATCGTGTCCGCGTCCGGTTCGGCCAGTAGGCTGTGCCCGCACGGGGGAGAAGGATCGTTTCCTATGTCCCCGGGTATTGAGTATGCGAGCGATGGAAGGGGGCGGAGCATGGCTTATTCGACGCGGATGGCTGCGGCCCTTTCGGGGGCGACCGCAGGCCAGATCCGGCACTGGCGCTATGACACCGGTCACGGCCCGGTCTTGGTCCCCGAGCTCGCGTCGAGGCCCCGTGCCCTCTATTCCTTCCGTGACGTCCTGGCCCTGCGTGCCGTCGTGTACCTCCGTCGCGAGGTGTCCCTCCAGAAGGTCCGCACCGCACTAGGCACCCTGCGCGGTTTCGGCGAACTCGAGCACCTGTCCTCGTACTCCCTGGCCACCGAGGGCGACACGATCGTCCTGGTCACCGAACGGGGTGGCATAGACCTGGTGAAGAAGCCCGGTCAGGTACTCCTGGCGACCATGGCCGAGATCCTGGAGCCTTTCTCTACCCGGCCCGGCGTCGTCGTTCCGCGCCTCTTCCAGCCGCGACGCCACCTCACTGTCGACCCCCGCACCCAAGGCGGAGTGCCGGTCATCGCTGGCACGCGGGTCCCGTACGACGTCGTCGCCGAACTCGTCGAGGACGGCATCACACCCGACCGCGTCGCGGACTACTACCCGGCGGTCGGCCCCGAAGCAGCCCGGGACGCCGTCGACTTCGCCTTGTACGTCGACAGCTTCGGGCAAGGGGCTCAAGCCGTCTGATGCGCATCCTCATCGACGAGAACACCGCTGTACAACTCCTGGAGATCTTGCGGCATCTCCTGCCCCAGCACGAGGTACGGCACGTCACCGAGATCAAGTGGTCCGGGAAGAAGGACGTCCCCGTCCTCCTGGATGCCGGCAAACGCGGCTTCGACGTCTTCATCACCAAGGACGCCCACCAACTCGACGACCCCGATGAGACCGACGCGATTAAACGCTCGCGCCTGCACCACGTCCGCTACGGCCAGAAAGAGCGAGGTCTCGCGGGCCTCGCCCTCGCCATTGGTGCCGTCGTCGCGGCCACACCGAGCATCATCAAAGACCTCGAACAGTGCGAGGGTCAACGCTTGGTTCACATCGCCGGCCTCAACCCCAAGCACCGCTACGAGATCGCCGACCCACGCAAGGAGCCACCCCGATATTGGCGATGACTCTCGCCAACTTCGCTGCACAGATTGAGATGACCGGGCAAACCGAGCCCGTTACGAAGGCCCGCGCCACCACGTCGCGGCGCCGTCAAGTCCGCTGGTCCGCGCACCAGCTTGAACAAGGCGTTCGAGGCCGGTGCGCACTGGCTAGCGCAGGTGCGTGCCCCTCGTCGCGACGACCGCGGGACTGCGACCTTCCCGAGGCGTCCCAATCGACTGCGGGAGCCGCGTTGGCCTCGCCGCCGCAGTGTGGTTCACCCGGCCTCCGGCGGAGGGTCGACGAGCACCAAAACATGCGTGCTTCGGCCCTTGATGGAGTGAATAGGAGCCTACTTGCGTGGGAATGGCGATACTCCGCCGCCCGGAACGCTGCGCAAGCAATCGCCTGGGGAGATGTTCTCAACCTCTTCCCCTGGGGACGCGCGTGTCCCTGATGGGGACGCTCAGGGGACGGGATAGGAAGGTTTGATGCCTAAGGATCGGGCAAGGCCGGGGCAGCGCAGGGCACTTGACCTCGTGCATTGCCGAAAGGCGGGGCAAGATCAGGAACGATCAGGGTGAACCTGTGGGCGCTCGTAATGCGTAGGTCAAGGGTTCGACTCCCTTAGGCGGCTCCCTCAAGGCCCAGGTCACATACCCCGTGACCTGGGCCTTTTCGTTCCCCGACTTTCGGGACACGCGCGCCACCCGCGGTCCCGTGGGAGGGTGGCGGCGAAGCCGGTCCGCACGCCCCGCCACCTGCCTCCTGTCGGCCGGGGATGATCACTGCCCGTGTCCAACGAGTCCGCTAGTGTCTCCTGGCATCTGCGTTCGAGTCGGTACGACCTCGGGGACGGCTTCTCATGGACGAAGGCACCGGTGACGGCGGCGGTTTCGAGGTCACCCTCGACCACCTGCGCAAGACCGTCGACCCACTCATCGCATCGCTGCAGGTGGCCGATCAGATCTGGAAGGACGACGGCCAGATGGCCGCCGGGATCGAGCGTTGCGAGTCGGAGAAGATCACCAACTGTGTGCGGCGCTTCCTTCACGACTGGGGCCACGCCATGGGGGTGGTGGTCAAGCAGGGCACGTTCGTCGCGAGCGCGTTGCAACAGGTGATCGCCAACTACGAGTTGGCCGAGCGAAACGCCGAAGCGGGCTTCCGGCCGGTCTCGCCGCCCGGGCCGATCGAGCGGGTTTCGCAGCAGGCCGGACTGCCCCGGGCCGCCAATCCGCTCGCCCCGAATCCGCCGGCTGCGAAGTAGGGGAAAGGGAGCGCACGCATGGGCAGGAACAGCATTCCGGAATGCCCGGTCGTCACAGACCTCATACCGGGTGACCCGTCCGTTCTCGACGCTCTCGCCGACACGCTCTCGCGCTACGCGGCCTCGTCGGTCGAGTCGGCCGGCCGGATGCGTCCGCTGGCCAACGTGGAGGAGTGGGGCGGTCCGGCCGCAGAGGGCTTCGTCGGGCAGATGAAGGACCTGCCCAAGACCATGGACAAGGGCGTCAAGCACTTCACCGACGCCGCGAACGCGTTACGTGGCTACGCCGCGACGTTGCGCCAGGCCCAGGCCGAGGTCGCCGGTCGCATCATTCCGGATGCCAACTCGGCGCGTGCGTGGTCGGCTCAGTGGAAGCTGGATCGCGAGGCCGTCAAGAATGGCACGCTCCAGCAGTCCATGCCGGACAAGGATCTCGGCAAGGAGCGCCTCGACGAACTGGCGGACGAGCTGGGGGCGATCCGCAAACGCCTCGAGGGCGTCGAGGGCAACTGCTGCGACATCCTCCTCAAGGGCCGGGACGCCGCACCGTCCGGTGGCGACCCGATCACCACCTCCCTCAAGGCGTTCGGCGGGGGTGCCAAAGACGGTGTGACGGGCCTGTTGCAGACCGCCCAGATGCTCAACCCGGGTCGTGCCTATGCGGAACCCGGTGCCTATGGCACCGATCTCCTGAACATAGCGCGCGGCTTCCAGCGGGTCATCAACGATCCGGAGGGCTTTGCGAAGGACTTCGTCAACTGGGACGAGTGGCGCAAGAATCCGGCCAGGGCGCTCGGATTGGCTGTGCCCGACCTCACGCTGTCGGTGCTCACGGGCGGGGCCGGCAAGGGCGCCGGTCTTCTGAAACCCGATTTGCCCGGGAAGCCGGACGCGCCCAAGGCGCCGGACCCGGTGGACCTCACGAAGAAGGGTCGGCCCTGCGACTCACGCGAATCGTGCGGCGACCCGGTAGATCCCGTCACGGGAGAGGTGACGCTGACCGCGACCGACGTGTGCTTGCCAGGGGCGCTGCCCCTCGTGCTGGCACGCAGCCACGGATCGGCCTACCGTCATGGCCGCCGCTTCGGCAGGTCATGGGCCTCCACGCTCGACCAGCACATCGAACTGGACGCGGCCGGGGTGGCGTTCCACGCGTCCGATGGCGTGACCTTGCGGTATCCGGTGCCCGAGCCGGGACAACTCGTCCTTCCCTACACCGGCTCCCGATGGCCGATGGCCTGGGACGGGGAGCCGGGCGGCGTGATCGTCATCAGCCAACCGAAGCTCGGGAGGACGCTTACGTTTCGCCCCACAACCCAGGGGTCGACCATCCTCGACCTCGAATCGATCATCGACCGCAACGGCAATGCCATCGCCTACGACTATGACGACCAAGGCGTTCTGATCGGTGTACGGCACAACGGTGGCTACCACATCGCTGTGGACTCCGAGGCTGACCGGATCGTCGGCTTGCGCCTGCTCGACGCCCATCCGGAGACGCATTTTCGGTCCCCTGGTGACGAACTGCCCCTCGTCCGCTTTACATACAGCGAAGCCGGAGAACTGGCAGGCGTGATCGACTCGTCGGGTGAACCCCAGTGTTTCGCCTACGACGACGAGCACCGCCTGACGTGCTGGCAGGACCGCAACGGCACGACGTACCACTACGAATACGACGCCGGTCGCTGCAGTCGCACCCGCGGCCCGGACGGCTTTCTGGATGCCTCGTTCCATTATGACGACGAACGGCGTGTCACCTGCCACACCAACTCTCTCGGTGATGTCACCAAGTTCTTCTACAACGAATGGTCACAGGTCGAACGAATAACCGACCCGCTGGGCAACTCCGTCACCAAGGAATGGGATCGGCAGCATCGACTACTCGCTCGGTATGATCAGCTGGGCCGGGCGACCCGATTCACGTATGACGAATTAGGCAACAAGACACGGGAAATACGTCCGGACAACACGACGATCACCGCCGAGTACGATCCTATGTGCCTGCTCGTCCGGTTTGTCGGAGCGGGCGGAGCGGTCTGGTCGTTTTCGTACTCGGAAAGCGGAAACCTGCGCACCGTGACGAACCCGGTGGGGGCCACCACCTCCTACACCTCGGACCCTTCGGGCAACATCGACTCGATCACGAACGCTCTTGGTGCAACGACGCGGGTGGTGCACGACGCGGCCGGCCTGCCGGCGAAGGTCATCGATCCGCTGGGGGCCGTCACAGCCTATGCGCGCGATGCCCTGGGGCGCGTGACTGTCGAAACCGGTCCGGACGGCGCCGTCACCCGCAGGAGGTGGACGGTCGAGGGGAGGCCGGCCGGGAACGACCTTCCGGATGGCTCCCACGAGACGTGGGTCTGGGACCCCGAAGGCAACCTCATCGAGCGGCGGAACCCCGCAGGTTCGGTCACCCACTACGAAATATCATATTTCGACCTACCGTCCTCGCGTACCGAACCCGACGGCGCCCGATACGAATTCTCCTACGACACCGAACTGCGGCTCACCGGTGTGGTCAATCCTCTGGGGCAGAGGTGGAGCTACGAATATGACCCCGGGGGCCGCCTCGTGGCCGAGGTGGATTTCGACGGGCGTGAAGTGACGTACCGGCACGATCCGGCGGGCCGGCTGGTTCTCCGTAGCAACGGGGCAGCCGAGGCCGTGACCTATGAGCACGACGCCTCGGGTCGAGTGATCTCCCAGCGTCATGTCGATACCGGTCGTACCACGGCTTTCACATACGATCCTGCGGGGCGTCTGACCCGGGCGACGAACCCGGATGTCGATGTTGCATTCACTCGAGATGCCCTCGGTCGTGTAACGGCGGAAACCAGCAATGGTCGCACACTTTCCAGTGCATACGATGCCCTGGGCCGCCGAACCAGGCGGGAGACCCCCTCGGGGCATGTCAGCGAATGGACCTATGACCTTGCAGGCCGCCCTGTGCTCATGCGGAGCGGTGCTCACCTTCTGGAATTCGCTCACGATACGGTGGGTCGTGAAATCGAGCGCCGTTTCGGCGAGCGGGTGGTATTCCATCAGGAATGGGACTCGGCTGATCGTGTCCTGGTACAGGCGATCACCCTTGGTGACCCTCGCAGCGCAGTCGAGAAGGCATTGGATCCTGCTCGAAAAACGGGTGAGATCAATCGTCGTGCGTATTCCTATCGTGCCGACGGCCATGTCTCGACCATTGATGACACGGTAACCGGTCTCACGTCGTACGATCTCGATGCAGTCGGCCGAATTACGGCGGTAACCGGGCGGGAGTGGGGCGAACACTACGCCTATGACGCTATCGGGAACCAAGTCGGTGCCGCCTGGTCGGGCGGGGGTTCCGGCGCTCAAGGACCTCGCAGTGTTGCCGGCACCCGAATTGCAAGGGCGGGTCGAACCCATTACCGGTACGACGATCAGGGGCGAATAACCGGTTGTACACGAAAAACGCTCTCGGGTAAATCGAGAGTGTGGATCTTCGTTTGGGATCCGGACGACCGCCTGACCGACGTCACGACCCCGGACGGGGTGCGATGGAATTATATATACGACCCGCTTTCTCGTCGGACCTCCAAGCGTCCGGTCGACCGTGAGGGTAACCCCGGAGATTCGGTCGAATCGGTTTGGGATGGTACCTGTCTTTCGGAGCAGGAGGAACGCGAGGCGAGTTCGGGACATCGTTCGGCCACGACATGGATCCACCTCCCCGGAAGCCATCGTGTCGTAGCCCAGAGTCGACGCCGGACGGGCGACGTCGCGATACCGGAAGGAGGCAACAACCCTCGTTTCCATGCCGTCGAAACCGATAGAGTCGGGACCCCTGTCCAGTTGGTCGATGAGAATGGGAGGGTGGTTCGGCGTCCTCGGGCTTCTGCATGGGGAGCGGTCGGGTCGGAAGGCGCTGGTGACGAATCCTTTCCACTGCGGTTCCCCGGCCAATACTTCGATCCCGAAACCGGGTGGCATTACAATCTTTTTCGTTACTACGATCCCGAATCGTCGACATATGCTTCCCCCGACCCATGGGGCCTGGCTCCGTCGTCACACCCCTATGCCTACCCGAGAAATCCGCTTTCGCTCACGGATCCACTGGGACTCGTGCCCCACGAGTGCACAGGGCCCGGAAGTCTCGAAGGCAAGAGTGATCAGGACGTCTACGATCCCGCCGTGCCGAACAACGGCAGGAGGATCACGGACATCGATCACGTGGAGAATGGTGTGCTGTGGGAGCTGAAAACGGCTATAGGCGCCGGAAACATCGAAGAATGGATACCCAAACACATCACTAAAAAAATGACTGCCTATCTGGATGCACGCCAACATCTCCACGGTTACGAGCAGGCCCCCATCGGTCTCCGGTTCACGCGATCCGGAGCGGAACCGGCGTTTCGCCGAGAGGTGGAGAATGCAGTGAATCAGTTCCGGGCCGAGCATCCCGGTGTCGATGTGAGATTGGAATGGGCAGAATGAGCTGCTTCTTCGATATCGCCGGTGAGACCGTGTGGAATCCATCGCTGAGTGCGGGGAAACTCTTTGCTTCTGCCGTCGGGAATCTTGCTCAGCTCTATGGTCTCGATTCGGGTATCGTCGATGATTCATCGGATACCTATGAGATCGACCGGGAGGTCTTTCTGTCTTTTGCGGAGAGGATCTTCGATCGCTACTTCGCTACGTCTCATCCGGAGTATCGACTTCTGCTCCGGGGCGTACTTGTGATGTCCTTGGCTCTCTTGGAAAGAGGTGGGGTGATCCTGCGGGCGACGACCGCCGAGCAGGCCGAACTATTGGGTGAGGTGCACGAGCGCAGCGTGCGACTGCCGGTCTGAGTGGGTCGGGTGGCGACGCGGGGTGTGCGCCGAGAATCCGCAGAGACACAACGCCGTTGCGCTTGTTGCTGTGCGCTGGTGGGTGTTCGTGGTCGGTGTTCCCGGTCATGTCCAGAGGCGGTTGCCTAGGGGTTCGTCTGCCGTGCTGCCCGGGAGGATGTAGGCGACTGCTGAGGAGCGGTGTTCGAGGTAGGGGTTCAGCGCGTCTCGGGCTGCCAGGCGGGATTGGACTCGGGTGAACAAGGCTGGGTCGCGCATGTAGGCGCAGAAGAGGAGGCCTCTGTCGGTGGGGGCGTCGTCGTAGTTGTAGCTGCGGCGGAGCATGCGGGCGCCGGCGTCGAGGCGGGGGCTGGTGAGGCGGACGTGGGCCGTGGCCGGGATGATGTAGGAGCCGTCCGGGTTTTTGGCGTAGATGTCCGGGTCGTCGTGTTCGGTGGTGCCGGTCAAGGGGACGCCGTCGGTGGCTCGGCGGCCGATCATCTTGTTTTGGTGGTCCTGTGGGACGGCGGCGAAGGCGGCTACGTCCATGTGGATTTTGCGGAACACCAAGGTGGTTGCGTGTTCGTGGGCGCCCGGTGGGCCCCAGACCCAGCGTCCGGCGGTCGGGTCGTCGGGGTTGGCGGTGCCGTCCTTGAGGCCGAAGAGGTTGCGCGGGGTGATGCCCGGTGGGGTGTGGGGCAGGAAGCCGGATTGGGTCCAGCGGGGGACGGCGCCAGCGGACTGCGCGGCGGCGGTGGCCAGTTCGGCGACGATGGTGAGCGTCCAGCGGTCGGCGGCGCAGAGTTGGAGCAGTATGTCGCCGTTGCTGCGGGCCGGGTCCAGGCGGTCGCCGGGGAAGGCGGGCAGGTCGGCCAGTTCGGCGGGCACGTTCAGGGCGAGGCGGGTCGCGAGGCCGACGCCGACGCCGACGACGCAGGCCAGGCGGGTCGGCTCTCCGGTGTGCAGGCGCGGGTCGGGCAGTGTGCCGGCGGCCGCGCCGGACAGGGTGTGGGTCAGTGCGGCGAGGATGTTGCGCAGCGTCTCGCGGTCCGCGCCGGCGGTCGTCGGCGGGACGTCGAAGGACAGTATGTGGGTGGTGGGTAACTGAGGCCCCGTCACACCGGCTTGGCGCAGGCCGTGGAAGGGGATCGCGGCCGTCGGCGGGGCGTCGGACGCGGTGTCGCGGCGCCGTGGTCGGCTCGCCTGCGGTTCCGCCGCCGCGCCCAGCGTTGCGGCCAGTGCCGCTCCGGTCGCGAGCAGGGCTCTGCGTCCCAAACCGGATGTGGCAGGTCGCGCCTGCTCCTGTCGACTTTCCGGGTCGGTATGCATGGGCGACATTGCAGACGATAGAACACCTGTCATGCAACTCCAGTCTCCCGCACGTTCGTTACGCCCCGAGACGTCTCGCTCCGCGGGTCGGCGGTCGAGGACGACGGCGCTGCGCTGCCTGTCGGTGGCGCTTGTGTGTGTCGCGCCGACGGTCGCGGGCTGCTCGTCGTCGACGGACTCCGAGACGTCGGCCGGCAAGCACCCGCCAGGCACCGTGCTGCGGGTGCCGCAGGACTTTCGCACGGTGCAGAAGGCCGTGGATGTCGCGCGTGAGGGCGACACGGTGCTGGTCGATCCCGGCGTGTACCGGGAGAGCGTGCGGGTCACCAAGCCGCGCCTGGTGTTGCGCGGTACGGATCGCAACGCCGTGGTCCTCGACGGCGGCGTGCGGCTCGCCAACGGCATCACGGTCACCGGTGCGGGCTCCGTGGTGGAGAACCTCACCGTCCGCGGCTACCTCGCCAACGGCGTCCTGTTCACCGGCGTCACCGACGAGCGGCTGCAGGGGCGGGGCGCGGGCGGCTCGGCGTACAACCCGCTGGACACCGCCCGCTTCCCGATGCTCCAGGGATTTCGGGCCACCAAGGTGACGGCGTACAACAACGGGCTCTACGGCGTCTACGCCTTCGACGCGCGCGGTGGTGTCATCGAGGACTCCTACGCGTCCGGGCAGGCCGATTCCGGCATCTACGTCGGCCAGTGCAAGCCGTGCGACACGCTGGTACGCGGCAACACGGTGGAGCGCAACGCGGTCGGCATCGAGATCACCAATGCCTCTGAGGGCCTGTCGGTGCTCGGCAATCGGGTCGTCGGCAACCGCGTCGGAGTCACGGTGAACTCCAACGACCTGGAGGCGCTCGCGCCGCAGCACGGCGCGGTGATCGCCGGCAACGTGATCACCGACAACAACGCCTCGGATACGCCCGAACAGGCCGACGGAGGCTTCGGGATCGGCATCGGGATCGGGGGCGGCCAGGAGAACCGCGTCGCGCGCAACCTCATCCGGGGCAACCGCGCCGCCGGGGTCCTGATCACCGATCCGGCCGGACACCCGGCCGTCGGCAACCGCGTCGAGGGCAACCGCGTCACGGACAACGGCGCCGACCTGGTGACGGCCTCGGTCGATCCCGGCAACTGCTTCACCGGCAACTCGCCCGCCACCCAGAGCCCGAGCGGCCTGGAGGACCTCGCCGGGTGCGGCGTCACCCCGCGCCGGGCCGTCCCGGCGGGTCGGGTCGTCGCCGTACAACCGCCGCCCGGCATCGCGTTCCACGCCGTACCCGCCCCGCCCGCGCAGCCCTCGCTGCCCGACCCGACGGTGCCCGGCCGGCCGGCGACGGACCTGCCCGGGGCGGTCGACCCCGAACGCTACGCCCTGCCGACCGACGCCGCCGCGATGCCGCAACCACGCTGAGCGCCCCGCCGCCGTCGACGCGGCGGGGTCAGCCCGCGATCCACGGCGCCTCGGGCATGCGTACCTTGTCGTCGCGCCCGGCTATCTCCACGGTGGTCGGGGTGCCCAGACCCGGCATGCGCATCGTCGCCCGTCGCAGGCCGCCGTCCCCGTCGACCCAGTAGGTCAGCGGCGACAACTCGCCGGCGGGCGCCCCGCCGCGCGCGGCGTCCTGGGCGCGCGGACCGGAGAACCTGTCGTAGGTCCGGCCCTGGATGCGGTCCCGGCCCAGCCAGCGTGCCCCCGACTGGGCGAGCAGCATCGGGTTGTCGGGCCGGTCCGCGCCGAGTTGGATCAGCAGCCGCAGCCCGGAGTCCAGGGGGTCCGCGGTGAAGGCGCGCGAGGACCAGCCGGAACGGGGGATGTGCTCGGCCTGCTGCCACGGCGGCCCGTCGACGCCCGCCGGCACCGGCGCCAGTCCCAGCCCGGCGCCGTCCCACACGATCAGGCCGCGATCGAGTCGACCTGCGGCCCCGGTGACCTGATAGCCGCCCACGGCGCGGTGGTTGCGGTAGTCCACGACCGCCTCGACCCGGATCGTGACGCCACCCCCCTCGGCGGCGGTGAGCGTCACCGCGACCGGACTGGCCTGGTACAGCGTCAGCCGCGACAGCGCCAGGCGGCCCGCCTCGTCGATGGTCACCGCCCGGTCCGCGTCGCCACCGTCGGAGAGCGCCCGGTGCACGGCCAGCCCGCCCGCCGTACTCCCGCACAGCGCGACCGCCACCAGGGCCGCGATCCAGAGCCGCCGCCGACGCGGCGCGCGGTCGCCGGTCTTCTTCCGGGCCATGCGGATGCCTTCTCTCACATCGATCAACACACGGGCGGGCCCGTGGACCATCGGTCCGCGAACCCGCCCGCTCCATCTCTTTCAACAGCCCCGACAGCCCGACAGCCCGACAGCCGGCAACCGCAGGCTGCCGGCCCGGCGATCGGCGGCCGGTATCGAACGCCGCCCGCCGACCCCGGAGTTACTGCTGCCGCGCCCCGCGCCTACGGAACAACACCAGCGCTCCGCCGCCCAGCGCGATCATCGCCGCCGAGACGCCGAAGACCAGTGGCAGGTTCCCGCCCAGACCGGTCCGAGCCAGCGGCCCCGACGAACCACCGTGGTTTCCGCCCGACGAGGACGGAGCAGATGTCGTCGGCGCGCTCGTCGTCGGCGGAGGCGTGGTCGGCGGCACCAGCTTGTTGACCGCCGTCACCTCGACTCCGGCGTCCAGGTTCTGCGCGTTCAGCACGAGCGGGCCGAGCACCGGCTTCTCCGGAGGGGCGTAGCCCTCGGGAGGGCTGATCTCCTTCCAGAAGTACGTCCCGGGCAGCACGTCGCGCTTGCAGAGGCCGTCCGTCCCGGTCGTGCAGGGCTCGCCGACCTTCGTGTCGGGAGTGGTCCCGTCGGACTGCAGGCCCTCGGTCCCGTTCGTCTCCCGCCACAACTCGAACTTCGCCCCGGCCAGCGCCTTGCCGTCCTGGTCGTGTTTGACCAGGCGCACCGCGCCCTCCTGTTGGCGGAATCCGAAGTCGTACGTATGGTCGTTCTCGCCGGGTCCCCCGGTGGTCAGCGCCCGTTCCGGATAACGCCCGCCGGTCGGGACCTTGCCCTTGGAGTCCACGAAGCGGTTGTCGCCGACACCCTCGTCGGTCGGCACCCACTGGTACAGCGGCCCGTTCGCCGCGTAGTCGGCCGGGTTGTCGAGCCGGATCGTGTACTTGGTCTTCGGCTTCAGACCGCCGGGCACGTTCGAGTCGTCGAAGTAGTACTCACCACGCGCCGACGTCTTCGTCGTCCCGACCACCTTGCCGGACTCGTCGTAGAGGTTGACGGTGGCGCCGGGGACCGGACGCTGCCCCGGGCTCTGGACGCCCTTGCGCTCGGGGTCGTACCAGACCCGGTTGCCGATCTGGAGCGGTGCCTGGTCGCAGAGCACCTCCAGGTCGCCCATCGAGGCGCCCTTGCCGAAGGAGGCGTTGCCATCGGTGTTCAGGCGAAGACCGTCGGCCGCCTTCCGCTTACCGTCCCGCCCGATGAACATGATGCCGGCGCTCCACGCGGTGTCCGTGGGGTCGACACCGGCGGTCGCGACGAAGTCCTCGACCTTCGACAGGGCGAGGCCGGCGTAGGACGCGTTCGGGTGGCCGCCGTTCATGGTGTTCGTGTCGAAGAATCGCTCGCCCCGCTTGTCCTTCCCACAGCCGAGGTTCACGTCCATGACGTACTTGCCCTCGGACAGGCAGGCCTTGTTCAGGTCGCCGCCGGCCACCATCGCGATGCCGGTCGTGGGGTCACCGGGCCGGAAGAACGCCGCCGTGCGATCGGTGAATCGGTCGCGGAACGCCAACACCATCGAGCCGTCCGTCTCGAAGGCGATGTCGGCCAACTCGGGCTCGGGGTTGGCCATGGAGCCGGTACACGTCTGCCCGTTCTGCTGCGTGGGGAACGTGCTCGTCCAGGGGAACCAGCCCGCCCCGGGACAGACCCCGCCCGTGGGCTTGCGCGGGTAGTCCAGGAGTTGGTCGAGGACGGCCTTGCCGAAGGCCCCCTTCGCCGGGTCGAAGGGCAGGACCACGGCACGCATGTCCGAGAGTTTCCCGGTCGACTCGCCCGAGCAGACGCCGCCGACGTATCCGACACCGTCCTGCAGTCCCAGGCCGAACGGCCGCCAGTCGCCCGGCGCGGGGCAGCCCGGGTCCGGGATGGCGTACGAGGCCGCCGGCGCCGTCGCGGTCGCCGCAGTGGCGTCATACCGGTACAGCTTGCGGTTCGCGAGGTTGACCACGAACAGGTCGCGGCCGTCGTCGGAAACCTCCAGGTCGCCCAGGCTCTCCTTGCCGGGCGCGGCGAGGAAGGCGTCGTCACTGGTGCCCACGCCGTGCGCCGAGGTGCCGGCGTCCGGGACGGTCGTGAACAGCGACGTCTTCTTCGTGGCGACGTCGGTGACGTAGATCCCGCCGGCGCCGCCGGGGCCATATGCGGTGTCGCGCTTGGCCAGTGCCGAACTGAACAGCCGCTTCCCGGGCTTGCTCCAGCCGATGCCGTACAGGTTGCCCGTCTCGGCGGTCGTGGACAGGTTCGTCACGTTCGTGTTCGTGCCGCGGGCGTTGAACGGGAACGTCACCAAAGTCCGCGAGGACGTCGGTTCGTTCGTCGCGGGCTGGCAAGCGGTCGCCAGCGGCGCGTTCTTCTGGCAGTAGTCGCCGGGGCTCCACAGCCCCGTCGTGTACTCCACATTCTTGCCGTTGCCGAGGTCGACGAACTCCTCGTTGCTGCTCAGCTCGTTCGGTCCGCCGCCCAAGCCCTTCCGCGACGCGAACGCCGGGAACAGCACACCCGGCTTCGGATTCACCACCTGAATCCGGTACTTGCCCGACGGCGTCCGCGCCGTGCCGGGCTCCAGTTCGACCACGCCGTTGGCGCCCGTCACCTTGGTGACCTTGGCGCCGTCGTCGTTGGTGAGCGTCACCGTGACGCCGCCCATGCCCGGTTCCAGGGCGGGACTCCATACCCCGGTGGTGTCCACGGCCCGCACGACACGGACCGTCACCTTCCCGTCGTCCGTCAGCGGATACGCCGGCGATGCCGCCAGTGCCAAACCGCCGAATGAGACGGCGAGGGCCGCGAGTCCGCCTATGGAACGACGCGCGCGTACCGCCGAACGTGGTCGGCGTCCTCCCTGCGCGGCGCCGTGCGTCCGTTCACTTAAAGGTGTCATACCTACTCTCATTATCTCAAAGGGTCCGACGTGCGATCCCCCCACGGATCGGCCGTGACCCGGTTTGTTGGCCGAAGCCTAAAGGGGATTCGGCAGGCCCATGACGGCAAGTCGAAGTTGACGTTGAACCCTTTTTCCCGCCGCTGTCGCGGGCGCGTGGAGCCCAAATGAATCCGATCCGGACGGCGATGACTAATTCGGATTCGCATGGCGGCCGGATCGACGCCACCGCCCACGGGGCGGGCACGCCGCGCCCGGACGTCGGCATGGCCGCCACCTTGGTGACAGCGGCCGACCGGCCGACGGTGGCCGGCCCCTGACCGGCATCCCGGGGCTCGTGCGGCCGACGGAAAGGCGAGCGAGCCGGACCGACACTGGTGCGTCCGGCCGCCAACGCTGAATACTTACCGCGGCTGGGGGGCCGAGGTGTGTCGCCTCCTGAGCGTTTCCGTTCCGGAGGTATGTCCCCGTGCCCGATTCGCCTACGACCGGAGCCGTGCGGTACGGCAGCGGTGGCTCCGCGACCGGCAACGACCCCGGTCTCGATCGGTTGAAGACCGTTCTGAGTACCTGGCAAAGTTCCCTACTCGACCTCGGCGGCCGGAATCGCCTGCTGAACTTTCGTCACACGAGGGTCGCCACCCTGGAAATCAGGATGCCGGATGCCTCCGCCGTACAGGCCGGGTTGGCCCGCGGGTGGTCGTTCGCCCCGGTCGAGGGCGACGAGCCCGTCATCGACGGTGCGGGCACGCAGGAAACCCCGGTCGACGGCGAGACGTACTACACGTACGACGGCCCCATGACGATCGGCGGTACCGAGCGTGCCGCCGGCCTGGTGACGCAGAAGAACACGCAGGCCGGTCTGGACGCATCGCTCTACGAACTGCGGCAGAAGTCCGGCCAGATGTACAACGACTACGGCCTGTGGGTGCTGTGGCTGGGCATCGGGATGCTGGACTGGCGGGAGGCGGGTGCCGAGACGACGAGTTCCGCTCCTGTGCTGCTGGTACCGGTGGAGCTTCGCCGGGACGACCGAAGGCGGACGCGCCTGTATCCGGCGGAGGGCCAGGACGCGATTCACAACCCCGCGCTCGCGGTCAAGCTGGAACACCTGGGCGTCGACTGGAGCCCCGTGGCGGACTGCGACGCCATGGATCCCGAGGCGATCCTGTCGGCGGCCCGGGAGGTCGTGCGGTCGCAGGAAGGCTGGTCGGTCGACGAACGTGTGGTACTGGGCCTCTTCGCCTCCCATAAGGAGGCCATGTACCAGGACCTGCAACAGAACAGAGAGCGCATACTGGCTCATCCGCTGGTACGAGCCATCGGCCTCGGACCCGACGCGGGGTTGCCCGATGACGTGATCGGTTTCGACCCACCCGAGATCGACCGGATCGATGAGACGCGGATGCCCGAGCAGACGCCACTCGTGCTCGATGCGGACTCCTCACAGCGGCAATGCATCGCCGCCGCGCTCGACGGCCGTTCCTTCGTCATGAGCGGTCCGCCCGGCACGGGCAAGAGCCAGACGATCACCAACATGATCGCCACGCTCATGCATGCGGGGCGCACGGTGCTGTTCGTCAGCGAGAAGGCCGCAGCGCTCGACGTCGTGCGGAACAGGCTTCGAGGCGTCGGCCTCGGGGACTTCGTGATGGCCTTGCACAGCGGCGATACCGGTAAAAAGGCCGTGGCGAGGGAACTCGAACGGGTGCTGACCACCGAAGTGCGGATTACCGGCGCGGCCGAGCACGAGCTCGATCGGGCCCGGCGACTGCGTGAGGAACTGTCGGCCTACGCCGCGGCGATGAACCAGATCCGTGAGCCGCTCGGTCGTTCCCTCCACGATGTGTTGGGTCGTCTGGTCCTCCTGGAACAGGCGGGTACTCCGCAACTCACGCTGGGCGCCAGGAGTAGCGACACGGTCCGGCGATTGGGCGCAGGGCAGCTTCGGTCGCTCGTTGAAGCGGCCGGCGCCGTGAGCAGAGCCTGGCGTCCGGCCGCCGACCGCGAGGCTTTCGTTTGGCACGGGCTGAAGAAGGACGCCACACCCTCCACCCGTCTCGCCGAGGCAAACGACGCGCTCGCGGACCTGCGCACGATCGTCGAACGTCGCCCGTTCGAGGCCACGACGCCCGAGCCGCGCACCGTGCGCGAGATACGCAAGGCCGTGGCGACGTTGGAGGCCGGGCTGCCTCGACGGGACCCGGCCGTGGCCGGCTCGGTCGGCAGCGCCCTGGGGGACGATCTCTCCAGCCGTCTCGCCCGGTTGGCCGAGCTCTTCGGACTGCCCAAGCCGGAGACCGTCGAGGCGACGTTCGTATTACTGGAACTCTCCGACCTGGCCTCCGCATCGGTGCGGCCGCCCGAGCGATGGTTCGACCCCGAGGGACTTCGTGAAGCGCACCAAGCCGCCGGCGAGTTGCAGTTCGCCCTTGCCGCCTGCGCAGCCGCCCGTGCGGCGGCGGAGGACCTCTTCGGCGAACAGGTCCTCCACGCGGAGGAGTTGCCTGGCCTGATCGAACGATTCTCCGAACGCCACCGGGGTGTGTTCGGGCGGCTGACCGGACGGTATCGCGAGGATCGGGCGGCGGTTGCCGCGTTGAGCCGTGCCGGTACCTGGGACAAGGCGCTGCCCAGACGCCTGGGCGATGCCCTGGCCTGGCAGCACGCCGCGGCCGAGGTTGCTCGATTGATGTCACACCACGCCGAGGCGCTGGGTGGCTGTCTGCCCCGCGACGAGGATGCGCTGCCGACTCTCCGCCTGGCGCTGTCCAGGGCGGACCGCATAGCGGAAATCGCCCGAGGGACCGACGACAGAGAGGCGCTGGTTTCCCTACTGGGTGCCTGCTCCGACCCGGACCCACAACCAGGGCTGATCGCTCGTGACATTCGCGGTCTGCTGACGGTCTGGTGTGACGTGGCAACGCGCCGCGCCGATCACTGGTCGGAATCCTCGATCGCGCTGCTGGATGTTTTCGTGGAGCATCGCCGGGTCGGATTGTCCGCTGCCCTGTGGGGCACTTTCGAGCAGGCCCGGGAGGTCCTCGACGAGCTTCGGGCGGATGCCCATGGGCCGGAGGAATGGCAGGCATACCGCGCCGGGCTGGATGTTCTGGCGCGTTACGGTGTCGATGACCTCGTCCCGCGTGCCGTGGAGCGACACGTTCGGTCCGAGCAGTTGCCCGCCGTCGTGGAGCAGGCAGTGCTGAAGTGCTGGGCCGACGATCTACTTGCCGGTGACCCCCGGCTTGCCATCACGCGTTCCGCGGACCTGGACGCGCGGGTGATGGATTTCCGGGAAGCCGACCGCCGTCTCGTCGCCGCCGCGAGCGGAGCCGTGATCGAGGCGTGCAACAAGCGCCGACCGCGCCGGCACACCGGAGGCGCTGCCTTGTTGATCAAGCGACAAGCAGAGCTGAAGCGGCGCCATCTGCCGGTGCGTGAACTGCTGAGCCGGACCCGCGAGGTTGTCCGGCTGATCAAGCCGTGTTTCATGATGAGCCCTTTGACGGTGAGTCAACTGCTGCCGGCGGATCATCATTTCGATGTCGTGATCTTCGACGAGGCATCACAGGTCCGCCCTGCCGACGCCATCAACTGCATATATCGGGCGAACTCGCTGATCGTGGCGGGCGACGAGAAGCAATTGCCGCCCACGACCTTTTTCGATGCGGCGGTGGAGGACGATTCCGACCAGTACGACGAGGACGTTCCCGACAGCTTCGAATCACTTCTGCACGCTTGCAAGGCGGGTGCTCTGCGCGAGTTGTCTTTGCGCTGGCACTACCGCAGCCGTCACGAGGATCTGATCACCTTCAGCAACAGATCTTTCTATGACAACTCCATGGTGACTTTTCCGGGAGCGGTGGAGTACGGCAACGACATCGGTGTCGAGTTCTTTCACGCGTCCGGTGTGTACGACCGGGGTGGTCGGCGGGACAATCGTGCGGAGGCGGATTTCGTCGCTCGGCGCGTCATCCATCACTTCGACACCCGACCCGATCGCACGCTGGGGGTCGTCGCGCTTTCCCAGGCCCAGGCGTCGGCCATCGATCAGTCCGTTCGACAGGCCCGACTGCGGCGTCCCGACCTGGATCACTGCTTCACCGAGGACCGGCTCGACGGGTTCTTCGTCAAGAACCTCGAGTCGGTCCAGGGTGATGAGCGCGACGTCATGATCATGTCTATCGGGTACGGCCCCGACGAGCACGGTCGGCTCGGTGCGAACTTCGGGCCTGTGAACAAGGAGGGTGGTTGGCGTCGACTCAATGTCGCGGTGACCCGGGCCCGCTTTCGTATGGAGGTCGTGGCGTCCTTCCGAGCCGGTGATCTGGCGGACGGCGCGAATCAGAGCGTTCAGCACCTCAAGCGGTATCTGGAGTACGCCGCGCAAGGGCCCGCCGTCCTGGCGCAGGACGTCACGCATGTCGACGCCGAACCGGACAGTCCGTTCGAGGAGTCCGTCCTCCGAGTACTGCGCGACTGGGGCTACCACGTGCGGCCACAGGTCGGCGTTGCCGGGTACCGCATCGACATCGGCGTCCGTCACCCGGAGCTTCCCGGCGCCTACATGTTGGGCATCGAGTGCGACGGGGCGATGTATCACTCGTCGAGGACGGCTCGTGATCGTGATCGATTGCGGGAGGAGGTACTCGCGGGGCTGGGTTGGCGGCTCCACCGCATCTGGGGCACCGACTGGTATCGCGGACGTGCGGCCGCCGAGCTGAGGTTGCGTGAAGCGGTGGAATCGGCGGTGTGGCGGGAGCCGACGCCGGACCTCGCGGTGGCGGGTTCGGCAGTGACCGTCCTGCGCGATGAGGAGCGGGTCACGAACGCCGGGATGCCCGACCGGCCCTGCGATGAGCCGATCCCGTCCGAAGCTCGAGAAACCGAGAGGTTGTTGCCGAGGATGACGGTGCCGCCCGAGCACGAGCGTGTTCCGGTCGAGACCGAGTCCGACCGCCCATGGAGCTCTCCGTACGAAACATGGGAGGCGAGCGCCTCCTCATCATACGAACTGCACACTCCGGAAGCCCGGCCCGAGCTGCTGATCGTGCTGAAACGGGTAGTCGAGGTCGAGGGCCCGATTCATGAGGAACTGTTGGTGCAACGCGCCCGGGAGGCATGGGGTGTGGCCCGGGCAGGCAACAGGATCCGCGACAATGTACGGGAAGTGGTGCGTGCTCTCGTCCGTGCGGGACGGATCGTGGTCGCCGGCGACTTTCTGGACCTGGCCGGTAGGCAGGTACCGAACGCGCGATTTCCACAGGACGGTTGCCCCCCGCGCAAGGCCGCGCACATCGCCCCGGTCGAACGGCAACGTGCCCTTTACGAACTGGCCGCCGAATGCCCTGGCATGTCACGGGAGGAACTGGTGCGGCACGCATGTGAGTTGTTCGGCTGGCGACGCATGGGCCGGGACATCCGGGGCTTCCTGGACTCCGACATCGACGAACTGCACCGCCGGGGGAGGTTGCGGGATATGGACGGGCGCATCACGGCGGAGGGATGACCCGCCGGGCGGGCCTGCCCTGCCCCGGCCACCTTGACGCCGTATGGTTTGTCGGCCCGTCGTCGGGCTCGGGCTTGCGATGGGGGTCGGTGACCCGACGCGCCGCACACGGGCATATGACGGCCCACTCGTCTTGCGCGGTGCCACGCCTTGGTGCCGTCCGTCACCGGGTCACGCACCGGCCCTGGCACACGTGAGCGATTCGGCCTCGCGAGGTCGTCCTCCGCGCCACGCGTGCGGGTGAAGCTTCGGGCGGGGGGCGTGCCGCGAGGGGGGACGGGGCGGTCGGGGGCCCAGGATCGGGGCGGTCGACCCGAGATCGTGCCGGCTTCGGCCGGCGGGATCGCCAGTGCCGGAGGTACCCGTGTCCACCGCGTCCCCCACCCGAGTGCGCCGTGCGGGCGCCGCGGTATTCGCCTGCTGTGTCGTGCTGTTCGGGCCGGCGAGTGCGCGGGCCGACGTGCCCACCGATCGGGTGCGGCCGGTGGCGGACCCCCAGCCGGTGACGAACCCCCGACCCGTGGCGGACCTTCGGCCGATCCCGCCGCCCGTGCCGCCGGCGCCGCCCGGGCTGCCCGGGCCGCGTGCCTTCGCCGACGTGGTGGGCACCCGCGCCGGGCAGTCGGTGAATGTCGCGGTCCTGGCCGACGACACCGGCGAGGGGCTCGTCGTGCTCTCGCACACCAACCCCGAACACGGTCTGGTCTTCCAGGCCGAGGACGCGACCGGGACGGACGCCGTGTTGCGCTACACCCCGGGGCCGGGCTTCGTCGGCCGGGACGACTTCCGCTACACGGTGAGCGACCGGTTCGGGCGGCAGGCCACCGCGAACGTGCGGGTCGAGGTGACACCGGCCACCGGCCGGGTACGGGAATCCACCGCGAGCCGCGTCGTGGACCGACTCCGCACCGCCCCGACCGACGCGGCGAGCCGGCCGCGCTCGGCCGGGGCCGGGTCGGGCGGACGGGTGCTGCTCGTCGTGTTCCTGGGCTCGGCCGTGCTCGGCGCCGGCTTCCTGGCCCTGGTCGCGCGGCGTCGTCGGCCGCGCGCCCGGGCGGCTCACGCCTTCCGGTCGCCCTGGGCCGATCGGTAGACCCCGTACAGCACTTCGGCGATCCCGAGGATCAGCAGCACCACGCCGAGCTTTCCGGGTTCGAACACGGGTGGGTGCACATCGTCGGCGAACAGCTTCAGGCCCGCGCCCACCAGCGCGGTGACCACGCCGGCCACTATCGAGCCGCGTGCCTTGGCCACGGTCCGCCTCCTCCACTCGACCTGCGGATACGCCTACGAGGCTAGGGCCGCGTCCGGCGTCGGCACGCCCTCCCTCGGGACGAAGCGGCGTACACACTTCGGCCTAGAAGCGCGGGCCTGCGACGCGCGGTGCGCGGCGGTCGCACGTCCCGAAGAGCCGATCGCGGGTAGGGGGTCTATCCCTACCACCAAGTGGCCGGCCCACCCCATGGGCGGGCGCTTCGGGCACTTCTAGCGTGGATTCGACGCCGCCCACGGGGAGCGGCCGAGCCGGCTGGAGGGTCACCGTGGGCGGGCAACCGACACGCGAGCGGGAGTGGGACACGAGCGGAGCGAGGCATGCCGACGCCGGGGAACCGGCGGTCCGGCTCGACGCGGTTCGCAAGGTCCACGGGAAGGGCTCCGCCTCGGTCGCCGCGCTCGACGGGGTCTCGATCGCCTTCACGCCCGGCTCGTTCACCGCCGTGATGGGGCCGTCCGGCTCGGGCAAGAGCACCTTCCTGCACTGCGCGGCCGGCCTGGACCGGCCGACCTCGGGCGCGGTCACCGTGGCCGGGCAGGATCTCGCCGAGCTGAACGAGAACGCGCTGACCAAGCTGCGTCGGGAACGGATCGGCTTCGTCTTCCAGGCGTTCAACCTGCTGCCCACGCTCACCGTGGAGCAGAACGTCACCCTGCCGCTGCGCTTCGCCGGCAAGCGGGCGAACCGGCACCACATCGCCGAGGTGATCGCGCGGGTCGGCCTCACCGACCGGGCCCGACACCGCCCGCACGAGTTGTCCGGCGGCCAGCAGCAACGGGTCGCCATCGCCCGCGCGTTGGTGGTCCGGCCCGCCGTGCTGTTCGCGGACGAGCCGACCGGCGCGCTGGACACCCGGACCGCGGCCGAGGTGCTCGGGCTGCTCCGGGAATCGGTACACGTCGACGGCCAGACCATCGTCATGGTCACCCACGACCCGGTCGCCGCGTCCTACGCCGACCACGTGGTCTTCCTCGCCGACGGTCGGATCGCCGGCCGGCTCGCCGCGCCGACCGCGGACGCGATCGCGGACCGGATGACCCACCTGGGCGCCTTCGAGGCCGGCCCGGGTCGGTCGGTGGGCGGGGTGCGCTGATGTGGGGACTCGCGCTGCGCACGCTGCGCTTTCGGGCGGGCAGCTTCGTCGCGACCTTCGTCGCGCTGTGTTTCGGTGCCACCGTGGTGATGGCCTGTGGCGGTCTGCTCGAGACGGGCGTTCGCAACAACGCCCCGCCGCAACGCCTGGAGCGGGCCTCGTTGGCGGTGATCGGCGACCCCACCTACACCGGCCCGCGCGACGGCGACGGAGACCGCGAGCGGGACTACGCGCTGGGTGAGCGCGTCCCGTTGGACGAGGGCATGGTGGAGCGGGTGCGCGGCGTCGCCGGGGTGCGAGCGGCGGTCGGCGAGCGTACCTTCCGCACCGCGCTGATCGGTCCCGACGGCAACCGCAGGGCCCAGGGACACGCGTGGGAGTCCGCCCAGTTGACGCCGTACACCCTGGCCGGGGGCGCCGCGCCGGCCGGGCCGGACGAGGTGGTCCTGGACACCACGCTCGCGCGCCGCGCGGCGGTCGGGGTGGGCGACCGGGTCCGAATCGCCGCACACGGCGGGGCGCGCGCCTACCGGGTCAGCGGAATCGCCCGGCCCGCGCGCACGGTGCCGCAGGCCACGATGTTCTTCGCCGCGGCCGAGGCCGACCGGCTGTCCGCGCCCACCGGCGCCGTCGCGGACATCGCGATCGTGGCCGCGCCGGGCACCGACCTCGGCGCGCTGCGCAAGGCGGTGTCCCGCGCGGTGCACGACGAGCGGACCCGGATCCTGGCCGGGGACGATCGCGGCGCGGTCGAGCATCCCGAGATCCTGGCGAACAAGTCCGACCTGATCGCGCTGTCCGCGGTGTTCGGCGGCCTGGCCGTCGCGGTCGCGGTGTTCGTGGTGGCCGGGACGATCGGGCTGTCCGTACAGCAGCGGCGGCGCGAGTTCGCGCTGATGCGGGCGATCGGCGCCACCCCGCGCCAACTGCGCCGGATGTTGCTCGGCGAGACGCTCCTGGTCACCGTGCTCGCGGCGGGCGTCGCCTGGTTCACCGGCCCGGCGGCCGGGCGGGTGCTCTTCGATCGGCTGGTCGCCTCGGGCATGGTCGCCGAGACGGTGGAGTTCGAGCAGGGCTGGATCCCGGCGGTGGCCGCGGCGGGCGCGGTGCTGCTGACCGCGCTGGTCGGCGGGCTCGTCGGTGCCTGGCGGACGGTGGCCGCCAAGCCGACCGAGGCGCTGGCCGAATCCGCCTTCCGGCAGCGCTGGTTCAACTGGTTCCGGTTCGTGCTCGCGCTGATCGCGCTGGCCGGCGCCACCGCGCTGGGCCTGGTCACGATGTACGTGCTGGAGGGGCCCATGGCGGGGAGCACCGCGGGTCCGGCGGTGATCTGCGCGACGATCGGGCTGGCCCTGCTCGCTCCCGGATTGACCAAGCTGCTCGTCTGGATCCTGTACCGGCCGCTGGGCGCGCTGACCGGGCGGTCCGGGCGGATCGCGATGCTCGGCGCGCGGGTCACCTCGGTCCGCATGGCCTCGGCGGTCACCCCGATCATGCTGGCGGTCGCGATCAGCACCGGGGAGTTGTACCTCCAGACCACCACGACCGGACAGGCCGAGCGGGTGTACACGGAAAGCCTGCGGGCCGACGCGGTGCTGACCGCCGCGGTGGGCGGCGTGGACCCGGGCCTGGCCGAGCGGGTGCGGACGATCCCGGGCGTGGCGAGCGCGAGCGCGTACACCGCGAGCGCGGGCTTCGTGGAGAACCCGCGTGTCACGCCGGACAGCCGGCACGGGGTGCCGATGCGGGGCGTCGACGTGGACACGGGCCTGGCAACGGTCGGGGTGACGGCCTCCGCCGGCTCGCTGGCCGAACTGCGCGGCGACACGGTGGCGTTGCCGAGGGCACTGGCCCGGTCGATCCATCGCGGGCTCGGCGACACGATCCGGCTGCGACTCGGCGACGGCGCCTCGGCGGACGTCCGGGTGGTCGCACTGTTCGAGAGCCGGCCCGGCTACGACACCATGCTGCTGCCGGTGTCCCTGCTCGCGCCGCACACCACGGACGGGCTGCCCGCGCAGATCCTGGTCCGCGCGGCCGAGGGCACCGACCCCGACCGGCTGGTCGCCGCGCTGGGCGCCTGGGCCAAGGAGTACCCGGGGTTGCGGGCGGCCTCGCGCGAGGCGCTGCTCGAAACGCACGCCGAGGAGTCGAAGACCCAGGCGTGGGTCAACTATCTGATCATCGGCATGCTGACCCTGTACACCGCGTTGTCCCTGGTCAACTCGCTGATCCTGGCCACGCACAACCGCCGCCGCGAGTTCGGGCTGCAACGCCTGAGCGGCGCGACCCGCGGCCAGATTCTGCGGATGTCGGCGGTCGAGGCGACGCTGACCACGCTGATCGGGGTCCTCCTGGGCACCGCGGCGGCGGCCGCGGCGGTGGTCCCGTTCAGCCTGTCGCTGACCGATTCGTGGCTGCCCATGGGCTCGATCCGGATCTACGCGGCCGTGGTCGGCACGGCGGCGGTGCTGACCTTCGCGGCGACGCTGCTGCCGACCTGGAGGGTGTTGCGGACGAACCCGGTGGCGGTGGCGCAGGGCTGACCGGCCCGGTCGCCCGGGCCGGGGCGGCGGTCGACGTACCGTAGTACCGGCCGTGTTCAGGCCACCGACCGCTCGCCGCCGGGATCCACGTCCAGCACGCGCAGACAGAAGCCGACCATCGCCTCGGCCCCGGTGCCGCGTGCGGCCGGCCGGGGAGAACCGTTTCGCTCACTTACAGGACTGCGCGTTGCCGGGTGGTTCGTCGCCGACGGTCGCGACGAACGATCGGCTCGGTGGCGGGTGCGATCGAGGTCGGACACGCCGGGTGAGGCATCCGGGTGATGATTCGTGACTCTTGCTCCGGTTCTTTCTAGCCTCGGGCCGAGACACCGATCGGGGATCGAGGCCGTCGAGCGCCGAGGCCGTGTCCTCGGTCCTGCCGGGACTGCGCCCCCGGCAGGATCGGGGAGACGGTCCCGACCGGCGGTGCTCGGCGGCATGCGCACGAACCGGACCGCGCAGAGGAGCACATCGATGACCGCCCCGAGCCGAGCCCCCGGGCACCCCGCGCCCGACCCGCTCTTCGAGCACACCCCCGATCCGCTGCGCTACACGCGGCTCGCCGCTCCGATGCGGGCGCGTCGGGGGCCGATGCCCGCCGGCGTCGCGGCGGTGGCGACCGTGGCGCTCCTGGTCTGGGCGATGCGCCCGAAGCGTCGGTAGCTCACCGGGTCGCGGCGTCCTTCGCCCACGCGTGCAACAGCCGCCGGGTCGCCTCGTTCGCGCCGGGCCCGTACCTGGCCGGCGCCGTCGCGGCGATCACGGCCCGGACGTCCGCCTCGGCGAGCCCCGCGCCTCGCGCGTACTCGGCGGGCAGCGCGGCGTCCAGCGCCTCGGCGACCTTCGGCTCGGCGACGTGCGCGAGGATCAATCCAGCCAGGTCCTCGCCCGGCAGTCCGTAGCCCGCGTGCGACCAGTCGAGCAGCACCACGTCCTCGTCCCGCGCGATCAGGTTGCCCGGCCGCAGGTCGAGGTGGCACAGCAGGTACGGGAGTTCGGCGACCCGGGTCGCCAGCGGCCCGACGGGGGACGGACGTTCGAACAACCAGGACGGCCCGAGCGGCTCGGTCGCGGCCTGCGCGGCGCCCAGGCGGTGGGCGAAGTCGGCCCAACGGTCGGGATCCCACTCGGTCCCGGCCACACCATGGACGTAGTCCAGCCACAGCGCCACCGACCCGTCGCCGCGCTGATCCACCCGCAGCGTCCGGGGCGCGGTCAACCCGTGCGCGGCGTAGACACCGGCCGCCAGACCGCTCTCGTACGCCTCGACCTCCCGGGCCCAGTAGCGCGGATTGGCCGGCGCCGTGCCGTCCGGTGTGGCCAGCTTGAGCACCGCGTCGGCATCGCTGCCGAGCACGTGCCAGATGTCGGAACGGGTCGACAGCGGGGCGGCGTCCAGGGGCGAGCCCAACTCGGGCGGGACGGATTCGATGCGCACCGGCGGCGGTGCGGCGGACTCGGACAGGGTCGACTCCGGGGCGGGATGTACCGGTCGATGGTGGACCGGTACGTCAGCGGAAGGCCGGGGCGCGGGGTGGGCGTCGGCGCCCGATGTGGTGGCGGTAGCCGAGTACCGACGCGTGTCGACGGGCGTGCCGGCCGCGGCCCGAGCGCACCGTGTGGTGGTCGGTCGGTCGGCGCTCGGCCGAGCGCCCGAGCGGCGCCGGAACCGGGAGCGGGATCGGCGCGGCGGCGGCCGGTTCGATCGCGGGGCGCGCGGTCGACGGCGGATGCGGTGGCGCGGGTGAGGTCAGCGGCCCGAGCAGGCGGTCCTCCAGCCAGGCGAGTCCGGGTATCAACAGGAACATCACGATCGGTGCAAGCAGAGCTAGGACCAAGTACATGAGTGCCGCCTGGGGTGAGCTCGTCCGGGCCGTAGTAGCCCCCTAGCCGGTGGCGAACGGCGCAAACGTGACGGTTAGGCAACGAAGGCCGTTTCCCCGCGGCTGCCGACGATCGCTTCCGATCGATATCTGCGCTATGTGGGTGACCGATCAGCGCAACGTGATCATGAGACGAAGGCCCGCACGACCACGAGGCACACGCGCCCACGGCTACGCGGCGCACCCGCCCGATCCCCCGCCGAGAACTCCTCGACGCCGCGTCGCCGTGCCTGACAGCCTGGCCGCATGGCGAACCACGGTACGACGCTCGACTGCGACGCGATCCTGTTCGATCTCGACGGTGTGCTGGTGGACTCCCACCCCCTGATCGAACGCATCCTGCGTGCCTGGGCCGCCGACCGCGGCGTGGATCCGGACGTCGCGGTCGCCGCCTCGTACGGCCGCCGGGACATCGACCTCGTGCGCGTGGTCGCCCCCACGCTGGACGCCGAGGCGGAGGCCGCGTGGATCGTCGAACGCGAGGAACGCGACTTCACCGGCATCGTGCCGATCCCCGGCGCGGTCGGCCTGCTCGCCGCGCTGGCCCCGGCGCGCTGGGCGATCGTCACCTCCGGCACCCGCCGGGTCGCGCGGGGGCGCCTGCGCGCGGCGGAGTTGCCGGAACCGGTCCACATGATCACGGCGGAGGACGTCACCGAGGGCAAACCGGCTCCCGAGGGCTATCTGCGCGCCGCCGAGCTGCTGGGCGTACCGCCGCACCGCTGCCTGGTCGTCGAGGACGCGGAGAGCGGAGTAGGCGCGGCCGAGGCGGCCGGGATGCGCTGCCTGGGCATCGGCGCGGCGCTGGCCGACAGCCGGAGCGGCGCCGCGCTCGACGCCTGGGCCACGGATCTGCGATCGATCGATCCCGAACAGGTCACGGCCGAACACGTCCGGCTTAACATCCACCCGAATGGGTCAAACTAGGGACGCAACCTCTCGGGCCCCCATGGCGTCTACAAGGGTGCACGACTCGGGGAACACCACATTTTGGTTTGGGTCGGGAGAGGCCACCACTCGATGAAGAAGACACGTATATCCCTCGCGGTCGCCGTGACCGCGGTGCTGGCCCTGTCGGCCTGCGACTCCGGCTCGTCGAGTGATTCGACCGCCAAGGCGGGCACACAGTCGAACCTGCCCACCACCGTCTCGTCCGCGCCCGTCACCCCGAGTGCGGAGAGTACGCCCCCCGCCACGTCGGCCGCGCCGAGCAGCAGCGCCCCGACCAGCGCGTCGCCGACGGCTCCCGCGACGTCCGCGAAACCGGCCACGAGCAAGCCGCCGACTCCCAAGCCGCCGACCACGAGCAAGCCCCCGACGACGACCAAGCCCAAGCCGCCGGCCGCGCAGGCGGGCCTGGACGAGCGGTGCCTGACGGGTCGGGCGATCTGCATCGACAAGCGCACCGACCGGCTCACCTGGGTGATCGACGGCAAGGTGCAGTATTCGACCGCCGTGCGCTTCGGCTCGGCCGAGACGCCGACCCGTGAGGGCGCGTTCAGCATCAACTTCAAGAGCCGCGACCACGTCTCGACGATCTACCACACGCCGATGCCGTTCGCGATGTTCTTCTCCGGCGGCCAGGCCGTGCACTACTCGGCCGACTTCGCCGCCAACGGCTACAACGGCGCGTCGCACGGCTGCGTCAACGTCCGGGACAAGGGCCTGGTGCAGCGGCTCTTCAACGAGACCCGGGTCGGCGACAAGGTGATCGTCTACCGCTCGGCCAAGTAGGCCGCGCGTTCACCCATCCCGGCGTTGGGGACCGCTCGGCGGGCACGGCCGAGCGGTCCCGACCCCCGGGGGCCCCGCGCACCGTGCTCAGCGCTCGCGCGGGGCGCGCACCGTCTTGAACTCCGCCGGGCCCGCGCCCATCTCGAACGTGCCGTCCGGATAGAGCATCGGGCGGCGCTCCTGCATCAGCTTGGAGTACTTCTCCACGTGCTGGATCGAGACGCCCTCGGGGTCGGTGAAGTCGACCAGCGCGATCGCCACCCAGAACACCGCCCGCTTGTTGTTGAACAGCGGCACGTTCACCGTCGAGCCCTGGCCGTCGGTGACCTCGGCGTGCGCGCCGTACGACTTGAAGCTGCCGAAGCCGTTCTCGACCGCGCTGTAGGCGCAGATCAGCACGTAGCCCTGCTGGTCGGGCCGGGTGATCCGGACCGTCTCGCGGCCGGGTACGCGCGAGTCGCCGTCGAGCTTGATGTAGGGCGCGGAGTTCAGGCTGCCCAGGTCGCGGTAGTAGATCACCCCGTCGCTGTCGCCCTTGTTCAGCGCGCCCAGCTTCGATCGGGGCACGTAGAGCGCGTACAGGTCCAGGTCGGCGCCGGACTTGCGGCGGGCGTCGTTGCCGCCGTCCCAGACCAGGGACGCGGTGACGGTGATCGAGCGGTCGTCCTTGTCCATGCTGATCGTCGCCCGGCCGCCCTTGGCCAGGTCGACCCGGCCCAGCGGCTCCTTGGCCATCGAGATCGGCGCGGGCGCGGCGGGCGCGGGTGCGGCGGCGGGCTCCTTGACCAGGGCGTGCACCGGCGCGGCGGGCGCGGGAGTCGGCTCCGGCTCCGGTTCGTCCTCCACCGAGATGCCGAAGTCCGTGGCGAGCCCGGCCAGTCCGCTCGCGTAGCCCTGGCCCACCGCGCGCACCTTCCACGCGTCGCCGCGCCGGTACAACTCGACCAGCACCGCGACCGTCTCGCCGCCCTCGAACGCGCCGGCCGGGTAGGCGATCCGCGCGTCGCCGGAGGTGGTGAGCGCGCCCAGGCCGGGCACCTGGCCGAGGGTGGCCCCGGGCCGGTCCGCGTCCGCGCTCACCACGACCACCACCTTGGTGATCTCGGCCGGCAGCTTGGCGAGTTCCACCGCGACGTGCGTGGTCCCCGAGGGTCCCGCCGTGGTGCGCACCGCGCCGTCGCCGCCGACGGGATTGTTGAAGAACACCAGGTCCTCGTCGGTACGCACCTTGTGCGCGTCGGTCAGCAGCACGGCGGACACGTCCACGACGTCGGCCGAGGCCCACCCGATCGAGACCTCGGCGCGGTCGCCGGTCAGGGGCGCGTTGGCGCCGGTGGGCAGCGTGACGTCGGACATGGCGGGGCCTCCCGGTTGGACAAAGACGCCGTATCGCGCCGTTGTCCAGGGGAACGACCCTCCCGGCGACGACGTTCCGCAAACCTGAAACTTTACCCAAGCAGGGGTAAAGTCCCAGGTGACAAGCCTGTCCCGGGCTCGGTCAAACGCCCGACACCACCTTGTCGAACGCCTTTCTGGCCTCGGCGAAAAAGGCGGGCGCGCCCTCGGGCCCGGCGCAGAACACCTGGATCGGCAGATGCACGGCGGTGGCCCCGGCGGCGATCACCTCGGCCGCGCCGGCCATCGTGCGCGACAGGTCGAACCGGCCCGCGTCGTCCTTGACCAGCGGCAGCGGCCCCTGCACCCGCAATGCCCCCGGGTCGCGGCCGGCGTCGGCGAGGGCGGTCCGGATCCGCGCCACGTCCCGGGCCATGTCGGCGGTGGACAGGCCCATGATCGGGATCCAGCCGTCGCCGCTGCGCACGATCCGCGCCAGGTTGCGGGTGTTCAGCGTGCCGCCGATCCACAGCGGCACCCCGCCGGGCTGGACCGGCCGCGGCGCGCAGTAGGCGTCGGTGAAGTTCACCGTCTCGGACGCGAACGACGCGGGCAGGTCGGTCCACAGCGCCTTGCAGGCCGCGAGCGTGTCGGTGAGCAGTCGGCCGCGGTTGTCCCAGTCGATCCCGGCGGCGTCGTACTCCTCGCGCTGCCATCCCGTGGCCACGCCCAACTCCAGGCGCCCGCCGGAGAGTTGGTCCAGCGTCGCGGCGGTCTTGGCGAGCAGGGCGGCCCCGCGCAGCGGGGCGACGAGGATGCCGGTGGCGAGGCGCACCCGCGAGGTGACGGCGGCGATCGCGGCGAGCAGGGTGAGCGGTTCGGGCCAGTCCGCCTCGGGCGGGGTGGGGAAGCGGCCCCAGGAGTAGTTCTGCGTGTTCGGGCCCATCACCACGTGGTCCACCAGCACGATGCGGTCGATCCCCGCGTCGTCGGCCGCGCGACCGACGTCCGTGAAGCCGCGCCAGTCGCCGGCCGGCCAGCTGCCGAAGTTGGGCAGGCCGATGGAAAGTTGCACGTCAGTGCTCATCCGGATGCTCCGTCGAATCGGTGTCGGTGTCGGTGTCGGTGTCGGGCGTGGTGCCCGTGTCGGGCGCGGTGTCGGAGGCGCGGGGGTGACGGGGGCCGGGACCGGCGCCGGGTTCCGCGATCGGGCGCGGTGGTCGGTTCGGTCGCGGTGGGTGCGTCGGTCGCGTGGGTACGGGTGCCGGCGTCGGCGGGGCGTACGGGTCGCGGCCCGCGAGCGCCGCGTCGATCACCGCGTCGCCGAGCGCGGCCCGGGCGTACTTCTCGAAGGAGGGCGCGCGGCGCAGCTCGTTGCCGCCGTCCACGGCCAGGCTCTGCCCGGTGGTCCAGGACGACTCGGGGCCGGCGAGGTGGCGGACCGCCTCGGCGATGTCCTCGGGCAACCCGGTCCGGCCCAGCGGCTTGTTGGCCAGGAAGCCGGCGATCATCTCCTCGTCCGCGAAGATCCGCGCGTCCTCCCGCGAGCGCACCAGGCCGGGGCGGACCGCGTTGACCCGGACGCCGGCCGCGCCCAACTCGTCGGCGGCGGCCCGGACCAGCGCCTCCAGGCCCGCCTTCCCGGCCGCGTAGCCGCTCAGGAACGGCATGGTCAGCCGGGCCGCTGTGGAGGAGACGCAGACGATCGAGCCACCGCCGCGCGCGGCGATCACCGGCGCCGCGTACTTGATCGCCAGGAACGCGCTGTGCGTGTTGCGGTGCAGGTCGGCCAGGAACGCGTCATCGGCCATGGCCAGGATCGGCGCGGTGCTCCCGCCGCCCACCGTGGCCACGCACACGGCGAGCGCCGGGCCCGCCGCGCGGACCGCCTCGCGGACGCCGTCGGTGGTGCAGGCGTCGACCGCGACGTGCCGCACCTCGGTCCCGGCCGGCGCCCCCGCGCGCAGCCGTTCGGCGGTGGCGGCGAGCGCGTCGGCCCGGCGGGCGGCGAGCGTCACCGAGCAGTCGTCCGCCAACAGGCGGGCCGCACAGGCGGCGCCGATGCCGCCGCTGCCACCGGTGACCAGGGCCATGCGGCCGGCCAGGATCGCGGGCATGGGCGGGCTCCTCCAAGGGCGACCAGGGGGGCTGACGATCTGTCAGCTCACGGCAGACGTTACACCTCGAATCATTCGAGTTGTAACGAAGTTCGGCTAGAGTGTGGCCATGACCACGCCGGAGGGCGAGCTGCCCGGACTGACCGCGCTGCTCTACGCGGCCACCGCCCGCCTCGACGCGCACTTCGCGGCCTGCGCGGGAGCGATCGGGCTGACCGCGTCCCAGGCCAACGCGGTGCACGAACTCGCCGAGCCGCTGGGCATGCGCGAGCTGGGCCGCCGGATGTGCTGCGAGCCGCCGAACGTGACCTTCGTGGTGGACCGGCTGGTCGAGCGCGGCCTGGTCGAGCGCCGACCGCACCCGAACGACCGCCGGGCGAAGTTGATCGCACTCACTCCGGAAGGCGCCGAACTGCGCGCCCGCCTGTTCGCCGGCCTCGCCGTGGACCCGCCGCTGTCCGGGCTGGCGGACGCCGACCGACGGGCGCTGCGGGTCCTGCTCGACCGGGCCCTGAACGACGACTGAGCGCCGACCCTGGTTCTCCTCGACCCCGGCCACTAACCTGACGCGCCATCAGACAGTGCGGTGTCGCCCACCCCGGTGGCGCCGGGGACAGGAGTACGGCATGGCTGTGTTCGCGCTGCGTTTCGACTTCCGGAATCCGGCCTTCGCCGGGACGACCATGGGAGAGCGCTACGCCGCGGCACTCGACATGGTCGAGTGGGCCGACGAGCGCGGATTCTTCATGGTCACGCTGTCCGAGCACCACGGCTTCGCCGACGGATACCTGCCCGCCCCGCTCCAGTTCGCCGCCGCGATCACCGCCCGCAGCCGGAACATGGGCGTCACCATCGCCGCGATCCCCGCGCCGCTGCACGACCCGCTGCACCTGGCCGAGGAGTTGGCGGTGCTCGACCTGCTCAGTCAGGGTCGGGTGAACGTGGTGCTCACCAACGGTTACGTGGACACCGAGTTCGCGATGTACGACGTGCCGATGCGCGAGCGGGTCAAGCGCACCGTGGAGACCGTCGAGACGCTGCGCAAGGCGTGGACGGGGGAGGAGTTCGAGTTCCGCGGCCGGACCGTGCGGGTGACCCCCGCGCCGTTCCAAAAGGGCGGTCCGCCGATCATCCTCGGCGGCAGCGTCGAGGCGGCCGCCCGCCGGGCCGCGCGGATCGCCGACGGGTTCATGCCGTCCACCCCGGACATCTGGGAGTTCTACCGGGACGAGAAGGTCGCACTCGGCGAGGAGGACCCGGGCCCCTACTTCGGCGGCGACACCGGCTTCTTCCACCTCTCGAACGACCCCGACCGGGACTGGGACCGGATCGCGCCGCACGCGCTGCACGAGGTCAACGCCTACGGCGAGACGATGGCCAGGGCGGGCACCGCCGGGGTGGGCGGCTACGCGAGCGTCACCGACGCCGACGCGCTGCGGGCGGGCGGGCAGTACCGGGTGATCACCCCGGAGACCCTGGTGGCCGAGTTGAAGGCCCAGGGCGACGCGGCGTTCGCGATCCTGCACCCGATGATGGGCGGCATCCCGCCGGAGTTGGCCTGGGAGAGCCTGCGCCTGTTCGAGAACGAGGTACTGCCGAACCTGTAGCGGGCGCCGGGCGGCGGGCGACCCACCCCGGCCGCCCGTCGTCGGTCAGCGGTGCGGCGCGCCCGCCACGAAGTCCTTGGTGTGGTCCCACCACGTGCGCCGGTCGGGCGGGAACCGGCGCAGCGAGCGGGCCAGCTTGGTGTCCGCGTGCGGCGAGGTCCGCCCCGGGCCCTCCTTGTAGCGCCAACGCGCCCACGGCGACTCGGGCTTGGCGATCCGCACCGCCGAGACCATCGCCACGAACGGGACGAACACGCCGATCAGCCCGGTGGCCACCTTCCCCTTGGCCAGCGCGCACAACGCGAAGGCCAGGTTGAACACCACGATCACCGCGGCCACCGGCTTGCTGTCGCCGTCGCCCAGGCCGAGCGGGTTGGCACCGACGAACAGCAGTACGCCCATCGCGGCGGTGATCAGTACGGCGTCCACCGACTTGCGCCCGTCCGCGGCCCAGTACACGTCGTCCAGGTGTACGAGCAGCGCGAACTCGTCCAGGGTGAGTGCGGCGCCCATCCCGAAGAATCCGGCCAGCACCTGCCGCAGTGCGCCGCCCGGTTCGTAGGCGAACTCCAGCGCGCCCGCGATCAGCATCAGGAAGATTCCGTAGACCTGGTGGTGCACGTGCACCTTGCCGACCACCATGTTCCGGAACGGGCCCTTGCCCGCCCGGATCAGCCGGGTGATCAGCCTGGTCACCGCGAAGGTGAAGATGAACGCGACGAGCATCCAGCCGACGCCGTGGGGCCCGGCCTCGGCGTCGCCCGCCAGCCGAGCGGTGGTCGAGATCCAGCCCTGGTGCTGCACAGCCCGTCCCTGCTCGTGAATTCCGTGTGAGGAGGATTGTCCATGATCGAATGGACCGCGTGGCGCCATCGCCACTCCCGCGTGATGGCGACCGGATCGAATCGAGGTTAGGACGCGCATGGCCCTCCCCACGACTTCCACCGAGGTGACCTTCCCGGTCGGTGCCACCACCGGCGAAGCGCCGATCCTGGCGGCGCCCGTGCTGCCGGACGGGCGCACCGCCCTGGTGGTCGGGCGTACGCCGTTCCACCCGCTCGACCACACCTGGCCGGACCAGCCCGCGGACACGGGGGTGATCCGGGTGGCGGGCGCGGAACTGCCGGTGGTGGACTGCCTGACCGGCGGGGTCGGTCCGGACGGGACGTTCGCGGTCGGCGAGGCGATCCCGGTGCGGCGCGGTGACGAGGACTGGGCCTGGCTGGCGCTGCACGTGGTGGACCCGGCCCCGGGCGACCCGGCCGACCTGGTCGGCGCGGCGGCCGAACTCGTGGTCGACGCCGAGCGCCGGGCCGCGCTGAGCGCCGCGCACACCGCGTGCCACCTGCTGGCGTTCGCGCTGAACGCGGTGCTCGCGCCGCGCTGGCGCAAGGAGGTGCGCACCGACAGCCTGGGCCGCCCGGACTTCGACAACCTCGCGATCACCCGGTCCCGGCTGACCGAGGCGGGCAGCCGGGACGACTACCGGATCGGCAAGTCGCTGCGGAAGAAGGGCTTCACCGCGGACACGCTGGCCCGGGACCTGCCCGGGATCCGCGACGAGGTCGAGGCGCTGCTCGGCGAGTGGTTGAAGACCGACGCCGGGGTCCGGATCGAGGTGCCGGCCCCGGCGCTGACCGCGCGTCGGGTGTGGCACTGCGGGCTGCCCGACGGCGACGCGCACGTCCCGTGCGGCGGCTCGCACCTGGCCCGACTCGGCGAACTGCGCTCATTGGCGGTCGAGTTGACCCTGGAGGAGGACGGTGCGCTGGTCGCGCTGACCCGGCCCGAGCGGGTGTGAGCCGCAGTCCGATTCGGGTCCTCGGGAACCGGTCCCCCGGTGCGGACGTTACCTTCGGAAGGAAATCTCTTTACCCAACCATGACCTGGTCGGGGGGCTTCCGCTGTCCGCCATCGCCCGCTCCGGGAGGCACGTGCCGTGCAAACCATCGCCCTGGGTCCCTCGTTCCTGGATCCCGACAAGCTGATCTCCACGTTCGGCCTGATCGGCATCCTGGTCATCGTCTTCGCCGAGTCGGGCCTGCTGATCGGCTTCTTCCTCCCGGGCGATTCGCTGCTGTTCACCACCGGCCTGCTGGTGTCCGACGGCAAGTTCTCACAGCCGCTGTGGCTGGTGTGCCTGCTCCTGTGGACCGCGGCGGTGGTCGGCGACCAGGTCGGCTTCCTGTTCGGCCGCAAGGTGGGGCCGTCGCTGTTCAATCGGCCGAACTCACGCTTCTTCAAGCGGGAGAACGTGGAGAAGGCGCACGAGTTCTTCGACCGGTACGGCCCGCGCTCGATCGTGCTGGCCCGGTTCGTCCCGATCGTGCGCACCTTCACCCCGATCGTCGCGGGCGTGGCCCGGATGAAGTACCGCACCTTCGTCGTCTACAACATCGTCGGCGGCTTCCTGTGGGCGTGCGGGGTCACCGTGCTCGGCTACTCGCTGGGCCAGGTCGACTTCGTCCGCGACAACATCGAGTTCATCCTGATCGCCATCGTGCTGATCTCGGTGATCCCGGTGGCGATCGAACTCCTGCGCGCCCGCTCGACGTCGCGCACGCGGGCCGCGGCCGAGCCGACCGCGTCGACCGAGCCGCCGGCCCCGGCCGCGGGCCGGGGCCGGCACCGGGCGGGCGACGACCGGCGGGACGGGTAGGACGGCCGTTGCCACTGGGCCGTACGGGTGCCGGGCGCCAATAGAGTGCACGCCATGCGTGCTCAACTTCTGGCCCGGGCGACCCTGCCGTCCCTGTGGAGTCTCGACCGCATCCCGGGGGCGGCGGCCTGGCTCGCCCACGGCGTGGACGGTTCCCTCGTCGTGCTCGACGACTCGTTGGCGGTGGTCCGCGAGATCCGGCTGCCCGAGGACTGGAAGGGGGGCCACTCGGTCACCCCCGACCTGGCCCGCTTCGTCGCCTCGACACCCGACCGAGTCGTCGTGCTCGGCGCCGACGGCACCGAGGTGTGGTCCCACCCGCACGTGCCCTGGCAGTCCGAGGAGGCCGGGTCGAGCGCGGTCACCGCGGCCGGGATCTGGGCGGTGGTCCGCACCGCCGAGGGCGACCGGTGCGTGCTGTTCGACGCCGCGGACGGCGCGCCGCGCGCGATCCGGCCGGTGGCCCCCGCCACCGTCGGCTCCGAGTTGATCCCGCACCCCGACGGCGTACACCTGGGCCTGGCCGCGTCGCACACGGACGACGCGTACCGGATCTTCGTCCTGGCCTCGGCCGGTTCGGAGGAGGTCGCCGAGGTGCCGCCGGGGGACAGCCGGGTGCTCACCGACATCCACGCGTCGGGGCTGATGATGCTCACCACTCCGATCGAGGCCGGCCCACTGTCCCTGGTGCGCTTCCCGGACGGCGCGGTGATAGCGGCCCGACCGGGCGAGCAGGTCTTCCCCGACCCGGACGAGGTCTTCGACATCTACGCCGGCTTCCTGCGCCGCGACCTCGTGCTCGCGGCCTCCTCGGGCGAGCGGCACGTGCTCTTCTCGGTGCCGGATCTGCGCGCCGTCGCGGAGATCGAGTACCCCGAGGACGCGCCGCGCGAATGGCTCGTGGTGCGCTCCGACGGCATCTGGCTGACCGCCGACGCGGAATCCGGGACGGTCTGCGCGTGGACGCTGGAGTCGGGCGGCTGACCCGACGGCCGTGGCCGATCGGGAGCCCGATCGGCCGCGGCCGTGACGCGAGTTGGTACCGATGTTCGAGTCGGCTTCCGCGCACTGAGCCCATTGGCGGGAAATATGTCGCTTATGGTGCGTTTGTGACTACGGGTGGCTAGCGTGAGGAGACCTGCCCGGAATCGGAATCTCCGGTTCCCCTCGGTGCCCGCCGCTTGGAGGGAGACCGCATGCCTCGCCGATCGTTCATCCGCGCCGCAGTCCCTGCCGGACTCGCCGCCGTCCTCGTCCTCACGCTCACGCCCGAAGCCCTCGCCGACGACCCGGGCGGCGCCGGCTACCCCGGCGCCGACCAGGTGCGCCGGGCCCACGACGCGGTCACCGGCAAGGCCGACGACATCGCCCGGATCGAGGCCGAACTCGATCGCGAGGCAGGCGACCTGGCCCGGCTCGACATCCGCGCCGACGCCGCCGTCGAGGAGTACAACGGCGCCGTGGTGCTCCGGCGGCAGGCCCAGGACCGGGCCGCCGACGCCGACGTGTACCTGCGCACCGCCGACGCCCGCCTGACCCGGGCCCGGGACGAACTCGGCCGACTGGCCGCGCAGACCTACCGGATGGGCGGCGGCGCGGGGCTCGGCGCCTTCCGGGCGATGCTCGGCGCCGGCTCGCCCGGCGACCTGGTCTCCCGGTTGGAGAGCCTGCGGCGGATCTCCCAGGACGGCGACGACACGCTCCGGCGCGGCATCGCCGCCGTGCACGACGCCGCGGCCGCCAAGACCGACGCCGAACACAGCGCGGAAGCGGCCGGCCGGGCGACCGAGGCGGTGCGCGCGGCCAAGGACCGGGTCGAGGCCGAACTCGCCGCCCAACAGGGCCGGGTCCACGAGATCACCGCCCGGCACACCACGCTGCTGGCCGAGTTGGCCACGCTGAAGCAGTCCTCGATCGACCTGGAGACGCAGCGCCGGGACGGCCGCGCCGCCGAGGCGCAACGACGCGCCGAGGAGGAGGCCCGGGCCCGGGCCGAGGCCGACGCGGCCCGCGAACAGGCGCGCCGGGAGAAGGAGGAGGCCGACCGGCGGGCGGAGCAGGCGCGCCCGGCCGAGGCGGCGCGCGAGCAGGAGGCGGCCCGACCCGCGAAGCCGGGCACCGCCGCCGAGCCCGCCGAGCGGGTCGACGCCGTGGCCGCGAGCAAGCCCGCCCGCCCCGGCGACAAGGCCGCGGCCGACCCCGCCGGCGCGACCGCCGCGATCGCGTACGCGAAGGCCCAACTCGGCAAGCCCTACGTCTGGGGCGGCGAGGGGCCGAGCGGCTTCGACTGCTCCGGCCTGGTCATGCAGGCCTGGCGCCGGGCGGGCGTGAAGATGGCCCACTTCGCCGCCACCCAGTACTTCGAGAGCACGCCCGTGTCGTACAAGAACCTGCGCCCGGGCGACCTGGTCTTCTGGACCGAGACCAAGAGCGCCTCCGACATCCACCACGTCGCGATGTACCTGGGCGGCGGCAAGATGATCCACGCGCCGCGCACCGGCGACGTGGTCAAGATCAGCAACCTGTTCTACATGGGCACCCCGGACTACTACGCCCGCCCGTCCTGACTCCGCACGCGCGGACCGCCCCCCGACGCGCGGACGCGACAAGCACGGACGCCGATCGGCGGCAGCACCCCGAGAGGTGGCTGCCGCCGATCGGCGTTCGTCCGGGTCGGGCTACCGGGTCAGTGGTGGCCCTGCTCGGTGAGCCGCTTGCGCGAGGCCTCGACCTCGGCCTCGGCGTCGTCGCGGCCGACCCAGTTCGCGCCCTCGACCGACTTGCCCGGCTCCAGGTCCTTGTAGACCTCGAAGAAGTGCTGGATCTCCAGGCGGTCGAACTCCGAGACGTGGTGGATGTCACGCAGGTGCTCCACGCGCGGGTCCGTCGCCGGCACGCACAGGACCTTGTCGTCGCCGCCGGCCTCGTCCGTCATCCGGAACATGCCGATGGCGCGGCAGCGCACCTGGACGCCGGGGAAGGTCGGCTCGTCCAGCAGCACCAGCGCGTCCAGCGGGTCACCGTCCTCACCGAGGGTGTCCTCGATGAAGCCGTAGTCCGCCGGGTAGCGCGTCGAGGTGAACAACATGCGGTCGAGCCGGATGCGACCCGTCTCGTGGTCCACCTCGTACTTGTTGCGCGATCCCCGGGGGATCTCGATGGTGACGTCGAACTCCAAGGCTCCTCCATGTGCTGCGCCGGGACCGTTGCCGGGACCGTTAGGGTCGTTCTGTCCGCGAGGCCGAACCCGGCACAGGTCCCGGACAGAACCTGATCTGCACTCAGTGTCTCGCATGGCCGGTGGTCCGGCGGAAGGGGATGGTCTCGCGTGCCCGGCATGAGGAGCAAAGCGATCGCCGCGGCGTTGGCGGCCGTGCTGCTGGCCGTGCTCGTGACCCTCGTCCACGGATCGTGGAAGGGCGAGCGACTGGGCGCCCGGGCCGACGACGGCTCCGGTCGGGTCGCCGCGACGGCCGCGCCGCCCGTGCTCGTGCCGGTGTCCGGGGACCCGGCCGGAGCGACTCCGACCGAGGCCGGCATCCGGGCCGTGCTCGAGCCGCTGGGCCGTACGACCGCGCTCGGCGCGCCGCCCGCGGTCGCGGTCGTCGACGCGCTGACCGGACGCCTCCTGTACGGCGCCAACCAGGACCGCGCGGCGACGCCCGCGTCCACCACCAAGATCACCACGGCGGTGGCCGCGCTCACCGCGCCCGGCCCCGACCACCGGATCACCACCCGCGTGGTGCCCGGTCCGACGCCGGGCACCATCGTCCTGGTCGGCGGCGGAGACCCCACGCTGACCGCGCTCGACGGCCGGCAGTACAGCGGCTATCAGCCCGCGCGCCTGTCCGACCTCGCGGCGGCGACTGCGGCGGCGCTCAAGGCGAGCGGGACCACCCAGGTCAAGCTCCAATACGACACCTCGCTCTACACCGGCCCCGCGCTGCACGCGATCGGCGTCAACGAGAACATCGCCCCCGTGGTGTCGCTGATGGTCGACGAGGGCCGGGTGGACCCGACGGTGGTCGGCAAGGAGAGCAACCGGGTGCCCTCCCCGGGCGTCGACGCGGCGAAGAAGTTCGCCACGATGCTCAAGACCGCGGGCGTCACGGTCGACGGCGCGCCGACCCCCGGCACCGCGCCCGGCGGCGGCGCGCCCGAACTCGCCTCCGTACAGTCCCCGCCCCTGTCCGCCATCGTCGAGCAGATGCTCACCGTCAGCGACAACGACCTGGCCGAGGCGCTGCTGCGGCAGGTCGCGATCGCCAAGGGGCAGCCCGCGAGCTTCCAGGGCGGCACCGCCGCGGCCCGGCAGGTCCTGGAGGGCCTGGGCGTGACCTACGGCGCCTCCAACCTCAAGGACGGCAGCGGCCTGGACAAGGAGAACCGGCTCACCCCGCTGACCCTCGTACAGACCCTCTCGACCGCCGCGTCCGGCACCCACCCCGAACTGCGCCGGGCGCTGACCGGACTGCCGATCGCGGGCTTCACCGGCACGCTGACCGATCGGTACGGGCCGAACAGCGGCGCCGCCGACGCGGCCGGCGTGGTCCGGGCCAAGACCGGCTCGCTGACCGGGGTCAGCACGCTGTCCGGCCTGGTACGCGACCGGGACGGCCGACTGCTCGCCTTCGCGATACTGGCCGACCGCTTCACCGGCGACCCCGATCCGGCCCGCGCCGCGATCGACCGGATGGCCGCGGCGCTGGCCGACTGCGGCTGCGGCACCGCCGGCTGACCCGCATTCGTCCCGCCGGCGCGACGGTCCGCGGCCCGGCAAAACCGGAACCCGATCCGAACGCGGACCCCGGATCCTCTTTCGACGCCGCTTCGAGCACGTAACGTGGCCGTATGACGAGCGGCAACGGTGCGGACATGATCGATTGGGACCTGGCCGTGGCGACGGCGAACCGGCTCGTGCGGCCGGGACCCGACGTCGGGCGGGACGAGGCACGGGCCGTGGTCGCGGAATTGCGCGCACACGCCAAGACGTCCGAGGAGCACGTACGGGCCTTCACCGGACTCGACGCCGGCGACAACGACACCCCGGTCCTGGTGGTGGACCGACCCGGCTGGGCCCGCGCCAACGTGCAGGGCTTCCGGCACGTATTGCGCCCGCTCCTGGACAAGGTGGAGGAGCGCCGCGAGACGCTGCCGGGCGGCGCGGCCCTGGGCGCGGTGGGCGGCAAGGTGACCGGCCTGGAACTGGGCACCCTGCTGGCGTTCCTGTCCTCGCGCGTGCTCGGCCAGTACGAGACCTTCGCCCCGCAGACCCCGGGCGCGAGCGGACGCGGCCCCGGCCGACTGCTCCTGGTCGCCCCGAACATCGTCCAGGTCGAGCGCGAACTGGGCGTGGATCCACACGACTTCCGGCTGTGGGTGTGCCTGCACGAGGAGACCCACCGCACGCAGTTCACCGCCGTACCGTGGCTGCGCGACCACCTGGAACAGGAGATCCACGGGTTCCTCGGGCAGACCGAGGTGGATCCGTCCGCCGTGCTCGGCCGGTTGCGCGAGGCGGTCTCCGCGTTCGCCGGCGCGCGCCGCGGCGAGGGCGACGGTGACGGCGCCTCGCTGGTCGAACTGGTCCAAACACCCGAGCAGCGCGAGATCCTGGGCCGGATCACCGCGGTGATGTCGCTCCTGGAGGGGCACGCCGACTTCGTGATGGACGGGGTCGGACCGCAGGTCATCCCCACCGTCACCGAGATCCGGGAGAAGTTCGCCGAGCGCCGCGCGCAGGGCACCGGGCGGCTGGACCAGGCACTGCGCAAGCTGCTCGGGATGGACGCGAAGCTGCGCCAGTACCGCGACGGCGAGCGGTTCGTGCGCGAGGTCGTCGGGCGGGTCGGCATGGAGGGCTTCAACCGGGTGTGGACGTCGCCGAACACCCTGCCCACCAAGGCCGAGGTGGCCGACCCGGGCTCCTGGGTGGACCGGGTGCACGGCAGGGCGGGCACGACCGGCGAGGCCGAAGCCGAGGGACCGACCGACGCGGAGTGATCCGGGCGCGGCGATCCGGGCCCGGTGCCGAGAGCCGGCCGATCGGGCCGGGGAACGTGGCCGCCCGACCGTCCGGTCCCGGCGGCCGGAAGCGGCCGGCCGGAACCGGGCCCGGGCGGGGCGCCGGGTGCCGCGCGGCCGATCGCCGGCCCGCCCGCGTCCTCATCCGGGCGACATCCGGCGGTGTCTGCGGTCCGAGCCGCTTCGGGTGACGTAGCGTGGGCAAACCAATTCTCTTCGGCACATCTCGCGGAGGCCGCGACCTCCGCTGACCGGCCGAACCGGACGTGCAAGGAGGTGTCGTCGAGCCGTGGGACCCCATCCCGCCGTGGCCGCCACCAGGGTGGCCGTCCGCAATACCCTGCGCGACCTGCAACCGGGGAGTCTCGTCCTGGTCGCGTGCAGTGGTGGCGCGGACTCGTTGGCGCTCGCAGCGGCCACCGCGTTCGAGGCCCCGCGCGCGGGGCTGCGGGCCGGCGCCATCACCGTCGACCACGGCCTGCAGGCGGGCTCGACCCGTCGCGCCGTGGACCTGGTCGCCCGGCTGCGCGAGCTGGGCCTGACGCCCGTCGAGGCGCTCGGCGTCACGGTCGGCACCCGGGGCGGCCCCGAGGGCGCCGCGCGCCTGGCCCGATACACCGCCCTGGACACCGCCGCCCGCACCCACGGCGCCGCGCTCGTGCTGCTCGGACACACCCTGGAGGACCAGGCCGAGACCGTCCTGCTCGGGCTGGCCCGGGGCTCCGGCGCCCGGTCCCTCGCGGGCATGCCGCCGCTGACCGGCCACTACCAGCGCCCGTTCCTGGACCTGGGCCGCGACATCACCCGGCAGGCCTGCGTCGCGCAGGACCTGCTGCCCTGGGAGGACCCGCACAACGCCGACCCCGCCTACACCAGGGCGCGGGTGCGGCACGAGGTGCTGCCGGTCCTGGAGAAGGCGCTCGGCCCCGGCGTGTCCGAGGCGCTGGCCCGCACCGCGCGGCTGTTCCGCGACGACGCGGAGGCGCTGGACCAGTGGGCGGACCGGGCCCAGGCCGACGTCACCTCCGACGACGGCGAGCTCGAGGTCGCCGGGTTGGCCGAACTGCCCGCCGCGGTGCGCCGCCGGGTGCTGCGCCGCACCGCGGTCGTCGCGGGCAGCCCGTCCGGCGCGTTGTTCGCGCGCCACGTGGAGGCGGTGGAGAAGCTGGTCATCTCGTGGCACGGCCAGGGCCCCATCCACCTGCCCGGGGGCGTCGAGATACGCAGGCGGTGTGGCAGGCTTCTCTTTCACCGGCCGGCTCAATCCTGACCGGTGCTCGCGGGGCTCTGTCGACAACTTCGTAGTAAGGCATGTGGTGGACGAGAAGGACATGGGCGCCGACCTCGAAAGGGTCCTCGTCACGCAGGAGGAGATCGAGGCGAAGCTCGTCGAGCTCGCCGAGCGGATCGACGAGGACTACCGGGGCCAGGACCTGCTCCTCGTGGGCGTGCTCAAGGGCGCCGTCATGGTGATGGCCGACCTCGCCCGGGCGGTGCACTCGCCGGTCAAGATGGACTGGATGGCGGTGTCCTCCTACGGCTCCGGCACCAAGTCCTCGGGCGTCGTGCGCATCCTCAAGGACCTCGACGCGGACATCGCCGGTCGGCACGTCCTGGTCGTCGAGGACATCATCGACTCGGGCCTGACCCTGTCGTGGATGCTCGCCAACCTCACCTCGCGCGGCCCCGCCTCGCTGGAGGTGTGCGCGTTCTTCCGCAAGCCCGAGGCGGCCAAGGTCGACATCCCGGTCAAGTACGTGGGCTTCGACATCCCCAACGAGTTCGTGGTCGGCTACGGCCTCGACTACGCCGAGCGCTACCGCAATCTGCCGTTCGTGGGCACACTGGCCGAGCACGTATACGGCGGTTCGAAGCCGACCTGACCCGCTCGGGCACTCGGATCGCGACTTCGGGTTTGCGCGATCGACATCCGGTTGCAGCATCCGGGAACAAGGGGAACGTTTCCCCTCGTTGGAGGGTGCGTCGGGGGTCGATCCACGAAGGCGCGCATCGCGAGTGAACGCGCGGCGCGTTGGCGTGCGGACGCCCGGTGTACCGTCTAACGCAACGACATCCGATCAGCACGGGCGACCGTGCCGGGCGATACCGGACAGGCAACGTACCCGGGGCCATGAGGCGCCCGGGTCAAAAGTCGGCAGGAGGGACGGGGCGTCTGCTGCCCCGCATCGATGGACGTCAAGCGCTATTTCCGCGGGCCGGTCATGTGGATCGCGCTGGCCGTCATTGCTGTGATCCTCCTGATGCAGCTCGTCTCCTCTTCGAGCGGCTTCAAGGGTGTCGACACCGGCAAGGCGATCCAGGCGATCCAGAACGACCAGGTCAAGTCAGCCAAGCTCATCGGCGGCAACGATCAGTCACTCGAGCTCACCCTGATCCCCGGGGTGAAGGTCGACAAGCACAACAAGATCAAGACCTCCTACATCGACGAGCAGGGCGTGGAGATCCAGCGCCTGCTCCAGTCGAAGTACGAGCAGGGCAAGATCCAGGACTCGTACACGGTCAAGCTCAGCAAGCAGAGCACGATCGTCAGCATCCTGTTCTCCCTGCTGCCGTTCGTGCTCATCGTCGTGGTCTTCCTGTTCCTGATGAATCAGATGCAGGGCGGCGGCTCCCGAGTGATGAACTTCGGGAAGTCCAAGGCCAAGCTGATCTCCAAGGACACGCCGAAGACGACCTTCGCCGACGTGGCGGGTGCCGACGAGGCGGTCGAGGAACTGCACGAGATCAAGGAGTTCCTCCAGGAGCCCGCCAAGTTCCAGGCGGTCGGCGCGAAGATCCCCAAGGGTGTGCTGCTCTACGGCCCGCCCGGAACCGGCAAGACCCTGCTCGCCCGCGCGGTCGCGGGTGAGGCGGGCGTGCCGTTCTACTCGATCTCCGGTTCCGACTTCGTCGAGATGTTCGTCGGTGTCGGTGCCTCCCGGGTGCGCGACCTCTTCGAACAGGCCAAGGCCAACGCGCCGGCGATCGTCTTCGTCGACGAGATCGACGCGGTCGGTCGACACCGCGGCGCGGGCATGGGCGGCGGCCACGACGAACGCGAGCAGACGCTCAACCAGCTGCTGGTCGAGATGGACGGCTTCGACGTCAAGGGCGGCGTGATCCTGATCGCCGCGACCAACCGGCCCGACATCCTGGACCCCGCGCTGCTGCGCCCGGGCCGCTTCGACCGGCAGATCGCGGTCGACCGCCCCGACATGCAGGGCCGCTGGGACATCCTCAAGGTGCACGCCAAGGGCAAGCCGGTCACCGAGGACATCGACCTCAAGGCCGTCGCCCGGCGCACCCCCGGCTTCACGGGTGCCGACCTGGCCAACGTGCTGAACGAGGCGGCGCTGCTCACCGCCCGCTCCGACGCCAAGCTGATCGACGCGTTGGCGATGGACGAGGCGATCGACCGGGTCGTGGCCGGGCCGCAAAAGCGCACCCGGATCATGAGCGACAAGGAAAAGAAGATCACCGCGTACCACGAGGGCGGCCACGCCCTGGTGGCCCACGCGCTGCCGAACACCGACCCCGTGCACAAGATCACCATCCTGTCCCGGGGCCGGGCGCTCGGCTACACCATGGTCCTGCCGGAAGAGGACAAGTACTCCACCACCCGCAACGAGATGCTCGACCAGCTCGCCTACATGCTGGGCGGGCGCGCGGCGGAGGAACTGGTCTTCCACGACCCGACCACCGGCGCCTCGGACGACATCGAGAAGGCCACCGGCCTGGCCCGCTCGATGGTGACCCAGTACGGCATGACCGAGCGGCTGGGCGCGATCAAGTTCGGCAACGACGGTGCCGAGCCCTTCCTGGGTCGTGAAATGGGTCACCAGCGCGACTACTCCGAAGAGGTCGCGGCTATCGTCGACGAAGAGGTCAAGCGGTTCATCGAGACCGCCCACAACGAAGCGTGGGAGATCCTCGTCGAGAACCGCGACGTGCTGGACAACCTGGTGCTGGAGCTGTTGGAGAAGGAGACCCTGGACAAGGCCCAGGTCGCCGAGATCTTCGCACCGGTCACCAAGCGTCCGGCCCGCCCGGCGTGGACCGGCTCCAGTCGGCGTCAGCCGTCCAGCCGGCCCCCCGTGATGACGCCCCGCGAGCTCACGCTCTCCGGCGGCGGCAGCGACAATGGGATTCTCAACGGCGGCGCGACCTCCGCGACGGGCACCACGACGGCGTCCGGTGGGGCGGTAACGCACCCCGAACCGCCGTCCGATTCTCCGGAGAACTGAACGTGACGATCGACCCGGTCACCTTCGACGGCCGTCCCGCCGTGGGTGAATTCGACCAGGATCGCGCCGAGCGCGCGGTTCGGGAGCTGCTGCTCGCGGTCGGGGAGAACCCCGACCGCGAGGGCCTCAAGGACACCCCGGCGCGGGTGGCCAGGTCGTACCGGGAGATCTTCGCGGGACTCCGGCAGGAGCCGGAGGACGTGCTGACCACGACCTTCGACCTCGGCCACGACGAACTGGTCCTGGTCAAGGACATCGAGGTCTACAGCACCTGCGAGCACCACCTGGTCACCTTCCACGGCGTCGCCCACGTGGGCTACATCCCGTCGGAGGACGGCCAGATCACCGGCCTGTCCAAGCTGGCCCGCCTGGTCGACGTCTACGCCAAGCGGCCGCAGGTGCAGGAGCGGCTGACCACGCAGATCGCCGACGCGCTGGTGAACATCCTGCGCCCGCGCGGGGTGATCGTGGTGGTCGAGTGCGAGCACCTGTGCATGACCATGCGCGGCATACGCAAGCCGGGTGCGCGCACGCTCACCTCGGCCGTACGCGGCCAGTTGTTGAACGCTGCCACCCGGGCCGAGGCGATGAGCCTGATCCTGAGCCGGTAGCGACCCGAGGGCACCCGGTCGCGAGCCGACGAGGTGCCGATAACAAGTCGCGACGCAGTAGTCGGGGGTTGACCGGGCAGTGCCCGGTCAACCCCTACTCTGTTCCCCATGACAGCGACGACCGGCCCGCGCCACCGGGCTCCCGACCGCCCGCCGAGGGTGCGCGGCCTGCCCGAGTTCGGCCGGTGCGCGGTCATGGGTGTGGTCAATGTGACCCCCGATTCGTTCTCCGACGGCGGCCTCTGGTTCGACGCGAAGGCCGCGATCACGCGCGGGCTCACGCTGATCGAACAGGGGGCCGACCTGATCGACGTGGGCGGCGAGTCCACCCGCCCGGGGGCCGGTCGGGTGGACGCCGACGAGGAACTGCGTCGGGTCGTGCCGGTGGTGCGCGAGCTGGCCGCGGCCGGCGCGGTGGTCAGCGTGGACACCACCCGGGTCGAGGTGGCGAGCGCGGCGGTGGCGGCCGGTGCCCGGCTGGTCAACGACGTCAGCGGCGGGCTCGCGGACCCGGCGATGGCCGCCTACGTGGCCGAGAGCGAAGTGCCCGTCGTGGTCATGCATTGGCGCGGACACTCGCGGGGGATGCAGGAGCAGGCGGTCTACTCCGACGTGGTCGCCGAGGTGCGCGCCGAACTCGCCGAGCGGATGGACAAGGTGGTCTCGGCCGGGGTACACCCCGACGCGATCGTGCTCGACCCCGGCCTGGGCTTCGCCAAGACGGCCGAACACAACTGGCCACTGCTCGCCCACCTGGACGCGCTGCACGACCTGGGCCGTCCGCTGCTGGTGGCCGCGTCCCGCAAGACCTTCCTGGGCCGGCTGCTCGCCGCCGAGGACGGCACACTGCGCCCGCCCCGCGGGCGCGACGACGCGACGGCCGCGGTCTCCGCGCTGGCCGCCGCCGCGGGCGCGTGGGCCGTCCGTGTGCACGAGGTGCCCGCTTCGCTCGACGCGGTCAAGGTGGCGGCTGCCTGGCAGGAGGCCCGATGAACCCGATCGACGACCAGACGTCGCCCGAGGCGGACGCGGTACGTGAGGTCAACCTCGCGCTGTGGACGGCCGTCGAGGAGGGCGACATCGACGCCCTCGGCGCGATCTGGGCCGACGGCGCCGACGCGCCGAGCGTGACCTGTGTGCATCCGGGCTGGCCCGCGCTGCACGGACGCGCGGAGATTCTGCGCTCCTACGCGCTGATCATGGCCAATACCGCGTACGTGCAGTTCTTCCTGACCGACGTCGAGGTCAAGCTGGCCGGTGAGGTCGCGGTGTTGTCCTGCACGGCCAACATGCTGACCGGGATGGCCGAGGAGGACGGCGGCGACGAGACGGGCTTCGCCGGGGGCCGCGCGGTGGTCACCAACGTCTTCCGGCGCACCCCCGCGGGTTGGCGCCTGTGGCTGCACCACGCGTCCCCGGTGATGGCGGAGGTCGACGCCGAAGAGGAGATCTGACCGATCCCGACCGCTTCGAGGTGTCGTTCGGGTGCGTTCGAGGCACCCGGACGACGGAACCTGTCGGGACCGCTGGGTACATTCGTACCGCACAGAGGTGGTCCGGCCGTCGGCGCGACCGCCCCTCGACCGGAAGGGCGACCGACCGTTCGGGGTGCGCAGTGATGGGATACGCGCCGAGGAGGCGACTGATGCTGGACCGCGTCTCGCTGCGGGGGCTGAAGGCCCGCGGCAACCATGGAGTGTTCGCGAAGGAACGCGAAGAGGGCCAGACGTTCGTGGTCGACGTCGTGCTCGGAGTGGACACCCGGCCGGCCGCGCAGGCCGACGACCTCACGCTCACGGTCCACTACGGCGAGGTCGCCGAGGACGTGGTCGGCGTGGTCCAGGGCGACGCGGTGGACCTGATCGAGACACTGGCCCAGCGGATCGCCGACGTGTGCCTGGCCCGGCCGCTGGTGCAGGAGGTGGAAGTGATCGTGCACAAGCCCGACGCCCCGATCACCGTCCCGTTCGACGACGTCACGGTGACCATCGTGCGGGGACGCGACCGATGACCGACACCTCCGCCGCCCGGACCCCGCGCGAGCCGGCCCCGGAGCGTCCCGCCGAAACCACCGCGCAGCGCGCGCAGCTGTCCTGGAGCCGGGTCGTGCTCGCGCTGGGCAGCAACCTGGGCAACCGGCTCGAGACCCTGCAGGGCGCGATCGACGAGATCGCCGACACCCCGGGGGTGACCCTGCTGCGGGTGTCCCCGGTCTACGAGACCGACCCGGTGGGCGGTCCCGAGCAGGGCACCTACTTCAACGCGGTGGTCGAAGTGCGCACGCTGCTCACCCCGGATCTGATCCTGGAGCGCGCCAACTCGATCGAGGAGGCGTTCCAACGGGTCCGGGTCGAGCGCTGGGGACCGCGCACGCTCGACGTGGACGTGATCTGGTTCGAGCACGTGACGCAGGACGACCCGCGGCTGACCCTGCCGCATCCGCGCGCGCACGAGCGTTCGTTCGTGCTCGCGCCCTGGCACGACATCGACCCCGAGGCGGAACTGCCCGGCCACGGCCCGATCGCCGACCTGCTCGCGCGGGTGGGCCCGGCCGGTGTGCACCGTCGTGACGATCTGGAGCTGACCGCAGACCGATGAAGCCCACGCGCCCGCTCGTCCTGCTCGCCCTCGCGCTGGGGGCGGGCGGCATCGCGTATGCCGGAATCGACCTGTGGGACTCGCGCGGGACACCGCCCGTGGTCCCGATCCTGGCGCCCATCGTGCTGTTGTGCCTGGCCGCGGTCGCGCTGGCCACCGCGTTGTCCCTGCGCTCGCGGCTGAAGGCGCAGCGCGAGCGGCGCCCGAACGCGCGCGCGGTGGACCCGCTGGTCGCCGCGCGAGCGGTGGTCTTCGCCAAGGCGGGCTCGCTGGTCGGCGCCCTCGTGGTGGGTCTGTACGGCGGCTACGCGCTCTACCTCTCGCACTTCCTGGAGGTCACCGAGCGCTCCGCACAGGCCCAGCGGTGCGCCTTCGCGGTGGGTGCGGGCGTGCTCCTGGTCGGCGGGTGCCTGTTCCTGGAGCGCATACTGCGCGTGCCCGAGGACCCCGAGGACAAGTGAATCCCGGGCCGGTACCCACCATCCGGTAGGCGGTGCGGGCCGCTCACCCCTCGATGGTGTCCAGGACGACCTCGGCCGGCGGGATGTCCCGCTCCTCGGCGCCGATCGACCGCCGCAGCGCCTCGTGCAGCCGCGCCGGGGTCAGCACACCCACGAACCGGTCGCCGTCCACCACCGCGATCCAGCCGGCGTCGTGCTGCAACATCTCGCCGAACGCCTGCTTGAGCGAGGCGTGCACGGGCACCCACGCCTCCATCCGCCGGGCCCGGTCGCGCACCGTGCCGGTGCCCACCCGGTCGTCCACCCAGCCGTGCAGGTCGCCCGCGTCGTCGAGCACCACGGCCCAGCGCGAGCCGGCCGCGCGCAACTTCGCCAGCGCCTCCGGCATCGGGTCGTCCAGGTGCACGATCGGCGGCAGTTCGAGGTCGTCGGGGGTGATCTCGGTCACCGACAGCCGCTTGAGCCCGCGGTCGGCGCCGACGAAATCGGCGACGTAGTCGTTGGCGGGCGCGCCGAGCACGCTGGAGGGCGTGTCGAACTGCTCGATGCGACCGCCCATCGAGAACACCGCCATGCGGTCGCCGAGCCGCACCGCCTCCTCGATGTCGTGGGTGACGAACAGGATCGTCTTGCGCAGCTCCTGCTGGAGGCGCAGGAACTCGGTCTGCAGGTGCTCGCGCACCACCGGGTCCACCGCGCCGAACGGCTCGTCCATCAGCAGCACCGGCGGGTCGGCCGCGAGCGCGCGGGCCACGCCGACCCGCTGGCGCTGACCGCCGGAGAGCTGGTGGGGGTAGCGGTCGCCGAGTTTCGCCGGGTCCAGGCCGACCAGCTCCAGGAGTTCGACGCCGCGCGACCTGGCCTTCTTGCGGTCCCAGCCCAGCAGGCTCGGCACGGTGACGGTGTTCTCCAGCACGGTGCGGTGCGGGAACAGACCGCCGGACTGGATCACGTAGCCCATCCGCCGGCGCAGCTTGACCGGGTCGGCCCGGGTGATGTCCTCGTCGTCCAGGAAGATCCGCCCGGACGTGGGCTCGATCAGCCGGTTGACCATCTTCATCGTGGTGGTCTTGCCGCAGCCGGACGGGCCGACCAGGGTGACCAGCTCGCCCGTGGCGACGTCCAGGGACAGGTCCGCCACCGCGTCGGTGCCGTCGGGGTACCGCTTGGTGACGCGGTCCAGCCGGATCATGGGGGCCCTCCGGGGCATGGCAGGCGGTCGTGGCAGGTGTCCGGAGACCCGAGTGTTTCCCGGCCCCCAGGGGAGGCAACGTACCCGGGTGCCCTCCCTCGCACACCGGGTGTGTCCGCCGTCACGGGCATGTGTGTCCGACCGCCGGGGTACTGTCCGCGAGTGATTGTGGCCTCCGGTGACTGCCTGAAGCGCAACTCGTGGATCTGCGGGAAGTACTTCGACGAGTACTCCGGGGAGATCACCGACGCGTTGCGCGAACACGTCTATCTGACCGTCGTCTCGGTGGCGATCGGCGTACTCGTCGCGTTCCCGATGGCCCTCGCGGCCCGGCGGTGGCGCCCGGCGGGCAGCGTGCTGCTCGGCTCCACCACGATCCTGTACACGATTCCCTCGCTGGCGATGTTCGCGATTTTGCAGCCGTTCACCGGGCTGACCGAGACCACCGTGATCATCGGTCTGGTGCTGTATTCGCTGACCATCCTGGTCCGGAACATGCTGGCCGGTCTGCGGGCGGTGCCGCCCGATGTGGTCGAGGCGGCGAAGGGGATGGGCTACGGGCCGGGACGACTGCTCTTCCAGGTCGAACTGCCGCTCGCGCTGCCCGCGATCATGGCGGGCGTGCGGGTCGCCACGGTGTCCACGGTCGCGCTCACCACGGTCGGCGCGATCGTCGGCTCCGGCGGCCTCGGCAACCTCATCTACTCGGGCATCGACACGCTGTTCAAGGCGCAGGTGCTCACCGCGTCGGTGCTGTGCGTCGCGCTGGCGATCGTGGCGGACCTGCTGTTGCTGGGCGTACAGCGGTTGTTGACGCCGTGGGAGCGGGCAGGCGGCCGCAAGCGGCGGTTGCCGTACGTGTCCGCGCCGACCGCCGAGGTCGACACACGAGCGGGGGCCGCGGCGTGAACGTACTGGGAGACGCCTGGGACTGGTTGGCCGACGGCGCGAACTGGAGCGGCGAGAGCGGGGTGTGGAACCGGCTCACCGAACACGTCCTGCTGACCGTGGTGTGCGTGCTGATCTCGGTCGCCATCGCCTTGCCGATCGCGCTGTGGCTGGGCCATCTGGGCCGGGGCGGCGCGCTCGCGATCAACATCTCCAACATCGGCCGGGCCATCCCCACGTTCGCGGTGCTCGTACTGCTCGGGCTCAGTCCGATCGGCATGGGCGACACCGCGACGATCATCGCGCTGGTGCTGTTCGCGATCCCGCCGGTGCTCACCAACGCCTACGTCGGCATGCGCGGCGTGGACCGGGACGTGGTCGAGGCCTCGCGCGGCATGGGCATGACCGGCGGCCAGATGTTGTTGCGCGTCGAGCTCCCGCTCGCGCTTCCGTTGATCATGACGGGAATTCGAACGTGTGCCGTTCAGGTTGTTGCCACGGCAACACTCGCGGCACTGGTCGCGGGGGGCGGTCTCGGGCGCATCGTCACGGCCGGTTTCGACCTGCAGGACAACGGTCAAGTAGTCGCGGGGGCCATCCTCGTGGCCGCGTTGGCTCTGGTGGTGGAGGGCCTGTTCGCGCTCGTGCAGCGGTTCACGGCCCGGACACCGCGTGGCGGTGTGACCTCGTGAGAACGGAAAGGGCGGTGCATCGCATGCCGAAGCGGCGCGGTGGAACGGGTATGACGGTCGGTGTGGCGGCGGGACTCTCGCTGGTCTTCCTGGTGGGCGCGACGGGGTGTTCGTCCTCGGACGACGACAAGACGACGGTCGGGTCGGCCGGCTTCACCGAGTCCGAGATCCTGGCGCAGATGTACAAACAGCTGCTCGACAAGGGCGGGGTGAAAGCGAGCATCAAGACGGTGAAGAACCGTGAGCTCTACGAACCCGAGCTGGAGAAGGGCAAGATCGCGGTGGTGCCGGAATACGCGGCGACCATGGCGGAATTCCTGAACCGCAAGAAGAACGGTCCCGACGCGGCCCCGGTCGCCTCGCCCGATGTGACGGCCACCGTCGCCGCGTTGAACACGCTCGCGGGTCCGGCCGGGCTCAAGAGCGGCGAACCTTCACAGGCGGTGGACCAGAACGCGTTCGCGGTGACCAAGGACTTCGCCGCGAAGTACAACCTCAAGACCCTGTCGGACCTCGGCAAGGCCGGCGTCGACGTGAAGATCGCGGCGGGCGAGGAGTGCAAGACGCGGCCGTTTTGCGCGCCGGGCCTGGAGAAGACGTACGGCATCAAGGTCTCCGGCGTGGATCCGCTCGGCGTCGGTACCACCGCCGCCAAGCAGGCGGTCAAGAACGGCAGCGACCAACTGGTCCTGACCACCTCCACCGACGCCACCCTGGATCAGTTCGGCCTCGTCGTGCTCGCCGACGACAAGAAGCTGCAGAACGCCGACAACGTGCTTCCGGTGGTCAACTCGGGCAAGGCGGACAAGATCCTGCCGCTGGTGAACAAGCTCGCCCCGGTGCTCACCACCGAGGACCTCACCGCGCTGAACAAGCAGGTCGACGAGGACCGCAAGAAGCCGGCCGATGTGGCGAAGGCCTACCTGAAGTCGAAGAACCTGATCTGATTTTTCGGCAAAACCTCTGCACCGGCAAATCCCCCGACGCCGGCCGGACTTGCATATGGCCGGTCGGCGTTCGGGGCCGTGCGGAGCGGAGTTGCGCATGGCGAAGGCGGAAAACGACACGCGCGGCCGAGAGCCCCCGCACCGAGCCGAACACCGTGTGCGCGCTAACGTCTCCATATGCCCCGTGGACGCCATCGCTCGGTCTCGACCGCCACACGCATATCCCTGCTTGCCGCCATATGCGCACCGGCGCTGGTCGCCGCCGTGCTGGCGGTCGTCGCGGGGGGTGCGGACACCCTTCGAATCGCCGTGCTGCTCGGTGTGTCGTCCGCCGTCGGCGCGGTCGCGTGGGTGGTTCGCGGGAGCACCGCACACCAGCGGCGCCTGGCCGAGGAGAGCATCGCGCGGCGTCGCGAGCGCGAGCGCATGGCCGAGGAACTGCGGCTGGCCGTCGAGCGGGCCGAGGAACACGGGCTGGTTCTGGACGTGGCCGCCGAGCATCTGACGTCGCGCCCCCAGCAGTTGACCCCCGATCTGTTCGCACGGGCCTCGGCCGTGCTCGATCTGCTGGACCGCCGCGGTGGCGGGGCCCGGCCCACGGCGCCGTCCATCGTGCCGGCCGTGCGGCGGCCCCCGGTGTCCTCGCCGGACCTGGTCCGGGCCTACGCCGCCTCGATGTTCGGCCCGGGCGCGCGGTCGGGGGCGCGGCCTCCGGTCGCGCCGGCGGCCGCGGTCGCGGCGGCTGCGCACGAGGCGGTGCGGGGGGACGAGCGGCACGCCGCGCCTGCGGCGAGCGGGCGGGCGATGCCGGAGGCGGGTTCCGCGCCCCGGGCGGCCGGCGCGCCCCAGGCGGCCGGCGCGCCCCGGGCGGGCGCCGCGGCCGAGTCCGCGCACACGACTGAGCCCGAGTCGGCGACCGCGCCCGCGTCGACGCCGGTGTTCGGCGCTGTACGTGCGGCTGCGCCCGAGTCCGAGTCCGCGCCTGTGACCGCGTCGACGCCGGTGTTCGGGGACGCGCGTGCGCCCGAGTCCGAGTCCGTGCCTGCGACTGCGTCGACGCCCGGGATCGGGAGTGCTCGCGAGGCCGGGGCCGCGACCGAGCCCGAGTTCGACGCCGCGCCTGTGACCGCGTCGACGCCGGTGTTCGGCGCCGCGCGTGCGCCCGCGACCGCGCCGACGCCCGGGTTCGGGGTCGCGCGTGTGGTGGGGACCGTGCCCGAGTCCGATGCCGGGCAGGCGTCGGTGTCCGGGTTCGGGAGTGCGGGTGTGCCCGCGACTGCGGCAACGACCGTGCCTGCGAAGGCGGTTGATGCCGAGTCTGTACCTGCGGCTGCGGCAACGCCCCCGGCCGCGAACGCGCTTGGGGCCGAGACCGGGTCGGTCGGGGCGGGCGTCGAGTCCGAAGCGCCGGCTGTCGTGGCCGCGCGTCCTGCGGCGCCGATCGCGCCGCCGACCGAGCTTCCGCGGTACACCGAGGCCGTTCGCGCCGCCGAGCAGTCGGCCGGCGCGGGCATCCCGCCCGAGGCATCGGCGCCCGTCACGGAACCGCGTGCCGCCGAGGCGCCGGCCGACCCGCTCGCCTCCACCGACGTCCCGGTCACCGGGAGCCCCGCGGATGTACCCGCCGCGACCGAAGCCGCGGCGGACGCGCCCGTCGTCGGGAGCCCCGCGAGCGTGCCCGTCGCCGCCGAGACCGCCGAGGTGACCCGGATGGTGCGGGACAAGGTGCTCGAGGTGACCCGTCGGGTGGCCGGCGCCGGTGCGTCCGGCCGGTTCGACTTCTTCGCGCCGCGTGCGCCCCTGGCCGAGCCGGAGGCCACCGGCTTCCTCACCGACGAACTGTTCGGCTCCGATGCGCGCTACGACGCGCTCATCGCCGGCCGTCCGCACGCGGACCCGGTCGAGCAGGCCGACGTCGCGCCCGAGACGGACGACATCGAGGCCGACCGGATCGCCGACCCGGTGCACGCCGAGGCCGCGGCCCCGGCCGCACAGCCCGCACCGGTACACCGCGGCCAGGGCGTGCGCTTCGCCCCCACCGAGCCCGGCCGGGCCCCCGCCGGAGCCGCACAGCGCAAGCCGCTCCCGGTGGACCTCACCGCGCACGACGACACCGAGGAGATCCCCCGCATCGACATCCGCAAGCACGCCTAGGAAGTGCCGGGCGGATCCCGGCGGGTCCGCCTACTTGTCGATGTCGCCGACGACGAAGAACAGCGAGCCCAGGATCGCCACCATGTCCGCGATCAGGCAGCCCGGCAGCACCTCGCCGAGCACCTGCACGTTGTTGTACGACGCCGAGCGCAGCTTGAGCCGCCACGGGGTCTTCTCGCCCCGGGACACCAGGTAGTAGCCGTTCAGGCCGAGCGGGTTCTCGGTCCACGCGTACGTATGACCCTCGGGTGCCTTGAGCACCTTCGGCAGCCGCAGGTTCACCGGCCCCTGCGGGAGGCCGTCGAGCCGGTCGCAACACGCGTCGGCGAGGTCCAGGCTCACGTGCACCTGCTCCAGCAGGCATTCGAAGCGGGCCAGGCAGTCGCCCTCTTCGCGGGTGACCACGCGCAGGACGTCGGTCAGCTCGCCGTAGGCGAGGTACGGCTCGTCCCGGCGCAGGTCGAAGTCGACCCCCGAGGCGCGCGCGATCGGCCCGCTGACCCCGTAGGCCGCCACCACGGCCGGCGTCAGTACGCCCACCCCCGGGTGCGGGCGCGGAAGATCTCGTTGTCGGAGACCAGGTCGTCCAGCCGGGCCAGCCGGGTGCGTACCGTCGCCACCGCGTGCCGCACCCGCCCGGTCCAGCCCGCCGGCAGGTCCTCCTTGAGACCGCCGACCCGGTTGAACATGAAGTGCATACGACCGCCGGAGATCTCCTCCATCACCGCCTGGATCTCCTCGCGCTCGCGGAACGCGTGGAAGATCGGCGTGATCGCGCCCAGCTCCAGCGGATACGAGCCGAGGAACATCAGGTGGTTGAGCACCCGGTTCAGCTCGGCGAGCAGGGTCCGCGCCCACACCGCGCGCTGCGGCACCTCCATGCCCAGCATGCGCTCCACCGCGAGCACGACGCCCAGCTCGTTCGCGAACGCGCTCAACCAGTCGTGCCGGTTGGCGAGCATCACGATCTGCCGGTAGTCGCGAACCTCGAACAACTTCTCCGCGCCCCGGTGCATGTAGCCGACGATCGGCTCGGCGGAGACGATCCGCTCGCCGTCGAGCACGAGTCGCAACCTCAACACGCCGTGCGTGGAGGGGTGCTGGGGCCCGATGTTGAGCACCATGTCGGTCGTGTCGAGCTGGTCGGCGCCGATACCCACGCCCACGGTCCTGGCGGTCATGGACCCTGAGTCTGCCAGTAGTCCCGGCCTCCTTCGCACCCTTGTGTGCCCACCTGGGAAGGTTGCCCCTATGAAACCGGCCGACGACGCCCTGGCGCCCCCCGACCTCGACTGGCGTTCCGTTTCGGAACAGCTGTACCGGATGCGTCGGGCGCTGCTGTTCGGCGTGTGCATCCTGTTCGCGATACTCGGCGGCGGCCTGCTCGGGTGGCTGGTCGTGTGGTGGGCGGGCGCGGTGTTCGTGGTGGGCGTGGCCGGCTTCGGGGCCTGGGCGCTCCCGTTGATCCGGCGCAACCAGCGTTCGTGGCGCTACGCGGAGCGGGCCGACGACCTCCTGATCGAACACGGTGTGCTGCTGCGCCGGCTGGTGGTGGTGCCGTACGGGCGGATGCAGTTCGTGGACGTGGCGGCGGGTCCGCTGGAGCGGCACTTCGGGATCGCCACGGTGACCCTGCACACCGCGTCGGCCTCCTCCGACGCACGGGTGCGCGGCCTGCCGCCCGCCGAGGCCGCGCGGTTGCGCGATCGGCTCGCGGCGCTGGGCGAGGCCCGATCGGCGGGGCTGTGACCGGCGGCGAGCGACCGGTGGAGCCGTCGGTCGAGCGGCCGGTCGAGCAACCGGGCGATCGGTCGGGCGCACCGACCGTCGAGCCGCGTCGGCTGCACCCGCTGACCCCGCCCGCGCGCGGCTGGGTGGTCATCGCGGCCTGTCTCGGCGTGGTGGTGCACAACGTCAACTCGGGTTGGGCGACCCCGAGTCGGCTGATCATCGGGCTCGGCGTGGTGGTGCCGCTCGCGTTCGCCTACGGCTATCTGTCGTGGTGGTTCACCACGTTCCGGATCGAGGGCGACGACCTGCGGATCGATTCCGGGATGGTGTTCCGCCGAACCCGGCACGTGCGCCTGTCCCGGCTCCAGGCGGTCGACGTGGTGCGTCCGCTGGTGGCCCGGCTGTTCGGGCTGGCGGAGTTGCAGTTGCAGGTGGCGGGCGGGGACAAGGCCGAGGCGAGTCTGTCCTACCTGGGCGAGGCCGACGCGCAGCGGTTGCGGGCCGAACTGCTCGCGCGCGCCGCCGGGGTGCGACCGGACGTGGGGGAGGCGCCCGAGCAACCGCTGGTGGCGGTGCCGCTGTCGGCGGTGGTCGGCTCGGTACTGCTGTCGGTGGGCACGTGGGCCGCGTTGGCGCCGAGCGTGGCGATCCTGGTATTGGCCCTCGTGCTGCACGAACTCGCTTTCGTATTCGGGACGTTGCCGCTGTTCCTGGCCGCGTGGCAGTTCACCGCGGGCCGGGTGATCCGCAACTTCGACTTCACCGTGGCGCGCTCGCCGGACGGGTTGCGGCTGCGGCACGGCCTGCTGGAGCAGCGGCATCAGACCGTGCCGCCCGGTCGGGTCCAGGCGGTGCGGATCGTGCAGCCGTGGTTGTGGCGGTTGCCCGGCTGGGTCCGGGTCGAGATCAATGTGGCCGGCTACGGCGGCAAGGACACGGACGCCAAGGAGACGATCCTGCTGCCGGTGGCGCCGCGCGCGGTCGCCCACGGGCTGCTCGGACAGATCCTGCCGGGTGTGGCGATCGACACGATCGAACTGATCCCGGCTCCGCGCCGGGCCCGTTGGCACGACCCGGTGGGCTGGTCGGCGTACGCCTACGGCGCGGACGCCGAGGTGTTCGTCGCGCGCAGCGGGCGCTTCCACCGGATCCTCGATGTGATCCCGCACGCGAAGGTGCAGAGCGTACGACGCACCCAGGGGCCGTGGGAGCGCCGATTGGGCCTGGCCACGGTGCACCTGGACTCGACCCCGGGCCCGGTGCACGTGCGGGCGGCCCGACGGGACGCGGTGGAGGCGGACACGATCGTCGCGGAACAGGCCGAACGCTCGCGTACCGGGCGTCGTGGAGCAGGCACGGAACGTTGGATTCAGGGAGAATCTGACAGCTCGTCAGGTTCCGCCTCTTCCCTCGGCGGAGGTGCCGGTTAATATCTGACGCATCGTCATATTCGCAGGGAGGCAGCGATGAGTCAGGTCGAGTCGAAGGGTGGGGCCCCGCTCGCGGGGGTTCGCATCATCGAATGTTCGATGCTGGGACCGGCCGCGATCACCTCGTCGCTGGTGGACCTCGGCGCCGAGGTGATCAAGATCGAGCCGCCCCAGGGGGACTACATCCGCGACATGACGTGGCCGATCGTGGAGGGCACCTCGCTGATGCACCTCCACGTCAACCGCGGCAAGAAGTCGCTGGTGTTGGACCTGCGCAAGCCGGAGGCGATCGAGACCTTCAAGGCCCTGGTCAAGGACGCGGACGCGGTGATCGAGGCGATGCGGCCGGGCGGGCTGGCGCGCCGCGGGATCGGCTTCGAGGACCTGCGCAAGATCAACCCGAGGATCGTCTTCTGCACGATCTCCGGCTACGGCGCCACCGGCCCGTACCGGGACATGCCCAGCCACGGTGTGGCCTACGACACCTGGGCCGGGGTGGTGAAGCCCGCGATCGACGAGGACGGCTTCCCGTACCTGCCCGAGCACGCCTCGATCGGCATCCACGCCGGTCCGATGTTCGGCGCGCTCGGCGTGCTCGCGGGCATCATCCGGGCCCGGGCCACCGGGGAGGGCGCCATGATCGACATCGCCCAGTCGGACGCCGCCGCGTCGATGGACTGGCTGCGCAGCGAGACCTGGAAGGCGTACGAGCGGCCCGAGTCCGAGGTGACGGGGAACAAGTCGGACGGCTACACCCGGCGGGCGCCCGGCACCGGTGGCATGGAGAAGGGTGTCCGGTACCAGATCTACGCGACGAAGGACGACCGGCACGTGCTGTTCATGGCGTCCGAGCAGTCGTTGTGGAAGAACTTCTGCGAGGCGGTGGACCGGGCCGACCTGTTCGAGCGCTGGCCCGGCTCGAAGTACGCGGACCACGCGGTCGGCAACGTCGAACTGCGGGGCATCCTGCGGGACATCTTCGCCACGCGGACCGCGCGCGAGTGGATCGAGTTCGGCAACGAGGCGAACACGCCGATCGCGCCGGTGAACACGCCGCAGACGATCGCCGAGGACCCGCAGTTCCGGCACCGGTTCCCGTGGATCGGGCAGGACCGGCTCGGCTGCGAGCAGTTGCCGTCGCCGATCAAGTTCGTCGGCGAGACGCTTCCCGTGCCGGAGCGGGCGCCGACGGTGGGCGAGCACAGCGCCTCCGTCCTCGCGGACCTGCTCGGGTACGACGAGGCCAAGATCGCCGAACTCCGCGCAGCGGGCGCCCTCGGCACGAGCTGACCCTCCACGACGTGGGCCCGACCCCCGCCGCCCCGGCCGGCCCCGCACGCGGGCCTCAAACGCCGGCCGGGCTGGATGGGGCCCGCCCCCGGCCCGGTCGCGCGTGCGGGCCTCGAACGCCGGCCGGGCTGGATGTGGGGCGCGCCCCCGGCCCGGCCCCGCGCGGGCCTCAAGCGCCGGCCGGGCTGGATGGGGCGCGCCCCCGGCCCGGTCGCGCGTGCGGGCCTTGAACGCCGGCCGGGCTGGTGGCTTGGGTGCTCGAGTCGGGCTCGTGTGTTGGTTGGGCTGGGGTGGCCTCAAACGCCGGCCGGGCTGGATGGGGCGCGCCTGTGCTGTGTGGTGAGGTTGGGCTCATGCCCGGGCCTTGTTCCGCGCGCGGGCCCCGAATCCGGCCGGGCCGGAGTGGGCTTGTGGGTCGGGTCGGGCTCGTACGTCGGTGGGTTGGGGTGGCCTCAAACGCCGGCCGGGCTGGATGGAGCACGCCTGCGCTGCGTCGTCAGGTTGGGCTCGTGTCCCGGCCTTGCCCCGCGTGTGGGTCTCGGATGCAGACGGGCTGGACGGGGCGCGCCTGCCTTGCATGGTGAAGTTGGGCTCACGTCCCGGCCTTGCCCCGCGTGTGGTCTCGGATGCCGGCCGGGCTGGATGGGGTGCGCCTGCCTTGGGTGGTGAGGTTGGGGTTATGCCCCGGGGTTGGGGCGCGTTCGTGCTTTGGTCCCGGCTTCGGCCGGTCGTGCGTGGGCCTTGAATGTCGGTCGGGTTGGAGGGGCGCGCTCGTGCCTCGGCCGGGCTTGGCCTCATGTGTTGTCCGGTGCGCCCCGGCCTGGTGTGGCCTTGCGTTTGGGTCGGCCGGTCCGGGGGTGGTGGTGCGTGTCCTCTGGTGCCGGGTTACGGGGGCGGGGTTGTTTGGGTCAGCCAGTGGAAGTCGCCGAGGCCGCCTTGGGCGGTGAGTTCGCCGGCTTCGCCCGCGTCGCGGAGAGCGGACAGGTACGCGGTCGGGTCGGTGCGGGCGAGTGCGTAGGGTGGGCGTTGCCCGGTTACGCCCAGTGCGCGCAGCGCATGGCGCTGGGTGGTCAGGACCGTGCCCCCGGCCCCCGCGGCCTCGCCCGCCGCCGCCACCGCGTCCATCGCCACATGGCACGTCACGTCGCACGTGCCGTCCGGCACCGGAGGCACCTGGCGGCCCTGCCGATACCCCGCGAGCGACCCGTACGGCGGCCGCCCCTCGCCCACGTGCCCGTAGTCGATCGCGACCGCGACCCCCCGCTCCAGCCGCCCGACCGCCCGCGCCCACGCCGCGTCCCGGGGCGCGCCGATCTCCGCCCGCCGCCCCGGCCGCGCGTCCCCCAGCGGCCACCACCGCTCCAGCCAGCGCGCGTCCTCGCCACCGACCGGCGCGCCGAGCCGCTCGTGACCGGTGCGTACGTCCACCTCGACCACCCGCACCACCCCACGCGCGTCCACCTCGACCACGTCGACGGGGATGTTGTCCAACCACTCGTTGGCGACCAGCAGCACATTTCGGCCGGCCGGGATCTCCGGCCCCCACCCGATCGACGGCGGCAACACCTCGGGGCGGTCGGCGACGTCGACGCCGACCGACTCCAGATGCGGCGCGATCCGGCACAGCGCGATCAACAACTCGCCCCGCCCCGCGCCCACGTCCACCACGGTGTCCAGGCCCGAGGCCGCCGCGAGGTCGGCCAGCGCCCGGGCGAACAGCGGGGAGGCGTGTACCGAGGTCCGGAAATGCCCGGCCGGGCCCTCGGCCCGGCGGTAGAAGCCCTCTGCTCCGTACAGCGCCCGACGGGTGGCTTCCTGCCAGGTCAGCCATCGTTCCATCGCACCCGACGGTACCGGCCCGCCGACGCTGCCGTGCGGTCGAGGTCGGGTCCGTGGTGATCCGTCCGGAGTGGGGCGAACGTGTGTGCCCGTCTACCCTGCCTGTGTGCATCACCTGTACGCCTGGCTCCGGAGGCGCCCCCTGCTCGTGGACGGGGCGTGGGCGCTGCTGCTGCTCATGTTCGGCGTGTTCGAGGTGATCATCGATCAACCCGGCCCGCCCGACGTACCGCACCTGGTCGCGCTCGGCGCGATGTCGCTGGTGCTGCTGATCCGCCGGCGCAATCCCACCCTCGCGCTGGTGGCCACCCTCGTGATCGGGGTCTTCCAGCTCTTCGACGACGTGGCGCCCGGCCTGGAGGCGCTGGCGATGCCCGCGATCGCCTACAGCGCCGCCGCGTACAGCCCGCGCTGGGCCTCGCGCACGGCGCTGGTCGGCGGCGTGCTCGCGCCGATCGCGGCGGTACTGCGCTGGTGGGACAACCCGGACGTGGGGATGACCGGGGTGGTCTTCTTCACGCTGCTGCTGATGGGTCCGTTCGTGATCGCCTGGGTGCTGGGCGATTCCATGCGCACCCGGCGGGCCTACTACATGGAATTGGAGGACCGGGCCGATCGGCTGGAGCGCGAGCGGGACCAGCAGGCGCAGATCGCGGCCGCCGGCGAGCGGGCCCGGATCGCGCGCGAGTTGCACGACGTGGTCGCGCACAACGTGTCGGTGATGGTCGTCCAGGCCGACGGCGCCGCCTACGCGCTCGACAACGCGCCCGAGCTGACCCGCGAGGCACTGGGCACGATCTCCTCGACCGGACGCGAGGCCCTGGCCGAAATGCGCCGCCTGCTCGGCGTGTTGCGCTCGCAGACCGAGACCGACACCTACGTCCCGCAACCTGGCGTCGAACAGCTGGAGGACCTCCTCGACCGGGTCCGCAGCGCCGGCCTCCCGGTCGACCTGACCGTGCAGGGCGTGCCGGTGGAGCTGTCCCAGGGCGTGGCGCTGACCGTGTACCGGATCGTCCAGGAGGCGCTGACCAACACCCGCAAACACGGCGGCCCGAACGTCAAGGCGCTGGTGCGGCTGCGCTACCTGGGCGACGACGTCGAGCTGGACGTCGGCGACGACGGGCGCGGCGCGGCGGCGCCCGGTGACGGGATGGGGCACGGCCTGGTCGGCATGGGCGAGCGGGTCGCGATGTTCGGCGGCCGACTGGAGACCGGGCCCGCGCCCGGCGGCGGTTGGCAGGTGCGCGCGCTGCTGCCGGTACGACCCGCGGACGGCGCCTGAGCCGATTCGGCCGGCCTCCGGGGCGAGACGCGCCCGTCGCGGGGTGCGACTTGTGGCGGAGGGATGATTCGGTAAGTCGGTGGACGCGCCTCGGGCGGGGCCCACGTAGCGTCGAAGTGTGCAACGAATCTATGCGTGGCTGCGAGCACACCCCCTGTGGGTCGACTCGGTGTGCACGATTCCGGTCTTCGGCCTCGGTGTGCTTCAGGTCTTCTCCGACGGTTCGAGCACGGACGCCCCCACATGGTGGTGGCTGCTGCTCACCACGCTGCTCAGCCTGGGCATGATGCTGCACCGGGTGCGCCCGTTCACCGCCACCGCGCTGGTCGTGGTCGGCGGCTTGATGCAGCTGGTCTGGGACAACACGATCACCGCCGCCAACTACGCGATGCTCGTGTCGTTGTACACCGCCGCCAAATCGGGCCCGCGCTGGCTCTCCCGGGCCGGCCTGGCGATGACCCTGATCGGGCCGGCCGTACTGCTCGCCCGCTTCCCCTCCTCGGCCGAATCCTCGTTCAAGGCCAACCTCTTCGGCCTGACGTTCACCGTGGTCCTGCTCGCCATCGCGTGGGTGCTGGGCGATTCGATGCGCACGCGGCGGGCGTTCTACGCCGAGTTGGAGGAGCGGGCCACCCGGCTCGAGTTCGAGCGCGACCAGCAGGCGCAGATCGCCGCCGCGGCCGAGCGGGCCCGGATCGCTCGCGAGTTGCACGACGTGGTGGCGCACAACGTGTCGGTGATGGTGGTGCAGGCCGACGGCGCGGCGTACGCGATCGACGCGGCGCCGGATCGGGCCCGGGAGGCGCTGGGCACGATCGCGGCGACCGGGCGCGAGGCGCTGGCCGAGATGCGCCGCCTCCTGGGCGTGCTGCGCTCGCAGACCGAGACCGAGGCGTACGTGCCGCAGCCCGGCGTCGAGCAACTCGACGAACTGGTCGAGCAGGTGCGCACCACCGGCCTGAACGTGGAGCTCACGGTCGCGGGGGTGCCGGTCGAATTGCCGCAGAGCGTGGCGCTGACCGCGTACCGGATCGTCCAGGAGGCGCTGACCAACACCCGCAAGCACGGCGGCCCCGACGTCACCGCGAAGGTCGGTGTCGGCTACGGGGAAGCCGGCCTGGAGATGGAGATCAGCGACGACGGGCGGGGCGCGGCGGCGCCGGGCGACGGGATGGGGCACGGCCTGGTCGGCATGCGCGAGCGGGTCGCGATGCTGGGCGGCCGGTTGCGGACCGGCCCCACCGTCGGCGGCGGGTGGTCGGTCAGTGCGATGCTGCCCTACGCCGGCCGGCCCGATTCCGCGTCCGCCGCCGCAGGCCCGTCCCGAACGACTCTTCAAGGAGCCCAGTGAGCATCAAGGTGATGCTGGTAGACGACCAGGAATTGTTGCGGACCGGCTTCACCATGGTGTTGCAGGCGCAGCCGGACATGAGCGTGGTGGCCGAGGCCGGCGACGGCGTCGAGGCGCTCGACAAGCTTCGGCACGTGGACGTCGACGTGGTCCTGATGGACGTGCGGATGCCGCGCATGGACGGCGTCGAGGCGTGCCGACGGATCTGCGCGGACGGCGGGGAGAACGCCCTGGTGCTGCCCGAGGGCCGGGTGCGGCCCAAGGTGCTCATGCTGACCACCTTCGACCTCGACGAGTACGCGTTCGCCGCGCTCAAGGCCGGGGCGAGCGGCTTCCTGCTCAAGGACGTACCGCCGCCGGAGCTGCTGTCCGGGATCCGTGCGGTGGCCTCGGGCGACGCGGTGGTGGCGCCGAGCACGACCAAGCGCCTGCTCGACCGGTTCGCGCCGATCCTGCCCAGCGACCACGAGCCCCGCCCGGACGTGGTGGACGCGCTGACCGAGCGCGAGCTGGAGGTGATGATGCTGGTCGCCCAGGGCCTGTCCAACGCGGAGATCGCGCAGCGGCTGTTCCTGTCCGAGGCCACCATCAAGACCCACGTCGGTCGGATCCTGATGAAGCTCGGGCTGCGCGACCGGGTCCAGGTCGTGGTGCTGGCGTACGAGACCGGCCTGGTCAAGGCCCGCGGCCGGTAGCGTCCCGGGCGCGCGCGGGCCGGCCGCCCGGCCCGCGCGCCCCCCTGCCCGGTCGGCTCGCTTGATCAGTCGGTGTAGAAGCCGCCGTCCGGGTGCAACATCTCGCCGGTGAAGTAGGACGACTGGTCGCTCGCCAGGAACAGCGCCGCGTTGGCCACCTCGCGCGCGGTGCCCATCCGGCCCAGCGGCACGCTGCCGAGCAGCCGCTGCTCCAGCTCCGGCACGCCGCGCAGGACCGCGGTCATGTTGGTCTCGATGAAGCCCGGGCCGATCGCGTTGACCCGGATCCCGGCCGGGCCGAGCGCGAGGGCGGCCTGCTTGGTCAGCATCCACACACCCGCCTTGGACACCGCGTAGCCCGGTCCGCCGGTCTCGGAGTGGCGCGCGGCGATCGAGGCGACGGTGATGATCGAGCCGCGCCGGCCCCGGGCGACCATCCAGCGGGCGGCCGCCTGGACCGCGAGGAGCGTGCCGGTCAGGTTCACGTCCAGCACCCGCTGCCACTCGGCGAGCGGGCTGTCGGTGAACCGCCTGATCGGGTCCGACTCGACCGGGGCGGCCCGCCGGCGCCGGCCGCCGACGTGGTCGGCCGTGGTGATGCCCGCCGCGGTGACCAGCACGTCGATCGCGCCGAACGTGTCGATCGCGTGCTGCATCACCGTTCCGGTGTCGGTGGGACTGCTCGGGTCGGTGTGCATGTAGGTGGCCCGCCGGCCGCGCTTCTCGACCGCCTCGATGGTGTCGATCGCGGCCTCGTCGCGCACGTCCGCGACCACGATGTCGGCGCCCTCCTCGGCGAAGCGCTCACAACACGCGCGGCCGATCCCGTCGGCGCCGCCGGTGACCACGGCGACCCGTCCGTCGAGCTGTCCCATCTCCGCTCCCCATCCCCTGTACCCGTCCCCTGCGCCCGTCGCCGCACGTGTCCGCGCGGGTACGCGTGCGATCGATGGTGTTGCCCATCCTGCGCGGCCCTCGAAACTCGGCGCCGTTCGAGGCATGCTGTTACACCGTTACAGACATGCGCCGCCGCGGACGCGGCGCCCGTCCCGAGGACCCGCCATGACCAAGGAGATCGCATGACCACCACCGCACCCGGCCGCCCCGCCGTCCACCTCGGCGCCGACGACCTGCCGTTCGTCGACATCGGCGGCGGCAACAAGCTCAAGGTGTTGTGCGTCAAGGAGGACGAGGGGCTGTGGATCGTGGAGAACGTCTTCCAGCCCGGCTTCGCGGTCGAGACGCACCGGCACACCGGGCCCGTGTACGGCTACACCACCTCGGGCGCGTGGAAGTACGCCGAGTACGACTACGTCAACCGGGCCGGCTCGTTCCTGTTCGAGCCCGCCGGATCGGTGCACACGCTCACCTGCGTGGAGCCGGACACCCGGGTCTGGTTCCAGATGTACGGCGCCAACCTCAACCTGGACGCGGACGGGAACATCACCTCCGTGACCGACGGTCCCGGCACGTTGCGGGCCTACCGCGCACTGTGCGAGGCACAGGGTTTCGGCCGGCCGAACGTGCTGGTGGGTTGAGGATGCGCACGCGTCGAGGGTGCGAGGGGGCACGATGACCGCCACGGCCGAGCGGGCCGAACCGGACCTGTACCGCCCCGAGCGGTACGTGGACGGCCCGCCGCACGCGCTGTTCGCCGAGTTGCGCCGGACCCGGCCGGTGTACTGGCAGGACATCCCGGGGCAGCCGGGCTACTGGGCGGTGCTGCGGCACGCCGACGTCGAGTACGTGTCGCAGCACCCCGAGATCTTCTCCGCCGAGGCCGGCGGGATCCTCGTCGAGGACCTCGAACCGGACCGCCTGGAGGCGCTGCGCGGCACGCTGCTCTCGATGGACCCGCCACGGCACCGGGCCTACCGCAAGCCGCTGGTCAAGTCCTTCACCGCACGGGTCGTCGGCGGCATGGAGGACCGGATCCGGGCCATCTGCCGGGAGATCCTGGCCCGGGTCGGCGGCGGCGAGGTCGAGTTCGTGCACGACGTCACCTCCGGGCTGCCCACCCAGGTGATCGGCGAGCTGATGGGCCTGCCGGCCGCGGACTGGGCCCACATCCACGCGCTCGCCGAGCGCAACACGGCGGGCGAGGGCGGCACGGCGGCGATCGAGATGGCCCGCTACGCGATGGGTTTCGCGGCGCGGCGCCGGATCGAGGAGCCGCGCGCGGACATCACGTCGCTGATCCTGGAGTCCGAGTTCGACGGCAGGATGATGACCGACCTCGACTTCGGCCGGTTCTTCGTGCAGTTGGTGACCGCGGGCAACGACACCACCAAGACGATGCTCTCCGCCGGATTGGACGCGCTGCTCGCCCACCCCGACCAGCTCGCCGCGCTGCGCGCGGATCGTGCGCTGGTGCCGGGCGCGGTGGAGGAGATCCTGCGCTGGGCCAACCCGCTGCACTACTTCCGCCGCACCGCCACCCGGGACACCGAACTACGCGGCGTGCGGATCGCGGCGGGCGAGAAGGTGGCGATGTACTACACCTCGGCCAACCGCGACGAGGAGGTTTTCGCCGACCCGCAACGCTTCGACATCACCCGCAGGCCCAATCCGCACCTGTCGTTCGGCTTCGCCGAGCACTTCTGCCTGGGCGTGCACATCGCCCGACTGGAGGGCCGGGTGTTCTTCGAGGAGCTGCTCGCGGCGCATCCCGTGATCGAGCGGACCGGCGAGCCCGAGCGGTTGTGCTCCAACCTCAACAACGCGCTCACCCGATTGCCGGTGCGGCTGGGGTAACGATCGACGACCGCGGGTGATCCCCGGGCGGGCCGGGCCCGTCCGGGGCCTCGGCATGCGCTCTTCCCGGTTTCCCGGAGCGTGACAGGCATGCGACACCGGTCGAAAGGGGACACATAGACGATCGACTCGGGGAAGGCGAAGAGGGCCGAATCCTCGCACCTGGTCCGCACTGGTTCGTACTCGGTCCATCGACACCGGTCTCCGGGAGGCTTCCCATGGGCAGCCGTCAACTGGTCATACGCGCGGGACGCCGCTGTGCGCTCGCGGTCGCCGCGGTCGGCATCGTCGCGGCGGCCGGGGCCCTGGACGCCGGCCCGGCTCCCGCTCCGTCACCCGAGCGCAGTAGCGCCGTCGCGACGGTGGAATCCGCCCCGTCCGCCGCCCGGGGCACCGGGGCGGCCCCGTCCGCCTACTCGTTGCAGACCCAGGGCGGTCCGCGCAGCGTGCGGGTCGCGCGGGTGGTCACCGGCACGATGCTGCTGACCGGCCTCGTGCTCACCGCGCTCGGCGCGATCGGCATGCGCGGACCGGAGCTGATCCGGCGCAAGGTCGCCCTGCGGGCCTCCTACGCGGCCGGGGCCTCCCGCTACCGGTGGTCGGCGCCGAGTCCGCGGCCGGCCCACCCGCCGACCATCCCGGGGACCGGCCCGCCCGGCGCGTGAGTACCCTGATCGGGCCAGTACTCGTCCGGTACCCGCCGCGGACTGGAACGGAAGGCTCGCTCGCGTGAACAACGACATCACCGCACGCCCGTATCCGCACGGCCGCTCGCCCGACCCCGCCGACCGCCCCGCGCGGCTGCGCGTGGGCGTGGTGGGCACCGGCCGCGTCGGCCCGACCCTCGCCGCCGCCCTCGCCCTCGCCGGGCACTCGGTGGTGGCCGCCTCCGGCGTCTCCGAGGCATCCCGGCGCCGCGCCGAGGAACTGCTCCCCGGTGTCCCGCTGGTCACCCCGCAGGAGGTCATCGCGGCCTCCGACCTGACCCTGCTGACCGTGCCCGACGACGCGCTGGAAGCCCTGGTCCACGGCCTGGCCGAGACCGGGGCGATCAAGGCCGGCCAACTCCTGGTGCACGCCTCCGGCCGCTACGGCGTCGGCATCCTGGAGCCGGCCACCCGCGCCGGCGCGCTGCCGCTCGCGCTGCACCCGGTGATGACCTTCACCGGCAGCACCGTCGACCTGGAACGACTGGCCGGCTGCTCCTTCGGGGTCACCTCGCCCGAGGTGCTGCGGCCGGTCGCCGAGGCGCTGGTGGTGGAGATGGGCGGTGAGCCCGAGTGGATCGAGGAGCAGGACCGCGCGCTCTACCACGTGGCCCTGGCCAACGGCGCGAACCACCTGGTCACCCTGGTCGCGCAGTCGATCGAACTGCTCGGCGCGGCCGGCGTGCGGGCCCCGGGCCGGATGCTCGGGCCGCTGCTCGGCGCCGCCCTGGACAACGCGCTGCGCGCCGGCGACCACGCGCTGACCGGTCCGGTCGCGCGCGGCGACGCGGGCACGGTGGCCGCGCACGTGGCCGAGTTGCGTCGGGTCTCGCCCGAGGCGCTGGCCGCCTATGTGGCGATGGCCCGGCTGACCGCGGACCGCGCGCTCAACGCCGGGCTGCTCAAGGCCGAGGCGGCCGAGGCGCTGCTCGGAGTGCTGGCCGAGGGAGGCCGACCGTGACCGATGTGCGACTGGCCCGGACCGCGGCCGAACTCGCCGAGGACACCCGCCCGCACGGGCTGCGCGCGGTGGTGATGACGATGGGCGCGCTGCACGAGGGGCACGCCGCGTTGATCCACGCCGCGCGCGCGTTCGTCGGCTCGGCCGGACACGTGGTGGTCACCGTGTTCGTCAACCCGCTCCAGTTCGGCGCGGGGGAGGACCTGGACCGCTACCCGCGCACCCTGGACGCCGACCTGGAGGTGAGCGCGCGGGCGGGCGCCGACGTGGTGTTCGCGCCCTCGGTGGACGAGGTGTACCCGGGCGGCGAGCCGCAGGTGCGGATCACCGCCGGACCCACCGGCTCCGTCCTCGAAGGCGCCTCCCGCCCCGGCCACTTCGACGGCATGCTCACCGTGGTGGCCAAGCTGCTGCACCTGACCGACCCGAAGATCGCCTTCTTCGGGGAGAAGGACGCCCAGCAACTGGCGCTGATCCGGCGCATGGTGCGCGATCTGAACTTCCCCGTCGAGATCGTGGGCGTGCCCACCGTCCGCGAACCCGACGGGCTGGCCCGCTCCAGCCGCAACCGCTACCTCTCCGCGTCCGAGCGGGAGGTCGCGCTCTCCCTCGGGCGCGCGCTCGACGCGGGTGCCGGGCGCGCCGCCGACGGCGCGGCCGCGGTGCGGGCCGCGGCCGAGGGGGTGCTGCGGGCCGTCCTCGAGCCCGACTACGTGGAGTTGGTCGATCCCGACGACTTCACCCCGGTGGCCGCGGACCACGCAGGCCCGGCGATCCTGGCGCTGGCGGCCCGCGTCGGCTCCACCCGCCTCATCGACAACGCCCGCCTGACGATCACGGGAGTCCCCCGGTCATGATGCGCACGATGTTCAAGTCCAAGATCCACCGCGCGACGATCACGCAGGCGGACCTCCACTACGTCGGATCCATCACCATCGACGAGGATCTGCTCGAAGCCGCCGACATCCTGCCCGGCGAACTGGTGCACGTGGTCGACATCGACAACGGCGCCCGCCTGGAGACGTACACGATCGCGGGCCCGCGCGGCACCGGCGTGATCGGCATCAACGGCGCCGCAGCACGGCTGGTGCACACCGGCGACCTGGTGATCATCATCGCGTACGCGCAGGTCACCGACGCCGAGGCGCGGGCGATGAAGCCGCGTGTGGTGTTCGTCGACGCGGCCAACACGATCACCGGCACCGGGCACGACCCGGCCGAGGCGCTGCCCGGCGGGGAGACCGTGCGCGGCGACCGGGTGGCCCCCGCTCGGACCGCGCCGTGAACGCGCCCGCACAACCCATGCGCCTGGCCGCGCCCGCTCCCGGCTGGACCGTACGGGCCGACGTCATCGTGGTCGGCTCCGGCGTTGCCGGCCTGACCGTCGCGCTGCGGGCCCGGCGGGCCGGCCGGGTGCTGTTGGTGACCAAGGGCCGGCTCGACGAGGGCTCCACCCGCTGGGCGCAGGGCGGGATAGCGGCCGCGCTCGACGAGGGCGACAGCCCCGAACAGCACCTGCGCGACACGCTCGTGGCCGGCGCCGGGCTGTGCCTGGAGGACGCGGTCCGGGTGCTGGTCACCGAGGGCCCCGACGCGGTGCGCCGACTGATCGACACCGGCGCCGAGTTCGACCGGGGCCCCGACGGAGACGTGCTGCTCACCCGCGAGGGCGGCCACCTGCGCAACCGCATCGTGCACGCGGGCGGCGACGCGACGGGGGCGGAGATATCGCGCGCGCTGGTCGCCGCGGTGCACGCCCTGCCCGACATCGAGGTGATCGAGAACGCCCTCGTGCTCGACCTGTTGAAGGACGAGAGCGGGCGGGCCGCCGGGGTCACGCTGCACGTGATGGACGAGGGCACGCGCGACGGGGTCGGCGCCGCGGTGGGCCGGGCCGTCGTGCTCGCCACCGGCGGCATGGGCCAGGTGTTCTCGTCCACCACCAACCCCTCGGTGTCCACCGGTGACGGGGTCGCGCTCGCGCTGCGCGGCGGGGCCGAGGTCACCGACCTGGAGTTCGTGCAATTCCACCCGACCGTGTTGTGGTTGGGCCCGGACGCCGAAGGACAACAGCCGCTGGTCTCCGAGGCGGTGCGCGGCGAGGGCGCGCACCTCGTGGACGCGGCGGGCGTACGGTTCATGACCGACCGGCATCCGCTCGGCGAACTCGCCCCGCGCGACGTCGTGGCCAAGGGCATCATGCGTCGGATGGCCGAGACCGGCGCCGAGCACATGTACCTGGACGGCCGGCACTTCGGCGCGCAGATGTGGAAGCACCGCTTCCCGACCATCCTGGCCGCGTGCCTGGCGCACGGGATCGACCCGGTGACCGAGCCGATCCCGGTTGCTCCCGCCGCGCACCACGCCAGTGGCGGGGTCCGCACCGACCTGCACGGCCGCACCAGCGTGCCGGGGCTGTACGCCTGCGGGGAGGTGGCCTGCACCGGCGTGCACGGCGCCAACCGGCTCGCCTCCAACTCGCTCCTGGAGGGCCTGGTCTTCGCCGAGCGCATCGCCGCCGACCTGGCCCGGGACCTGCCGCCGTTCGCCGAGCCGCTCGCCCCGAGCGCACCCACGGGGCTGCTGGGCGAGGCGGTGCGCCTGCCGCTGCAACGCGCGATGACCTCGGGCGCCGGGGTGTTGCGCAACGCGGCCGGGCTGGCCGCGACCGAGGCCGCGCTGACCGGCCTCGCGGCGCGCGCCGGCGACGATCCGTGCACGTCGACGTGGGAGACCACCAACCTGCACCTGGTCGCGAGCGCGCTCACTCGTGCCGCGCGGCTGCGCGAGGAGACGCGCGGCTGCCACTGGCGCGAGGACCACCCCGACCCCGACGACACGGCATGGCGCGGCAATCTGGTCACGACGCTGCGCGATGGCGAGCTGCGGGTCGCCTATCAGGCCCACGAACCGAAGGAGTCCACCGCGTGAGCACCGACCAGCTGTCCGCCGACCTCACCGCGCGCCTGGCCGAGGCCGGGCTCGACCCGCTCGCCGTCGCCGCGCTCGTGGCCGCCGCCGTCGCGGAGGACCTGGCCGGCGGCGTGGATGTCACCTCGGTGGCCACCATTCCGGAAACCGCGCGCGGGCATGCCGACTTCACCGCCCGCGCCGCGGGTGTGGTCGCGGGCCTGCCGGTCGCCGAGGCGGTCCTCGAACTCGTCTGCGGCGCCGACCTGGTGGTCACCCGGCACGTGCGGGACGGCGACGCGGTGGCGCCGGGCACGGTGCTGTTCGGTGCCGAGACGGGCACCCGCGCGCTGCTCACCGCGGAGCGGGTGGCGCTGAACCTGCTCTCCCGGCTGTCCGGGGTGACCACCGTCACCCGTGCGTGGGTGGACGCGGTCGACGGCACCGGCGCCGCGATCCGGGACACCCGCAAGACCACGCCGGGTCTGCGCGCGCTGGAGAAGTACGCGGTGCGCTGCGGCGGCGGGATCAACCACCGCATGTCGTTGTCCGACGCGGCGATGGTCAAGGACAACCACGTCGTCGCCGCGGGCGGCGTCGCGGAGGCGTTCAAGGCCGTGCGGGCGGCGTTCCCGGACCTTCCCGTCGAGGTCGAGGTGGACCATCTCGAGCAGATCCCGCCGGTCCTGGACGCGGGCGCCGACCTGATCCTCCTGGACAACATGAGCCCCCGACAGATGCGCGAGGCGGTGGCCCTGGTCGCGGGCCGGGCCCGACTCGAGGCCAGCGGCGGGCTCACCCTGGAGACCGCCCGCGAGGTCGCCGAGACCGGTGTGGACTACCTCTCGATCGGCGCGCTGACCCACTCCGCCCCGATCCTGGACATCGGTGTGGACCTGCGCGCCTGAGCGACCGGTACCGTTCACCGGATCAGCCGTCCCCGCTCCTCCCGCCCTCCCGAAGCCGCGCTCCGTCCCCCACGGCCCGAGCCAGAACACCAAGGACGCCCACGATGTTGCTCACCATCGACGTCGGTAACTCGCATACCGTGCTCGGCCTGTTCGACGGTGACGAGATCGTCGAGCACTGGCGCATCTCGACCGAGGCCCGGCGGACCGCCGACGAACTCGCGGTGACCCTCGCGGGACTGCTCGGCCAGCATCCGCTGATCGGTGCCGAGGGCGTCGACGGCATCGCGATCTGCTCCACCGTGCCGTCCGTGCTGCACGAGATGCGGGACATGGTGCGGCGCTACTACGGCGACATCCCCACGGTCGTGGTCGAGCCCGGGGTCAAGACCGGCGTGCCGGTCCTGATGGACAACCCCAAGGAGGTCGGCACCGACCGGATCATCAACGCGCTTGCGGCGGTCAAGCTGTACGGCGGCCCGTGCGTGGTGGTCGACTTCGGCACCGCGACCACGTTCGACGCGGTCAGCACCAAGGGCGAGTACGTCGGCGGCGCGATCGCCCCCGGCATCGAGATCTCGGTGGACGCGCTGGGCGCCCGGGGCGCGCAGTTGCGCAAGATCGAGCTGATGCGCCCGCGCAGCGTGATCGGCAAGAGCACGGTCGAGGCGATGCAGGCCGGCATCCTGTACGGCTTCGCCGGCCAGGTGGACGGCGTGGTCAAACGCATGGCGGCCGAGTTGTCCCCGGACGACCCGGACGCGGTCACGGTGGTGGCCACCGGCGGCCTGGCCACACTGGTCCTGGGCGAGGCGTCGGTGATCGACGTGCACGAGCCGTGGCTGACCCTGATCGGCCTGCGGATGGTGTACGAGCGCAACGCGGCGGTCTGAGCGGGGCGCGGGTCGGATTCGTGGTCCGAGTCGGAAAAACACAAGCATGAAATAAGCCGGATTGTCCGGCTCGCCGCATACAGTGCGGAGTATGCCGACGCCACATGGTGACCAGGGGATGGCCTTCAGCGCGCACGAGGTGCGGGTGCTGCGTCGGGCGCTGACCGTCGCGCTGCGCGGCGGGCGCGACTCGGTCGACTTCTGGCTGCTGGGCCGGGCGATCGGCGAGGCGCACGACGAGCGGGAGCGGCTGCGCGCCTTCATGACGGCCGAACTGCGCCGCTATCGCGCCGCGTTGCCGGGGAGCGCGGCCACGTTCCTGTCCTGCCTGCGCAACGCGGTGGACGAGATCGCGCACGTGCCGTCGGCCGAGGACCTGGCCGCGCTGCGCACGGTCGTCGACCTCCCCTGCGGCGAACGCGAACGGGCAAGCCGCGCGGCCCTGTTGCGCCGCTGCACACACCTGGCCGAGGCCGCCCTCGACCAACGCCTCACCGCAAGAGCCCACCACCGAGCCGCCGCCGAAGCCCACCGCGCCACCCGCCCGGACCCGTTGGACATCCTCATCCCGGGCCGCCCGCGAGTTTCCCATGGCACGCCCGCGGTGGTGGCGACCCGCGCCACCCGCGACCGCGAGGCGCCCTCGGCAGCCCCCGAGCCCGAAGCCCCCCGACCCACGACGCCCGAGGTGGCCGTCACCGAACCGATGGCCACCGAGCCCAGGGGAACCACGCCGGAAGCCGCCGAGTACACAACCACCGAGTCGACGACGCCCCGCGAAGCCACCGAGTCGGAGGCCGCCGCATCCGAAGCCCCCGAGCCCGCCGGACGCGACAGCGCCACGCCCGAAATCGCCGAAGACAGGACTCCCGAACTCCAAGCGGCACCTGAAGTGCCCGAACTCGAAGCACCCGAGAGTGCGGCCGTCGCGCCGAGGCCATCCACCACGGCCGAATCCCCGCCCGCGGCGGTGATTCCGCACCGCCGCCAAGGCCGCGTTCTGGGCCAACTCCCGGCCCCCGATGTCCTGCACACCGGCACGGGCTGATTCCCCGTGGGGCGGACCAAGGTCGCGGTGCAGGTGGGAACCCCGGTCGTCACGGATACGAGGGTGCCGCACGAGGTCATCGAGGTCGGGGCGAGCACACCCGCAGCCCCCGCGCCGCGTTGTCGGTGCCCACGGGGTCGAGAACGTGTGGGATCACACGCTCACCGGCTCGACGCCGCGCCCGTGTCGGGGAGAACCGGTTCGAGGGTCGGACGGTCGGTCGGTAGCCTTGTCCTGTGACCGAGCAGAGCGCAGCGCAGCCGCAGATCGACGACCTTCCCGAGCAGATGCGGGTTCGCCGCGACAAGCTCGATCGGCTTCGGGCCGAGGGGACCGACCCGTACCCGGTCGGTTTCCCCCGCACCACCACGGTGGGCGCGTTGCGTGCGGAGTTCGACGGTCTCGAAGCCGATGTGGAGACCGGGCGCCGGGTCGGCGTCACCGGCCGGGTCGTGCTGTACCGCACCGGCGGCAAGCTGTGCTTCGCCACGCTGCGCGACGGGGACGGCGACATCCAGGTGATGGTCTCGCTGGACGGCGTCGGCGCCGAGTCGCTGGCCGCCTGGAAGAGCGACGTCGACCTGGGCGACCACGTCGGTGTCGAGGGCCAGGTGATCACCTCCCGGCGCGGCGAGTTGTCGATCATGGTCGACTCCTGGGCGATCACGTCCAAGTGCCTGCGTCCACTGCCGGACAAGCACAAGGGCCTGACCGACCCCGAGGCCCGGGTCCGGCAGCGTTACGTCGACCTGATCGTCAACGACGAGTCGCGGGCGATCCTGCGCACCCGCAGCCGGATGGTGCGCGCCATCCGCGAGTGGTTCGACGCCAGGGACTTCCTGGAGGTCGAGACGCCGATGTTGCAGCCGGTGCACGGCGGCGCCACCGCGCGCCCGTTCGTGACCCACATCAACGCGTACGACATGGACCTGTACCTGCGGATCGCGCCGGAGCTGTACCTCAAGCGCCTGGTCGTCGGCGGCGCCGAGAAGGTCTTCGAGATCAACCGCAACTTCCGCAACGAGGGCGCGGACTCCACGCACAACCCCGAGTTCACCATGCTCGAGGCCTACGAGGCGTACGGCGACTACAACACGGTGGCCACCCTCACCCGCGAGGTCTACCAGCATGTCGCGCAGGACGTGTTCGGCTCGCAGATCTTCCGCTACGGCGACCGCGAGGTGGACATCTCGGGCGACTGGCGCGAGATCACCGTCTACGGCTCGGTCTCCGAGGTGCTAGGCGAGGAGGTCACCCCCGAGACGCCGATCGAGGCCGTGCGCAAGCTCGCCGACGCCCGCGAGATCGAGCACGACAAGTCCTGGGGCCAGGGCAAGCTGGTCCAGGAGATCTTCGAGGCGCTGGTCGAGCACACCCTGATCGAGCCGACCTTCGTCCGCGACTACCCGATCGAGACGTCGCCGCTGACCCGCCAGCACCGCAGCGTCGCCGGCGTCGCGGAGAAGTGGGACCTGATCGGCTTCGGCATGGAACTGGGCACCGGCTACTCCGAGTTGGTCGACCCGGTCGAGCAGCGCCGGCGGCTCACCGAGCAGTCACTGCTTGCCGCGGGCGGCGATGTCGAGGCCATGCGGATCGACGAGGACTTCCTGCGCGCGCTGGAGTTCGCGATGCCGCCGAGCGGCGGCGTGGGCATGGGCATCGACCGGATGATCATGGCCTTCACCGGTCGCGGCATCCGCGAGACGATCCTGTTCCCGCTGGTGAAGCCGACCACCGACTGATCGACACGGCGGGAGCCCCCTCGGTGACGGTTCGTCGCCCCCGAGGGGGCTCCTGTCGCATTTCCGGGCGCGTCACCCGTTCGTACGCATAGGGTCGGCCGCATGGAAGCAGCAGCCCCCGATCTCCGGATCTGCGTCGCCGGCGACTCGTTCGTACAAGGTGTCGGCGACCTCTCCGGCGGCGGATGGGTCGGCCGCCTCGCGGCCGAGTCCCGTCGCCGCGGCCGGCAGGTGACCGCGTACAACCTGGGCGTGCGGTACGAGACCTCGGCCGACGTCGCCGAGCGCTGGTACGGCGAGGCCGTACCGAGGATGCGGCACGCCGACGGTACCGGCATGGTCTTCGCGTTCGGCGTCAACGACGTGCGGATCGACAACGGCCGCCCTCGGGTCGCGCACGCCGACAGCGTCGCCAACCTCGACGCGATACTGGACACCGCGACCGGCGCCCGCTGGACCTGCCTGGTGGTCGGCGCGCCGCCCGTCCCCGGCGAGCCGGACTCCGGCGAGGCCGCGCTCGCGCTGGAGGACGCGTACGCCAAGACCTGCGCCGCGCGGGGCATCCCGTTCGTGCCGATACAGCGTGCGCTGCGCGAGGACCCGCAGTGGTGGGCCGCCATCGAGGCGTACGGCGACGGGGCGCACTGCGACGCCGTGGGCTACGCCAAACTCGCCGCGCTGATCGCCGACGGCGGCTGGTGGGACTGGTTGGACTCGCTGGCCCCGGGGCGCTGAGCGCGGCGGCCGACCCGCCGCGCCCGTCGCCCGGTCAGGGCTTGACGCCCCGGCCGGTCAGCCACGTGTTCGGGTCCACGGCCGAGCCGCCGCCGGGGTGCACCTCGAAGTGCAGGTGCGGGCCGGTCGAGTTGCCGGTCGTGCCCACGTAGCCGATCACCTCGCCGGCGGCCGCCGGGCCGGAGGTCTTGGCGAACCGCGACTGGTGGCAAGACCAGGTCCGGGTGCCGTCGGGGTGGGTGGGCACGATGCGGTTGCCGAAGGCGCCGGCCGAGCCGGCGGAGGTTACCGTCCCGGCCGCGGCGGCGCGGATCGGGGTGCCCGAGGGGGCGGCGAAGTCCAGGCCGGTGTGCGTGTGCGCCCAGCGTGCGCCGCTGTTGCCGAAGCGGCCGGTCAGCGTGTAGCCCGAGGTCGGCAGGACCCACCCCGAGGCGGCCCGCTCCGCGTCCGCCCGCGCCGCCGCGCCGTCTCCGGATCCGCGCTCGCCGCATCGGCCGCCCGCTGCCCGGTCGAGTCCGTCCCCGTGCCCTGGACGCCGACGGTGACCGACACGGCCGACAGGGCGAGGCCGGAGACCACGACGACCGCCCGCCCCGGACGCGTGCCGCGCAGCCGGGCACGACGGTCGACGGGCGTGACGGGGACTTCGGTGGGCGGGGCTGTGGGGGAGTGCGGCACGAATACCTCGGGATGTCGACGACGAGGCCGACATCAGTGGTAATAATCCGCCGCATATCCACCTAGTAGTAACGGAGCGGACACTACGCTCTCGCGTACTAGTGGCAATCCACACCCGCGTCGACCGACGCCCCCCGACCCGCCGGGGCCGAGCCCCCGGTTCGAAGTCGGTCGATCCCGGACGAAACTCCGCTACGACGCCGCATAGGAGATATCGCGGCAGGCGTGACGCAGTTCACGGCACGAGAAGGTTTCCCGAGGGGCCGGACAAAAACCGACCAGGCGAACTCGAAGCCCAGGTGATGCTCCGGATTTGGCGGCGCAACAGCCCCGCGTCGGTGCGCGAGGTGCAGGAGGCGCTGCTGCCCGATCGAGAACTCGCATATACGACCGTGATGACCGTGCTCGACAAGTTGTTCCGCAAGGGCCTGCCGCGCCGCCGGTTGGCCGGCAGGGCCTATCTCTACGAAGCGGTGCACTCGCGCGACGCCCATACCGCCGAGTTGATGCGCGCCGACTGGATCTCCGGCGGGAGTCGAGCGGGCGCCTGGTGCACTTCGTCGAGGGCATGACGCCCGAACAGATCGGTGCGTTGCGCGACGCACTGCGTGTCGCGCTGCCGTGAGCCGATTCGCGCGAGCCTCGGCACTTCCCTGGGCTGATCGAGGGCCTTTTGCTTCGTTCGGCGCAATCCGCAGCGTCTTCGAGGCGCAACTCTGCGTAATCATATTAATGATCTAGGTAAGAAAAGCGGACTTCCGCGCAGTGGGACGGAAGCAGTGGAACGGAAAGTGGGCCGACATGATGCGAGCGAAAACCCGAGCGGGACGTGCCCTCGCGGCGGTCGCCATCGGGGCGACCGTCGCGGTGGGCGCGAACACGGCCGCGGTCGGTACGGCGGCCGCGACCCCCGCGCCGCGATACCGGCCGCATCCCGTCGCGCCCGCCCACGCCGGCGACTCCTCCGCCGATTCCTACGAGACCTGGTACACGAGTTCGACCAAGACTTGGTCGGGAGGTTCCTACACGGGCCCCAACGGCTGGACATGGTGGTCCTCCACACGCGATTTCGCCCCCTCGGTCCGAACCGCCCTCGACGACGCCATGGCCGACCTGCGGGCCCGGCTCGACGGCCTGCGGGCGACACTCGCCCTACCGCTCCAGGGCTCGCTCACCGATCCGATGAGCCGGTTTACGGGCTCGCCGAGCGTGGCGCCGGAGTCCACCCGATCGCCGCTGCCGATCCTCCCGGCCGAGCCGCCCGTCCCACCGTCGTCGCCGATCGACCCCACCGCGCCGCCGAAACTCGAACTGCGCCGCGCGGCCGACCCGGCGCAGGCCAAGCCCGGCGACCGGATCACCCACACGGTGACCGTGCGAAACGACGGCGGCACCGAGGCGAACTCGGCGATCGTGCGCAACTCGTTGCCGGCGGGCGTGAAATCGGTCGAATCCAAGCCCTCGCAGGGTGAATTCGACAGCGCCACCGGAGTGTGGAAGACCGGTCGGATCAAGCCCGGCGCCGAGGTTTCGCTGATTCTCGTGCTCACCGTGCCGGAAGGCGCGGCCGGATCCGAGATGACCGCGAGGTCGAGTTTCGTCAGCGCGCCCGGTGCCGAGCCGGTGATCCGCAACGCGTGTACCGACGACGCCACGGCGGCCTGTGCGAGCACGCGCGTGGCCGATTCCCGGACACGGTAATGGTCGGGGAAATCCGGCCATATCCGGCCTGATCACTCCACAAGGGCACGGTTCGGAAGCCGGGGCTATCGGCCCCGGATGTCGGGTCGGATGTTGTCGGCGCCGGATCTCGGCACCGCATGTATGAAGAACGCGTGGCCCGGGGGCGGGAAACCCCGCCCGGGCCTTCGCGTGTCCATCCGGGTGTTTCCCCGGCACCGGGGCGGCTCGGTGGTAAACCGGGCGGAGCGGCGATGCCTATCGTGATCGCGATAGCGTCAGCCCATGGAAGTGACGATCCGACGTGCCAGAACGTCCGATGTGCGGGCCATTCGGCGCCTTGTGGATGGGTACGTGGGGCTACGCATCCTTCTCGACAAACCCACGGTCACCCTCTTCGAAGACGTGCAGGAGTTTTGGGTCGCCGAGCGGGACGACGACAGCGAGGTGGTCGCCTGCGGAGCCCTGCACGTGATGTGGGAAGACCTCGCCGAGGTGCGCACTCTCGCGGTGGATCCGGTGTGCACCGGCCACGGGGTGGGCCACCTCTTGCTCAGCAAACTTCTGGAGACCGCGCGTTGGCTCGGCGTTCGACGGATATTCTGCTTGACCTTCGAGGTCGACTTCTTCGCGAAGCACGGCTTCGTCGAGATCGAGGAGACACCGATCGACGGCGATGTCTACAGTGAACTGATGCGTTCGTACGACGAGGGCGTCGCCGAGTTTCTGGATCTGGAACGCGTCAAACCCAACACCCTTGGCAACACGCGGATGCTGCTCCATCTCTGGCAGTGATCTCGATCCGCGTAGACCGGACGAGTGTGGCGGAGATCGCGCGACCGGTGCCGGCCGACCCCTTGACGCTTCTTGCCCGCGACGGTGTGGTGTGCGGTGAAGTCGTGACCACAAACCCGGTAACGTATTGCCGACTCGATGGGGTTCCGCGTCCGTGGGTTTGTTTTTTCCCGCAGAAAGCGGTTTCCTTTTCTTGAGCTCGTTGTGAACCCTCCCGATGAAAGGGAATCCTGGTGGCACAGAAGGTCCAGATTCTTCTCGTTGACGACCTCGACGGCGGCAAGGCCGATGAGACGGTGACGTTCGCGCTCGACGGTGTCTCCTACGAGATCGACCTGAGCGCCACGCACGCAGAGCAGCTTCGCGCGGCGCTGACGGCCTACGTCGACGCCGGCCGCAAGACCGGTGGCCGGGTCGCCGCCCGTCGCGGCGTTCGCCAGGTGGTCAAGGGCGGTGCCGCCTCGGGCGACACCGCCAAGATCCGCGCCTGGGCCAAGGAGAACGGCTACGACGTGAGTGAGCGCGGTCGTGTGCCGGGCAACATCCGCGACGCCTACGAGAAGGCCCACGCCTGATCGCCGACGCCGTCGACGAGCGGTGCCCTCCCCCGGTACGTACCGGGGGAGGGCACCGCTCGTGTCGTTGTACGCCCGGCTGTCAGGCGGCGCCGGGACGGTGGAGCGTCAGCAGCCTCGGCTCGCGCACCCGCGGCCGTGGAAACAGCCGTACGTGCTGGCAGGCGTGCGCCAGCGTGCCGATCAGCCGGGTGACGTCGGGGAAGCGCACGTCCACGTGCAAAAGCGCGGCGGACGCCGCGAGGGCGTCTACCGGGGGCATCCGGCCGGGGTCGACCGGGGGCCGCACCCAGCGTGCGTGCTCCCACGACCGGGGCCAGGGCGAGCGCCACGTGGCCGGCCACGGGGACGGCGCGGCCACCGTGTCGCCCTCGCCGTACGCGCGCAGGTCCAGGTCCAGATCGGCCCAGTCCAGCCAGTCCAGGAGCGCGGGCAGGTCGCCCGCCACGCCGGGGGCGACGAAGAACTGCGTGCGACCGGTGCCGGTCGCCGCCACCGGCCCGACCGGCAGCCCCTGGCGTTCGACCCGGTCCAGCGCCCATGCCCCGGCCGCGCCGGGTACGTCCAGGACGTCGAACCGCACGCCCGCGGCCAGCCGCACGGCGGCCCGCGGCGCGTTTGCCCAATACGCCGAGAGCAGCCGCGGATCGGTGGTCGCGGCCGTGACCGGGTCCGCCCGCTCGACCGTCCCGGGAGCCGCGGGCCAGCCCAGGGCCCGCGCATACCACAGGGCCTCGTCCAGCGGACCGGGTACGACGGGCGTCGAACGGGACGCGAAAACAAGCGTGGCTGCCATACCGTGTTCAACTCCGGGACGACGGCGAGGTTACGAAAGGTGATATGCCAACCGCGATGAGTGACATGGTGCGAGGGCTCGCCGCGCGGCGCCGCCCCCGGCGCCGGCACGGTCGCGTACGCACCGGTCGTGACCTGCCGGTATACAGCAGGTGTCGTCCGGGGTATGACCCGAACATGGAGGGGAGACGGGGAAGCGCAGGCGATGACGGCGGCCGGATCCGGTGCGATCGGCGGCGAAACCGGCGATCGAAAATGCCGCGTTCGCTTCTGGCGTACTCGGAATCGGCCTCAGTACGTGGCCGGCGGGAACATCGTCTCGCACCATCGGGTTTGACTAGTTGTCCAAGGCGGTCCGCAACACGTGGGTCGCCCGTCTTCACGGACGAATCGAGCGGTCCTGCGTGCAGGACTAGCATGCGGAAGGACAGGGAGGGGACCGTCCCCGATCTGCACGACCGCTCTGAGGAGCGATAACGATGTTCGAGAGGTTCACCGACCGCGCGCGGCGGGTTGTCGTCCTGGCTCAGGAGGAGGCCCGGATGCTCAACCACAACTACATCGGTACTGAGCACATCCTCCTTGGCCTCATCCACGAGGGTGAGGGCGTCGCTGCGAAGGCCCTGGAGAGCCTCGGCATCTCGCTTGAGGCAGTGCGTCAGCAGGTCGAGGAGATCATCGGCCAGGGTCAGCAGGCCCCGTCCGGTCATATCCCCTTCACGCCCCGTGCGAAGAAGGTCCTCGAGCTGTCGCTGCGCGAGGCGCTTCAGCTGGGCCACAACTACATCGGCACGGAGCACATCCTCCTGGGTCTGATCCGCGAGGGCGAGGGCGTCGCCGCCCAGGTCCTCGTGAAGCTCGGCGCCGACCTCAACCGGGTCCGCCAGCAGGTCATCCAGTTGCTCTCCGGCTACTCGAGCGGCAAGGAGTCCGCGACCCCGGGCGGCAGCGGGCAGGAGGGCACGCCTTCGACGTCCCTCGTGCTCGACCAGTTCGGGCGCAACCTGACCCAGGCGGCCCGCGAGGGCAAGCTCGACCCCGTCATCGGGCGAGAGAAGGAAATCGAGCGGGTCATGCAGGTGCTGTCCCGCCGCACCAAGAACAACCCGGTCCTGATCGGCGAGCCCGGCGTCGGCAAGACCGCCGTCGTCGAGGGCCTGGCCCAGGCGATCGTCAAGGGCGAGGTGCCCGAGACGCTCAAGGACAAGCAGCTGTACACACTCGACCTCGGCGCGCTCGTGGCGGGCTCCCGCTACCGCGGCGACTTCGAGGAGCGCCTGAAGAAGGTGCTCAAGGAGATCCGCACCCGCGGCGACATCATCCTGTTCATCGACGAGCTGCACACGCTCGTCGGCGCGGGTGCCGCCGAGGGCGCGATCGACGCGGCGAGCATCCTCAAGCCGATGCTGGCCCGAGGCGAGCTCCAGACCATCGGTGCGACCACGCTGGACGAATACCGCAAGCACCTGGAGAAGGACGCGGCGCTCGAGCGCCGGTTCCAGCCGATCCAGGTCGCGGAACCGTCCCTGCCGCACACCATCGAGATCCTCAAGGGTCTGCGCGACCGCTACGAGGCGCACCACCGCGTGTCGATCACCGACCAGGCCCTGGTGGCCGCGGCGACGCTCGCGGACCGGTACATCTCCGACCGGTTCCTGCCCGACAAGGCGATCGACCTCATCGACGAGGCCGGTTCGCGGATGCGCATCCGTCGGATGACCGCGCCGCCGGACCTGCGCGAGTTCGACGAGAAGATCGCCAACGTGCGTCGGGACAAGGAGTCCGCGATCGACGCGCAGGACTTCGAGAAGGCCGCGTCCCTGCGCGACAGCGAGAAGAAGCTGCTCGCCGACAAGGCGAAGCGGGAGAAGGAGTGGAAGGCCGGCGACATGGACGTCGTGGCCGAGGTCGACGAGGAACTGATCGCAGAGGTTCTCTCGACCGCCACCGGTATCCCGGTCTTCAAGCTGACCGAGGAGGAGTCCGCGCGACTGCTCCGCATGGAGGACGAGCTGCACAAGCGGGTCATCGGCCAAAAGGACGCCATCAAGGCGCTCTCCCAGGCCATTCGGCGCACCCGCGCCGGACTCAAGGACCCGAAGCGTCCCGGTGGTTCGTTCATCTTCGCCGGCCCGTCCGGCGTCGGTAAGACCGAGCTGTCGAAGACGCTGGCCGAGTTCCTGTTCGGCGACGAGGACGCGCTCATCCAGCTGGACATGAGCGAGTTCTCCGAGAAGCACACGGTCTCGCGCCTGTTCGGTTCGCCGCCCGGATATGTGGGTTACGAAGAGGGTGGCCAGCTCACCGAGAAGGTCCGTCGCAAGCCTTTCTCGGTGGTCCTGTTCGACGAGGTCGAGAAGGCCCACCCGGACATCTTCAACTCGCTGCTGCAGATTCTGGAAGACGGTCGGCTGACCGATTCCCAGGGTCGGGTGGTGGACTTCAAGAACACCGTCATCATCATGACGACCAACCTCGGCACGCGGGACATCTCGAAGGGCTTCGGCCTCGGTTTCTCCGGATCGTCCGACGTCAAGACCGGTTACGACCGGATGAAGGCGAAGGTCAACGAAGAGCTGAAGCAGCACTTCCGTCCCGAGTTCCTCAACCGTGTCGACGACACGATCGTCTTCCACCAGCTTTCCGAGGAAGACATCATCCAGATCGTCGACCTGATGATCGCCAAGGTGGACGAGCGGCTGCGCGACCGGGACATGGGCATCGAGCTCCGTCCGGCCGCCAAGTCGCTGCTCGCCAAGCGGGGCTACGACCCGCTGCTGGGTGCCCGTCCGCTGCGTCGCACGATCCAGCGCCAGATCGAGGACAACCTCTCCGAGAAGATCCTCTACGGCGAGCTGCGTTCGGGGTCGATCATCGTGGTCGACACCGAGGGCGAGGGCAAGGACGAGAAGTTCACCTTCGAGGGCATGGAGAAGGCACCGCTGCCGGACGCGCCGCCCGTCGAGGCGACCGGCTCGGGCCCGAACCTGACCAAGGAGTAGTCGCCGGCGCGAGCCGACGCGAGGTGTGACGAAGGGGCCGCCCCCGGGATGCGAATCCCGGGGGCGGCCCCTTGTGGTGTGCCGCACCCTCCCCCGCGTGACAGGGTGCGGCGGTACGTGAGCGAGACTGGCGGCCGCTGCGGCGACCGGCACGGGTCAGCGCACGACGCCCGGCGCGTCCGTGTGGCTCTCCGCGCCCGCCCGGGCGTCCGGCGCCGTGCCGGATCCCGGGGCCGACTCGTGCAGGCCCACCCGCGCGTGCAGCCTGCGCAGCACCGGCGGGGCGTACCACGCGTGCCGGCCGAGCAGGCGCATCGCGGCGGGCACCAGCACGCCCCGGACCAGCGTGGCGTCCAGGAGGATCGCCAGCGCCGCGCCGAAGCCGAACAGTTGCAGGAAGCTCACCGTGCTGGTCAAAAACGCCACGAAGGTCACCGCGAGCAGCGCCGCGGCCGTGGTGACGATGCGACCGGTGCGACCCAGACCCTGCCGGACCGCGTCCGCGTCGGACGCGCCCGCGTCGTGCAGCTCCTTGATCCGGCTGGTCACGAACACCTCGTAGTCCATGGACAGCGCGAACGCGATGCAGAACAGCAGCACCGTCATCGAGGTGTCCATCGGCAGCGGGGTGAAGCCGAGCAGGCCGGACAGGTGCCCGTCCTGGAAGACCCACACGGTGATGCCGACCGCGGCCGTGATGCTGAGCCCGTTCAGGAGCAGTGCCCGCAGCGGTTGCAGGATGCTCCCGGTGAACAGGAACAGCAGGACGAAGGTGCTCAGCACGATCAGCCCGAAGGCGAGCGGCAGGCGGTCGCCGATGGAGGCCTTGGTGTCGACCAGGCGGGCGTCGGTGCCGCCGACCAACGCCTCGGTGGCGCTCGGGGCGGGCACCGCGCGCACGTCGTGGACCAGGTCCTGTGCGGCGTCCGACTTGGCGGGCAGCGTGGTGATCACCGAGATCAGCCGCGCGTTCGGGCGGATCCGGTCGGGGCCGGCGGTGTCCACCCGGGTCACCCCGGGCAGGGCGGCGAGTCGACCGGCGTAGGCGTCCACCGGGGCCTGGGCACCGGCGCCGAGCAGGACCACGTCGAGCGAGCGGGTGTCGTCGAGGCTGTAGTCCGCGCGCAGCGTGTCGCCGACCTGGCGGGCCTGGGTGCTGGTCGGCAGGACCCGCTCGTCGGGCGTGCCGAAGGTGACCCCGAGCAGCGGCGAGGCGGCGAGCAGCAGCACCGCGACCACGGGCAGCGCGGTCAGCACGGGCCGGCGGGTGACGAAGCCGGCGAGTCGGGACCAGATCGGCGCCTCGGCGCCCTGGACCCCCTTGATGCCGCGGATGCGCATCGACTCCACGCGCGGGCCGAGCACGGTCAGCAGGGCCGGGGCGACGATCAGCGCGGCGAGCGCGGAGATGACCACCACGCCGATGCCCGCGTAGGCGAACGAGCGCAGGAAGTATTGCGGGAAGACCAGCAGCACGGCGAGCGCGGCGGCCACCGTCGCGGCGGAGAAGACGATCGTGCGCCCGGCGGTGCGCACGGTGCCCACCACCGCGTCGTGCAGGTCGTGCCCGGCGTGCAGCAGTTCGCGGTGTCGGGCCACGATCAGCAGCGCGTAGTCGATGGCCAGCCCCAGGCCCAGGGCCGTGGTGAGGTTGATCGAGAAGATCGACACGTCGGTGAGGCTGCCGAGGACGAACAGTTCGGCGAACGTGCCCATGATCGCGACGAAGCCGATCACCAGCGGCACCAAGGCCGCGATCAGGCTGCCGAACGCGAGCACGAGCAGCAGCAGGGTCAGCGGTACGGCGATCGACTCGGCGATCGCGAGGCTGGTGCCGACCTGGCCGTTGACCGCCGGGCCGATCGCGGCGTCCCCGCCGATCCGGACCCGCAGCGGGCTGTCGGCGGGCAGGCGGGCGCTCTCGGGAAGTTCGGCGATGTCGTCCTCGGCCGAGTGGGCGACGAGCAGCGCGCCGCGTCCGCCGTCGGCCTCGAGGCCGGGCGCGTTGGTGGTCCAGTAGGAGGCCACCTGGTCGAAGCCCGGCGCGGCGGCGAGGGCGGCGGTGAGCCGCCGTCCGGCGTCCGCGACGGCGGGGGTGTCCACGCCGGAGCCGTCCTTGGCCCGGACCTCGATCACCAGATTCGGGCGACCGCCGAACGTGTCCTCGATCTCGTCCCGGGCCCGGCTGGAGGCCGAATTCGGCGCGTCGAACCCGCCGGACTTCAGCTTGCCGAAGGCCCCGAAACCCACCCCGGCCGAGACGAGCAACACCAGTGTGGCGACCACGAGCACGGCGCGCGCTCGGCGGAAGACGAGGTCCCCTAGTCGTTCGAGCATGATCATCGACCTTCCATGCGAGCCGTGGGGAACGGACGGTGCGGAGTCCGGCGAGCCATGTTGACGCCGATAACAATGTTGGCATTGATAACTTGGCACCGAATGTGCGCGGTGTCAACATGGGGCTGGATCGAACGGAGAACCATGCCAAGCGAGCGAGCCGCCGGTGCGCGGAGCCGACGCGGGTATCACCACGGCGACCTGCGGAACGCGTTGACCGAGGCCGCAGTGGAGCGGGCCCGGGCGGCCGGTCCGCAGGCGATCGTGCTGCGCGAGGCGGCCCGGGCGGCGGGGGTGTCCTCGACCGCCGCCTACCGGCACTTCGCCAACCACCACGAGTTGGTCGTGGCGGTCAAGGACCACGGCTTGGCGCTGCTCGCGGCGACGATGCGGGCCGAGTTGGCCAAGGGCGAGCCCTGCCCGGACCCCGGTGACGAGGCGATGCGCCGATTGCGCGCGGCGGGTCTGGGCTACGTGCGCTTCGCGTTCGCCGAACCCGGCCTGTTCCGCACCATCTTCTTCGGCGGGGCCGAGGACGAGCCGATGGTCGGCCGGCGGCAGACGGCCGAGGTGGCGGGCGACGACGGGGAAGCGTCCGGCGTGCCCGACGTGTCGGACGAGTCGTACGCGCTGATGTCCGAGGCGCTGGACGAACTGGTCGCGCTGGGCCGCCTCCCGCAGGAGCGGCGCAGGTACTCGGACGTGGTGATGTGGTCCGCGGTGCACGGCTTGAGCGTGCTGCTCCTCGACACCGAACTGGCCCGACTCCCGGACGACGTCAAGGCCGACATCGTCAGCCGCGGCCTCGACGTGGCGCTGAACGGCCTGTAGCGCCGGCCGGCGTCCCCCGATAGGCCCTCTCCGGCGGGCGGGCGCGGTGGTCGGCTTCCAGGATCGAAGGCATGAGTGCCGACTTCGCCGCCAGGACCGCCATCGTCACCGGCGCCGCCTCCGGGATCGGCGCGGCCGTCGCCCGGCGGCTCGCGGCCGACGGTGCCCGGGTCGTGGTCGCCGACCTCGACGACGTCGGCGCGGCCCGCGTCGCCGCCGAGATCACCGAGGCCGGCGGCACCGCGCGCGGCATGCGGGTGGACGTGGCCGACCCGGACTCCGGCGCGGAACTGGTGCGCGCGACCGTGGCGGCGTTCGGCGGTCTGCACCTCGCGGTCAACAACGCCGGCGTCACCGGCCCGCACGCGCCCACCGGCGAATACCCGGCGGACGGCTGGCGCGCGGTGATCGACGTCGATCTCGGCGGTGTCTTCCACGGGATGCGCCACCAGATCCCGGCGATGCTGGAGAGCGGCGGCGGGGCGATCGTCAACGTGGCGTCGATCCTGGCCGTGGTCGGCTTCCCGAACGCGGCCGGCTACGTGGCCGCCAAACACGGCGTGCTCGGCCTGACCCGGACCGCCGCGATCGAGTACGCGCAGCGCGGGATCCGGATCAACGCGGTCGGCCCGGGCTTCGTCGAGACCCCGCTGCTCGACGACGCCGACCCGAAGGCGCGCGCCGCGCTGACCCGGCTGCATCCGATGGGCCGGCTCGGCACCCCCGAGGAGGTCGCCGAGCCGGTGGCCTTCCTGCTCTCCGGCCGGGCCTCGTTCATCACCGGGAGTTACCACCCGGTCGACGGCGGCTACACCGCGCCGTAGCCGGGGAGACGGGATACCCCGCCCCGGTAATCCATCCGGTTGGCGGGTCATAGTCTGGAATCGACGTAGCCGGCCCACCGTGCCACCCGAGCACCAGCCATGTCATCCGCATGGGGGCCGGTACGCCGGAAAGGGAGAAACCCATGAAGGCCGTCCAATACGTCGAGTTCGGCAAGCCGGTCGAGGTGCGGGAGATCCCCGCACCCGAACCGGGCCCCGGGCAGGTACTGCTCCGGGTCACCGCCGCGGGCGTCTGCCACTCCGACATCTTCGTGATGAGCCGCCCGCCCGCCGACTTCGGCTTCGCCGCCCCGCTCACCCTCGGCCACGAGGGCGCCGGCGTGGTCGCCGCGCTCGGCGAGGGGGTCACCGGGCCGAACATCGGCGACGCCGTCGTGGTGTACGGGCCGTGGGGCTGCGGCACCTGCCACGCGTGTGCGCAGGGCCGGGAGAACTACTGCCCGCGCGCCGCGGAACTCGGCATCCGCCCGCCCGGCCTGGGCGCCCCCGGCGCGCTCGCCGAGTACCTGCTGATCGACGACCCGCGCCACCTGGTCCCGATCGGCGACCTGGACCCGGTGCGGACCGTCCCGCTGACCGACGCCGGGCTGACCCCGTACCACGCGATCAAACGCTCGCTGGACAAGCTGTACGCGGGCAGCACCGCCGTGGTGATCGGCGTCGGGGGCCTGGGCCACATCGGGGTGCAGTTGCTTCGCGCGCTCTCCGCCGCGCGGGTGATCGCGCTGGACGTGAGCGAGGACAAGTTGGAGTTGGCCCGGGCCTCCGGCGCGCACCTGGCGATCACCTCCGACGCCAAGGCCGCCGACATCGTCCGCGAGGCCACCGACGGACGCGGCGCGCAACTCGTGCTCGACTTCGCCGGCGTACAACCCACCGTGGACCTCGCCGCGAAGTGCGCCGCCGTGGAGAGCGACCTGACCATCGTCGGCATCGGCGGCGGCACCCTCCCGGTCGGCTTCGGTCTGATCCCCTACGAGTGCTCGGTGAGCACCCCCTACTGGGGCTCGCGCGCCGAACTGATCGAACTGATCGACCTGGCCCGCCGCGGCGCGGTGCAGGCGCACGTGGAGACGTTCGCGCTGGACGACGCCCCGGAGGTGTACGACCGGCTGCACCACGGCCGGATCAACGGCCGCGCGGTACTGGTCCCGGGCTCCTGAGCGGGAGCCACGCACTCGCGGAATACCCGGCCGGGGTATTCGGTTCTGCTCGGTGTCCGACGTCGTCACGAGCATCGCGAAGGGAGCCGACGTGACGCTGACCCTGGAGACCTACCGCATGGCCGAAGGACTGGTCGAACAGCGCGAACCGCTGCGCGCGCTGCGCCTGTTGGAGCCGGCCCTCGACGAGGAGCGCGACAACGTCGCCGTGCAGCAGCTGGCCGGGCGGGCGTACTACCTCTCGCTCCAGCTCCGCCGGGCCGAGGCCACGCTGCGCCGGGTGATCGAACTCGACCCGTGTGACGCGTGGGCCACCCACGCGCTCGGCCGCACCCTGGAGCGGGCCGGCCGAGGCGCCGAGGCGGCCCCGTACCTGCGGCTCGCGGCGGCGATGAACCCGGAGCCGGAGTACATCGCGGCGGCGGCCAGGTACGCCGACTGATCGACCCGCTCAACCCGACGCGGCGGTGGACCGAGGGTCCGCCGCCGCGTCGGCGTGCCGGCCGGGCAACGGCCGGCTCGCCCAGGTGAGCGCCAACAGCAGTTGCCCGGCCACGTAGGTGGGCATCACCAGCGCCGCCTGACCCGGAAACAGGCCGACATCGGCCAGGCCGAGGGCGATCACCGCGTCGGAGCCCAGGAACAGCGCGCCGCCGAGTCCGGTGCGCCGGCCCACCCCGGCCGCGCACACGGCCATCGCGGTGAGCAGGAGGCTGTAGCCGAGTACCGGCACCAGCAGATCGCCCAGTCCGCCGCACACGGCGGCCATCATGACGCCCCAGGCGAGCAGGTACCCCGCCGGCAGCCACGGCGACAGTGTGATCCCCATCCGCCGGAAGGCGAGCAGGTAGCACACATGCCCGACGGCGAACCCGGCCATCCCGACCAGGAACGTGGCCTCCCGATCCACCAGCAGCCCCACGTCGCCGACGAACCCGCCCACGAGCGCGCCGATCGGCAGCCGCAGATCGTGCTCGGCGCCGGGCCGTGCGGCCACCCACACGAAGGCGATCAGCACCGGCATCAACAGCGGCTTGGTGACCCAGCGGGCCCCGTCCACCTCCGCCGCCGCGAGCACCGAGTCGGCGACGCCCAGCATCAGGTAGGCGGCGAGCAGCGCACGAGCTCTCACGCCGCGGCCTCGGCGGTGGCGCCCGCCGGGGCCGTCGACGCGGCCGGCGCGGGCTGCCAGCCGGGACCGCGCAGCACCCGCCCGAACCGCACCCGCCAGGTACGCGCGGCGCGCACGTCGCGCGCGATCGCCGCGTATTCGTGGAAGGCCACCCGCAGCGGGTTGTACGTCCCGATGTTCTTGGTCAGTCCGTAGTTCACCGGCTCACCCTCGGGCTCGAAGCTGCGGAACAGCCGGTCCCACACGATCAGGATGCCGCCGTAGTTGCGGTCCAGGTATCGCGGGTTCGAACCGTGGTGCACGCGGTGGTGCGACGGGGTGTTGAAGACGTACTCGATCGGTTTCCAGAGCCTGCCGATCCGCTCGGTGTGGATCCAGAACTGGTACAGCAGGTTGATCGAGAAGGACGTGACCACCATCGCGAAGGGGAAGCCGAGCAGCAGCATCGGCCCGATGAACACGATGTGGTGCACACCGGTCCAGGGCTGCCGCAACGCGGTGGAGAGGTTGTAGTGCCGACTGGAGTGGTGCACGACGTGGCTCGCCCACAGCAGCCGTACCTCGTGACCGGCGCGGTGCTCCCAGTAGTAGAAGAAGTCGACGCCGACGATGACCAGGACCCACGTCCACCACGTGTGCGGGAGCCGCAACGGGGTCAACTCGTGCAGTCCGTCCCAGGCCAGGACGGTCAACAGGCCCCAGCCGAGGCCGGCCGCGATGCTGCCCAGGCCCATCGTCAGACTCGTCGCGGTGTCCTTCACCGCGTACCCGCGCTCGTCGTCGTCGGGGGCGAAGCGATACGACGCCCACTCGACGGCCAGGAGGAGGGTGAAGGCCGGAATGGCGAACACCGTGAGGTCCATGCTCGGACCCTACTGGCGAGTAACGCCGGGTGGAAGAGGTGATTTCCCGCGATTTTCCCGGGCCGCGCGAGCCCGCGCGGCCCGCGCGAAAGCCCCCGATCGCCGCCGGAGGGATGTACCGGGGGTGATCGGGGGCTTCCCGTGGTGCCGGTGCTACCGCTTCTTGTCGAGCCGTTCGCCCTTGCCGTCGAGGACCTGCACCTTGTCCCCGTCGTGCAGTTCGATCCGCTCGCGGCGGACCTCCTCGGTCACTCGCTGCTCGCCCTGCACCTGCTTGGAGACGAGTCGGATGCGCTCGACCGGGACGACCTCCTTGTGGACGACGACCCGCTCGGCGTGCAGCACGATCTCGAGCGCGCTTTCCTTCATGTCGGGGCCCGCGAGCGCGTCGCGGCGGTTGGAGTCGTCGATCGGTTCGCGGACGATCTCCCATTCCTCGTGCATGACCGGGACGACCTTGTCCACCCGTTCGGTCTCGACCACCTTGCGCAGCGCGGCGCGGCCGGCCTCGATCGTCTCCACGTGCACGTCGAGCCGTTCCTCGGAACGGGTCATCCAATCCATGCCGGCCTTGCCGGAGGTCGCCGCGGTCCGGGCGGTGCCCGAGGCGGCGGAGGCGGGCCGGGTCGTGGCGCCGGCGGTCCCGGTGTCGGTGCGCGCGGTCCGTCCGCTCATGGCGCCGGCGGTGCCGGCGGCCGCGGTGGTCGGCGCGCCCGCGGCCCGGGCCGACGGATCGTTCGTCCGTACCGACGGGTCGTGCTTGCCGGTCAGCTCCTCGTAGCCGTCGTCCGAACCGGCGAGCTGGGACTTGGACATGTCGGACCGGTGCCGGGTGCCCGCGGCGGCGGCCGTACCGGCGGCTCCGGCGGTGCCTTCGGTGGTCCCGGTGCGGGTCATGCCGCCCGAGGGGGTGACGCTGTAGTGGCGGTAGAGACGGGCCTCCTCCTCCGGCGACAGGTGCTCGTCGGTACCCAGACTGGGCGCCTCCTTGACCAGCTCCTTGTCGAACGGCACACGCAGGTCGTCACCCTGCATGTCGGCCGGGCCCAGCGGTACGAAGCTCTCGCGTCCGCCGAACATGCCGGTCTTGACGGTGACCCACTCCGGCTCGCCGGTGCGGTCGTCCAGGTACACCTGGCCGATGGTCCCGATCTTGCTGCCTTCGGAATCGACGACCTTGCGGCCGATCAGTTCCTGCGGGGTGACATTCGTCTTCACGAGCCAACGCTCCTGTTCCCGGAGTCGCGGCGGGGGTGCCGCCGGCCGGAGGTAGTCGTGTGGGAGCTTCGTTCTCCAGCAGACGGCGAATCGGACGAAGCGACAACCGGAGGGGGTCCGGGCGGGGTCGGGCGGCAGCCCGGCGCGGCGCCGTCAACTGGGGGAATACGATCCGCGCCGGCTCGTGCGGGGGTCGGCGGAATTTCACCCGAGTGGGTGAATGGGCAGGAGGTCGGCGCGGGGTTGCCCCGGCGGTGCGCGGGGGTGGGGCGGCCGGGTGTCGTGCCCCGGGCGGTCCCGATTTGTAGGCTCTCGGCATGACCATGACCATCCGCCCGGCGACCGCCCGGGATCTGTCGGGGTTGCTCGCGCTCTACGCCGAATTCCATCCCGGGGACGTGCCGCTGCCGATCGAGCAGGCGCATCCGATCTGGGCGGACATCGCCACCCAGCGCGGGCGCACGGTGCTGGTCGCCGACCTCGACGGGACGGTCGTGGGCACCGTCGACAGCGTGGTGCTGCCCAACCTGACCCGGGGCGGGCACTCGATCATGTTCGTGGAGAACGTCGTGGTCGCCGCGTCGCATCGCCGGCGGGGCATCGGCGGGCGGCTGATGGCCGCCGCGCTCACCGCCGCCGGCGACGCCGGGTGCTACAAGGTGCAACTGCTCGCCGCCGGCGGCGCCGACGCGCACGCCTTCTATCGGGCCTGCGGGTTCGACGCCATCGCCCAGGGGTTTCGGCGTTATCTGCGACCCGTCGCGAGTGGCGCCGCGCCCGGTTGAGGGAGGCCGCCCGGGTCAGGTGCCGGTGCGCCAGGGGCCGCCCGTGGAGCCCTCGGGGGGATCGGTCGGGCCGTTGCGCAGCCAACCGGTGCCCCGGCAGTGCGGACAGCGGGTGCCCGCCCAGATCGTCGACACCTCGCGGTGCCGACTGCGATACACCCGGCCCGAGGTGTCCAGCCCGGTGCCCTGGCAGCCCATGCACTGGATCGCGTCGCCCGATCCGTGCTCGTCGTGGCCGGCGTCCTCCGTCACCGCGTCCCCCTTCGCTCTCGGTGTACCGCCTACGGCGCGGCCGGATCGCGTTGCGTAGCCGCCGCGTGCACACCCAGTATTCGCTTGTCGAGGGCCGAGCGCCGGCATTCCGGGCAGAACCCCGCACCGGGTTGCGGGCGGCCGGGGGAGCGGGGCGCGCGGTGAAGGGCCGGTCCGGGCCCTCGACCCTCGGGCCGTCGATCGGTCGGGCCGAGGCGGGCGGGTAATGCGTTCGCTCGGTTATTTCGTTACGTTGGAAAAGAATAGGCCCGCAAAGACGATGTCGGGCGCGGTGGATCGATACAGTTTTCGATCCCATTGCCGGGCTTCGGGCAGGGGTAATTCGAACAGGTATTTCACCGATGTTATTATCGCGCGGATCGAAGTGCGAACCACAAGAGCTCGGGGGCAGGACGATGGGCGTAGAAAGCGCCTTGGTCGAGGATCACGCGGTCGAGGGCGCGAAGGATTCCGGTCCGGAAATATCGCCACATAGACCGTGGTATCGGCCGGACGCACGGACCGGATGGGCGCTCGCCGTCGTCCTGGTCCCCGCCCTGCTGCTCGGCGTGGCCGCCTTCGGGCGGCGCTGGATCGGCGACGACGGACTGATCTTCGTCCGCGTCTCCCAGCAGATCCTGGACGGCAACGGACCCAATTTCAACGTGGGCGAGCGGGCCGAGGCGGCGACCTCGACGTTGTGGCCGTGGCTGCTCGCGCTGGTCGGCGGGGTGACCGGGATCGACCTGGTGGCCGTCGCGGTCTACGGCTCGCTCGGCTGCGCGGTCGTCGGCCTGGCGCTGGCCTCGGCGGGCACTCGCCGGCTCTACCGCGACCTGCCCGGCGGCGGATGGCCGCTGCCCGCCGGCGCGCTCGTGATCGCCGCGCTCCCGCCGTTCTGGGACTTCGCCACCTCGGGCCTGGAGATGGGCCTGATCTTCGTCTGGCTGGGCACGAGCTGGTGTCTGCTGGTCCGGCTGGACCGGGACACCTCGTTCGCCCGCCAGGCGTGGACCTCGTTCGCGCTCGGCATGGGTGTCCTGGTGCGGCCCGACCTCGCGCTCGGCACGGTCGTGTTCGCGGTGGCCGCCTGGCTGCTGCTGCGCCCGACCCGGAAGCGGCTGGCCGTGCTCGCGGCGTGCGGCGGGCTGTTGCCGGTGCTCTACCAGCTCTTCCGGATGGGCTACTACGGCGTCCTGCTGCCCAACACGGCGATAGCCAAGGAGGGCACCAAGACCGACGTCGGGCGCGGGTGGACGTACTTCGAGGACTACGCGAGCCCGTACAACATCTGGGCGCCGCTGCTGCTGACCGTGGTCGCGGTCGGTCTCCTGGCGACCGTAGGCCGCTCGGTGGGCGACTTCGAGCGCTATCGCATCCGGGTCCTGACCGGGACCGCGCTGGTCGCGGGCACGGTGCTGCTCGGCTATGTGATCGTGGTCGGCGGCGACTTCATGCACGCCCGGCTGCTGCTGCCGGGCACCTTCGCCTTCCTGCTGCCGGTCCTGGTGCTGCCGCTGCAACGGCTGTACGCGAGCACCGCGGCGGCGCTCGCGGTGTGGTCGCTGGTCTGCGCGGCCGCGATGCGGGTGCCGTACCAGGGCTTCGGGCCGAAGAACATCGAGGACACCCGCACCTGGTACACGGCCTGGACGGGCGACTCGAATCCGGTCACCGCGGCGTCCTACCGGGCGGCGTTCGTGAAGCGGCTCGAAGGGGTCGGCAGGGAATGGCAGGCGGATCGGGTGACACCCGGCGCGCAGTTCGTCTATCTGACCTACTACCACGAGCCCGACAAGTTCTGGATGTTGAACTTCGACTTCCGGTCGGCGCCGCTCGAATACCATGTCCCGGTCACCGATTCGGTCGTCTACGGCGCCCTCGGCCAGCCCGCCGTGCTGGTGCCGACCTCGGGGCTGGCGATCGACATCTTCGGCCTGGCGAATCCGCTCGGCGCGCACCTCGACCTCGACTATCGGACCCGGTCGGGGCACGACAAACTGACCTACATCGAATGGATTCTGGCCGACTTCACCCGGCCGGGCACCCCGCTCGACCTGCGCAATGTCGACCCGGCAAAGGTCGAGGCGGCCCGTCGGGCGCTGAATTGCGGCGGAATTCGAGAACTTCAGGAAGCGACCCGCGAGCCCATGTCGTTGTCCCGGTTCTGGAAGAATTTCACCGGCTCGGTGAAACGGAATTCGATGCGGATTCCGACGAATCCGATCGACGCGGAGAAGAAGTACTGTCACTGAGCGGACCGGCCGGCAGGCGGTACACGCCCGCCGCCAACGGCTCCACCAGACCGTCGGCGACCAGCCCGTCCAGCGCCCGCGCGCGTTGGACGGGTTCGTCCCACACCGCGTCCAACGCGGCCTGGGCCACCGGTTCTGCGCTGTCCCGCAACACCGCGAGCAGTCGGCCCCGGACCTGGCGGTCGGTGCCCGCGTACGTCTGCCCCCGTCGCGGCGGACCCGTGTAGGCGGGCTTGCCGGCCAGGCGCCACGCGCACAACGCCGCGATCGGACACCCCACACACTTGGGCGACTTGGCCGTGCACACCAGCGCGCCGAGCTCCATGATCGCCACCGCCCAGGTCGACGCCGTCTCGGCGGCGGCGGGCAACAGCGTGCCGGCGGTGCGCCGTTCGGCCGGCGTGGTGGCCTGCGGCGGATACTCGACGCCGTCGATGGCCCGGCCGATCACCCGGCGCACGTTGGTGTCCAGCACGATGTGCCGCTGTCCGAACGCGAACGAGGCGATGGCGGCGGCGGTGTACTCGCCCACCCCGGGGAGCGCGAGCAGGTCCGCGTGTTCGCGCGGGACCTCGCCGTCGTGCCGGTCGACCATCGCGGTCGCCGCGCCGTGCAGGCGCAGGGCGCGGCGCGGGTAGCCGAGCCGGCCCCACATCCGCACCGCCTCGCCCGGTTCGTCGGCGGCCAGTGCGGCGGGGGTGGGCCAGCGCTCCAGCCAGGCCGTGTAGACCGGCAACACCCGGGCCACCGGGGTCTGTTGCAGCATGAACTCGCTGACCACCACCGCCCACGCGGACGCGTCGGGGGTGCGCCAGGGCAGATCGCGGTTGTTGGCCGAATACCAGTCGAGGATCGGCTCGTGCAGTGCGTGTGACATCTCCCCCTGATCCTCGCACGTTACGGGGGGTCACTCGGGCGAGTGACGGTGGCTTCTGCCCGCAAATGCCGGAATAGGCCCGCGACCAGGGCTTCTTCGGTCGCGACACGGCCGGAAAATCCAACGCTTCGGACGGTGTGGCTACACCGGACGGCGTAACGATCTCCCCTAGAGTTTGCGCGTGGACTCGATGCGCCGTCCCGTGGGTCACCTGCCGTCAACCGTCTATTGGCGTCGGCGGGTCGTCGTGCTGCTCGCCCTCGCGCTGTTGATCGCGCTGGTGGCCTGGGCATGCACTGCCGGTGGGGACTCCGACGACAAGAAGAACGCCTCGGACAAGAAGCCGATTCCGTCCGGTTCGGTCTCGCCCGATCCGAGCGCCATCACGCCCGGGGCCAACCCGACCAACGGCGCCAACCCGCCGATCCCGGGCGGGAGTACGGGCACGCCCGGCGGCACCTCCGGCACGTCCTCGGGTACCTCCGCCGGTACGTCGGCCGGCGCCTCCGGTCAGCCCGGCGGGCAGAGTGGCCAGACCGGCCAGTCGGCGGGCGGCGCGGGCACCCCGGGCGGCGGCGCGGTCCCGGGTGGCGGCAAGCCGGCACCGGGCGGCGGCACGTGGTGCACGCCGGCCATGATCCGGGTGCAGATCCAGCCGGTGGAGGCGGGCAAGAGCGCCTACAACGCCTCGCAGAACGTGGCGCTGAAGGTGATCGTCACCAACGAGTCGGGTCCCACCTGCTACGTCGACCTCGCGCCGAGCCACGCCTACATCGAGGTGTTGTCCGGCAGCGAGCGGCTGTGGAGCTCGGCCGACTGCGCGGCCGGCCCGGGCACCGACGTGCGCCAGATCCAGCAGGGCGCCTCGCAGGCCGTCTCGATCACCCGGGACTGGGCCTGGACCCGCTCGAACGCCGCACAGTGCGCCACCAACGGCGGGCAGACCAAGGCCGCCCCGGCGGACAAGGCCGCCTACCGGGCCAAGGGCGTGCTGGCGGGCGTGGAGCCCTCCGGCGAGTTCGTCTTCACCGCCACGGTCGGCAAGTAACGGCGTGGCGGCCGGTGCCCGCTCCCGCCGCCCACCGGCGGCGGGGCGGCACGGCGGCCGGCCGACACGGACCCGAACGCACGACGCGAGCGCACGATCCGAACACCCGACGAGAACGCGGGACGAGAACGCGACGGCAAGGGCCCCGGCGCCGAGCGCCGGGGCCCTTCCCGTGTCACCGCCGAGTGCTCAGACGTAGCGCTCCAGGATCGAGGACTCGGCGAGGCGGGACAGGCCCTCGCGGACGCTGCGGGCCCGGGCCTCGCCCACGCCGTCCACCGCCTGGAGGTCGTCCACGCTGGCCGCGAGCAGCTTCTGCAGGCCGCCGAAGTGCTCCACGAGCCGCTCGATCACCACCGGTGGGAGCCGGGGGACCTTGGCGAGCAGTCGGTAGCCGCGCGGGCTGACCGCCGAGTCCAGGACCTCGTGGCCCGAGGTGAAGCCGAGCGCGCGGGCCACCGTCTGCAGGTCGAGCAGATCGGCGTGGGCCAGGCCGTCGAGTTCGTCGAGCACGTCCGCCTCGGTCCGGCCGCGCTTGATGGCGCGCTCCGGCACGTAGTCGCGGGCGACCAGCTTGCGGTCGTCCTCGACACCCGCGATCAACTCTTCGAGCTGCAGCGAGAGCAACCGGCCGTCGACCCCCAACTCGGTGACGTAGCCGTCGATCTCGCGGGCGATCAGGCGCACCATCTCCAGCCGCTGGGACACCGCGCACACGTCCCGAACGGTGACCAGGTCCTCGATCTCCAGGGCGGACAGCGTGCCCGACACCTCGTCGAGGCGCAGCTTGTAGCGCTCCAGGGTGGCGAGCGCCTGGTTGGCCCGGGACAGGATCGCCGCCGAGTCCTCCAGGACGTGTCGCCGACCGTTCACGTAGAGCGCGATCAGGCGCATGGACTGGCTCACCGAGACCACCGGGTAGCCGGTCTGCTTGTTGACCCGCTCGGCGGTGCGGTGCCGGGTGCCGGTCTCCTCCGTCGGGATCGACGGATCCGGGACGAGTTGCACGCCCGCCCGGACGATCTTCGTGCACTCGCGGTCGACCACCACCCCGCCGTCGAGCTTGCACAGCTCGCGCAGCCGGGTCGCGGAGAACTCGACGTCGAGCACGAAGCCGCCGGTGGACAGCGCCTCCACCGCCTTGTCGAAACCCAGCACGATCAGGCCGCCCGTGTTGCCCCGGAGGATGCGCTCCAGGCCGTCGCGCAGGGCGGTGCCCGGGGCCACGGACTGCAGCGCCGCCCTCACGAGAGCCGCGTCGGCGCTCGTCCCCTTGTCGGTCCGGTCATTCGTAGCCACAGAACTCCCCGTGGTCGTTGCCATCCTCGGCCGGCCATCGGCCGTCACCCGGGCATTTGCTCCGGTATGCACGGCCGGGAGCGCCTCAGGACCTGCGGACGACACAGGTCGGCCGCTACGTCGGAAGATCGGTGGAAAAGTCTAGTGCCTCCCGGCCGCCGACCGGTCGCCGCAACCGACTCGAAGCCGGATTTCGGCACGGGTCGCGCGCGCCGCTCCGCGTGTCGAGTATGTCCGAGGCGGCACATGGTCACTCCTCGGGGCACCCGGAAAGTTGCCGGACGGCGCCCGGGAGCGGGGTCGGGCGCGCGGGGGAGGGTGGCGTGGGCCCCGTCGGCGGGCCCCGCCGATCATGTGCGGTCGTCCCGGCGCTCGCGTGCGGAGACCAGGTTGAACGCGCGCAGCGCCTCGCGGATGTCGGCCACCTCGATCACCTTCATGCCCTTGGGGATCTTCCCGGGATCGGGCGGCACCAGGGCGTGCGTGAAGCCGAGCCGGAACGCCTCGGCGAGCCGGCGCTGCACGCCGGTGGTGCGGCGGATCTCGCCCGCGAGGCCGACCTCGCCGATCGCGACCAGCTTGGTCGGCAGCGGATGGTCGGCGGCGGCGCCCGCGAGGGCCAGCGCCGCGGCCAGGTCGGCGGCCGGTTCGGTGAGCTTGACGCCGCCGACGGTGGCGGTGTGGATCTCGGTCTTCTCCAGGCGCACCCCGCCGCGCCGCTCCAGGACCGCGAGCACCATGCCGATCCGGGCCGAGTCCAGGCCCGAGGTGGCCCGTCGCGGGGTGGGGATCTGGGACGGGGCCACCAGCGCCTGGACCTCTACCACCAGGGGCCGCTTGCCCTCCAGGGTCACCGTGACGCAGGTGCCGGAGACCGGTTCGGCGCGCTGGGTCAGGAACAGGCCGCTGGGGTCGGTCAGGCCGGTGATGCCCTCGTCGTGCAGTTCGAAGCAGCCGACCTCGTCGGCGGTGCCGTAGCGGTTCTTGATCGCGCGGACCAGGCGCAGTCGGGCGTGCCGGTCGCCCTCGAAGTGCAGCACCACGTCGACCAGGTGCTCCAGCAGGCGGGGGCCGGCGATCGAGCCGTCCTTGGTGACGTGGCCGACCAGCACGGTGGCGATGTTGCGTTCCTTGGCGATCCGGATCAGCGCGCCGGTCACCTCGCGGATCTGCGACACGCCGCCGGGGGCGCCGTCGATCGCGGGCGAGGCGATGGTCTGCACCGAGTCGACCACCAGCAGCGCGGGTTTGACCGCGTCGACGTGGCTGATCAACGCGGCGAGGTCGGTCTCCGCGGCGAGGTAGAGCTCCTCGTTCAGCGCGCCGATCCGGCCCGCGCGCAGGCGGACCTGGGCGGCCGACTCCTCGCCGGTGATGTAGAGGGTGCGGGCGGCCGGCGAGGCGGACTTGCTCGCCACGTCGAGCAGCAGGGTGGACTTGCCGACGCCGGGCTCGCCCGCGAGCAGTACGACCGCGCCCGGGACCAGGCCGCCGCCGAGCACCCGGTCCAACTCGTCGACGCCGGTCGGGCGGAACCGGGCCTGCTGTACGTCGATCCGGCCGATCGGCAGCGCCGCGGTGGTGACCGGTCCGGCGGCGATCGAGCGGGCCTTGGGCGCGCCGAACTCCTCGACCGTGCCCCACGCGTGGCACTCGTTGCAGCGGCCCAGCCATTTCGGCCCGGTCCAGCCGCACTCGGTGCAGCGATACGACGGGCGATCCTTCGTGGTGGTCCTGGCCATGCCAGGAACCGTAACGGCCCGCGCCGACAGTGGAGGCGCGGTCGGGATCGACCACGGGCGGAATGTCTTGATCCTGTCACCGGGTGGGCAAAGCGATGGTGGCGGTCGGGCGTTGTGCCTACCGTGTGGCGGCATGGTGGGGGACGGTGCGGTGCGGGAATCCGGGACGACGGACGAAACGGGCGCGGTGCCCGACGCGGTGGCGTTGTACGACACCCACGGTGACGCGTTGTTCGGCTTCTGCGTGGCGCTCGGGTACCAGCCTCGGGTCGCCGAGCGGGTGGTGCGCGAGACGCTGGCGGTCGCGCCGGAGCGGATCCGCGCGTTGCGCGACCCGCGCCGGAGTCGGGCGCTGTTGTACGCGCTGGTCCGGGTCGTGGCCGAACGGGCGGCGGGAGAGCGGGCCGGTCCCGGGGTGGTCGAGCAGGTCCTGGCCGCGGGTGGCGCGGGGTGGTCGGTGCCCGATCGGCGCCGATTGGCGCCGCTGGTGCCGTACGCGCTGTGGGCGGTCGACGAGGACGAGCGGATCGCCCTGGACCTGTCGGCGCGGCACCGCCTGAGCGACGCCGAAGTGGCCGATGTGCTGGGCGTGTCCGAGCGGCGGGTGGCGCGGCTGCTGGCGCGCGGGCCGGTCCGGTTCGAGCAGGCCCTCGCGGTGTACGCGGTGGCCACGCACGCGCGGCGGGACTGCCCCGAACTCGCGTTGCTGCTGCCGGACGCGGGGGCCGCGGTCGAGGCGGGGCTGCGGCAACCGCTGTACCTGCACGTCGACTCCTGCCCGGACTGCCTGGCGCTGCGCCCGGGGCCGGTGGAGGTGCGGGCGCTGCTCGCGGGCGGCGGGTCGGCCAAGGCGCCGTACGCGATCCGGATGGCGCTGCGGGCGGACGGCTCGGTCGAGTCGGCGGATCCGGTCGAGCGGGGCGGCTTTCCGAAGGGCACGGGTCGGCCGAGGTCGCGGGTGCCGGTGGTGGCCGCGTGTGCGACGGCCGTCGCGCTGGTGTTCGGTACGGCGGTGCTGTCGCGGCCGGGGGCCGAGCACGACACGCCGATCGCGCTGAGTACGGCGCCGCTTTCGGAGCGGCCGCCGGCGCTGCATCCGGCCGAGTCGCCGGCCGCCGCGGCGAGTGTGGTCCCCGGTACCGCGCCCGCGCCGTCGACGGCGCGGGCGGTGCCGACCTCGGCGCCGAGCACCCGGTCCGCCGTCGCGAAGCCGACCGCGCGGCCGAGCCGAGGCGCCAAGCCGTCGACGAGCGGTGGCGCCCCGGTTGCGGGCGGGTCGTTGACCCTTCCGCGGGCGGGCGGCACCGGCGAGGGCAATCCGGCGGCGCCCGGCACGCTGTCCTGGTCCCGCTCGACGGTGGACCTCGGCGCGGACGGCGCCGCGCAGACCGTCCGGCTCACCGCCACCGGCGGGCCGGTCGCCTGGTCGCTGGCGGTGTCGGAGAACGACTGGCTCACCGTGAGTTCCCGGGCCGGCACACTGGCCAACGGCCAGTCGATATCGATCACGATCGCGGCGAATCCGGACAGGGCACCGGCCACCACGTGGGCAGTGTCCGTTTCGGCGAATCCGACCGGTGTTTCGCTGAACGTCACCGGAGGACCGGCTTCGCACGAAAGTGCGACGAGCGAATTCCAGCAAAGGTGACGGATATTCACTCGAAAGTATGATTGTCGACCTCGAAAGGCGTATGAAAGTGCAAATCGCCTGAGTCGGAGGCTCTCCGACACCTACGTTCACGAACGTGACGGATTCGGTAACCGGCCGGGCATCGGCCCCCGCCGCGGTGCTTTCGTGGGGACGCGCCGCCTACGACGCCTATGCCGAAGGGCTCTACACCTACTGTCTGTCGGTGCTGCGCGATCATCGGGCGGCCGCGGAATCCCTCCGCAGCACGTTCGTGCTCGCCGACCGTCACATCGGCCGACTGCCGGACCTGGACCTGCTCAAACCGTGGTTGTACGCGCTCGCCCGCTACGAGTGCCTGGTCCGCCTGGACGCCCACGTGCGGGTCGGCACCGGACCCGCCCGGCCCGAGGACGTACGGGTGGTGTGGGCGCACGAGCGCAGCCTGCCGCCGCTGGCCGGCGACGCCGACGAGCCGACCGACCTGTTTCCCGGCACCGAGGCCGGGCGCGTCCCCGGGCGGCGCGGCGACCTGGACGAACTCGCCTGGCCCGACGCGGTGGGATTGTCGCCGGAGCGGCGCGAGGCGCTGGAGTTGTCGGTCCGGCACGGGCTCGATCCGCGCGGCCTGGCCGCCGTGCTCGGCTGTGACGAGCAGCACGCCCGCAGCCTGCTCCTGTGCGCCGGGCGCGAGGTGGACCGGACCCGGGCGGCGGTCGCGGGCGCCGAGGCCTCGCACAGCTGCCCCGAGGGTCAGGAGTTGGCCACCGGGCGGCTCACCTCGGCGCTGCGCGAACGATTGATCGCGCACGTGGAGACGTGTCGGCGGTGCGGGCCGCACGTGCGCCGCGCGGCGACGCTGCTCGCGCCGACCACGGGCGCCGCGGCGGTGCCGGTCGCCCTCGCCCTGGTCGCCCCGCCCGCGGCGCTGCGGATCGAGGTGCTGGGCGAGGTGGGCAAGGGCCGCTCCGCCCAGCGGCCGCCGGAGATCGCCCGCCGGGTCGCCGAATTCGACCGCGCCGGCTTCCCGGTCTTTCCGGCCCGGGTGGTCGAGCGCGGCAATCGCCGCCGGGCCACGGTGATCGCGGCGGTCGTGGTGGCCGCCGTGGTGGCCGCGCCCGCGCTGGCCCTGTGGCAGGCGTCCGGCGGCTCGGCCGCCGGGCCGACCGCCAGGGTGGTCACCATCGCGTCGGCGCACGTGGACACCGCCGACGGGACCGGGTCGAGTGTGCCCGCGGCGCCGACGGCCTCCCCGGCCGCGACCGCCGTACGGCCCGGTGCCGGCGGCCCGTCGCACGGGCGCGGCTCGGCGCCGGCCGCCGTCGCGCCGCCCGTACCGCCACCGGACCGGATCGCGCCGGGCGTCGTGTTCGTGCCGCCGCCCGGCGACCCCGCCCCCGTCCCGCCGCTGGTCACGGCCGGCCACACCGGGGATCGCACCGTGATCACGCTGCGCAACGTCGGCGCCGTCCCGGTCGACTGGCAGGCCCGGACCGGGGCGGCCTGGCTGCGCCTGAGTCGACCCCACGGCACGCTCGCGCCGGGGCAGGAGGACACCGTCACGATCTCGGTCGTCGCCGGGAAGGCGCCCCGGGGCTCGTGGTCGGCCAGGGTGGTCATCGAACCCGGCGGCACCGCGGTCACCATCGAGGGCAGCACCGGCGACCCGGCCACGTCGAGCCCGCCGCCGACCGGCACGCCTCCCAGCACACCACCGCCCGGCCCGACCGCCGGCAGCTGAGCCGGGCCCGGTCCCGCCGCGATCAGTCGAGCGGATCCGCCGGGTGCGGCGCGATCGGCCGACCGCCGGCCAGCCGGGCCCGGCACGCCTCGACCAGGACCGCGTAGGCCGCCTCGCCCATCAGCTCGCGCAGCTCCGGCCCGTAGGACTCGTACACCGGCTCGCCCGCGCCGTGCGCCTCGGTGCTCCCGGTGCACCACCAGTGCAGGTCGTGGCCGCCCGGGCCCCAACCCCGGCGGTCGTACTCGCCGATCGTCACCATCAGCACGCGCGTCTCGTCCGGGCGGTCGATCCAGTCGTAGGTCCGCCGCACCGGCAGCTGCCAGCACACGTCCGGCTTGGTCTCCAGCGGATGCACACCCTCGCGCAGCGCGAGCGCGTGCAGCGAGCACCCGGCGCCGCCGGCGAAGCCGGGCCGGTTCAAGAACACGCACGCGCCGTCGACCAGCCGGGTGCGCTTGTCGCCGTCCTCGAACTCGCTGACCCCCTTTCGGGCGGCCAGGTCGTGGAACTGCCAGGTCTGCGGGGTCAGCCGTTCGGCCCAGGCCAGCACCCGCTTCTCGTCGTCCTCGTCCGACCAGTGCGCGCCCAGCGAACAACACCCGTCGGGCGCCCGCCCGGCCACCACGCCGTGGCAGCCGGCACCGAAGATGCACTGCCACCGCGAGGTCAACCAGGTCAGATCGCAGCGGAACAACTGATCGGCGTCGTCGGGGTCGGAGAACTCGAACCAAGCACGCGGAAAATCCAGGTCTACCTCGGGCACACCACCAGCGTAGAGGGCCGGGTGCGATGTCCGGTTCGGCAAAGGCGTGGCAAGCGAGGGAACGCCCCCGCTCACCCGCCCGGGTCGACGGATTACCTTCGACACCATGCGACTCGGTGTTCTCGACGTGGGCTCGAATACGGTCCACCTGCTCGTGGTCGACGCCCATCAGGGTGCTCGGCCCCTTCCCGCGTACTCGCACAAGCGTGAGCTGCGCCTGGCCGAGCTGCTGGAGCCGGACGGGAGCATCGCCCCGCACGGCATAGATCTGCTGGTCCGCACGATGGCGGCGGCGCTCGAGGTGGCCGAGGACAAGGGCGTCGAGGACCTGCTGCCGTTCGCCACCTCGGCGGTGCGCGAGGCGGCCAACTCCGAGGCGGTGCTCGACCGGGTGCGGCGCGAGACCGGGGTGGACCTCCAGGTGCTCACCGGCGCGGACGAGGCCCGGCTGACCTTCCTGGCGGTGCGCCGCTGGTTCGGCTGGTCCTCCGGTCGGCTGCTCGTCCTGGACATCGGCGGCGGCTCGCTGGAGATCGCGGCGGGCGTGGACGAGGAGCCGGACGCGGCCGCCTCGCTGCCGCTGGGCGCGGGCCGGCTGACCCGGAACTGGCTGCACACCGACCCGCCCACGGCGGACGAGGTACGGGTGCTGCGCAAGCACGTGCGGGCCGAGATCGCCCGCACGGTCGCCGAGTTCAGCCGCCTCGGCCGACCCGACCACGTGGTGGCCACGTCCAAGACGTTCAAGCAGCTCGCCCGGATCGCCGGTGCGCCGTCCTCGGGAGAGGGCCCCTACGTCAAACGCTCGCTGAGCCGGACCGGGCTGGCCGACTGGCTGCCCCGACTGGCGACGATGACCGCGACCGAGCGGGCCGCGTTGCCGGGGGTGTCGGTGGGACGCGCGCCGCAGTTGGTGGCGGGCGCCATAGTGGCCGACGCCGCGTTGGACCTGTTCGACGTGAACACGCTGGAGGTCTGTCCGTGGGCGCTGCGGGAGGGGATCATCCTGCGCCGGCTGGACTGGATGGACTGAGACCCGCCGGCGGACGCCGGATCGGGATGAATAGGGCCGATCGGGGCGGATCGGGGCCGAGGGGGTCGAGCCGGGCGGGGCGTCGGGTGGCGATTCGGTTCGGATCGGACGCGCCGATGCGGCGGGACGCGGTCGATCCGGCCGTCGATGGTTCTACTCTGGGCGACGTGGCCGACCACGACATACTTCCGGGTACGGGGTCCGACCCGGCCGCGGCGCGCGTGCCGGACGCGGTGTTGCGGGTGCCCGACGCCAAGATCGCCCTGTCCACCGCCTCCGTGTACCCCGAGTCCACCGCGGACGGTTTCGAGATCGCGGCGCGGCTCGGCTACGACGGCGTCGAGGTGATGGTCTCGACCGATCCGGTCAGCCAGGACATCGAGGCGCTGCGCCGGTTGTCCGACCACCACGCGGTGCCGATCCTGTCGGTGCACGCGCCCTGTCTGCTGATCACCCAGCGGGTGTGGGGCACCGACCCGTGGGCCAAGCTGGTGCGCGCGCGGGACGCGGCGGTGCGGCTGGGCGCGCGCACGGTCGTGGTGCATCCGCCGTTTCGCTGGCAGCGCAGCTACGCCCGCGACTTCGTGCGCGGGATCGAGCGCATGGCCGGCGAGACCGACGTGCTGTTCGCCGTGGAGAACATGTTCCCGCTGCGCTACCGGGACAAGGAGGTCGCGGCGTACGCGCCGGACTGGGATCCCTCCGACGAGAATTACCGGCACTTCACCCTCGACCTGTCGCACACCGCCACCTCGCGCTCGGACGCGCTGGACATGCTGGCCCGGATGGGCGACCGGCTCGGGCACGTACACCTGGCCGACGGCAGCGGCTCGCTCAAGGACGAGCACCTGGTGCCCGGACGCGGCACCCAACCGTGCGCGGAACTCCTGGAGCACCTGGCCCGCACCTCGTTCGCCGGCGCGGTCGTGCTCGAGGTGAACACCCGCCGGTGCGGCAACCGCGCCGAGCGCGAGGCCGACCTCGCCGAGGCGCTGGCGTACACCCGGCTGCACCTGGCGGCCGAGGCCGGGGCGGAGCGCCGGCATGGCTGACCCGAAGACCGCCGCCGACGCGCCCGGCGTCCGGCGGCGCGGTCCGGGCCGGCCGCCGGGTCGGCGCGGGGACGCCTCGCAGACCCGGACGGGGATCCTGGAGGCGGCCCGCACCGAGTTCGCCGCGCGCGGCTACGCGGGCGCGTCGGTACGGGCGATCGCCCGGGGCGCCGGGGTGGATCCCGCCCTGGTGCACCACTACTTCGGCTCCAAGGACCGGGTGTTCATCGCGGCCATGGACCTGCCGCTGGACCCCGAGACCCTGGTCGGCACGGTGTTCGCGCACGGGGTCGAGGAGGCGGGCGGGCGGCTGGCCGAGTCGTTCGTGGCGTTGTGGGAACACCCGGACACCGGCACCCGGCTGCTGGCCATCCTGCGCACCGTGGTGCTGGAAGGGGGCAGCAACCCGGCCTTTCGCGAGTTCGTCGGCGCCGAGTTGACGGCTCGCCTGGCGGAGCGGATCGGCGGCCCGGACGCGGCGCTGCGCGCGAACCTGTGCGTGAGCCAGATCCTCGGCGTCGCGCTGACCCGCTACGTGGTGTGCCTGGAGCCGATCGCCTCGACGCCCGGAGCCGAACTCGTCCGCCGGCTCGGGCCGATCCTCCAGCGCCACCTGAACGGTTGACCGACCGTCGCGCGCCCACCCGCACGACGCCCCGGCCGGCCCGGCGCGCGGCCCGCCGGCGGTCGCATCGTGGACGGCCGCGCCGTCGATTCCGGCCGCGGACGTAAGCTCGAAAGCACCCGGATCCACCGGTGAATTGCTGAGAGGGTGTGTGCAGTGCCGCAACTCAGGTCTCGGACGGTCACCCACGGTCGCGAAATGGCGGGCGCCCGCGCGCTCCTCATGGCCGCAGGCGTCAAGCGTGCGGACTTCGGCAAGCCGATCATCGCGGTCGCCAACAGCTTCACCGAGTTCGTACCGGGGCACACCCACCTCCAGCCCGTCGGCCGCATCGTCTCCGAGGCGATCTCCGCCGCCGGCGGCATCCCGCGCGAGTTCAACACGATCGCCGTCGACGACGGCATCGCGATGGGCCACTCGGGCATGCTCTACTCGCTGCCCTCGCGCGAGCTGATCGCCGACGCCGTCGAATACATGGTCAACGCGCACCAGGCCGACGCGATCGTGTGCGTGTCCAACTGCGACAAGATCACCCCCGGCATGCTGATGGCCGCGCTGCGGCTGAACATCCCCGCGGTGTTCGTCTCCGGCGGTCCGATGGAGGCCGGCACCGCGGTGATGGTCGACGGTCGGGTGCGTCCGCACCTGGACCTGATCACCGCGATCTCCGACTCCGCGTCGGACACGGTCTCCGACGAGGACCTGGAGCGGATCGAGGACGCCGCGTGTCCGACCTGCGGGTCGTGCGCGGGCATGTTCACCGCCAACTCGATGAACTTCCTGGTCGAGGCGATGGGTCTGGCGCTGCCGGGCAACGGCTCGGTGCTGGCCACGCACACCGCGCGCAAGGCGCTGTACGAGGGTGCGGGCCACACGATCGTGGAGATCACCAAGCGCTACTACGAGCAGGACGACGAGAGCGTGCTGCCGCGCAACGTGGCCACCCGCCAGGCGTTCGAGAACGCGATGGCGATGGACATCGCGATGGGCGGTTCGACCAACACGATCCTGCACCTGCTCGCCGCCGCGCAGGAGGCCGAGCTGGACTTCACCATGGCCGACATCGACGCGCTCTCGCGCCGGGTGCCGTGTCTGGCGAAGGTCGCGCCGAACAACGCGCCGTACCACGTGGAGGACGTGCACCGCGCGGGCGGCGTGCCGGCGCTCCTGGGGGAGCTGTACCGGGCCGGGCTGCTGCACGAGGATGTCACCTCGGTGCACGCCGACTCGCTCGCCGAATGGCTCAAGACCTGGGACGTGCGCGGCGGTTCGCCCTCGGCCGAGGCGGTCGAGCTGTTCCACGCGGCCCCGGGCTGCGTGCGCTCGGCCACCGCGTTCAGCCAGTCGGAGCGCTGGGACTCGCTCGACCTGGACGTGGCCTCGGGCTGCATCCGCGACGTGGCGCACGCGTACAGCAGGGACGGCGGCCTGGGCATCCTGTACGGCAATCTCGCCGAGGCGGGCTGCGTGGTCAAGACCGCCGGCGTGGACGAGTCGATCTGGACCTTCTCCGGCCCGGCCGTGGTGGTCGAGTCGCAGGAGGAGGCGGTCGACGCCATCCTGACCAAGCGGGTCAAGGAGGGCGACGTGGTGGTGGTCCGCTACGAGGGCCCCAAGGGCGGCCCGGGTATGCAGGAGATGTTGTACCCGACGTCGTTCCTCAAGGGTCGCGGGCTCGGCGCGAAGTGCGCGCTGATCACCGACGGGCGCTTCTCCGGCGGCACCTCGGGGCTGTCCATCGGACACGTCTCGCCCGAGGCGGCGGCCGGGGGCGCGATCGCGCTGGTGCGCGACGGCGACATCATCACCATCGACATCCCCAACCGCCGGATCGAGCTGGAGGTCTCCTTCGAGGAGCTGGCCGAGCGGCGCGAGCACCTGCTGCACGACCTGGGCAAGTACCGCCCGGCGAAGCGTGAGCGGGTGGTCAGCACGGCGCTGAAGGCGTACGCGGCGATGGCCACGAGCGCGGACAAGGGCGCGGTGCGGGACGTGTCGCTGCTCGACTGAGACACGGCATTTCCCGAAGGGGCGTCCCGGCTGCGGCCGGGGCGCCCCTTCGGCCGTAGACGGTGGCACACCACGGCTCGGGGGCGTCGCGGTCCCCATTCCACCGGCGCCGAGGCGTTCGAGCACCTCGTACGGTCCGATGCGCGCCAACGGCGTGCCCCCCTTTGCCGACTGGGGGAAATCGTACGGAATCGCTTGACGGTGTGTCGGGGGAAGCGCATATTCAACACATGATGAATTATGGCGGGGACGCCATCCGAGCCGAAGGGCTGCGGGTCGTGCGCGGCGGGCGCGTGGTGCTCGACGACGTCTCGTTCGTCGTGCCGCGCGGGAGTGTCACCGGGCTGCTCGGCCCGAGCGGGTGTGGCAAAAGCACGCTGATGCGGGCGATCGTCGGCGTGCAGGCGCGGGTGAGCGGGCGGCTGGACGTGCTCGGGCGGCCCGCCGGGCATCGGCGGCTGCGCAGCGCGATCGGCTATGTGACGCAGGCGCCGTCGGTGTACGCGGATCTGACCGTGCGGGAGAACCTGCGCTACTTCGGCCGGCTTCTCGGCGCCTCGGCCGACGACCTCGACCGGGTGTTGCGCGAGGTGGACCTGACCGCTCGGCAGGACGCCGCGGTGGCCCGGCTGTCCGGTGGGCAGCGGGCCCGGGTGTCGCTGGCCGCCGCACTGCTCGGGACACCGGAGCTGCTGGTCCTGGACGAGCCGACGGTCGGTCTGGACCCGGTGTTGCGCCGCGACCTGTGGGGCCTGTTCCACCGGCTCGCCGCCGACGGCGTCACGCTGCTGGTGTCCAGCCACGTGATGGACGAGGCCGAGCGCTGCGAGCGGCTGTTGCTGCTGCGCGACGGCGCGCTGCTGGCCGACGACACCCCCGAGGCGCTGCTCGCCCGTACCGGGACCCGGGACGCGGAGGCGGCCTTCCTGGCGCTGGTCGACGCCGCGGCCGAACCGCGACCGGGCGCATCGACCGCGACCGCATCGGCCCCGAGGAGCGCGTCATGACCGGCACCGCCACCGCCACCACCGCCACCGCCCGCCGGGTGCTCGGCCAGTTGCGGCACGACCCGCGCACCGTCGCGCTGATGCTCCTGGTGCCGTGTGTGCTGCTCACGCTGCTGTACTGGCTCTACGACGACCGGCCGGAGCAGTTCGACCACATCGGCGGGCCCCTGCTGGGGATCTTCCCGTTCGTGGTGATGTTCCTGGTCGCCTCGGTGGCCACGCTGCGCGAGCGCTCGACCGGGACGCTGGAGCGGCTGCTCACCATGCCGATCGGCAAGATGCAGCTGATCGGCGGCTACGCGCTCGCGTTCGGGATCGTCGCGGTACTCCAGGCGGCGGTGGCCACCGGGCTGGCGATCGGGCTGCTCGGTCTGGACGTGGTCGGGCCGACCTGGCTGATCCTGTGCGTCGCGGTCCTGAACGCGCTGCTCGGGATGGCCCTGGGCCTGCTGGTGAGCGCGTTCGCCGACACCGAGTTCCAGGCGGTGCAGTTCCTGCCCGCGGTGATCCTGCCGCAGTTCCTGCTGTGCGGGCTGTTCGTGCCGCGCGATCGTATGCAGCCGGTGCTCGAAGCGGTCTCCGACGTGCTTCCGCTGTCCTACGCGGTGGACGCGATGACCCGGCTGTCCACCGAGCACGACGTCTCCGGCCCGCTGCTTCGCGATGTCGCGGTGATCGCCGGCTGTGTGCTCGCCGCGCTCGGGCTCGGGGCGCTGACCCTGCGCCGACGCACTGCCTGAGCGGCCCGGGAGCCGCGCCGGGGCCCACCCTCGGACACGTGTCCGTACCGTACGGTGGCCATCGTGGGCACCTGGCGTGTCCCGACGGACCAGGAACGCGAGAAAGTGTGGGGCCATGGCTCAGCGGGTCGCCGTCGTCGGCACCGGGAAAATCGGTGAAGCGCTGTTGTCCGGGATGATCCGGGCGGGCAAGAGCCCCGACGACCTCCTCGTCACCACCCGTCGCGCCGAGCGGGCCGAGGACCTGCGCCGCGGCTACGGCGTCGAGGCGGTGAGCAACGCCGAGGCCGCCAAGGCCGCCGACATCCTGATCCTGACCGTCAAGCCGCAGGACATGGGCGCGCTGATGGACGAACTGGCCCCACACGTACCCGCCGACCGGCTCGTGGTCAGCGGCGCTGCGGGCATCACCACCAAGTTCCTGGAGGCCCGCCTGGCCGCGGGCACCCCCGTGGTGCGCGTCATGTCCAACACCCCCGTGCTGGTGGACGAGGGGATGAGCGCGATCTCCGGCGGCGCGCACGCCACCGAGGCGCACCTGGAGCGGGTCGAGGAGATCTTCGGATCGGTCGGCAAGACCATCCGGGTCCCGGAGAAGCAGCAGGACGCGGTCACCGCGCTGTCCGGCTCGGGCCCGGCCTACTTCTACTTCCTGGTCGAGGCGATGACCGACGCCGGCATCCTGCTCGGCCTGCCGCGCGCCGCCGCGCACGACCTGATCGTGCAGGCCGCGATCGGGGCGTCGGTGATGCTGCGCGACTCGGGCGAGCACCCCACGCTGCTGCGCGAGGCGGTGACCTCGCCGGCCGGCACCACGATCGCGGCGATTCGCGAATTGGAGAACCACGGCGTGCGGGCCGCGCTGCTCGCCGCCCTGGAGGCCGCGAGCAACCGTTCGCAGGAGATCGCCGAGGGCCTGTCGTGAGACCGGAGCTGGTCCTGTTCGACAACGACGGCGTGCTGGTGGACAGCGAGCCGATCGCCAACCGGGTACTCGCCGCGCTGCTCACCGAACTCGGCGTGCCCACCGCCTACGAGGACTCGCTGCGCGACTACCTCGGCGGGACCATGGCCCGGGTGCACACGATCGTCCGCGAGCGGGACGGCGTGACGCTGCCCGAGGATTTCGATCACGTCTACCACGAGCGGGTGTTCGCCGGATTCCGGGCGGAACTCGAAGCGGTGCCGGGGGTCGTCGACGTACTGGCCGCGCTGGACGCCGCGGGCGTGCCGTACTGCCTGGCCTCCTCCGGTACGCACGAGCGGATCCGGCTCGCGCTGACCCGCACCGGGCTGATCGGGTGCTTCCCCGAATCGGTGATCTTCAGCAGCCAGGACGTCGCCCGGGGCAAACCCGCGCCGGACCTGTTCCTGCACGCGGCGGCGACCATGGGCGTCGATCCCGCGCGCTGCGTAGTGGTCGAGGACAGCCCGCTGGGGGTCGAGGCCGCGCGGGCGGCCGGGATGACCGTGTACGGCCACGCCGCGATGACTCCGGCGGAACGACTCGCGGACGCCGACGCGCTGTTCAAGGACATGGCCGACCTGCCGGAACTATTGGGCATTTGACGGATTTCGCCGGGTTTTGTCCGGTCGGCGAATCTGACGGTTCATCAAAAGATCTCCTCGGGCCCTGTCCGTGGAAGTGACCCGTCGGTAGCGTGCTCGCCCATGCGGGTGAGAGAACCGGCCGCCGGGTCGGCCAAGGACGAGACGCTGCGCCGTGCGCGGTTCAGCCTGCTCGCGTGTTTTTTGATCCAGGGCGCGTCCTTCGCGCTGCTCGTCACCCGGATCCCGGCGATCCAGCGCCGCTACGACATGGGCGACGGCACGCTCACCGCGGTGCTCTCGGTGGTGCCGATCGTCGCGGGCGTGGGCAGCGTGATCGCGGGTGCCCTGGCCCGGCGGTTCGGCAGTCGTACCGTGCTGCGGGTGTCCCAGCCGATCGTCTGCGCCACCCTGATCGGGGTCGGCGCCGGGGACGGGCTGTGGCAGTTGGCCGTCGTGCTCTTCGTGTTCGGGCTGTCCCTGGGCGCGGTGGACGCCACGATGAACATGCAGGGCGTGGCGATCCAGGCGCGAGCGGGCCGCAGCATCATGCTCGGCTTCCACGCCTCGTACAGCCTCGGCGGCCTGGCCGGAGCGGGCGCGGCCGGGCTGTGCGCGTGGGGCGGGGTGCCGCTGGTCGCGATGTACGCGGGCGCCGCCGCGCTCACCGTGCCGGCCCTGCTCGTGGTCGGCCCCGGCTACCTGCGCGCGGACGACGCGCCGGCGGTCGCCGATCCGGAGCGGCCGCGCCGCACCCTGCCCTGGCGTCCGCTGATCCCGCTGTGCCTGGTCATGACATTCGCCTACATCGGCGACTCGACGGTGGCCAACTGGAGCGCGGTCTACCTGGAGAAGGTGCTGGACAGCTCCGAGGCCTTCGCGGTGGTCCCCTACATCGCGTACATGGTCACCACCCTCGTCGGCCGCAGCGTCGGCGACCTCGCGGTGCGCCGCTGGGGCATGGTCGAGGTGGTCCGCGGCGGCGCGGTGGTCGCGGCGGCCGGCTTCGCGGTCGTACTCGCCGCTCCGCACGCCGCGGTGGGCCTGCTCGGCTTCGTGATCCTGGGCGTGGGGCTGTGCGTGCTGGTCCCGCAGACCTTCGCCGCGGGCGGACGGCAGTCGCCGGAGGACGCGGACGAGGCGGTCGCCCGGCTCAACATCTTCAACTATGTCGGCTTCCTGATCGGCACCCCGCTCGTGGGCGGGATCGCCGACCTGGCCTCGTTCCGCCTGGCGATGCTCGTGCCGCTGTTCCTGGTGCTCGCCGTGCTGCCGCTGGCCCGCGCCTTCGCTCCGCACGGTGAACCCGCTCACGACCGATGATCGGGAACCGGCCCGGACGGTAGCGTGACCGCATGAGTCGAGCGGTGCACGTGCTGTGGGACGACGGGATGACCGGGTACGACTTCGGATCGTGGCACCCGATGAACCCGGTCCGGCTGCGCCTGACCATCGACCTGATCCGCGCGTTCGGGCTGCACACCCTTCCCGAACTGCGGGTGTGCGCGCCGAAGTCGGCGACCGAGGCGGATCTGGCCTTGGTGCACACCGACGCGTACACCGCCGCCGTGCGCGCCGCCTCCCTCGACCCCCGGATCGCCGACGGCACCTTCGGGTTCGGCACCGAGGACACCCCCGCCTTCGCCGGGATGCACGAGGTGTCCGCGCTGATCGCGGGCGCCTCGATCGCCGCGGCCGAGGCGGTGTGGCGGGGGCCGGAACACCCCGACGGCGCGGACCACGCGATCAACTTCGCGGGCGGGCTGCACCACGCGATGCCCGACGCCGCGGCCGGGTTCTGCATCTACAACGACCCGGCGCTCGCGATCGCGCGCCTGCTCGAACTCGGCGCCGAGCGGGTCGCGTACGTGGACATCGACGTGCACCACGGCGACGGTGTGCAGCGGGCGTTCTGGGACGACCCGCGCGTGCTCACGATCAGCCTGCACGAGAGTCCGCGCTTCCTGTTTCCCGGCACCGGCTTCGCGAGCGAGGTCGGCGGGCCGGCCGCCGAGGGCTTCGCGGTCAACGTCGCGCTGCCGCCCGGCATCGCCGACGCCGCGTGGTTGCGCGCGTTCGACGCCGTGGTGCCGCCGCTGCTCGCGGACTTCCGCCCCGACGTGCTGGTCAGCCAGCACGGTACGGACACCCACGTGGACGATCCGCTGGCCCACCTCGCGCTGAGCCTCGACGCGCAGCGCACCGCACACGCCGCGCTGCACGCGCTCGCCCACGAACACGCCGGCGGGCGCTGGATAGCCACCGGCGGCGGGGGCTACGCCACGGTCGACGTGGTGCCGCGCTCGTGGACGCACCTGGTGGCCGAGGCGGCCGGCCATGCCATCGAGCCCACCCGCGAGGTGCCGCTCGACTGGCGCGAGGAGGTTCGGATGCTCACCCGCCAGGCCGGTCCGCACCGGATGACCGACGGTGGGACCGGCGATTTTCGGCCGTTTTCCACGGGCTACGACCCGGCGGACCGCACCGACCAATCGATTCTGGCCACTCGGCGGGCGGTCTTCCCGGCGCACGGCCTCGACCCGATGTTCGACCTGTGACCCGGTGGTCCCGACGCCTGCGGTGACCCCGACCGACCCGTGACCCAAGGAGCTGTGCGTGACCGTTGCGGTTCCCACCCCCTCGGAGCTTCGCTCCCATCTCGTGCGCGGCCGGATCGCCGGCGACGTGGCGACCACGAGGGAGAACAACCTCCGGCACTACCGACTGATGAGCGAGCGGCATCCCGGCCATCTGTTCGGCCTGGAGCCGGACGGTCGGTGGACCGCGGACGACGTACTCGCGCTGATGGTGCGCCGTTGCGGAGTGGTGGCCGATCCGGCCCACCGCAGCGGGCAGGACACCATCGACCCGGATCTGACCGTGGCCGCGCTGGACGCGTACGCGGACCGGATCGCGCTCGCCGCCGAGCGTCGCGAGCGGGTGATCGTGGCCACGGGCCACCCGAACGGGCTAGGCGATTGGTACCGCACACTGGCACGCGTGTTGCGCGAGGCGGGGTGTACGCTCCTGCGCCCCGCCGCCGGGTGGAGCTATCGCACGCCCACGGCCGAGGGCGGGCAGGGTCGCGCGATCCGGTATCGGGACGACGTGGCGATGGTGGTGGACGACGCGGGAGATTTCCGACACACCCACTCCGCGCGCGGGATCCGGGCGATGCTGGCCGAGTTGGCGGCCGGGTCCGAGCCGCTGCCGGATCTGCTGATCGGCGACCACGGTTGGGCCGGAGGCGCAGGTCAGGCGGGGGTTGCGGCGATCGGCCTCGCGGACTGCAACGACCCCGCGCTGTTCGTGGCGGCCGAGGAGGGGCGGGTCGAGGTGGTCGTTCCGCTGGACGACAACGTGGCGCCACACCTGTACGAACCGGTCATGGCGTATCTGCTCGATCGGTCCGGACTGTCCGGAATCGATCGGTAAAACAGCCTGATGGGCGATTCAGGTGGGATAACTACTCCTCTTCCCCACTGGTACCACACGCCACTACTCTGGAGGGACGCACGTGCGTGTGGCAGTCGCCGGAGGGGAAGCCGGCGCCCGACGCGTGCTGAATGGTTCGGTGCGTCATGGCTTCTGGAGAGAGGCCTCTCAACGAGGTCAACTTCTTGACTGTGGCCGAGGTGGCCGCGGTGATGCGGGTGTCCAAGATGACGGTGTATCGCCTGGTCCACAGTGGCGAGATGCCGGCCATCAGGGTTGGTCGGTCCTTCCGAGTTCCGGAGCAGGCCGTCCACGACTACCTGCGAGACTCCTACGTGGAAACAGCGTAGGGGGGCATTACGGACCGCCTCGTTTAGAGGTGGGCCGGGGCGGCGAGTAGGCTGACCCCCAGTTGTGCGGGCTGATCCGGCTCCGCGCGGTAGAAACGTCACGTGAGCGAGGGTTGTCGGTGGGCTCTGTCATCAAGAAGCGTCGCAAGCGCATGGCGAAGAAGAAGCACCGCAAGCTTCTCAAGAAGACGCGTGTGCAGCGTCGCAACAAGAAGTAGGCATCCCACCGGCTTGCGCCGCTGAAGCCTTGGGCGACCGCCCGCCGCGCTCCCGTTCGGGGGCGCGACGGGCGGTCGCCGTGCGTTCGGGCGCGTGCGCGCGCGGGGGGACGGTCGCGCCGGGGGCCGCGCCCCCGCGCCCCGGGCTGCGGCGCCCTGGGCCCGGCCCCTCGGCCCTGGTGGCCCAGGTCGGAGGTGCTCCGGGTCCGGTCTCCGCCGGGCCTTGGTGCTCCGGGGCGTGGATGTCCCGGGTCTGGTCTCCGCTGGGGCTTGGTGCTACGGGTCCTCGTGTCCTGGGCCCGGCTCCTTGGCCCCCGGTCCTGTTGCCCCGGGCCCTGGATGCCTCCGGGTCCGGTCTCCGCCGGGGCTTGGGGCTTCGGGGTCTGGTGTTCTGGGCCCGGCTCCCGGGCCTTGGTGGCCCTGGGGTTTTTGGGCCCTGGCGCCGTGGGCCCGGCTTCCGGCGCCTTGGCCTCGCGCCCTGGGGTGGTGCTCGGGGTCGGCGCTTCGGGTTTTTGGGGTGCGTACGGTTACGTTGGGGGGCGCTTACCGTAGGGGTTCGCGTTGTGTTGGTGCGGGCTGGTTGGGGAGGGCGCAGCATGGGGCGTGTCGTCCTGGTTACCGGGGTTGCCGGGGATCCGGGGGCCGGGTTCGTGCGGATGATTCGCGATGAGCCCGATGTCGACCGAGTGATCGGGGTCGACATGGTCGCGCCCGCTTCGGAGCCGCCGGCCGGGGTGGACTTCGTGCTCGCCGATATTCGCAACCCGATGATCGCCAAGGTGGTCGCCTCGGCCGCGGTGGACACCGTGGTGCACCTGAGTCCCAGTGAGTTGCCGCCGGTCCGGGGCGGAGCGGTCTCGATCAAGGAGACCAACGTCATCGGCACCATGCAGCTGCTCGCCGCGTGCCAGAAGGCGCCGTCGATCCGCCGCCTGGTGGTGCGCTCGACCACCGCCGTCTACGGCGGTTCGCCGCGCGATCCCGCGCTGTTCGCGGAGGACACCGAACCGCGCGTGCAGCCCTCGGCCGGCTGGGCCAAGGACGCCGTCGAGATAGAGGGCTACGTGCGCGGCTTCGCCCGGCGCCGGCCGGATGTCGCCGTCACCGTCCTGCGGTTCGCGCCGCTGCTCGGGCCGCGCACCGACTCGCCGATGGGCGCCTACTTCGCGCTGCCGGTGCTGCCCACGCTGCTCGGCTACGATCCGCGTCTGCAGTTCGTGCACGAGGACGACCTGCGCGAGGCGCTGCGGATCGCGATGCTCGCCGATCGACCGGGCACGTACAACATCGCCGCCGAGGGGGTGCTGTTCCTGTCCCAGGCGGCGCGCCGACTGGGCCGACCGGTGGTGCCGTTCCCGGCGGCGGCGGTGGGTCTGGTCAATCAGGGTTTGCGGCGCGCGGGTTCGGTGCACCTGTCCGCCGAGCAGGTGCGCCTGCTCACCCACGGGCGCGTGGTGGACCCCGCGCGGGCCCGGGAGAAACTGGGTTTCGTCGCGGCCAGGAGCACGGCCGAGACGTTCGCCGACTATGCCGAGGGTCGTCGTTCGACCGGCCTGCTCGACCCGAGGCGCCTGGCCCAGGTGCCCGATCGACTCGCCGACCTGCTGCTCACCAGGAGGAACCCCGATGGGTGAGGCCCGCATCATTCCCTTCGACGGCGCCGCTTCCGGAGCGCGCCCGCCCGCGCCCCGGTCGGGGCGTCGGCCCACCAGGCCCGCGCGTGCGGTCCGGGTGCCCGAGCCGGTCGAGGGTGAGGTGCCGGTGCGATCGATCGAGGCGCGGTCGGGTCGAAAGCCGGCGAAAGCCGAGCCGGCGGCCTCGGCGGACGCGGTCTCGGCCGAGGCGGGGCCCCGGCGCGCGCCGGGATCCGGGCGCTCGTTGTTCGGGTCGCTCGCGGGCGCGGTCGGCGGGGTGGTGGGCGGTGCCGCCGCCGGGCTCCTCGACGGCGTGGCGGGACCGGGCTGGGAGGATCGGGCCGCCGACGGACTGGCGTTCCTGCGCCGCCGGATCACCGGTGAGTACGAGGTGGACGAGTTCGGCTTCGATCCCGAGCTCAACGACAAGTTGATGGCCGCGCTGCGGGTGGTCTACGAGCAGTACTTCCGGATCGAGGTCAGCGGCCTGGAGCACATTCCGGCCGAGGGCGGCGCGCTGATCGTGGCCAACCACTCCGGCACGCTGCCGGTGGACGCGCTGATGACGCAGGTGGCGGTGCACGACCACCACCCGGCTCGGCGCAATCTGCGGCTGCTCGCCGCCGACCTGGTCTTCCAGTTGCCGCTGGTGGGCTCGGTGGCGCGCAAGAGCGGACACACCCTCGCGTGCCACGCCGACGCCGAACGGCTGCTCGGCAAGGGCGAATTGGTCGGCGTGTGGCCCGAGGGCTACAAGGGCCTGGGCAAGCCGTTCGCCGAGCGGTACAAGCTCCAGCGCTTCGGGCGCGGCGGCTTCGTGTCCGCGGCGCTGCGCACCGGGGTGCCGATCGTGCCGTGCTCGATCGTGGGCGCGGAGGAGATCTACCCGATGGTCGGCAACGCGCGCACCCTCGCGCGCCTGCTCAACCTGCCGTACTTCCCGATCACCCCGACCTTCCCGCTGCTCGGCCCGCTCGGCCTGGTGCCGCTGCCGACGCGGTGGCGGATCGAGTTCGGCGCGCCGATCCACACCGACGCGTATCCGGACGAGGCGGCGGACGACCCGATGGTCGTGTTCAACCTGACCGACGAGGTGCGCGAGACCATCCAGCACACGATCTACCGGCTGCTGATGCAGCGGCGGTCGGTCTTCTTCTAGATCGGTTCCGTACACCGGGTTCCACAACCGGAACACGAAAGGCGGCGCGTGGACGGTGGTCCGCGCGCCGCCTTCGGTGTGTGCCCACCGGCTGGGTCAGCTGTGTGGCTCCTCCTCGGCGGGGCCGAGCAGGTTGAGCCCGATGCCCGGCAGGCCGGGCAGCAGGGGCGGGAGGATCTGACCCTTGGGCGTCTTCGCCGGGGCCGGGGTGTTGCCGGAGCCGTCGGACCGGTCGGAGGGGTTTTCCGCCGGAGCGCCGCCGAGCAGCGGGATGTTCAGCCCCGGGAGAAGGCCGCCGTCCTGCTGCGGCTGCTGTCGCGGAGCGGCACCGCCCGTCGTGGTCGAGCCGCCTTGCGGCGGTGCGCCGTTGGTGGCGCCGCCGCCCAGGCCCGGGAGCCTCGGCACGAGCGGCAGGCCGCCGGTGCCGGGCGCGCCGCCCGGACCGGTGCCGGGGGCGACCGGCGCGCCGTCGGTGTGCCCACCGGTGCCCGGCTTCGCCGAACTCCGGCCGGGGGTGCCCGCGATCGGGGCGACCTGCTCGTTGATCGCGGTGAGCAGGGTGCGGACCCGGTCCCGTTCGGAGTGCAGCTCCGGCGGGAGTCGGTCGCCGATCCGCTCCATGCGCTCGTTGCCGGAGCGGGCGAAGTCGGCCAGGTTGCGCATCGACCCGTCGCTGCCGCTCTTGCGGAAGTGGTCGGTGAGCAGCGCGCGGCCCTTGTCCGCTTCGTCGCGCCAGTCGTCGAGCACCTGCCGCAGATGCCGCACGGTCTCCTTGTCGGGATTTCGCCCGGCCCGCTTGAGCAGCCGTTCGGCCTCGCCCATTCGGGTGTCGGCCTGTTGCAGGTAGCGCTCGCCGCGCTCGTGGTCGTTGTCGGCGAGCGAGATCTTGAAGTCTTCGACCGTGCGCTTGACGCCGTAGGTCAGGTCGCCGGGCAACGCGTCGGAGCTGGCGTAGGCCACCCCGCCGAGACCGCCGCCGGTGACCACCACGAACGCGCCGGCGATGGCCGCCCGCCGCCGCCAGCGCACGGTGCGCGGCGGGGCCTGCGACTCCCGACGGCGATGCGCGCCGCGCGGTGCGGGCACGGTGGCCGCACCCTCGGTCGCGGGCAGCGCCGCAGCCTCGTCCAGCAGCCGTTGCCGGAGCGCGGTGCGAAAGTCCGCGCTCGGTACGGGTGCCGCCGAGGACCGCTCGCGCAGCATCTCGGCGGTCCGCAGCAGCGGGACCAGCGCGGGCAGTGGCTCCGCCGATCGGTTGTCGCGGTCGTTCTCGTCGAGGGCTCGCGCGAAGGCGCTCGCGGGTCGCCGATCCAGGGCCGCAATGCTCACAGGCCGCACCTCCTCTCCCCGGATGTCCGTCCAGGGAAGTCTCCGGGTCGGGGGCCACAGGGCGGCTCCCCGCCGCAACGATCCCCGAAGGGGGTCGCTATCGGGAAGAACGAGCCGCGGGCCCCGAAGGTTACGGAAGTGTGATTCACCGCACGTCCTCGGGCAGGAGACGGGCGAGCGTCCGTACGGCGCGGTACTGCAACGTCTTGATCGCCCCCTCGTTCTTACCCATGATCTGTGCGGTCTCCGCGACCGAAAGACCCTGCAGGAAGCGCAGGGTCACGCATTCCTGCTGCTGGGGGTTGAGCTTGTGCACGGCGTCGAGCAGGGCCGCGTTGGACAACGATTCCAGGACGCAGTCCTCGGGGCTGGACTCGACCTCGTTGGCGTCGAGCATCTCCCCGGTGGTGACCTCCAGGCGGAACCGGCTGGACTTGAAGTGGTCGGCGACCAGGTTGCGCGCGATGGTCACCAGCCAGGCGCCGAAGTCGCGACCCTGCCAGGTGAAGGTGCCGATCCGGCGCAGCGCGCGCAGGAAGGTCTCGCTGGTCAGGTCCTCGGCGACGGCGCGACCGCCGACCCGGTAGTAGATGTACCGGTAGACGGTGTCGAAGTAGTTGTCGTAGAGCTGGGCGAACGCGTCGCCGTCGCCGTCCTGGGCGAGTTCGACGAGGGCCATGATGCGGCGGGCCTCGCCGTCCGGACCCGGGCCCCGGGTGTAGCCGGAGCCTCGGGTGGGACGGGTCGGTTCGGTGGTGCCGGCGCGCGACGCGAGGGCGAGGCCCACGGGCCCGGCCGAACTCGCGCGACAGACACCGGCGCCGTAACCGGCTGTGGCGGCGAAACCGACGGACGGGGGGGCGAAGCTCGCGCACACCGCCGCACGCAGTGTCGCCAGCCCGGACACGTCAACCCGGACGATTCGGTGCACGGGACTCCCTGTTGCTTCAGCGGTAATTACGTTCGGTGCGGAATCGATCACCCATAGTAGGGAACTTGGATACCGCTGTGCGCCGATCGAGAATAACGCTTAGTAAAGGAAGGGATACCAAGTGTGCCCATCGGCGTTGTGAAGCTACCGGGAACGACCGCTGATGTGTGCTCTTTGCGTGTTTGTCGGGTTGCCGCGTGTCAGGTGTGCTATATGCGGACAACTTGCCGCCCGTCAGGCGGCGTGAGGCACCCGGGACGGACCCCCTCGCCGCAGGTCGCGGGGGGTGTGCCGGGCCGGGGCCGGGCGCTCAGATCCGGGTCGGCACCCGCCGCCGGACGGCGGTTCCGGCGGCCACGGCGCCCGCGACCGCGCCGATCCCGGCGGCGGCCGGCAGGCCGATCCGGGCGGCCTTGCGGCCGGTGCGGTAGTCCTTCACGCGCCACCCGTGCGCCCGGGCGTGGCGGCGCAGTCGGGCGTCCGGATTGACCGCGCACGGATCGCCCACCAGGGTCAACATCGGTATGTCGTTGGCCGAGTCGCTGTAGGCCGAGCAGTCGCCCAGGTCCAGCCCCTCGCGGGCGGCGAGCGCGCGGACCGCCTGCGCCTTGGCCTCGCCGTGCAGCAGTTCGCCGACCAGGCGGCCGGTGTACACGCCGGCGCGGGTCTCGGGCACGGTGCCGAGCGCGCCGGTCAGGCCGAGGCGGCCGGCGATGGTGTCGGCGATCTCGATCGGCGCGGCGGTGACCAGCCAGACCTGGCGGCCCGCGTCCAGGTGCATCTGGGCGAGTGCCCGGGTGCCCGGCCAGATCTTGTCCGCCATGCACTCGTCGAAGATCTCCTCGCCGATCGCCCGGATCTCCTCGACCGTGTGCCCCTTGGCGAACGACAGCGCGCTCTCCTGCGCGTCGCCCACGTGCCCCATGTGCTCCCCGCCGAGCCGGAACCTGGCCTGCTGCCAGCCGAACCGGGCTATGTCGCGGGTGGTCAGGAACCGGCGCGCGTACAGGCCCCGGGCCAGATGGAAGATCGACGCGCCCTGCATGACGGTGTTGTCCAGGTCGAAGAACGCGGCGCCGATCCGCGCGGGCGCATCGGCCTCACCGGGGGCGCGCGCCGGGGCGCTCGCGTGCGCTGCGGCCGCCGCCGCCTCGCCCGCCCGCACGGCGTTGTCGTGGTTGTTCTCGGTCCTCGATCGCCGGCGCAAGAAAACCATGGTGCCGAGCGTAGTAGGACCGTATTGCGCTGGTGTGGCGCCGGTCTTGCGGGCGTGCGCCCCATCGGTGAAGCGCCGCCTCCGGCTCGGGTCGGGAGGTGGTCTCCCGGTCGGCCTCCGGTGGGGTGACAATCGAGGACGTGAATCCTTTCCGCCGCCGCCCCGACGCCGCGACCCGCTCCGTGACGCTGTTGAGCAAGCCGGGCTGTCACCTGTGTGACGACGCCCGGGTCGTGATCGAACGGGTGACCGGGGAACTGGGGGTGACCTGGACCGAAGTCGACATCACGCGGGACGCGGACCTCCAGCACAAGTACTGGGAGCAGATCCCGGTGACCCTGGTGGACGGCAAGCAGCACGATTTCTGGCGGGTGGACGAGCGGCGGCTGCGCAAGGCGCTCGGCGGCTGATTCGGTCCCATGGCCGGTCCGCTTCGATCCGACCCGATCGCGCTCGGTCGTGCGCCGGAGGAGGGGGCCGACCGGGGGACGAATCGCCGACACGTACGGTGGGGAGGTGGATGCGATGGGTCACCACGACTACGCACGGGCCATGCTCGAGTCACCTCATGTGATCGAGTTCACGCCAGGCTTCGGAACCAAGGCGTGACGAGCATCACGACAGGCGCGCAAATCGGACACCTACTTTGTGCGTACGTTCACAAAAGCCTAACCTGGCAATCGAAATCCCAGGTCCCACCCACAGGAGCAGCGTGGCTACAGGGCGTACCGAGCGACCGGCGCAGCGGGGACGTGGCATCCCCGAGGCGACGGTGGCGCGGCTTCCGCTGTACCTCCGGGCGCTCAGTGCGCTGTCGGAGCGGGGTGTTCCCACGGTCTCGTCCGAGGAACTCGCCGCTGCCGCCGGGGTGAATTCGGCGAAGCTGCGCAAGGACCTGTCGTATCTCGGCTCCTACGGCACCCGCGGGGTCGGTTACGACGTCGAGTATCTCGTGTACCAAATCTCGCGTGAACTCGGGCTCACCCAAGACTGGCCGGTCGCCATCATCGGCATAGGAAATCTGGGTCACGCCCTCGCCAACTACGGCGGGTTCGCCTCGCGCGGCTTCCGGGTCGCGGCCCTGTTGGACGCCGATCGGGCGGTCACCGGGCAGCGGATCGCGGGCATGGCGGTGCGGCACATGGACGACCTCGAGCAGATCGTGCGCGAGGACCACGTGTCGATCGGCGTGATCACCACGCCGGCACCGGCCGCACAGGAGGTGGCCGATCGACTGGTCGCCGCCGGCATCACGAGCATCCTGAACTTCGCGCCGACCGTGCTCTCGGTGCCCGAAGGGGTGGACGTGCGCAAGGTGGATCTGTCCATCGAGTTGCAGATCCTGGCCTTCCACGAACAGCGCAAGTCCGGTCTCGACCCCGTCGCGGGGCCGGTCCCGGCGCGACCCTCGAAGCCCGGGGAACGCGGCGACCTCCCCGAGGTGATGCCCGCGTGACCGGCTGTCGCACGGGTATCGCGCCCGCGAACACGGCGATCAACGGTAGGAAGACACCATGAGTGTCCTGGCGGTCGGCCTCAGCCACCGAACGGCCGAGGTCGGACTCCTGGAGCGGGTCTCGGTGACCGGGGCGGCCCAGGAGGCGCTTCTGCACGACCTGGTGGCGGCCGAGCCGGTCGGCGAGGCGGTGCTGCTGTCGACCTGCAACCGGGTCGAGGTCTACGCGGACGTGGACCGCTTCCACGGTGGTGTCACCGAACTGGGCAACCTGCTGTCGCGGCACACCGGGGTGCCGGTGTCCGAGCTGACCCCGTGTCTGTACGTGCACTACGAGGACCGCGCGGTCCAGCACCTGTTCTCGGTCGCCTGCGGGCTCGACTCGATGGTGGTCGGCGAGGGGCAGATCCTCGGCCAGATAAAGGCCGCGCTCGCGCTCGCGCAGACCCACGGCACCGCCGGACGGGTCCTGAACGAGTTGACCCAGCAGGCGCTGCGGGTCGGCAAGCGGGCCCACACCGAGACCGGGATCGACCAGGCCGGTCGGTCGTTGATGACCGTCGGGCTGGCCCAGGCCGAGTTGTCGATGGGCCCGATCGGCGGATGCCGGGCGCTTGTGGTGGGCGCGGGCTCGATGAGCGCGCTGGCCGCCAAGACGCTGCACCGCGAGGGCGTGGGCCACATCGTGGTCGCGAACCGCACCTACGCGCGTGCCGAACACCTGGCCGAGTCGGTCTCGGGTCGGGCGGTGCCGATGTCGGCGCTGCCCGAGGCGCTGGCCTCGGTGGACCTGGTGGTCTCCTGCACCGGCGCGGCCGGCCTGGTGATCGGTCGGGACGAGATCGAGGCCGTGCTCGCCGCGCGGCGCGAGCGTGGGGTCGAGCAGCCGTTGGTGCTGATCGACCTGGCGCTGCCGCGCGACATCGACTCGGGCGTGCGCGAGCTCGACGGTGTGGTGCTGATCGACCTGGAACTGCTCGCCGAGGTCTCCGCCGGTACGGCCGGCGAGGCCGACGTGGAACTGGTGCGCAAGATCGTCTGCGAGGAGGTCGCGGCGTTCGCGACCGCGCAGCAGGCGCAGCAGGTCGCGCCGACCGTGGTCGCGCTGCGCAGCATGGGCTCGGACGTGGTCCGGGCCGAGCTGGAGCGCCTGGTCGGGCGGGTGCCGGAGATGGACGAGCGGGTGCGCGCCGAGGTCGAGCAGACCGTACGGCGCGTGGTGGACAAGCTGCTGCACGCGCCGACCGTGCGGGTCAAGCAGTTGGCCGGCGAGCCCGCCGGCTCGTCGTACGCCGACGCGCTGCGGATGTTGTTCGATCTCGACCCGGGCACCCCCGAGGTGGTCCGCCGGGCCGACACCCCCGACAGCGTGGAAGGTGTGGCGTGACCGAGGCACCGTTGCGACTGGGCACCAGGCGAAGCGCCCTGGCGATGGCCCAGTCGGGTCAAGTCGCCGAGGCCGTCACGCGCCTGACCGGCCGCGCCGTCGAACTGGTGGAGATCACCACCCAGGGCGACGTCTCGCGCGAGCAGCTGACGCAGATCGGCGGCACGGGCGTGTTCGTCAACGCGCTGCGCGACGCGCTGCACGCCGGCGAGGTCGACTTCGTCGTGCACTCGCTCAAGGACCTGCCCACCGGCAAGCCCGACGGCATCACCCTCGCGGCCGTCCCGCGGCGGCACGATCCGCGCGACGTGCTGGTGGCGCGGGACGGACTCGCGCTGGCCGAGTTGCCGGCCGGATCCCGGATCGGGACCGGCTCGCCGCGCCGCGCCGCGCAGTTGCGACTGCTCGGTCTCGGCCACGAGATCCTGCCGATCCGCGGCAACGTCGACACCCGGGTCGGCTACGTACGCTCCGGGAAGCTCGACGGCGTCGTTTTGGCCAGGGCCGGCCTCGGCCGCCTGGACCGCGCGGAGGAGGTCACCGAGACCTTCGATCCGCTCCACATGCTGCCTGCCCCCGGTCAAGGGGCATTGGCCGTCGAGTGCGCGGCACACGATGCCGCCCTCGTCGAACTGCTCGCCGGTTTGGACGACTCGGACACCCGAGCCGCCGTACTGGCCGAGCGCACGCTGCTCGCCGTCCTGGAAGCCGGATGTTCGGCTCCGGTCGGCGCCCTCTGCGAGGTCGCCGAAGGCGAGCAGGTCACCGAGCTGTACCTGCGGGCCGTAGTCGCGAATGTCGACGGCACCGACAGCGTACGGTTGTCCGCCACCGGAACCCTCGACGAGGCGGAGAAGATCGGGCGCGAACTCGCGGCCGAACTCCTCGCCCGAGGGGCCTCCGGTTTGATGGGGGAGCGCGTCCCTTGAGCCCCAGAGCGAAGAAGAAGCCCAGCGGCATCGTGACCTTCGTGGGTGCCGGTCCCGGCGACCCGCGACTGCTCACACTGCGGGCCATCGAGGTGCTGGCAGAGGCCGACGTGGTGGTCGCCGACGAGGCGACGCTGCGCCAGGTCCTGTTCCACTGCAAGAGCGGGGTCGAGGTCCTGGACCCGGTGACCGGCGACGACGGGGAACTCCTGTCCGCCGTGGCCCGGGCCAAGGTCGTGGTGGCCGCCGCGCGATCGGGCAGGCAGGTGGTCCGGGCCGTGGCCGGCGACCCGTGTGTGGACCAGTCGGTCATCGACGAGGTCACCGCGGTCGCGAAGGCGAAGATCGTCTTCGAGGTCGTGCCGGGTGTGCCGGTCAGCACGGCCGTGCCCACCTACGCGGGTATCCCGCTGCACCCGACCAAGGGCAGCGGCGGGGTGCGCGTGCTCGACATGGCCGAGGGCACGATCGACTGGGCCACGGTCGGCTCCGTCGAGGGCACCCTGGTGCTGCGCGGTGCGCTGGACTCGATCGCGGAGATCGCCCAGGAGCTGGTCGCGGGCGGGCGCAAGCCGGCCACGCCGGTCGCGGTCACGATCAACGGCACCACCACCGAGCAGCGCACCCTGGTGAGCACGCTCGCCCAGGTCGCCTCCGACGTGCGGGCCGCGAAGATCACGCTGCCGGCCGTCGTGGTCGTCGGCGAGGTGGTCGCCCAACGCGACACTCTGTCGTGGTTCGAGACCAAACCGCTGTTCGGGTGGAAGGTGCTGGTCCCACGGACCAAGGAGCAGGCGGTCACGCTCTCCGAGCAGCTGCGCTCGTACGGCGCGGTGCCGCACGAGGTGCCGACCATCGCGGTCGAGCCCCCGCGCACGCCGCAGCAGATGGAGCGGGCGATCAAGGGCCTGGTGACCGGTCGCTACGAGTGGATCGCGTTCACGTCGGTCAACGCCGTGCGCGCGGTGCGGGAGCGGTTCGAGGACTACGGCCTGGACGCGCGCGCCTTCGCGGGCATCAAGGTGGCGGCCGTGGGCGAGGCGACCGCGCGGGCGCTGGTCGAGTTCGGCGTGAAGCCGGACCTGGTTCCCTCGGGCGAGCAGTCGGCCGCGGGGTTGCTGGAGGACTGGCCGCCGTACGACCCGGTCTTCGACCCGATCGACCGGGTGTTCCTGCCGCGCGCCGACATCGCCACCGAGACCCTGGTGGCCGGTCTGGTCGAGCTGGGCTGGGAGGTCGACGACGTCACGGCGTACCGCACGGTGCGCGCGGCGCCGCCGCCGGCGGACACCCGCGAGGCGATCAAGGGCGGCGGCTTCGACGCGGTCCTGTTCACGTCGTCCTCGACGGTGCGCAACCTGGTCGGCATCGCGGGCAAGCCGCACGCGGTGACGGTGATCGCGTGTATCGGCTCGGCCACGGCGAAGACGGCCGAGGAGCACGGGCTGCGCGTGGACGTACTGGCGCCCGAGCCGTCGGTGTCCGCGCTGGCCGAGGCGTTGGCAGAGTTCGGAACCGCGCGACGGGCCGCGATGATCGAGGCGGGCGACCCGGTCACCCGACCGAGTGAGCGGCGACCGGGGTCGCGGCGCAAGGCCAAGTAGTCGTGGGGATCGAAGGCCGGGTAGTCGTAAGGATCGAAGGCCGAGTAGTCGTAGGGATCAGTCGTCGGGAACGAAGGCCGAGTAGTCGTCGGGATCGAAGGCTGAGCAACCGTAGTGATGTGGGAAATCCGCCGGCTGTGGTGGTTTCGGCGGATCGGTGAGAAAGGCCGATTGGCTCATGTCGTACCAGGCTGACGCATCGTCAGGGTTTCCCGCGCACCGTCCTCGGCGGTTGCGCACGTCCCCGGCGATGCGCCGGCTGGTCGCGGAGACCCGGCTGCATCCCGCCGACCTGATCCTGCCGATGTTCGTGCGCGAGGGCGCGAGCGAGCCGATGCCGATCTCGTCGATGCCGGGCGTGGTCCAGCACACCCGCGATTCGCTGCGCAAGGCCGCGCACGACGCGGTCGCGGCGGGCGTCGGGGGGCTGATGCTGTTCGGCATCCCGTCGGTCAAGGACGCGGTCGGCTCGGCCGGGTTCGACCCCGAGGGGGTGCTCCAGGTCGCGATCCGCGATGTGGTGGCCGAGGTGGGCGCGGACACCGTGGTGATGTCCGACCTGTGCCTGGACGAGTTCACCGACCACGGGCACTGCGGGGTCCTGGCGGCCGACGGCTCGGTGGACAACGACGCGACGCTCGAGGCGTACGCGCGGATGGCCGTGGTGCAGGCCGACGCGGGTGTGCACATGGTCGGGCCGAGCGGGATGATGGACGGTCAGGTCGGGGCGGTCCGGCGGGCGTTGGACGGCGCCGGGTATCAGGACGTGGCGATCCTGGCCTACAGCGCGAAGTACGCGTCGGGGTTCTTCGGTCCGTTCCGCGAGGCGGTCGAGTCGACGCTGCAGGGCGACCGGATGACGTACCAGCAGGACTCGGCCAACTCCGACGAGTCGGTGCGCGAGGTGCTGCTGGACGTCGCCGAGGGTGCGGACCTGGTGATGGTCAAGCCGGCGATGTCGTACCTGGACGTGGTGCGGCGGATCGCGGACGAGGTGCATGTGCCGGTGGCGGCGTACCAGGTCAGCGGCGAGTACGCGATGGTCGAGGCGGCGGCGGCGAACGGCTGGATCGACCGGGATCGGGTGATCATGGAGACGCTGACGTCGATCAAGCGCGCGGGGGCGGCGTCGATCCTGACGTACTGGGCGACCGAGGTGGCGCGGCGGGTGCGGTAGGGGGTGTGGTGGATCACCCGTTCGGGTGGTGGCGGGTCGGGCTGTGTTTGCGCGGCTCGGGGGCCTCGTACGGTTGTCGGGGAGCTGTCCGCTACCGGCGACCGTGATTCCCACTGGGGCGAAGAGGTGTCTTCCGATGGTGATTGCTACGCATGAGGCGGGCTCAGGCGCGCAGGCGGGACAGGGCTGCCGGGGGTAGGTGGCGGGCCAGGACGGCCAGGGCTGTGGTGACTTCGGCGAGGGTCTGTTCGTCGGTGGTGGCGAGGGCTCGGGTCAGGGCGTCCTCGATGCCGGCGGTGCGGACTTCGGTGACTCTGGGGGACGGGGTGGCGGCCGTGCGGACCAGGAGGCGGCGGCGGTCGGTGGGGTCCTGGGTGGTTTCGATCGAACCGGTTTCCTTGAGGCGGGCCACGGCGGTGGAGACCTGGCTTTGCGGCAGGCCGGTGCGGCGGGCGATCTCGCCGATGGCGCTGTCGGGGTGGGCGGCGATGTCGCTCAGGGCGATCAGGATCGAGCGCACGTTGCCGGGGTGAGGGGCGGTGCCGACCTCGGGGGCGGGTAGGGCGTCCTCGCCGATCTTCATGAGGGTGCGGCCGAGGAGGAAGAGGTCGACTGGGGTCATGGGGGTGGGGGACGTCATGGGCCGATAGTACATCGGAAAAGATGTATCGATGTTGATGCATCTGGATCGATGGATTACGGTTGCGGTCATGGATGGGCGGTGGTGAGTCGGTGCCGTTTTCTGCGACGACCTCTGGGGGATTCTCATGGCAGCGAACCTGGCCACCGGTGCGGTGTTGTCCGTGCCGGGTGCGGAGTTGTACTACGAAGTGCGGGGCTCCGGGCCGCTGTTGCTGATCGGGGAGAGTGGGGAGGGGGATGCCGGGCGCAGTGTGGACATGGTTGATCGGCTGGTGGCCGATTACACCGTGGTGACCTACGACCGGCGGGGGCTTTCCCGAAGTACGTTGGCCGACCCGGCGGCGCCGGTGAGCATCGGGGATCACGCCGACGACGTGGCGCGGTTGTTGGCCGAGGTCGCCGATGGGCCGGCGATGATGCTGGGGCTCAGCATGGGCGGGTTGATCGGGCTGCGGGTGGCGGCGACCCGGCCGGAGTTGCTGCATACGTTGATCGCGCATGAACCGGTCGCGCCGTGGTTGCTCTCCGATGCGGAACGCGACGCGCATCGGGGTGAGTTGAGCGCGATCCGGGAGGTGCATGCGCGGGCCGGGATGGGTGGTGCGTTTCCTGCGATCACGGCTCACCTGGGCATCGAGCCGGGCGTCGAGGAGCGTGAGCCGGGTCTGACCGCGCAGCCGATGAACGCGCGGCGGATGGCGAACTTCGATTTCTTCATCGGGCGGGAGTTTCCGGCGGTTGTGGCCGACGCGCTGTCGCCGGATCCGGTGCGCTCCTCGGCGACGCGCATCATCCCCGGAGTGGGTGCGACCACGGGGCGGCGGGTCTTCACGCGGCGGTGTGCGGTGGCGCTGGAGGGGGTCGTCGGGGTTGGGGCGGCGGTGTTTCCGGGAGGGCACAACGGCAATCTGACGCACCCGCGGGCGTTCGCGGCGGCGGTGCGGGGGGTGTTGGGGGGCGTGGCCGGCTGAGGTGGGCCGGCGGTGGGGCGGAGTTGTCGGCGGGGTCGGCGGGGCGGGTTGGTGGGTCACTCGTACGTGGGGTTTTCCGGGGTTCGTTCGGGGTGATTCGGTGGGTCGGGTCAACCTTGCGCCATGGCCGACTCTCGGGTTGTGGCGCGGTTCCCGGTGGTGGCGTGTGTGTGCTTGCCGGTAGTCGGGGGTTGCGGTTCGGCGGGGGCCGAGGGGTGCGGGCGGCGGGCGGGCGTCGTGGTCGAGTCCGGTGGGGATTCGGGCGGGGGGCGGTGTGGGGTGCGCGTCGGGTGGACGGGTGTGGGGTACGCGCCGACGGGTGTGGGCGGTGGCCGGGGTCGGGGTGACGGAGGGGCGGCGGTGCGGGGCGAGGGCGTTGGTAAGCCGCCGACGAAACCGGCGCATCCGCGACCGCCTCGGCCACCGGCGACCAAGCCCCCGAAACCGCCTGCGCCGAAGCCGCCGGTGTTGGGGGAGGCGGGGGTGCGGCCGGCGATGACGAGGCCGGCGGGGTTGGGGCCGCGGGCGACGGTGCCGGGTGGTGGGGGCTTGGTTGGTTTGGGGGCCGGGGTTGGGCGTCCTGTGGTGGATCGGGCGTTGGGGTCGGGGCGGCGGCCGTTCGGTGTGTCGGTTCGGGTGGATGGGCCGGTGTGGCCGGAGGTGGGTGGGTTGAGGGTGGGCGGGTTGGCGGGGTGGCCGTTTTTCGGGTTTGTGTTCGCTATGGGGATCGGTATTGGTATCGCGGTCGGGGGCGGCGGGCGGGATTCGGTGGGCTTGGAGCGCTCTTGATGGATGTGGATGCCGCCGGAGAGCTTGACGGCTAATGGTGTTAGCCAGATGATGGACGCAGGCGGCTAACATCGTTAGCCACGACGGGTGGAGGCGGCATGAGCACCATCGTGGGCACGGGAATCCGCGGTTCGGCGGCGCTTCGGTGGACGCGGCGCGGAGCGTGGGGCGTACTGGCGCTGTTCTTGGCGGCATTCGCGGTGTTCGAGAGCGTGAAGTATGGCTTCGCCACCTCGGCGGCGGCGTTGGTCTTCTTCGTGCTGCCCGACCTGACCATGTTCGTCGGAGCCGGGGACGCGCTGCGGGACGGCACGCACGAGCGGGGCCGGCTGCAGGTGCGCGCGGTGCCGTTCTACAACGCGTTGCACCGGGCCTGGGTCCCGCTGATCGTGCTGGTCGGCTACTCCGTCGGGCCGATCGAGTGGCCGCCGCTGTTCACCGCCGGCCTCGGCTGGCTCACCCACATCGCGATGGACCGTGCCGCCGGGTACGGACTGCGCACTCCCGAAGGGTTCCGTAAGCATGTCTGACGTTTCGTACGTGTCCGCTCCTCCGGTCGGCGGTCGGGCGCGGGAGATCGTGGCCGCCGCGCGGGAACTCCTGGAGGGGGAGGGGCCGGAGGCGGTGTCGATGCGGCGGATCGCGGAGCGGATCGGGATCAAGGCACCGTCGTTGTACAAGCACTTCGCGGACAAGTCCGCGGTGGAGAGCGCGTTGATCGCGCAGGCGATGGCGGAGCTGGCGGAGGCGCTGGAGGCCGCGGAGGCGGCGTCGGCGGGCTCGGCGGGCTCGGCGGGCTCGGCCGGGTCGGCGGCGGGGGGTTCGCGGCTGGAACGGATCACGGCGTTCGCGCGGGCGTATCGGGCATACGCGCTTGCGCATCCGGATCTGTATCGGTTGATGAGTGGGCAGCCGTTGGATCGAGCCGCGTTGCCGGAGGGGCTGGAGGAGCGGGCGGCGGCGCCGTTGATGCGGGCCATGGGGGGCGATCACGACGCCGCGCGGGCGGTGTGGGGGTTTGCGCACGGGATGGTCGCGCTGGAGTTGGCGGGCCGGTTTCCGCCGGGGGCGGACCTCTCGGGGGCATGGGCCAGGGGCTGCGGGGCCTTTGCGGGGTGAACCCGACCTTGTCCGGCGACCCTCCCACGCGAGCCGGTCAGGGCCTCCTCGGCCTCAATCGCCGGCCGGGCTGGTGGGGTCTTGGTTGGTTGGGGGGTGCTTGGCCGGGGCGGCCTCAAACGCCGGCCGGGCTGGGTGGGCTGGGCGGTGTGTGCGTCGGCCGCCTCAAGCGCCGGCCGGGCTGATGGGGCTCATGGGCGGTTGCGCGTTGCTTGGTCGGGGTGGCCTCAAACGCCGGCCGGGCTGAGTAGGTTGGGCAGTGCGGGAGATCGGCCTCAAGCGTCTGGCGGGTTGGGTCGGTTGGGCGAGTGGTGCATGGGGCTCGAGGCTCGCTCGGACTGAGTGGGTGTGGGCCTACTGAAATTGCGCTTTCGGTTGCGGGGACTGGTGCGGGGTTGGCCCGGCACCAGGCGCGCCGCTGGCGTGCGGGGGCTCCGGGACTTGGGGTGCCCGGCGAGATGGCTCGTGGTCGGCGAAAACGGGCCAGCAGCGGCGGGCGAGGAGGGGGCTCGGGTCGAGCCCTTCGGGGTGCCTTTGGTCCGGGTGCTTCCGGCCGGCGTTGCGCTCGTGGTGGCGGGTGGCCGGTCCGGGGTCCGTCCGAGTCGATGGTGGGCCGCCGCCAGCGTTCGGGGCTCCGAGACTGCCGGTTCCCGACGAGACGGGCGCGTTGGTCGGCGAAAACCGGCTGGCAACGGCGGGCAGGGAGGGCGGTCGGGTCGAGTCCGCCGGGGTGCCTTTCCGAGGGGGTCGGGTGGCTTGGGGTGCGATGGGCGGGTGGGTGACGAAGGGTTGCGAACCCGGATCGCCTGGAGGGCTGTTGACTCGGTGTGAGAGAAAACCGCAGGTCGGTGCGGGCGGGCGGCTGTTGCGGGCGCCTCGGGATCCGGATTCGGCCCCTGCTGGGCACTTTCGGTCCTCGCGACAGCCCTTGAGGGGTTGCAATGCCCGAAGCCGGCTCCGATCGGCCGGTTTCGGTCCCCGTCCTGGCATCGAAGGGGCCGGAGCACACGAAACCGGCACTCGACACGCACCTTTCCGCCCCACTTCTGCAAAACCGCAGGTCGCCGAGGCTCAAGGTCCACGACCACCCGGCCGGGATCCCGTTTCGAAGCCCACCCCCTTCCCACCGCACCCCGAAGCCACCCGAAGGCGCCCCGGCGGACTCGACCCGAGCCCCTCCCTGCCCCGCGCTGCCAGCCGGTTTTGACCGAGTAACGCGCCCGTCTCGTCGGGAACCGGCAGTCTCGGGGGCCCCGCACGCCGGCGGCGGCCCACCATCGACTCGGACAGGCCCGGCACCGGCCACCCGCGACCACAAGCGCAAGGCGGGTCGGAAGTGCCCGGCCCACTCGAAAAGGCTGCCCGGGGGATTCGACCCGACCGCACTCCCTGCCCCCGCTGTCAGCTGGTTTTCGCCGACCCACGCGGCCGTTTCGTCGGGGGCCTCGGGTCTTGGAGCCCCGAGCGCCGGCGGCGGCCCACCATCGACTCGGACGGACCCCGGACCGGCCACGCGCCACCGAAGGCGCAACGCCGGCCGGAAGCACCCGGCCCACTCGGAAAGGCGCCCCGGCGGACTTGACCCGAGCGCCCTCCCCGCCCGCCGTTGCCAGCCGGTTTTCGCCGACCAATGTGCCCGTCTCGTCGGGGGCCTCAAGTCTTGGAGCCCCGAACGCTGGCGGCGGCCCACCATCGACTCGGACGGACCCCGGACCGGCCACCGGCGACCACAAGCGCAGGGCGCGCCGGGAACACCCCACTCACTCGAGAAGGCACGCCGAAGGACTCGACCCGAGCGCCCTCCCTGCCCCCGTTGCCAGCCGGTTTTCGCTGACCAATGTGCCCGTCTCGTCGGGGGTCTCAAGTCTTGGAGCCCCGCGCGCCGGCGGCGGCCCACCATCGACTCGGACGGGCCCCGGACCGGCCACCGGCGACCACAAGCGCAGGGCGCGCCGGGAACACCCCACTCACTCGAGAAGGCACGCCGAAGGACTCGACCCGAGCGCCCTCCCCGCTCCCATTGCCAGCCGGTTTTCGCTGACCAATGTGCCCGTCTCGTCGGGGGCCTCAAGTCTTGGAGCCCCGCGCGCTGGCGGCGGCCCGCCATCGACTCGGACGGGCCCCGGACCGGCCATCCGCCACCGAAGGGGCAAGGCGCGTCGGGAACACCCGGTCCGCTTGGGAAGGTGCCTCGGCCTGCTCGACCCGAGTGACCTTCCTGGCCGTTGCCGGCGGCCGGTTTTCGGTGAGCAATGCGGTTGGCTCGTTGGGAGTTCTCCGTCTCGGCGGCCCGCACGCCGGTGGTGGTTCGGCCCCGGTGCCGGGGCGAGCTGTCAGGGTTGGTTGGGGCAGGGGGAGGCGTTGGATTTTCTGGTGGGGCGGGGGGATGGGGAGTGGTATACGAGGTTGTTTTCGGTCCAGGACTTGTAGGTGCGCAGTGGGCGGCAGGGGATCGGGCCCAGGGAGCGGCCCGTGGCTATTTCGAAGGTGGCCTTGTGGGCCGGGCAGGTGAGGTGTTCGTTGGTCAGGGTGCCCCTGGAGAGGATGGCGCCGGCGTGGGGGCAGCGGTCCTCGAAGACGTGGACCGTGTCGCCGTGGCGCAGGATCGCGACCGGGGGGCTGGTGCCGACTCGGGTCGGGACGTCTTCGGGGAGGCTCGCGAGCGGGCCCAGGCACACCGGTGGGCGCTCCCGGCGGAAGGGTGACATCGTGCCCCCGGGGTTGGCGGTATCGCCCCAGGTTAGGCAGTACGGCCTTGCTTCGCCAGTATGCGATCAAGGTCGCCGAGATCCGGTTGTGATCCGCGTGACCATGCGAAGTCTTTCTTCCCGCAAAGCTTCTGACGTACCGTCAGGTCAATGCCCCGGGGCTTCGGCTTCGCCATGCCCCGGCGATGTACCCCGGCCCCGGCTTCCCGCGCGGAGGACACGTGTCTGACCCGATCTACGACGCCACCACTCTCTGGGAGCTGGTGGAGCGCCGCGCGGCGGCGTCTCCCGATGTACCCATGCTGCTCGATCCGGAGGACCGCAGGGTCACCTTCGGTGGGTTCAAGGCGTGGGCCGAGCGCGTGGCCGCGGGCTTCCACGCGCTCGGCGTCACCGCCGGGACCCGTGTGACCTGGCAGTTGACCACGCGGATCGAGTCCATCGTGGTCTCGTTCGCGCTGGCCCGGCTCGGCGCGGTGCAGAACCCGATCATCCCGTTCTACCGGGAGAAGGAGGTCGGGTTCTGTCTGCGGCAGACCGGGGCCGAGTTCTTCCTGTGTCCGCGCGAGTGGAAGGGCTTCGACTTCGTCGCCATGGGCGAGGCGCTGGCCAAGGAGCTGAGTCCGGCGCCGCGCGTCATGGTCGCCTACGACGAGCTGCCCGAGGGCGATCCGGCCGACCTGCCGCCCGCGCCGACCGACGGCGACGAGGTGCGCTGGCTCTACTACACCTCCGGGACCACGTCCGACCCGAAGGGCGTCCAGCACAGCGACTCGACGCTGCTCGCGGGCGGCAAGGGGCTGGCCGTCGCGCTGGACATGTCGCAGAGCGACATCGGCTCGATCGCGTTCCCGTACGCGCACATCGCGGGCCCGGACTACATCGTGACCGTGCTCGCCTCGGGCTTCCCGGCGGTGATCGTGGAGAACTTCGACCCGGCGGGCGTGGTGCCGGTGTACAAGCGGCTCGGCGTCACCATGGTCGGCGGCTCGACCGCGTTCTACGTCGCGTTCCTGAACGAGCAGCGCAAGCAGCCCGGCGAGAAGATCATCCCGACCCTGCGGATCGTCTCCGGCGGCGGTGCGCCCAAGCCGCCGGAGCTGGTCGGCGAGGTGCGCGACGAGATGCGGGCGATCCTGTGCCACGGGTACGGGATGACCGAATCGCCGATGATCGCCCAGGGCGGACCGTACGACTCCGAGGACCAGCGCTCGTACACCGAGGGCAAGCCGGTCAGCGGCATCGAGGTGCGGATCGCGCGGGCGGACGGCTCCGTCGCGGACGTCGGCGAGGAGGGCGAGGTCAGGCTGCGCGGGCCGATGGTGTTCAAGGGATACACCGACCCCGCGCTGACCGCCGACGCGTTCGACGAGGACGGCTTCTTCCGCACGGGCGACCTGGGTCGACTGCGCGCCGACGGACACCTCTCGCTGACCGGTCGGCTCAAGGACGTGATCATCCGCAAGGGGGAGAACATCTCCGCGCGCGAGATCGAAGACCTGCTGTTCGCCCACCCGAAGGTCGCCGACGCGGCGGTGATCGGCCTGGTCGACCGCGAGCGCGGAGAGCGGGTCTGCGCCGTGGTGGAGCGCCAACCGGGTGAATCCGACCTGGAATTCGCCGAGATGGTCGGCTACCTGCGCGAGGCCGGGCTGATGACGCAGAAGATCCCGGAACAATTGGAACTGGTCGACGCGCTGCCGCGGAACGAGACGCTGCGCAAGGTGCTGAAGTTCAAGTTGCGCGAGGAGTACGACAAGAAGCCCTGGACACCCCGGCGCTGACCGACGGTTCGACGAATCCGGCCACCCCGAACCGCTGCTGATGCCCCGTCATCGAATTGGTGACGGGGCATCAGGGGTCAGGCCCAGGCGGCCAGTACGGCGTCCACCGTGGTGATCGTCGCGATCGCGTTGAAGGTGTTGGCGAGTACGGCCTCGGCGTATTCGGGGGGAAAACCGGCCACCGCCTCGCGCGGTACGACGAATTGGAATCCCGCGTTCACCGCGTCCATCGCGAAGTTGAGCATGCCGACGTTGAGCGAGACGCCGACGCCCACGACGGTACGCACGCCCAGGTTCCGCAGCACGGCGGCGAGTCCGGTGTCGGCCATCGGGCCGAGCCCGTGGTAGCGGGAAAGCACCAGGTCGGAGGGATGGACGGTGATCCCGTCGGCCACCGCGGCGGCGTCCGAGCCGGGGGCCAGGAGCACCGGCGCCTTGGCCGCGGCGCCGAACATCCGGGCGTTGGTGTTGGCGCCCCGGCCGTCCGGGCGGCGCACCGCCAGGCAGTGCACGACCGGAACCCGCGCCCGGCGAGCGGCCTTGGCGAGCCGATCGACGGCCGGAATCAGCCCCCCGGTGTGCGCGGTCAGCGCGGGGAACACCGCCTGCGTGCCGATCACTCCGTTCTGGCATTCCTGGGTGATCAACGCGGTGTGTCCGGGGTCGATCAGTTCTTCGAGACGCAGGGCCATCCGTGATTCTCCTGACGTTGAGTCAGCTTGTGGTTCCCTCCGCCCAGAGATTACGCTAAATCTGACGGTCCATCAGATTTAGTGAGCGGGAGGGGCCGATGAGCACCAACCAGCCCGGACAGGCTGCCACGCAGTCCGGAAACTCCTTCGGTGAACTGCCGAAGATCATCAGCGTCGATGACCATGTCATCGAGCCGGCACACCTGTTCGAGCGCTGGTTGCCGAAGAAGTACCACGAGCGCGGCCCGAAGCCGGTCACCACGGGCATCGGTCGGTTGGAGTACACCGGGGCGAGTTACAAGATCACCACCGATCCGAACGGCCCACCGGCCGACTGGTGGTTCTACGAGGATCTGCGCTTCCCGTACAAGCGCAACATCGCCGCGGTCGGGTTCAGCCGGGACGAGATGACCCTCGAAGGCATCACGCGCGGCGAGATGCGGCCCGGACTGTACGACCCGGCCGAGCGGCTGAAGGACATGGACGTCAACCATGTCGAGGCATCGCTGTGCTTCCCGACCTTCCCGCGCTTCTGCGGCCAGACCTTCTCGGAGGCCGCGGACAAGGAGGTCGCGCTCGCGTGCGTGCGCGCCTACAACGACTGGATGGTCGAGGAGTGGTGCGGCGACTCCGGCGGGCGGCTCATCCCGCTGATCATCATCCCGCTGTGGGACGTGCACCTCGCCGTCGAGGAGATCAAGCGCAATCGGGCACGCGGGGTCACCGCCGTGTGCTTCTCGGAGATCCCGGCCTTCCTCGGCCTGCCCAGCATCCACACCGGCTACTGGGACCCGTTCTTCGAGACCTGCGCCGACCTGGGCGTGACGATCAACATGCACATCGGTTCGTCCTCGACGATGCCGGCCGCCTCGCCGGACGCGCCGGCGGCGGTCCAGGCGTCGCTGAGCTTCAACAACGCGATGGCCTCGATGGCCGACTTCATCTTCGCGGGCATCCCCGCGCGGTTCCCGAAGATCAAGCTGGCCTACTCCGAGGGGCAGATGGGCTGGATCCCGTACGCCCTGGAGCGGATGGACGACGTGTGGCTGGAGCACCGGGCCTGGGCGGTCACCGGTGAGGTGTTGCCCGAGGCGCCGTCGTACTACTTCCGGCGGAACATGTTCGCCTGCTTCTTTCGGGACCGGCACGGGGTCAACTCGCTCGATGTGATCGGCGAGGACAACGTCACGTTCGAGACCGACTACCCGCACGTCGACTCCACGTGGCCGCACACGAAGAAGATCGCCGAGGAGCACCTGGCGGGGCTGGGAGCGGAGACCGTTTACAAGATCATCCGGGGTAATGCGATCCGGATGCTCGATCTTGATCTCGATCGGGACCGGGTGCGTGTGGGGGCTTGAGGCAGCCGATTGCTGCGGGCCGGTTCGGGGTGCTTCCGGTGGTGTGATCCGGCTCGGGTTGGCTCAGCTCGATTTGGGTGGGATCGGGTGGGTTCGGGTCGGCCCGGCTCGGTTCTTCGGTACGGACGTGCCGCGTGGTCATGGCAGTGGCTCGCGGTGCGGTGGTAGGGGGCGGCTCGTCGATTCTCTCGGCGGGCCGCTTCCGAGGTATTCGACGCGGGTCGGTCCTCGGTACGGCGTCGGTCTTCTACACCAGAGGGGCCTGGAATGAGTGGGATCTGCGAGGGGCGCGTCGTCATCGTCACCGGTGCCGGCGGCGGCATCGGGCGCGAGCACGCGCTGGCATTCGCCCGCGAGGGCGCGCACGTGGTGGTCAACGACATCGGTGCCTCGCGCCAGGGCGACGGGCGTTCGCTCGGGCCGGCCCAGCAGGTCGTGGCCGACATCGAGGCGCTGGGCGGCAAGGCGGTGGTCAACGCGGACGACGTCGCCGACTGGGAGGGCGCGGAGCGCTTGGTGCGAACCGCCATCGACACGTTCGGCCGGCTGGACGTGGTGGTCAACAACGCGGGCTTCCTGCGCGACCGCATGCTCGTCTCGCTGGGCGAGGACGAGTTCGACGCGGTGATCCGGGTGCACCTCAAGGGGCACTTCGCGGTCATGCGGCACGCCGGCGCGTATTGGCGGGCCCAGGCGAAGGCGGGCGTCGAGGTCGACGCGCGGCTGATCAACACCACGTCGGGCGCGGGGCTGATGGGCTCGGTCGGACAGGGCAACTACGCGGCGGCCAAGGCCGGGATCACCTGCCTGACCCAGATCGCGGCGGTGGAGATGGGCCGCTACGGGGTGACGGCCAATGCGATCGCGCCGGCCGCGCGCACCCGGATGACCGAGGAGGCCATGCCGGACCTGGTGCGCAAGCCCGAGGACGGCGGCTTCGACTTCTACGACCCGGCGAACGTGTCGCCGCTGGTGGTCTGGCTCGGTTCGACCCAGTCGCGGGAGGTGACCGGGCGGGTCTTCGAGGTCGAGGGGGACAAGGTTTCCGTCGCGACCGGATGGCAGCACGGCCCCGAGGCCACGGCGGGCCGGCGATGGGAGCCGGCCGAGCTGGGGCCGGTGGTGGCGAAGCTGCTCGACGAGGCGCCGACGCCGACTCCGGTGTACGGGGCCTGAGTTCCGCGGGGCCGTCGCGTCGGGTCGTTTGCGGTTCGGCCGCTGCGGTCGGATGCCGCGGTTCGGCCGTCTTCGTTCGGTTTTTCGTTTGCCCGTTCCCAGTTCGACAGGGAGTCGACGACCATGGACCTGCGGTACACCGAGGCCGAGGAGGGCTTTCGCGCGGAATTGCGCGCGTGGCTCGATCAGGCCGTCCCGTTGCTGCCACCCAAGCCCGATCGCAACGACTGGCCCGGGCGGCGCGCCTACGACACGGCGTGGCAGCGGTTGTTGTTCGACGCCGGATACGCGGGCCTGCACTGGTCGGTCGAGGCCGGCGGCAAGGGCGCCACGCCCACCGAGCACCTGATCTTCCTGGAGGAGACCGAGCGGGCCGGCGCGCCCTACGTGGGGGCGAACTTCGTCGGCCTGCTGCACGCGGGGCCGACGATCGACGCGGCCGGCACCGACGAGCAGCGGCGGCGGTATCTGCCGGGGATCCTGCGCGGTGACGACGTGTGGTGCCAGGGCTTCTCCGAGCCGGGAGCGGGCAGCGACCTCGCCTCGCTGCGCACCCGGGCGGTTCGGGACGGCGACGACTACGTGGTCAACGGCTCGAAGATCTGGACCTCGCACGCCGAAGTGGCCGACTACTGCGAGATGTTGGTGCGGACCGACCCGGACGCGCCCAAGCACAAGGGCATCACCTGGTTGATCGTGCCGATGGACACGCCGGGGATCACCATCCGGCCGCTGGAAACGGTGATGGGGACCTCGGAGTTCGCCGAGGTGTTCTTCGACGACGTACGGGTGCCGGTGGCCAACCGGGTCGGCGAGGAGAACGACGGCTGGCGGGTCACCATGGTCACCCTGTCGTTCGAGCGCGGTACCGCGTTCGTCAGCGAAGTGGTGGCGTGTCAACGGCTGTTGCACGAACTGGCGGCTCTGGCGAAGAAGGTGACGCGACGTCAGGAAACCGCCTGGGACGATGTCGCGTTGCGGCGCGAACTGGGGCACCTGACCGCCGAGTTCGAGGCGTTGTGGGCGCTGACCAAGTGGAACGTGTCCGAGGCGCAGCGGTCCGGGGTGCCCGGGGTCGGCGGCTCGGTGTTCAAGCTGCGCTTCTCCGAGACGAAGCAGAAGGTGTACGAACTCGCGCACCGGCTGCTCGGACGGGCCGCGCTGGCGGTGGACGACGTCGCGGGGCTGCCGGGCGCGACGCTGATGGACGAGCGGCTTTCGTCGCTGTCGTACACGATCGCGGCGGGTACGTCGCAGATCCAGCGCAACATCGTGGGCGAGCGCATCCTCGGTCTGCCGAAGGAACGGTGAGCGGGGTCGTGGGATTTCGGCCGAGGTCGAGCGAGGAGGTGATCGGGACATGGATTTCCAGCTGAGCGAGGACCAGCGCGATCTGCGGTCCGGGGTAAGGGAGTTCTGCGAGGGCCGGTTCGACCGGGAGCGGATGCGGGCGCTGGTGGACACCGCGCCGGTGCCCGGCATGGTGGATCGTGCGCTGTGGCGGGAACTGGCCGAGACCGGGTTCTTCTCGCTGCGGATCGCCGAGGAGGCCGGCGGGGTCGGACTCGGAGTGGCCGAGGCGGTCTTGGTGTACGAGGAGGCCGGGCGGGCGTTGTTGCCCGGGCCGCTGGTGGCCACGCATCTGGCCGCGTCGTTGCCGGGGCGGCTGGGCGAGGAAGCGGCCGCGGGTGACGTGGTGGTCGGGCTGATCGACGGCGAATCGTGGCCGCTGCTCGTGGAGCATCTGGACGCGCTCGATTGTTTGTTGGTGCTGACGGACGACGGCATTCGGCGGGTGGATCCGGCTTTGGTGCGAGGGACGTCGGTCGCGCATCCGGTGGATCCGTTCACGCCGGTGACGGCGGTGGACGAGTTGCCGGTCGGCGAGGCGGTGGCCGATGCGCGGGTTGTGGCGGAGTGGCGGCGGGTCGGGGCGGTGCTCACGGCGGCGCTGCAGCTGGGCATTGCGGGGCGGCTCACCGAGTTGGCTACGCGGTATGCCAAGGAGCGCGAGCAGTTCGGTCGGGTGATCGGGGGTTTCCAGGCGGTCAAGCACCTGTGTGCGGACATGCTGGTGCGGACCGAGATCGCTCGGGCGGCGGTGTACGCGGCGGCGGTGACGTTGGATGATCCGGCCGTGGGGGATGCCGAGGTAGCGGTGTTGACGGCGAAGGTGATGGGGGACGACGCGGCGACGCGGAACGGGAAGGACGCCACGCAGGTGTATGGGGGGATGGGGTTCACCTGGGAGGTGGACGTGCATCTGTATGTGAAGCGTTCGTGGGTGCATGCGACGCAGTTCGGGGCGGCGGAGGAGAACGAGGCGGCGTTGGCCGCCACGCTTTGATCGCAAGGAAACGGCCGAGGGCCTCGGCGGTCGGGCGGCCTTGTCACCCACCGGACGCACTGCCGGGGTTTTCCACTGGGCGGCACCGCCCGGTGCCGCCCCGGCACCGGGCTCGGTCCCATCCGATCCCGCCGTCCTGCCTCCGAGCCGAGCCCTCCGATTCCCGGAGGGTGTGCGGCCGAGAGGGCGGAACTATGGGCGGGTGGATCGTCGGATTCGGACGATGTCGTGGTCGTGGGTGATGGTGAAGCCGGTGCCGTCCGGGTCGGCGAAGTGCTTCAGGACGTACTGTTCGAGGTCTTTTCGGGTGGGCCGGGTGGGGCGTTCGGCCAGGTCCGGGACGTTGGCCATGAACTCGGCCACCGCGAGGGTGTCGGCGAGGTTGTCGGCGTGGAAGCGGACCGGCAGGGTTTCGAGGGTGCAGGACCCGACCAGGTCTTCGTGGCCGGTGCGGAGTGCGTTCGCGGTGCTCGACAGGTCGAAGCGGATGTCGAAGAAGTGCCTGACCAGGCGCATGCATTCGTTGTTCGGGTTCTGGAGGATGAGGACCAGTTCGCCGCCCGGCCGGACCCAGCCGAGCAACCGGCGCACCGTGGGCAGATACTGCGACGCCGGCAGGAAGTAGAACATGTGCGAGCACAGCGCGAAGTCGGCGAGGACCCCCGGCTCGGCCGTCTCGACGGGATCGCTCAGCACCTCCGCCTCCGGGTAGGTGCGGCGCAGGGCGTCGCGCATGTACTTGCTGGGTTCGATGGCGACGGCGCGCTCGAAGTGGCTGCCGAGGTATCGCGTGGTCGCCCCGGAACCCGCTCCGATGTCGAGGAAAACCGAGCGCCGAGGCAGCCGTTCGACCAGGGCGAGCAGGTGGGCGTGGGTGACGGCCTTCTCGTCCGAGCCGGCGAGGAAGAGCTCGAAGGCTCGACGGTAGTCGTCGGTGGTCACATCGAGGACGCGGATCGGGTCGTCGGGCGATGGGGGTTGGGACGGACCGGCTTGGGACGGACCGGCTTCGGACGGATTGGCTTCGGACGGTGGCAACGCCATGTCGGTTCGGCCTCCCGGTGTGGAACACCCCGCTGATGGTTCTGTCGTTGCCGGTCGCTGTGCGTCCGGCGGGGATTACGCTACGGGATGTCGGCGCGGGCGGGACGACGGGACGTCCGGGCGGGTCGCCGGGCCGACCGGACGCCGTCCTCGCTCGCGTTCGGGGCCGACCTTTCTTCGGAGTCAGCTGCGGCTTGGGGGCGTGGCGGCCGTCACCAGGTCGACCTGCTTGCGGAGGAGGGCCTCGCCCGGAGGTTGTGGTGTGGCGCCGGTGAGATTGACGTACGTGACCCGTATCAGCGTGCTGCCCACGCGAACCAGGACGATCGAGTGCGCCCATGCCTGGCCCGTGTCCTCGACCCGGGTGACGATCTCGATGCCCATGCTGTCGTCACCCAGGCGGGGACGGGCGATTTCTCGTGTGGTCACCCGGCCGAACATGCCCTCCCGCTCGTACCGCTCGTCCGGGCACCGGGGCAGCAGATCCCGAATCGCCGGAATGATCCGTTGTGCGTCATCGGCGGACAGGGACGTCAGTGCGGAACCCGCGAGCGCGTACGACTTCCCGCCGGGGGCCGGTTTCCGAGCCACGATCGAGGCCGCGCCCAGGACCGGGTAGACCCCCGACGACGGGTTCATCAGCATCGACAGGCGCTCGCAGCCGGTGGACTCCGCTTTCTTCTCGTCGCCCTGGTCGTTGTCGAAGACGCTGATCCAGCCCGCGGGCAGGTCCGTCTCCCCGACGAGGAGACGCTTCAGTTCGATCGCCGACAGGCGGGGGGCGGCGTCGGGCGCGGTCTTGCGCGCGGACGGCGTCGGGGTGGCGGTGACGCCGGGTGTCCGCGGGGAGGCGTCGCGGGCGATCGATTCCGCCGCGCCGTCGCATGCCGTGGCGGTGGTCAGCAGAACGATCGTCAACAAGCCGGTGAAGGCGCGCGGGCGCGGACGGATCAGCGGGCGCAGGCGTATCAAGGAAGGACCTCCGCGAGGGACGGCGACGGGGAGGCGGGTTCGGGTGCCGGGTGCCGGGTGCCGAATCGGTTGAAGGTGCCCGCCGGTTGCTTCGCTTGGCGAGCTGCCCCGTCGATCCGCCGTTCGAAGCCTCTGCGGTGCAGCGTAGCGGTCCGGCCCTCGGGGCCATGATCCGCCTCCGGGTGACCCGTCGCAGTGCTCGACGTGGCCGGCGCGGACCGCCGGTTTGCCCGTTTGGGCAGGTCGGGCGCGGATCCATTGACAGTTCCGGAGTCGGGGGCTACATCTGACTGATCGTCAGATCAGCATCAGCTCGGCAGCTAGGGAGCCAGTCATGGAGCGCGACTTCGGGAGCCGGGCGGGGGCGGTCGTGGTCGTCGGGGCCGGGGGCGGGATCGGGGCCGCGATCTGCCGGATGTTCGCCGAGCGGGGGGCGGACCTGGCGGTCACCTATCGCAACGGGGCCGCGGCGACCGAGGCCGTCGCCGAGGAGGCCCGGGCCGAGTACAAGCGGCGGGCTCGCGCGTGGCGGGTCGATCTGACCGACGCGGATGCGGTGGCGGCGTTCGTGGCGGAGGCGGCGGCGGAGTTCGGCGGGGTGCACACGGTGGTGTACGCGGCCGGGCCGCACGTACCGATGCTGCACCTGAGTCGGGTCACCCCGGCGCAGTACCGCGAGCAACTGGACGGCGACGCGGCCGCGTTCTTCAACCTGGTCCACCCGTCGCTGCCGCACCTGCGCGCCGCGGGCAACGGCAGCCTGGTCGCGGTCACCACGGCGGCCACCAGTCGATTCCCGGTGCGGGACGGCCTGTCGTCCTGTACGAAGAGCGCGGTCGAGGCCATCGTGCGCGGCATCGCGGCCGAGGAGGGCCGCTTCGGGGTGCGCGCCAACTGCGTCGGCCCCGGCATGCTCACCGACGGCATGGCCGCGCGGCTGATCGACAGCGGCGACCTCGACGACCGAGCACTCGACGTGGCCCGTCGGAACATCCCGCTGCGACGCTTCGGCGGCGCGACGGACATCGCCGAGGCGGTCTGCTTCCTGGCCTCCGACCGAGCGGGCTTCATCAGCGGCCAGAAGCTGGACGTGGACGGTGGCTACGGCGTCTGACGGCCGGTGGCCGGTGGTCGCGGGCCGCAGGATGTGGGAGGCGGTGCGCGCCGGCGCTCACGGTGTCCCGGCCGACGGGCACCGGCTCGTACCGCGTCACCATGGGCGGCGACACCGACCCCGACGGGGGCGGGCAGCGGCAGGAGTGGGGAGCGGGAGCACACGGCGTTCGAGATCGACCTGCCGCTGGGTGCGGATGCCGAGGCGGCGGCGTGGGCCGGCGAGCTTGCCGAGATCGGATCCGGCGGCTCACCGGCTGTCCCGAGGCGGGGATTCTCGATGTGCCCGACGTGGTCACCCACCAGGGCGAGCCACTCCACGTCGACTGTGTGATCGGCGTGGAGTGGCTTCGGGTGGTTCGGGACCTGGCCGGCCGCTGGTACGTCGGGGAGTCCCTGTCCGAGACGGATGACATCGAGTGCTGGGAGTGTTGCGGCCCTGACCTCGGTGTCGCCCTGAGCTTTTGGTGAACCCGGCTCAGGACGCGGTGGGTTCCACCGGGATCCACAGGGCCGCGTCGGCTCGGGTGCCGTCCTGGGTGGGGCGGACGCGGAGGATTTCCGGGCCCGGGCGGCTGCGGTACGGGTTGGACGGGAACCACTGGGTGAAGATGTCGCGCCACAGGTATTGCAGGGCCTGCGGGTACGGGCCGGAGTTCTCGAAGACCGCCCACGTGCCGGCCGGGACGGCCAGTGCGTCGAGGTCGTCGGGGACCTGATTGCTCGTCACGACGCCGTGCCAGTAGTCGAGTTCGGTACCCTCGGCGCGGCTGGGGTCGAGGTCGTCGGTGACCGCGACGATCCCGTCCGGGTCCTGGTCGGACAGGGACTTGATGCGGGCGGTGGTCTCCTGGTCGATGCCTCCGACGAAGGCGGCGATCGCCGGGTTCACGCCCTCGTGGACGAGCGGGACCCGGGCCCTCTTGCCGACCACGTGGAACGCGTCCTTGTGCACGATCCGATATCGCATGCTGCTGCTCCCCTCGACGACGAGTCGGAAGGACATCCGCGGCTGTGCGCTGAGGGCCGCACCGGTACGCCGGGCCTCGCCGGGGCCCACGCCGTGCACGGCGCGAAACGCCCGGGCGAACGCCTCGCCCGAGGAGTAGCCGTGGCGGACCGCGACCTCCAGGAGGGTGCGTTCGCCGGCCAGCACCTCGGCGGCGGCCAGGGTGAGCCGTCGGCGTCGGATGTACTCCGACAGCGGCATCCCGGCCAACGCGGAGAACAGGCGGCGGAGGTGGTACTCCGACGTCATCGCGATCCGGGACAACTCGGCCACGTCGATGTCGCGGTCCAAATGCGACTCGATGTGGTCCAGGGCCTGGTTCAGCTGCTCCAGCACTGCGGATTCCTTCTTCCCTTCTGCGTTCGTGCGTTTCTGCGTCAATGCGTTCTTTCGTTGCGTCGACAACGTTAGGAAGGGTGGGGCAGGGCGGACCCGACATCCTGTGCCCGGTTCGGTCGGGTGGGCGGCCGGGTGGTGTCGTCGCCGTCTGGGAGTGTGGGGCGAGCCGCGTGTGGGGATCTGGGCGGGGAACGGTTGAGGTGAATTGTGCCGTTTCCGGCGTGTGTGACGAGTGGCCGGCCGCACGCGGTGTGGTTCCGTCCGGTCGGTGACGAGTTCGGTGAGGTGTGCGATGCGGAAGATCGTGTATTGGTCGTCGATGTCACTCGACGGCTTCATGGAGGGGCCGAATCGGGAGATCGATTGGCACCTGGTCGACGACGAGCTGCACGCACACATCAACGAGCGGCTGCGGACGATGAGCGCCTTTCTTCAGGGGCGGGTCGTGCACGAGTTGATGGCCGACTTCTGGCCGACGGCGGACGCCGATCCGGAGAACACCGGGCCGATGGTCGAGTTCGCCGCGATCTGGCGGGACATGCCGAAGATCGTGTTCTCGCGTACGTGGGAGCGCACCGACTGGAACACCACGATCAAGCGGGAAGTGGTGCCCGAGGAGATCATGGCGCTCAAGGCGGAGCCGGGCGGCGACATGGTGGTGGGCGGTGCGGACCTGGCGGCTACGTTCCAGCGGCTGGGCCTGATCGACGAGTACGTGGTGTACGTCTACCCGGTGCTGATCGGCCGCGGCAAGCCGATGTTCCGGCCGACGGACGACAAGACGAACCTGCGACTGGTGGAGAACCGGGCCTTCGGGAACGGGGTTGCGCTGCTGCGGTATCAGGTCCGATGAGGTGGTGGTGATCGGAGGGCCGGCGGCGGGTGGTTCGTGGCACGGTGCTCCTGTGCTTTCGCGTTCCTGTGCCCCCGTGCGCCCCGCCCGGAGCGCGGGTCTCCGCGCGGCTTGCGGGTGTCGGTCCTTGGGGACGGGTGGCCGATGTAGCCCCGTTGCGGAGCGGCGGTGTGCAAACGATCATGGCGGTCATGGCGCAACCGAGGCAGATCATCGAATGTGGAGACTTCGTCCTGCGGCGTTGGCGGGCGCGGGACGACTTCGCTGCGGCGTTCACGTTGATCGATGAGTCCGTGGACCACCTTCGCCCTTGGGAGCACTGGGTGACTCGGCACAGCGAGGAGTACACCCGCAAGCTGCTCGAGCGGTTCGAGACGGGCTGGGCCAACGGTGACGTGTACAACTACGCCATCGTCCGGGACGGCACTCCCGTGGGCATGTGCCAGACCTACCGTGCACCCGAACCGCAGGGCCGTCGCCTGGGCTACTGGCTGCACCCCGCCGCGACCGGCAAGGGCATCGCGACCAGGGCGACCGCGGCACTGGTCGAAGAGACGTTCAGGTTGCCGGAGTCGGAGTATGTGGAGATCACGCACGACGTGGCCAACACCGCCAGCGAGGCGATACCGCGTCGGTTGGGCTTCACCGAGATCCGGCGCGAACCGGGGACGCCGCCGGTGGCTCCCTCCGGCACCGGGATCGACGTGGTCTGGCGGTTGGACCGCCCAGGGGAGTTCGCCGAGGACGCCGTGGGCGGTTGAGGCTTCGAACTCCCCGGGTGAGGTGGGGAGTTGCGGGATCGGTATCGGCCGGCCGGGCCTTGGGCAGGTTTCGGATTCCGATGTGGATTCGGGCTCGCGGGTTTCCGGGTTCGGGGTTCCGCGTTCGGTTTGAAGGCTCACTACGAGGGGGTTCGCGGTGCGGGAGCTCGATTCGGCGATCGTGCTCGTCACGGGCGTCATGGCGGCCGGGAAGTCCACCGTCGCCCAGTTGTTGGCCGAGCGGCTGCCGTGTTCCGTACACCTGCGCGGCGACACGTTCCGGCGGATGATCGTGTCCGGCCGGGAGGAGGTCACCCCTCGGCCGTCCGTCGAGGCGACGGAGCAACTGCGGCTGCGCCACGCGGCATCCGCGGCGGTCGCGGACATGTATGCCCGGGCGGGGTGGACCGTCGTCGTCCAGGACGTGGTGCTCGGCGAACACCTCGCCGCGTTCGTGGACGCCGTGGCCACACGGCCCCTGTACGTCGTCGTCCTCGCCCCGACCCCCGAAGCGGTGACGGGTCGGGAGGCCGGCCGTACCAAGACCGGCTACGGCGGCCCCTGGACGGTGGACGCCCTGGACGGGGCCCTGCGCCGGGACACCCCACGCCTCGGGCTGTGGCTGGACACCTCCGACCTGACCCCGGACCGGACGGTCGACGGCATCCTCGCGGACCTGGCCACCGCCCGCGTGGCGGGTTGATCGACGGCGGCATCCGCCTCCTCGACGAGCCGACACCGGGTCTTGGGCGGATCGCGCACGGCGACGTCGAGCTTTCTGCCGCCGAGCGTCACCATCGACGTGAACTCGTCCCGTGAAGCCCGTCCTTGGGCATGCCGAATCGCATTGGTGCGTCTTCGGCACCTCACGGGTGGACGAGCCACGATCTCGGACGGACCGGAGCCGTTCGGTACCGGGCCCGGGGGGAGCGGGAATTCGTGGGTCGTAGGCTCAACGTGCGCGGATTCGTCGCGTGTTCGCTTCCTGGAGGAATCGTTGCGCCTGTTCATGGTGCCTGTTGTGGGTGCCGTTGCGTTGGTCCTGGCCGGATGTACCGCCGAGCGTGCCTCCTCGGCTCGGGTCTCGGCTGCTCCGAGTGTGGCCGCCGAGGCCGTTCCCGCCGCGGCGCAGACCACGCCGCCCGAAGAGGTGGCTCGGATCGTGCGTACCGGGATCGAGCGGGTGCGCTCGGCCTCGTCGCTGCACATGGTCAAGACCGCCGAGAGCGACAACAGTTCGCCGACCGTGATGGATCTGCGGATGGTCGCGGGCAAGGGCAGCCGCACCAGTGTTCGGGAGGGCGACTTCGCGATCGAGGAGATCGTGATCGGTAAGGACCTGTTCAGCCGTGACGGCCGCGGCCCGTGGGAGCGGTATGCCGTCGACCCGGAGCACCCGTCGATGTCGAGCGGGGACGTCGACGGGATACCGACCTACGCCCAGGTGCTCTATGAACAGGCCGCCCACCCGGAGGCGTTGACCATCGTGGAGCCCATCGAGATCGACGGCGTGCGCTGCTTCGGTGTGCAGAAGGGCACGCTGATCGCCTACTTCACGCCCGGCGACCACGGATATCTGCGCCGGTGGACGCAGCGCACCCCGATCACCCACCTGACCACCGACATCACCGAACTCGACAAGCCCATCGACCTGAAGCCCCCCACCGGCCTGTAAGGCGCGCTGGGGCGGCCCGCGGACGACCGAAGGCGGCACCCGCTGTGTCGCGGGTGCCGCCTTCGGCCGGATGACGTGGCGTGCCGTGCCGCCGGGCAGTGGCCTCAGCCCTTGTCGAGCACGTCCGCCGCGATCAGGTCCTCCAGGTAGCGGTCGTCCCACCAGTTGAGTTGCAGGGACTTGGCGCGCCGGAAGTACAACTGCACGTCGCATTCCAGGGTGAAGCCCATCCCGCCGTGGACGTGTACCGCCAGGTCCGTGACCTCGCGGTAGGTGCGGGCGGCGAAGAGCTTGGCCATCGGGGCCAGGCGGGCGGTGTCGCGGCCCTTGTCGCGGGACCAGGCGGCCTCCCAGACCAGGGTCTCGGCGCCGTCGACGGCGGTCGAGGCGTCGGCCAGGTTGTGGGCGATCGCCTGGAAGGCGCCGAGCGGCTTGTCGAACTGCTTGCGGTGCTTGGCGTATTCGACGGTGATCTCGAGAGCGCGCTTGGCGCCGCCGACCGCCTGAGCCGCGAGCAGGATCAGGCCGTCGTGCAGGACGTCCGACCAGACCGGCCAACCGGCCCCGGCCGTGCCGACCAACTCGCCGCGCACATCCGCCAGTTCCACCCGGTACTGGGTGTCCGAGGCGATCGTCTGCTGCTGGGTCGTGGTGACCCCGGCCGCCTTCGGGTCGACCAGGAACAGCGACACACCCTGGGCGGGATCGCCCGGGGTGCCCGCGGTGCCGGTGCGGGCGAGCACGAGCAGGACGTCGGCCGCCGCCGCGTAGGCGACGTGCCGCTTCGTGCCGGACAGCAGGTAGCCCTCGCCGTCCGCGCGGGCCGCCAGCGCGACGCCCTTGCCGCCGAAGCCGCGGTCCGGCTCCAGCCACGCCACGCTCGCGATGGTCGTGCCCGCCGCGATGCCCGGCAGGTACTTCTCGCGCTGTTCGTCGGACCCGGCCGCGGCCAGCACACCGCCGACCAGCACCGAACTGACGAAGTGCGGAGTCGGCGCGAGGGAGCGGCCGAACTCCTCGTAGACCACGGTCGCGTCGAGCGTGGTCATCTCCGACCCGCCCCACTTCTCGGGCAGCGTCAGACCGGTCAGGCCGGACTCGCCGAGCTTCTTCCAGAAGTCCTTGGGGTACCCGACCGGGTCGTTCTCCAGCTCGCGAACGACGGTGAGGTCGGCGTGCCGGGCCGTCAGGCCGCGCACGGTCTCCCGGAGGATGTCCTGTTCCTGGGTGAAATCGAGGTCCATCGCGCGTCTCCTCTAGGGCTTCCAGCGCTCGCCGCGCCGGTCCCACGGGTTGTCGTCGGGGGTGGTGGGCAACGCGATTCGCGCGGTGGCCGTGGTGCGGACCGCGCCGTCGACGGTCAGCGAGATCTCGGCCCGGACCCAGCCGCAGCCGGTCTCGTCCACCGAGACGTCGTCCACCGTGCCGGTGAGCAGCATGTGGTCGCCCGGGAAGACCGGCTTGGTCATCCGGAACACCATCCGGCCGATTCGGCCTTTCGGGCCGGTCCAGTCGTTGAGGTAGCGCTCGAACCAGGCGGCCTGGTTCGGGGTGTTCAGGAAGATGTCCTGTACACCCTGGCGCTCGACCGCGAACTTGTGGTCGTGGTGCATCGGCCGCCAGTCGCGGCTGGCCAGTGCGCCCAGGATGACCGTGGTCGCGGTGACGTCCACGCCGAAGGTCGGCAGCGCGTCGCCCTTGGCCAGTCGATCCAGGATCAGGTCACTCATGCGCCGGCCTCCCGACGGTAGCCGTAACCGGTGTAGGACTCGGTGCCGAGCAGGGCGCCGTCCTGGTTGTGGTACTCGACGTCGATCACCCAGAAGCGGCCGATCCCGAGCTTGGTGCGCTTTTCCGGGCTGACCGACCGAAGCACCTGACGCGACGTCACGATGTCGCCGAGGCGTACCGGTTCGTAGAACACGTTGGTGTTGTCGGTCATGATCGCCTCGGGCAGTTCGAAGCGGATCTTGAGGTCGAAGTGCACCTGGAGGGACAGTTGCTCACCCTCCGCGCCGGGTGCCCAGTAGTGCGGCCGGGCCCACGCGGACAGCAGGCTGAGCGGGGCGATGTGGCCACCCGTCAGCTCCGCCGCGACCGCGTCGTCCCAGAACAGCGGATTGCCGTTCTGCACCGACGCGCACGAGGTCCAGATGTAGCCGCGTTCGGCGGGGAAGTCAGCCCGCTTCTCGTACTGGACCTTGCCGATCAGCGCCGCCACGTCCTCGGGCAGCGCGGTGTCCTGTGCCGTCATGCGACCACTCCTGAAGCACGAAGCTCGGCCACCCGGTCGGGGGAGTACCCGGCCGAGGCGAGCAGCTCGTCGGTGTCGGTGATCCCGGATTCGCGGACCGGGTACGGTTCGGTCGGCGCCTGCTGACCGGCCAGTACCGGGCCCACCTGGCGGAACTCGCCCTGGGCGGGGTGGGTTGCGGTGGTGAACGCGCCGCGGGCCAGATACTGCGGGTCGGCCAGCAGTTCCGGTACGGACGACACGGCCGACACGCAGGTGTCGGCGGGGGCCAGCTCGGCCACCCAGTCGTCCCGGTCGCGGCCGGCGAACACCGTCGAAAGGTCCGCCCGGATGGCGTCCTGCGCGTCGTCGTCGAGCTGGCGCGACGCCCACTTGTCCAGCCCGGTCAGCCGGCACAGGTTGGCCCAGAAGCGGCCCTCGATCGCCGCCACCGCCAGCCACTTGCCGTCCCGCGCGCGGTAGGTGTCGTAGCACGCGTAACGGCCCGTCAGAATGCCGTGCCGCGGCTCCGGTTCGACGCCGGTGGCCAGGTACTCGTCCACGCCCAGCGCCATCAGCGCAAGCATGCCGTCGGCCACCGAGACGTCCAGGCGGGCGCCGTCGCCGGTGCGCTGCCGGCGGAACAGCGCGCCCAAAATCGCGATCACCGCGTGCATCCCGCCGCCCGCGCTGTCCGCCACGGTCGCGCCCGGGATCGGCGGTCCGCCGTCGGCGCCCGGCCCGGACACGTGCAGGAAGCCGCCCACGCCCAGGTAGTTCAGGTCGTGGCCGGCCTGCTGGGCGTACGGGCCGTCCTGGCCGAAGCCGGAGGTGGAGCAGTAGACGATCGAGGGGTTGCGGGCCGAGGCCGCGTCCGGGCCGATGCCCAGGCGGTCCACCACGCCGGGGCGGAAGCTCTCGATCACCACGTCGGCGCCCTCGACCAGGGTCAGGAACGCCTCGCGGCCCTCGGGCGCCTTCATGTCGAGCAGCACGCGCCGCATGCGCCGGTGTGCGCTGTACGAGTAGTAGGGCGGCGCGATCTGCACGCCGCTCCGGGCCGGGACCGGGCCGACCTTGATCACGTCGGCGCCGTAGTCCGCCAGCCAGCGCGAGGCACGGGCGGCGGGGCCCACGCTCGCCAGGTCCAATACGGTGACGCCTTGCAGGAACTCTCCGGACATGACCTCGACCCCGTCAGAAGTTCTTGGGAAGGCCGAGACCGCGCCGGGCGATGATGTTCTTCTGCACCTCGGAGGTGCCGCCGCCGATCGTGTCGAGCACGGTGTAGCGGTAGGTCGAGTCGGCGCGACCGGTCATCGGCGCGTCCTCCGTGCCCACCCGCAGCTGGGTGCCCGGCGAGGCGATGTCCATCGACGCGTTCGCGAGCCGCTTGGACAGCTCGGTGGCGTAGAGCTTGTAGCCCGACGCCTCGACCGTGGGCGGTTTTCCGCCACCTGCCGCGGCGGCCACCACGCGCAGCCCGAGCAGGCGCGCCACGGCGGCCTCGGTGACGAGCGTGGCCAACTGCTTGCGCACGATCGGGTCCTCGCGCAGCGGTTCGTCGTCGCGCGTGGCCTCCTTGACGTACTCGGTCAGTACGTTCAGCCGCTGCTGGATCGGGGCGAACGAGAACATCGTGAAGCGTTCGAGGTCGAGCGCCTGGGAGATGTACTGGAAGCCCTTGTTCAGCTCGCCGACCACGTACTCGTCGGAGACCCAGACGTCGTCGAAGAAGACATCGTTGGTGCGCTCGTCGCCCATCGTCCAGATCGCCCGGACGGTGATGCCCGGGTGGTCCATCGGCACCAGGAACAGCGTGATGCCGTGGTGCTTGGGCGCGTCGGGGTCGGTGCGCGCGCCGACCCAGTACCACTCGGCGAAGTGCGCGGAAGTGGTCCAGGTCTTCTGGCCGTTGAGGCGCCAGCCCGCGCCGTCGCGGACCGCGCGCAGCTTCATCGAGGCGGCGTCGGAGCCGGCCTCGGGCTCGCTGTAGCCGACCGCGAACTCGACCTCGTTGTTCAGGATCTTGGGCAGGAACTCGGCCTTGAGCTTGTCGCTGCCGTGCGCGAGCAGGGTCTTGCCGATGATGCCGACGCCCTTGCCGATCTGCGGTCCACCGCGCCCGGCGAGGGCTTCGTTGAGCAGGTATTCGTAGACCCCGTCGCCGTCCTGGCCGCCCCACTCCTCGGGCCAGGTGATGCCGAGCCAGCCTTGGTCGGCCATCTTGCGCATGTAGGCGCGGCGTGCGGGGGTGTCGACGACCTGGGCCATGTTCTCCCGGGTGACATCGAACACTTCGGGGTCGGGATTGGCGTCGAGAAACCGCTCGACCGTCTCGCTGAACGCGGTCTGGTCGGGGGAGAAGTCGAAGTCCACGGGTCGCCTTTCGGGGCGCGCCCATGCCGGCAGCCTCACCTGTGTACGTGCAGGTGAGGCAGCCGGCACAGAACCTGACGGATAGTCAGATCAAGGTAACACCGGCCTGGGTTCATTTCGAGTGGCGGTCGGCAAATGATGTGTGGGCCCCGTCTCGTCGGGTTCGGGGCGGCCTGCGGTTCGGCGCCCGCGTACGCGCCGGGGCGTGCGGGGGCGCCGGGGCGGGCATGATCACGCCAGGGCCGACGAACCGGTTCTGGACAAGTCCGGAAAAGTTACGGCGCGTCCGCGATCGACCACCTATCGTGGGTGGACATGAGCGGAAATGCTTGCCCGCAATGCGGTCGGGAGCACCCGTGGTGCGAGGCCGAGTGGTCGGCGTTCGAACCCGACGACGCGACCGGCCCCGACCCGGACGAGACCGACGCCGACGGGCCGCCCTACCGGGTCGCCGAACTCCTGCCCGACATCCTCGATTTCCTCGCCCGCGGCAGCCGCGGGCCCGACTGGGCGGGCGCGCGCCGACGCCCGGTCGGGTCGCTGCGCGGGTTGATACCCCGTCCCAGGACCGGGTGTTGACGCAGCGTCAGCGGTACGCCGCCGGGCACCGTGGCTGCGGTGCCGGAACTGACGCTGCGTCAAGAAGTGGCGGCGCGCGGTGATCCCGCCCGCCGTGGCGACGACCTATGCCCGCTGTGAGCTGACCGAGACCACCTCGCCGGTCATGTACGACGAGTAGTCGGAGGCGAGGAAGACCATCACGTTCGCCACCTCCCACGGCTCGGCGGCGCGGCCGAACGCCTCGCGCGAGGACAGCTCGTCGAGCAGTTCCTCCGACGACGCCTTCGCCAGGAACGCGTGCATCGCGATGCTCGGCGCGACCGCGTTGACCCGTACCCCGAACTCCGCCGCCTCCACCGCCGAGCAGCGGGTCAGCGCCATCACGCCGGCCTTGGCCGCCGCATAGTGCGCCTGGCCCTTCTGCGCCCGCCAACCCAGCACCGAGGCGTTGTTGACGATCACGCCCTTCCCGCGCGGCCGCATGTGCCGCAGCGCCGCCCGGGTGCAGCGGAACGTGCCGTTGAGGGTCACGTTCATCACCAGGTCCCACTGCGCGTCGGTCATGTCGACGACGTTGGCCTCGCCGCCGAGCCCGGCGTTGTTGATCAGCACGTCGATGCCGCCGAGTTCGCGCGCGGCCGTGTCGATCAGGTTCCGCACGTCGTCCTCGACGGTGACGTCGCACGGCACGGCCAACGGCCGCGACCCGATCAGCTTGGCGAGTTCGTCGGCGGCCTCGCCCAGGCGGCGCTCGTGCTTGTCGCTGATCGCGATCACGGCGCCCTCCTCGGCGGCGCGCTTGGCGGCGGCGAAGCCGATCCCGGTGCCGGCCGCGGCGGTGATCAGGACCGTCTTGCCGGTCAGCAGGCCGTGGCCCTCGACGTAGGTGGGGGCGGCGGTGGGGCTCACTTGGCGTCTCCTCGCGGTTCACGGGGCATGCCGAGGACGCGCTCGGCGATGATGTTGCGCTGCACCTCGTTCGACCCGCCGTAGATGGTGTCGGACTTGGTGAACAGGAACAGGCGCTGCGCCTCGGACAGTTCGTACGGTGCCGCGGCGGCCAGAGTGGACTCGACGCCGGCCACGTCCATCGCCAGCGTGCCGAGGCGTTGGTGCCATCCCGCCCACACCAGCTTGGCCACCGAGGCGGCGCCGGGATCGGGCGAGCCGAGCGTGCGCAGCGCGTTGCAGCGCAGCACCTTCAGGTCGATCCAGCTCTGCAGCAGCCGGTCGCGCAGGATTGGGTCCGCGATGGCGCCGTTGGACTTCGCCTCGGCGACCACCTTGTCCAACTCGATCTCGAAGCCGATCTGCTGGGCCAGCGTGGACACCCCGCGCTCGAACGCGAGCAGGCCCATCGCCACGCTCCAGCCCGCGCCCACCTCGCCCACCACGTGCTCGGCGCGCGCGTGGGCCTTGTCGAAGAACACCTCGTTGAACTCGCTGGTGCCGGTGAGCTGCACGATCGGGCGGATCTCGATGCCCGGCTGGTCCATCGGCGCGAGCAGGAAGGTGATGCCCCTGTGCCGCTGTGAGCCGGGATCGGTGCGGGCGAGCACGAAGCACCAGTTCGCCTCGTGGGCGAGCGAGGTCCACACCTTCTGGCCGGTGATCAGCCAGTCGCCCGACTCGGGGTCGATCGCGGCGGAGGTGCGCAGGTTGGACAGGTCGGAGCCGGCGCCCGGCTCGGAGTAGCCCTGGCACCACAGCTCCTCGCCGCGGGCGATGGCGGGCAGGAAGCGGGCCTTCTGCTCGTCGGTGCCGAACGCGAGTACGGTCGGGCCGAGCAGGTTCTCGCCCATGTGGTTGACCCGGCCGGGCGCCTGGGCGCGGGCGTACTCCTCGCCGAAGATCACCTGCTGCATCAGCGACGCCTCGCGGCCCCCGTACTCCCGGGGCCAGGCCAGGCCGATCCAGCCGCCCTCGCCCAGGCGCAGTTCCCACGCCCGGCGGATCTCGAAGTGCTCGTGTTCGCTGCCGGGACCGCCGGTACCGACCGCCGCGGCGAACTCCCCGGAAAGGTTCTCCCGGAGCCACGCGCGGACCTCGGCCCGGAACTCCTCGTCTTCGGCGCTGTACCGGAAATCCACAGCCAGTCCAATCTCGTCGCCGCGTCGTCGTCGGAACGGGACGACGGCCGCGCGCGCGGGGTCGGGGGACCGGGTCGGTGCGCACCGACCCCGCGCGCGTCGCCTGTCGGGGTCGCGTCAGTTGCCGGCGGCGGCCGCGGCTTCGGCGGCCTTCTTCTTCGCCGCGGCGGCCGCGTACTCCTTGAGCTGGGCGAGCACCGGCATCGGATCCTGGCCGATCTGGGTCGGCAGCTTCTCGGCGATCTCCTCGGCCGTCCAGCGGTCGGCCGCGTACATCGTCTTGATCTCGTGCGGCTGGTCCCACAGCGCGATCTTGGGTCCGGCGGTCGTGTACACCTGGCCGGTGATGTTCTTGGCGTGGTCGGAGAGCAGGAAGACCACCAGCTCCGCGACGTCCTCGGGGTCGCCGATCTCCTTGAGCGTCTGCGGGACACCCTCGGACATCCGGGTGCGGGCCACCGGCGCGACGCAGTTCGCGTTGACGCCGTACTTGTTCAGGCCCAGCGCGGCGGAGCGCACGAAGGAGACGATGCCGCCCTTGGCCGCGGCGTAGTTCGCCTGGGCGACCGAGCCGAGCGCGTACACCCCGGAGGTGAAGCCGACGATCGAGCCGAAGCCCTGGGTCTTCATCACCTTGGAGGCGGCCTGGACGACGGTGAAGGTGCCCTTGAGGTGGGTGGCGATGACGCTGTCCCACTCGTCCTCGGTCATGTTGAAGAGCATGCGCTCGCGCAGGTTGCCCGCGACGGTGACGACGCCGTCGATGCGGCCCCACTTCTCGACGCCGGCCTGCACGATGCGCGCGCCGCCCTCCATCGTGGCCACGGAGTCGGCGACCGCGACGGCCTCGCCGCCCAGCGCCTCGATCTCCTTCACCACGGCGTCGGCGACCTCGCTGGTCGGCGCGCTGCCGTCCATGGCGACGCCGTAGTCGTTCACGACGACCTTGGCGCCGTGCGCGGCGGCGGCGAGCGCCACGGCCCGGCCGATGCCCCGGCCGGCGCCGGTGACCGCGATTACCTTGCCCGTGAGGAAGTCACCCATGTGTTGTCCGCTCCTTGTCGGTGGCCTCGCCAGTAGGCCCCGGGAATCGAGGGCCGAGGCCCAGGTCGGGTCGGTCGTGGCGCGTCCGGTTCGGTCGGTGCGGCCGGGGCCGCCGGTCCCGCCGGGCGCGGGCGTACAACAGCCTCGCGGCCTTGCGTACGCAAGGTGCGCGGCCTGTGAGAACGCCCTCTCGACATTATCTGACGATCCGTTAGTTTTCCTGGGTAGAGTGCCGCAGCACACAGCACGGCGCACGCTTCCCGGATTCGTTCGAGAATGTGCCCGTCGGTATTCGTGCCCGTCGGCACGTGTCACCACCGCCTGGAGGAGGCCCCCATGTCGCTGCCCCCCGAGTTCCACGAACTGGCCGCACGCGTGAACAACTGGGGCCGCTGGGGCCGGGAGGACGAGATCGGGACGATCAACCTGATCACGGACGACGTGGTCCGGGCGGCGGCCGGCTGTGTCCGCACCGGCAAGCGCTTCTCGCTGGCCGTCGAGCTGCGCGAGGACGGCATCCAGAACGGGATGATCCCGGGCCGGGACAACCCCAAGCGCACCACGTTCCTGGTCAACCACGAGGTCTTCGGCCCCGGGACGGTGGCCACCAGCGACGACGCGGTGACGATGGGCATCCAGGCGGGCACGCACTGGGACGGGCTGACCCACGCGACGTACGACGACCGGCTGTACAACGGCCACTCGGCGAAGGAGATGGTCACCGCCGAGGAGGGCGCGCGCAGGCTGGGCATCCACAACGTGAAGACCCTGGTCTCGCGCGGGGTGCTGTTGGACGTGGCGCGGGCCAAGGGTGTGGACATGCTGGCGCCGGAGTACGCGGTGACGCCGGCGGACCTGGAGGCGGCCGAGGAGTTCGGCGGCGTGAAGGTGCGCGCGGGCGACATCGTGCTGGTGCGCACCGGGCAGATCCGGCAGTACTTCGCGGGCGAGAAGGACATGTACTTCTACGGCCCCGGCCTGTCGGTGCGCACGCCCGAGTGGTTCCACGCGCGCGATGTGGCGGCGGTGGCGAACGACACCGTGACGTTCGAGGTGTTCCCGCCGGAGATCGAGGACTGCTTCATGGCGGTGCACGCGCTGCACCTGGTGGAGATGGGCATGCTCCAGGGCCAGAACTGGAACCTGGAGGAGCTGTCCGAGGACTGCGCGGCGGATGGCGTGTACGAGTTCTTCCTGGAGGCGTCGCCGGAGCCCTTCGTGGGGGGCGTGGGGACGCCGGTGAACCCGGTGGCGATCAAGTAGCGGACCGGCCACGTCCCGAACACACGTAGATCGCACGGCGCGCGGGCCCCGGACAGGATCGGCCTGTCCCGGGGCCCGCGTGCGTTCCGGGCACCGCGACGAGGCCCGGAACGGCGGCGGTCCCACTTCGTCGAGGAAACCCGGGGCACGACCCGGGCGCCTCGTCGTCCCCTCGCGAACGACCGCCACACTCAGGGTGATCAGTGTCGGACGGCCCGTCAACACCCTCGGGGCGCCGATTTCACGCGACAGATCACGATTCGTCCGCGCCGCGATGCGCGCGACACAGCTGTCACTTTGGCAACTCCCACACCGCCGTGCCCTCGCGGCGCCGTGTCACCGGTGCGGTGCGGCGCCACAAAGCTCTCGGTAGTCGGCAACTGCTGGACACGCGTTACCCGGCGCCGCTCGCCGGCAAGCTTTTTGGTCGCGGCGGTCGTCTCGGCTCAACGCCGCGCTGGCAAAGGCCACTTCGCGGATACGATCAGCGCTGGGGCGTGAGCCCCGGGCTGCGAGGCGGAGTTGGCACGTGCGGTCGGTGGGGCGAGCGTTGATCCGCACACGGGGGTTGATCGCGGCACCACGACGGGAGAGTCCGCATGGACCACGCGCGATGGCAGCTTGCTCGGGAGCGGCGCCGCGCGACCGGCGATGCCGAGCCGCCCGAGGTCGCGGCTGTGCGGATGGGGATCCGGATCGCCTTCGACTTCGGGCAGGCGGTCTACGAGCGGCGGACGGCGTTGGGCGTTTCGCAAGGGGAGTTGGCCCGCCGAGCGGGAGCTGACGCGGAGGCAGATCATGCGGCTCGAACCGGGCGGCACGGTGCCCACGCCGGGCTTGGCTGCTCGATTGGCGGCGGCGCTCGACGCGTCGGTGCGCGTCACCCTGGACGGGGACGCGTTGGGGGTCGTGCTCACGCCGCACGCCGGCTGAGGTACTAGGGGACGGGGGCGGTTGTGGTCGATGGGCTGGTTGCCGGTGTGCTGCGGAATCCTGCGGTGCCCCGTGAGGTGGTGCTGCGGGCGGTGGCTGCGTACGAGTGGCCGGGAGCTTCAGCGGCGTTGGCCGAGGTCGAGCACTTGCCGCAGGACGTGATCGAGGTGATGGTCGGGCATTCCGATCGCCGGGTGCGGGTGGCGTTGGGGAGCAATCCGCATGTGGATCCCGTGCAGCGGGCGCGTCTGCTCACCGACCCGGATTGGCGCGTGGTGGCGCGGACGCTGAGGGGTGGTCGGCATCCCGATGGGGATCCTCGTCCGCTGCCGGACGAGGGGTATGCGCGGTTTCTCACGTGGGTGATGTCGTCGCGGAGTGATGCCGGTGATCGCATGTTGACCCAGGACGAGATGCTTCAGGAGTTCCTGGCCGCTCGTGACACGCCGTCCCACATCTTTCGATCGTTCGTGAGGCGGCCGGAGCCGGAACTGCGGTCGATGGCGTGCGGGTGGTGGGAAGTGCTGCCGCCTGACGAGCGGCGGGCGCTGATCCACGATCCTGTGCGGGAGGTGCGTGAGCGGGCCGCGAGGGTGGAGGCCGACGTGCGCCGCCGCCTCACCGGCATCGACTGGGCACCGGTCAACCGCGGCAGCGAGTCGGCGATTTCGTGCCGGCTGCTCGCGCGTGTTGATGCCGAGCGGATCGTGTGGGGTGATGCGCCGGCGCACTATCGGTACTACGCCGCCGGGAATCCACATCTGCCGGTCGATCTGGTGGCGGTGCTGGGGCGTGATCCCGATCCGGCCGTGCGATACCGGGTGTCGATGAGACCGGAGTTGACGGAGGGTCAGCGGGCGGGGATCGATTATCGGGTGCCGGAGTTGGAGGATCTGGACGACGCGATGCGCTACGACGCGTGTCCGGCGGCCGGCACGCCCGAAACGTGGGCGCGGTCGGCGCATCCGGGGGTGCGGCGGATCGCGGCGTGTTCGGGCGGGCTTTCGGGGGAGGCGCGGGACCGCCTGGTGCGCGACCCCGACCTCGGGGTGCGGGTGCTGACCTGTCGTCACCAGGCGGGGGTTACGCCGGAGTTGCTGTTGCGGGCGTATCGGGACTATCGGGGGCGGGATCGGGGGCGGCTGACCTGGCGGCCGGGGTTCCCGACGCGTGGCCTTGCCCGGTTCGCCGACGATCCGGATCCCGGGATGCGGGAGTTGGTGCTTCGGGATCCGGATGCGCCGATCGAGGTGGTCGTCCGGTTGCTCGCCGATCCGGAGCGGTGTGTGCGGACGGCCCTCGCACGGCACCCGGCGTTGGCGGGTGAGCGGTTGCTCGCGTTGTTGGACGATCCGGAGCTCGGGCCCTGCGCGGCGGCCAATCCCGCGCTTCCGGTCGCGGTGATGCATCGGATTCTCGATGCCGCCGGCGTGCCGCGCGTGCCGTGAAGTCGCCGCCGCGGCACCGGCGGTGAACCGCGCGTAGAGGTGACACGTGTGTGATTACGGGCTGATCAGAGGCGGTGTCGGGGTGATACGAGAGGACTGTCACAACCGGCTGACTGCTCATCAGTTCCGGGCTAGAGTGCGCGCGGGTACGCGTGCGCGCTCGGAATTCGGTTCCGGAGACGGTCGGGTCGGTCAGCCGTCGAGCGCCCCGGCTCGTCAGCCCATTTCCGATGGAGGAGGAACCGGTGAAGGGCGTTCTTTTCGACGGCAAGGAAGCCTCGATCGTCGACGACCTGGAGGTGCGCGCACCCGGGGCCGACGAGGTCTTGGTCAAGATCGGCGCGGCCGGTCTGTGCCACAGCGACATCTCGGTGATCAACGGCACCATCCCCTTCCCGCCCCCGGTCGTGCTCGGGCACGAGGGCGCGGGAGTCGTGGAGGCCGTGGGCGAGTTGGTGTCCCACGTCAAGCCCGGCGACCACGTCGCGCTGTCCACGCTGGCCTCGTGCGGCGCCTGCCGCGAGTGCGACCGGGGCCGGCCGACGATGTGTGCCAAGAGCTTCGGCCGGCTCAACCAGCCGTTCACGCGTGGCGGCGAGCCGGTCCACAACTTCGCGGGCCTGTCGGTGTTCGCCGAGCAGATCGTGGTCAAGGGCGTCCAGGCGGTGAAGATCCCCAAGGACATCCCGTTGGCCTCCGCCGCGCTGATCGGCTGCGGGGTGCTGACGGGTGTGGGGGCGGTGCTCAACCGGGCGAAGGTACAGCCCGGCGACACGGTCGCGGTGATCGGCACCGGCGGCATCGGGCTGAACGTGATCCAGGGCGCGAAGCTCGCGGGCGCGGTCCGGATCGTGGCCGTCGACGCGAACCCGGCGAAGGAGGCGGTGGCGCGCGAGTTCGGCGCGACCGACTTCGTCGACGCGCGTGCGGTGGAGGACTCGGTCAAGGCGGTACAGGGACTCGTCCCGGGCGGCGTGGACCACGCGTTCGAATGCGTCGGGCACGTCGCGGTGATCCGCAACGCGATCGACATGCTCGGCCGGGCCGGCCAGGCGATCATCCTCGGCGTCGCGCCGTCGGACGCCGAGGCGTCGTTCCACGTGTCCTCGATGTTCCTGGACAAGTCGATCATGGGCTGCCGCTACGGCTCCTCGCGCCCGCAGTACGACATCGCCCGCTACGCCGACCTGTACCGGACCGGCGCCCTCAAGCTCGACGAACTGGTCACCCAGACCTACGCGTTGGACGACTTCCACCAGGCGGTGGAGGACGCCGAGGCGGGCAAGGTCGCCCGGGGCGTCTTCGTCTTCTGACGTCGGTCTCCGCGGCCGGCGTCCCGGTGGGTTCGGCCGGCGATCACTCCGGCGTCGAAGCGCGCCCCTCCTGGTCGAGGGGCGCGCTTCTTCCTTTTTGATCATGGCCGATTCCGGAGTTTTTCATTGCCCTCTACAACGGACGGGATATAGTTTCTGCCACGCTGCGAACCGGGGGGATTGCGATGGCGGAAAAGTTCTCTGTCGACTTTGCGTGGCTGGATGCACTGATATCCGGATTCGACGGCTCGGTCCAAGCGACGAAATGGGCGCTCGACGCGCTCCACGAGACCGGCCCGATTCGCACCGGGCACAAAGATCTCGACACCGCCTGTGATCATTTCAAGGACAAGTGGTCGAGGCGGGTCAAGGATTTCCAGGACCGGATCGGAGAATTCCGCGCCGCCGTCGATCTGTCCAAGCAGGCCTACGCCGTGACCGATGAGCAGACGGCCACCTCCATGAGCACGCTGCGATCCGCGTTGGCTCCGAACGGCTCGTCCGCACCCACCGGGGCCACGACCGCGCCTTCGCCGAGCCGGATCGGGGAGGCGTTCGCGTGAGCTCGGCCGAGAAGGAGTTCCCGGGGCTGCGCTTCGATCCGGCACCCGGGTTGTTGCCGGCGCTCGCGCTGCTGGCCGAGAAGGTGCGGCAGGCCTCGGGGCAGGTGGGCAATGTACGCACCGAGATGGAGAAGACGCTGCGCGATCCCGGGGCCTGGAGCGGGCTGGCCGGCGGCAGTTGCCACGATGCCGTGCAGCACATCTATCCCGAGGTGTGGATCATGCACGACGCCCTGTCCGGCGTCGAACGCACCATCGGCGAATGGTCGTTCCTGCTCGCCGAGTATCAGCGCTCGCGTACGGAACTGGAGGCCCAGGCGGTGGCGGCCCGGGCCCGGGTGAAGCAGATGGAGGGGAATCCGGACGTCGATCTGCGGCTTTTCGAGGTGATGACCACGTCCGGGAAGGAGCAGGAGGCCCTGCTCGCGCGGCACGCGGAGGCAAAGAAGGCGCTGGCGCAGGCCGAGGACGACCTGGACGCGATTCTCGATTCCGCAAAGGATCTGAAACGGCAGCACGACGAATCGGCCCGGAGTATCGCCAAGCGCATTCGGGAGATCGCGGACCACCCGCCGGACCGCAACACGACGAGCTTCGGGGGCTCCAACCTCATCCCGCCCTACTTCACGAAGCCGCCGGTCGCTCGGGAGGACACCGGCCCCAAGCGCGAATTCGACGTCACCGACCCCACGGCCAAGGACCGCGCGACCGAACTGAAGGCCATGGCCATGGTCGTGGCGCAGGACGGGTACTTCGGCAACGAGCGTGCGGCCTCCTACATGAAGTACTGGCTCGAAGGCAACGGACGGGACCTCCAGTTCGACGCGCAGGAGTTTGTGAAGGCGGATCCCGGGTTTCAGCAGATCCTCAACGACACCATACGGGCGAAAGGGCCGAGTGGTAATTTCGATACCGGATGGCAGGGCGGCAGCGTCGCCCGGGACATGCAGAACGGACCGGTCACGCCCGAGTTGCAGGATTTCTATTACACGATGAACGGCTATCAGTATCGGATCGTCGGGACCGACTTCAAGATGGTCAACGGCCATCCGGAGGGCACGATCCGAGTCGACATCTACAAGCGCTACAACTGGGGCAACCCCGAGGGGGGCGTACCCCGAAGCGACATCAAGGGCGTGCCGCAGAACGACCTGGCCCGACTCAACGAGACGGGCTTGGCCCACGACTTCGACATCGTGGGCAGCACGACGATGTACGTCGCCCCGGGATTGGCCGGATGACGTCGGCGGGCGCGGCGAGGAGGGGCGCCCGGCGCGCCCTGTTCCTGGCGGGGGCTTTCTGTGCGGGCATGCTGATTCTCGGCCTGCTGGGCTATGGGGTGCTGCGCCTGTTCCTGTGGCATCCGTGGTCGGACGACGATCGCGACTCGCGTGCCGACCCGGGGAGCGGCGATGTTTCGCTGAGCAAGTCCCTGCGGTTGACCGGCCTTACGCTGCCGCCAGGGGCCACGAATGTGCGTTATTACGTGAAGGCAAACATGCGGGGGACACTCGTACAGCTCACGTACCGGGTCCCCTGCGGCAGGGTCCCGGGGGTATTGGCGGAGGCGAAATTGACCACCCCCGTCGCGATGGACGCCATCGGCGCGCAGAACGTCCGCCATTTCGCCGAACGCCACGGCTGGCGCCCCGACACGGGCACCACCACGGCGCTCACCGACACGAAGACGTGGCCCACGACGGCCCTGGTGAACACGCCGCCGGGGGCGGTGGACTGCTCCTTGTATCTGGATGCTTTCAATTGACGACCGTCGGCGCCATGACCGCCGCTACGGCGGTCGGACCGGGAGCGACAGGCTGGTGTGCCGGGGGAGTTGGGGTGTCGGGGGGATTGCGTGGGCTGATTTTTCGGACCTTGGGTCCGTGCGGGCGGTCGGGTGCGAGACTCCGTGGGGACGCGACGACCTAGGGGGTTCAAGGCATGGTGACGGATGCCTTTGGCGAATCGGGCCCGGCCGAAGCCGGACGTGGGCAGCGAGTGCTCGACCTTTTGGACAAGGCCATACAGGCCCAGAGCCCACTGGTTCGCAAGAACATAGCCCGGGCTCGTCAGCGGAACCCGGAGGCGACACCGGCACAGATGATCCGCAGCCTGGAGCGGATGTATGTCAGTGCGCTGACGGGCACGGGTGCGGCAGTCGGGGGAGCCGCGGCCGCGCCCGGCGTCGGCACGGGAGTCGCCCTGGCACTGTCGGCGGGTGAGACGCTTTCGTCTTTGGAATTGAGTGTCCTTTTCGCTCTCTCGATCGCCGAAGTCCACGAAGTTCCCATCGACGAGATCGAGCGCCGCCGAACGATCGTGATGGGCATCATGCTCGGTGGGACCGGCTCCGCCACCATTGCCAAGGTCGCGGAACGTACGGGCCAACACTGGGGGCGTCAGGTTGTCGCCAAGGTGCCGGTCGAGACTTTGAGGCAGATCAACAGGATCCTGGGGCGGAACTTCGTCACGAAGTACGGGACCAAGCAGGGAATCATCGTTCTCGGTCGAGTGGCGCCGTTCGGTATCGGCGCTGTGATCGGTGGTGGTGCCAATGCCGCCATGGCCGCCCTGAATGTGCGGGCGGCTCGCCGCGCATTCGGTCCACCCCCGACGTCGTAGCGCTCGCGCACGCGCGGCACGGCCGGCGGCGGGTGCCGGTGTGGTGATGGGTGGGTCGAGGCGGTGGCCTCGAGCACCAGCCGGGCCCCGGGGCGGGTGGCGAAGTCGCGAACCCGCTCCGGAGGTGGGCCGTGATCGATGGCCGTCCCTGTCCCGGGAGGGCTTCGCCGGGTCAGGGCGTGCGGTTGCGGATGCCTCATGCCGTGGGTCCTTGACTTCAAGTTGACTTGAAGTCCTACGGTCGCCGCATGACCTGCACGGTGTGCGGGCATCGCGCCGAAGTACACAGGAGGACGTTCCATGACCACTCAGCAGATGTCCGATGCCGAACTCGCCGGACAGCCCGCGGGGTACTGGACCGGGCTCGCCTACGAGGCGGTCATCGGGTACATCCGGGCTCGGCAGGCCGAGAAGGGCTACACCCAGCCGCAGTTCTGGCTGCTGCGCAATCTGTCGGTGAACGACATCTCGCCCGACGGCGCGGGGATGACCGTGCCGGAACTGCGGGTGGCGATGGCCTCGTATCTTCGCCCCGAGGACGACCTGGCGGCGGAGTCTGCGGTGCTCGTGGAGCGCGGCTGGTTGACCCGCGATGACGAGGGCCGCCTGCACCTCACGGAGGCGGGCGAACAGGCCCGTGTCGACATCGCCCGCAACGCCCCCGCGATCCGTGCGGCCCTCCACGAGGGCATCGACGACGCGGACTACGTCACGACGCTCAAGGTCCTCCAACGCCTGATCCACAACGCGGGCGGCCCGGTCGCCTGACGCGCACGGGCCTGGGCCGGATGCCGTACCCGCAGTACACAATGCTCGGCATGGCGCGTTTCGAGAATCAGGATCTGACCGACGCCGAGTTTCGCGACTGCGACCTGACCCGCGCCCGACTGATCGGCGTGGTGGCGCGGGACGTCGTGATCGACGGGCTGGTCGGCAACTTGGTGGTCAACGGCGTGGAGGTGACGTCCTACGTCGAGGCGGAGCTGGACCGGCGGTATCCGGTTCGGTTGCTGATGCGCTCGGATGACCCGGCCGATCTGCGGATAGCTCTTTCTCAGCTACGGGATGACTGGGCGAGGACGGTCGAGCGGCTCCGTGCGATGGCCGCGGGCTCCGAGCACCGGCGGGTCGCCGGCGAGTGGTCGGCGGTGGAGACCCTGCGCCACCTGGTTTTCGTGCACGACTCGTGGTTTCGCCGCTGCTGCCTGGGATCGACTCAGCCCTTCTCTGCGATCGGGTTGGCGTCCGACTTCGTGCCCGATCAGGAGGAACAGGGCCTCGACCGAGCGGCGAACCCGGGTCTCGACGAGGTACTGGCCGTGCGCGGCGAACAGTTCGCCGAGCTGGAGCGTTGGCTGGTGAACGTGACGGTCGACGAGCTGTCCGCGATCGCTCCCGTTCCTGCGGGATCGGGCTGGCCGCCGTACGCCGTGGGCAAGTCGGTGGTGGAGTGTCTGCGGGTGGTGCTGAACGAGGACTGGGCACACCACGGGTTCTGCGTCCGTGACCTCGACATGCAGGAACGCTGAGCTGGATCCTTGAGCTGTGCGACGTGCTGTTGTGCGCGGACGGGCCGGTGCGGACGCCGGCTGCCGAAGACGCCCGTCGCTCCGCGTGACAGCCGACGATGTGGAACTAGCCGAGAGCTGTCCCGTTTCGCCAAGTGAGGCCGCGCTGCGGGGCGTTACGGTCCTCGGATGGAGTTCTTGGGCCCGCCTCGGGCAACTCGTTTTCGGGGTTCGGCAGGAGTGGGTTCCGGCAACAGGCCGTGTCGCGCTCGAACTGGACTTCTCCTCGGACGGCGTCCGCTGCGAGACAGCCCGGCGGGCCCCTTGGCGCCGATGCCGTGATCTGCCGTGGCCGGTGTGATCACGGCGTCGGAGCTTTCCTGATCCTTCAGGCCGCACACGGACGGCTGTCAGAGCAGGTGGTCGGCTTTCCCGGCTTTGATGTCGCGGATGAGGGTGCGGAGGGCGTCGACGGTGTCGGTGAGGTAGGCGTCCTCGTGCCCGGCGACGGCGATGTAGGCGTTGCCGTCGCCGTCGGTGCCGAGGCGGAAGCAGTTGTTGCCGGTGGCGCAGAAGGGGTCTTCCCAGGTGACGTCGGGCATTGATGCTCTCCCTTACTGGAGCAGGTGGTCGGCTTCGCCGGCTTTGATGTTGCGGATGAGGGTGCGGAGGGCGTCTATGGAGTCTGTGAGGTAGGCGTTCTCGTGCCCGGCGATGGCGATGTAGGCATTGCCTTCGTTGTCGGTGCCGAGGCGGAAGCATGAGTTGCCCTCGGCGCAGAAGGGGTCTTCCCAGGTGATGTCAGGCATTGATGATCTCCTCACAATTGGCGCGCGATCTTGTGGATGAAATCGCGGGACTGCTCGGGGGGCAGGGCCAGATGCTCCGACCAGTCCAGCTGCGCTCGATACTTGGCCAGTTGGTTCTCGGCCCACATGAACGTCGGTCCGTGTGAGCTGTCGATCTGGACGGTGTCGAGCAGCGGAACCGGCCCTTCGGCGTAGAGGACGCTTTGGCCGGCGCCAGGAAACGCGCCCGCCTCGAACGGGATGACACGCAGGGTGACGTTGGGCCTCTCGGCAACGTCGATGAGATGTGCCAACTGCGCACGCACGACGTTGTCGCCGCCGAATCGCATCCGAAGCGCCGCTTCATGGACCACCGCACGAAACGTGGGTGGATCTTGTCGGTCCAGAACCTGTTGCCGTTCGGCGCGATGGGCGAGACGGAGCCCGACTTCGTGATCGGGAAGCAAGGGAACTGCGACTCGGAAGACGGAGAGGGCGTGGTCGGACGTCTGGAGGAGCCCGGGAATGTGCACGGTGTTCGCGACACGCATCCCGATTGCGGAAGCCTCCAACTCGGCGATGTCCAGCAAACCCTGGGGCAGCTTGCCCCGGTAGTGATCCCACCAGCCCTTGGCATCGGACTCCGCCATCGCGACAAGCGCTTCGAGGTAACGCTCGTCGGTGCAGCCGCAGTTGCAGGCCAAGGTTCGCAGCCGCTCGGCGCTGATCGAACGTGAGCCCGACTCCATGTTGGAAATCTTCCCCCGATCAACGCCCAGCAGCCCTGCCGCGTACTCGGCGGACATGTCTGCCGAGGTTCGCATCCGCCGCAGTTCGCCACCCAAGCGTTTCTGCCGCTCGGTGAGCACTGTCCTGGAGGCCATGCCGCTCCTTCTCTCTGCCGTCTGGAGCAGTCTGCCCTGCCCACGGGTGCGGACGTAGCCAAGATTGGTTCATTAGTCTCGTCTGGGTGGCAAATTTGCCCCGCCGTGTTCTACGCTCGGTACTGTTGAACCTACGCAAAGCGATGCCGGAAGTGCACCGCGTGAGCATGCTCGCCTGTTCCGGGGTGGGTATGTCGCGCTCGGGAGGTAGGCCACCGGTGTTGTCGGCGGCGCGTGTTCGGCGCGCTCCGTGCCCATCACGACTGTTTTGTCGAGGAGTTGGCCATGTCCGAAACGCTCTGTTCCGACGACCGATGTACGCCTCCGATTCCCGTTGTTCCGTCGCACTGGAGCCTTCCCGCCGAGCCTGCCTCGGTGCGGTGTGCTCGGCGGGCTGTCGTCGGGGCGCTTCCGCCTGGCTGTTCTGCCGAGATGGTGGATGAACTGGTGCTGTTGGCCTCCGAATTGGTGACCAACGCGGTGCGCTACGGGGCGCGGCGGCCGGTCGAGATGGTGCTCTGGTTCGTGGACGGGTACTTCTGGCTCGCCGTTTCCGATCACGGGTCCGGGCGGCCCCGGATCGGGTCGCCGGGGCGGCGGGACTGTGGTGGGCGCGGGTTGTTGCTCGTCGATCGGGTCGCCGATGTGTGGGCCGTGGTGGCGCGGCCCGGGTGCGGCAAGTCGGTCGTGGTGGGGATGCGGCGGCGGTGACCGGCGGTGCGCCGGCCCGACGGGTTGGGTGGGGAAACAGCCGGATCAGAGGATGGTGATCGAGGGCCTTCGAGTGTGATTGCTATTGGCAAAGGCGGGCCGAAGTGGGCTACTTCGGTGGTGGTCCGGTCGAAGTTCGGGTCGTCGGAGGCAAGTTCGATCGAATCTGTGGGCTCTGGGAATGCATGGGTTATCCGCGTAACCCGCCAGTCCCGCTTTCAGTTGATCGGATAGGTTCCGCGCGTCCCGGCGGCGCCTCTAAACTCGCTCCGCTGCGGCCCCAGGTCCCACGGACCGCGGTTTGGTACCCGATCGGCGCCTCGGGCCACGCGCGGGGTGTCCGCTGGAGAGGAGCCCTACCGCCCCATGCCGACTCCGCACAAAGATCCGCAAGATCGTCCCCCAGAGCAGGAATCCGAGCCGACGGTGGAATCCGTCTCCGTCCCGGCTCCGCGCGCGCCGTACGTCGACGACCGCACCGGCTACCTGGAAATGGAACAGGATCCGAGATTCGGCGCGCTGAAACGGCGTCAACGGTCCTTCATCTTCCCGGTCACCGTCGCATTCCTCGGGTGGTTCCTGCTCTACGTGGTCATGTCCGCCTACGCGCGCGACTTCATGGCCAAGGAACTGATGAACCACATCAACGTCGCCCTGGTGTTCGGCCTGCTCCAGTTCGTGTCGACGTTCCTGATCGCCTGGGCCTATTCGCGATTCGCGCGGACCCGACTCGACCCCGTCGCCACCGAACTGCGAGAGGAACTCGAAGCGTGAACCTTTCTCTCGAACTCGCCGCGAAGTCCAGCAACCGAGGTTGGACGTTCGCGATGTTCGCCATACTGGTCGTGGTGACTCTCGGCATCACCTTCTGGGCCAGTCGCAAGAACCGCACGGCGGCCGACTTCTACGCCGGCGGTCGCTCGTTCACCTCGCTCCAGAACGGCCTGGCCATCGGCGGCGACTACATGTCGGCCGCGTCCTTCCTCGGCATCGCGGGCATCCTGGCGCTGTCCGGCTACGACGGGTTCCTGTACTCGATCGGCTTCCTGGTCGCCTGGCTGGTGGCGCTGCTCCTGGTCGCCGAACCGATGCGCAACTCCGGCCGGTTCACCATGGCCGACGTGCTGGCGAACCGGATGCGCGAGCGTCCCGTGCGGATGGCCGCGAGCGTGTCCACGATCGTGGTGTCGATCTTCTACCTGATCGCGCAGATGGTCGGCGCGGCCTCGGTCGTCTCGCTCCTGCTCGACGTCAAGAGCGACGCCGCGCAGATCTCGGTCATCGCCGCGGTCGGCGCGCTGATGATCGTGTACGTCACCGTCGGCGGCATGAAGGGCACCTCCTGGGTGCAGATCGTCAAGGCCGGCCTGCTGATGGTGGGCGCGTTCGTGATGTGCGTGTGGGTGCTGGCCAAGTTCGACTTCAACGTGGCGGACCTGCTCGGCACGGCGGCGAGCAAGTCCGGGTCGGGTGAGTCGTTCCTGCAGCCGGGGCTCAAGTACGGCGCCACCGACGGCTGGTCGAAGATCGACCTGATCTCGCTCGGTCTGGCCCTGGTGCTCGGTACGGCGGGCCTGCCGCACATCCTGGTCCGCTTCTACACCGTGCCCAACGCCCGCGTCGCGCGCCGCTCGGTGACCTGGGCGATCGGCATCATCGGGGTGTTCTACCTGATGACCCTGATCCTGGGCTTCGGCGCCGCCGCGCTGATCGGCAGCAAGGAGATCAAGAAGGCCGACCCGAGCGGCAACACCGCCGCGACCCGGCTCGCCGAACACCTCGGCGGCGGCGCGGGCACCACCGGCGGCGCGCTGATGCTGGCCTTCATCGCCGCGGTGGCCTTCGCGACCATCCTGGCCGTGGTGGCCGGGCTCACCCTCGCGTCGTCCTCGTCGTTCGCGCACGACCTGTACGCGAACGTCTTCCGCAAGGGCCGCACCACCGACAAGGACGAGGTCAAGGTCGCGCGGATCTCGGCGCTGGTGATCGGTACGGCCGCGATCGTACTGTCGGTGTTCGCCCGCGAGTTGAACGTGGCGTTCCTGGTCGCGCTGGCGTTCGCGATCGCCGCCTCGGCGAACCTGCCGGCGATCCTGTTCTCGCTGTTCTGGAAGAACTTCAACACGCGCGGCGCGGTGTTCGGCATCTACGGCGGCCTGGTCACCTCGGTGCTCGTGGTGCTGTTGTCCCCGATCTGCTGGGGCGGGGCCACCGATACGAAGCCCGCGATCAAGCAGTTGACGGCCAAGCAGGCGTCCGATTGCGACGTCTCGAAGGACCGCAAGGATGTGGGCAACGCCACGGCGCTGTTCAGCTGTACGACGCCGGCGCCCATCCCGCTGGAGAACCCGGGCATCATCTCGATCCCGGTCGGCTTCGCGTGCGCCGCGATCGGCGCGATGTCGGGCCGCCGGCGGCGTACCGACGACGACGACCGCAAGTTCGCCGAACTCGAGGTCAGGGCCCTGACCGGAGCCGGCGCGCACTGAGCGCGCACCGCCACGGTCTCGGACTCCGGTCCCGGCGGCTCGCGCCCGGGTCCGGGATCGTGGCTATGCGTTGCGGCTGGGGTGGCCGAAGCGGCCCTTGTAGAACAGCAGCGGCGCGCACTCCACGCGGGGCGCGTCGAGGGCCTGGACCCGGCCGATCACGATCTCGTGGTCGCCGCCGTCCACGACGCTCTCCAGCGTGCAGTCGACCCAGGCCAGTACATCGTCCAGCCTCGGCGATCCGGTCGGCGTCGGGGCGTGGGAGACGCCGGCGAACTTGTCGGCGCCGCTGACCGCGAAGGCGCGGCACAGGGCTTCCTGGTCCTCGGCGAGGACGTTGACGCAGAAGCGGCCGCCCGGGCGGATGCGCGGCCAGGTGGTGGAGGTCTTGGCGACGAAGAAGGTGACCAACGGCGGGTCGAGCGAGAGCGAGGCGAAGGACTGACACGCGAAGCCCACCGGGGTGTCGCCGTCGAGCGCGGTGATCACCGTCACGCCGCTGGCGAAGTGGCCGAGGACGTGTCGGAACGTGGCGGCCTCGACGATGCCGTCGCCCTCGGGCAGGGCGATCGCGGCGGGATCCGCCGGCTTCGTGCTCGCTGCGTCGATCTTGCCCATGATGGACTTCCTCGCAGGTGTCTAGGGGCGTCGGGTCTGTGACGCTACGTCACCCGATTTCCTTGCGTCAATCAAAGGAGAGGGGGTCCTTCGTCACATCTGACGACTCGTCAGTTGCCTTGTGGCGCAAGGCACATCCGCCCGTCGGCGGGCCGTGGTGGGGGTCCTCGGCCGGCCGTCGGCGTGCGATTACCAGCCGTAGTACTCCGGCTTGCGGCGCTCCATCAGCGACGCGACTCCCTCGTTGGCGTCGCGGGAGGTCATGTTCGCCTCGACGATGCGGGCCTCCTCGTCGAAGGCCGTCGTGCGGTCGCTTTCGAGGGAGCGGTTCACCAGGTGCTTGGTGAACGCGTACGCCCGGGTGGGGCCCGTGGCCAGGCGCTCGGCCCACTCGCGGGCGGTGGCGTCGAGTTCGTCGGCGGGGACGACCTTGTTCACGACGCCGATTCGGAGCGCCTCGGCGGCGGGGAGGTCGTCGCCGAAGAACATGAGTTCCTTGGCCTTCTGCGGGCCGACGAGGCGGGGGAGGAGGTAGGCGCTGCCGCCGTCCGGGACCAGGCCGCGGCGGGTGAAGATCTGGATGAAGCGGGCCGAGTCGGCGGCGATCACGAGGTCGCAGGCGAGGGCGAGGCTCATGCCGTAGCCGGCGGTGGTGCCGTTGACTGCTGCGAGCACGGGCTTTTCGCAGTCCAGGATCGCGGTGGTCAGGCGTTGGACGCCGGTCTTCATCATGCGGGTGGCGTAGCCGGTGGGGCGGGCGGGGGGTTGGGGGGTGTCGTCGGCCGCGTTCGTGTCCGCGTCTTTGGTGGCGGCCAGGAGGGACTTGGTGCCGGGGCTGCTGCGGAGGTCCATGCCGGTACAGAAGTGCTTTTGGCCTGCGGCCGTGAGGATGACGGCTCGGATCTGTTCGGTTGCGGAGGCCTCTGCCAGGAGCTCGATCAGGAGTTCGCGTTGGGACCAGGTGAGGGAGTTGCTGGCCGCGGGGCGGTTGAGGGTGAGGGTCAGGACGCCGGCGTGCACGCTGTGCAGCAGGTCTTGGTCGGGGGTGGTCATCGTGGCTCCTGTGTGTGGTTGGTCGTCCTCAAGCGCCGGACGGGCTGGTGTTGGGTTGGCCTCAAGCGCCGGCCGGGCTGGGAGGGTTTGTGTCCGACGTTGGGCGGTGCTCTGGTTGGGTTGGCCTCAAACGCCGGCCGGGCTGAGTGGCCTCAAGCGCCGGCCGGGCTGGAAGGTTTGTGTCTGACGTCGGGTGTTGGTCTGGTTGGGTTGGCCTCAAGCGCCGGCCGGGCTGGGAGGGATTGTGTCCGACGTCGGGTGTTGGTCTGGCTGGGTTGGCCTCAAGCGCCGGCCGGGCTGGAAGGTTTGCGTCTGACGTCGGGTGTTGGTCTGGTTGCGGTGGCCTCAAGCGCCGGCCGGGCTGAGTGGCCTCAAGCGCCGGCCGGGCTGGAGGGTTCTGGTCTGGCGTCGGGTGGCGGTTTGGTTGCGGTGGCTTCAAGCGCCGGCCGGGCTGGGTGGGTTGTGTGGCGTCGAGTGTTGGTTTGGGTGGTGGTCTCAAGTGCCGGCTGGGGTGTTTGGCTCGGTCGGTGTTTGAGGGGCGTGGCTGTGGTTGGGTGGTTGCTTGGGGTGCCTGGCCGTTCGGGTTTGCTTGGCCCTCTCGGTTTCGTCCGGCTCGCCCCCGAAGCCGACCGGGGCTGTCTGGCGCGGTCGGCTTCGTTCGGGTGGCTTCGGCCGCGGGGCTATTTCGCCACTGCTAGGGCGTCCAAGGCGACTGTGCCGCCGCCCCTTGGCATGACCATCAACGGGTTGATGTCCAACTCGGCTATCTCGTCGCCTAGTTCCAACGCCATGCGTTGTACTCGCATGACCACGTCGACGAGGGCGTCCAGGTCGGCCGGGGGTTGGCCTCGGAGGCCCTGGAGGCATTTGAGGCCGCGGAGTTCGCCGAGCATGCGCTTGACCTCGTAGGCGCCGAACGGCGGGACGCCGATGGCGATGTCGTCGAAGACCTCGACGAAGATGCCGCCGAGGCCGACCGAGACCGTCGGGCCGAACAGGTCGTCGTGGGAGATGCCCACCACCATTTCCACGCCGCGGTCCACCTGTTGGCAGACCAACACGCCCTCCAGGCGTCCCGCGCCCGCCTCCTTGGCCGCGTCGGTGATCTCGCGGTACGCGTCCCGCACCTGGCTCGCCGAGCGCAGGCCCAGTTTGACCAGGCCCAGGTCGCTCTTGTGCGGCAGTTGCGGGCCGCACGCCTTCATCACCACCGGGTAGCCGATCAGCCCCGCCGCCCGCACCGCCGCCGCGGCCGAGGTGACCAGTTGCTCGCGCGGCACCCGGATCCCGTACGTGCGCAGCAGTTGCTTCGCCGAGTGCTCCGACAGCGGCTTGCCCGAGGACAGCAGCCGCTTCGCCTTCGCCGCTGCGGGCGAGGCGGTGCGCGGCACGTCCTCGAACGGGGACGAGTACTGGGTGCGGAAGCGGTGGTAGTCGAAGTAGGCCCGCAGCGCCCGGACGCAGTTGCCGAAGGTGCGGAAGACCACGACCCTGTTCGACTTGAGGAGTATCTCGCGGTAGGCGTCCTCGTCGCCCACCGGCGAACCCCACACCACGCAGACCACCTTGTCGGTCGCCTCCGCCGCGTCCACCAGGTCCTGCGCGAGCCGGTCGCTCATCGGCGGGAACGCGCCGGTGATCGGACAGACCAGCACGCCGATCGCCGGGTCGGCCAAAATCGTGTCGATGATCTTCCGGCCGCGCTCGTCGCCCGCCGGATGCCCGCCGTTGTCCACGGGGTTGGACACGGTCAGATACGGCGGGATCCACTCGTGCAGCTTCTCCTGCGTGGCCCGCTCCAACTGCGGTACGGACAGGCCCTCGGCGGCGGCGAGGTCGGCCATGTGCGCGCCGGTGCCGCCGGAGATCGAGTACACGCACACCCCCTGCGCGAGCGGGGTGCGGGTACGCGCGAACAACTGCGACGTGTCGATGAGTTCGTCGAGGCCGTCGACCCGGGTGACCCCGTACTGGCGGAACACCGCCGAAGCGGTGCGGTCGCCGCCGGTCAGCTTGCCGGTGTGCGACTGGGCCATGCGCGCGCCGGTCTCGGTTCGGCCGACCTTGACCACCACCACCGGTACACCCTGCCGCGCCGCGTGGTCGGCCGCCAGCGCGAAGGTGCGCCCGTCCTTGAACCCCTCGACGTAGGCGGCGATCACCCCGACCTCCTCCTGGTCGGCGAAATGCCGCACGAAGTCCGCGATCTCCAGGTCGGCCTCGTTGCCCACCGGCGCCCAGTGCGAGACCCGAATCCCGATCTCCTGCGCCGCGAAGACCGGTCGACCCTGGTGCCCGCTCTGGGTGATCAGCGCGATCGCGGGACCGTCGAGGTCGGTGCGGAACTCCTCGAACGCGTTCAGGTTCGTGTTCGGCCCGAGCAGCCGCAGCGAACCGCCCGAGGTGAGTTGGGCCAGCCGGGCCTGGGCCTCGGCCCCGGCGTTGCCCGCCTCGGCGAAGCCGGCCGCGAATACGACCGCGAAACCCACGCCGGCGCCCGCCAGTTGCTCCAGCACCTCGGCCGGGTCGCCGACCAGGACGACCGCGAGGTCGACCGGTTCGGGCACCGCCGAGATGTCCGCGTGGCACGGCCGGCCGGCGATGCGTTCGTGCTTGGGGTTGACCGGGAACAACCGAGCGCCGACCCGCTCGGCCCACGCGATCAGCTGTGCGGTGATCCGCGCGCCGGGTCGGCCCTCGGTGTCCGAGGCCCCGATCACCGCCACCGTGCGAGGTCGGAAGAAGCGGTCCAGGTCGGCGGGGCGGAGCGCGAGTGGTCGGCCGGTCACGTCGAGTTCGGCCGACGGATCCGCGTTCGCGGTGACGCTGGTTCGAGTGTGCCCCGGGAAGTGGTGTCCTCTGCTGTCGTGAAGCATCATCGCGCCCGTCCCTTTTTCGATCTTTCGTCGCCGCCAGATCCGATCGAAGCCCGATCGAGGCCGGAATCGAGCTGACGGTTAGTCAGTTAGCTTGCTGATGGGACGTCAGGGCTGTCCACTGTCTCACCGGCCCGGTCCCGACGCATCTGTCCGATCACCTGGACATTTGCTGACTTGGTCAAACATGTTGCGGATATCTGCTGGTCATCGCGCGGTTACTAAACGTCCCCGAAGGACTTTTCCTGCTGGGTCAGGGATCTGCGGTCCACTTTGTCCATGCCGGTCAACGGCAGCGCCGGCACGATGCGGATCGCCTCGGGGAGCTTGTGGGCGGACAGCCGGGTGGCCGCGAATGCGCGCAACGCGGCCAGTGACGGCTCGGATGCGGCACGTGACACCACGACCGCGACCCCTATCTCGCCCATCACCCGACTGGGTCGCGGGATCACCGCGACCGAGGCCACATCGGGATGGTCGAGCAGGACCGCCTCCACCTCCTGCGGATACACGTTGTATCCGCCGCGGATGTACATCTCCGTCATCCGCCCGGTGATCCGCAGGCAGCCGGCCTCGTCGATCCGGCCGAGGTCGCCGGTACGCAGCCTGCCCTCCGCATCGAGAGCCGCGGCGCTCGCCGCGGGGTCGCGCCAGTAGCCCGCCATCACGGCGGGCGATCGCAGGCAGATCTGCCCCTCCTCGCCCGCCGGTCGGATCGCGCCGGTCTTCGGGTCGCGGATGTCCACCTCGGTGCCCGGTCGGGGGCGGCCGACCGTGTACAGCGCCTCGGAGTCGGGGGCGTCGAACGCGGTCAGCGTGCCCAGCCCCCCGGATTCGGTGGAGGAGTAGCGAATCGAGTAGCCCGCCCCGAATCGGGTCCGGGCCTCGTGCACGAGGGGGGCGGGGGACGGCCCGCCTCCGACGATCAGACCGCGCACGTGGGCGAGGTCGTAGCGCTCGAACTCCGGGCGGCCGAGCAGGAGGGAGACCTGCGCGGCGACGCCGCCGAGGTAGGGGATGCGCTCGCGCGCCACCACGCGCAACGCGTCCTGGGCCCGCCAGCGGCCGAGGATGTGCAGGGTCGCGCCGGACTTGAGGTAGCCGGCCAGCTTGGTCATGAAGCCGACGTGCGGCAGGCCGGTGGCGACCAGTTGCGGGCCGCCTTCGCCCCAGCGGTCGCCGGTGTCCATCGCGGTGATCGCGGCGATCTGCCGGGAGGTGAACAGGGCGCCCTTCGGAGTGCCCGTGGTGCCCGAGGTGAATACGACCGTCTCGGGCAGGTCCGGGTCCTGATCCCCCGTCACCGGCGGCGCGGGCGGGATCGCGTCGAGCCGCAACTCGGCCCAGACGTTCGCCGCGTCGGCGGCCGGTACGCAGCGCACGACCTCGGGGCCGGCCGGGATGCCGTCGAGCAGGTCCTCCCCGGCGAGCACCAGGTCCGGCGCGGCGCGCTCCAGGATCGCGGCGCGTTCGGTGGGGGTGTAGCGCGGCCCCACCCCGGTGGTGATCGCGCCGAGTCGGGCCAGGGCGGTGTAGGCGATCACGTACTCGAGCCCGGACGGGAGCACGAGGGCGACCAGATGCCCGGCCCGCACACCGCGTGCGGCCAGGCCCGACGCGACCTGATCGGTGACCGCGTCCAGGCCGCCGTAGGTGAACCCGCTTCCGCCGTGCACGAGGGCCCGCCGCTCGGGAAAGCGTCGGGCGGCCTCACGAAGCACCTGGGCGAGAACGGTCACAACGGGTCCCTTCGGCCTGCGCGCGAAGTATCGGCGTGGGGGGTGGTGTATGCCACACAACACGACACGCCCGGGGTAAGGCGACGTTTCAGAGGTGTGACGAAAGCAATGTTCTAAACGTATGACGGTGTGTCAGATACTGGTGCTCGCGGGCTGCCGGATCGTCAATGGGGCCGACCGGAACTCGGGCCGGGCGACCGATCCGGACCCCGCGCGACATGAGTGTCAAGGAGTTGCGCCACGTGGACGTCGAGTTCAGCGACGAGCAGCAGGAGATTCGCAAAGCGCTACGGGACGTGTTCGATCGGCACAGCGATTCGCCCGCCGTCCGGGCGGTGATGGCCACCGAGACCGGCTACGACGCCGAGGTGTGGCGACGCGTGTGCGAGCAGACCGGGTTGGCCGGTCTCGCGATTCCGGAGCAGTACGGCGGGGTCGGGTTCGGCTTCACCGAGTTGGTGGTGGCGCTGGAGGAGATGGGCCGCGCGCTCTTCCCCTCGCCGTTCCTGGCGTCGTCGGTGCTGACCGCGTACGCGCTCGTGCACGCGGGCGACGAGGCGGCGCGGGCCGAGTACCTGCCGGGGCTGGCCGCCGGTGAGACGCTGGGCGCGCTCGCGCTGGCCGAGCCGGGGCGGCGGGACGTGCGCGCGGTGGAGATGGCGGCGCGGGCCGACGGTGACGGCGACGGGTGGCGCCTGGACGGCGTCAAGACGCACGTGATCGACGGCTTGATCGCGGATCTGATCGTGGTGGGGGCGCGGGTCGATGGCGACTTGGCGCTGTTCGCGGTGGATGGGAACGCCGACGGGCTGACGCGGACGGCGCTGCCGACGCTGGACCAGACGCGCAAGCAGGCTCGGTTGACCTTCGCGGACACGCCCGCCCGGCTGTTGGGCGAGGTCGGCGCGGACGCGGCCCTGGAGCGGGTGCTGGCGCTGGCCGAGATCGCGGTGGCGGCGGAGGCGGTCGGCGGGGCGGCGCGGTGCCTGGAGGCGACCGTGGAGTACACGAAGGGGCGGGTGCAGTTCGGCCGGCCGATCGGGTCGTTCCAGGCGATCAAGCACCGCTGCGCGGATCTGTACGTCGAGGTCGAGACGGCGCGCTCGGCGCTGTACTACGCGGCGTGGGCGGCCGCGGAGGCGGAGGCGTCGGGGCTTGGCTCGCCGGGTGAGCTGGCGGTGATGGCGCCGTTGGCGATGACGACGGCGACCGCGGCGTACCGGCATGTCGCCGAGGAGATGATCCAGTTGCACGGGGGCGTCGGGTTCACGTGGGAGTACGACTGCCACCTGTACCTGAAGCGGGCGATCACCTCGGCGCACTTGCTCGGGGAGCGCGGGTTGCAGCGTGAGCGGATCGCCGCGCTCGCGGGGATCTAGCCGAGGTCGGCTCGCCGTCCTCAAGCGCCGGACGGGCTGGTTTTGCTTGGTTCGGATCCGTGGGTTGCGGTTTAACCCGTTGTCCTCAAGCGCCGGACGGGCTGGGGTTGCTTGGTTCGGATCCGTGGGTTGCGGTTTAACCCGTTGTCCTCAAGCGCCGGACGGGCTGGGTTGCTTGGTTCGGATCCGTGGGTTGCGGGTGAACCCGTTGTCCTCAAGCGCCGGACGGGCTGGGGTTGCTCGGCTTGGGTCCGAGGGTTGGGGCCGCGCCCGGTTGTCCTCGAGCGCCGGACGGCTGGAGTCGGGCCGTCCGGCGTTTGAGGACGCACGGTGCTACCGCGTGGGGGGCTTCTTGCCTGTGACGCCCATGTAGACCAGCGTGGAGAGTGCCGGGCGGACGTCCTTCATCTTGATGTTCCAGGATTCGAAGCCCTTCTGGTGGCCGGCCACCGCCGCCAGCATGGCGACCAGCGTGCCCGCCATCGCGTTGGCGTGCACCTCCTCGCCGACCTTGCCCTTGGCCTGCATGTTCTCGATCGCCTCGGTGAGCGAGCCGGTGACCGCCGTGAGGATCTTCTGGCGCACCTTGTAGAAGCGCTTGTCGCCCTCGGCCGACGCGAGGTCGACGACGCGCAGGATCGGCTCGTAGTCCCGCCAGAACTCCAGGAATCCGTCGGCCAGGGCCTCGGCGGCGGCGTAGCCGCCCTTGCCCGCCCAGCTCTGGTCCTCGGCGAGGGTCTTCAGCCGCTGGCCGTCCTTGGCCATGTCGTTGGCGATCTCCAGGATCGCGCTCTCGACATCCTGGAAGTACTGGTAGAAGGTGGCGGGAGAGGTGCCTGCCATACGGGCGACGTCGATGACCTTGACGTCCCGGTACGGAGACGTGTCGAGCATCTCGCGGAGGCAGTCGAGCAGCTTTTGCCGCGTCGCCTGTCCGCGTCGCCCGGCGACGCGGCCGTCGACGGTGCGAACTTGTCCTGTCATGCCGTCAGTTTACGGGCGCATGATCCGTACCGCTGTCCGCCGCACGGAGGAAAGCGGGCATTTCCCCGCCGCCGTGCATGAGCAGTTCCGCTCCGCTGACGTACCGTGACATCGGCGACGCGAGGAACAGACATACGTCCGCCACATCGCTCGGATCGGCCATGCGTCCGAGCGGGATGGTGTCCGCGACGCGCTGTACGCCGGCCTCGTCCCCGTAGTGCAGGTGGGCCTGTTCGGTCCGGACCAGGCCCACGACCACCGAGTTGAGGCGGATCTTCGGCGCCCACTCGACCGCGAGCGAGCGGGTGAGCGAATTCATCCCGGCCTTGGCCGCGCCATAGGCCGCGGTGCCCGGTGAGGGGCGTACGCCGCTCACGCTGGAGATGTTCACGATCACCCCGCCGGTTTCCTGACGGTGCATCAAGCGGTGGGCGGCCTGGGCGAAATACAGCGGGCCGAGCAGGTTCAGCTCGATGATCGCGCGGGAGAAGCGCGGCGACGCGGTGGCCGCGTCGGTCTGCGGCGCGCCGCCCGCGTTGTTCACCAGCACGTCGAGCCGGCCGAACCGCTCCTCCGCGAACGCCACCGCCGCGAACGCGGTGTCGGGGTCGCGCACGTCGGCCGGGGTGAACACCGCGCCGCGTTCGCCGACGCTCGGCAGCGTGTCCGGCGCCTGGCGCGAACACACCACCACGTCGGCGCCGGCGGCCAGGAAACGTTCGCTGATGCCCCGTCCGATGCCCTTGCCGCCACCGGTGACGAGGACGACGCGTCCGCCCATGTCGAGCGGGTCGGTGGCGGAGGTCATGGCGGCTCCCGGAGGTCTGCGGTGTCGTGGGCGCCACGCTCGGTTCGTCTGGCGTGGGTCGCTCGGGGTCAACTATGGTGGCAGAAATCTGACGATCAGTCAGATCGGGTGGTGATGTGCCTCTCACGACCGGACGGCCGCGTCGGCCGCACCCGCCGGTACCGGGCGCATGACCGGCCGATCCGACGCACGCGGCCGAATGGATCTGGTTGCCATGGCTATCCGTTACGAGGTGCGTGAGGGCATCGCCGAGGTGGTGCTCGACGCACCCCCCGTCAACGCGCTCACCGTCGCCGGCTGGTTCGAACTCGCGGACCGGCTCCGCGAGGCGAGCCGCGACCGGCAGGTCCGGGTCGTGGTGCTCCGGGCCGAGGGACGCGGCTTCAACGCCGGCGTCGACATCAAGGAGATGTCGAACACTGAGGGCTTCGACGCGCTCGTGGGGGCCAACAAGGGCTGCTACGACGCGTTCGCGGCGGTGTACGACTGCGAGGTACCGGTGATCGCCGCCGTACACGGGTTCTGCGTCGGCGGCGGCGTCGGCCTGGTCGGCAACGCGGACATCGTGATCGCCTCGCACGACGCGTTCTTCGGCCTGCCCGAGGTGGACCGCGGTGCGCTCGGCGCGGCTACCCACCTGGCCCGGCTCGTCCCGCAGCACCGCATGCGGCAGATGGTCTACACGTCGGAGAACGCCCCGGCGGCCGAACTGCACGCGTACGGCTCCATCTACAAGCTGGTCGACCGGGACAAGCTGGTCGAGACCGCGTTCGAGGTCGCCCGCACGATCGCGGCCAAGAGCCCGACGGTGATCCGCGCCGCGAAGGCGTCGCTGAACGGCATCGACCCGGTCGACGTCAAGCGCTCGTACCGCTACGAGCAGGGCTTCACGTTCGAGCTGAACCTGACCGGCGTGTCGGACGAACTGCGCGACGCCTTCACCGAGGGCCGCGAAGCGGACACCTCGAAGTGACGCGGACCTCGAACCAGAGACGGGAGCAACCATCCATGGCCGACAAGCGCATGACGCCCGATCAGGTCGTCGCACGACTCTCCGACGGAATGACCGTCGGGATCGGCGGGTGGGGGTCGCGGCGCAAGCCGATGGCCCTGGTCCGGGCGATTCTGCGATCCGACCTGAAGGACCTGACCATCGTCTCGTACGGCGGTCCCGACGTCGGACTGCTCGCCCGCGCCGGCAAGGCGCGCAAGCTCGTCTACGCGTTCGTCTCGCTCGACTCGATCCCGCTGGAGCCCAACTTCCGCCACGTCCGGGAGAATGGTCTGGTCGAGGCGGTCGAGTACGACGAGGGCATGTTCCTCACCGGGCTGCGCGCCGCCGCCCAGCGGCTGCCGTTCCTGCCCACCCGCGCGGGCCTGGGCTCGGACATCCTCACCGTCTCGCCGCACCTGAAGACGATCGAATCGCCCTACGACGACGAGACGTTGGTCGCGATGCCCGCGCTGAACCTGGACGTCGCGCTGATCCACGCCAACGTCGCCGACGAGCGCGGCAATGCCGCGCTGACCGGCCCGGACCAGTTCATGGACGACCTGTTCTGCCTGGCGGCGGAGAAGGCGTACGTCTCGGCGGAGCGCGTGGTGCCGAGCGAGGAACTGCTCAAGGCGGCGGGCTGTGTGCACACGCTGACCGTGCACCGCTACATGACGCACGGCGTGGTCGAGGCGCCGAACGGGGCGCACTTCACCGAGTGTCCGCCGGAGTACGGCCGTGACGAGGCGTTCCAGAAGGCGTACGCGACGGCCGCCGCCGACCCCGAGGCGTGGGCCGCGTTCGAGCAGCGCTTCCTGAAGGTCGAGAGCGAAGCGGCGTACCAGGCCGCCGTCGCGGAGTTCGCGAAGGAGAACGCCAAGTGAGCACCGACACCCTGACCGACGCGACGCGCGCCGACGTGTGCGTGGCCGCCGTCGCGGACTGCTTCCGCGGCGACGGCGAGATCATCGGCAGCCCGATGGGCACCATCCCCACCATCGGCGCCCGGCTGGCCCGCGCCACCTTCGAGCCGGACCTGATGTTGTCCAACGGCGAGTCGTACTTCTTCGAGGGCGACGCCCGACTGGGGGCCAAGCCCGACGAGTTCGCCGTGGTCGGCTGGATCCCGTACCGCCAGGTGCTCGACGTGCTCGCGTCCGGGCGCCGGCACGTGATGATGGGCCCGGTGCAGATCGACGCGCACGGCAACGCCAACATCTCCGCGATCGGCGACTGGGCAAGGCCCAAGCGCCAGGTGCTCGGTTCGCGCGGCGGGCCGGGCAACACGATCAACCACACCACCAGTTACTGGATCCCCAAACACTCGGCGCGGGTGCTCACGCCGAAGGTGGACATGGTCTCCTGCGTCGGCTACGACCGGGCCGCGGCGACCGGATCGGCGGGTCGTTTCCACGAGATCCGACGGGTCGTCACCAACCTGTGCGTGCTCGACTTCGAGACCGACACCAAGGTCATGCGGCTGCGGTCGGTGCACCCCGGGGTGAGCGTCGACGAGGTGGTCGAGGCGACCGGCTTCGAACTGGTGGTCCCGGCCGAGGTGCCCACCTCGCGGGTGCCGTCGGACGAGGAACTGCGCATCGTGCGCGAGGTGTTGGACCCGCGCGGAATGCGGCTGCGCGAGGTGCCGGCGTGAGCGGGGCGGACGGCGTGGGCGGAGCGGCAGCCCGCCCGCACCCGGCCCTGCGCAACGGCTTCACCGCGAAGTTCGGCGTCGAGTACCCGATCGTGCAGACCGGCATGGGCTACGTGTCCTACCCGAGCCTGGTCGCGGCCACCGCCGAGGCGGGAGGTCTGGGCATCCTGGCCTCGGCCACGATGACCTACGAGGAATTGGTCGCGGCGATCGCGGCGGTGAAGAAGCGCACCGCCAAGCCGTTCGCGGTCAACCTGCGCGCGGACGCGCCGGACGCGGCCGAACGGATCGACCTGATGGGCCGCGAGGGCATTCGTGTCGCGTCGTTCGCGCAGGCGCCGAAGAAGGACCTGATCGCCCGGGCGCACGACCTCGGCATGCTGGTGGTGCCCTCGATCGGGGCCAAGCGGCACGCGCAGAAGGTCGCCGAGTGGGGCGTCGACGGAGTGATCGTGCAGGGCGGCGAGGGCGGCGGCCACACCGGCTCGATCCCGACCACGCTGCTCCTGCCGCAGGTCACCGACGTGCTCCGGGGCAGCGACGTCACGGTGATCGCGGCCGGCGGCTTCTTCGACGGGCGCGGCCTGGTCGCGGCGCTCGCGTACGGCGCCGACGCGATCGCGATGGGCACCCGCTTCCTGCTCACCTCGGACAGCCCCGTGGGCAACGCGGTCAAGGACGTCTACCTCGCCACGGACGTCAACGGCACGGTGGTGTCCAAAGAGGTGGACGGCGTCCCGCACCGGGTGCTGGCCACCGACTTCGTCAAGCGGCTCGAACAGCGCTCGGTGCTCGCCCGCTATCCGCGCTCGATCGCCAACGCGCTGCGGTTCCGCAAGCTCAGCGGCGCCAAACTCACCGACATGGCCCGCGAGGGCCTGGCGATGAAGAAGTCGCAGGGGTTGAGCTGGCCGCAGGTGCTGATGGCGGCCAACACGCCGATGCTGCTCAAGGCCGCGATGGTGGACGGCCGACCGGACCTGGGCGTGATGGCCTCCGGCCAGGTGGTCGGGGTGATCGAAGACCTCCCCTCGTGCGCGGAGTTGATCGACCGGATCACCGCGCAGGCGAGCGGGATCCTGTACGAGCTGGAGGCCGCCCGGGTCTGACCTGGTGCCACCCCCACCGCCGGCACCGCCCCTCGTGGGCGGTGCCGGCGGCATGTCCGGCCGTATTGGGCCGAGTTCGCCGGAAACGACCCCGCCTCGCCGTCGCCCCTCGCCGGTTTGGGGGTGGGTCTGGACCCACCCCTGCTCGGGGTCCCGGCGCAGTGTTCCGCGACCGGTCGGCCGACAGACTCGAACTGTCAGCGGGAAGCAGAGCGCATTCAAGAGGGGACCTGACAATGGCCAAGCAGCCGGCGACCGTTCGCGTCGCACGATGGAGCGCCACCCATCCGTGGCGGGCGATCACCATGTGGATCGCGTTCGTCGCCATCTGCCTGGTCGTCGGCGGTGCGGCGGGCACCGAGAAGACCACCAAGGCCGACATGCGCACCGGCCAGTCCGGCCGGGCCGACGCGATCGCCAAGCAGTACGGTCTGGACGGCGCGGCGAGCGAGAACGTGCTGATCACCGCGAAGAGCGGCGCGCTGGACCGGACCGCGGCGAACAAGATCGCGGCCGAGGTCACCACCAAGCTGAAGGCACTGCCCGAGGTCGCCGAGGTCGCCGAGCCGATCCCGGCCACGAACGGCAAGGCGCTCCTTGTGCCGCTCACCATGAAGGGTGACGCCGAGAAGGCCAAGGACCACATCGACCCGTTGCTGAAGGCGACGGCGAGCGTCCAGAAGGAACACCCCGACCTGCGGGTCGAGGAGATCGGTGACGCCTCGCTCGGCAAGGGCATCGAGGATCAGATCGCCGAGGACCTCGGCAAAGCCGAACTGTTCAGCCTGCCGATTACGTTGGTCATCCTGATGGTCGCGTTCGGCGCGATGATCGCCGCCGCGGTGCCGGTGCTGTTGGCCATCTCCGCCGTGGGTGCCTCGATCGGCCTGTACGGCCTCGCCTCCACGCTCGTGCCCGACGCGGGCACCGTGTCCAGCATCATTCTGATGATGGGCATGGCGGTCGGCGTCGACTACTCGCTCTTCTACGTCAAGCGCGAGCGTGAGGAGCGGGCCAAGGGCCGCGGCCGGATCGACGCGATCGAGATTGCCGCCGCCACCTCCGGACACGCCGTGGTGGTCTCCGCGATCGCGGTGATCGTCTCGATGGCCGGCATGTACATCGCCGACGACGCGATCTTCTCCAGCCTGGCCACCGGCGGCATCATCGTGGTCGCGGTCGCCATGGTCGGCTCGCTCACCGTGCTGCCCGCGCTGCTCGCCAAGCTGGGCAACAAGATCGACCGGCCCCGGGTGCCGATCCTGTGGCGGCTGACCGCCCGCGCGGACCGCGAGCCGCGCGTGTGGAAGGCCATGCTGCGCCCGGCGCTGAACCACCCCAAGGCCACTCTGCTCGTGTCGGTGATCGCCCTCGGCGCGCTGGCCCTGCCGGCCTTCGACATGAAGCTGCAGAACACCTCCGACGACGACTTCCCCCGCTCGATGGCCACGATGCAGACCTACGACCGGATGACCGACGCCTACCCGAGCAAGCACAGCCCGTACAACCTGATCGCCCTCGCCCCGGCCGGCAAGGAGAAGGAGACCCGCGCCGCGCTGGACAAGGCGATCGCGCAGACCCGCACCAACCCGCTGTTCGCCAAGGACCCGGTCGAGGTGCTGGTCTCCCAGGACGGCCGCGCGTTCAAGGCCGACGTGATCGTGCCGCACATCTCCAGCTCCAAGGAGGCCAAGACGGCGCTGAAGCAACTGCGGGACACCGTGCTGCCGAACACCGTCGGCACCGTGGCGGGAGCGGAGTTCGCGGTCTCCGGCGAGACGGCGCTGAACAAGGACTTCGCCGACCACGTGCAGGACAAGTTGCCGCTGGTGATCGGCTTCGTGCTGCTGCTGACCTTCGTGATGATGTCGGTGACGTTCCGCTCGGTGGTGGTCGCGCTCACCGCTATCGCGATCAACCTGCTCTCCGCGCTGGCCTCCTTCGGCTTCCTGGTCGTGGTCTTCCAGCACACCTGGGCCGAGAAGTACCTGGACTTCCACTCCAGCGGCGCGATCATCTCCTGGCTGCCGCTGTTCCTGTTCGTGGTCCTGTTCGGCCTGTCGATGGACTACCACGTCTTCGTGGTCAGCCGGATCCGCGAGGCGGCCATGCAGGGGATGTCCACCAAGGCCGCGGTCGAGCGCGGCATCACCAGCTCGGCCGGCGTGATCACCAGCGCGGCGATCGTGATGGTCTCGGTCTTCGGGGTCTTCGGCACGCTGAGCATGCTCGACATGAAGCAGATGGGCGTCGGCCTGGCCGCCGCGGTCCTGATCGACGCGATCGTGGTCCGGATCGTGATCCTGCCCTCGCTGATGACCATCCTGGGCCGGGCCAACTGGTGGCCCAGCCGCGTCCCGCGCGTCCACGCCCCGCAGCAGGTCGCCCAGTACCCGACGTACGAGCGCCAGGGATACCAGCGGCAGTTCTGATCCGGCACCTCCCCCCAGCGAGCGCGGCCACCGTTCCCCCCGGTGGCCGCGCTCCTTCGCGTGTGCCCGGCGAAGCGCGCGGGCGGAAGGGGGTCAGCCCAGGCGTTCGATGATGGTGACGTTGGCCTGGCCGCCGCCCTCGCACATGGTCTGCAGGCCGTAGCGGCCTCCGGTGCGCTCCAGGTGGTGCAGCAGGGTGGTCATCAGGCGGGCGCCGGTGGCGCCGAGCGGGTGGCCCAGGGCGATCGCGCCGCCGTTGGGGTTGACCTTCTCGTGCGGGGCCTTGATGTCCTTCATCCAGGACAGCACCACCGGTGCAAACGCCTCGTTGATCTCGACCGCGTCGATGTCGTCGATGCCCAGGCCGCACTTGGCGAAGGCGTACTCCGTGGCCGGGATCGGTGCGGACAACATCTCGATCGGGGACGCGCCGCGCACGCTCATGTGGTGGATCCGGGCCCGCGGGGTGAGGCCGTAACGCTTCAGCGCCCGCTCCGAGACGATCAGCAGCGCCGCCGCCCCGTCGGAGATCTGCGACGCGACGGCGGCGGTCATCCGGCCGCCCTCCATCAGCACTTTCAGCTCCGCCATCTTCTCCAGGGTGGTGCCCCGGCGCGGCGGCTCGTCGACCGCGACCACGGTGCCGTCCACGTCGATCGGCGCGATCTCCTTCTCGAACCACCCGTTGTCGATCGCGTGGATCGCCCGCTCGTGCGACGCGAGCGCGAAGTGCTCCATCTCCTCGCGGGAGATGTCCCACCGCTTCGCGATCAGCTCGGCGCCGTGGAACTGGTCGACGGGCTCGTCGCCGTAGCGCGCCGCCCAGCCCTTGGAACCGGAGAACGGGTCGGTGAACCCGAGCGGCTTCGCCGAGGTCATCGCCGCGCCGATCGGGATCTGGTTCATGTTCTGCACGCCGCCGGCGATCACCACGTCCTGGGTGCCGGACAGCACGCCCTGCGCGGCGAAGTGGATCGCCTGCTGCGAGGAGCCGCACTGCCGGTCGATGGTGACCCCGGGCACCGCCTCGCTGTAGCCGGCGGCGAGCCACGCGGTACGGGCGATGTCGCCCGCCTGCGGGCCGATGGTGTCCACGCAGCCGAAGACCACGTCCTCGACCACGTCCGGGTCGATGCCGCTGCGCTCGACCAGCGCGGTGAGGGCGTGCGCGCCCAGGTCGGCCGGATGCACCCCGGACAGGCTGCCCTTCTTGCGGCCGACCGGCGTACGGACCGCGTCGACGATGTATGCCTCGGCCACTGGGGCCTCCTTCGATCTCGTTGTTTCCGCGGACGACCCGCCTCGGTCCGCGTGTTCGATCACACGCCGCGCACGCTGTCGCCACACCGCGTACAGCAGCTAACCTGACGACCCGTCAGTTATGCTACCCGTGTCCGACCGGGTTTCGACCTGTGTGTCCTCGGTCTCACACCCGTCGAGGGAGTCGCCCAGTGGATCTCGAATTCACCGAGCAGGAGCAGGAGTTCCGCCGGGAGGCGCGCGCGTGGCTGACCGCCAACGTGCCCGCCGAGCGCCTGCCGTCGATGGACACCCGCGAGGGCTTCGAGGCCCACCGCGCGTGGGAGCGCAAGCTCTTCGACGCGCGCTGGGCGGTGGTGTCCTGGCCCCGGGAGTACGGCGGCCGCGAGGCGGGGCTGACCGAGTGGCTGATCTTCGAGGAGGAGTACTACCGCGCCGGCGCCCCCGGCCGGGTCAGCCAGAACGGCATCTTCCTGTTCGCCCCGACGCTCTTCGAGTTCGGCACCAGGGAGCAGCAGGACCGCTACCTGCCCGCGATGGCCGCCGGCGAGGAGATCTGGGTCCAGGGCTGGTCCGAGCCCGAGGCCGGATCCGACCTGGCCAACGTGCGCTCGCGCGCGGAGCGGGACGAGGAGCGCGGCGGCTGGCGGCTCAGCGGCCAGAAGATCTGGAGCTCGCGCGGCACCTGGGGACACCGCCTGTTCGGCTTGTTCCGTACCGACCCGCAGGCGCAGCGACACCGCGGCCTGACCTACTTCATGGTCGACCTCGCCGCCGAGGGCGTGACGGTGCGGCCGATCCCGCAGCTCGACGGCGAGCCGGGCTTCGCCGAGGTCTTCCTCGACGACGTCTTCGTCCCCGATGCCGACGTGCTCGGCGGGGTGGACGAGGGCTGGAAGATCATGATCGCCACCACCGGCAGCGAGCGCGGCCTCAACCTGCGCAGCCCGGGCCGCTTCGCGGCCCCCGCGAACCGGCTGATCGAGCTGTACAAGCGCGACCCGCGCCCGGCCGAGCGGGACGCGGTGGTGCGGGCCTGGATGGACGCCGACGCGTACCGGCTGTTCACCTTCGGCACGGTCACCAAACTCCAGGCGGGCGGTGCGATCGGCGCCGACTCCTCGATCAACAAGGTCTTCTGGTCCGAGATGGACGTCGAGCTGCACGCGACCGCGCTGCGCCTGCTCGGCGAGGCGGGCGAACTGGACGACGGCGACGGCGGCTGGCTGGACGGGTTCCTGTTCGCGCTGGGCGGCCCGATCTACGCCGGCACCAACGAGATCCAGCGCAACACGATCGCCGAGCGCATCCTCGGCCTGCCCCGAGCGAAGTAGAAGGGTTCCGACGATGCGCCTCGCATACACCGAAGACCAGGAACTGTTCCGCGACACCGTCCGTGACTTCCTCGCCGACCGGTGCACCACGGCGGACGTGCGCGCCGCGTGGGCCGCCGACACCGCGATCTCCGCGCGCTGGGTCGAACTCGCCAAGGTCGGCGTGACCGGCATCGTGGTCCCGGAGGAGCACGACGGCCTGGGCATGGGCGACGAGGAACTGGCCGCCGTGCTGGTCGAGGCCGGCCGGGCCGCGCTGCCCGAACCGCTGCTCGAATCCGCGGTCGCGGCCGGGCTGTTCGCCGAGTTCGCGCCCGACGCCGGGTGGTTGGCCGAGATCGCGGCCGGTCGGGCGGCGGCCTCCGTGCTGCTGCCCGGGCAGCGCCTCGCGGTCGAGGCGGCGGCCGCCGACGTCCTGGTGATCGGCCTGGCCGACGGCGACCTGCACGTGGCGACGCCGGCCGACTGCGTACTGACCGCGCAGCGCTCGGTCGACCGCAGCCGCAAGCTCTTCACGGTCGACTTCACGCCGACCGCACGCACCCTGGTGGCCTCGGACACCCAGCGTGCACTGGCCCGCGCGGCGGACCGGGGCGCGCTCGGCGCCGCGGCGCAACTGCTCGGCCTGACCCGGCGGATGCTGGACACCACCGTCGAGTACGCCAAGCAGCGGGTCCAGCGCGGCGTGCCGATCGGCTCGCACCAGTCGGTCCAGCACCACCTGGCCAACGTGCTGATCAAGCTGGAGTTCGCCCGCCCCGTGGTGCTGCGCGCGGCCTACTCGCTGGCCCGCGACCTGCCCTCTGCGGCCCGTGACGTGTCGATGGCGAAGATCTACGCGGGCGAGGCGGCCGACCTCGCGGCCCGCAACTGCCTCCAGGTGCACGGCGCGATCGGCTACACCGAGGAACACGACCTGCACCTGTTCATGAAGCGCGCCTGGGCGCTGGGCACCGCGTGGGGCGACGCGGGGGTGCACCGCGACCGGATCGCGGCGGACCTGCTCGGCGACGCGCCTGCCCCGCCCACACCCGCGTTCTGACCCGCCCCTTGGACTGACGACGTTTCAGGCGGCCGTCGTCACGCGCGAACGCCCCCGGTTCCCTGGTGGAACGGGGGCATTCGTGTTTCCGGAGCGGTGGCCGCGTCCCCGGATCACGTGGCCTCAGCGCACCCGGAACTCCTTGCTGCGGCTCTGGAACAGCCCGGCCTGCTCGGACCAGTCCAGGTTGCCCAGTTCGATCAGGTGCGGGGCCATGGTCAGGGCCTGCGCGCGGGTCAGGTCGCGGGCCGCCCAGATCGCGCGGATCGAGCCCTGGACGCCGTGCGGGGGATAGGAGGCGATGGTCTCGGCGGCCCAGCGGGCGGTGTCGAGCAGGTCCGCGGCGGGCACGACCTGCGAGACCAGGCCCGTCTCGTACGCCCGCCGGGCGCTCATCCGCTCGGCGTTGCCGAGCAGGGTGAGCCGCATGACCTCGCCGAGCGGCATGCGCTGCGCCAGGTGCATCGACTCGAACCCGGAGACCATGCCGTACGTGGTGTGCGGGTCGAAGAACGTCGCCCCCTCCGCCGCGATCGCGAACTCGCACTCGCCCAGCAGGTAGAACGCGCCGCCGCAGGCCATCCCGTTGACCGCGACGATCACCGGTTTCCACAGGTCGGAGAACTTCGGGCCGACCCGGAGCATCGGGTCGTCCATCATGTACGGCGACGACGGCTGCGGGATGTCCACACCGCGGTCGATGCCCGTGCAGAACGCCTTGTCGCCCGCGCCGGTGAGCACCACGCAGCGCACGTCGTCGTCGTGCCGCAGGTCCCGCCACAACGTGTGCAACTCGTCGATCATGGTGATGTCGAACGCGTTGTGCCGGTCCGGGCGGTTCAACGTCACCCACGCGACGCCGTTCTCCTGCTCGTAGCCCAGCGTCTCGAACTTGCGCATAGCTCAGCCCTCAATCATCGGTCGCCACCGCTTCGCGGTGGTGTGCGTCTCGATCGCCGCGATGCCGCTTCCCTCGCCGCCATGATCTGACGTACCGTCAGGTTCAATCAACCTCTGGCCTCTCCGGGAGCGATCATGCAAGGGGACCTCGAGTGGGGCAGCATTCCTGCTCTCGTCGACAGCGCGGCGGACCGCTTCGGTGACCGTGAGGCCGTGGTGGACGGCAATGTACGGGTCACCTACACCGAACTGCGGGACCGCGTCCGGCGCGCCGCGGCCGCCGCCATCGCGGCCGGCGTCGGCAAGGGCGACCGGGTCGGCGTCTGGGCGCCGAACTCGCTGGACTGGATGGTGGCCGCGCTCGGCGCGCTCACCGCCGGCGGCGTCGTGGTGCCGATGAACACCCGGTACAAGGGCGCCGAGGCCAAGTACGTGCTGGCCAAGACGCACGCCAGGCTGCTGTTCGTCTCGGGCACCTTCCTCGGCTCGTCCTATGTCGCGATGTTGCGCCAGGCGGCCGGCGGCGCCGCCGAGGGCCGGCCCTTCGCGGACCTGCCGGACCTGGGCCGGGTGGTCGTACTCGCGGACACCGCGCCGGACGACTGCGTCTCGTGGGCCGACTTCCTCGCCGGCGGCGAGGGGATTCCCGCCGCCGAGGTGGACGCCCGCAAGGCGAGCGTGGCCCCGGACGACACCGGCGACATCATCTTCACCTCGGGCACCACCGGCGCGCCCAAGGGCGTGATGACCACGCAGGCACAGACGTTGCGGGTGTTCGATACCTGGGCGTCGGTGGTCGGCGTCACCGAGGGCGACCGGTATCTCGTGGTCAGCCCCTTCTTCCACACCTTCGGGTACAAGGCCGGGATCATCGCGAGCCTGATCAAGGGCGCCACGCTGATCCCGCAGGCGGTCTTCGACGCGGATGCCACGATGGCGCTGATCCAGCAGGAGAAGGTCACGGTGCTGCCGGGCGCGCCGACCATCTACACCTCGCTGCTGGACGCGGTGGCGCGGGAGGGGGCGAGCGGCTACGACCTGTCCTCGCTGCGGCTCGCGGTCACCGGGGCGGCGGCGGTGCCGCTGTCCCTGGTCACCCGGATGGCCGAGGAACTGGGCTTCGACTCGGTGCTCACCGCGTACGGGCTGACCGAGTCGTGCGGCACCGCCACGATGTGCCGCCAGGGGGACTCGGCCGAGACCATCTCGTCCACCTCGGGCCGGGCCATCCCGGGCGTCGAGGTGATCACGGCGGACGCGGACGGCAAGCCGACTGCGGTCGGCGAGTCGGGCGAGGTGTGGGTGCGCGGATACAACGTGATGACGGGCTACTTCGAAGACGCCGAGGAGACCGCGAAGGCGGTGGACGCGGACGGCTGGCTGCACACCGGCGACGTGGGCGTCCTGGACGAGCAGGGCAACCTGCGGATCACCGACCGGATCAAGGACATGTTCATCGTCGGCGGCTTCAACGCCTATCCGGCGGAGATCGAGTCGGTCCTGGCGGGGCACCCGGCGATCTCGGAGGCCGCGGTGGTCGGCGTCCCGGACGCGCGGATGGGCGAGGTCGGCAAGGCCTACCTGCTGCTGCGTCCCGGTGCCGAGGCCACCGCCGACGAGATCATCACGTTCTGCCGCCGCGAGATGGCCAACTACAAGGTGCCGCGCACGGTCGAGTTCGTCACCGAACTTCCCCGCAACCCGGGTGGCAAGGTCCTGAAGTTCGAACTCCGGGCCAGGGCGGCCGAAGAGGCGGCCCGCCGCTGAACCCGCGCGCGCCCGCCGAGCCGCCGGTCCTCGGGGCCGAGCGGCCGGCGGCTCGGCGGGCGGCGCAACGGCAAAACGCCCGTGTCGACCGAGGTCGAGCACGAGCGTCAGGCGGATGAAAACCTACGAGGTGGGCTCCCTGCGCCGGCATTGTCCGTTCAGGTGCTAGGGGTCGCCTTCCGGTCCATCGGACTTTCGGGCCTCTCAGCCTGACCGTCGGACCTCGGTCAACCGCTCCGAAGCCGCTGTTCGGTCCAGCTCCCTCGCTCGCCCCGTAGGCTTCTTTCAGGATACTTCCGTTCAAACCGGACAACAAGGGGTTTGCCGAACGGATCGTCGGCCGGCGCCTATCTCCCTTCGAACTCCGCCGACCGGCGGGCGGCCTTGGCCGCGTAGCCCGCCACCGAGTCGTCCGACACCAGGGTGAGGGCCGCCGACATCGCCGTCAGGCCGAGGGCCGCGTCCAGGTTGGCGTCGGCGAAGGTGTCGATGCTGCGTTTGATGCCCTGTACGGCCAGCGGTGCGTTGGCCGCGATCTCCTCGGCCACGGCCCGTGCGGCCTTGTCCAGGTCGGCCGCCGGCACCACCTCCTGGACCAGGTTCAACCGGGCGGCCAGCGCCGCGTCGATCCGTCGCCCGGTCAGCGACAGCAGCTTGGCCCACCCGGCGCCGGCCTCGCGGGCGATGCGGATGTCGCCGCCGGCGTCCACCGCGACCCCGATCTGCGCCTCGGGCAGCGCGAACCGCGCGTCGTCGGCCGCGATCCGGATGTCGGCCATCAGCGCCAACTCGAACCCGAAGCCCAGGCAGTAGCCCTGCACGCCCGCCACCACCGGCTGCGGCAGCCGCGCGAAGGCGCGAAACCGCTCGTGTACCCAGCGCAGACCCTCGTAGTAGTTGCGGGTGCGCTCCGCCCCCGAGCGCCCGGTGATCGCACCGCCGGGCGCGGTCACGTCGATGCCCGCGCAAAACGCCCGCCCCTCGGCCCGCAGCAGGACCACCCGGATCCGCTCGTCGAAGCGGATCCGGTCGGCCATGATGCCCAACTGCCGGGTCGCCTCCCAGCTCCACGCGTTCAACTTCTCCGGCCGGCACAGGGTCAACGACGCGATGCCGGTGCCTTCGTCGACCTCCAGGCGCATGCGTTCCTCGGCCGCGTCGATGCTCGGGTCGGTGGTGTTGATCACGGTCCGGTTCCTCCTGGAGCGGTCTTTCGGCCTTGTCTGACGACCCGTTAGATCGGAGTATGTGACACGCGTTCGGCACAGTCCATCGATGTCCGTCGATCTCGCCCGACCACTTTTCTCCGAGCCCCCACTCGACCCCTCTCGCACTTTCGGAGGCACTCCCATGGCCGCGATCCTGCCCCCGGGCACCCTGCACGTCGGCATGCAGTTGCCCATCCAGTCGCAGAGCCGGCTGTACGCGGAAGCCTGGGAGGACGGCGCCGGACCCGACGAACTCGCCGCGCTCGCCCGCGCCTGCGACCGGGCCGGCTTCGCCTACATCGCGGTCTGCGACCACACCGCGATCCCGCGCAGCCACGCCGGCGCGATGGGCACCGAGTGGTGGGACACGATGACCACGCTCGGCTGGCTCGCCGGGGTCACCGAGCGGATCCGGCTGATCAGCCACGTGTCGGTGCTCGCCTACCGGCACCCGATGATGTCCGCCAAGGCGTTCGCCACGCTGGACCGGATCTCGAAGGGCCGGGCCATCGTCGGCGCCGGCGCGGGCCACGTCGAGGCCGAGTTCGAGATGCTCGGCGTCGACTTCAAGACCCGGGGCAGGGCGCTGAACGAGGCACTGGAACTGCTCGACCTGGCGCTGCGCGAGGAGTACGTGACCTTCGCCGGGCAGCACTGGCGGGTGGACGACATGGGCGCCCGGCCGCGTCCGGTGCAGACTCCCCGTCCGCCGATCTGGATCGGCGGCTCGGCGGGCGCCGCGCTCAAGCGGGTGGCCAGGTACGGCGACGGCTGGCTGCCGCAGGGCAGCCCGCGCGAGACCTACCCGGCGCAGCTTGCCGAACTGCGGCGCTACCGGGAGGAGTTCGGCCGTGCGGACGAGCGCCTCGACATCGGCGCGATTCCCGAGATGATCTACGTCGGCGAGGCCGGCTGGGACGTCGGCGCCCACACCCTCACCGGGAGCGCGGACAAGATCGCCGAGTCGCTGCGCTGGTACGGCGAGCAGGGCGCGAACCAGATCCAGGTCCGCTTCCGCAGCCGGGACCTGGCCGAACTGCTGGACCAGATCGCCCGGTTCGCCGCCGAGGTGGCTCCCCACCTGTCCTGACGCACCATCAGTCCCGTTCTTCGAAAGGTCTTCGCATGGGCAAGCTGGACGGCAGGGTGGTCCTGATCACCGGCGCGGCACGCGGACAGGGTGTGGCGGAGGCCCGCCTGTTCGCGGCCGAGGGCGCGCGGGTGGTCCTCGGCGACATCCTCGACGAGGCGGGTGAGGCGGCGGCGAAGGAGATCGGCGACGCTGCGCGCTACGTCCACCTGGACGTGTCGAGCGAGGACGACTGGCGGCGGGCGGTGGAGGCCTCCGTCGCCGCGTTCGGCCGGCTCGACGGACTGGTCAACAACGCCGGGATCCTGGCCTTCGAGCCGATCGAGGAGATGTCCCGGGAGGCATATCTGCGGATCGTCGAGGTGAACCAGCTCGGTACGTTCCTGGGCATGAAGGCGGCGCTGCCCGCGATGCGGGCGGCCGGCGGCCCGGGCACGATCGTGAACATCGCCTCCTACGCGGGCCTGGCCGGCATGGAGGGCCTGGTCGCGTACGCCTCGACCAAGGGCGCGGTCCTGGCGATGACCCGGGTGGCCGCCCTGGAGGCCGCCCCGCACATCCGGGTCAACGCGATCTGCCCGGGCGGCGTCCGTACTCCGATGACCAATCCCGGGGACATCGAGGGCCTGCCCTCCCGGCCGCCCGCCCCGGGCGAGCCGGACCCGGTGAGCGAGGTCTTCGGCGGCATACCTCTGGCCCGCATCGGCGAGCCCGACGAGATCGCCACCGCGGCGCTGTACCTCACCGGGCCCGACAGTTCCTACACGACCGGCACCCACATCGTCGTCGACGGCGGCTGGATGGCCGGCGTGAAGCTCTTCTGATGCCGTTGGCGGCGCATCAGGATATGCCTCTGGAGCATATCTCGGGTGAGCCCCGTCTCATCCCGTGCGGACCCCTGGCGACCCCCGATATCTGACGTACCATCAGCTTCGTGGAGCGGCCGGACCACGCGTGCGGACGGCGTGCGCCGGCCGCGTGCGCAGGCAACACCGAGGGCAGCGACACCGAGGGCAGAGGAGCTTCGCCATGCTGGACCACGTCATCACCGGAGCCACCGTCGTCGACGGGACGGGCGCGCCGTCCTTCCTGGGTGACGTGGGCATCAGGGACGGCCGCATCGTCGCGGTCACCCCCGCCGGCGGCATCACCGAGGAAGCCGCGAGCACCGAGAACGCCGAGGGCCTGGTCCTGGCTCCCGGCTTCGTCGACCCGCACACCCACTACGACGCCCAGCTGCACTGGGACCCGTACGCCACCCCCTCGGTCAACCACGGCGTGACCACGATCATCGGCGGCAACTGCGGCTTCACCCTCGCGCCGCTCAAGGCCGAGGACGCCGACTACACGCGCCGGATGATGGCCAAGGTCGAGGGCATGGCGCTGCCCGCGCTGGAGAACGGCGTGGACTGGAGCTGGGAGACCTTCGCCCAGTACCTGGACAAGCTGGAGGGCCGGATCGCGGTGAACGCGGGCTTCATGGCCGGCCACTGTGCGATCCGCCGCTACGTGATGGGCGCCGACTCGGTCGGCAAGGAGGCCACGCCCGAGCAGGTCGCGGCGATGGTGGCGGAACTGGGCAAGGCGATGGAGGCCGGCGCGCTCGGCTTCTCCACCGGCCAGTCCAACCACACCGACGGCGACGGCAACCCGGTGCCCTCGCGGCATGCCACGCCCGCCGAGATCCTGGCGCTGTGCGAGGAGGTCGGCAAGCACGAGGGCACCCAGCTCGAAGTCATCGTGACCGGCTGTCTGGACAAGTTCTCCGACGACGAGATCGACCTGCTGGTCAAGATGACCACCACGGCCGGCCGCCCGATGAACTGGAACGTGCTCACCGTCGACTCGGCCGCGCCCGACCGCGCGCCCCGGCAGATCCACGCGTCGGAGAAGGCCAAGGAGGCGGGCGGGCGGATCGTGATCCTGACCATGCCGGTCCTGGTCCCGATGAACATGTCGTTCCTGACCTACTGCGCGCTGAACCTGATCCCGGGCTGGGGCCCGATCCTGTCCCTGCCGGTGCCCGAGCGGATCGCCAAGCTGCGCGACGCCGACGTGCGCGCACAGATGTTGCGCAACGCGGACAGCCCCGAGGCGGGCGTCTTTCGCCGACTGGCCGACTTCGGCCGCTACGTGATCGGCGACACCTACTCCGAGGCGAACGAGGGCCTGTCGGGGCGGGTGGTCGCCGACATCGCCAAGGAGCGCGGCCAGGACGACTTCTGGACGCTGATCGAGATCTGCATCAACGACGACCTGCGCACGGTGTTGTGGCCGATGCCCACCGACAACGACCAGGCGTCGTGGGACCTGCGGCAGCAGGTGTGGGACAACGAGCACGTGATCCTGGGCGGCTCGGACGCCGGCGCGCACCTGGACCGCATGTGCGGCGCGACCTACACCACCCGCTTCCTCGGCGACATGCTGCGCGGGCGCAAGCTGGTGTCGTTGGAGCGCGCGGTGCAGATGCTCACCACCGAGCCCGCCGAACTCTTCGGCCTCAAGGACCGCGGCCGAATCGCCGAGGGTTTCCACGCCGACCTGGTCCTGTTCGACCCGGCCACGGTCGGCTCCGGCCCGGCCCGCCTGATGCACGACCTGCCCGGCGACAGCCCGCGCCTGACGAGCGAGTCCACCGGCGTGGTCAGCGTCCGCGTCAACGGTGTGGAAACCATCCGCGACGGCCAAACCACCGGCGCCGCCAACGGCACCCTGCTGCGCAGCGGCAAGGACACGCGCACGGTTTCGGTCTGACCGCCCCGAGACCCGGCGGCGTACGGGGGTCCTCCCGTACGCCGCCGCTTTACGGCCGGACGGCGAGCATGGTGGTCAGGCGGGTAGGTAGGTCACCTGGAGCACCAGGACGCTTTCGCTACGCACGACGATCAGATAGCGGAACATGCCACTCTCGGGGTACGCGGTGCCCATCGGGGGATTCGGTCCCTGGTAGGTCGCGCCGTCGAGGTAGAGCGCCTCGGCGGCTCTGACGATCTCCTCGGCTCTGGTTTCGACCTGGGCGATGAATGCTTCGGGAGCTCCGCCGACGACGCTTTGTTCGTCGGGGTGGTATTCCCAGCTCCAGCTCATGTCTCGACTGCGGCGTATGCGGCGCGCATCAGTTCCTCGGCGACCCGAACACCTCGGGCACGGATCTCGGCGTCGTCACTGATGGTGTCGACCTGCTCGGCGCGGTGGTAACGGAACGCGAGATCGGGGTGGCGCTCGATCTCGACGACCGCGGCCCAGTGGCGGAGCCATGCCCGCAGGGGGTCCAGGCGGTTGATCTTCAGCGCGGTCGCGGTGGCCTCGCGTTGGGAGCGGTCCATCTCCGGGAGCCAGTGTGGGGCCAGCAGCGCGACCGCGCGACGTAGCCCCTCAATGGTGCGCTCTGGGCGGGGCATGACCGGTGTGCCGTATTCGGACTCGGCGGTCGGCATCGCAGGCTCCCTTCCGATCGGCATGACACGGGCGAACCCGGCCCGCCATTCACTGTAGTCGGCCCTATCGATGTCGATCACGGTCTCGGACATCCTCACCCTCCCGCAGGCGCTCGTTCGCCGGCCGCTTCGAACGGTTCAACGATCTAGCGGTCCCGAGGTCACCCGAACGGACCTGCGCCGGGCTCGGGACGACCCACGTGACGTGCGACACGAGTCGGGATGGGCATGGATCGGGGCCGCCTACGCTTGGTTCTTTCGGGGGCGACGTCGGGTCGGCTCCCGTGTCTCGGTGGGGCGGAGCAGATCTCGCCCGCCGATCCAACCCGAGCAGTAGCGACGACAGCGAGGTGTCGCATGACCCCGACTCCCAACGAGGGACGTCCCACCGAGAGTTCGATGCGGCGCGCGCTGCGGCGCGCCCGCGACGGGGTCATGCTCGACGTCTCCGAGGCGGCCGTGCTCCTGCACGCCCGCGACGCCGATCTCGACGACCTGTGCGCCTCGGCCGCGCGCGTGCGGGACGCCGGCCTGGAGGCGGTCGGCCGCACCGGCGTGATCACCTACAGCCGCAAGGTGTTCATCCCGCTCACCCGGCTGTGTCGGGACCGCTGCAACTACTGCACCTTCGTCACCGTCCCGGGCAAGCTCCGGCGCGAGGGCCACGGGATGTTCCTCAGCCCCGACGAGGTGCTCGAGATCGCTCGCGACGGCGCCGCGCTCGGCTGCAAGGAAGCCCTGTTCACCCTCGGCGACCGGCCCGAGGACCGCTGGCCCGAGGCCCGCGAGTGGCTGGACGCGCACGGATACGACGACACGCTCGCCTATGTGCGGGCGATGTCGATCCGGGTCCTGGAGGAGACCGGCCTGCTGCCGCACCTGAACCCCGGGGTGCTCTCCTGGACCGACTTCCAACGGCTCAAGCCGGTCAGCGCGTCGATGGGGATGATGCTGGAGACCACCGCGACCCGGCTGTGGTCCGAGCCCGGCGGTCCGCACTACGGCTCGCCCGACAAGGAACCGGCGGTGCGGCTGCGGGTGCTGGAGGACGCCGGGCGCTCCAACGTGCCGTTCACCACGGGTCTGCTGATCGGCATCGGCGAGACGATGACCGAGCGGGCCGAGTCGATCTTCGCGATGCGCGGGATCGCCCGGCAGTACGGCTCGATTCAGGAAGTCATCGTGCAGAACTTCCGCGCCAAGCCGGACACGGCGATGCGCGGCACCCCCGACGCCGACCTGGTCGAATTGGCCGCCGCGATCGCCGTCTCGCGGATCGTGCTCGGGCCGAAGATGCGCATCCAGGCGCCGCCGAACCTGATCGGCGACGAGTACGCGCTGATGATCGGGGCCGGGATCGACGACTGGGGCGGGGTCTCGCCGCTCACGCCCGACCACGTCAATCCCGAACTCGCCTGGCCACAGATCGAGTTCCTGGCGGCGCGCACCGCCGAGGCGGGCTTCACGCTGCACGAGCGGCTGAACGTGTACCCCGAGGTGATCCTGCGCGGCGAACCGTGGGTGGACCCCCGGGTGTTGCCGCACGTACGCGCGCTGTCCGACCCGGAGACCGGTCTCGCGATCGAGGGCCGCAACCCCGAGGGCCTGCCCTGGCAGGAACCCGAGGACATCTTCGCCGCCGCGTCCGGCCGCACCGACCTGCACGTGACGATCGACACCACCGGCCGCACCACCGACCGGCGCGACGACTTCGACAACGTCTACGGCGACTGGGACGCGCTGCGCGAGCAGGTCGCCGCCGGCCCCGCCGGATCGGTGGTCCGGCTCGACTCGGAGGTGCGCGAGGCACTGGCCCAAGCCGCCGCCGACCCGACCCGGCTGACCGACGACCAAGCCCTCGCGCTGTTCCACTGCGACGGCCCTGCCATGGACGAACTCGCCCGGATCGCCGACGACTTGCGTCGCGAGGTGAACGGCGACGAGATCACCTACATCGTCAACCGCAACATCAACTTCACCAACGTCTGCTACACCGGCTGCCGGTTCTGCGCGTTCGCCCAGCGCCGCACCGACGCCGACGCGTACACCCTCTCCCTGGACCAGGTGGGCGAGCGGGCCGAACAGGCGTGGGCGGTCGGCGCGACCGAGGTCTGCATGCAGGGCGGCATCCACCCCGACCTGCCCGGAACCGCCTACTTCGACATCGCCCGCGAGGTCAAGAAGCGGGTCCCGGGGATGCACGTGCACGCCTTCTCGCCGATGGAGGTGGTCAACGGCGCGACCCGCACCGGGATGTCCATCCGCGACTGGCTGACCGCCGCCAAGGAGGCGGGCCTGGACACCATCCCCGGCACCGCCGCCGAGATCCTGGACGACGACGTGCGCTGGATCCTGACCAAGGGCAAGCTGCCCGCCGCGACCTGGGTCGAGGTGGTCAAGACGGCGCACGAGCTGGGCATCCGCAGTTCCTCGACGATGATGTACGGCCACGTGGACACCCCCGCGCACTGGCTCGGCCACCTGCGCCTGCTCGGCCGGATCCAGGACGAGACCGGCGGCTTCACCGAGTTCGTCACCCTGCCCTTCGTACACACCAACGCCCCGGTGTACCTGGCCGGCATCGCCCGCCCCGGCCCGACCCTGCGGGACAACCGGGCCGTACACGCGATGGCCCGCATCCTGCTGCACGGCAAGATCGACAACATCCAGACCAGCTGGGTCAAGCTCGGCGTCGAGGGCACCAACCTGATGCTCCAGGGCGGCGCCAACGACATGGGCGGCACGCTCATGGAGGAGACCATCTCCCGGATGGCCGGCGCCGACAACGGCTCGAAGAAGTCGATCGCCGAACTGGAGGCGATGGCCGCCTCGCTCGGCCGCCGCGCCCGCCAGCGCACCACCACCTACGGCGAGGTGGACGCCGAGCGGCAGGCGATCGCCCGGCGCCACGACGAGGACGTCGACCGGATCATGCTGCCGATCCTGACCAACTGAGCGACGGCACACGCGCCCGCGCGGGCCGGAGGGCGACCCGTTCGCCTCCGGCCCGCGCCGCTTTCCGCGGTGCTCTCGGATGCGTGTGCGACACCCCGGCGATCCCGCGCCGGTACGCTGCGGTGGGGCTTCGGGGGAGGGAGAACACACATGGCCGCACTGTGGTCCAGGGACCGTTTGCAGGACTTTCGGGCACGGGTACGGGGCTGTCTCGTCGGCGGCGCGATCGGGGACGCGCTCGGTGCCGGGATCGAGTTCCTGAGCCTTGCGGAGATCCGCGAACAGCACGGATCCGACGGGGTCACCGGCTACGTGACGGCGTACCACCGACACGGCGCGATCACCGACGACACGCAGATGACCCTGTTCACGGTGGAGGGGCTGATCCGCGCGCACGTGCGCCGGGACACCGGGGCCTGGCATCCGCCGACCGACCTGCACGGCGCCTACCTGCGCTGGAAGGCCACCCAGAGCGAATGGGGCCCCGACGAGCGCAAGGACGAGGGCTGGCTGGTTCGCGAGGAGTGGCTGTACAGCTCGCGCGCGCCCGGATCCGCGTGCCTGCGCGGGCTGGAGGACGAGAGCGTGATGGGCACGCTGGAGCGGCCCAAGAACCCCGACTCCAAGGGGTGCGGCGCGGTCATGCGCTCCGCGCCGTTCGGCCTGCTGGTCGGCTGGCGGCCCGAGCTGGTCTTCCAACTCGCGGTGGAATGCGCGGTGTTGACCCACGGACACCCCACCGGCTACCTCGCGGCGGGCGCGTTCGCGGTGATCGTGCACGCGGTCATGCAGGGCGCGCCGTTGGAGGAGGGCGTACGGATCGCCCTGGAGCTGGTGAAGTCCCGTCCGGAGCACGCAGAGACCGCGCACGCGATCGAGGCGGCGTCGGCCGCGGTGCGCGCCGGGGTGCCCTCGGCGGAGCGGGTCGAGGCGCTGGGCCAGGGCTGGACCGCCGAGGAGGCGCTGTCGATCGGGCTGTACTGCGCCCTGGTGGCCCCCGACATGCGCACCGGACTGCTGCTCGCGGTCAACCACGGCGGGGACAGCGACTCGACCGGGTCGATCTGCGGCAACCTGCTCGGCGCCATGCACGGCGACACCGTGCTGCCCGCCGACCTGGTCGCCGAACTCGAGGGCCGCGGTGCGATCCTGCAACTGGCCGACGACTTCGCGATGGAGATGACCCAGGGCACCACGCTGCACGGCCCCGAGGCGGGGGAGACCTGCTGGACCCGGCGCTACCCGCCGACCTGAGCGCCGGCCGCCCCGGACACTGCCCGAGGCGGCCGGATCGCTCCGATCAGGGTCGGCGCTCGTCCACCCACGCGCCCGCGACCATCACCGCGCGCACCCGAAGCGCGTCGTCCAGGACCACCAGGTCGGCCTGCTTGCCCGGCTCCAGCGTGCCGATCCGGTCGGCCAGGCCGAGCGCCCGCGCGGGCGTGGCCGAGAGCGAGCGCACCACGTCGGCGATCGGCAGGCCGCCCGCGACGCCGTTGCGCAGCGCCCCGTCCAGGGTCAGCGTGCTGCCCGCGATCGAGTCGCCGCCGGCCAGCCGGGCCACCCCGTCCACCACGTCCACGGTCATCACGCCCAGCGGGTAGACGCCGTCCGGCATGCCCGCCGCGCCCATCGCGTCGGTGATGAAGGCGACCCGGTCCGGGCCCGCGCTCGCGTACGCCAGGTTGACCACGCTCGGGTGCAGGTGCACGCCGTCGTTGATCAACTCCACCACCGCGTCGCTGTCCTGGAGCAGCGCGGTGACCGGCCCCGGCTCGCGGTGGTGCACGCTGCGCATCGCGTTGAACAGGTGGGTGGCCACGCTCGCGCCCGCGGCCAGCGCCGCGTGGGTCTCCCGGTGCGTGCCGTCGGTGTGCCCGACCGCGGCGATCACGCCCTCGTCGGCGAGCCGGCGCACCAGTTCGACCCCGCCCGGCAGCTCCGGGGCCAGGGTGACCATGCGGATCGCGCCGTTCGCCGCCTTGAGCAGCGTGCCGACCTCGTCCCGGTCCGGCGCGCGCAGCTGGGTCGGGTCGTGCGCGCCGCAGCGGGCCGCGCTCAGATAGGGCCCCTCCAGGTGCAGCCCCGCCAGCAGGCCGTCGTGCACGAGCGGGGAGAGTGTGGTCACGATCCGCAGCAGGTCCGCCGGGGACGCGGTGACCAGGCTGGCGACCGTGGTCGTGGTCCCGTGCGAGCGATGGAATTCGGCCACCCGCAGCGCCTCGTCGGGATCGCCGGAGGTGTACGAACCACCTCCGCCGCCGTGCACGTGCATGTCCACGAAACCGGGGACGATCCAGCCGCCCGCGACATCGACCACCGGCTCCGAGCCGTTCGGCCGACCGGGGCCGGCGAAGCCGATCCGTTCACCCACCACGTGCACCGAGGCGCCGTCGACCACCCCGGAGGGCAGCACCACGCGCGCATTGCCGAGCACCGTCACCCGCGCACCTCCAAGGTGTCCCACGCGATCAGTCCGGCGCCTCGGCAACCGGCCTCGTCTCCGAGTGCCGCGGTGACCAGCGGCGGCACGTGTTGGACCACGGCGCGCTCGGCGAGCAGCGTCCGCAATGGGTTGAACAACTGCTCCCCGGCAAGCGAGAGTCCGCCGCCGATGACCAGCAACTTCGGGTCGTACAGGGCGAGTCCGGTGAGCAGACCGTCCGCGAACGCGGACAACCCCTGACCCCACACCGCGGCCGCGACCCGATCGCCCGCGGCGACCCGGGCGACCACCTGGGCCGCGCTCAGCGGCGGGTCGTCGCCCGGCGCGGCCTCGGCAAAGGCGTGCGCGATCGCGGGTCCGGAGAAGTGCGCCTCCAGACAACCGACCGCCCCACACGTACATTTACCCCCGCCGGGGCGCACCGTGATGTGCCCGATTTCGCCGGCCTGCCCGTGCGCGCCCGGGTAGGGGCGACCGTTCAGCACCAGCACCGAGGCGAGCCCGGTGCCGATCGCCACGAACAGGAAGTTGTCGCAGTCGCGCCCCGCGCCCAACCGGCCCTCGGCGAGCGCGCCGGTACGCACGTCGTGGCTCAAAGCCGCCGGCAGCCCCAGCCGGTCGGCGACCAGCGAGCGCAGCGGCACCTCGCGCCACTGGATGCTGGCCGACCACACCGCCACGCCCGCCGCGTCGTCCACGATGCCCGGCACCACCACACCCGCCGCGCGCGGCACCCCGCCGAGTTCGACCGCCCGATCGCGCAGCGCCTCGGCGAAGTCGACGATCCCCGCGACCACCGCGTTGGGGCCGTCGGTGCGTCCGGTCGGACGCCGCTCGGAGTAGACCAGGCCGCCGTTCGCGTCGACGACGCCGCCCTTGATGTCGGTGCCGCCGACGTCGAGTGCGACGACGCAGTCCGCGCCGGACAGGTCGGACGGCGTGATGTTCACGTGCGGCATCGGCGTCTCAAGTCTGGTAGATGGGGCAGATTGTCGGCCCGAGGGCGGGTGGATCCGAGAATGCGCGTTTGTGCTCACTGGATAGCAGTTGAAAACATGAACATGCAACAGCATCGTTGAGTGAGCGCAACCTCACCGAAACCCCCACGCGTGACACGCGCGGGTGGCCGGGGAGGATGGTCGCAACGATCCGACACGGGTCGGGCAGGCTGTCGGACCGGGCGGGAGGTCGCGGGTGAGTCGTTACGAGCGGTGGGGTGCACTCCTCGAATTGCTGGCCAAGCACGGCCGGCTGGAGGTCGAGGACGTGGCCTCGGAGCTGGACGTCTCGCCCGCCACGATCCGCCGCGACCTGGACCAGCTCGCGCAGCAGCAGATGTTGACCCGCACCCGGGGCGGCGCGGTCGCGCACGCGGTCTCCTACGACCTGCCGCTGCGCTACAAGACCGCCCGACACGCGTCCGAGAAGCAGCGCATCGCGCAGGCGGTGGCGGCCCTGGTCAAACCGGGGGAGACGGTCGGGATCAACGGCGGCACCACGATGACCGAGGTGGCCCGCGCGCTGGTGGCCCGGGCCGATCTGTACACCGAGGGCGACTCGTCCGCGCAGGCGTTCACCATCGTCACCAACGCGCTCAACATCGCGGGCGAACTCGCCGTGCGGAGGCACGTGAAGATCGTGCTCACCGGCGGCGTGGCGCGCCCGCAGTCGTACGAGCTGATCGGCCCGCTCGCCACCGGGATCCTGCGCGAGGTGGCGCTGGACGTGGCCATCCTGGGCGTCGACGCGATCGACGTCGAGCACGGCGCGAGCGCGCACCACGAGGGCGAGGCGAGCATCAACCAGTTGATGGCCGCCGGCGCCGGTCGGGTCGTGGTCGCCGCCGACTCGTCCAAGTTGGGCCGCCGCGCGTTCGCCCGGATCTGTCCGCTGGACCGGGTCGGCGTGCTCGTGACCGACACCGCCGCCCCGAGGAGGCGACCGCGGCCTTCGTGGACGCGGGCGTGCGGGTCGTCCGCGTCTGACGCGCGGTTCGTTCGGGTCCTTCGGGTCCGTTCGGGTCGTTCGGCCCGAGACCCGCCAAAACCCCGGCCGAAGCTTCGGGCATCGTCGCCTGTCAATGCTGCCGAAACGTTATTCCAACCAACTCTTCGGCCGGCGGAACGCAAAATCCGCCCACAACCGGAATGGATCATTCGAAGAAGCGTCGATGGACCACTTCAAGATCCAATAGGCGTCCTCCGGGCCGGTTCCGCGCGTCCGCGCCCGCACGGGTAACGAATTGCCCGGCAAACTGCCGCGACCTCTCCAACCAATCGCAGGATTGGTGTAGACCTTTCTTCCGGCGAGGTGTTGACTGCCGACACGGCGAGTCCGCAAAATGCTCGATGCTGCTCAAGAGTTTTCTCAAAATCCGTGTTGCGAACAGTTTTGCGCATGTGTACGCATGGGGTTGCGCCACGAAACCCTGCCCAACGGTCCTGTTTTCCCGAAGGCATGAAGGCGGTTCTGCGATGAAGCGGCACCAGATGGCATTGGCGGCGACAGGACTGTCGGCCGCACTGCTTCTGTCAGCGTGTGGTGGGTCGGACGACGACAGCGACGACAGCAAGGGGGCGACCCCCGGCGCCTCCGCGCCCGGCGCCGCCGGCGCCCCGAAGGACGGCACGATCAAACTGGTCGTGGCGGACTACGGCAGCGGCGACGGCAGCATGCAGAAGTACTGGAACGGGGTGATTTCGAGCTTCAACGCGAAGTACCCCGGGATCAAGGTGAACCTGCAGGTCATCAACTGGGATGACATCGACAAGCAGGTCGCGACCATGGTCCAGAACAACGAGATGCCCGACCTGCTGCAGACCGGCGGTTACGCGGACAAGGTCGTCGACGACCTGCTCTACCCGGTCGACGAGATCATGTCCCCCGAGACCAAGGCCGACTTCGTCGAGTCCTTCACTCCGGCCGCGACCGTGAAGGGCAAGCAATACGGCATTCCCTTCACCTCCAGCACCCGGCAATTGATCTACAACACGGATCTGTTCACCAAGGCCGGCATCACCGAGCCGCCGAAGACCTGGGACGAGCTCAAGGCCGCCGCGACCAAGCTCAAGTCCGCCGGCGTGGCGACCCCCTTCGGCCTGCCGCTCGGCAAGGAGGAGGCCCAGGGCGAGTTCATGAACTGGGCGCTCGGCAACGGCGGCGGCTACCAGACCAACGGCAAGTACACGGTCAACAGCCCGGCCAACGTCGAGGCGCTGAACTGGGTCAACGACAACCTGGTCAAGACGGGTCTGACCGAGTCCAACCCCGGCACCAAGAACCGCAAGGACGTCTACACCGACTTCTACGGTGGCAGCGTCGGCATGGTGAACAGCAACCCCACCATGATCGCCACGCTGAAGAAGGACTACCCGAACCTCAAGTACGCGACGGCGGCCATCCCCGGCAAGACCGGCCCGCTGAACGAGACGCTGGGTGTCTGCGACTGGATGATGGCGTTCAAGAAGAACGGCCACAAGGACCAGATCAAGGCGTTCGTGGACCACGCGTTCAGCACCGAGCAGCAGATCAAGTTCCAGGAGCAGTACAGCTTCCCGCCGGTGACCAAGTCGGTGATGGCCAAGATGACGGCCAACCCGAGCAACGCCGGCCTCAAGCCGTACATCGACCTGCTGCCGAAGGCGAAGTTCTACCCGCTCAACGACGTCGCGTGGGACGTGCTCTCGCCCAAGATCAAGGAGCAGCTCGGCAGCGCGGTCTCCGGCAAGTCCCCCAAGGACGTGCTCGACCAGCTCCAGAAGGAAGCCGAATCGGCCGTCGCCCAGCAAAAGAGCTGACGCCCCACCGGACAAGTCCGCGCACCGAACGAGGAGGACGGCCCCGTGGCCGAAACCGCCGTACGCAGAGCGCCTTCCGTGGGCACCAGAGTCAAGAAGGCGCTCGCCCCGCTGCCGTGGATCGGCCCGGCCGTCCTCCTGATCGGTCTCGTGGTCCTGTGGCCCGTGGTCGTGATGGTCTGGAGCTCCTTCCAGCGCATCCGCCGCACCGGCATCGTGGTGGGACCCAACGGCACCGACAACTACACCAAGCTGTTCGACGAACCGGACTTCGTGGCCGTGTTGTGGAACACCGTGGTCTGGGTGCTGGTGGTGGTCGCCGTCACGCTCGTGTTGTCGCTGTTCCTGGCCCAGCTGTTCAACCAGCACTTCCCGGGCCGACGCTTCGCCCGCTGGGCGATGATCGTGCCGTGGGCGGCGTCGGTCTTCATGACCGCCGTCGTGTTCAAGTGGATGCTGCACGAGACCCACGGCGTGATCAACACGCTGATGGTCGACCTGCACCTGATGGACGCGGGCAAGGACTGGCTGGGCAGGCCGTCCACCGCGATGCCGTGGATGATGGCGGTCGCCGTCTTCGTCTCGCTGCCGTTCACCACCTACACCCTGCTCGCGGGGCTGCAGACGGTGCCCGGTGAGGTGTACGAGGCGGCCCGGATCGACGGCGCGTCCACGTGGCGCACCTACCTGTCGATCACCCTGCCGCTGCTCAAGCCCGCGATCCTGGTCGCGGTCGTGATCAACCTGATCAACGTGTTCAACTCGTTCCCGATCATCTGGGCGATGACCAACGGTGGTCCGGGCTACGAGACCGCGACGACCACGGTGTTCATGTATCAGCTCAAGGCGTCGGACATCGGCGAGAGCGCGGCGATGTCCGTGGCCAACTTCGCGATGATCATCATCCTGGTCGCGTTCTTCCTCGTCGTCAGCCGCGGGAACAAGGAGACCGACCGATGAGCACCGTCGTGACCGCCGAGCCGGACGCCGGCGCCCCGCAAGGGCCCGCCGGCGTGGCCGGCGGCAAGGGGACCAGGCGCGGGAAGCCCGTACTCGGGGGCTCGAAGTACAGCCAAAAGCAGCTGTGGTTCGGCGCGCTCGCGTGGGTGATCGCGATCGTGTTCGTGGCGCCGTACATCGAGATGGCGATCACCGCCCTGCGGCCGAAGGACGAGCTGACGAGCGACGGCTACGTGCCGTCGAAGTTCGAGTGGGCCAACTTCGTCGACGTCTGGGACAAGTCCACGCTCGGCGACAACCTCAAGGTCTCGTTGCTGGTCGCGGGCATGTCGACGCTGCTCGTGCTCGTGGTCTCGCTGCCCGCGGCCTACTACACCGCGCGCAAACGGTTCCGCGGCCGGGGCGTGTTCCTGATGCTGGTACTGGTCACCCAGATGTTCCAGCCGACCTCGCTCCTGGTGGGCCTGTACCGCGAGTTCTACATCCTGGATCTGCTCGACTCGTACTGGGCGCTCGTGCTGGTCAACGGCGCGTTCAACCTGGCCTTCTCGGTGTGGATCCTGACCGCCTACTTCAGCGCGATCCCGGTCGAGCTGGAAGAGGCCGCGATGATCGACGGTGCCTCCCGTCTCGGGGCACTGCGTAGGGTCACGCTGCCGCTGGCGATGCCGGGCATCGTCACCGCGGTCATCTTCACCTTCATCGCGGCGTGGAACGAGTTCACCGTCGCGCTGGTCCTGGTGACCACCCCCGACAAGCAGCCGTTGACGGTCGGGATCAACAGCTTCCTCGGCGCCTACCGGGTCGAGTGGCAGTACCTGTTCGCCGGGTCGGTGGTGGCGATCGTGCCGGTGGTGATCCTGTTCGCGTACATCGAGAAGCACGTCGTATCGGGGTTGACGGCAGGGTCGGTGAAGTAGGTCGGGGGCGGCCGTCCGGGACGTCTCGGGCGGTCGTGGTCGGCCCTGGACGACGCGAAGCCCACAGGTCTCGGGGGCCTGTGGGCTTCGGCGTGTCCGGGCGGGCGGTTACGGCAGGGTGATGTGGTACGCCTTGCGCAGCGTCTCGTGCACGGTCCACACCGTCTCGTCGCCCTCCTGGAGCACGCACGCGTCGCCCGGACCGACCTCGATCGTCGCGCCGCCGCGGATCTCGATCGTGGCGCGGCCGGAGACCACCACGAACAGCTCGTTGGCCTCGGTGTCGGTCACCACGCCCGGGGTGATCTGCCAGATGCCGCGGATCTGCCTGCCGTCCTCGGACTCCCACAGGACCTTGCCCGAGACCTCGGGCGTGCCGGAGACGATCTGCGCCGGGTCGAGCGGGTCGGCTTCGAGCTCGGCGGTGGGGATATGGACGGCAAAGGTAGACATGCGGCGGAGCATATAGGCCAACCGGACGGCCGCCGCTCGCGGGTGATTCGTGGGCTTTTCCGGCGAATGCCCGCGCCGGTGCGGTCCTGCGTCGGTATCGGCGGGCAGAATGCCCGAGAGCGGGTCGACGGGCCCGCCCGAGGCACCGAAGGGAAGACCGATGGGTGAGGAGCACGACGTGCGGCCGGAGCCGCCCGGAATTCCCGGGCAGGGCGCCGCGGCGACCGCACCCGACGCGACCCCGGCCGGCGGCCTGTCCGAGCGGGACCGGGACATCCTCGAATTCGAGCGCCAGTGGTGGAAGCACGCCGGCGCCAAGGAACGCGCCGTGCGCGACCGCTTCGGCTTCTCCGCGACCCGCTACTTCCAGGTGCTCAACACCCTGCTCGACCGGCCCGAGGCGCTCGAACACGACCCGATGCTGGTCCAGCGGCTGCGCCGGCTCCGCGAGGCCCGCCAGCAGGCCCGCTCCACCGTGCGTCGTACCGGGCACTGAGAGGCCGGGGTGTTCACGCGCCGCAAGGACGAGTACGACGTATTCGACGGCTTCGGCCGCTACGGCCTGATCTGGACCAACGAGGACCCGGGAGCACCCGATCCGGAGCAGGCCGCCCCGGAAGAGGGGGAGGCCGAGGGGGAGTCCGGGCGCGACCTGATCGGCGGCCTGCGGATCGACGACTCGCCCGTGCCGACCCGGTCCCGGCGCAGTCTGATCGTGCCGGCGGCCGTACTGGCGGCCCTGGCCCTGGCCGGCGCGCTCGCCATCGCCCGGGAGGAACCCGCGACGCGGGCGGCGGCGGATCGGGGCCGGCCCACATCGGCGGCGCCCGCACCCGCGCCGGTGTCCGCCCGCCCGGTACCGCCCGCCCACGCGCCCCCGGTCCCGAGGGGCAGCCGAGGCGAGGTCGTCCTGCTCGACCAGACCAAGGTCCCGGCACTGGCCAAACGCATGGCCCGCCGCCTGGAGGCGGCCGGCTGGGAGGTGACCGGAACCGACACCTTCCGCGGCGCCGTCCCGGCGACCACCGTCTACCATCCCGCCGACCTGGCGGCGCAGGCCCGAGCCCTGGCCGAAGCACTCCCGGGCATCACCCGCGTCAAGCCCGCCTTCGCCGGCATCCCGCGCCACCGCCTGACGGTGATCGTGGTCGACGACCAGGTGGTCCCGTTGGCGGATCGGGTGCTGGGGTCGTTGACCACGTGGTAGCGAGGGGCGCGGGGGGAGAACGGTGCGCGCGCGGGGCTCGGCGGGAGCGCGGTGCGCGAACGAGACTCGGCGGCGTGGCCGGGAATCCGCGTCGCGCCCCGGTCGCGTTAGGTTGGTCGGCATGACCTCGAACCGGTCCACGCTGCCCGAACCCACCACGCCGGCCGGCCGAATCGGCCTCGCCGCGCTGCTCGACGCACCCGCGCGGGCGGTCGTCGCACTCGACTTCGACGGCACGCTCGCCCCGATCGTCGACGATCCCGAGCACGCCCGGGCCGATACGCGCGCGGTCCTGGCGCTGTCCCGGCTGACCCCGCATCTGGCCGCGGTGGTGATCGTCACCGGGCGGCCCGCCGCGGTCGCGGTGGAGTACGGCCGCTTTCGCGGGGTCGCCGGTCTGGAGAACCTCGTCGTGCTCGGCCACTACGGCCTGGAGCGCTGGGACGCGGCGACCGATCGGGTCAGCGCTCCGGAGCCGCCGCGCGGGGTGCACGAGGTGCGGCTCGAACTGCCCGACCTGCTGCGCTCGCTCGACGCGTGGAACACCACGTGGACCGAGGACAAGGGCAGCGCGCTGGCCGTGCACACCCGCCGCGCCCCCGATCCGCAGGCCACCCTCGACCTGCTGCGCGGCCCGCTCGGCGAACTGGCGAAGCGGCACGACCTGGTCGTCGAACCCGGGCGCTACGTGCTGGAGTTGCGCCCCCGGGGAATGGACAAGGGGCGCGCGCTCACCGGCTTCCTCGCCGAACGCCGGGCCGCGATGGTGTTGTTCGCCGGGGACGATCTCGGCGACCTTGCCGCGTTCGAGGCCGTCGAGGAGCTGCGTGGCCGGGGCGTGGCCGGGCTCACCGTGTGCAGCGGCTCGGCCGAGGTGCACGCCCTCGCCGAACGCGCCGACCTGGTGGTGGCCGGGCCGGAGGCGATCGCGGACCTGCTCGGCGCGCTCGCCGACGCGGTGGAGGGCGGCTGAGGCCACCGGCCCGTCACGCGCCCTCCTCCCCGCACGGTTCCGGCGCGCCGTCCGTGATCGCGAAGCGGGCCCGGGGGTCGAGCAGCAACGTGGCCTTCACGCCCTGCGGTTGAGCCGTACGCACGGTCAGGTCCGGGGAGACCCGGATCCCGTGTTCGGTCAGCGCCGCGCGCGCCGTCGCGAATTGGGCCGGGGTCAGGCGGTAGGCGCAGGGTGGTTCGAGCGGCGCCGCCCAGGTCCCGGGCAGGTTGTCGGCGCCGTCCAGGTAGACCCGTTCCGGGCCGCGCGCGGACCGGGCGCGCGCGGCGCGGATCGCCGACGTGACGGCCTCGCCGCGTTCGGCCGCCATCCGGAGCGTGGCGCGGGCGGCCACCAGGTGCGCCCCCACCCGACGGCGATGGAGCAGGGCCGCGTCACCGCGCTCCAGGGCCGATGTGGGGTTGGCGTCGACCTCGACCAGGACCGCGACCGCGGAATCGAGCGCGGCCGCGTTGCGCAGCAGGCGTTCGTCCCCGTCGCCGCCGAGTCGACGACCCGTCGCGTCCACGCCGTACACGTCCGACGCCCACCCCGCCGCGCGCAGCGCCGAACCGATCCGATCGCGCGCCAACTCCTGGGCCAGGCCGCGTAGTTCGGGGTCCACGTTGAGATTGCGCGGCCACAGGTACAGAGTCGGCGCGGCGGGGGCGTCCGTCGGCGCGTCGAACTCGTGCAGGTCGTGCACGATGTGCGGGCGCGTCTCGCGCAGCACCCGCCGCAGGGCCCGCGCCTCGGGCGAGGCCACCGCCAGATGGTCGCGGTTGAGGTCCACCCCCTCGGCCGTTCCCCGGGTGCCCGCCGCCAGCCCGTCAGGGTTGGGCGCGGGCAGCACCAGGACGGTGACCCGCTCGAGGAGTCGGCGACCGGCGGCCGAGCGGTCGTCGGCCAGGTCCCGGACCAGCTTCAGGCACGCCTCGCGGCCGGCCGGCTCGTCACCGTGCTGGCCGCAGACGAACAACACCCGGATCGGCTCGGGCACCGTGCGCGCCCCGGACACCGTGATCAGCTCCACATCGCGGCCGCGCGCACTGCCGCCCACCCGGGTCACCGTCACCCGCGCCGGCGCCCAGCCGGCGCGATCGGGGCCCGGCGCCGCCGCGATCAGCTCGCGCAGGAGGTCCCGCTCCTCCGCCGGGGTGGTCCAGGACAGGCCGCCCCGGCGCTCGAACCCCGTGGTGATCCGGCCGCCGCGGCCGCCGCTCGCCGGCGCCGGGCCGAGCGCGACGCCGGCCACCAGCGCCACCAGGAGCATCGATCTTGTCGCCCGCGTCGTCCACGTCCGCCATGTCCGCCACGCCCTCATCGTCGAACCACCGTCCCCTCCCACGGGCAAGTCCCCAGACCCCTGCGGGACTTGCCCGAATTCCACACCCGGAACAGCGGGAATCGCGCACCCGGGACACCGAGCATGGCCCGGCAAAGGGAGTTGATGGCAGAGCCCGACTGGCCTAGGCTCGCTGATTCCGCTGCCCCACCCAGTGCAGTGATCGGGAGCCGTGATCGGTGCCCGGCACCGGTGGGCCGCGCGGGCCGCCACCCGAATCGGGCATCCGGCCCGTGCCCTCGCAGGGGCGCACCAGGACGGGCCGCCGAGCCCGGCCGGGCTCCGATATGTCAGCGCCACGAATCGGAGACAGTCATGTCCGCGCCCGCCGCCGTCCCCGACCCCGCCCCGCCCGCCGACCGGGTCGAGGCGAACCCCGGCACCGATGCGCTCGCCGTCGAACGCGCCTACCTGGACGCCTCCCGCGCCGCCCTGCGCCGCATGCGCGAGGAGACCGAGGCGCTGGACCTGCGCGACGTCGGCGCCACCGCCGTCGCCACCGAGACCGCCCGGCACCTGATCGCCAAGCGGCTCGCCGCGCTCGGCGACCACGCCGGATCCCCGCTGTTCTTCGGCCGGATCGACGGCCGCTTCGCCGACGGCGTCGAGGGTGTCGAGCCGATCGAGGTCACCGCCGACCCGGACAAGACCGTCGAGTCGTTCTGGATCGGCCGCCGGCACGTGCACGACGAACTCGGCGACCCGATGGTGGTGGACTGGCGCGCCCCGCTGTCCCGGTCCTTCTATCGGGCCAACCGGGCCGACCCGCTGGGCGTCGAACTGCGCCGCCGGTTCGGCTGGACCGCCGGCGAGCTGACCGCGTTCGAGGACGAGCACCTGACCGACCCCGACGAGGCGGAGAGCGCCAGTGGGATCCTCGCGGCCGAGATCGAGCGTCCCCGCGTGGGCCCGATGCGCGACATCGTCGCCACCATCCAGCCCGAGCAGGACGAGATCGTACGCTCCGACCTCGGCCACACGCTCTGCGTCCAGGGCGCGCCCGGCACCGGCAAGACCGCCGTCGGCCTGCACCGCGTGGCCTGGCTGCTCTACGCCTACCGCGACCGCCTCGCCCGCAGCGGCACCCTCGTGGTCGGCCCGAACCGCTCCTTCCTCGACTACATCCAGCAGGTGCTGCCCGCGCTCGGCGAGGTCGAGGTCGGTCAGACCACCGTCGAGGACCTGGTCACCCGCACCTCCAAGATCAAGGTGCGGGCCCTCGACGAGGCGGTGCCCGGCACGATCAAGGGCGACGCGCGGATGGCCGAGGTGTTGCGCCGCGCGGTCTGGTCCGGTCTGAGCGACCCGCGGGAGTCGGTCGCCGTGGTCCGCGACTCGCGCACCTGGCGGCTCGCGGTGTACGAGGTCGAGGAACTGGTCACCGCGCTGCGCGGACGCGACGTGCGCTACGGCGCCGCGCGCGACATGCTCCGGCAGCGGATCGCGCACGCGTTGTTGACCAAGATGGAGGAGCGCGGCGAATCCCCCGACGACCGGGTGCAGGACGCGGTCGCGCGCAGCCGCCCGGTCAAGGCGGCGGTCGACGCGATCTGGCCGGCGGTGGACCCGCTCAAGCTGGTCTTCCGGCTGCTGAGCGAACCCGCGTTCCTGGCCGCCTGCGCGGACGGCATCCTGACCGCCGACGAACAGGCCGCGATCGGCTGGGCCAAACCGCCGCGCTCGGCGGGCGCCGCGCGCTGGACCGTGGCCGACGCGGTGCTCGTGGACGAGACCGCCGACCTGCTTCACCGCACCGGCGGCTACGGGCACGTGGTGATCGACGAGGCGCAGGACCTGTCCCCGATGCAACTGCGCGCCGTCGGCCGGCGCTGCCCCACCGGCTCGGCCACCGTGCTCGGCGACATCGCGCAGGGCACCACCCCGTGGGCCACCCCCGGGTGGGCCGAGACACTGCGCCACCTCGGACACGAGGGAGCCAGGATCGAGGAACTGACCCGGGGCTTCCGGGTGCCGCTGCAGATCCTGGAGTTCGCGAGCCGGTTGTTGCCGCTGATCGCTCCCGGCCTGGCGCCGGCGTCCTCGGTCCGACAGGCGGCGGGCGCCCTGGAACTGCGCGCGGTCGAGCCGGACGAATTGGCCGCGCGGTCCGCCGAGGCGGCCGTCGAACTGCTCGACCACGAGGGCTCGATCGGCCTGATCTGCGCGGACGCGCGGGTGCCCGAGATCGCCGCCGCACTGCGGGCGACCGACATCGCGCACCGGGTCCTGGGCACGGACGGCGACACCGACGCGCCCCGTATCAGCGTGGTACCGGCATCACTCGCCAAGGGCCTGGAGTTCGACCACGTAGCAGTCGCCGAACCCGCCGAAATCGTCGACGCCGAGGCCCAGGGCCTACGCCGCCTCTACGTGGTACTCACCCGCGCGGTCTCCGGCCTGATCGTGGTACACGCGGCCCCCCTACCCACCCCATTGGCAACCCCCTGACCGCAACCCCGCCCGACAGACCCCACCAGACCCCGCCCGAGTCCCCACCGGCACACCACCCGGCGACCCGCCCACGCCATGGGCCGCCCACGGATCGACGCGTCGATCACCACCTCGACCACCGTCGTGGGCCCTGACGCGCCGACGGGATGCACCAACGACCCGGCCCACCGGGCAAGGCCCACATCGCGACGGTGGCCAGGCGGGGCGGGACCCACGTCGCCACACGAGCCCGGCGTCCCCGACCGCTCGTCCCCCGTGGCGCGTCAGCGCCCACGAGGGGGGCCGCCCACGCGATCGACGCGCGAAGCGCGGAGAGCGGCGGAGCCGCCGCTTGTTTTTTGGGCTGGGCGACCCGGAGCGAAGCGGAGGGGCGCACAGCCGCGAGCGAGGTGCCGCTTTTCTGCGGAGGAGCGAAGCGGGGGAGCAGAAAAGCGGTGCCTCGCGAGCCGGCGCAAAGCGCCCAACAATACGAGTGAACCGCGTGTGTCGAACCGGTTGGTGGTCGGCTTCGCTCGCTCGTTCTGCCATGCTGGCCACGTGGAACGCATCCAGGAGTCCGCGACCGTGACGCTGCGGGACCAGTGGGCCCGGCTCGTCGGTGAGCACGCCGAGGCCGGCGCCGTCGTCGAGAGCCTGCTGGCGCGCTATGCCGAGCCGCACCGCCGCTATCACGACACCGACCATCTGCGCACCGTGCTCGACCTGATCGGCGAACTGGCCTACGAGGCCGACGACGCCGACGCGGTCATGCTCGCCGCGTGGTTCCACGACGCGGTCTACGACCCGGCCCGGGCGGACAACGAGGAGCGCAGCGCGCGCCTCGCCGAGCGCGGGCTGCGCGAGGCGGGCGTGGCGCCGGCCCTGGTGGCCGAGACGGCGCGCCTGGTCCGGGTGACCGCGGAGCACGCGCCCGGTGAGCACGACCGCAACGCCCACGTGTTGTGCGACGCCGATCTGGCCATCCTGGCCGCCGACCGGGAGCGCTACGAGGCGTACACCGCGGCGGTGCGCGAGGAATACGCGTTCGTCCCGGACGAGGCGTTCCGCGCCGCCAGGGCCGCCGTACTGCGCGACCTGATGTCGCTGCCCCGGCTGTTCCACACCCGCCTGGGCGCGGCGCGCTACGAGGAGGCGGCCCGCTTCAACATGCGCGCCGAACTGGAGCGCCTGGAAGGCAGCATCCCGCGCCAGCAGTCCTGAACCCGGCCCGCCGGATCCCGGCCCCGGCTCGGCGCCCGGAGCCCGCGGCGCCCCGGCTGCGGGTCAGCGCGGGCTGTAGCGCTTGCGCCGCCGCAACCCCGCCCGGGTCAGCCGCAGCACCAGCTCCCGGCTGGAGACCGGCTCGGCTCCCCGCTCCAGCGCGAGGGCGTACAGATCGGCCGGCACGTCGTAGTGGTCCCGGTCGAACGCGCGTTCCGGCGCGCCGAGTTCGCGCGCGAACTCGTGCAGCTCGGCATGCGAGACGTCACTGACGAGGTGCGACCACAGCCGCCCGCGCCCGGGCCAGGCCGGGGGATCGATGAGAAGAGCCACGGGCTCGATTCTCGTACACATTCCGTTTGCGCCGTGATCGGGCGCCCGCCGGGTCCGCCGTGATCGCCGGGATCGCCCACACTGGGCACATGAGCAAGGATCCCACCGACGTCGCCCTGCTGACCGCCCGCGCCCTGGTCCTGGCCGACCTGCGTACGCACGGCGCCGAGACCCCCGAGACGGTGACCGTCGTCGAGCACGCCCTGGTCGAGCGCAAGTGGTGGGTCGAGCAGTGGCCCGACGGCGCCGCCTTCGTGCCCGGCCTGATCGGCCAGGACGTGCAGGAGGCGCTGGCCGAGCAGGGCCGGGTGTGGCCGCCGTGCCCGCTGCACGACGACCACCCGCTCTACCTCGAACCCGAACTCGGCGAGGATCCGCACTGGGTCTGCGAACGGGCCGGCACCGTGATCGCCCCGCTCGGCGCGCTGACCTCGACTCAGCCGCCGAACGAGCGCGCGGTCAGGGACGCGTAGATCGGCCGGTCGGCACCCACCGCGTACGCGCCGACCCAGCCCTCGCCCTCGGCCCGACCCACGGTGACCCCGGCGTGGGCGGCCTCTCCGGTCGTGGTCACCACCTGGTCGGCACCGGCGCCCAAGGCCACCTCGGCCCGCCGCTGCTCCTCGGCGTCGGCGGCCCGCAGCGCCTCGGCGAGCACGTCGTACGGGTCGCCGGCCGCCGCGCCGTCGCCGCCGGGCAGGGTCAGCACGGTCCGGCTCGGCGGCGGATCGGCCGGGTCGTGCAGGCCGTGGCGGATCGCCTCCGCGCCGTAGCAGAACCGGATCAGCGGCGCCCACATCGCCGACCAGTACGCGCGTGAGGGTGCCCGCTCGATCCCGGCGATCTCGCCGTCGAGCAGCACCACCGCGCCCACCTGGTCCGGCTCGCACTCGAACTCGGCGACGAAGCGCTCCAGTTCGAGGGCGTAGTGCTTGGTGAACAGCGCCAGGTTGCCGGTCTCGGCGAGGCCGGCGGAGGCGTTGAACCGCTGCACGGCCGGCCACAGCCGGCTGTACCCGTCCGCGTCGGCACTCGCCGAGGCGGCGGCGCGCAGCGTGAGCGGCAACACGGCGAGCGGCTGCGGCCCCGACGGGATCAGCCCCGGCTGGGTCTGCTGCACGCACATCGCCGCGTCGAACGCCAACTCGCCCGAGGGCTCGACCAGCGCGGCCCGGGGCATCGCGTGGTCCTGCGCGCCGCGCTTCACCAGCACCGCGAGGTGACACGGGACCAGCGCGACATGCGGGCCGTGGTTGACGAAGGTGAGCGTGCCGTAGCCGCTGGTGCCGATCCACAGATCGGTGGGCACGGTGACGGTCGGCGCGTCGACGGTGTCGCCGAGCAGCGGCAGCACCTGCATACGACCGACGCTCTGCACCCGCCCGAGGGTGCAGTCGGCCAGCAGGTCGCCGATCGGCAGCGTGTCGTGGGCGAGGGTGGTCATGCGGTCACCTCCGGGTGGGCCAGGCGCAGCAGCGCGGGGACGGCGGCGGTCGGATCGGTGGCCAACATCAGTCGGCACCAGGCGAGTTCGAGGGCTTCGGGACGGTGCACGGGGGCGAGCGGCAGGTCCGGCGCGTAGCCGCGCAGACCGGCCGCCTCGGCGGCGAGGACGGGGCAGAGCTGGACCACCGGCACCGCGACGCCGAGGGTGCGCGCCGCGTCGAGCACCTGGGCGAACCGGCCGGCGGGCGCGTTCTCGTAGCCGTCGCCGACCACCACGATCAGCTCCGCGCCGGTACGCAACGCGGCGACCAGGGCTTCGGCGGCGGCGGTCGGCCCGGCGGGGTGGACCAGCCGGCCGTCCGGGACGCCGCCGATCCACACGTCGTGGCAGGTGCCCGCCGCCGCCCGCAGTGCGTCGCGCAGGGCGAGCACGGCGGCGATCGGCCGCAGCGGCTGGTCGGTGCCGCCACGCATGGAGGCGGAACCGTCCAGGACGAGGGCGACCCGGCGGCCGGCCAGGTCCAGCCCGGCCGCGGTGTGCGCGGCGCGCCGGTCGAGCGCGGCGGCGACCTCGGCGGTCATGCCTTCCGCGAACGCGTACAGGTACAGCCGGACCGCGTCGTAGCGGTCGAGATCGACCTCGACCGTCACACCCGCCCGAGCGGCCTGCCGCTGCCCGGCCAGCCGCTGTCCGACGGTGAGCCGGGCGGCGGTCAGCTCCAGGACGCGGGCCGGCTTCGCGTCCGGGTGGTACCGGCCGCGCAGCCCCTCCAGGGTTTCCAGCGGCAGCGCCGCGCCCGCGTCCAGGTCGGTGCGGGCGGCCCGATACGCGACCGGGAGCGGCAGCGTGTACGGCCCCTCGGCGCCGAGCACGAACGCGACGCACTCGCGAACCGCGGCGGGATCGGCCCGGTCGACCGCCCAGCGGTCGATCTCGCGGGCGAGGATGCGGTGTTCCTTCGAGTCGAGTTCGCCTCCCGCGAGGTGCTTGGTCAAGATCGCGCGCAGGATGCCGCTCAGCCGCAGACCCCACGCGTGCCGCAGGGCGGTGGCCAGCTTGTCCCGGTAGCGCACCGACCACAGCTCCAGGGAGGTGGAGCCGAGCACGGTGCGCAGGATCAGTCGGCGCACCCGCGCGTTGTTCACCCGCCGCTCGGCCAGCAGGGCGAACAGCTTGAGCCGGCGCGGCACGGTCAACGCGGCCACCGCGGCGTACACCGTGTCGCCGTCGTCCTCCCGCGCGGGCGTGCCGAGCAGGTGCAACACGCCGAGCTGCCGGCTGCGGTCGGTGGCCCCGGGGGAGCACACCAGACCCGCGTACAGCCGCCGGTCCAGCGCGGCCATCGTGCGGTGCGCGTCCTCTTCGAGGGCGAGCTGCTCGTCGCGGGTGTTGTAGAAGGAGGCCCGTCCGGTCGCGGCCACGGCGACGTCCAGGAAACGTACGACGGTGGCGGCGGCCTCGGCACGGGCGGGATTGTCGGCGCTGAGCGCGCGGCTGATCTCGGTCTCGGTCATCGAAATGGGCTCCCCCGTGGGCACCCGGGGCAGGTCGCGGGTCCGGTGTCGGTCTCGGTACGAAGCCGGGACCGCTTCCAACCCATGGGAAACGGCACTGTACGAACACGCAGTTCCCCGGGTGCGATGGCACGCGACTTCGGGCAGGTCACGGGTCCCGGATAGGGATTCGAACCCCAAGCACCCCAAAAGCGCTTGTACGCCAAGACAGAAGGAACACGTAGTTCCCGAAGTCGCGTCACGAGCCTACGAGCGAGCGGCCGGCGATGCCGGCGAATATCACCGTGAGGGGAAGTCCGAGGTGTCCAGGTCGATGCCGAACGGCGCGGGGACGGCGACCGGTCCGCCGAAGTCGACGCGCTGGATGCGCTGGTAGACCTTGCCGTCCGGCTCGGAGTACAACGTCGCCGCAGGACCGTCCTTGTCCCACCGATCGACGAGCAGGTAGAGCGGAATCGGTCCGTGTGCGTATGCCCGCAGCTTGTCGACACGGTCGGTGCCGGCATTGCTCGGAGAGGTGATCTCGGCGACGAGAAGGACCCGATCCGCCGGGGTCGGCGTGGCGACGTCTTCCCGTGCCATCACCACCAGGTCGGGAATACACAGCCGGCCGACCGACATGATCTCCACGCCCAGATGCTGAAAGACACCGCATCCTTCGGGGACGGCTCGGCGCAGCTGCCAATGAAGGTCGTCCGCGATCAATTCATGCCTGTGCCCCGGCGGCGGCGACATCGTGATGTTCTCTCCGTCGAACTCGGCGCGCCATCCTTCGGGCACGTCCAATCCCTGCCACATGGTCACGATTTCGCGCCAGGTGGTGCTCACCTCGATCACGGGTGCGGGCATCTCGTCCACCTCGCCTACCTCGATCCATGCCGTACAAGAACGACGCTACGGTCGCTCGGAGACCATTTCAGGGTAAGTCGCCGGTGCCACTCGAACGAGCGAACACGCTTCGAACAGTGGCGGGTGTGCCCGGTGGCATACGAAAGAGGCGGCCCCCCGAAGGGGACCGCCTCTCGCGTGGAGCTACCGACCGGGGAGGTCGGGACTGCCGATCCTCAGCGGATCAGAAGTCCATGCCGCCCATGTCCGGGGCGCCGCCGCCGGCCGGAGCGGCGTTCTTCTCCGGCTTGTCGGCGATGACGGCCTCGGTGGTCAGGAACAGCGCGGCGATCGACGCGGCGTTCTGCAGCGCGGAACGGGTGACCTTCGCCGGGTCGATGATGCCCTCGGCGATGAGGTCCACGTAGTCGCCGGTCGCGGCGTTGAGGCCGTGACCCGGGGTCAGGTTGCGCACCTTCTCCACAACCACGCCGCCCTCGAGGCCGGCGTTGACCGCGATCTGCTTGAGCGGGGCCTCGACGGCCAGGCGCACGATGTTCGCGCCGGTGGCCTCGTCGCTGTCCAGCTCGAGCTTGTCGAACGCGATGGTGGACGCCTGGAGCAGGGCCACGCCACCACCGGCGACGATGCCCTCCTCGACGGCGGCCTTCGCGTTGCGCACCGCGTCCTCGATGCGGTGCTTGCGCTCCTTGAGCTCGACCTCGGTCGCGGCACCGGCCTTGATGACCGCCACGCCGCCCGCGAGCTTCGCCAGGCGCTCCTGGAGCTTCTCGCGGTCGTAGTCCGAGTCGGAGTTCTCGATCTCGGCGCGGATCTGGTTGACCCGACCCGCGACCTGGTCCGAGTCACCGGCGCCGTCGACGATGGTGGTCTCGTCCTTGGTGACGACGACCTTGCGGGCGCGGCCGAGGAGTTCGAGACCGGCGGTGTCGAGCTTGAGGCCGACCTCCTCGGAGATGACCTGGCCACCGGTGAGGATGGCGATGTCGCCGAGCATGGCCTTGCGACGGTCGCCGAAGCCCGGAGCCTTGACGGCGACGGACTTGAAGGTGCCGCGGATCTTGTTCACGACGAGCGTGGCCAGGGCCTCGCCCTCGACGTCCTCGGAGATGATCATGAGCGGCTTGCCCGACTGCATGACCTTCTCGAGGAGCGGGAGGAGGTCCTTCACCGAGGTGATCTTCGAGTTGACGATGAGCACGTAGGCGTCTTCGAGGACGGCCTCCATGCGCTCCATGTCGGTCGCGAAGTAGGGCGAGATGTAGCCCTTGTCGAAGCGCATGCCCTCGGTGAGCTCGAGCTCGAGACCGAAGGTGTTGCTCTCCTCGACGGTGATGACGCCTTCCTTGCCGACCTTGTCCATGGCCTCGGCGATCATCTCGCCGATCAGCGGGTCGGCGGCGGAGATCGAGGCGGTGGAGGCGATCTGCTCCTTCGTCTCGACGTCCTTCGCGAGCGCGAGCAGCTGCTCGGAGACGGCCTCGACGGCCTTCTCGATGCCGCGCTTGAGGGCCATCGGGTTCGCGCCGGCGGCCACGTTGCGCAGGCCCTCGCGGACGAGCGCCTGGGCGAGGACGGTCGCGGTCGTCGTACCGTCACCGGCGACGTCGTCCGTCTTCTTGGCGACCTCCTTGACCAGCTCGGCACCGATCTTCTCGTACGGGTCCTCGAGCTCGATCTCCTTGGCGATGCTCACACCATCGTTGGTGATGGTGGGCGCACCCCACTTCTTCTCGAGCACGACGTTGCGGCCCTTGGGGCCCAGCGTGACCTTGACGGCGTCGGCGAGCTGGTTCATCCCGCGCTCGAGGCCGCGGCGCGCTTCCTCGTTGAACGCGATGATCTTGGCCATGTGGTGAAGTCCTCCCAGAACGGGGGTGAGTGCCGGACCGCACAGGTGCCCGCGACGGACGACCCGACCACCGCGAGGATCCCTCCCTCACGGGTGCCGAGCCTCACCGGCCCGGTCCGTTTCTGTCACTCTCACATCCAGAGTGCTAACGCCAATGATTAGCACTCGACCATGCCGAGTGCAAGCGCAACGACCCCTCTCGACCCACTCGCGCGTACACCGCGCGTGTCGCACGCCCCACCGCCCCCCGGCCCCACCACCCGACCCCCGCACGGGTTCGGGTCGGCGGCCCCGCGCCGCGATCGTGTTCCGTCGTGCCCGCGTGCTCGGGCCCGGACGTGCAACGACCGGGGCCCGGCCCCCGCTTGGCGGGAAGGCCGGGCCCCGGTCATTGATCCGACAGGATCGGGCGTGTGTGTGCCGCGATGTGTCGTGCAGTCCGTGGTGTGGACCGTTTCAAGCAGAGGAGCAGAGGAGCGCATGGCTCCCGGTTCAGGCGGTGACGCGGACCATGTCGGCCTGCGGCCCCTTCTGCCCCTGCGAGATCTCGAACTCGACTCGCTGCCCCTCCTCGAGCGTCCGGTACCCGTCCATCTGGATCGCGCTGTAGTGGACGAAAACGTCCGCCCCACCGTCGACCGCGATGAAGCCGTACCCCTTCTCCGCGTTGAACCACTTGACGGCGCCCTGAGCCATTCCTAACTCCCCTGTTACTGGCCCTTTCACGGATACTGCACGCCGCAGCTCCGGGTTCGTATCCAGAAGGACCCGGCCCTCTGCTACGACCGCGGCTGAATGTATCCGGACGGATGCCCGGAGCAACAGGTCAATCGGACGAGAATTCCCGAGCGAATAAAACGCGCATTCTTCGCGAGTCTCCGGGAAAGCCGTATTTCAATCCACCAGGAAAACGACTTTCCACACATATCGGATGTGATCCCGACCACGGGTTTACCGACGCGCCGCCGCCAAAGGCGGGAAATGGAGCCGGTTAAACCCCGGTTACGCACAACCTCCGACAGGAACGAAGAAATCCGCCGCGCGGTGCTCCGGCGGCGGATTTCTTCGTTCCGTTTCGGGCCCGATCAAGGAAGATCGGGACGCTCGGCCTATCGCGTCAGCAACCCCCGGCGACCGCCGGGATGATCGAAACGGTGCCCTTGTCGGGGATCGCCGTGGCGAGCCCGTCGGCGAAGCGCACGTCCTCGTCGTCCACGTACAGATTCACAAAGCGACGCAGCTTGCCCTCGTCGTCGAGGATGCGCGCGCGAATTCCGGTGTGGTCCTTTTCCAGGGAGTCCAGGACCTCGGCGAGCGTGGTGCCCTCGGCGGACACCTCCGCCGCCCCGCCCGTGTAGGTGCGCAGGATGGTCGGGATGCGAACGGAGACGCTCATGCGAGGCCGGCCTTTCGGAAGGAGTCCAGGGTGGGTCGAATGGTCGCGGTGGGTCCGGTCGTCGGCGTGACCGCGTCCAACGTCTTGAGGCCGTCGCCCGTGTTGAGCACGACCGTCTCGGCGTCCGGATCCAGCGCGCCGGACTCGAGCAGCTTGCGCAGGCAGCCCACGGTGACCCCGCCCGCGGTCTCGCCGAAGATGCCCTCGGTACGGGCGAGCAGCTTCATCGCCTCGACCACCTCGACGTCGTTCACGTCCTCCACCGCGCCGCCCGTGCGCTTGCACACGTCGAGCACGTAGGGACCGTCGGCGGGGTTGCCGATCGCGAGCGACTTGGCGATCGTGTCCGGCTGCACCGGGCGGATCACGTCGTGCCCGGCCTTCCACGCGGCGGCCACCGGGGAACACCCCGTCGCCTGGGCGCCGAAGATCCGGTACGGCGCGTCCTCGACCAGACCCAGCGCGATCAACTCGCGGAAGCCCTTGTCGATCTTGGTCAGCTGCGACCCCGACGCGATGGGAATGACGATCTGCTCCGGCAGTTTCCAGCCGAGTTGTTCGGCGATCTCGTAGGCGAGCGTCTTGGAACCCTCGCCGTAGTAGGGCCGCAGGTTGACGTTGACGAAGCCCCAGCTCTCGCCGGCCGGGTCGCCGATCAGCTCCGAACAGAACCGGTTGACCTCGTCGTAGGTCCCCTCGATGGCGACCAGCTCGCCGCCGTAGACCGCCGCCGTGACGACCTTGCCGGCCTCCAGGTCGGCCGGGATGAACACACAGCTGCGCAGGCCCACCCGGGCGGCGGCGGCACCCACCGCGCCGGCCAGGTTGCCCGTGGACGAGCAGGACAGCGTGGTGAAGTCGAAGGTGCGCGCGGCCTCGACCGCGATCGCCACCACGCGGTCCTTGAAGGAGTGCGTCGGGTTCCCGGAGTCGTCCTTGACGTGCAGGTTGCGCACGCCCAGCTCGCGGCCCAGGTTCTCGGCCCGGACGAGCTTGGTGAAGCCGGGGTTCAGGCTGGGCCGGGACGCGACGTCCGCGGACACCGGCAGCAGCGGCGCGTAGCGCCAGATGTTGTGCGGCCCGGCCTCGATCCGCTCCCGCGTCACGGTGCCGAACTCGTAGGCGACCTCCAGGGGGCCGAAACAGGACTCGCAGGCGTACTTCGGGCCGAGCTCCGTGCGCTCTCCGCACTCGCGACACGACAGCGCGACGGCCGGACCGAAGGAGGTGGGGGTGGCGCTGGTGGTGCGGGTGGCGGTGGGTGTCGCCATGGCGAGGGCCTTTCTGTCCTCATCTTTACCCGTGGGGTCCCACGGGCCGGACTTGGCACCTGTCCGAATCGTCGGCCGCTCGCTCGCGCCGAAAGCGCGTCACGAGGAATGACGATCGGATGGTTGCCGGGGCTTCAACGGGCCGTTCCCTCTGCCCCTCTGGATGAGCTGCTATGGCGGTGGACACACCCTTCGCCGGGTGGCCGGTCCGCGTTTGTCCGGTCCGACGTGCGATCGTCGTTACCGGTGACGACGACTGTAACCGAACCGGTGCCGCGTCGATCATCCGGTCCACCTCGCGAGACGATAAAGGGTGGAACGACCGAGGCCGGAACACCGGCGACGACAGGGGATCTTCGAACGTGACGCACGAGGTGGGCGACTGGCTCCGACGGCGGTCCTCCGCAGCCGCCGACTGGCCCGTCGACAGGCTTGTCGACGCCAAACGCGACACCCGGGTCAGCGTCGTCCTGCCCGCGTTGAACGAGGCGGCGACCGTCGGCGACATCGTCAAGGTGATCCGGACCGAGCTGGTCGAGCGGGTACCGCTGGTGGACGAGCTGGTGGTGGTCGACTCCGGCTCCACCGACGACACCTCGCGGGTGGCGGCCGACGCGGGCGCGCGGGTGGTGCACCGCGACGACATCCTGCCCGCGCTCCCGGCCGTGCGTGGCAAGGGCGAGGTGCTGTGGCGCTCGCTCCTGGTCACCGACGGCGACATCGTCGCGTTCGTGGACGCCGACCTGAAGGACTTCTCGGCGGACTTCGTTGCCGGGATTCTCGGCCCGCTGCTCACCGACCCCTCGGTCCAGCTGGTCAAGGCCATGTACGACCGGCCGCTGGAGATCGGCGACACGATCGTGCCCGCCGGCGGCGGCCGGGTGACCGAGCTGGTCGCCCGGCCCCTGCTCAACCTGCACTGGCCCGACCTGGCCGGCTTCGTGCAGCCGCTCGGCGGTGAATACGCCGCCCGCCGCACACTGCTCGAACAGCTGCCCTTCCCGTGCGGCTACGGCATCGAGACCGCGATGCTCGTGGACACCCTGCGCCTGGTCGGCCTGGACGCGATGGCGCAGGTGGACGTCGGTGTGCGACGGCACAACCACCAGGACGAGGCGGGCCTGGGGCGGATGGCGGCGGAGATACTCCAGGCCGTCGAGCGCCGACTGCGCCGCGGCCCCGCGGGCGCGCACCCGGCCGAGCCGAGCACCGTGCTGACCCAGTTCGAACGGGACGAGGCGGGCTTTCGGGTACGCACCCACGACATCGCCGCCCGGGAGCGACCGCCGATGGCGACGGTGCCGGAGTACCGCGCGCGAACCCGACTGGTCGGGCGCTGAGCCGTTGACCCGGGGTTTCGCCGCCGTTTCCCCGCTGTTCGGCCCCGGTTCACGGCTCGGTGGCCGAAGGTTCACCGCAAATTCGTGAGACGTCGAAGAGCCACACGCCCATCACGCGGGGTAGTGGACCGTACGCGTGATACTCGCCACACCGTTCGGGCCGAGGGCACGTTTGGGTCCGGGTTTGCGCATCGGGATGCGTGGCTAGGGTCGGGGCATGAGTGCTCCCCCTCCCGCCGGTGTCCTGGTCGCCTCCAATCGCGGTCCCGTGTCCTTCTCCCTGGAGGACGACGGCACGCTCACGGTGCGGCGGGGCGGCGGCGGACTGGTGTCCGGGCTGTCCACCGCCGGGCAGGGCACCGGCGCGGTGTGGGTGTGCTCCGCGCTCGGCGAGCCCGACCGCACCGCGACCCGCGCCGCGCCCTCGGGCCGGCTGGATCTCGCCGGTCACGACACCGGCGGGCTGGCCGTGCGGATGCTCGACATCGACCCCGGCACGTTCGCGCGGGCGTACAACGCCATAGCGAACTCGACCCTGTGGTTCGTCCACCACCTGCTCTACGACACCCCCTCCAAGCCGGTCTTCGACGCGCGCTTCCGCAGGGAGTGGGCCTCCTACGAGGCGTACAACCAGGCGTTCGCCGAGGCCCTGGCGGAGGAGGCGGCCGAGGGCGCCAAGGTGGTCGTACAGGACTACCACCTGACCCTGGTGCCGGTGCTGCTCCGCCGACTGCGTCCCGACCTGCGGATCGGCCACTTCGCGCACACCCCCTGGGCGCCGCCGGACTACTTCCGGCTGCTGCCCGACGACATCGCCCGCTACGTGCTCGAAGGGGTGCTCGGCGCGGACCACGCCGGATTCCATTCCCGGCGCTGGGCGCTCGCCTTCCTGGACTGCTGCGCCGACGTGCTGGGCGCCGCGGTGGACCGGGACGCGATGACCGTCACGCACGCGGGCCACGTGACCGAGATCGGCGTACACGCGCTGGGCGCCGACGCCGAGTTCCTGCGCGAGCGCGCGTCCCGGGCCGACGTGGACACCCGCCTCGCCGGGCTGCGCGAGGCGGTCGGCGACCGTCGGGTGATCGTCCGGGTGGACCGTACGGAGTTGTCCAAGAACATCGTCCGGGGCCTGCTGGCCTACCGCGAACTGCTGCGCACCCGACCGGAATGGCTCGGCCGGGTGGTGCACGTGGCGTTCGCCTACCCGTCGCGGCACGACCTGCCGGAGTACCGCGAGTACACCGCCGCGGTGCAGCGGGTGGCCAAGGAGATCGACGACGAGTTCGGCACCGGCGACTGGCAGCCGCTGATCCTGCACGTCAACGACGACTTCCCGCGCTCGCTCGCGGCGTATCGGCTGGCCGACGTCGCGTTGGTGAACCCGATCCGGGACGGGATGAACCTGGTCGCCAAGGAGGTGCCGGTGGTCTCCCTCCTGGACGAGGGGCACGGGGGTTGCGCGCTGGTGCTCTCCCGGGAGGCGGGCGCGTGCGAGGAGTTGGGCGAGGACGCGATCGTGATCAACCCGTTCGACGTCTCGCAGACCACGGAGGCGCTGCACGAGGCGCTGACGATGGACACCACCGACCGGCTCCAGCGCACCAAGCGGCTGGCCGCGGCGGCGGTGGCGCTCAATCCGCAGCAGTGGTTTTTGGAGCAACTGGACGCGTTGGACGCGTAGGACGCGTAGGACGCGTTCGAGAGGTGACTGGGGCGGCCGGGTGGCCGGGCCGCCATACGCCGGCCGAACCGCGCGGTTCGGCCGGCGTATGTGGCGGCGGGCCGGGTGCCGGGTGCCGGGTGTTCGGTGCTCAGGCTGCGGTCGGCCCGGCGGCGCGGCGTCGGCGGGTGATCACCACCGCTACCGTGCCGGCGGCGACCAGGGCCGCGCCGACGGTGCTCGCGGCGGCCAGACCGGCCGGGCCGGTGAGCGCCAGGCTGCCGCCGCCGGACGTGCCGCCCGAGCCGCCGGTGGATCCCGCGGCCCCGCCGGCGGTGCCCGAGGTGCCGGCCGACGTGGTGCCCGAGGTGCCGCCCGTGCTCGTCGAACCGGCGGTGCCGGCACCCGAGTTGCCGCCGGTGGCGCCCGCGCTCGTCCCGGCGGTCGGAGTCGAGCCGCCCTTGAAGGCGACCTTCACGAAGGCGTCCTGGCTGCGGTCGGGGGAGCCGTGCGCGGCCATGGTCAGCACGTAGCACTCGGTCTTGAGGCAGTCGACGTCCTTGCCCGCGCCGTTCTTGTACGCGGCCTTGACGTCGGTGAGCGTGACCGAGAACGTGCCGTCCGGGTTGATCCCGTCCGCGCCGTACGCCTTGATCCACTTCGAGGCGCCGTAGTTGCCCGCGTTGGTGGTCCAGTCGGCCTCCTTCGGGCCGAACACCACGTAGATCCCGTTGCCGCTGCCGGCCGCGTAGCCGGAGCCCTTGACGGTGACCGACGCGCCCGCCGGATCCAGGCCGGTGCTCGGGGTCACGGTCAGCCGCACCCCACCGGCCGCCCGAGGCGCCGCGGCCGGCGCGGCCTGTGCCGCCGTGGCGGCGCGCAACGATCGGGGCGCGGCGGCGGTCGGCGCGGGCGCGGCGAAGGTCAGCGCGACCTTGGCGGCGGGCCCGCCCTCGGCCCCGACCCGGACCTCGAACGCCGGGGCGTCCGGGGCGAATCCGGTGCCGACCACGAGCGGGGTCGCGACGAAGCCGTTGCCGTCGGCGGTGAGCACGCGGCTGCCCTTGGAGTCGATGGTGTCGCCGCCGTACAGCGCGACGGTGACCTTGGCGCCGGGAGCGAAGCCGCGGGCGGTCACGGTGATCTCGTCGCCGCCCGGGGCCAGTTCGGCGCCGCGCGAGACGGTCGCTGTGGGGCCGGCCGACGGGGTGGTGGTCGAAGGTGTCGAGGTCGACGGGGCGGCGCCGACGGCCGGTGCGGTCAGGATGCCGGCGGCGGCGACGGCCAGGCCGACGGCGGCGGCCGCGGTGAGCATGCGCGGGGCGCGCGGGGCGACGGGTGGAGTGTGCTGAGTGAACATGGCTGCTCCTGAAGGGGTTTCGGGCGACTCGACGGCGGTCGTCAGCCGGTCGGGTCGGCGGTGGCTTCGGTGCGGGTGTCGGCGGGCTTCGACCCGTCGCCGGCCTCGGTGGATTTGCCGGCCTCGGCGGACGCCGTGCCCTCGGTGGTTGCCGCGCCTTCGGCGGCGGTGCTTTTGTGGCGCCGGACGACCCGAATGAGCCGGCCGATCAGCGCGGAGAGCAGCAGCACGATCGCGCCGAGGAGCAACCACGGCGGCGCCCATATGGCGGTCGACTCGGTGGCCGAGGTCGCCGGATCGCCCGTCACCTTCACATCGGCCGTGAGGCGCCCGGCCGGGACGACGCCGGCGAAGCGCTGCACCACCTCGTGCGTGGCCCCCGGCAACAACTCGGGCAGCGTGGTGTGCTTCGGGCCGCCCAACCGCCAGCCGCCGAGGCCGGAGATCGTGGTCTCCACCCGGGCGGTGGTGCGTACGTTGCCGGTGTTGCGGACCCGGTAGCGCACCACCGCCTCGGCGCCGCCGAACATCGCGAGCGGGTTGTCGTAGGACACCCGCAGGTCCTCGATCGCCAGCCCCGGCAGCGCGGGACCGGCCACCCGCAGGTACACCCGCGCGCCGACCCGCCGGTCCACGTCGAACCGCTGCTCGCCGGGCCCGGTCGCGGCGGCCTTGATCGAGGCGACGATGGCGCCGGTGTGATCGCCGGGCGTGGCGCCGGCCGGGACGGTCAGCCGGAACGGGATGTCCGCGCGCTTGCCCGGCGCGATCGTGTACGACTCGGCGTCGAAGCCGATCCACGAGCCGACGTCCCTGGGCTGCTCGGCGCCGGTCAGCAGGGTCATTCCGCCGTCCACGGCGAGCACCGCGTCGGTGGCGTAGACGCGCAGGGTCAGCGGCTCGGCACCGAAGTTGGACACGCCGACCACGTCGACCAGGGTCTGTCCCGGTGCGGCGGTCAGCACGAAGTGGTCGCGCCCGTTCGTTGGTTGCACACCCCAGGTGAACTCGTCGGCGGCTCGGGCGGGGGCGGTGAGGGCGACGAGGGAGAGCGCGGCGGCGAACAGCACGCCGAGCAGGCGGGCGAGGGGGGCGGGCATCGCGGGACTCCAGTGGGCGGCTTCGCTGCGGGGATGGGTCGAGTGGGGTGGTTGGGGTCTTGCGGGGGTCGCGGCGCGGGCCAACTGATCAGCCGGAGTCGTGTCCCGCAGCGTGGGTTTTTGTTGGGCGCTTCGCGCCGGCTCGCGAGGGGCCACTTTTCTGCTCCCCCGCTTCGCTCCTCCGCAGAAAAGCGGCCCCTCGCTCGGGGCCGGGTGCCCCTCCGCTTCGCTCCGGGTCACCCGGCCCAAGTTCTGCGGCTCCGCCGCTCTCCGCGCTTCGCGCGTCGATCGCGTGGGTGGCCTGTGTCGTGGGCGCTGACGCGCCATGGGGGTGTGTGTGCGGTCCTTGTCGTGATGGGTCGCGCCGGTCGGGTCGGGGGCGGGGCACCCAGCCCGAGCTCTGCGGCTCCGCCGCTCTCCGCGCTTTGCGCGTCGATCGCGTGGGTGGCCTGTGTAGTGGGCGCCTGCGCGCCGCGGGGTGCGCGCGGTCCTTGTCGTGATGGGTTGCGGGGCCGGTCGGGTCGGGGGCGGGGCTTGTGGAACCGCAGCCTTCGAGGTGAACGCAACGGGTGGAGCGGGTGGGTGCACCGGGTCGGCCGGGAGGGCGTCGACGCATGCCGACGCCCGCCCGAACCTGGGTCAGATGAGTGTGAGCGTGAGTGTGCCCGTGTACGTGCCGGGGACGGTGAGGCCGGGGACGCCGAGTTTGAGGGCGCCGCCGCATTCGAAGGAGCCCGCACTGGCGCCGGGCGCCGACGAGCACAGCGTGCGTGCTCGGCCGAGGCCGGTGCCCGGGTCGGCCTGGGCGCCCGGGGTCACCGAAGCGGTGGTGCCCCCGGTGGGGAGCGTGCCGGTGACCGACTTGGCGGTGGGGGTCCAGCCGAGGTTGTCGCCGACGATCCGGCCGCCGGCCGAGGTCAGGTCGCTTGCCTGGCCGGTCAGCGTCCACCCGGCATTGGTGCCGCGTGCGTCGGAGACGGTGAGCGGGTTGAGCGCGCCGCCGGTGAAGGCGTCCTTGCCGTTGAGGGTGACGCCCGGGAGTGCGACGTCGGTGCCGCCGACGCCCAGGGTCAGCGGGCCGCCCTGCACGTCGGTGGTGATCACCTGGTAGCCGGTGCCGGGGCCCGGGTTGGTCGGGGCCTTGAACGCGACCGGGACGAAGGTGTCCTGGCTGCGGTCCGGCGAGCCGTGTGCGGCGAAGGCGACGACGTGGCAGGTGGTGACGGCGCAGTCGTACTCGACGCCGTCCTTGTTCTTGTACTTGGCCTTCATGCCGTCGAGGGTCAGCGAGAAGCTGCCGTCGGCGTTCAGCTTGGCCTGGCCCGGCGAGTTGCCCGGGGTGGTGCGCACCCACTTGGTCGCCTGGTACGGCGCGGGGTTGGTGTTCCAGTCGGCGCCCTTGGGGCCGAACGCGACGTAGACGCCGTTGCCGCCGTCGCGCACCGGGTCGAAACCGGTGCCGGTGACGGTGAAGTTCTGGCCGTCGGGGTTCGCGCCCGTGGCCGGGGTCACCGTGAGCTTGGGCGCCGGCGGTGGGGTGGTGTTCTTGAACGCGACCGGCGTGAAGGTGTCCTGGCTGCGGTCGGTCATGCTCGCGCCGTGCGCGGCGAAGGTGACGACGCGGCACTCCTGCTTGAGGCAGTCCACCTCCTTGCCGTTGCCGTCGGTGTACTTCGCCTTGACGTCGAGCGTGGTGGTGAAGGCGCCGTCGGCGCTCATCTTGCTGCCGGCGACCCACGCCTGGGCGCCGTAGGCGCCCGCGTTGGTGTAGTAGTCGTCGATCTTCGGGCCGAACAGGACGTAGACCCCGTTGCCGGAGTTGCGGGTCTTGTCGAAACCGGTGCCGTTCACGGTGATCGTGGCGCCGTCGGGATCGATGCCGACGCTGGGCGACACGCTCACCGCCGGGGTCCCGGCGGCCTGCGCGGGCGAGGCGAGGCTCACGCCGGCCACGGCCAGGGCGCCGGTCGCGCCGATCGCCCCCCAGCGGATCAGGCGGCTCGCGGGCCTGTGCCGCGTTCCGTTGGTCATCCTTGGCTCCTCCATCTGGCAGTGTGCACAGGGCGGCGCCCGGACCTATTAGCGGTAGGTCCGGGCGCCGTCCGTACGGAGAAAGGTAAGGCTAACCTAATTAATGGAATCGTAAAGAGCAGAAATCCCGCTTCCGGCGGGGGAGTACGTCACACCGGGGCGGGTCGCGACACGGGCCGTGTTCTTGTGCCTACGCGGTGAGTCCGCGCCGGTTCAGCCGCCACAGCAGATACAGCGACGTGGCGATCGCGGCGACCCGGACCATCGCCGGCAACAATTCGCCGAACCGGTCCCAGGCCTCGTCCCGGGTCAGGTCGGTGCCCAGGTGCCCGGTGGCCCGCAGCCACATCCCGATGGCGAAGGCGAGCGCCGTCGTGCCGGGGATGTAGAACGCGGCGAACCGTCGTTCCTTGAGCGACCACGCGGCCGCGGTGAAGACCACGAGCAGGCCGAGCACCACCACCACGGTCGAGGCGACGATCGCCCCGACCGTCATCAGCGCGATCGCGAACACCTCGCGCAGTTGGGTGCGCAGCGCGCCCGGACCGCCGAACACGCCCAGGACCGGGGTGGGTTCGGTCAGCGAGGTGTCGTCCCAGCCCGCCGAGGGGTCCGAGGCCACGCCGATCGGATACGCCGGCGCGTGCAGCGAGCCGTCGCCGTACATGTCGGGGGTCGGCCGCTCCGGCATGTCGCCCTCCGGGGGCGAGCGCCACCACAGCGGCTCCTCCTCCGGATCCGCGGGCGCGGCGGGCTTGGTCGCCGTGCCGGCACCGGCACCGCCGGCCGCGGTCTCGGCGAGCGTGGGCGGACCGCCCTCGGGGGAGACCCGGGGCGCGGGCGGGGTGGGCGGTGGGGACGCGGCGGGCGCGGGCGCGGCCGGCGGCGGTCGAGACGGATCCCGTATGGCCGGGATCGGCGTGGCATCGGCGCGAAAGCCCATCTGGCGGGCCACCGTCGCATGCCGCGACCCCCGCATCGACATCGCGCCGACCCCGTCGTCGGCGCCGCTGTCGCGCAGGTCGCCGAGCCGGTACAACTCCTGGCCGACCACCGCCTCCGGCGTGCCGAGCCGATCGAGGACGACCTGTACCGCGCCGGGGTTGTGCGCGTTCAGCCGCTCGCGCTCGCTGTTGATCTGGCTGCGCAGCCGCTCCACGAGCCGGGCCCGGTCGGCGGGACGGAGTCTGCGCTGGGCCGCGTCACCGACCTCGCCCAGGTATTGCAGAACCAGATGATCGCTCTCGAAGTTCACGCCCCCACCTCACCCCCGCCGAAGGTTCGTCTGCGTCGGTGCCGCGTCCGCCGCGTCATGCGTCGGTAAAGCGACAACTCAGCGTAGGGGTGCGGGCGTTAGCGGAGCGAGAGGTTGGCGGAAATGGTGATCGTAAGGGTGTGCGCGCGCGGCGGCTTTCGCGGCTCGATCCGGGCCCGTGATCGGGGTCGCGGTCGGCCTCCATGCCGCTGTGGATTCCGGACCCGCGCCCGGGTCGGCGCCCGGGTCGGCGCCCGGGTCGGCGCTCGGGTCGGCGCTCGGGTCCGCGCCCGGGTCGGCGGCCGTGCCGCCCTGAGTTCGGGAGCCGTGCCCGGGTTCGCACCGGGTCGGCGTTCGGGTTCGTGCCCAGGTCGGCGGCCGTGCCGCCCTGAATTCGAGAGCCGTGCCCGGGTTCGCGCCCGGATCGGTGTCCGAGTCCTTGCCCGGGTTCGCACCCGGGTCGGTGTCCGGGTCCGTGCCCGGGTCGGGTGCCCGTGCCGCCCTGGGTTCCAGGGCCGCGCCCGGAGCCCGGCGCCTCCGGGGTCCGCGCCCGAGTTCGCGGCTGTGTTGGGCCGGGTGCCGGCCGGGCGTTCGGGCTGTGGGGGCGGGGGCGCGTAGGCGCTCGTGACCGGTTTCGGGGGGCCGATCCGGGCGGTTGCGCGCGGCGGGTGGGCGTTCGGATTCCGGGAGCGGTGATCGTCGGCGGGCGGACCGTCTAACGTTGATGGGATGACCACAGCTGCGTCGCCCACCCGTGCCGAGGCGGATCGGGCCGCCGAGTCCGGTCCCCGGACGCTCGCCGAGGATCTGCGCGGACGCACCGACGCGGACCTCGGCGCGTTGTTGCGCGCCCGGCCGGACCTGACCACGCCGGTCCCGGTGGACCTGACCCAGCTCGCCACCCGGGCCACCACCCGGGCCTCGATCGCGCGCGCCCTGGAGCGCCTGGACCGGTTCACCCTCCAGGTCGTCGACGCCGCGGTGGTGCTGCCCGACGGGTTCGCCGTGTCCCGGCTGCACGCGCTGATCGGCACCGCGCCGGACGAGGTCGGGCGGGCCGTGGCCGCGCTGCGCGAGCAGGCCCTGCTGTGGGGGCCCGACGACGCGCTGCGGGTGGTGCGTACGGTGCGCGACCTGGTCGGCGCGAGCCCGGCGGGGCTCGGCCCGACGCTGGCCGGCGCGCTCGCCGCGACCGCGCCGTCGCGGCTTCAGGACGTGCTCGCCGACCTCGGGCTGAACTCCACCCACGACGCGGTCTCCGCGATCGCCGCGATCACCGACCTGTGCACCGACCCGGCGCGCCTGGACGCGCTGCTCGGCGGGGCCCCGGAGGCCGCCCGCGAGGTGCTGGACAAGCTGGTCTGGGGCCCGCCCACGGGCAGTGTGCGCGGCGCCGACCGGCCGGTGCGCGCCGACGCGGCCCGCACCCCCGTGGAATGGCTGCTGGCCCGGGCCCTGCTCGTGCCCGCCGGGCCGGACGCGGTGGTGCTGCCCCGTGAGGTCGCGCTGCACCTGCGCGGCGGCCGGGTGCACCGGACCCCGCTGCCCACACCCCCCGAGCTGCCGGTGCGCGCGTTCGATCCACAGGCTGTGGACGACCTGGCGGCCGGCTCCGCGTTCACGGCGGTGCGGCGGATCGAGGACCTGCTCGAGGCGTGGAGCGCCGGCGGTCCGCCCGTGCTGCGCGCCGGCGGCCTGGGCATGCGCGACTTCAAGCGCGCGGCGCTCCAGCTGGACGTGCCCGAGGCCGAGGTCGCGCTGTGGCTGGAGGTGGCCTACGCGATGGGCCTGGTCGCGGGCGACGGCGAACCCGACGAGCAGTGGCTGCCCACCCCCGCCTACGACACCTGGCGGCGCACTCCGGTGGGTACCCGGTGGGCCGCGCTGGCCGGCACCTGGCTGGAGACCACCCGGGTGCCCGCCCTGGTCGGCACCCGCGACGACAAGGACCGCCCGGTCGGCGCACTGGGCACCCAGGTCGACCGGACCGCCGCGCCCGAGGTGCGCCGCCGGATCCTGGCCACGCTCGCCGCCCTGCCGCCGGGCTCGGCCACCGACGCCGACTCGCTGCTCGCGCACCTGACCTGGCACCAGCCGATCCGGGCCGCGCGCCTGCCCGAGGCGCTGTTCCGGGCCATGCTCGACGAGGCCGAGCTGCTCGGGATCACCGGCCGCGGCGCGTTCGCCGACTACGCCCGCCCGCTCGTCGAGGGCCGGGTCTACGAGGCGGGCGACGCGCTGACCCCGCTGCTGCCGGAGCCGCTGGACCACGTCCTGCTCCAGGCCGACCTCACCGCCGTGGCCCCGGGCCCGCTGGTGATGGACCTCGCGCACGAACTGCACCTGGCCGCCGACGTGGAGTCCACCGGCGGGGCGACGGTGTACCGCTTCACCGAGGAGTCGGTGCGCCGCGCGCTCGACGCCGGCCGCACCGCGACCGACCTGCACCACCTGCTGGCCACCCACTCGCGCACCCCCGTGCCGCAACCGCTGAGCTACCTCGTCGACGACGTCGCCCGCCGGCACGGCCGGATCCGGGTCGGCACCGCCGCCGCCTTCCTGCGCTGCGACGACGACGCGCTGCTCGGCGAACTGCTCGCCGATCGCCGCGCGGCCGGGCTGCGCCTGCGCCGCCTGGCCCCGACCGTGCTCGCGGCCGAGTCCGCGCCCGATACGGTCCTGGAGAAGCTGCGCGCGATGGGCCTGGCCCCGGTCGCCGAATCGGCCACCGGCGACCTGGTCCTGACCCGCCCGGACACCAGACGCACGCCACCCCGCTCGGCCCCGCCCCGCGTCGCGGGCGAACCGCCGACCCCGACTGAGGCCCTGCTGACCGCGGCGGTGACCGCGATCCGCGCGGGCGACTCCGCCGCCACCAGCCGCGCCGACACCACCCCCGAACGCGACGGCGAACCGGTGGAACTCCCGCGCACCTCCGCCGCCGAAACCCTCCTCGCGCTCCAGGCCGCGCACGCCGACCGCCGCGCGGTGTGGATCGGCCACGTCACCCGCGAGGGCCGAGCCACCCAGCACATCGTGATCCCGCTACGCCTGGAGGGCGGCTACGTCACCGCCCACGAACAGGCCACCGGCGAGATCCACACCTACCCCCTGCACCGCATCACCGGCGTCGCCGAGGTGGCCTGAGCCGGACCGGCCCGGGGCCCGTCCGTCCGGCACTCACATCTCCCGCCGCCCGATGCGCCACACCGCGAACCACACGCACAGCCCGGAGATCAGCAGCGCCGTCACCAGGTTGTCCGTGTACTCGCCGGCGGAGTGTCCGCGCAGCAGTTCGATCGGGGCGGTGCCCAACTCGGTGGGCTGCCAGGACCGCAGCGGCCGCCAGAGCGACGCGAGCGGCATCAGGCTGACGACGAGCAGGCCCGCGCCGAAGATCGCCACCGGCCGGCGCAGCAGCGCGGCCATCCCGGCGACCACGCTGAGCTGGACGACCGTGCCCATCAGCCCGTAGAACGCGCCGTAGAGCACGAGGCGCGCGGACAGCGAACCGAACATCCAGTGCACCTGGGCCCACGCGATCAACATGCCCAGCACGTAGGCGATCGCCACCGCCGTCAGGGTCACCGTGTAGCGGGGCAGCACCAGGTCGCGCGCGTGGTGCATACGGGTGCGATGGAACGCGGCCAGGCCCGCTCGATGGTCCACCGCGAGCGCGCTGGCCATCAGCGCCAGACCGACCAACAGGCCGACCTGGGCGCTGCCGTACACGTACACCGCCATCCCGCTGTCGGCCCGCATCCCGGTCGCCGGCGGCACGCCTTCGATCCGCAGCGCCTCCAGAATCTGGTCGCGGTGCCGGGCGAACACCGGGCCCACCAGCCCCACGCCCGGAAAGGCCACGAGGAGCAGCAACCACCGCCGGGTACGGGTCAGCCGCAGCCACTCCAGCCGCCACAACCCCAACCGGCGCGGCCCGCGCGGGACCCGGTCCGGCGCGGCCACCACCGTCGGCGCCGTCGGCGCCGACGGCGCGGGCGCCTGGACGGCCCCCGAGCGCGTCATCGCGGACCTCCGGTGATGGACAGGAATGCCGCCTCCAGGTCCGACTCCTCGGGCGCGACCGACACCACCCGTGCCGAGCTGCGGCTGAGCACCTCGGCCAGATGCCGCTCGCCCGCCTCCAGCGAACGCGCCTCCACCCGGAACAGCCCCGGCCGCAACGACGACACGCGCGCCACCCAATTCTCCGCCGCGAACGCGCGCAGCAGTTCCGTACCCCCGCCGCGCACCCGCACCAGCCAACTCGGTCGCATGTGCGTGTCCACGAGTTCGGCGGTCGAGCCCTGATACAACAGCCGACCCGCGCGCACCACGCCGACGTGATCGCACACCCGCTGCACATCGGCCAGGATGTGACTGGAGAAGACCACCGTGGTGTGCTCGCGCATGCTCGCCACCAGGTCCAGCACATCGGCCCGACCCCGCGGGTCGAGGGCCGAGGTGGGCTCGTCCAGGATCAGCAGTTCGGGGTCCGCGACCAGGGCCGCGGCCAGTCCCAGGCGCAACGTCATGCCGCGCGAGAGCGAGCCGGCCTTACGGTCGCCGCAGCCGGACAGGCCGGTGCGGTGCAGTGCGACCTTCACCTTCTCCCGGGGCAACCGCCGATCGACGAGGTTTCCGGCCAACTCGACCACCTCGGACGCGGTCAACCACGGTTCGAACTCGGGCACATCCGTCGACACCGCGACCCGGCGCCGATCGACACCGAACACCACCTCGCCCGAGTCGGCCCGCCGGGTGCCGCCCATGATCGACAACAGCGTGGTCTTGCCCGCGCCGTTGGGTCCCACCAGGCCGTACACGCAGCCGCGCGGCACCGTCAGATCGATTCCGAAGATTCCGGTGCCACCGCCGTAATCCCTGGTCAGGGCGCGCGTGAGCACGGCGGGGCCAGTCGGTTCGCCGGTGTGCTCGGGGGTCTCGACGGCGGTGCGACCGGGACGGGGGGCCCGATCGTCGGAGGCCGACGACATTGGTTGCGCCATCAAGTATCCAGGGTAGGTAGGCCGGCCGGTTTGTGTGTTCCTCCGTAAGGATGGGTCTCGCGCTCCTCCCTGGGCAGTACGGACCCCGGACCCTGCTCCCGATGGGGACGAGCGCCTTTCGGAACACGCGCACACCGCGAATGGTTGACACTTGTTGGTCCCGTCCCCTCCACCCGCGGAAAGGTTGGCCCGTGCCCGACGGCCCGCTGATCGTCCAGTCCGACAAGACCCTGCTTCTCGAAGTCGGGCACGAGGCCGCCGCCGAGTGCCGCCGGGCCATCGCGCCGTTCGCCGAGTTGGAGCGCGCTCCCGAGCACGTGCACACCTACCGACTGACCCCGCTCGGCCTGTGGAACGCGCGCGCCGCGGGCCACGACGCCGAGCAGGTCGTGGACGTGCTGCTGCGGCACTCGCGCTACCCCGTGCCCAACGCGCTCCTGGTGGACGTCGCCGAGACGATGGGCCGCTACGGGCGCCTGCAGTTGTCCAGGCACCCCACCCACGGCCTGGTGCTGACCACCACCGACCGGGCGGTGTTGGAGGAGGTGCTGCGCAGCAAGAAGATGGCGCCGCTGGTCGGGGCCCGGGTCGACCCCGACACCGTGATCGTGCACCCCTCCGAACGCGGCCAGATCAAGCAGGTGCTGCTCAAACTCGGCTGGCCCGCCGAGGACTTCGCGGGTTACGTGGACGGCGAGGCGCATCCGATCGAGCTGGCCGAGGACGGCTGGAGCCTGCGCGCCTATCAGCAGGAGGCGGTCGAGGGTTTTTGGCACGGCGGCTCGGGCGTGGTGGTGCTGCCGTGCGGCGCGGGCAAGACGCTGGTCGGCGCGGCGGCGATGGCGACCGCGAAGGCGACCACGCTGATTCTGGTGACCAACACCGTCTCGGCTCGCCAGTGGAAGTCCGAGCTGGTCAAGCGCACCTCGTTGACCGAGGACGAGATCGGCGAGTACAGCGGCACCCGCAAGGAGATCCGGCCGGTGACCATCGCCACCTACCAGGTGGTGACCACGCGGCGAAAGGGCGTGTATCCGCACCTGGAGCTGTTCGACTCCAGGGACTGGGGCCTGATCGTCTACGACGAGGTCCACCTGCTGCCCGCCCCCATCTTCCGGTTCACCGCCGACCTGCAGGCCCGGCGCCGGCTCGGCCTGACCGCGACGCTGGTGCGCGAGGACGGCCGCGAGGGCGACGTGTTCTCGCTGATCGGTCCCAAGCGCTACGACGCGCCGTGGAAGGAGATCGAGAACCAGGGATACATCGCGCCGGCCGACTGCGTCGAGGTCCGGGTGACCCTGACCGAGACGGAACGTTTGGCGTATGCGACCGCCGAGCCCGAGGAGCGCTACCGGTTCTGCGCGACCACCGCGAGCAAGACCCGCGTGGTCAAGGACCTGGTCGAGCGGCACCGCGGCGAGCAGACCCTGGTGATCGGCCAGTACATCGACCAACTCGACGAGCTGGGCGAGGTGTTGGACGCGCCGGTGATCAAGGGCGAGACCACCAACAAGGAACGCGAGCGGTTGTTCGACGCGTTTCGCTCCGGCGCCGTGCAGGCGCTCGTGGTCAGCAAGGTGGCGAACTTCTCGATCGACCTGCCCGACGCCACGGTGGCGATCCAGGTGTCCGGGTCGTTCGGCTCGCGGCAGGAGGAGGCCCAGCGGCTCGGCCGGGTGTTGCGGCCCAAGGCCGACGGCCGGGGCGCGCGGTTCTACTCGGTGGTCGCCCGGGACACCATCGACCAGGACTTCGCGGCGCACCGGCAACGTTTCCTCGCGGAACAGGGCTACGCGTACCGGATCGTCGACTCCGACGACGTGGACACCCAGATGTAGCGGATGCGCCAGCGCCGGGGCCGGCCGGGCGCGGGGTCACGGCACCGCGTGCCGGCCGAGCAGGGTGACCCGCACCGCGGTGCTCGTGAAGATCCACGTGCCGCGCGCGATCCGCGCACTCGTGTACGCGGGCCTGCGCAGCCGGGCACGGACCAGGTCGGCGAACGGGGTCGCGGCCGGGGCCGAGCCGCGCAGCGCGGGCATCCGCAGCGAACGGTGGGCGGGGAGATGCGTCATCGTGCTCATGTCCTCGACGCTACGACGGCCGACATAACGCACGCGTCAGCATCCGGGCGCCCGTCGCGCTACCCCTTCCGGGTGACGACCCCCCAGGGGTCGCCCATGCGGCCGACCCGCCCGGATCGGGGGCGGGCGCCGGGAAATCGGCCATCGGCATGCGCCGTGCCGCGTCGTAGGCTGAACGGGTGAATGCCCTCATCGTTGGCTTCGACCTGGACATGACGCTCGTCGATTCGCGCCCCGGCATCGGGGCGGCGTGGTCCGTGCTCGCCGCGGAGACCGGTGCGGCGATCGACATCCCGCTGGTCGTCTCCCGGCTCGGGCCGCCGCTGGAGGTCGAGGTGGCGAACTGGTTCCCGGCGGCCGAGGTGAGCGCCGTCGCCGCGCGCTATCGCGAGATCTATCCGCACCACGCCGTGCACGGCACCGACGTGCTGCCCGGTGCGCGCGAGGCGCTGGCCGCGGTGCACCGACACGGCGGTCGCACCATGGTGGTCACCGGCAAGCACGAGCCCAACGCCCGGCTGCACCTGGATCATCTGGACCTGGCCGTGGACCACCTGGTCGGCGATCTGTGGGGCGAGCAGAAGGGCGTGGCGCTGCGCGCGTCGGGGGCGGGGGTGTACGTCGGCGACCATCTCGGCGACCTGATCGGGGCCCGGGCGGCCGGCGCGATCGCGGTCGGGGTGGCCACCGGGCCGATCTCCGCCGAGGACCTGCGCGCGGCCGGGGCCGACGTGGTGCTTTCGGACCTGACCGGCTTTCCCGCGTGGCTGGACGCGCACGTGGCCGACCTGCGGCTGGGCGCGCTGCGCGAGCGGTTGGCATCGTTGGGGAGCGTCGCGGTGGCGTTCTCGGGCGGCGCCGACTCGGCGTTCCTGCTCGCGGCGGCGGTGCGCACCCTGGGGGCGGCCCACGTGCTCGCGCTGACCACCGACTCGCCCGGCCTGCCGGCCGCCGAACGCGACGCCGCGCGGGCCTTCGCCGCGGAGCTGGGGGTGCGTCACGAGCTGGTGCCCAGCGACGAGATGGCCCGGGCGGGCTACCGCGACAACAACGGCGACCGGTGCCGGTTCTGCAAGACGGAGCTGATGGCGGTGCTCGCCCCCGTGGCCCGCGCGGCGGGGATGGCGCACATCGCCACCGGGACCAACGCGGACGACGCGCGCGTGGGCTTTCGGCCCGGGATCGCCGCGGCGGCCGAGGCCGGCGCGGTCACCCCGCTGCTCGACGCCGGATTGACCAAGACCCAGATACGGGCGATCAGCCGGACCTGGGGACTGCCCACCTGGGACAAGCCGGCCGCGGCCTGCCTGTCCAGCCGGGTCGCCTACGGGGTGGCGATCACCCCGGCTCGGCTGGCCCGGGTGGAACGCGCGGAGACCGCGTTGCGGATGGTGCTGGCCCGGGACGGCATCGCGGTGCGCAACCTGCGGGTGCGCGATCTGGGGCAGTTCGCGCGGATCGAGGTGGACGCCGCGCTGAGCACCGCCGTGGCCGACCACGAACCGGCCCTGGCCGCGGTCCGGGACGCGGGCTTCGCCCGGGTCGAGGTGGATCCGCTGGGCTATCGAGAGGGCGCGATGAACGAACTGCTGCCCGACCCGGAGCTGTACCGCTGAGCCGACACCGCCGCGGGTCAGAGCAGCTTCGGCACCGGACGGCGGCGGCTGCGGATCGACCTGACCAGACCCGCGGCGGCGATCGCGAAGCCGATCGGCATCAGCGCGCTGAGCAGATACACCGCGGTCGGCAGCGCGTGCGCGCCGATCAGCATGGGGGTGACGGTGGCGAGCGTGGCGACCGTACCGAGGGCGAAGAGCAGCGCGCCGACGCGGACGAGCCGGTCGCCGGGGCCTGCGGATGCGTTGGACACCGTCCCAGGGTAGATGCCCCGATCCGGGCCGCTCGCGCGTGGGGCGGGATCCCGATGTCCGGCCGAGAAGGCGACCATTAGCCTGGACGAGTGAACGGGGTCACTACGCGTTCCCGCTCGGATTCGATGTGTGCGCCCCACCCAGCCTGGTAAATGCTCGTAAAAGTCCCGACGAAGCCGTCCCGACACGATCGAGGTCTCCCGTGCCCACCGGCAAGGTCAAGTGGTTCGACACCGACAAGGGCTTCGGGTTTTTGTCCCGGGACGACGGAGGCGACGTGTTCGTGCACGCGTCGGCACTGCCGCAGGGCCTGGACACGCTCAAGCCCGGCACCCGGGTCGAGTTCGGGATCGTCGAGGGGCGCCGCGGCGAACAGGCCCTCTCGCTTCGCGTCCTGGACCCGCGCCCCTCCGTCGTCGCCGCGAGCCGCAAGAAGCCCGACGAGATGAGTTCCATCATCCAGGACCTGCTCAAGGTCCTGGAGGGGGTCGACAAGACGCTGGAGCGCGGCCGTTACCCCGACAAGCGGGCCACCGCGAAGGTCGCCGAACTGCTGAGAGCCGTCGCCGACGAACTCGACACGTGAGTACGCGCGCCGGGTGGGCCACGCGGCCCGCCCGGCGATCTCCCCTACTGCCTAGGGGAGTTCCAGGGCACCGGCCGGGACGGGCGGGACCAGGCCCTCGGCGGCGGCGCGATCGAGCAGCGCGGACACCGCCGCGTGGCCCTCGGTGCCCAGGTCGCGGGTGAACTCGTTGACGTACAGGCCGATGTGCCGATCGGCGACCGTCGGATCCATCTCCTGGGCGTGTTCCAGGACATAGGCGCGCGACGCGGTGGGGTCGGCCCAGGCGTGCTCGACCGAGGCGCGCGCGGCGGCGGCCAGGGCCGAAAGGTCCAGTGAGCGCTTGGCGATGATCGCGCCGAGCGGGATCGGCAGGCCGGTGTCCGCCTCCCACCAGTCGCCCATGTCGGCGAGGCAGGTCAGGCCGTACCGCTGATAGGTGAAGCGCGCCTCGTGGATGACCAGGCCCGCGTCCACCACGCCGTCGCGCACCGCGGGCATGATCTCGTGGAACGGCAACACCCGGATCTCGCCGACCCCACCGGGCACGTGCCGCGCCGCCCAGAGCCGGAACAGCAGGTACGCGGTGGAGCGTTCGCTCGGCACCGCCACCACCTTGCCCGCCAGCGCCTCGGGGGTGCCCGCGCCCAGGCTCAGCACGAGCGGGCCGCAACCACGCCCCAGCGCCCCGCCGCACGGCAGCAGCGCGTACTCCTCCAGCACCCACGGCAGCGCCGCGTAGGACACCTTCAGCAGATCCAGCTCGCCGCGCTCGGCCAGACCGTTGGTGATGTCGATGTCGGCGTAGCGCACCTCGACGGGCGGCGCGTCCGGGAGCAGGCCGTGCGTCCAGGCGTGGAAGACGAACGTGTCGTTCGGGCACGGCGAATAGGCCAGCGACAGGGTCACGGCGTCAGGCTCCCTTCGAGCGCGGCGAAGGCCGCGGTGAGTGCGCGCAGCGCGTCCGGGATGCGCCAGGCCGCACGATCGCGCGGGCCCACGGCGTTGGAGACGGTGCGCAGTTCGAGCATCGGCACCGCGTGGGCCGCGGCGGCGGTGGCCACGCCGAAGCCCTCCATGCCCTCGACCGCGGCGCCCGCGTGGCGGGCGGCCAACTCGGCGGCGCGCTCGGCCGTTCCGGTCACCGTGGAGACGGTGAGCGCGGGGCCGGTGGCGAGCGGGACGCCGGCCGCGCGCAGGATGTCACCCACGTGGGTGACCAGTCGCGGGTCCGCCTCGAACCCGCTCGTCCCGAAGCCCAGTTCCTCGATCGGCACGAACCCCTCGGCGGTCTGCGCCCCCAGGTCGGCCGCCACCACCCGGGTGGCGAGCACGGTCGAGCCGACCGGCGCCACCCCCGGAAAGCCGCCCCCGATCCCGGCATTGACCACCAGGTCGTAGGAACCCCGCGCGAGCGCCGAGGCGGTGCCCGCGGCGGCCGCCGCCGGGCCCGCGCCGACGGCGAGCACGTCGGGCCCGGGTATGCGCCACGAACGCGCACCGCCGAGCACGGCGTCGCGCTCGGCGGCCACGGCGGTGATCACCAGGATGGGCAAGGGTTACTTCTTCGCGACCTTGAACGACCAGATGCCCCGGTAGCCCTGCTTGCCGTCCGGCTGCACGACCTGCACCAGCAGCGGCTCGCTCTCCTTCTCCGGCGTGCCGTAGCTCAGCCGCAGGCCCGAGTAGTACGTGGTCTTGATCGGCGACTGGGTCTGCGGCTTGCCGTCGACCAGGAGCACCCAGCCGTCGTCGGCGAGTTCCTTGTCCACGCCGATCGAGAAGCCGCCGCCCTCGGAGACCGAGAGCTTGGTGACGCCGTCGGTCTTGTTCAGGCAGCCGTCGACCTTCTTCTCGTCGATCGTGCCGTCGTCCTTGTAGCACTCGGCCTCGGTGTGGACCGACGTCGTCCCGCTGACCATGGTCACGATCGGCGTGGGCTTGTCGATGTTGCAACCCGTCAGGGCGAGCGCGCCCAGGACGGCGGCGCCGGCGAGGGCGGCAGGGCGGCGAGTCTTCATGATCCGAAGATTACCGGGCGGTGCGCAGCCGCATGCCGGGGGACCGCTTGCGGCGCGCCCGGCGCGTCGTCAGTTTGCGGCCCACGACCACCAGCGCCAAGGTCAGCACGCCGGCCACCACGCTCATCCCGAGCGTGCCGTTCAGCGGCAACGCGATGCCGACGCCGCCGCCGACCACCCACGCCACCTGGAGCGCGGTCTCGGTCCGGGCGAAGGCGGAGGTGCGCACCGCCTCGGGGATGTCGCGCTGGATCATCGCGTCCAGCGACAACTTGCCCAGCGCCTGGGCGAGACCGGCCACCGCCGCCACCGCGAGCACCGTGACCAGGCTGTACATCACCGCCGCCCACGCCGCGCAGGACGCGGACACGAGCAACACGGCGGTGATGATCACCTCCGGCGCTCGGGACTTGAGCCACGCGCCGAGCGCGGTGCCGATCGCGTTGCCGACCGCGGCCGCGATCACCACCGCGATGGTGGCCTGAGTGGCGGACAGGTCGGCGACCGGGTGCTTGCGCATCAAAAAGCCCAGGAACATGATCAGGAACCCGGAGAAGCCGCGCATCGCCGCGTTCGCCCACAACGCCTGGACCACCGACGGGCCCACGCTGCGCAACCGCCGCGAGGTCTTGACCCGGACCGGCTTGCGCCCGGATTCGCGCTCGCCGCCCGCCGCGGCCGGGTCCTCGCCCGACTCCTCGGCCCGGGGCTCGGGCACCGTCTCGGTGCTCGTACCGGCCTTGCCGCCGCGCAATTTGGCCAGCGACACCTTGCGCTCGTGTTCGACACCGGGGGCCTCGGCGGTGAACGACGCCCGGTCCTCGCCCTCGGCCGAGTCGACCTTCGACGGCAGCGAGAAGGACAGGATCGCGCCGAAGGTGAACACCACGCAGGCGCCGTACAGGATCCCGGGCGTGCCGAACGCGTATTTCAGGCCGCCCGCCACCGGCGCCGCGCCCATCGTGCCGATCAGGCCGAACATGGTGATCCGCGAGTTCGCCTTGACCAGCGAGACCGAGCGCGGCTGGAGCCGGGGCACCACCGCGCTGCGGCTGACCCCGTACACCTTCGAGGACACCAGCACACCGAACGCCGCCGGGTACAGCTCCAGGCCGCCGTCGTTCACCGAGCCGGCCATCAGCCAGCACAACCCCACCCGGACCAGCATCGCCAGCGCCATCGCGAAGCGGCGACCTCGGCGCATCCGGTCCAGGATCGGCCCGAGCACCGGGGCGAGCAGCGCGAACGGCGCGAGGGTGATCAGCAGGTACATCGCCACCCGGTCGCGCGCCTCACCGGTGGGCACCGAGAAGAACATCGTGGTGGCCAGGGCCATGGTCACCAGCGCGTCGCCCGCGTTGTTGATCAGATGCAGCTCGATCAGCTTGGCCAGGCCGCTCTCGCCGGCGCCCTTGGCCCGGGCCGCGCCGCGAAGTTTGCCGAAGCCGCCGGTGAACAGGCCACCGAACAGACCGAGCGCACGACGCCCCGGACCTCGGTTCCTGCCGGACGACCCGCGGGTGGAGCCGGGCGCGCGAATGCTGCGCCGTGATGCGGTACTGGTCTTGGAGGCTGCCACGCCGGGATCCTGCCCTTGCTCCCTCGGATGATGCGGTCGCGACACGCCGGGAAGGGGCCGCTCCGCGCGCCCGTTCGGGAATCGGACGTGTTTTGAGGGTATCGGCGGTGGAGACCTTCGACGCGTGAGAGAGAATCACTCTCGTGAGTGCCGCGACCCGTAGTCGAACCCCGGACCGCCTCTGCGCAGAGGCGGTTGATCTTGCCTTCGCCGCTGCCGAGGAAGCCGCAGGTCAGGACTCCGTCGGCGAGCATCTGGGTGTACAGGTGGATGGTGATCGCCTGGTCACCCACCTGTTCGCGTGCCGCGAGTCCGCCTACCACGGCTGGCGCTGGGCGGTGACCGTTGCCCGGGCGCCCCGCGCCAAGCTGGTGACCGTGGACGAAACGGTCCTCGTACCCGGCCCCGAGGCGCTGCTCGCGCCCGCGTGGGTGCCGTGGAACGAGCGCCTTCGTCCCGGCGACCTCGGCGTGGGCGACCTGTTGCCCACCGACGCCGACGACCCCCGTCTCGAATTCGGTTACACCGGAGCGGACGAGACAGAGGAGGAATCGACCGAGCCGATCGGGCTCGGCCCCAAGGCGGTCGCGTACGAGCTGGGGCAGGGGCGCGTGCGCGTCCTGTCCCCGGTCGGACGCGATCTGGCCGCCGACCGCTGGGACGAGCACTTCGGCCGAGCCACGCCGATGGCCCAGGCCGCGCCCGCGCACTGCACGAGCTGCGGCTTCCTGGTCAAGGTCGGCGGGCCGCTCGGGCAGGCGTTCGGCGTGTGCGCCAACGAGTATTCGCCCGCCGACGGCCGGATGGTCTCGCTGGCCTACGGCTGCGGTGGCCACTCGGAGGCCGCGGTCATGCCCGCCGCGACGCCTGCGGCCGAGCTGTCCCTGGACGAGTACCGGATCGAGACCGTGCGGATCCGCCCGGTCGAGAGCGCGGTGGACGAGGACGGCATGGAGCCCGGAGAGGACCAGTTGGGCCACTCCTGATCGACCGCGAGATGCAATCAATCGGAATCACGCCGAATGATCCGAACATCCTGAACGTCCTGAACCTGAACATCCTGAACATCCTGAACATCCGAAGCGTGCGATCGGACTCGGGTCCTGTCCGGCGGACACGGCCCGGTCCGGTCGACCGCACGACGAAGCCGCCACCGGATCGGTGGCGGCTTCGATGCGTTCCCGAGATCGACTCGGTTCGCGCGGTCGACTCGGTTCCCGGGGTCGACTCAGCGAGCCGTACCCCGGTAGGCGACCGGGCCCTCGCCCGGGAACTGCGCGGCGCCCTGGAAGCTCGCGCCGTCGTCGAAGAACGTGATCGACCCGCTGCCCTGCGGGCCCGACCAGGTGATCTGGGTGCCCGTCGCCGGACGTGCCTTGTCCGGCACGACGGCGTTGCGCGTCTGGAGGACGATCGCGAGGTCCGCGTCGTCGTGCCAGGGCGCGTTGGGTGCCCCGAACTGGATCTGCGTGCGGTAGGTAGCCACGTTGTCCCCTTCCGTAGCCGACTGGGGGTTGCCCCCGCGGATGTGTCTACCGGCGGAGCCACCGGGTCGACCAGAGGATTGCCGTTTGTCTTTTGTGTGGGTTTTGTGTGACTGGATCCACTGCCTGTCCGCATCGTCCCCACGCCGTTTCGCGCGGCTGTCCACGGACCGGGATCGCCGGGCGGCCGCGGCGTCGGAAACGCAATAGGGTTCCGGCCACATCCGCGATCGAGGGACGGCGCACGGCATGGGCATCGACGACCACTTTGGCACCGCTTCGCTTCGGCGAGCCGTACTGGACGCGTGGGGCGCGTCGCCCGCACGTTTTCGGGAGGACGCGAACGCCGAGGAGGAACTCGCCCTCGGCGGCTATCGCGATCGGCTGGTGGTCGAACTCGCGCAGAACGCCGCCGACGCCGCCGCCCGGGCCGGCGTGGTGGGCCGCCTCCGGCTGACCCTGCGTGACGGGGTCCTGGTCGCGGCCAACACCGGCGACCCGCTGCACGCGCCGGGCGTCGAGGCGCTGTCCACGCTGCGCGCCTCGGCCAAGCGCGACGACGGGCCGGAGGCGGTCGGCCGGTTCGGGGTCGGCTTCGCCGCGGTGCTCGCGGTCACCGACGAGCCGTGCGTGCTCTCCCGGACCGGCGGGGTGCGCTGGTCCCTGCCCGAGGCCCGCGACATGGTCGCGGAACAGGCCCGGGACAACCCCGGACTGACCGACGAACTGGCCCGGCGCGACGGCGGCGTGCCGGTGCTGCGACTGCCGATGCCGGCCGAGGGCACCCCGCCGCAGGACTACGACACGTGCGTGGTGCTGCCGCTGCGCGACGGCGCCGCGGTGGACCTGGCCGCCCGGCTGCTCGCCGAGGTCGACGACGCGCTGCTGCTCACCCTGCGCCGGCTCGGCGAGATCGTGATCGAGACGCCGGAGGGTGTGCGGACGCTGACCTGCCGGACCGACGGCGGCGCCCTGGTGGTGACCGACAACGGCGTGCAGACCCGCTGGCGCGTCGCCGAGGACGGCGGCGCGCTGGAGCCCGCGCTGCTCGCCGACCGGCCCACCGAGGAGCGCCGGCGGGCCGCCTGGTCGGTGTTGTGGGCGGTGCCGCTGGACGCCGCCGACCATCCGCGCCGGCCGAGCGTACGGCCCGTCGTGCACGCGCCCACGCCCACCGACGAGCCGCTGGGCCTGGCCGCTCTGCTCGTCGCGTCCTTCCCGCTGGACCCGACGCGCCGGCACACCGCGCCCGGCCCGCTGCGCGACTTCCTGATCGAACGGGCCGCCGAGACCTACGCCGGGCTGCTCGGCACCTGGCCGGTGACCACCACCGCCGTGCTGAGCCTGGTGCCGGGGCCGACCGGCGAGGGGGAGTTGGACGGGCTGCTGCGCCGGGCGGTGCTCGATCGGCTCGCGGAGACCGCGTTTTTGCCGGCCGCGGCGCCGGGGGTCGGGTCCTCGGATGCCTCGGCCGCGTCCGCCGGCTCCGCCGCGTCCGTCGTTGAGGCGGAACCCGACAACCGGGACGCGCTGTTGCTCGACCGGGGCACCGCGGCGCGCGACCGCGGTCTGCTGCGCCCGCGCGACGCGGTGTTGATCGAGACGGCGGGCCCGCGACTGGTCGAGGCGTTGGCCCCGGTGGTGGCCGGGCTGCTGCCGGCGGGCCTGGATCGCAGCGCCGCGTTGCGGGTGCTGGGGGTGCGCCGGTTGCCGCTGGCCGAGGTGGTCGACCAGCTCGCGGGGATGGAGCGGGAGCCGGCCTGGTGGCGGGACCTGTACGACGCCTTCGACCCGGCGGCCCGGGACGCGCTGGGGGCGTTGCCGGTGCCGCTGGCCGACGGGCGGATCGTGCGCGGGCCGAGGGGGGTCCTGCTGCCCTGCCCGGAGAGCCCGGACCCGGCGGTGCTCGACGTGCTCCGGCTGCGGGTGGCCCACCCCGACGCGACGCACCCGCTCCTGGAACGGCTCGGCGCGATCCGGGCCACGCCGCGCGCGGTGCTGGCCGATCCGGCGGTGCGGGCCGCGGTCACCGAGGGCGAGGAGGGCGACGACATCGCCGACGCGGTCCTGGAGCTGGTCCGGGCCGCCCGGATCGCCGCCGGCGACGAATCGTGGCTGGCCGCGCTGCTGCTGCCGGACGTGGACGGCGACGCGGTCCCGGCGGGCGAGCTGATGCTGCCCGGCAGCCGGATCGCCGCGGTGGTCGAGCCGGACGCGCTCGGCGTCGCGCACCCGGACCTGGTCGAGCGCTGGGGCGAGGACGTGTTGGAGGCGGTCGGCGTACTCGGCACGTTCGGCCTGGTCCGGGAAGAGGACGTGGTCCTCGACCACGACGGCTGCGACCACGACTTGGACGCCGAGGACGACTGGCTCGACGACGTGCTCGACCACCTGCCGGACCAGGGCGTGCCGCCGGTGCTGGCCGGGTTCGCCGCGGTGCGTGACCTGGACCTGGTCGCGGACGACGCGTGGGACGAGGCCCTGGAGGTGCTGGCCGCCCCGCCGCTGCGGAACGCGGTGACCGAGCCGGCGCACGTGCTGCTGCCGGACGGCGGCCGGGCCCGGGTGCCGTCGTACACCTCGTGGTGGCTGCGCGGGCACCCGGTGCTGGACGGCCGCCGCCCGGCGGGGCTGCTCGCGCTGGACGGGGACCGGCTGCTGCACGGCCTCTACGACCGGGTCCGGGCGAGCCTGGATCCGGTGTTCCTGACCGCCCTGGGCGTGCGTACGACGCTCCCGGCGCTGCTGGCCGACCCGGACGGCCCGGACGAGCTCCTGGAGCGCCTGGCGGATCCGGATCGGGCGGTGACCCGGGACCAGTTGCGGGCGCTGTACACCGCGTTGGCCGAGGTGACCCCGGAGCGGCTGTCCGCGCCGACCGAGCTGCGCGGCGTCTGCGGCGGCCGGATGACCGTGGCCGACGTCGCGGACGCGCTGGTGGGCGACGCGCCGGACCTGGCGGCGCTGGTCGCGGACGACGCGACGCACGTGGTGCTGCCGGTGCGCCCGGACCGGGCGGAGGCGCTGGCGGACCTGCTGGACGTACCGCTGCTGTCCGAGACCATCCCCGGCAAGGTGCTCTCCGAGGGCACCGTGCACGAGGTCCCGGACGACGTGCTGGCGGCGATGCCCGACGCGCCCAAGGAGTACGTCGAACACGAGGAGCTGATCGTCTCCGGCCCGGACGGCACCGAACTGGAGGCGGACTGGCGCTACATCGACGGCAAGGTGCACGCCACCACGTTCGAGGGCGTCGCCCGAGGCCTGGCCTGGGCCGCCGGCGAATGGCACCGCCGCTTCGAGGTCGAACAACTCCTCACGCACCCGGAAAACGCCGCCCACTTCGCCACGGAACGCGACTTCGACGGCGTCTGACCCCGCAGGGGACGGGGCGGCTCCACCACAAGCCGCCCCATCCGGATCGCGGATCGCCCAGACCTACGGCCGCCCCGACGGCACGACCCGCGCATCGTCGTAGAACACGCCACCACCATCGCGCCGGCCGCCCTTCGCCACAGGCGCGTACACCTGGCCCAGAGCGAAAAGGTCGCCACAATCCTCAGCAGCACCAACACGAACCGGGTCGACCTGGTCCGACCACCCTCACACCGCGGGGCCGGGACCACGCCGCTCCAGGCGAATCACCGGCCCGGAACGCGATGGAGTCCGTATGCCGTGGCCTGTGTCCGCCCGCCGGCTCAGCCGCCTGCCAGGATCTCCAAGTGAGCCCGTGCGGAATCGGAGAGGCTCGCCATGATCGCCTTTCCCTTGCCGGCGGTGGCCAGCGAAGGGTGTCCGATGATGCCGTTCCGGGTGTAGCCGGCCATGCCGAGGGTCAACAGGAACGGGCGATCGACAGCCGAGTGGTCAGTGTCCCCGATGCCGTCTCGGACAAGGTCGGGAGCGCCGTGCAGGAGCAGGGAAACCTCCAATTCCCCGCCGTGCATGTCCTCGGCGCCATCGCTCTCCAACTCAGCTTCCTCGCGGGCGCGTTGCCAGTCCTCGCGGGCCGGAAACAGCGCGACGCGAGAACCCGTTACGTTGGCCTCCTGGACCACGTTGGACAACACGTAGTTGCCGCCGTGTCCGTTCACGACCAACAGACCACCGATACCTGACGCCTGAAGGCTGCGCCAGACATCGCTGACCACCGCGTACAGAGTTGTCGCACTGATGCTGACCGTGCCGGCCATCGAAGCGTGCTCGTGACTGCACGAGATTGTGATCGGCGGCAGGAGAAATAGGCCGTGGTCGTCGGCGATTCGACGGGCGATGAGGCACGCGATCACCGTGTCCGTGGTCAACGGCAGGTGGTCACCGTGTTGCTCGAAGCTCCCGACGGGAAGGACGGCCACACGCGGCTTTGCAGCCCGCACGTCCGCTGTGGTGGCGTTGGTGATCAAGGCATCCATAAGCTCAGCTTGGCTCATCGAATTGCGTCCGGGCGAGATGTGATCAGGTCACTTACCTGTCGAAATCGCTCACGAAAGACGGCGATGGTCGGCGAGTTCGGGCACGTCGTCAAGCTCTTGGCAACCGCAGCCAACTCGGTGAGGGCCCGGACGGACTCCGTATCGCACGTGATGAAAAGCGCCTTGGTGGCGGGGGCGAGCCCGGATTCCGGCTCGCCACCGACCGCGTATGCCCTGGCCAGGCGCGAGAGGTAGACGGCTTGGTCGTTGCGATACGACCTCGGCAACACCGCGAGTTCTGCCTCGAACAAGGCTGCTGCGTGCTGCGGCCTGCCCATGTCGATCAGGCAGTTGGCACGCTGTATCTCGATGTATGTAGGCGTGCAATACGACGTATCGAGCGTCGCACCGGAGTCGAATGTGTCGGGGACGGCTGCCAACTCGTGCGCCTCGTCGAACTTGATCAGAGCGAACTTCACGTTGCCCAGGAGCGCGTGGCCCTGGGCCTCCTGTTGCGCCGCCAACGCCCGAACGGTCCGCGTCAGCTCCGGCTGCCGCTGGGCCGCACGGGCGAATCCGACTGCCTGGTTGCCATTGCGGCGCGAGGTTGCCTGGTTGCTCTTGCGAAAGAGCACGTAGGCGACCATCAGGTCGTCGCCGATCTGTTGGGACCATTCCATCGCCCGATCCGACCAGTATGTCGCCGCCTGAAGATTCCCGAGATCCTGATGGAGCCAGCCCAGAAACTCGGCGACTCTGGCACCCACGCCGAGCAACTCCTTTGATTCCGCCCCGCAGACCTCGTATTGCATGCGCTCGATGCGTCGGGCGTTACGGGCGGTCGTGTCGAGTACGTGACGTGCCCCCATCAGGTTCGCTGCCTGGTACTGGCTGGGAAGGGCGGCACGAATCTGCTCCGCGAGAAGCACCGCATCGATACTCGCGCCGTCCTCGGAACCGCCCCACAACGCGTGCGCCTCCGAGAAATCGGGAGATGGCAGCCCGGACCCGACCGGTTTCCGTTCATGCGTCACCCCGACTGTTGTCGCTTCCGCAGGCCGTTCCCACGGCCGCGTGGCGAGGCCGAACAACTCCCCCGGGATGCGGAGTCCGTCCGCGATGCGCTCGATGACGTCCATCGCGGTAATCCCGCGACGCCCCGCCAATACGTCACCCACTCGTCCTGGCGTGAGATCGCACGCGCGAGCGATCTGGGACGGATGGATGCCCGCCTTGCTCTTGATCAGCTTGAAGACCGCCTGGAAATCACGTTGCTCACAAGCCCGCATGAACTCGGGATGGCGCGGCAAGTGGCTTGGTACTGCGGGCGGTTGAAAGCGCGAAACCATGGCGGCTTCTCCGTCTCGACCTCGATCACCTGGCGCACTTACCCGCGAACTCCCCGTGAGTTTACCCCGTTGGGGTAATCCATCGGGTCTTCTCGCCATGACTCGGAATGCCGATCCTCACGACATGACGAGAACACGAACGGGGCGGGCGGGCCTGCGGCACGTAATCAAGCGGGATCCGTCGCAGAAGGCCGAACAGGATGTCGCTCCGGAGCAGGCGTGGTCGGAGGCGGAGGGGTTGTTGAGTCCTGGGGAGCGGTGGTTGGGGGCGGTGCTTCGGGGGCCGGGGTGGGTGCCGGTGTGGGTGCGGCAGCGGGTGTGGGAGGCGCATCCGGAGGCGGTGCGGGAGGTGCGGGCGTTGACGTGGGCGGCTTTGGCGGATTGGAATCTGTTGGAGTTGACCGACGATGCGATGTTGTGTGCGTCGGAACTCGCGACCAACGCGATCGTGCACGCGGGGATGCCGGACCATCAGGCCGGGTGGGTGCGGCGGTCGTTCACGGTGCGGTTGTCGTTTTGGCCGAGGCGGGCTGTGGCGATCGAGGTTCGGGATGGCGATCCTCGGCCGCCGGTGGTGCCGGGGCGGTGGGTGTTGGAGCCGTCGGCGGCGGCTCCGGAGCGGATCGGTGGGTCGTTGCGGGGGTTGCGGATGGTGGAGGCGGTGTCGGATCTGGTGTCGTGGTCCCCGGTGGGCACCGGCGGCAAGACGGTGTGGTGCCGGTTCGACCTCGAACCACGCGGCCTGGCACGGCCGTTCACGATGACCGGCAACCGCTGACGGCCGCTGATGCGAATCGGGAAGGAGATCGCGATGGATGCGACGACAAGCGACCCGATTGATGCCGCCGCGACGCGATCCGTGACGAATGGCACCGGCGAGGACGTCACAGTCGCCGAACTGCGTGCCCGGGCCGCCCGGCGAGCTCGGCTTGTGCGGGCCGCGCGGGAGTGGGATCACGATGGGTGGTGGCGGCTCCATCGGGCGGAGAAACGCGGCAGCACGTAATCCCGCGTCGTCTGCGACCACTTCGTCATGGGTGTCCGGGTCAGGCAACGGTGGGCGGTTCGGCGGTTGCGTCGATTCCCGATGCTCGGAGTCGGCGGGCCAAGTGCTCGACCTCGGGGAGCGTGCCCGAGTGGGTGCCGGTCAGCGCCCGCTCCAAGGCGGCTCGGACATCCGTGAGGTCGAGGCCCAGTTCGGCGCGCAGCACGCGCATGACCTTGGCCCCCTGCACGGGTGGGGCCACCCGCAACGTTGCGTGCCCGTGTTCGGCGAGCAGCCGATTCCGCAGGTGGGCGGGCAAGTCGCCATCGCAGATCGCCACCGCGAACCCGCACGTCGCGCACAGGCATTCGACATCCCACCGCAGCTCATCGCCCACCAACGCCTGGACGCCCCACCACTCCGCCTGCGCCGCACAGTCCCGGCACACGGCGAAATACCTGATCGACGCCAAGACCACCTGCTGCACAACCCCACCCTTCGACAAGAACGAGGCGAACGGCACGCCCAGTCACAGCCGCTCCCACATCGCCCCGTCACCCCTCGCACCCCGCCGCTCGACCGCGCCCCGCCACCCAACCGCACAGCCGCAAGCCCCGACCCTCTCACCCCTCGCCTCATGCCCGACTCCCGCGCGACCGCACAGCCTCAAGCGCCGCCCGCAAGCGCCCTGCTGCCGGGTTGCATCCCGCCGCTGGACCCGCTGCCCGGCCGCGCCGTCTCAGGCTTGGCCTCACGCCCCGTCGCTCGAGTGCAGAACCTCCGCCAAGAGCCCGGCCAGGCATTGTGGGCGGCGGTTGCCCACGCGGTATCTGGGCCGGCAGCTGTAACCGTCGGCCAGTGTGATGGCGTTAGGGACGGCCGCCAAAAGCGCCGGGAGGAGGCGGGCTGGCCGCCACTGCCCCCGACAGGTCCGTGCGCCGTCTCGTAGCCAAAGTCGCCCGTCAGGCCGCAGCAGCCGCCCGCCAAGTCACCGGTCAGCGGCTCACGCGTAGCGGGGGTTGGGCGGGAGTTGGGGTCGGAACCGGATCTCGGTGGGTGGTTCTGGCTTTCGAGCTTCGGTGACCTGCGGTTTTACGTGGTCAGGGTGGAAAGTCGGGCGTCGAGCGCCGGTTTCGTGCGCTCCAACTCCCCAAGACCGCTGTGGAGCTCGGAACTACACAGCGGGCGTCGGCCTTGCGTGCTGCGAACTCAGAGGGAGACCGCCGAGGAGACCGAAGCCGCCCCGTGGGCGTCGAAACCGGATCCCGAGCCGCTCGAAAAGGCGACCTCTTGCACTGACCTGCGGTTTTCTCTCGCGCGACGGCTGCGGCACCCCACGGGATCCGGTTTCGTGAACCTCCGTCACCCACCAAAGCCCGAAAACAGCCGGCCACCAACCCACTCGGGAAGGCCCCCGGCAGACCCGACCCGAGCCCCCAACCCTCCCCGCCGTTGCCAGCCGCTTTTCTCCGACCAACACACCCGCCTCGCCGAAAACCCCACCCATCTCCGACTCGGACCGGCCCGGGACCGGCCACCCGCAGCCCAAGGCGCAACGCCCGCCGAGGACTACCCGGCCCGCTCGGGAACGCAAGCCCGGCAGACCCGACCCGAGCCCCCTCCCGGGCCGCCGCCGTTGGCCGCTTTTCCGCGATCAACACACCCGCCTCGCCGAAAGCCCCAGGTCCCCGAGCCCCGCACGCCGGCGGCGGCCCACCCGGCGACTACGACCGACCCCAACCCGCCCGCCCCGGAAAGCACCCCGGCGGACTCGAGCCGGCCCCGGCCCATGACGCGCGTCGGCGCCGAGCCTCACCCCACCCGCCCGGATCGCGTCAAACCCCCCGCGCCCCGTCGCCCGTGTGCAGGGCCTCCGCCAGAAGCTCCGCCATGTGGCGGGGGTGGCGGGCGCTTACGTGCGTGATTTGGGTGTGGCAGCTGAAGCCGTCGGCCAGGGTGATGGCGTCCGGGGCGGCCGCCGACAGTGCCGGCAAGAGGCGGTCGGCTGCCACCGCCCTCGACAGGTCGCCGTGCGCCGCCTCGTAGCCGAAGTTGCCGGCCAGGCCGCAGCAGCCGCCCGCCAGGTCGCCGGTCAGGCCGGCTCGGGCGCGTAGGCGGCGGTCGGCGGCGTCGCCGAGTACCGCGTGCTGGTGGCAGTGGAGTTGGCCCGTCACCTCGCGGTTCACGGCCGGCGGCGACCAGTTCGGGGCGTACTCCTCCAGCGCCTGGGCGAAGGTCCGCACCGACTCGGCCAACCCCGCCGCCTCCGCGCCGAGCAGTTCCGGCACATCCGTGCGCAACGCCGCCGCGCAGGACGGTTCCAGGCCGACGATCGGCAGCCCGGCGTCCAGCGCCGGCCGCAGGATCCGCATCGTCCGACGCATCACCCGCCTCGCCACGCCCAGTTGCCCCGTCGACACCCACGTCAGCCCGCAGCACACCGACCCCGGCGGCACCACCACCTCCAACCCCGCGGCCTCCAGCACCTCGACCGCCGCGCGCCCCACCGAAGGCCGGAAGCGGTTGGTGAACGTGTCCGGCCACAACACCACCCGAGGCCGCGAACTCCCCACCACTTGCGGCCGATCGCGCCACCACCGGGTGAACGGCACGGCGGCGAACGGCGGAATCTCCCGGCTCCGATCCAGCCCGGCCGCCCCCAACGCCGCCCGCCGCACCACCGCCACCCCCGTCGCCGCGTTCACCGCGCCCGCGAGCCCCGGCACCGCCCCCACCGCCCGCGCCCACAGCGGCAGGTTGCCCAGCGCGTAGTGCGCCGCCGGCCGCACCCGGCCCCGATAGTGGTGGTGCAGGAACTCGGCCTTGTACGTGGCCATGTCCACATCCACCGGACAGTCACTGCGGCAGCCCTTGCAGGACAGGCACAGGTCGAGCGCGTCGCGCACCTCGGTGGACCGCCACCCGTCGGTGATCACGTCACCGATCAGCATCTCGTGCAACAACCGGGCCCGGCCGCGCGTCGAATGCGCCTCCTCGCCGGTGACCCGGAACGACGGACACATCACCCCGCCCGACGCGTTCCCCGCCGACTCGCGGCACTTGCCCACGCCCACACACCGCCGCACCGCCGCCGCGAAGTCGCCGCCGTCGGCCGGATAGCCGAACTCCACCGACACCGGAGTACGCATCCCGGTGAACCGCAGATCGCCGTCCACAGGGTGTGGACGAACCAGGACGCCCGGATTCAACAGCCCCGCCGGATCCCAGATCGCCTTGAACCGGCCGAACAGTTCGACGATCTCCGGCCCGTACATCCGGGGCAGGAACTCGGCCCGGGCCTGCCCGTCCCCGTGCTCCCCGGACAACGACCCCCCGTGCGCGACCACCAGATCGGCCAGGTCGCCGGCGAAGGCCCGATATGCGGCCACCCCGCGCGTGGTGAGCAGGTCGAAGTCGATCCGGATGTGGACACAGCCCTCACCGAAGTGCCCGTACGGCAGCCCTCGCAGCCCGTGACGACCCATCAGCTCGGCCAACGCCCGCAGGTACGCGCCCAGTCGCTCCGGCGGCACGGCCGTGTCCTCCCAGCCCGGCCACGCCTCGGAGCCGTCCGCCATCCGGGTCGCGGTGCCCGACGCCTCCTCCCGGATCCGCCACAGCGCCCGCTGCCCGGCCGGATCGGTGACCACCAGCGACGGCCCGCCGCCGGCCAACTCACGTGCCCTCCCGGCCGCCTCGGCAACCGTGTCCCCGCCCACCTCGACGAACAACCAGGCCGCACCCGGCGGCAGTTCCACCCCACGTGCGGAGGACGCCAACGCGACCAGACCAGCGCTCAGGCTCTCCACCGTCAACGGCCCGTACCGCAGCAGCGTCGGGGCCGCGTCGGCCGCCGCGAAGTCGTCGGCATAGCCGAGCACCGCCAACACACGGGCCTTCGGCGCCTCGACCAGGCGCACGCCCGCCCCGAGCACGACCGCGCAGGTCCCCTCCGTACCGACCAGCGCCCGCGCCAGGTCGCGCCCGTGCTCTGGCAGCAGCCGATCCAGCGGGTAGCCGGAGACCCGTCGCGGCAGGGCCGAGAAGCCCCGCCGGATCAGCGCCAGGTTGGCGTCGGCCAGCGCGAACGCAGCCGCGTGGATCTCGCCCGCCCGCCCCGTGGTGGGCACCGGCTCGCCCCGCCCGACGCGCATCCGGGTGCCGTCCACCGTCGCGATGTCCAGCCATTCCACATTGGCGCTCGTCCGGCCCCACGCGACCGAGTGCGACCCGCACGCGTCGTTGCCGATCATGCCGCCGAGCGTGCAGCGGCTGTGCGTGGAGGGGTCCGGGCCGAAGGTCAGCCCGTGTCGGCCCGCCGCGCGGCGCAGGTCGTCCAGCACCACGCCGGGCTCGACATGCGCGATCCGGGTCGTCGGGTCGATGGCGTGGATCCGGTTCAGGTGCCGCGCGAGGTCGAGCACCACGCCATTGCCCGTGGCCTGGCCGGCGATGCTGGTGCCGCCGCCGCGCACCGTCACCGGCGCGCCGAGTTCGTGGCACACCGCCAGCGCGGCGACCACGTCGTCCGCGTCCAGCGGGAAGACCGCCCCCGGCGGCACGTGGCGGTGGTTGGAGGCGTCCATCGAGTACAGCGCCCGGGTCTGCGCGTCGAACCGGACCTCCCCGCGCACCCGCGCCCGCAACGCCTCTTCGAGATCCCCGAGCTGTGTCGTCACCCCGCCATCCTCGCCCGAACCGACCCCGGCCCGGACGCCGGACGCCCGACGCCCGATGAAAAGGCATGCCGCACCCCCACCGTCCACCCGTCGAGACCGCAGCCGGCCGAATGTCGGCCACATTCGTCTCATTGTGCGGAATACAGATCACCCACGAAACGGACACGACTACGCTCTTGGCGTGGCCGAGATCCAGATTCCCGCAGCGCTCATGCCCGCCGACGGCCGGTTCGGTTCGGGCCCGTCCAAGGTACGTCCGGAGGCGCTCGCCGCCCTCGCGGCGACCGGTACCTCCCTCCTGGGCACCTCCCACCGGCAGGCGCCGGTGAAGAACCTGGTCCGCCGGGTCCGCGAAGGTGTCGGCAGCCTGTTCTCCCTCCCCGAGGGCTACGAGGTGATCCTGGGCAACGGCGGTGCCACCGCCTTCTGGGACATCGCCGCGTTCGGCCTCGTCGACCGCAAGTCGCAGCACCTGTCGTTCGGCGAGTTCTCCTCGAAGTTCGCCGGATCGGTCAAGGCCGCGCCGTGGCTGGACGAGCCCACCGTGATCAAGTCCGAGCCGGGCACCCACCCGCTGCCGCAAGCCGAGGCGGGCGTCGACGTTTACGCCCTGACCCACAATGAGACCTCGACCGGCGTCGCCATGCCGATCGCCCGGCCGGCCGGCGCCGACGCGGGTTCGCTGGTCCTGGTCGACGCGACCTCGGCCGCGGGCGGGCTGCCCGTGGACGCGGCCGAGACCGACGTGTACTACTTCGCGCCGCAGAAGAACTTCGCCGCCGACGGCGGTCTGTGGCTGGCCGCGTTCTCGCCGGCCGCGCTGGAGCGGGCCGGCCGGATCGCCGCCTCCGACCGCTACATCCCGCCGTTCTTCGACCTGGCCACCGCGATCGACAACTCGGTCAAGGACCAGACCTACAACACGCCGGCGCTGACCACCCTGTTCCTGCTCGCCGACCAGCTCGACTGGATCAACGGGCAGGGCGGCCTGGACTGGGCCGTCGCGCGCACCGCCGACTCCTCGGGCCGGCTGTACGCGTGGGCCGAGAAGTCCGCGTACGCGAGCCCGTTCGTGGCCGACCCCGCGGCACGCTCGCAGGTCGTCGGCACGATCGACTTCGCCGACTCGGTCGACGCCGCCGCGGTGGCCAAGGTGCTGCGCGCCAACGGCATCGTGGACACCGAGCCCTACCGCAAGCTGGGCCGCAACCAGCTGCGCGTGGCGATGTTCCCGGCGGTCGAGCCGGCCGACGTCGAGGCGCTGACCGCGTGCGTCGACTTCGTGATCGAGCAGCTTTGACTCGGATCAAGCAGCGCTGACTCGGATCAAGCAGCTCCGATCCACACCGACGGCGCGTGAACGGCCGCCGCCTCCGACGCCCCGACGGGAGTCCGAGGCGGCGGCCGTTCGGCGCTCAGTCCCGGTTCCGCCGCCGACCGAGTCGGCGATACGCGAAGAACAGCAGCACCAGACCCGCCACCGCGACGAGCCCCGGCCCGTACGTCTTGGTCTTGTCGGCGGCGGAATCGCCGTCGCCTTCGGCACTGCCGCCCGTACTGCCCGCCTCGTCCGACTTCGCGTCCGACTTCGCCCCGCCGCCCGGGGCGTTGCGTACCGAGTCGGGTCGGTTGTCGCCCTTGAGCTCGACCCGGCGCACCTGGCTGCCCTTGCCCTCGCTGCCGAACAGCAGCGTCCGGCCGTCCGCGCTCCACGCCACCGACTCGCCCTGGCGCTGGAGCGGCACGCTGACCGGACCCACCTGCTTGCCCGGCGCGGAGAACACGGTGGCGGAGAAGTAGCCGCGCAGCACGAACCGCGACCCGTCGGGGGCGAACGCGCCGTCGGTCACCGTCGAGTCGCCGGCGGCGATCCGCCGGAACGTGTTGATCCCGGTGGCGGACAACTGCTCCGGCTGCTCGTAGAGCCCGCCGTCGGACTCCTTGCTGGCGATGTAGAGCTTGTTCGTCCTCGGGTCCATCAGCATCGCCTCGGCGTCGCGCGGCCCGTTGTCGTACTTCACCCGGAACTTGGTCGGCTTGACCGTCGCGTCGGCCAGTGTCGCGGGTTCGGCGAAGCGGTAGATCCACACCTCGGGCCACTTGCCGTGGAAGTTGTCGCCGATGTCGCCGACGAACACCGCCGGCTTGCCCGCGTCGTCCTTGCCGACCGTGATCGCTTCCCAGTCCCGCGCGTCCACGCCCGACAGCGTGATGGTCGCCTTGGTGGCGCCGTCCTTGCCGATCGCGTAGATCCTGGGCGAGTCCCCGCTGTCGTTGTGCGTCCAGTAGACGTCGGGATGTTGCGCGCTGGCCACCAGGCCGCTGGATTCGCCGATGCGCTCGTCCTTGATGGTGAACGCCACATCGGAATCGGCCGTCGCCGCCGCGGGCAGCGCGACCACCAGGGCCAGGGCCGCCGGGAGCGCGCCCAGGACGCGCAGCCGGCCTCGTATCACGCGCTTCACGCGTACCGCCGTGTCATGGGTCCAGCCTGCCGGCCCGGTCCGGGCTCCCGTTCGACTCCTCCGGTCAATTTGCGACAGCTCGGCCGAATCCATTGCGGTTGCCGTGGATCGGGGATGGGATGGGGGCTCGTGGGCGTCGGCATCGGGAGTCTTCCATGACACTGATCAAGGCCTGTCTGAACGGAACGCGGCGCCCCGAGGAGCACCCGGCGCTACCGCTGACCCCGGCGCAGATCGCCGCGGACAGTCGGGCCGCGGTGGCCGCGGGGGCGTCCATCGTGCATGTGCATCCGCGGGATCGCCGGGGCCGCGAGAGTCTGGCGCCGGACGTGCTGACCTCGGTGGTCCGGGCGATCCGGGGCGCGGCGCCCGGTGTGCCGATCGGGGTGAGCACCGGTGCGTGGATCGAGGCGGACGCGGCCGCCCGGCTGGCCTCGGTGCGCTCCTGGACGGTGCTGCCCGACCTGGCCTCGGTCAATCTGGCCGAGGAGGGCTCGGTCGAACTCGCGTACACGCTGGCGCACCTGGGGGTCGGGGTCGAGGCGGGGGTGTGGACGGAGGCCGACGCGGAGTTGCTGGTCGAGCGGGAGTTGGCCGCGGTGTGCACGCGGATCCTGATCGAGGTCGAGGGCGTCGAACCGGGGGACGCGCTGGACGAGGCGGGGCGGATCCTGGCGGTCCTGGATCGGTACGAGGTCGCGGTGCCGCGTCTGCTGCACGGCGCCGACGCGTCCGCGTGGCCGCTGCTCGACGCGGCGATCGCGGCCGGTCTGGACACCCGGATCGGGCTGGAGGACACCCTGCTCGACCCGGACGGCCGTCGGGTCCCGGGCAACGCGGCGCTGGTACGGATCGCCGCCGACCGGGCCCACGCGGCCCGCCCGGCGGGGAACCCGCGCTGACCAAAGGTGTCGGCGCCGGCCGGACCGGCCTCGCCGGGTCGGGGGCTCACGAGCCCTCGACGCCCCGCCCTACCGCATCAACGCGCCGATGATCACGGCGATGAGCAGGAGGGCCAGAGTGGCCGTGACGACGCGGGTTCGGGTGCGGGGATTCACGCCTCAGAGCCTACGCGGCGCGAACGCCCGGCCGAATTCCGGTCGGCCGCTCGCGCCGCGGGGTCCGCGGGCCCGCCCCGAGTCGTCGGGTCAGACCATGGAGGCGGCCAGGCGGCGACGGAAGGCCGCGAGCACGGTGCGGTCGCCGGTTCGCGAGACGACCGTGCCGGGCCGCCGGCCCCACAGGTAGAGCAGCAGTTCGGCGGGCTCGCCCGTCACCGCCGCGTCGGAGAAGCCCGGCTCGCGGGAGATGCTGACGCCACCGCGCCGCATGGTCAGCCGCCAGTGGTGCCGGTTGCTGTGTACGCCGATGGTGCGCCCGCTCGCGCCGTCGCGTGCGCCCCCGTCGTAGTGCGCCGGGAGCAGTACGCCCAGCACCTCGTCGATGCCGTCCAGGGCCTGCTGGGCGTCCAGCGGTCCCGGAGTGCCGACCGCCATCTCGATGTCGGCCCGGTGTACCGCCGCCTCGCGCGCCATTCGGCGGACCAGGAAGCCGGCCGTGCCCGGCCCGGGCCCGTCGCTCTCCAGGACCTCCGGGGCGGCGGTCTCGGGCAGGTCCGCCTCGACCGGGTCGCACGGGTCCCGCCTGGCCATTTCCGCCACGAGCGCGGCGTGCGCCCGGGTGTAGGTGTCGAGCAGATCCCCCTTGCCGTTCGGGTCGCCCGGCTGTGGGCGGCCCTCCGGACGACCGTCCGAGCGCAGTTGCCCGGTGGCGTCGGTGTACATGAGCACGGAATGTCGTACGACGTCGGCGACCGTCCAACCGGGACAGGACGGTACCGGCGCGTCCATGTCCGTGACGGCCGCCTGGCCCAGGCGGAGGCCCTCCGCCTGGAACAGGTGCTGGAACCGCACGTAGTCCATTCGTCAAGGATTCCAGCGGTTCGGGTGACGTGTCGATGGCCTGCGTCACCCCAGAGCGTGAATCCCGTGTCAAGAAAAGGTGTGTCGCACAGATGTGCTGACTCTGTGTCAGATCTTGACCGCAGGATTGCCGAACCCCGACCGTGTCGCCGTGACGCCGGCGCCGGCGGGGGTCGTCGGAACGGTTGGAGAAGCGGCGGCGGTCGGAGCGGTGGCCGGCGCGGTGGTCGGAGCGGTCGCGGCGGCCGGGCGCAACGCGCGCACCATCGCGCGCGGCCGCAGCCGGATCCCGCTGTGCCGGGCCAGCAGTGCACCGACCGTGAGCGCGGCGATCAGCGAGATCAGCCCGCCCGCGAACAACCCGACGCGCGGACCGAAGCTCTCCGCGAGCCAGCCGATCAGCGGGCCGCCCAGCGGAGTGCCGCCCATGAAGACGAGCATGTAGATGCCCATCACCCGACCGCGCATCGCCGGATCGCTGCCCAACTGCACGGTGGAGTTCGCCGCCGTGTTGAACGTCAGACCGGCGATCCCGATCGGTACGAGCAGCAGCGCGAAGCTCCAGTAGCCCGGCATGAACGCGGCGGCCGTCTCCAGCAGGCCGAACACGATGGCCGCGCCGACCAGTACCCGCAGCCGGGTGCGCCCGCGCTTGGCCGCGAGCAGCGCGCCCGCCAGCGAGCCGACCGCGAACACCGTGTTGAGCAGCCCGAACGAACCGGGCCCGGCGTGGAAGACGTTGTTGGAGAACCCCGCGAGGGTCACCGCGAAGTTGAAGCCGAAGGTGCCGATGAACCCGACCAGGGCGATCGCCACCAGCAGATCGGGCCGCCCGCGCACATAGCGCAGCCCCTCCCGCAACTGGCCCTTCTCGCGCGGCACCACCGGCATCGTGCGCAGTTCCGCCTCGCGCATGGCCAGCAGGCCGAGCAGGACCGCGATGTAGGACACCGCGTTGAGCGCGAAGACCCAGCCGGTGCCGATCGCGGTGATCAGCAGACCGCCGACGGCGGGGCCGACGATGCGGGCGAGCTGGAAGTTGGCCGAGTTCAGGCTGACCGCGTTGGCCAAGTCCTTGCGCCCGACCATCTCGATCACGAAGGACTGCCGGGCCGGGTTGTCCACGGCGGTGGCCAGGCCCAGACCGAAGGCGAGCAGCCATACGTGCCAGACCTCGACCGCGCCGCTCAGCACCAGGACGGCCATCACGGCGGCGAGCAGGCCCATCACGGTCTGCGTACCGATCAGCAACACACGCTTGCGGTAGCGATCCGCGATCACCCCGCCCCACAGGCCGAACAGCAGCATGGGCAGGAACTGCAGGCCCGTGGTCACGCCCAGCGCGGTGGTACTGCCGGTGAGCTGCAACACCAGCCAGTCCTGCGCGATGCGCTGCATCCACGTGCCGGTGTTCGACACGGTCTGGCCGGCGGCGAACAGTCTGAAGTTGCGGTTTCGTAGTGATGAGAAAGTGCCGGCTGTCGCCGCCACGGGCTCCCCCTTCGTCGTACGGATCGGCCGAGGCCGGATGTGCATCCGTCCCTGAACCGAACCGACCGCGACGCGGGGCGCGCCGCGCGCCTGCTACGCCTGCGCCAGTTTCTCCAGCACCGGCAGGGCCGCGCGCAACGCCTCGTTCTCCTCCGGCGTGAGCCGCGCCAGGTGTTCCGCCAGCCAGGCGTTGCCCAGTCGGCGGTTCTCCTCCACCACGGCGGCGGCGGGCTCGGTCGCGGAGACCACGACCTGCCTGCGGTCGTCGGGGTGCGGCTCGCGCCGGACCAGGCCGCGCTCCTCCAGGCCGGCGATCACCCGGGTCATCGACGGCGGCTGCACCTTCTCCTGCCGGGCGAGTTCGCCCGGAGTCATGGCGCCGCGCACGACGAGCACGGTCAACACCGAGAGCTGTGTGGGGCTCAGCGTCTCGTCGGCCCGCTGGTTGCGCAGGCGACGAGAGAGTTTCAGCACCGAGGCACGGAGGGCTGCCACCGTGGCACGGTCGGGTTCGGACGGGGACACGTTTTTAGCTTAACTCTTTACTCTCGCTAACTTCCAATGCTTTCCCCACCGGGGATATTCCGGCACCCCGGAACGCCCGCCGCAGCGACGGAACGAACCCACCTGGAGGGGACAAAACCGAGGCAACCGAAACGCGCCCGACCGAAGCGAGCGCAGGTGGGCGGGGGCGGGGGCGGGGGCGCGGGGCACGAGGCAGAGCGCGTGGCCGACGTAGGCGTGATGTGGACCCCGGGCGAGCGGGCCCGGCGTGGGGCGGGCGGCGGGTGTGGGCAGCACGGGTGCCGGTCGGCGACTGCGCGTGGGCGGGTGCGGGTGGGCGGGTGCGGGTGGTGCTCCTGCCGGGCGTGAGGCAGAGCGGGGTCGGCCGATGCAGGCCCGAAGCCGGGCGCCGCGGGGTGGGCGGGGTGGGGCGGATGCCGCGCAGGCGGTGAGGGCTCGGCACCGGTGTGAAGCGAGGCGGGCGGCGGTCCGTGCGGGTTGGGTGCCCGGGGCGTTCCGCACGACCTGTGTGGGCGGGGGTGTCGGTGGGGAGTGGGGCCGGGCGGGCTTCGGGGGTGCCGCGCGGGCTGTGGGCTACTTGACGCCGAGTACCTGTTCGATCGGGTCGATGGCGAAGTGGACCACGAACAGGGCCGAGACGATCCACAGGAGCAGCGGGATCTCCCGGGCTTTGCCGACCGCCGTGCGCAGCACCACGTACAGGATGAAGCCGGCGCCGATCCCGGTGGTGATGCTGTACGTGAACGGCATCAGCGCGATCGTCACGAACGCCGGGGCGGCGACCGTCAGGTCGTCCCACTCGATGTGCTTGATCTGGGTCATCATCAGCGCGCCGACCACCACGAGCGCCGGCGTCGCGGCCTGCGCGGGCACCAGCTTGGCCAGCGGGGTGAACAGCAGCGCGAGCGCGAACAGGCCGCCGGTGACCAGGTTGGCGAGTCCGGTCCGGGCGCCCTCGCCGACCCCGGCGGTGGATTCCACGAAGACCGTGTTGGACGACGCGGAGGCACCGCCGCCGGCGATCGCGCCGACCGACTCGACGGTCAGGATCCGGCCCAGGCCCGGCACCTTGCCCCGCTCGTCGAGCAGCCCGGCCTCGCGGCTGACGCCGATGATCGTGCCCATGCCGTCGAAGAAGTTGGACAGCAGCAGGGTGAAGATCAGCAACGACGCGGTGATGAAGCCGACCCGGCCGAAGGCGCCGAAGAGGTCGACGTCGCCGATCAGCCCGAAGTCCGGCGTGTCCACCACACCGTTCGCCTCGGGCGCGGTCAGCCCCCACGCCGCCTTGTCCAGGCCGGCGGCGTGGTGCACGATCACGGCGAGCACCGTCGAGGCGACCATGCCGATCAGGATCGCGCCGGGCACCTTCCGTACCACCAGCACGAACGTGAGCAGCAGCCCGAAGCAGAAGATCGCCGCCGGCCAGCCCTCGAGCGTGCCGCCCGCGCCGAGCGCGACCGGGACGGTGGAGTTCGCCTTGTCCGGCACGCGCGTCACGATGCCCGCGCTGACCAGGCCGACCAGGGTGACGAACAGGCCGATGCCGACCCCGATCGCCTGCTTGAGCACCAGCGGGATGGCGTTCATGATCGCCTCGCGCAACCCGGTGGCGGCCAGGATCAGCAGGCCGACGCCCTCCAGTACGACCAGGCCCATCGCCTCGTCCCAGGTCGTCTGCGGCGCGATCTGGAACGCGACCATCGCGTTGATCCCGAGCCCGGCGGCCAGCGCGAGCGGCATGTTGCCGATCAGGCCCATCAGGATGGTCATCACGGCGGCGACCAGCACCGTCGCGGTGACCAACTGCGGCTGGGACAGGTGGTTGCCGAACTTGTCGGTCGCGCTGCCGAGGATGATCGGATTCAGCACGATGATGTAGGCCATCGCGAAGAACGTGGCGAGCCCGCCGCGGATCTCCCGCAGCGGCGACGAGCCGCGCTCGGAGATCTTGAAGAAGCGGTCGAGGCCGTTCCTCGGCGTGGCGGGGACCTCGGGGACGGTCACGGCGGGGGCCTGGCGGGGCATGCGAATCCTCGGAGCGTGGGAACGGGTAGTCAAGACACGCACACGGCACGAGGGGGACGCGTGCCGGGAGACCCCAAAAGGGTGCCAGAGACCACAGCCGAAACGGGAACCGGTCTCTCCGCTTGTGCGTCGGGGCGTGCGCCGGCCCGGTGCGGCCCGCCAAGTAGCCTTGTTTTCGTGAGCAGGCACGGGAGCGGGAAACGACGGCGCACCTCGCCGGATCCGGACGACACGGGCGTGGCGCGGACGGATTCGGCCGCGACGCCGGATCCGGTCGACGACACGTTCGACGCGGGCGCCCCCGACAGCGGTGAATACGCGGCGCACGGGAGCGAGCCCTACCCGGCGACGGATTACGGCACGGCGGACTACGGCTCCTCGGACTACGGCCCCTCGGACTACGGCTCGGCGGATTACGGATCCGGGCAGTACACCGCGACGTCAGGCGAGTACGCCGCGACCTCCGGGGAGTACGCCTCCACCTCCGGGGAGTACACCGCCGCGAATTCCGCCGACTACCCGCAGACCGACTACGCGGCCCCCGAGGCGGCCTACGGCTCCGGCGGCTACCGGGCCGCCGTACCGAACTTCGAGCCCGACGCGTACGACTCCGGGAACCACACGACGCCCGAGTACGGCGCGAGCGCCTACGACCCGGCGACCGACCCGGCCCTGGGCGGGGGAACCGCCGAGCTCGCCGCCGTCACCGATGCCGTGGAGCCTGCCGGTGGCGCCGACGGGCCCGCGCCGTCCGCCGACCGGGAACCGTCCGACGCGGACACCGGTATGCGGCCCGCCCCGCCCCCGCTCGAAGGCGACATCATCAAGCTCGTCGCCGTCGGCAGCGTGATCTGGTTCGCGTTGTTCGTGGTCGCCTGGTTCATGCGCGACTCGCTCACCGACGACGGTCGCGACTGGTGGCCGTGGTGCGCGCTGGCCGGCTCGGGCCTGGGCCTGTTCGGCCTCTGGTACTGCCGCCACCTGCAGAGCGCGCGCGACGACTAGGGTGCGCCGGCCGGCCCTCCCCCGTTCCGGACGTCCGGTGAATGTGCTCGACGACCCGCCCCGAATAACCACAAAATCCGACATTCACTGACGTAACGTCAGGGTATGATCGATGCCCCCGCCACCATTCCCGGGCTGACCGACGCCGAGGTCGCCGAACGTGTCGCGGCCGGCCGGGTCAACGACGTGCCGGGCCGTTCGAGCCGCAGTGCCTCGGCGATCGTTCGGGGCAACGTCTTCACCCGGTTCAACGCGATCATCGGCACGTTGTTCGTGGTGATCCTGATCGTCGGCCCGATCCAGGACGGCCTGTTCGGCCTGGTCATCGTCGCCAACACGGCGATCGGCATCATCCAGGAACTGCGCGCCAAGCGCACGCTGGACACCCTCGCCGTGATCGGCGAGGCCAAACCGCGCGTGCGCCGGGACGGGCACACCGTCGAGGTGTCCGCGCGCGAACTGGTCCTGGACGACGTCTGCGCGCTCGGCGCGGGCGAACAGGTCCTGGTGGACGGCGTGGTGGTCGAGGCTGACGCGCTCGAACTGGACGAGTCGCTGCTGACCGGCGAGACCGATCCGGTCCACAAGGAGGTCGGCGACCCGGTGATGTCCGGCAGCTTCGTGGCCGCCGGCAACGGCGCGTACCGGGCGACCAAGGTCGGCGGCGACGCGTACGCCGCCCGACTCGCCGAGGAGGCGGGCCGGTTCTCCCTGGTCGACTCGGAACTGCGCCGGGGCCTGGACCGGATCCTCACCTACGTCACCTGGCTGATGATCCCGGTCGGGATCCTGCTGATCATCAGCCAACTGCGCACCGACGACGGCCTGCCCAACGCATTGCGCGGCATGGTGGCCGGGCTGGTCACCATGGTCCCCGAGGGGCTGATGCTGCTCACCTCGGTCGCGTTCGCGGTCGGCGTGGTGCGGCTGGGCCGGAAGCAGTGCCTGGTCCAGGAGTTGCCGGCGATCGAGGGGCTGGCCCGGGTGGACGTGGTGTGCCTGGACAAGACCGGCACGCTCACCGAGGGCGGTATGGACGTGGCCGAGGTCCGCACGCTCGACGACTCCCTGCCGGTCGACCAGGCGCTCGGCGCCCTCGGGACCTCCGACCCGCGCCCGAACGCGAGTCTCCAGGCGATCGTGGACGCCTACCCGGCACCGCGGGGGTGGTCGATCACCGACGTCGCCGCGTTCTCCTCGGCCCGCAAGTGGAGCGGGGCGAGCTTCGCCGAGCACGGGACCTGGCTGCTGGGCGCGCCCGACGTACTGCTGCCGGAGGGGCACCCGGTACTGGCCGACGTGGACGAACTGGGCGCGAAGGGGCTGCGGGTGCTGCTCCTGGCGACCGCCGACGAGCTGGGCGACGAGGCCGGCGCGCGGGCCCAGCCGGCCGCGCTCGTGGTGCTCCGGCAGCGGCTGCGCCCGGATGCCGCGGAGACGCTGCGCTACTTCGCGGACCAGGGCGTGGCGACCAAGGTGATCTCCGGGGACAACGCGCTCGCGGTCGGCGCGGTGGCCGCGGAACTCGACCTGGCGGGCGCGGACCACGCCGTGGACGCCCGCCGACTGCCCGAGGACCGCACCGAACTCGGCCGGGCGCTGGAGGAGAACACGGTCTTCGGCCGGGTCACCCCGCAGCAGAAGCGGGCCATGGTCGCGGCCCTCCAGGCCCGCGAGCACACGGTGGCGATGACCGGCGACGGCGTGAACGACGTCCTCGCGCTCAAGGACGCCGACATCGGGGTGGCAATGGGATCGGGCAGCGGGGCGAGCCGCGCGGTCGCCCAGATCGTGCTCCTCGACAACCGCTTCGCCACGCTGCCCTCGGTGGTGGCCGAGGGGCGTCGGGTGATCGGCAACATCGAGCGGGTCGCGAACCTGTTCCTGGTCAAGACCGTGTACGCGCTACTCCTGTCACTGCTCACCGGTGTCGCGGGCGTGGTCTTCCCGTTCCTGCCCCGCCACCTCACCCTGATCGGCTCGCTCACCATCGGCGTGCCGGCCTTCTTCCTGGCCCTGGCCCCCAACGCCGAACGCGCCCGCCGGGGCTTCGTCCCGCGCGTCCTGCGCTTCGCGATCCCCGGTGGCGTGGTGGCCGCGGCGGCCACGTTTTTGTCCTACTGGCTGGCCCACCTGAACAGCGGCACCGACCTGAAGGAGGACCGCACCACCGCGGTGATCACCCTGTTCCTGGTCGCGATGTGGATCCTGGCCATGGTCGCCCGCCCCTACGCCTGGTGGAAGATCGCCCTGATCGCGGCGATGGCGGCAGCGTTCCTGTTCACCCTGTACGTCCCCTTCGCCGCCGACTTCTTCGCCCTCTACCCCCAGGACCAGGGCAACAACGGCACCGCGGTCGGCATCGCCATCGTCGCCGCCGCCCTCCTGGAGGCAGGCTGGCGCGTATCGGGCTGGATCCGCCGCCGCACGGGCGACGACGGGTAGACCCGCCCCCTGGTCGACGGCCCAGACCGGCACGGGCGGCCGAACACCGGCCGGGCCGGATCTCGGCGCACCGAGCGGCGAGCCGATCCCCGCACAAGGGTCCGGATTCGCGGACGCCGGCCTCCAGGCGCCTGCCAAGCGGCCAAGCCCGAGCGGCCGGCGGCGACAGGGGTCAGGAACCGCCACGGTGGCCTTCAGCGGTTGCCGGTCATCGTGAACGGCCGTGCCAGGCCGCGTGGTTCGAGGTCGAACCGGCACCACACCGTCTTGCCGCCGGTGCCCACCGGGGACCACGACACCAGATCCGACACCGCCTCCACCATCCGCAACCCCCGCAACGACCCGCCGATCCGCTCCGGAGCCGCCGCCGACGGCTCCAACACCCACCGCCCCGGCACCACCGGCGGCCGAGGATCGCCATCCCGAACCTCGATCGCCACAGCCCGCCTCGGCCAAAACGACAACCGCACCGTGAACGACCGCCGCATCCACCCGGCCTGATGGTCCGGCATCCCCGCGTGCACGATCGCGTTGGTCGCGAGTTCCGACGCACACAACATCGCGTCGTCGGTCAACTCCAACAGATTCCAATCCGCCAAAGCCGCCCACGTCAACGCCCGCACCTGCCGCACCGCCTCCGGATGCGCCTCCCACACCCGCTGCCGCACCCACACCGGCACCCACCCCGGCCCCCGAAGCACCGCCCCCAACCACCGCTCCCCAGGACTCAACAGCCCATCAGCCTCCGACCACGCCTGCTCCGGAGCCTGGTCCGACTTTTCCCGCTCGGTCGACTCCCGCTTGATCACGTGTCGAATTCGCCTCTGCCCCGCCTGTGTTCCGGCCATGGGGCGAGCATGGTCGGCCCGGGGGATCGTTGATCAGCCCACGATGGGGATGCTCCCCGTGGGTAGACTCGCCACACGGTGTGACGAAGCAGCGACCAGGAGGTCTGCGAGTCGTGACGACCGACGCAACGCCCGCGGCGCTGCCGCGTCACGTGCTCGACCGCGAAGACGTGCGCCGTGCCCTGCGTGATCACGACTTCGGCACGGTCTTTCGGTTGGCTCGCAAATACGGCGGCATCAGCTACCAGAAGATCGCCGACGCGTGCGATATCAAAGCCGAACGGGTCGGCACCCTCGCCTGGGGCGAGGGCCGCGTCACCACCGTCGAGAAGATGCGAAGCATCGCCGACGCCCTCCGAGTGCCCGGGGCCATGATCGGCATCGCGCCACGCGACTGGGAATCGGCCCCCGGGTCTGCGGCGGGCGCCCCGGAGATCTCGGTGACGGATGACGAACTCGACGCGGTGGAGTTGAGCCGCCGGGCCGCCGCGAGCGACGTGGGCGAGGAGACGCTCAACCGGCTGGAGAGCGCCTTCGACGAACTGGCAGTCGACTATGCGCGGCTGCCCCCGCGTGATCTCCTCGTGCGAACACGCCGGTATCTGTCCTATGCGTCGCACCTGTTCGACGCCCGCAAGACACTGGCCGAGCATCGTCGTCTGGTCACTGTCGCCGGCCGGTTGTCCCTCATCGGCGCGACGCTGCAGATCGACCTCGGTCGGCACGAGGCGGCCACGGCCGGTCTGGGAACGGCCGTGGACCTGGCCAGGCAGGCCGACCGGCCCGAACTCGAAGCGTGGTGCCATGAAACAGACGCCTGGAGGGCGCTCGTCCGAGGCGACCACCGGCGCTGCCTGGAGCTTTCCCAAGCCGCCAAGGCCCTGGCACCGAAGGGAAGTTCGGTGGCCATCCAGGCGACCGCCCAGGAAGGGCGCGCGCATGCCCGGCTGGGCCTGCCTCGGGAAACCTACGCCTCGATAGCGCGAGTCCACGCGTACGTGTCGCGACTGCCGCCGACGGACCGCCCGGAGCACCACTACCACTACGACCCCGATAAATCGACGTCCTACACCGCGACCACGCTCTCCTGGCTCGGCGACCCGGCCGCCGAGGACTACGCACGCGAGGTGATCGCCCGGCTCGCGCCGGCCCCGGACCGTGAAATGACCCGCCGAGCCGCCGTCGCCCACCTCGACCTGGCCCTGATCCTGCTCACCCACGACCGCCTCGACGAAGCCTGCGCCACCGCCCGCCGCGCGATCCGCTCCGGCCGAGTCGCCCCCTCCAGCCACTGGCGAGCCCTCGAAATCGTCAAGACCATCGAAGCCCGAGGACTCCCGGAAGCAGCCGAACTCCGGGCCGCATACGAAGAGCTGAAGCGACCCCGTACCGAGGCCACTTGAGATGTTCGGCAACGAGCGCAGGATTCTCGCCGCCGATCGCCTTGTTCCACGGGCGATGACTTCGATGATTCTGATGGTGCCTTGCGTGTTCGGGGCGCCCAAGCGGCAATCGACCGTGGGAGGACCACCCGCGTGCGGTGGAAGAGTTACGGACGCCGTCCTGTCTACCGAAGCGACTACGTCGACGTGTGGGTCGACGATGTCGAGATCCCCGGGGTGGGGAGGGTGGATCATCACGTGTTGACGATGCCTCGGGCGTCGAATACGGCCGTGGTGACCGACGGGGACGAGCGGATCCTGATGTTGTGGCGGCACCGATTCATCCCCGACGCCTGGGGATGGGAGGTGCCGGCCGGCTGGTCGGATCCCGGAGAGGATCCCGAGCAGGCCATTCGGCGGGAGATCGAGGAGGAGACCGGTTGGCGTCCCGGGCGGGTGGAGCGGATGACCGCCTACAACGCGCTCTCGGGCATCTCCACGATGCGCTTCACCGGTTTCCACGCCACGGACAGCCGCTACATCGGCCCGCCGACCGACCCGAGCGAGGCATCCCGGGTCGAATGGCTTCCGATCGGGAAGGTCGCCGAGTTGGCGGCGACCGGTGCGATCTCGGATGGGCCGTCCCTCACCGCGATCGCCTACTACCTCGGCATCCACCGGCCGAGGCACGGAGGCAACCAACGGGACTGACGTGCGGTCAGGACGGGCACGGACCGCTTCGGCCCGACGCACCCTGGCCGGCTCGCTCGTCGAGGGTGGCGACCGACCCCGCGCGGATGGTCGCCACCTCGGGGGTGTCGGCTAGACCAGATCGCCCGGGTCGGTGTTGGCGCCGCACAGTATGACGGCGACCTTTTCGCCCTCCGCCGGGGTGTACGCGCCCGTCGAGAGGGCGGCCAGGGCGGTGGCGGCGGCGTGTTCCACGACGATGCGGAAGTTGTCCCACAGGGCCTGGCGGGATTCGATGATGGCCTTGTCGGAGACCAGGACCGAGAAGGCGCCGGTGCGGCGGGCGGTGGCCAGGGCCGTGGTGGACACGCGGCGGGCGCCCAGGGAGTCGGCGGCCACCGAGTCGACCGGGACGTCGACCACCTCGCCCGCCTCCAGGGCCGCGTTCAGGGCGCGGCAGTTCTCCGGCTCTACCGCCACCGTGCGGATCCCGTGTTCCTCGGCGGCGGTGGCCACGCCCGCGAACAGGCCGCCGCCGCCCACGGCGACGATGATCGTGTCCAGCTTGCCCGGCACCCCCGCGACCAGCTCCGGGACCAGCGTGCCGGCGCCCGCCGCGATCAGCGGATTGTCGTACGCGTGCGACGACAGCGCGCCCGTCTCCTCGGCGAACCGCGCGGACGCCTCCAGCGCGTCCGCGTACTCCCGCCCCACGAGCAGCACGTCGGCCCCGTACGAGCGCAGCCGCTCCACCTTGATCCGCGGCGCCGTCTCCGGCAGGAACACCGTCGCGCGCACCCCCGCGCTCCGCGCCGCCCACGCGCAGGCCAGTCCCGCGTTGCCGCCGGAGGCGATCACCACGCCGGCCTCGGGCATGGTTCCCGCCTCGATGTGCGCGGTGGTGAAGTTCGCCGCGCCACGCGCCTTGAACGACCCGGTGTGCTGGATGTACTCCAGCGCGAGCCACACGTGCGGCGAGGGGTGGATGGGCATCAGGGTGACCGGCTGGGTCAGCCCCACGATGCGCTCGGCGGCGTTCCTGATGTCGCCATAGGTCAGTTCCGGCGTGGCGGTATCCATGACGACCGACCCTATGGCCTGCCGACCCGCCCGGCCCCGACACCGGGCGGGGTCGATCCGGTGGCAATGCGGGAAGGCTCCCGCACGGCGTGTCACGGTACCGACAGCGCAAGGGGCGAATCGGTCCGATCCCTGACAGGCTGTCAATTGTGACGGTGTGGCCCCGGGGTCGAAGCTGACTCGCCATCAGTTCTTTCCCACGCACGGTAGGGAGGTGGGATGTCCGGCCACTCCGACGCGGGACAAACCCCCGAGGTCGAATCCCCGGCACCACCGCAGGTCCAACGCCTGAAGGCGAATTCGGTCGGGCTCGTCGGTGTCGTGTTCATGGCGATCGCCACCGCCGCGCCGATCACCGCGATGACCGGAAACCTGCCGATCGCGGTCGGCTTCGGCAACGGCGTCGGCGCCCCCGCGGGCTACCTGTTCGCGACCCTGGTGCTCAGCGTGTTCTCCATCGGCTACGTCGCGATGGCCAAGCACATCACCTCGGCGGGCGCCTTCTACGGCTACATCTCACACGGCCTGGGCCGAGTCGTGGGCATGGCCTCCGGACTGCTCGCGGTGCTGGCGTACGTGGTTTTCGAGGCCTCCATCGTCGGCATCTTCGCCTACTTCGCGGACACCACCGTCAACGCCCAGTTGGGCGTCGACCTCAACTGGTCGATCTACGCCCTGGGCATGCTCGCGATCACCGCGCTGCTGTCCTGGTTCGACATCCACCTCACCTCGCGCCTGCTCGGCGTACTGCTGGTCGCCGAGGTCGCGGTGCTCGCCGCGATGGCGATCGCGGTGCTGGTCCAGGGCGGCGGCCCCGACGGGCTGTCCGCCGAGCCGATCAACCCGGCCAACGCGTTCAAGGGCGCGGCAGGGCTCGGTCTGTTCTTCGCGTTCTGGTCGTGGGTCGGCTTCGAGTCCACCGCGATGTACGGCGAGGAGTCGCGCAACCCGAAGAAGGTCATCCCGCGCGCCACGCTGATCTCGGTGATCGGCGTCGGCCTGTTCTACGTGTTCGTCTCCTGGATGGCGATCGACGGCAGCGGCCTGGAGAAGTCGAAGGAGATCGCGAGCGGATCAGCCCCGCTGGACGTCTTCTTCGGCCCGACCGGGGACTTCATCGGCGGCTGGGCGGTGGACTGGTTCCAGTGGCTGCTGATCACCGGCTCGTTCGCCTGCGGCATGGCCTTCCACCAGTGCGCGGCGCGCTACCTGTACGCGATCGGCCGTGAGGGCTTCATCTCCCGCAAACTCGGCAACACCCATCCGGTGCACGGCTCGCCGTACTTCGCCTCGTTCGTGCAGAGCATCATCGCCACCGGCATCGTGCTGCTGTTCCTGTTCACCGATCAGGACCCGTACATACACCTCTACACGCTGCTCGCGATCCTCGGCACGATGGCCATCCTGATCGTGCAGACGTTGTGCTCGTTCGCGGTGATCGGCTACTTCCACGTCGGAAAGAACCATCCCGAGACGGCGCACTGGTTCCGCACCTTCCTGGCCCCGCTGCTCGGCGGCGTCGCGATGATCGCGGTGGTGGTGCTGCTCCTGCAGAACATGGAGACCGCCGCCGGCGCCGCCTCCGACTCGCTGCTGTTCAAGCTCACCCCGTACATCGTCGGCGGCGTCTTCGTCGGCGGCATCGCGCTGGCGCTGTACATGCGGGCCCGGAGCCCGGAGCGCTACGAACTGATGGGCCGGATCATCCTGGAGGAGGCCGGCGAACGGGTCGACGACGAACCCGCCGACGCCCCCGTGTCGGTACGCTCCTGACCCCGCGCGCCGGGTCGTTCGCGGGGCGCGCGCGTGGATCGTGCGCCCCGCGAACGGCTCCGCCGGAAGGGTGGAGCCGGCTCCGAGGGGGCGATGTCGGGCCGACCCGTGTGGACACGAGGTTAGGCAAGGCTTACCTTCTGGTCATGACCGTGCTCGATCTTCATCAGCCCGCCCCGTGCCCCGCGTTCGCGGAGACCTTCCGCGCGCTCGGTGCCGCGTGCCCGCTGATCACGGTCGAGCCCGGACGCCCCGCCGTCGGCATGCTGCACGCCTCGCGGATGGCCGAGGACCCCGACGTGCTCGCCGAGATGCTGGCCGCCGAGCGCACCCGGATCGGCGCGACCCTGGCGGCCGAGCCGCGCGACGACGCGGTCGCGATGTGGGCGCTGCACGGCTACGCCTGGTACGCCTGCCTGATGCTGACCGGCCCGTGGTTCCTGCGCCGCCGGGTCCCGCTGGTGGCACTGGACGAGGTGTGGATCGCGCCCGGGTCCGAGCGGGTGGGCCGCTCCTTCACGGTCACCTCGAACACCTTCGCCTGCCTGCCCGACGACCCCGACGCGAACGCGCCCGGCGCGCGCGTGGTGGCCGACGAGGCGGCGCTGCGGGCGCTGCTCCTCGATCGGGTGGCCGAACACGTGGAGCCGCTGCTGGCGGCGTTTCGACCGCATCTGCGCCGGGGGGAGCGGGTGTTGTGGTCGATGGTGGCCGACGAGGTGGTGAGCGGCGTCTGGTATCTGGGCCGCACCCTCGGCGAGGGCGATCGCGCGGTGCGTGAACTGGGCGAGTTGCTTCCCGGTGATGTCGGTCGGTTCAAGCGCGAGGCGGGGTTTCGGGTGCTTGCGGGGACCGAGGGGCGCAGTCACTGCAATCGCACGCAGAGCGTGTGCTGTCTTTGGTACACGCTGGATCCGGCTGCGCTGTGCAGTACGTGTCCGCGGGCGTCGGATGCGCGGCAGGTGGCCATTCTCGAGGGCCGCGGCTGAATCCCGCTTCGCGGGGGGATTGTGCCCACCCGCCCACCCGTTGCGCTGTGGGCGGAGGCTGCGGATTTACGGCAGTGGGCGGGCCGATCGGGCCTCGCGGCCGAGGGTCGGCTTCGGGTTTCGGGTTCGGGTGTGGCGAAGCCCCGCTTCCTCGGGTGGAGCGGGGCTTCGTTCGGGGGTTCGGGGCGGCAGCGATCCGTGCTCGGTGATCGATGCCCGCCGATCAGTGCTTCAGGTTGCGGACCGTGTCGTCGTAGCCCGCGACCTCGGTGATCGGGCGGGTGCCCGGGCCGATGTAGCGGGCGGCCGGGCGGACCAGGCGCGAGGTGCGCTTGTGCTCCAGGATGTGCGCGCTCCACCCGGCGGTGCGGGCGCAGGTGAACATCGAGGTGAACATGTGTGCCGGCACCTCGGCGAAGTCCAGCATCACCGCGGCCCAGAACTCCACGTTGGTGGCCAGGATCCGGTCCGGACGGCGAGCCTGGAGCTCCTCCAGCGCCGCCTTCTCCAGCGCCGCGGCCACCTCGTAGCGAGGCGCCCCCAACTCCTTGGCCGTGCGCCGCAGCACACGCGCACGGGGGTCCTCGGCGCGATACACCCGGTGGCCGAAGCCCATCAGGCGCTCGCCCCGGTCCAGGACGCCCTTGACGTACGCCGTGGCGTCGCCGGTGCGCTCGATCTCCTCGATCATGTGCAGCACGCGCGAGGGCGCGCCGCCGTGCAGCGGACCGGACATCGCGCCGACCGCGCCGGACAGACACGCCGCGACGTCGGCACCGGTGCCGGCGATCACGCGCGCGGTGAACGTCGAGGCGTTCATGCCGTGCTCGGCCGCCGAGGTCCAGTAGGCGTCGACCGCCTTGACGTGCTGCGGGTCCGGCTCGCCACGCCAGCGGATCATGAAGCGCTCGACGATCGTCTGCGCCTTGTCGATCTCGCTCTGCGGCACCATCGGCTTCTCCAGGCCGCGGGCCGACTGGGCGACGTACGACAGCGCCATCACGGCGGCCCGGGCGAGGTCGTCCCGCGCCTGGGCGTCGTCGATGTCGTGCAGCGGTTTCAGACCCCACACCGGGGCGAGCATGGCCAGCGCGCTCTGCACGTCCACGCGGACATCGCCGGAATGGATGGGAATCGGAAACGGCTCGGCCGGCGGCAGGCCGGGGTTGAACGCCCCGTCCACCAGCAGGCCCCACACATTGCCGAACGAGACGTGGCCGACGAGGTCCTCGATGTCCACACCTCGGTACCGGAGCGCGCCACCCTCCTTGTCGGGTTCGGCGATCTCCGTCTCGAACGCTATGACTCCTTCGAGCCCGGGTACGAACTCGGACATCAGGCGGCTCCTCATGCGATCTCGACTGACTTGTGGCCGGGTCCTTCATACCCCGCCCCGCCACACCGTGTCTTCCCCCGAACGAGGCCGGGGAGCAGGGTGCCGATCAGGCTTCGCACCTGGGATCCACCGGTGATTCGGGGAGGTGTTCCGGTCGGTCCGGGCGAGGCCGGGATGGTGCCTCGCCTGAAGGTATGGGCCGATCGAAGTCCGTTGTTCAGGATATCTCTCGATATCGAGACGACCTACTTCGGAGCACGCCTGGACGAGTGAGGTGGGGCACAAACCCGCCCGGGACGGGATTGCCGGACGTCACCCGGTCGGGGGTGGTCGTGCCGCCGGTCGGCCCCGAGTGGTACTCGTTGTCCGTGGAGTTCACCGAGCTTGCCGCGATGCGCCGGCAGTACCGAGGCGAGGGCATCGACGTCGGCGCCCTGCCCGCGACCCCCTTCCCGCTGTTCACCACCTGGCTGACCGAGGTGGCCGGGGCCGAGCTGCCCGAGCCGAACGCGATGGTGGTGGCGACCGCGACGCCGGACGGGCGGCCGAGCACCCGCACGGTCCTGCTCAAGGAGTTCGACGAGCGGGGCTTCGTCTTCTATACGAACTACGGCTCGCGCAAGGGCGTCGAACTCGGCGCCAACCCGGCGGTGAGTCTGCTCTTCCCGTGGCACGCGCTGGCCCGTCAGGTGATCGTCACCGGCTCCGCCGAACGGGTGTCCCGGGAGGCGACCGCCGAGTACTTCCGCTCCCGACCGCGCGGTTCGCGGATCGGCGCCTGGGCGAGCGAGCAGTCGCGGCCGGTCGCCGGGCGCGAGCAGTTGGAGAAGCGGTACGCGGAGGCCGAGGCCGGGTTCGCCGACATCGAGGACATCCCGGTGCCGGAGTTCTGGGGCGGCTTTCGGGTGGTGCCCGAGACGGTGGAGTTCTGGCAGGGGCGGGAGAACCGGATGCACGACCGGCTGCGCTACTTCCGCGAGGGCGGCGACGGTGGCGGCGGCGCGTCGTGGCGGGTCGAGCGACTGAGCCCGTGAGGCGGGCTCGGTGGAACACAGGGCGCGGTGAGCAAGGTCCGCTCGGCAAGGCCCGGTAAGCGGGTCCCGTGAACGGGGCCGGAAACGACAGCGACCCGCAGGTCGCTTCTCCGTCCACCTCGGTGAGGTGGGTCGAAGGCCGGGGGACGATCCCGGCGACCTGCGGGTCGGGTGTCTGCCTGGTGTTGCCGGCCGCCTGCCTGCGTCCGTCGCGGTGCACTCACGACGGGGCCTGCCGAGCCGGTAAACCGGAGTGGCGGCTAGCGGGCAGCCACCTCACGCGTCCGAATGCTATGCAACTTCAGACCACCTCCTCTCCCGTGTGCCAGTGAGATTAGATCGGCGTCGGGGCGCGTGCAACGGATTTACGAGGTGCCGGATCCCACACCGGATCCAGGAATAGATGCAGGGCACACCGGACTTGGCTGTGGGGATGCCCTGTGCCCCGAACACGGTGAAGAAGCCCTCCGGGCGCATCGCCGGATCCGTGCTCGTGGACGTGGGTCCGCTGCGCGGGTTCCCCGATTTCCGCCGCCTGTGGTTCGGCCGGATTCGGCCTGCTCGGCGGGCGATCGCGGACAGCGACTTCCGATGCTGCGACGGGCGCGACCCGAAGCCGTAGCGTGCGGTGCGAACCGTCAGACGCGCGGCGCGATCCATACCTGTTCGGCGTGGGCGGCCGGGCGGCCCTCGGCGTCGTAGAGCGTGGTGGCGGTGTGGACCTTGCGCCCGTCCCGGCCCAGGAGCCGGCCGAGCACCACGCACGGCTCGTCCGGATAGGGCAGCGCGTACACGTGCGCGGTCATCCGGCCGAGCAGGAGCGCGGTGTCGCGGTCGATCCCGGTCCAGCCGCCGGGGCAGTCCAGCGCGGCCCACACGAACTCCGGCGCCACCTGGCCCGTGTCCGGCGCGACCAGCGAGGCGTGCGGGGTCCAGACGCACGCGTTGGTGTCCGGGCGGTCGGCGAGCATCCCGGGGAACAGCCGCAGACCGTCGCCCTCGGCCCGACCCGGGCCGCACACGAAGCAGTCGGTGTACGGGTTCCACGCCGCGAAGCCCGGGAAGGACCGGCTCGCCTCGGCCGCCTCGGCGGGGGTGACCGGGTCGATCGGGGCGGGCAGCGGCAGCGCGGGGTCGACCGGGATCGCCTCCGCGATCGCCCCCGCGTCCTCCGTCAGGGTCAGCGTCCCGCTCGCCGCGTCGTGCGCGAGGGCCAGCGCACGGTCCAGCGGCACCGCGCGGCGCAGCGTCACGGCCACCCCCGAGGCGAGGCCGCCGACCGCGCGTGCGGCCAGCAGACCGGCCAGGTAGCCGCCGTTGCCCATGCCCGGCGGCCCGTTGAAGCGGCCGGGGACGACCAGCGGGGCTGGGCGGGGGTCGGCCCCCTCGGGGGAGGGGGTCTGCTCGGGGGAGTGGGACCGTGCGTTGGGATGCACTGCCGGGTTCACCTCAGATAGAAGATCCGGTCCGCGTGTTCGGCCAGCAACCGCTCGTTCCACGCGTTGCCGCCGTCGATGTTCGCGGACATGAACACCGGGGGTTCGATCCCCCGGGAGACCAGGTGGCCGATCACGCCGACCATGAGTGTCTGCATCACCGCCGAGCACACCACACCCGAGGTCGGGCCGATCCGCTGGGGCACGCCCTCCACGTCGAGCGCGGCGTCGCCGACCGCGATGGCGGTGTCCAGGACGATGTCGCAGTTGTCCAGGACCCGGGTGCCCGACGGGTGCCGCGCCGGTTCGGCCTCGCTGGCCTCGACCGAGGTCAGGCCGATCACCAGCGCGCCGCGCTCGCGCGCTTGGCGGGCCAGCTCCACCGGCAGCCCGTTGCGTCCGGACAGCGAGATCACCACGAGCGCGTCGCCCTCGCGCACCCCCGCGCCGTCCAGCACGGGACCGGCCAGCTCGGCCAGCTTCTCCACCGCGCTGCTGACGGTGATCGGACGCACGGTCAGCTCGTTGCCGGGGGCGATCAGCGGGTTGGCCAGGATCAGGCCGCCCGCGCGGTAGACCACGTCCTGCGCGGCGAGCGCGGAGTGCCCGCCGCCGAACACGAACAGCCGGCCGCCCTCCGCGAGTGCGCCGGCTACCCGGTCGGCGGCCCGGTCGATCGTGGGCAGTTCGACGTCCCGCAGCCGTTCCAGCAGCCCGATCGCCGCGTCGAGGTAGCGTGCGCCCAGCTCGACCATCCCCGGTCCTCCCGTTCGTCAGGAACTTCGTCCTCGGAGCTTCGTATACGGATCCGCCGTACGAACGCGGATCCGGCACCCTACCGCCGGATCGCCTGGTAGCGGTCGAGAGCGACGCGCCTTTCCTCGGCGTGCTCGACGATCGGATCGGGATAGCCGTCGACGCCGATCCGCCACGGCTCGTGCACCGCGCGGCCCGCGATGTGCCGCAACTCGGGCACGTAGCGGCGCACGTAGTCGCCCTCGGGATCGAACCGGCGGCCCTGCTGGATCGGGTTGAAGACGCGAAACCACGGCGACGCGTCGGTGCCGCAGCCCGCGGTCCACTGCCAGCCGTGGCTGTTGGACGCCGGATCACCGTCGACCAGGTGCCGCATGAAGTGCGCCGCGCCGCGCGTCCACTCCTGGTGCAGGTCCTTGACCAGGAACGACGCCACGACCATGCGCACCCGGTTGTGCATCCAGCCCTCGGCGAGCAGTTGCCGCATGCCCGCGTCCACGAAGGGGAATCCGGTTTTGCCCGCGCGCCACGCGTCGAAGAGCGCGTCGGCGTCCGGGCCGGTGTCGTAGGCCATGCCGGCCATGTCCCGGTTCAGGTATTCGTGCACGGTCTCGGGGTGGTGCCAGAGCACGTCGCCGTAGAACTCGCGCCAGGCCAACTCGGACCGGAACGTGGTGTCGGGGCAGTCGGCGAGCAGCGTGCGCGGGTGGATCTCGCCGAACTTCAGGTGCACCGACAACCGCGAGGTGCCGGGCAGGTCGGGCCGGTCCCGCAGCTCCCGGTAGCGGTCCAGGCCGTGCGCGCGAAATCCCCGCCAGGCGGCCAGCGCCGCCCGCTCGCCCGCCTCGGGCAGGTCCACCCCGGCCGGTTCGGGGGCGGTCGGCGGGTCGTCCGATGCGGCGTGCGCCCAGGCGAGGTCGGTCGGTCGCGGCAGCGGCTCGCGCCATCCGTGCTCGGCCCACGCGCGCTGGAAGGGGGTGAACACCCGATACGGCGTCCCGTCGGCCTTGCGCACCCGGCCCGGGGCGACCGCGTACGGCGATCCGGTGGCGCGGAACGGCACGTCCAGGGCCTCGGCCACGGCCGCGTCCCGGATCCGGCCGTAGGGACCGAAGTCCGCCGTGACGTGCACCTCGGCGGCGCCGCTCTCGCGCACCAGCGCGGGCAGCACCCGGGTCGGCTCGCCCGCGCGCACCACCAGCCGCCCGCCCGCCTCGCGCAGATCGGCGTCGAGGGCGTGCAACGAGCGGGCCAGGTGCGCCCGGCGCGCCGGCCCCGCGGCGTCCCACACCGCCGGGTCGAGCACGAACAACGGCAACACGCGGGCGGGCGCCCCGTCCCCGGTACCGGGAAAGCCGGTGCCGGCGGCGGCGTGCAGCGCGGGATGATCGGACAGCCGCAGATCGCGACGCAACCAGAGAACATGGATGCGGCGAACTCGATCGGTGGATTCCGCGGGGCCCGAGGTCTTCCGGGATGGCAATGGCATATCGGAACGTTATGACCGTACGCACCCGACAACGTGTACCCACCGGGGCTGGGCACACGTACGGATGACGCGGCACAGCGCACGGGACGGCGTGCGCCGGGACAGGCCGCGGGGGACCCGATCGGCCGGACGTCCGCATCGGCGGTCCAGGTGCGTCAGAATTGCACGGCAGGACCACCAAGAACGGAGCCGCTGGTCGTGAGTGGACTCATCGACACCACGGAGATGTACCTCCGGACGATTTTCGAGCTGGAGGAGGAGGGTGTGGTCCCGCTGCGGGCGAGGATCGCGGAGCGGCTCGAGCAGAGCGGGCCGACCGTGAGCCAGACCGTGGCACGCATGGAGCGGGACGGGTTGTTGACGGTCGAGGGCGACCGTCATCTGGAACTGACGGCCGAGGGGCGGGGAATCGCGACGCGGGTCATGCGCAAGCACCGACTCGCCGAGTGCCTGCTCGTGGACGTCATCGGATTGCCCTGGGAACAGGTGCACGCCGAGGCGTGCCGTTGGGAGCACGTGATCAGCGAGCAGGTGGAGCGCCGCCTGCTCGAACTGCTGCGCTATCCGAAGGAATCGCCCTACGGCAATCCCATCCCGGGCCTGGAGGAACTGGACCGGGAACTGCACGCCGACTCCTTCAAGGAAGGCGGCCTCGTCACGCTCCTCGAGTCGGCGGGGCCGGAAGGCAAGAACGTCGTGGTGCGACGGCTCGGCGAGCCGCTGCAGACCGACGCGCAGTTGATGTACACGCTGCGCCGGGCCGGGATTCGTCCCGGTGCGGTGGTGAGCGTGCACGAGTCGGCGGGCGGCGTGATGGCGGGCAGCGGTGGCGAGGCCGCCGAGCTGCCCCCCGAGGTCGCCTCGCACGTGTTCGTGGCGGCGCGCTAGTCGCGGCTCGCCGGCCGCGGCGCGCGTCGCTCGCGGCCGGCCGGCCGTGGTTCGCGCAAGGGCCCTCGCCACCGAGTCACCTCGGCGGCGAGGGCCCTTCGCCGTGCGTCGCGAGCGTGCGCCGGCTAGCGCGCATCGGCCATGGCCCGGCCGCAGGCGTACGCGATCGGGCTGACCAGTTCGCGGGCCTCGGGGAGCCAGCGGTTGAGCTCGGTGGGCTCGCGCGCCCACGCGGCGCTGCCGGAGGTGCCCATGCGCGACGGCGGGGCCACCACCCAGTCGCCCTCGCCCTTGGGGATCAGGTCGATCGCACCGATGCCCCAGCCGATCCGGCGCAACATCTCGCCCATCTTGTCCCGCGCGCCCGGCAGTACGAGGAACTGCAGCCGCCGGGTGGGAGTGGCGATCACCGGGCCGAGCGGCAGGCCCATCCGCTCCAGCCGGGCCAGCGCCAGACAGCCGGCCTGCTCCGGGACGTCGATCACGTCGAACCCGCGCCCGGTGGGCAGCAGGATCGCCGCGTCGGGGTGCTCGCCCCACCAGCGCCGCACCAGCGCGGGCGAACTGGCCGCCTGTACCGCCCAGTCGCGCAGGATCGGATGCGCGCCGGGGGTGGCGCACCCGGGATGGCCGCAGTCGCACCGACGCCCCGCGCTGTGCTCGACCACCGAGGCGCCGGGGACCACGTCCCAGTGCCGGTCCTGGGCGTAGCGGACTGCGGTCTCTACAAGCGTGTCGCGGGCGATCTGCCGGGCCCCCAGGGTGTCTTCCACGTGCTGCACAACTGTGGGACCACAGGATGGTTACGGCCGGGTGAGGGCGCACTCGCGGCCACCCGTACGGCGCACCGGCACCGGCACCGGGTCGCACGTCGCGCGGGCGCGCGCCGGCCGACGGAAACCGGGTGATCAGGGGCGATGGGATCATCGCCGGCCATCCGGCGCAAGGGGGGCGCATGGGTGCAGATCGGGGGGCGCAGTGAAGGGTGCCCTATCCGCTGCTCTATACGGGTCACTACGCTCCGTACGCGGATGAACCATCGTCCGACTGCCGGGCGGCAACGGCGATTCCCCGTACCACGGGGACCCGGCGGACGGGCGACGTCCGCTCGACACGCACAACGGACTCATCAGGCATCGGGCGCGCACACGACGGGACCGGGCAAGCCCCCGTCGCGCCGATCCCGCATGTCGCGAACCCGCACCAACGGTCGGGGAGGGAACACCGATGGCCGCGCGAACGCAGGCGACGAGGCAGCCCAACGAGAGGTTGACGGCACTGATCCAGGAGGCCGGCTGCTCGAATGCGGGGCTGGCCCGACGGGTCAACATGTGCGGGGCCGAACACGGCATGGACCTGCGCTACGACAAGACCTCGGTGGCGCGCTGGCTGCGCGGTCAGCAGCCGCGCGGCGCGGTGCCGAACCTGATCGCCGAGGCGATCGGGCGCAAGCTCGGCCGGCCGGTGACCGTCGAGGAGATCGGCATGGCCGACGGTCGCAGCCTGGCGACCAACGTCGGCCTGCAGTTCGCCGCGACGCCCGCGGGCACCGTCGAGGTGGTCACCGAACTGTGGCGCAGCGACGTCAACCGGCGCGACTTCCTGCTCAACTCCTCGGTTGCGGTGGCGGCCCTGGTCGCGCCCAGCCGGGACTGGCTGATCACCGAGCCGGATCCGCAGGTGGCCCGGATCGGCGGGCCGCGCGTGGGCGTCTCGGACATCGAGGCGGTGTGCGCGACCACCGACATGTTGTCCGCGCTCGACCACCGCTTCGGCGCCGGGCACATCCGCCCGGTCGTGGTGCACTACCTCGGCAGTGTGGTGACGCAGCTGCTCAACGGGACCTATTCCGACGAGACGGGACGCGCCCTCTTCGCGGCCGTGGCCCGGCTCACCGAGCTGGCCGGCTACATGGCCGTGGACACCGGCCAGCCGGGACTCGCCCAGCGCTACTACATCCAGGCGCTGCGGCTGACCCAGGCCGCGGGGGACCGGGCCTACGGGGGCTATGTGCTGGCCGCCGGGATGAGCCATCTCGCGGGCAGCCTGGGCAATCCGCGCGAGATCACCCAGCTCGCCCGCGCCGCGCAGGAGGGCGCCAAGCACGAGGCCACGCCCACCACCCAGGCGATGTTCCACGCCGCCGAGGCACGCGGGCACGCGCTGCTCGGCGACGCGCGCGCGTGCGAGGGCTCGTTGGCCCGGGCCCAGTCCGCGATGGACCTGGCGGCGCCGGACGAGGACCCGGCGTGGATAAGCCACTTCTCGCAGGCGTACCTGTCGGACGAGTTCGCGCACTGCTACCGCGACCTGGACCGGCCCCGGCAGGCGGAGGCCGCGGCCCGGGAGGCGCTGGACGGGCACGCCGACACGCGGGTGCGCCGGCGGGCGGTCGACACGCTCCTGCTGGCCACCGCGCACCTGCAGCAGAACCGGCTGGACGAGGCGTGCGCGGTCGGCGCGGAGGCGCTGGACCTGGTGGGCCGGCTGCACTCGGCGCGCGGGCTCGAATACCTCAAGGACTTCCAGCGCCGGCTGGAGCCGCATCGGGACGAACTCGTGGTCCGGGAATTCGCCGAGGCGGTGCACGCGGTCCCGGTCTGATCGCCCGACACCGCCGCCCACCTGCGGCGGGTCGGCTCACCGGGGTTGCCGAACACCCGTGCCGGGGCCCCGGTCGCGGCACGCGCCGCTGTTCGTCACTCGAACGACTGAGTTACCGTCGGGCGGACCGGGGGAGCGGCCGCCGGACGATCCGGCCGGTCGCGCGACGCCCCGGTGCGACGGCTTCGAGGCGACGAACGGGTGGGTGGCATGGGATCCGGTGCAGCGGACGGCGGCACGGGCGGACACGGTCCGAACGGCGGGCAGCCGGGGCCGTCGCCTTTCGGCCCGCTCGAACTCCCGCGCGACGAGACCGAGGTGTTGCCGAGGTTCGACGACTACGCGGATCAGGGGCCGCCGGAGCAGTACGGGCAGGGGGCGTACCCGGGGCAGCAGCAGCCGTATCCCGGGCAGCAGCAGCCGTATGCGGGGCAGCAGTCGTTTCCGGGCCGGCAGGGCTACCCGGGGCAGCAGTCGTATCCGGAGCAGCAGTCGTATGCGGGGCAGCAGCAGCCTCCGGCGCCGCAACAGCACGATTCGAACGGGCTGTTTCGGCCCGGGCCGGGGCAGCCGCAGCCGCCGGGCGCGCCCGGGCAGGTGCCGCCGCGGCCGATGCATACGCCGCCGAGCGGGGCCGCGGTCGGCGCGCCCCTCGCGCCGCCCGGGACCGGGCCGCAGCCGGCCGGGCCGGCCGACCCCACCCAGGTGTTCGAGGTGAGCCTGTTCCGGGACGAGGTGGCCGGCCCGCCGGCCGCCGGCACGGGGCCGGTGGGCATTCCCGCGCCGCCGATACGCCCGGCCTACTCGGGGCAGCCCGCGCCGCCGTCCGGCGGGTATCCCGCCGCGCAGTCCGCCGGGTACGCCGCGCCGCAACCGGCCGCCCCGCAGTACGGGCCGCGTACCGTCCCGCCCGCCGACCACGGCGGCCCCGGCCCGGGTCCGGGCCGCAACCGGACGCCGCTGATCGCCGCCGGTGTCGGGGCGCTCGTGGTGGTCGCGGCGATCGGAGTGTTCGCCAGTGGGGCGTTCGGCGACGACGACAAGGGCGACAAGGCGGACAAGGGCGCCGCCGCGACGGCCGGTCCGAAGCCGGAGTCGTCCGGGAGCGCGGCGCCGTCGGCCTCGGCGCCGCCCGCCAAGGCGAACGAGAGCGCCGCGCAGGCGTCCGCCGTGGACCGCCTCCTCCAGTCGGGGGCCGGCTCCCGACAGGTCGTGTCGCAGGCCGTGCAGAAGATCCAGAAGTGCGACGACCCCGCCGCCGGCGCGCAGTCGCTCAACGAGGCGGCCCTACAGCGCGATGAGCAACTCGCGGGCCTGGACAAGCTGAACACCGACAAGCTGACCCGCGGCGCCGACCTGGTCGCCGGACTGCGCGAGGCGTGGACCGCCTCCGCCGAGTCCGACCGCGAACTCGCGGCCTGGGGAACCGAGATGGCCCACGGCGGCTGCAAGGACCACAAGGCGGAGTACACCGACCACAAGCGCGCCGCCGACCGCGCGGGCGGCCGGGCCACCGCCGCCAAGAACAAGGTGGTCGGCCTGTGGAACCCGATCGCGGCCGACAACAACCTCGGCAAGCGCGGCGCCGGCGACTTCTGAGCGCCCGCCACGCCGGGCCCGCCGCGCCTGCCACGCCGCCACGCCGCCACGCCGCGCCGGCGACCCGGACCGCGTGGGCCGCTCGCACCGGCGCAGGCCCCGCCGACCCGCCCATCGACCCACGCGCTAACTCCCGCGTGACCGTCCGGCAACAGGGACGTAACACACGTCGGCGAGTCTCACCCCATGGAGACAGGCACGGGGGCCGCGCCGCTGGTCGGGTTCACCATCGGCGTCACCGCGGCCCGGCGCCGCGACGAACTCGCCGCGCTGCTCCGGGACCTGGGCGCCAAGGTGGTGGACGCGCCCACCGTGCGGATCGTCTCGCCGGCCGACGATCCGATCCTGCGCCGGGCCACCGAGCGGGCCCTGGACCGCCGACTCGACTACGTGGTGGCCACCACCGGGGTGGGCTGGCGCGGCTGGTTCGGCGCCGCCGAGGGGTGGGGGCGCGGCGCCCGGCTGGCCGGCGCCTGTCGGGCCGCGGTGGTGCTCGGATGCGGGCCCAAGGCGACCACCGCGGTGCGCGCGAGCGGGCTGCGCGAGGTCTACTCGCCCGGCTCGGACTCGCGCGGCGAGGTATTGGCCTGGCTGCTCGAGCGCGACCTGCGCGGGCGGCGGATCGCCGTCCAGGAGCACGGCGCGCCGGCCCAGGGCTTCGCCGACCGGCTGCGCGAACGCGGCGCCGAGGTGGTGGAGATCCCGGTGTTCCGCTGGGGACCGCCCGACGATCCGGGCGCGGTGCGCAGGCTGGTCGAGCAGACCGTACGGCACGAGGTGCACGCGCTCGCCTTCACCAGCGCGCCCGCCATCGGCGCGTTCCTGGAGACCGCGGCGGCGGCCGGCCGGCACGCCGAGGTGCTGGCCGCGCTGCGCGCCGATGTACTGCCGGTGTGCATCGGCCCGGTGTGCGCGCGTCCGCTGGCCGACGTGGGCGTCGAGTCGGTGTGGCCCGAGCGCGGGCGGATCGGCTCGCTGGTGCGCACGATCGCCGAGGCGCTGCCCGCGCGGGCCCGCCGGGAGCTGGACACCGGCACCCGGCGACTGGTCGTCCAGGGCAACGCGGTCCTGGTCGACGGGCGGACCATCTGGCTGCCCCCGGTCCCGGGCGCCGTGTTGCGCGCCCTCGCCGAGAAACCGGGCTGGGTGCTCGGCCGGCCCGAACTGCTGCGCCGGGTGTGGGCGGACCCCGGGACCGACGAGCACGCCGTCGAGGCGGCGATCGCCCGACTGCGCGCCGCGCTCGGACCGTACGCGGACCTGGTCCTCACCGTCACCAAGCGCGGCTACCGCCTGGCCGTGGATCCCTGACCTCGGGTCGGGCACGTCCCGTCCCGACCGAGGCGCCCGTCATGGGCGAAAGCTGCCGGTCGGGGCGCCGGCAAAGCGGTATATTTCCTCCGCACACTACCCCCCGCCTGGTAGGAGCCGAGGACCAACCCGCACCATGGCTGGGTGACAGGGGGTGAACACGAACCTTGATACGCATACGGAAGCGCACACGACTGTCCGCGGTCGTGCTTCTCGCCACCACCGTGGCGGGAGCCGCGGCGTGTACCGGATCACCGGACGCCGGCAAGGTCGCCGACACGGTCGCCACCGCGGGACCGAGCGCGGCGCGGATCGGCACGCCCGCGCCGAGGACCGTCGCGGCGGACGGCGCACCCGCGACCGTGCCGCCGGCCGGCACACCCGCCACGGTGCCGCCGGTCGTGCCGCCCGCCGCCGCCGGCGACACCCCCGAGTCGGGGGCATACGGAAGCGAGCTGCTGACCCACCTGCGGACCACCGTGCACGGGGGCCACGTCACCAAGGTCCGGGTGGTCAGCTCGTACAAGGTCTACAAGGTCACGCTGGAAACCGACCTGGTCCGGGGCAACGGCTCGGACACGCAGGCCGAGGAACTGGTCCGGGACCGGGCGGGCAAGCTGCTGACCGAGACCGCGCAGTGGGCCGAGGACCATCCGGCCTTGTGGGTGGGCGGGATCGAGATCCTGGACTCGGACCGCGACGCGATCGACTTCCGGCTCGGCGCCGAGCGGGACGACCGCAAGCCGGCCGCGGACGACTACGGGGCCGCGATGCTGGCGGCGCTGCACACCACCGCGGAGGGCGCGCACCTCCAGCAGGTGCGGCTCACGCTGGACCACAAGGGCAAGTACGAGGTCGCGATCGACACCGACCTGTCCTCGCACCTGCCGGGGGACTATTCGACGGAGGCCGCGCAGGTCTTCAACAGCGCGGCCCGGATCCTGCTCGCCGCGCAGAACTGGATGCGCGACCACCCGGGCTTCGCGGTGGCCGCGCTGCGGGTGTTCGACGACGAGCGCGGGCTGATCACCATCAAGGTGGTGGACTGACCGCGCCGGACCGCGGGGACCGGATCGATCCCGCCGGCCGGGCCGTCGCCCCGCCGGCGGGATCGATCCGGTCTGCGGCATGATCGGTGGCGATTCGAGGTGATCCGGGCGATCCCGACCGGATCCGATCGGGATCGGATCCGGAACGCGACCGGATCGGATCGGTGAAACCGAAGCGGGGACAGGGGAGGAGGCGCCACGATGGCAGGTATGCGCCAGAGCACCGTTCCGTGGTGGCGTTGGCGGGCCCAGGTCCGCTCCGCGCTGCACATGTTCGGCGACCCGACGTTCCAGCGCGAGTCCTGGCTGGCCGGCCGCCCGGAGTACGGCTCGATCACCGACGCCGTCTATCGCCTGGTGGGCGACTCCTGGCTGGATCGCTGGTCCGCGACCACCTACATCGGCGCTCTGGTCACCGACGCCGAGGAGGCCGCCCTGGTGGACGCCGCCGTGCGGGAGATCCTGGGCGTGCTGCACGACGTCGGCGAGGACGCCCCCGCGCCCGCCTACCTGACCCATCCGCGCTGGCCGGACGTGGTCGCCGCCTCGCGCGCCGCGCACGTGGCGCTGGCGCGCGCGGACGAGGACGACCCCGACGCGCCGCCGGACTCGCTCGCCGTGTTGCGTATCCGTACCGGTGGGCGCTGAGCCCGCACCGGACGTGGGATCCTGTACGACCGGCCGCCGCGCCACGTCGACACCGCGCACCTCGGCGGTCGGTGGGTGGACCCGGGCAGACATCGGAAAGAAGGGCGCGTCCATGACCGAGCAGACCCAGCAGCCTCTCGACGGCACCGACGCCGGCGACGCGTCGACGGGCGCCGGCCAGTACGTGCTCACGCTGTCCTGTCCGGACAAGCGCGGCATCGTGCACGCGGTGGCCAGCTTCCTGATGATGACCGGCTGCAACATCGTGGACAGCCAGCAGTTCGGCGACCGCGACACCGGGCTGTTCTTCATGCGCGTGCACTTCACCGCCGAACCGGGCGTCGAGTTGGACGCGCTGCGGGCGGGCTTCACGGCGGTCGGCGCGTCCTTCCACATGGACTGGCAGATCCACGACGGGGACGCGCGGATGCGCGTGTTCGTGATGGTCAGCAAGTTCGGGCACTGCCTCAACGACCTGCTGTTCCGGAGCAGTATCGGCGCGCTGCCGATCGAGATCGTCGGCGTGGTGTCCAACCACCGCGACTTCGAGGAGTTGTCCCGCTCGTACGGGGTGCCCTTCCACCACATCCCGGTCACCCGCGAGACCAAGCCCGAGGCGGAGGCGCGGCTGCTCGCGCTGGTGCACGAGCACGACGTGGAACTGGTGGTGCTGGCGCGCTACATGCAGGTCCTGTCCAACGACCTGTGCAAGCAGCTCGAGGGCCGCGCGATCAACATCCACCACTCGTTCCTGCCGAGCTTCAAGGGCGCGAAGCCGTATCACCAGGCGCACGCGCGCGGGGTGAAGCTGATCGGCGCGACCGCGCACTACGTCACCGGCGACCTGGACGAGGGCCCGATCATCGAGCAGGAGGTCGAGCGGGTGGACCACGCGGTCACCCCGGCGGGGCTGGTCGCGGTCGGTCGGGACGTGGAGTGTCAGGCGCTGGCGCGCGCGGTCAAGTGGCACTCGGAGCGGCGCGTGTTGCTCAACGGGACCCGCACGGTCGTCTTCACCTGACCCCGCCCGCCCCGGGGCGGTTCACCTGACGCTGAGGACGAACGCCGCCGAGCCGACCAGGGCCGCGGCGGCGCCGGCGATCCACCCGGCCCGGGCGGGTCGGGGGAACTCGGTGCGCTCCAAGGGTCCGTCGCCGTCGAAGTCGCGGACCACCGGAGGCACCCGCTGCCGATGCCGATCGCGCCCGAACACGACACAGGCGACGGCGGTGATCCACGCGGCTACCCCGACGACGAACATGCATCGGGAATGTACGCCCGCCCGGGGCGGGTGTCACAGCGGCGCGCGGTGTGTCCCGGGGGCGTGCGCGGGGCTCGCCGCCCACGCCGGAAAACCCTTTGCGGGGTGCGGCGTTGCCGTGGCTTGATGGAGGCCGAGCCAACGACGGGGCCTCCGTGTGTCCTGTCCCGTAGGGAGAGGAGCGAGCCGGTGCGGTTCCGTGACTTCGGCCGACGCCCCGCCAGGGGCGCCTCGGCCCGCCGCGTGTAACCCCTGCTTCGTTCCCGCTCCGCGGGTCCCGCAGTCGCCAACCCTGCGGTCCCCGCCACCGGCTGCCCCGTGGCGCACCCGGGCCCACTACCCGGCGTGCGCCGGGGCGGCCACCCGAGACTTCGAGCCGCCGTGCTCACGTTCGACCACCATCCACTCAGGAGAGTGACCCACCCATGTCGTACACCGAGGTCCCCGGCACCCGGGTACCGATTCGCATGTGGACCGACCCGGCCGCGGTCGAGAGCCAGGCCATGGAGCAGCTCCGCAACATCACCACCCTGCCGTGGCTGCACGGCCTCGCCGTGATGCCCGACGTGCACTACGGCCGCGGCGCCACGGTCGGCTCGGTCATCGCCATGCGCGACGCCGTCTGCCCGGCAGCGGTCGGCGTGGACATCGGCTGCGGGATGAGCGCGGTGAAGACCTCGCTCACCGCCGCCGACCTGCCCGACGACCTGTCCCGGGTGCGGTCCGAGATCGAGCGGGCCATTCCGGTCGGGATGGGGATGCACGGCGAGGAGGTTGACCCGAGCAGGCTGTACGGCCTCGGGTCGGCCGGCTGGGCCGACTTCTGGGGGCGCTTCGACGACGTCGCGGACGCGGTGAAGTTCCGTCGGGACCGGGCCGCGAAGCAGATGGGCTCGCTTGGCGGAGGAAACCACTTTGTAGAGCTTTGTGTCGATACATCCGATTCTGTATGGCTCATGCTGCACTCGGGCTCGCGCAACATCGGCAAGGAACTGGCCGACCACCACATGTCGGTGGCCAGGTCGCTGCCGCACAACCAGGGCATCGTCGACCGCGACCTCGCGGTGTTCGTGAGCGACACCCCGGAGATGGCGGCGTACCGCTCCGACCTGTACTGGGCGCAGGAGTACGCGGCGCGGAACCGGGCGATCATGATGGCCCTGTACCAGGAGGTGATCCGGCGCGAGTTCCGCAAGGCGCGGGTGACCTTCGAGGAGACGATCAGCTGCCACCACAACTACGTCTCGGAGGAGACGTACGACGGGGTGGACCTGCTGGTGACCCGTAAGGGCGCGATCCGCGCGGGGGCCGGCGACCTCGGCATCATCCCGGGGTCGATGGGCACGCGCTCCTACATCGTCCGCGGTCTGGGCAACGAGGCCGCGTTCAACTCCGCGTCGCACGGCGCCGGTCGCCGGATGAGCCGCAACGCGGCCAAGAAGCGGTTCACCGTCGCCGACCTCGCCGCGCAGACCGAGGGCGTCGAGTGCCGCAAGGACTCCGGCGTCGTGGACGAGATCCCGGGCGCGTACAAGAAGATCGAGCATGTCATGCGGCAGCAGCAGGATCTGGTCGAGGTGGTCGCGGAACTGCGTCAGGTGGTCTGCGTCAAGGGCTGAGACCCGGGTCCGCCGCCGTGAGGTGAGAGACGGAGCGCGAGACGGCCGAAGGCCCGCCCGGGATCGGGCGGGCCTTCGGCGTGCGGCGGATGGGCTCAGGTGGTGCGGGTGGTGCGGGCGAAGAGGTGGGTGGCTCTGGTGAGGGTGGCCAGGGCGGCGGTGGTGAACAAGGTGCGGGCTATGTTCCAGGCTATCCAGGTGTTTTCGACGTCTTCGCGGAGCTTGGCCGGGTCGGCGATCTTCGCGGGGTCGCCGGCGTCGTCGATCTTGTTGTTGAGCGGGATGTTGCCGCCCATGGTGATCAGCATGCCGACGAAGGCCAGGGCGACGCCGGCGATGATCCAGCGGGCGGCCTCGGGGGTGCCGAGCTTTCGGGTCCGCACGATGGAGACGACGCCCAGGACCGGGGCGCCGAAGAAGCAGGAGAAGAAGACCGGGTTCTCGATGCTCCTGTTGACCTGCTGGAGGAAGTCGATGAAGGTGCGGTCGTCGACGTGGGCCAGGCCCGGCATGATCGCGACCGCGAAGCAGAAGTAGACGCCGGCGACGAGGCCGGTGGTGACCAGGGTCGCGCCCAGCACGATGGCGGCGGTGCGGGTCGATGGTGTGGACGAGTGCGTGGATGGCCGAGTCATGCCGGGGTCCCCGTTTTCGGATGGGCGGTGTCGAGAGGTCAGCGGGTGAGGGACAGGATCAGACAGACCGCGGCGGCGATGCCGCCCAGTGCGCGCAGGTGGTTCGCCCGGGTCCACTCGGTCGAGAACGTGGCCCAAAGGCGCTCCTCCGCCCGCGAGTTCGGCTCGACCCGGTCCAGCGCGTCGTTGCGCGGCACGTGGTAGCCGGCGGTCAGCCCGAGCGGGCCGATCAGGTAGCACAGCGCGCCGGCGATCAGGTAGCCGGAGTACGCCCCGTCCCAGGAGACGAGCGCGGTCACGCCCAGACCCGCGCAGAGCAGGGAGGTGCCCAGCAGGCCGATCATCAGGGGCGGCTTCGGGGCCTCGACGTTGAGCGCACGCATGGCCGCGGCCCCCTGGTTCGCCGGGAGCCGGCCCAGACCGGCCATCACGAAGGAGGAGAAGCCGTAGAAGACTCCGCCCATCGTGGCGCAGCCGACGGCCGTGACCAGGGTCAGGACGAACAGGGGGCCGCTCATGGTCACACCTTCCAGACACCGCGGGCGGCGGCGTCGCGCACGTAGTCGGAGAAGTCGCGGGGGTCGCGGCCGAGCGCGCGGCGCACCCCGTCGGCGACGTGCGCGTTGCGTCCGTCGAGGACCTCGCCGAACAGGAAGGCGAGGAGGTCGACGACCTCGGCGGGAACCCCGTGCTCGGTCAGCGCCGCGCAGTACGCCTCCAGGGGCACCTGGACATAGCCGATCTCGCGGCCGGACGCGCGGGCGATCTCGGCCACCGCGTCGGCGAAGGTCAGCAGTCGCGGCCCGGTCACCTCGTACACCTGCCCGGTGTGCCCGTCCTCGGTGAGCGCGGCGACCGCGACGTCGGCGATGTCCTCCACGTCGATGAACGGCTCGCCCACCGCTCCCACGGGCAGCGCCAACTCGCCCTCCAGGAGCGGGCCGAGGAACTCGCCCTCGTCGAAGTTCTGGGCGAAGAAGGAGGCCCGCACGACGGTCCAGTGGGCGCCGGAGGCACGCACCCGGGCCTCGGCGTCCTGCGCCTCGGGCTCGCCCCGGCCGGACAGCAGGACCAGGTGCCGCACGCCGCTTTCGGCCGCGAGGTCGGCGAACGCGCCGACCGTGTCCGCGCCGCCGGGGGTGGCGATGTCCGGCTGGTAGGAGATGTACACCTTCTCGACGTCGCGCAGCGCCGGGGCCCACGTGGTGCGGTCGGTCCAGTCGAAGGGGATCGGCGCGGAGCGCGAACCGAGGCGGACCGTGCGGCCCCGCTCGATCAGTTTGGCGGCGATCCGGCGGCCGGTCTTGCCGGTTCCGCCCACCACCAGCGTGGTGGTGTAGTCGGTGCCGGCGGTGTTCGCGAGGTGCTGCTCGTTCGTCGTCATGGCTCTATTCAAGGGCCTTGCGGTGAGAGTGAACATCGCTGAAGCGCCCAATAACATGTTTGATCGTCTCGATCTTCGCTAGGATTCGGGCATGGATGCTCTCGCGAGCCTGCTCAACGGACCCCGGGCGCAGGGCGCCTTCCTGCTGCGTTCGATGCTCACCGCGCCGTGGTCCATGCGCATCCACGACGAGGCGCCGCTGACCGTCGTGGCGGTGGTGCGCGGCCACGCGTGGATCGCGCTGGACCGCGGCGAGTCGCAGCGACTGACCGCCGGCGACGTGGCGATCGTGCGCGGGCCCGACCACTACCGGGTCTCCGACGAGCCGGACACACAGCCGCAGATCATCATCCATCCCGGCCAGCGCTGCACCACCCCCGAGGGGCGGGACCTGGCCAAGGAGATGGCGCTCGGCGTGCGTACATGGGGCAACAACGCCGACGCCGAGACGATCATGCTGACCGGGACCTACCAACTGGCCGGCGAGGTCAGCCGTTCGCTCCTGGAGGCGCTGCCCGCCCTGGCGGTGATCCGGGCGGACGACGTGGACTGCCCGGTGATCCCGCTCCTGGCCACCGAGATCGTCAAGGACGAGGCGGGCCAGGAGGCGGTCCTGGACCGGCTCCTCGACCTGCTGCTGATCGCGATGTTGCGCTCGTGGTTCGCCCGTTCCGGGACGGACGCGCCGGGCTGGTACCGCGGCTACCGCGACCCGGTGATCGGCCACGTGTTGTGCCTGATCTACAACAACCCCGAACAGCCTTGGACGGTCGCGTCGTTGGCCGCGTCGGCCGGAGTCTCCCGGGCCGCGCTGGCGCGGCGGTTCAGCGAACTGATCGGCGAGCCGCCGATGGCCTTCCTCACCGCCTGGCGGCTCTCGCTGGCCGCGGACCTGCTGTGTCAACCGGAGGCCACGGTCGGGGCGGTCGCGGAAAAGGTGGGCTACGGCGACGCGTTCGCGCTCAGCACCGCGTTCAAGCGGGTTCGGGGGATGAGCCCGCGCGAACACCGCACCCGGGCCCTGCGCCGCGAGGGGGTGGGCATCGACGGATCGCGCCACCAGCGGGCCGAGGAGGGGCGGGCCACCCCCGCCGATCCGGCGTCGCCGCCCCGGTGAAGCGCGGCCGGAACAGCGCGCCGCCGCCCGACGCGGCCTCGGCGGACCGATACCGGGTCTGCGGCCCAGGCCCGACGGCGACCCGCGGCCCGTGCCTCCGATCGGGTGATCGGCTGATCAGGCTGGGCGGGTACGAACTCCGCTGTACAGGCACTCGTATCGCACATCGAACGAACCGAACGGCACGCGCGTGACGACTCGCATCACGGTCGCCGAGACCGAACGACTGGTCCTGACCCGGCCCCACCCCGACGACGCGGCGGCGGTTTTCGCCGTGCACGGTGATCCCGAGACCAACCGCTACAACCCGACGGGGCCGATGCCGTCGGCCGAGGCGGGCGTCGAGTTCCTCCGGACGATGATCGAGGACTGGGAGCGGGACGGGATCGGCTATTGCGCGGTCGCGCCACGCGAGCGCCCGGGCGAGGTGTTCGGCTTCGCCGGGACCCGGTTGACCCGGCGGCTGCGTCCCGACGGGGTCCCGGTGTTCAACCTCTACTACCGCTTCTCGCCGGTCGCGTGGGGTCGGGGCCTGGCCCGGGAGGCGGTCGACGTCACCGTGGCGCTGGCCCGGCGTACGCTGCCGACGATGCCGATCTTCGCGCTGATCGACGCGGACAACGTGCCGTCGCCGGCCCTGGCCCGCCGGGTCGGTTTCCGCCCGAGCGACGCGTTCGTCGACGTGGAGGGCCGGGACGTGTACCTGCTGCCTCGTCAGGACTCGGTCGCGGAGACGGTCGACGCCTGACCGGCGGCCCGCTCGGCGAACACCGTGCGGGCGACGGCGATGCCGTTGAGCGCGGCGGGGAAGCCGGCGTAGCCGACCATCTGGGTGATCGTCTCGACCACCTCCTCCTCGGTGCCCCCGACGTTGAGCAGACCGTGGATGTGCACCGCGAGTTGCGGCGCGACCGTGCCGAGCGCGGTGCACATCGCGACCGTGGCGAGTTCGCGGGTGCGCAGGTCCAGGCCGGTGCGCGAGTAGACGTCGCCGAAGGCGAACTCGATGACGTAGCGGCCCAGATCGGGGGCGATGTCCTCGAGCGAGGCGATCACCTGCTCGCCGGCGTGCCCGTCGATCTCGGTGAGCGCGGTCAACCCGCGCCGGTAGCGGTCGGCGGTGGCCTCGGCGGCGTCCGGCCCCTCGGTGGCGACCTCGGCCTCCTCGGACACGGTGTCCGGGTACGCCTCGAACACCTCGCGTGCCACGCCCAGTCCGTTGAGGGCTGCCGGGAAGCCGGCGTAGAGGCAGACGTGGATCAGCGTCTCCACGATCTCGCGCCGCGTGCAGCCGACGTTGAGCGCGCCGGCCAGGTGGAAGCGCAACTGCGGCGCCGCGTTGCCGAGCGCGGCAAGCCCGGCGACGGTGGCCAACTGCCGCTCGCGCAGCGTCAGTCCGGGCCGTGTGTAGACGTCCCCGTAGCCGAACTCGACGACGAACCGGGTCAGGTCCGGCGCGATCTCGGCGAAGCCGTCGAGCACCGTCGACTGCTCGGGGCCGGCGACCTGCCGAAGGACGGCCAGGCCGCGCTCGTAGCGGTCGTTCGGGCCGGCGAGGGTGGCGGTGGTGTTTCCCGTGCTGTTCATGATCGGGAGCCTACGAGTTGGAGTGAACTCAAAGTCAAGGCGCGCACATGTGTCCGGTTCAGGTGTCCGTGCCGACAATGCTCCGTGTCCGCGAGATGCCGTTTCGGCGGCAAACCATGATCCGGGTCACATGCGCCCGGACCTGTCGGTTGGCGCGGATATCTTGCTCCGATGTCTGATCAGAGGGGGAACCGGGACGCAGGCGACGGCCGCGACCGGATGGATGGACAGGCGGGGGCCGGGTCGGGTGGGGCCGACCCGAACGACCCGTTCGCCGGGTACGTGTTCGACGAGGACTTCGTCCGGGGCGCCACCACGACCGAGGGGTCCGCGCGGGCGCGCATGCTCGCCCGGAAGTGGGCGAACGAGCCGCCGCAGCACACCCCGTGGCGGGCCGACGGGCCGAGCCGCCCGCCGCGTCGGCGCCGGTGGAGGACCGTCCTGTTGACCGTCGCGGTGCTCGCGCTCGTGGCCTTCGCCGCCGCGCCGGACCGGGTGTTCGGCTGGTTCGGCACGTCGAACACGGGCGCGTCCGATGATCCGATGGTGCAGCCGGCGGTCAGCGGGGTGGCCACCTCGGTGCCCTCGGCGGGGGGTCGCCGGGGTGTCGATCCGGACCGGCCCACCCGGAAGAATCCGTTCGCGGGCTCGCCGGCCGTGAACTACGCGGACAACGAGGCGGGCCTGACGCTGCCCGAGGTCAAGAAGGTGCCCGGGTACAGCGCGGCCGAGGTCACCGAGGCGCTGGACCTGACCCGGCGGCTGCTGATCGCCGGCAACCTGGACCGCGACGTGCTCGCGGGCGGGCGTCCGGCCGGCTATCTCGCGCTCCTGGATCCGGCCGTCGGTGAGGTCGCACGGATCGAGGAGGCGCTGCGGGCGAACCGCTGGGAACCGGACAACCCGGTCTCGTGGGTGACCAGGTTCGATCCCAGGGAGATCGAGCAGGTCGGCGGGGTGGTCAAGGTCAACGGCATCACGAGCTACGACGTCGACGGCGAGGGCACCCTGACGGTGCACGCCGACTACTCGTTCGTCTACCCGGTGGCCAAGGTCGGCAGCGGGGCCGACGCGACGGTGACCCGCTCGGTGGTGCGCCGGGTGCTGGAGACGAAGGTGTATCGCGGCCCCCGCTATCAGGCGACGCCGCGCGGCCGGATCGCGCCGGCGAGCGTCGGGTTCGACGCCGCGAACAGCTCGTGCACGCGCCTGGACGGCTTCGTGCGGCCGGAGTTCCCGGACGACGACTCGGCGGGGCCCTCGGGTACGTCGAAGACGGTCGACCCGTACGACCGCAGCAAGCCCATCGAGGACGGGGTGCCGGGGGAGTGTGGTCGGGTGAGCCGGGTCTGACGGTGTCGGGGGTCGGGTGTCGGCGGGGCGGTCTAGAACAGGCCCTCCTGGATCGAGCCGTCCGGTGCGCGGCCGGTGTCCAGGGGTTTGAGGGTGAGGCCGGAGGGGGCGCCGCGGGCCGGGGTGAGGTGCCATCCGGTGAGCAGGCGCAGGTCCACGAACAGCGGGCCGGTGTCCGTGGTGATCAGTGCGTCGTGGCCCGCGACGCAGGTCAACTCGCCGTAGAGCAGCGCGTTTTCGGTGAGGCCGGTGACCTGGTCCCGGGTCGGCGGCGGGGCGTCGGTCAGGCCGTAGAAGCGGCTCAGGTCCTGCACGTCGCACGGGGCGGGGGTCATCGTGTCCGGGAGCAGAGGGGACAACCGGGCGTGGGCGGCGGTCAGTTCGGCCGGGGAGTCCAGCTCGCGCGGGCGCCACCAGGCGGTGGTCTTGGCGCGGTGGGGGATACGTTCGCGGACGGTGCCCGTGGCGGAGCACCGGCGTTCGGTGCCGCGAACCGGGATCAGCGGGCCGTGGCCGAGCCAGGTGAACATCGGCGCACCCTGGTCGGCGAGGCGTGCCGCGCGGCGTTCGGTGGCGGTGAGGCCGACCTTGACCAGGCCGGGGCCGAACCAGGCGAGGTAGAGCGAGAACGGGCGCGGGTCGTCCATCGCCTGGTCGCGCGCGAGTTTGCGGCCGGGGTCGGCGAGCGCGCACGCCTCGCACTGCGAGCGGGGGCGGTCGCGGGCAGCGGGGCGAGGGTGGGGCAGGGGGTGCGGCCGGACTTGCGGCGGATGCCGACGCAGGTGCGGGGGCCGGTCAGGCGCCAGCCGGCGGGGGTGCCGAGGGGCAGCGGTTGATGGGACTGTTCGTCGCCGGGGCCGGTCAGGGCGAGGTGGGCGCGGCCGTCGTGCCAGTGGATGCCGGTGGCGAGTAGGCCGGTTCGCTGGTGGGGGACGGTCATCGCCACACGATACGCGAAGGCGCAGGGGGCGGGTCCTCATGCGCCGGATGGGCTGGGTGGGGTCGGGGCGCGGTGTGGTTGCGTGGTGCGTTGGTGGCTCCGGGCCGGCCTGCGGCCCGCCTGTCCTCATGCGCCGGATGGGCTGGGTGGGTTCGGGGCGCGGTGTGGTTGCGTGGTGCATTGGTGGCTCCGGGCCGGCCTGCGGCCCGCTTGTCCTCAAGCGCCGGACGGGCTGGGGTTGGTTGGGTTGGGTGCTTTGGTGGTGGCCTGCCCGGTGCCCGGTGCCCGGTGGCTCCGGGCCGGCCTGCGGCCCGCTGTCCTCATGCGCCGGACGGGCTGGGAGGGTTCGGGGCGCGGTGTGGTTGCGTGGTGCGTTGGTGGCTCCGGGGCGGCCTGCGGCCTGCTTGTCCTCAAGCGCCGGACGGGCTGGGGTTGGTTGGGTTGGGTGCTTTGGTGGTGGCTCGACCGGTGGCCGGTGGCTCCGGGCCGGCCTGCGGGCCGCTGTCCTCATGCGCCGGACGGGCTGGCTTTGGTTGGGTTGGGTGCCTGGGTGCCTTGGTGGTGGTTTGGCCGGTGCCCGGTGGTTTCGGGGCCGGCCTGCGGGCTGCTTGTTCTCGGGCGCTGGATGGGCTGGTGGGGTTAGGGGGTTGTTGTTTGGGCTGTGGATTTGGCCCAGCGGTAGTCCGGTTTGCCGGCTGGGGTGCGGGGGATTTCTGGGACTACCACCAGGTTGCGGGGGGTTTTGTAGCCGGCCAGGTGGGTTTGGGTGTGATTGGTGAGTTCTGTCAGGGTTAGGGTGTGCGCCGGGCGTAGGGAGACCACCGCGGTGACTCGTTCGCCGAATCTCGGGTCGGGGAGGCCGACCACCACCGCGTCGTAGATTGCCGGGTGGGCCTTGAGGACGCCCTCGACCTCTTCGGGGAAGACCTTTTCGCCGCCGGTGTTGATGCATACCGAGCCGCGGCCGAGCAGGGTTACGTCGCCGTCGTCCTCGACGCGGGCGTAGTCGCCGGGGATCACCCAGCGCACGCCGTCCGGGTCGACGTGGAAGGTGTCGGCGGTCTTGACCGGGTCCTTGTAGTAGCCGAGCGGGATGTGGCCGGTGCGGGCGATGCGTCCGGTCTCGCCCACCCCCACCGGGCGCAGGTCCTCACCCAGGATCGCGGTCTTCGGCTTCATCGGGAATCGGCCGCCGGGGGTCTGCGAACCGCCCGCGCCGAACTCCGAGGCGCCGAAGCTGTCGGCGATGTACAAGCCGGGGATCAGCCGGGTGAGTTGGGCCTTGACCGTGGGGGAGAGCAGGGCGCCGCCGGAGCCGATCACCTTGAGCGTGTCGACGGCGTACGCGCCGCTCTCCAACTCGTCCGCGATCGGGCGGGCCATCGCGTCGCCGACCAGCATCATCGTCACGCACCCCTCGCGGGCGACGGTGCGCAGGATCTCGGCCGGGTCGTAGCGCGGACCGGTCCACAGGACCGCGGTGCCCGCCCCGAACAAGGTGATCCAGGTGATCCACTGGCCGTTGCCGTGCATCAGCGGCGTGGTCAGCATCTGCACCAGCGGCGCGCCCCCGGCCTTCTCGGCGAGCAGTTCGGGGTCGGCGATCGGCTCGCCGCCGAAGTTCCCGCCGCCCATCGCCGCGCAGAAGATGTCGTGCGCACGCCATTCGACGCCCTTGGGGAAGCCGGTCGTGCCGCCGGTGTAGACCATGTAGCGGTCGTCGGGGGAGCGCGGCCCGAAGTCGCGGTCGGCGCTCTCGGCCGCGAGCGCCGCCTCGTAGTCGATCGTGGCGTCGAGCCGGTCGTCGTTCTCGTCGGCCAGCACGAACACCGGCCCGAGCGCGGGTGCGTCGGCCCGCACCGCGGCGACCTTGGGCAGATAGCCGCGCTCGACGACCAGGGCCGCCAGGTCGGCGTTGTCCACGATGTAGCGCAGTTCCTCTTCCACGTAGCGGAAGTTGATGTTGATCGGCACCATCCGCGCCTTGAACGCGCCGATCATCGCCTCCATCCACTCGGCCCGGTTGCGCGAGTAGATGCCGATGTGCGCGCCCACCGGCAGACCCGCCGAGGCGAAGGCGTGTGCGGCCCGGTTGGCCCGCTCGTCCAGTTCGCGATAGGTCAGCCGTACCTCGCCCGCGACCAGCGCGAGCCGGTCCGGACACGCGTCGACCACCACCTCGAAGAGGTCGGCCAGGTTGAACACCCGCTGGGTCATTGTCAGTTCCCTTCCGCGACGATGCCGCGCAGGCCGTCCGCACCGAAGACCGGCTCCAGGAAGGTCCGGAAGTCGGGGCCGCGGCGCAGGTGGTGGCCGCCGTCCACGTTGATGTTCTGGCCGGTGATCCAGGTCGACTCGGGGCCCACCAGGAACGCCGCGAGCGCGGCGATGTCCTCGACCCGGCCGACCCGCTCCAGCGGGGTGCAGGCGAGGTAGTCGTCCAGCACCGGGCCGCCGGCGGTGACCGCGCCGACCATGTCGGTGGCCACCAGGCCGGGCAGGATGCCGTTCACCCGCACGCCGCTCGCGCCGAGTTCGTCGGCCGCGAGCCGGACCAGGTGGTCGATGCCGGCCTTGCTCACCCCGTACGCGCCGAACCAGCGGTGCGTGACGGCGGAGGCGATCGAGGAGATGGCCACGAACGAGCCGCCGCCGGCCGCCGCCATCAGCCGGGCCGTGTGCTTGAGCACGAGCATCGTGCCGGTCAGGTTCAACTCGACCGTCTCACGCCACTTGGCGGTGTCGATCCGGGTCAGCGGACCCATCGTCGAGTTGCCCCCGGCGGAGGCCAACACCGCGCGCAGCGGGCCCAGTTCGGCCGCCGCCGCCACCGCCGCCTCGACCTGCGCCTCGTCGGTCACATCGGTCACCGCGTACCCGACGCGCGCGCCGGCCGCGGCCACCTTCTCCAGTTCGGCCACCGCGCCGCGCAGTCGGTCCTCGCTGCGGCCGGCGATCAGCACGTGCGCCCCGTCGGCGGCGAACCGCTGCGCACAGCCGAGCCCGATCCCGCTGCCACCGCCCGTCACCAGCGCCACCGAACCCCGCAGCGGCGGCTCGGCACGTGTCACCGCGCCCTCCGCGCCCACCGCACTCTCCGCGCTCATCGGCCGGCTCCTTCCACGTCGGTGGGGGTGTACGCCGCGCCCGCCGCGGGCCACAGCGGTGCGGGCACCTCGAAGCCGACCGGCTCGCCCCACGTGTTGCGATAGGCCACCTCGTGCGCCGGGGTGCGCGGTGCGATGCCCCACGTGCCCGTCGGGTAGCCGAACGACACGCAGCACGCCATGTGCCAGCCCTCGCCGCCCGGCACGCCCAGTACCTCCGCCACGGCGTCGCGGTGCGCGATCCCGAGCACCGCCGTCAGCGCGCCGCCCACCCCTTCGGCGCGCGCCGCCAGCATCGCGCTCCACACCGCCGGGAAGATCGAGCCGCCGGTGGGGTCGTGCCGGGCGAAGCCGAACAGGAACAGCGGAACCTGCTCGAAGTTGTCCGCGAGCCACTGCGAGGAGCGGCGCATCCGGACGAACGACCGGCTTTCCGCGCTGTCCGGATCCGCCTCGGCGGCGGCCACGCGCGGCGCGTACACGGTCGTCCACAGCGCGTCCATCGCCTCCCGGTACAGCGGTCCGAGCCGGCCCTTGACGCCCGGGTCGTCCACCAGGAGGAAGCGCCAGGCCTGGGCGTTGCCGCCGCTGGGCGCGCGCACGGCCGCGTCCAGGATCCGGGCCTGGACCGTTGTCGGGATCGTGTCCGGGGCCACCCGGCGCATCGCGCGAGTGCTGTACAGCGCCTCGTGTAGTTCCATGAAATCCCTTACCTGTACTGGGTGGTGATGCGGCGTCAGACGACCGCGCCGGCGTTCCGGAAGCGCTCGACCTCGGTCGGGGACAGGCCCCACGCGGCGAGCGCGGCATCGGTGTCGCCACCGGCGGCGGCCGGGCCCGGGTGCACCGGGCGGGCGGGCACGGCGGCGGCGGTGCGGGAGAACCTCGGCGCGGGAGCCGGTTCGGGCAGACCGTCGGCGTGCAGGAACGTGCCGCGGGCCACGTGGTGCGGGTGGGCCGGCGCCTCGCCGGGCGAGAGCACGGGCGCGAAGCAGGTCTCGGTCCCCTCCAGGAGCGCGCACCACGCGTCCCGGGTCCGGGTCGCGAACACCTCGGCGAGCCGGGCCTTCATCGCGGGCCAGTGCGCCGGATCGTGTTGCCGGGAGAGGTCGGCGAACACGGGGTCCTCGGCCAATCCGAGCCGGTGGATCAACTCGGCCCAGAACCTCGGCTCGATCGCGCCGACCGCGATGTAGGCCCCGTCCTCGGTCGCGTACACGTCGTAGAACGGCGCGCCGCCGTCGAGCATGTTGGTGCCGCGCGGACCGAGCATGCCGGCGGCGCCCATGGTGAACCAGGTCGCGCCGAGCGTCGCGGCGCCGTCGATCATCGCCGCGTCCACCACCTGCCCCCGCCCCGAACGGCCGGCCTCGACCAGCGCGGCGACCAGGCCGAACGCGAGCAGCATTCCGCCGCCGCCGAAGTCGCCGACCAGATTGAGCGGAATGCTCGGCGGTTGCCCGGCCCGGCCGATCGGCTCCAGCATCCCGGCCAGCGCGATGTAGTCGATGTCGTGCCCGGCGGCGGACGCGAGCGGGCCGGTCTGTCCCCAGCCGGTGAGCCGGCCGTACACCAGCCGCGGATTGGCCGCGGCGACCACGTCCGGGCCCAGGCCCAGGCGCTCCATCACGCCCGGCCGGAACGGCTCGATCAGCGCGTCGGCGTCCGCGCACAACCGCAGCGCCAAGGCGACGCCGTCCGGGTGCTTGAGGTCGAGCGCGATCGAGTGTTTGCCCCGGTTCATCGGGTTGCGCGGCGGCTTGGCGTAGCCCTTGCGGGCCTCGGCGGCGCGGTCGATCCGCAACACGTCGGCGCCGAGATCGGCGAGCAACATGCCGCAGAACGGGCCCGGCCCGAGGCCGACGAACTCCACGACGCGGATTCCCGCGAGCGGTCCTGCGGTGGCGGTCACGGCGGCTCCGGCGTCGATCGCATGCGGAAGCGGGTCCGAAACGGGCCCGGAAATTACTGGAACACGTTCTCAGTGGATCTGACGAGACGTCAGACTAGACTTCCGTCTCATCCGTGGGCAAGATCGCCGCGGAACGAGTCGGCACCCGATCCGACCGCCCGCGAACATCCCGCCCGACCCGCGTGCACGACTCCCACAGGACAGGCTCACCGGTGGCCGAACCCCGTACCGAATCGACGATCACCCTCACCAGATCGCTCACCCGCGACCAGCAGGCGCGGCGCGAGCGACTGGTGCGCGCCGCGTGCGATCTCGCCCTGGAAGGGGGCTACGCCGCGGTGACGATGCATGACGTCGCCGACCGCGCGGGGGTGGCGCGGGCCACCGTGTACCGCTACTTCACCTCGAAGAACCACCTGCTCAGCGAGGTTTCGGCGCTGTGGATCGGCGAGTTGTCCGACGAACTCGCCCGTCGACCGCTGCCCGCGGACCCGGCCGGGCGACTGGCCGCGCTGCTGTGTCGGATCGTCGAGGTCAGCGCGGAGAACCGCCTGCTGACCGAGGCGGTGGTGCAGGCCGCGACCGCGCCGGACCCGTCCGCCGGACAGTCCCAGGAGAACTTCCACCAGAGCATCCACCGGATCACCGGCCTGGCCTTCGGCGAGCCCGGCGAGGACGCGGACGGCGCCGTGGCGGCCCGACGGCACGACATCGAGACGGTGCTCGGCCACGTCCTGCTCTCCGGTCTGGTCAGCCTCACCGCCCGCGGTCGCGCACTCGACGAGGTCCAGGACCTGATGCGCACCGCCGTCCGCCTGTTCGTACCGCTCGACACGTGATCACCCCGGAGGCCTGCCGTGACGACTCCCGCGATCCGCGACATCCATCTGCTCGACCGGGACTGGTACGCCGGTGACCCCTACGCCGACTACGCGTGGCTGCGCGAGCACGCGCCGGTGTACTACAGCGAACGCGCCGGCGTCTGGGGACTGTCCCGGCACGCCGACCTGTCCTGGGCCGAGCGCAACCCGGAACTGTTCTCCTCGGCCAAGGGCTCGCGCCCGCTCGGCTACCCGCAGCCGTCGATGATCGACTCCGACGACCCGCTGCACTACCGCCGCCGCAAGCTGGTCTCGAAGGGCTTCACGCCCCGGCAGATCGCCGCGATGGAGGACCACGTCCGGGACATCGTGACCTCGCTGATCGACGCGATGCTCGCCGGCGGGCGCAGCGCGGAGTTGGTCCGCGCCTTCTCCGCGCCGCTGCCGATGACGCTGATCGGCGAACTGCTCGGCGTCGGCGCCGAACACCGCGACCAACTCCAGCACTGGGCCGACGTGATGGTGATGCTCTCCGACGGCGGCGAACTCAGCCACAAGGCCGGCGAGGCGTTCACCGAATACGTCGCCTACACGACCCAGGTGATCGAGGACCGGCGCAAGACCCCCTCCGACGACCTGATCGGGATCCTGGTCGACGCCGAGATCGACGGCGGGAAGTTGTCCTTCGAGGAACTGATCGGCGAGTCCCTGCTGCTGCTCGTCGGCGGCAACGAGACCACCCGCAACGTGATATCCGGCGGCATCGCCGCACTGCTCGCCCACCCCGGGCAACTGTCCCGATTGCGCGAGGACCCGGCGCTGATCCCCACCGCCGTGGAGGAGTCGCTGCGCTGGGTGTCGCCGGTGGTCAACATGGCCCGGCACACGACACGTGAGGTGGAGCTGCACGGGACGGTGATCCCGGCCGACTCGACGGTGATGATGCTCTACGGGGCGGCCAACCGGGACGCCGAGGTGTTCGCCGACCCGGAGCGCTTCGACGCCTTCCGCTCGCCCAACCCGCACATCGCCTTCGGAAGCGGACCGCACTTCTGCCTCGGATCCTCGCTGGCCAGGCTGGAGATCCGGGTGGCCTTCGAGGAACTGCTGCGGCGCCTGCCGGACCTGCGGTTGGCGCCCGGCGCCACGCTCGCGCACGGGCCGTCGTCGTTCATCCGGGGGCTGGTCGAGCTGCACGTGGAGTACTGAGCCGACGGCGGCCCGCCTCCCCGGCCCGGCCGTCGTCGCGCCTTTTGCCCCCGCTCCGGCCCGGGGTCGGTCCGGGTCCCGGTGCGAGGGAAGCACCTCGGATCCGGGCCGGACCGCTCGTGATTCGCCCGCGCAAAGTGGACACCCGCGTATTCTCGGGCCAACTGCCGGACGACGAGGGGGGCGCCGTGAAACGGCTCGAACCCGCGGATCCGCGGCGGATCGGCGGATATCGAGTGCTTCGCGTGCTGGGGGCGGGCGGAATGGGCCGGGTCTACCTCGGCCGCAACCCGGGCGGCCGGGTGGTCGCGATCAAGGTGGTGCGCTCCGAGTGGGCCGACGACCCGGGATTTCGCGAGCGCTTCCGGCGCGAGGTGGACGCCGCGCGACGGGTCGGCGGCGCGTGGACCGCGCCGGTCCTGGACGCGGACACCGAGGCGGACACGCCCTGGGTGGTCACCGGCTACGTGGCCGGACCCAGCGTGTACGAGGCGGTGTCGGGCCGCGGGCCGCTGCCCGAGGAGACCTTACGCACGCTGGGCGCGGGCCTGGCCGAGGCGCTGACCGCGATCCACGCGGCGGGCCTGGTGCACCGCGACATCAAACCGTCGAACGTGCTGCTGTCCCTGGACGGGCCGCGCGTGATCGACTTCGGCATCTCGCGCGCGATGGACGCCTCGGTGCTCACCCGGACCGGGCACACCGTCGGCTCGCCGGGCTTCATGTCGCCGGAGCAGGTCGACGGGCGCGACATCGGGCCGGCCAGCGACGTGTTCTCGCTCGGCTCGGTCCTGGTGTTCGCGGCGACCGGTGCCGGGCCGTTCGGCGAAGGCAGCGGTCAGGCGCTGATGTACCGGATCGTGGCCCAGGAGCCGCGCCTGGACGACCTGCCGGGGTGGTTGCGCGAGGTGGTCGCGGCGTGCCTGACCAAGCACGCCGGATCCCGGCCGGCCCCGGCCGAGGTGCTGGCGGCGTTGGCGCCGGCGGGAACCGGTGAACTGGTCGCGGGGAACTGGCTGCCGGCGGACCTGACCACCGCGCTGTCCCGCCGCGCGGTCGAACTCCTGGAACTGGACGAGGACGGGCCGCAGGACGCGGGCGGATTCGTGGCGACCGGCAGCGGGTCGCCCACGTGGGACGACCGGCCGGCGGGGGCGCCGGCGGAGCCGACCGAGGGGACGGACGGCCCGGCGGAGCCGACCGGTGCGGCGTACCCTCCGCCGGGGCTCCCGCCGCCGTCCCCGTCCCCGGTGCCGGCAGCGCCGGCAGCACAGCCCGCGATCCCACGGTCTCCGAATGCGTCCGCGCTCCCCGGGGCGCCCGAGACGTACGTGCCCGACCGTACGCCGTCGCCGAAGCACTCGCGCCGGAGCGCCCCGTGGGTGTACGCGCTCGTCGTCGTGCTGCTGCTCGCCGGCGGCACCACGGCGGCGCTGCTGTGGCACGGGGGTGGCGACAAGGACACGCCGGCGGCCGCACGCGAGTCCGGTTCGGGGCCGTCGTCCGCGTCGGAGTCGTCGCCGAGCCCGTCCTCCTCGGGGCAGGCGTCCCCGAACCCCTCGTCCCCCGGCAGGGTGTCGCCCGGCTCCACGACGGACACCGTCCCGGTGTCCTACTACGGCACCTGGACCGGCAGCACGACCTCGGACTACGGCAGTGTCACGCAGATCGTCGTCACGCTGACCGGCGGCAAGGTGGGGGACAGGAAGGTCGGCGTCACCAAGTTGACCGGCACACCGGTGGGCGGCCCCCCGGCCGACTGCGACGCCGACCTGGAACTGCTGTCGGTGTCCGCGGACAAGGGCGTCGAACTGACCAGCCATCTGACCCGCAACCAGGGCTGTGTGGACGGTCGCGTCTTCGTCAAACAGCTGACGCCGACCACCTTGTCCTACGAGTCACCCGGTGACAGCCCGTGGACCTCGTCCTCCAAGGGACAACTGACGAAGAAGGGCTGACCCCCGGCCGGGAACCATCGTTCCCGACCCATGCGTCAAACTGGACACCTGTCGAATGCGGAACGGCCGTCGGGCCGGTAATGCCCGGTCGAGTGGGGGATGGCGAGTTCGGACATGCGGCACAGCCCTGAGAACGCGGACGACGAGCACGGCGCCGACGTGCTCGACGAGCGTTTTCGCGAACTCGTGGTCGACCTCGCCCCGCAGGTGCCGCTGCCGCCCGTCGCCGGGATCCACCGGGTGGTGCGCCGCCGGCGGCTGCGCAACCGGGTCCTGGCCGGAGTCGCCTCGCTGGTGGTGGTCGCGGGTGGGGTGACCCTGGCGAGCACCGGATTCGGCGGCGACGACGCGAAGCCGACGCACCGGGAACAGGCGGCCGTGACCCCGAGCATGCCCCCGTCCCCGGCGGTGACGTCGGTCGGCCCGCCCACGACGTTGAGCGAGACGTTCTACCCGACCGCCCAGGAGTTCCCGGCCGTGGCCGGGATCTACGACAACTGGCGGGTGGTGGAGACCCGGGAGGCGATGGGCGAGGAACTGGGCCCGTGTACCTCCGAGACGATCGCCGGCCTCGGCGCGGTACAGACCGAGGAGCGGCTGTACCGGCACGACGGACAGGGCGGCGGCCTGGTGCGGCTGGTCCGCTACCCGGACGAGCGCACCGCCGTGGCGGCGGTGGCCGACTTCACCGGCGGGCTCGCCGGGCCCTGCCCCGCGAGCAACCGACCCAACGCGATGGCCGACGGCACGTTGCGGATCACGGCGCTGAACGCGGACGGCTCCGCCTGGCGGATCCAGGGCCTGGTCAGCGGCGAGGACCAGTACGCGGACTTCGGCGTCGTGCGCAACGGCCCGGTGGTGGCGGTGGCGCAGGAGACGACCATCGGTCCGGCGAAGGCGCCGCCCACGGACGGGTTCCTCCTGTTGGTCGACACCCTCCGGAAACGGCTGGGAAAGCCCGGGTCCGGGCCCTGATGTTCCGAATTCCAGCCTTTCGCCGGCCAATACCGCGGGCAATAGGCGAGCCCGGTCGTCGAATGCTGCGAACGGGTGAGCGACACGGCAATCCGACACCTGGCTATTCGCCACTCGCGCGCCGGCCGGATTTCACGCGTACGGCCCAGGGGGTATGCAACGCCGTGGCCGACAACAGGCGCTAAGCTGTGCGCGCGCCCTCGAAGTCGGTCAACCCGCAGAGGTGTCCACCCTGCATGGAATCACCCTGCACGGAATCATCCGGCTGCCGGCTCACCTATTCTCATCGGCTCTTTTCGGAGGCAATGCATGGCGGAGTTCGAGCCGCTGGGAAGCGCATGGCGCAAGAGCACCAAGAGCGCGGACGTGAACTGTGTCGAGGCCAGGCACCGGGACGAGGTCGAGGTCAGGGACTCGAAGGCGCCGGTGTCGCGGCTGGCGTTCGGGGCCCGGTCCTGGGGTTCGTTTCTGCATGCAACCGGTCGTTCGGCGAACTGATCCGGTTGCTCCCGGCGACTGTGCGCGCCGATACGTGAGGCGGCCTGCCGTTCGGCAGGCCGCGATTGATATGGGCGCAGGGCCCGAGGACGGGTTTGGTATCCGTTACCCGATGAGGGTGAGCAGTCCGGCGGCCCGGAGCGTGTAATAAAGCGCTCCCGCTGTCACCGCGGCCACGGCTACCAGCAGAAAGATCACGCGGAGCATCCTCTCGAAGTCGTCCTGCACGAGTTCACCTCCTTTCCCCGATCAGGCGTCCTTTCGTTTCGACGGTGTGTACCGTGCAAGGGCGGGGAGGACGGCGTTGTTGCCCTCATCTGTGATTGTGCATGCGGATGTCCGCTTTCGCCAGAGTGAGTCGAGTCTGCTATGCGTGGTCCCACGCAAAAAAGAACGAGTTGTCCCGAGAAGTCATAAAAACTGACCTCGGGACAACTCGTTCGAAGCCTCGCAGTGGCCGCTGCGAAACCGTGCTGCTCATCGACATCGAGCAACGGATACGTACCTGTCATTATGCGCAGGGATGTGCAATCAGCCAAGTGGCTCTTGGCATGTAATCAACTCGCGTCCTGGCTGCGCGCGTGCTGTCGGCCGGCCTGCTGCCACAACGCCCGGTACACCCCTACTCGGGGGGATCGATGCCGGTGGGCGGCGGGGTCGAGCCCGGTGCGAAGCGTTCGAGCGCGGCGTCCAGCATCGCCGGCGCCTGCTCTCGCGACGCGAGTTGTTCGAGGCCCCAGAACGTCTCCAGGTAGGAGAGCGGGGAAACGGTCGGCGGATCCTCCGGGTTGCCCTCGCGGATGACGATGTTGCCGGAGGGCGTTTCGATGAACAGCACCGCCTCGTCCTCGAGGTCGGGGAACTCCATGAGCTGGTAGGCGATGCGGGCCCGGTGGTACAACCCGGACTCGAACGGCACCACGCGGATCGTGATGTTGGGCCACTCCGCGTACTTGCGGATGCGGCGGATCTGGTTCCGCATGACCGCCGGGCTGCCGACCGCGCGATGCATCACGCTCTCGTCGACGATGAAGTGCAGTGTGGGTCCGTCCGGGCGCATCAGCCGCTCCTGCCGGTCCATCCGCAGGGCGACGTTCTCGTCCAGCGCGGGACCGGCCGGCGTCATCACCCGGAGCACCTCGCGCGAGTACTCCTCGGTCTGCAACAGGCCCGGGACCAGGATCGGTTCGAAGTTGCGGATGACCGTGGCCGAGGACTCGTAGCCGAGGAAGACCTTCGCCTCCGCGGTGAGGATGTTCCGGTAGGCGTACCACCAACTGCGTTGCTTCGACGCCCTCGCCATGTCGATGAACTCGGCGACTCGGGCCGGCTCCACCACACCGTAGTGCTGGAGCAGGGCCTTGAGGTCGGTGGTCGAGATGTTGACCTGACCGGTTTCGATCCGGATCAGCTTGGAGAGCGACCAATCCATCTCCAGCGCAACGTCCCTTTGGATGTAACCGCAGGCCTCGCGCGTCTGCCGCAGCAGGGCGCGGAGCCTGCGTCCCTGGAACATCGGGTCCCGTGTACCCATCGGCCGCCCCCCAAAGGTTGTCGGCAGCGATCTCGCATCCAGCGAGGGCGCAGAACGGGTGGTGCACAAATGCCACCCGGAGAACAGCATCGCGTCGAATCGGCCGACGCGACAAGCCCTCACCGAGGTCCGAAGCACGCGGATCCGGCGCCTGGTCGGTCGACGCGGCGCCGGATCCGGGGGATGTCCGCACAAGGGGGTCGAGCGCTGCCCGCAGGGGCCGATCAGCCCTCCAGCGCGAAGGACTCGGCGCCGTCCGGGCCGACCGGCTTCGAGCCCTGGAGGGTCACCCGCTGCATGGAACGGCGCATGCCCGGCGGCACGTCGGTGGGCACGAGGTGCACCGTCGCGCGGTTGTCCCAGAACGCGATGCTGCCCGGCTGCCACCGGAAGCGCACGCTGAACTCGGCGTCGGCGATGTGCGCGTAGAGCATCTCCAGGACGTGGGCGCTCTCCTGGCGGGTCAACTCCCGGATGTGACTGGTGAAGTTCGGGTTGACGAACAACACCTTCTCGCCCGTCTCCGGGTGCACCCGCACCACCGGGTGCACCGCGCGCAGCCCGTCGCCCAGGAACTGTTTGCCCAGCTTGCTCTGCATCTCGCCGCGCTTGATCGGCAGCGCGTTGTGGTGCACCGCGTGCAGGCCGTCGACCAACTCCTTGAGCGGGTCGGACAGTCGCTCGTAGGCCAGGGCGAGGTTGGCCCACTGGGTGTCGCCGCCGTACGGTGGCACGATCACCCCGCGCAGGATGGACGCGGTCGGCGGGTCGGGGATGAACGTCACGTCGGTGTGCCAGCGGCTCTCCACGAAGCTGCCGCCGCCGCCCATGCCCAACTGCTGGTTGTCCAGCAGCAGGATCTCCGGGTGTTCGGGGAAGGCGGCGGGCAACGTGGGGTGTCCGGGGGCGAGTTCGCCGAAGGCGAGGGCGAACGCCTTGTGCTGTTCCTGGGTCAGGTGCTGGTCGCGGAAGAACACCACCTTCCACTTCAGCCAGATCGCCCTGATCTCGGCGACCAGCTCGGCGCTCAACGGCCGGGCCAGGTCGACGCCGAAGATCTCGGCGCCGATGTGCCCGGCCATCGGCCGCACTTCCAGGCCGAGCGCGGCGGCCGCGGCGGGGGTGGGGTCCTCGTACGTGGGCTGGTCGATGATGCTCGTCATGGCCGAACCTCCTGAGCGAAGCGAAGTCCCGTGGCGGGACCGCTATGCGGACGGGTCGAGCGCGGCCGCGGTCCGGGCGGAGACCGGGGCCAGGTAGAGCGCGACGGCGGTGTCGGTCAAACCCGCCAAAAAGAGCTCCCGAGCGGTCGGGGTGTGCCGGCCGGGGTGGTGCAGCGCCATCTCGCGGTCGGCGAGGGCGTGGGTGAGGTAGGACGACATCAGCAGCCAGCGGTCGTCGCGCAGGTGCGCGGGCAACTCGGCGAGCAGGCCGAGCATGCGCTCGCGCACGGTGTGGATGCCGCGCGTCCACTCCTCGCGGGCGAGATCGCGGACGGCGGTGCCCTCCAGGAACGCCGCGTGCACACAAAAGCGCAGATACCAACTGGGCTTGCCGACCTCGCCGAGGGTGTCGGCGAGCGGGTACAGGAACGCCTCGACCAGACCTCGGGCGTCGTATCCGCGCCCGGCGGCGTCGAGTTCGTCCAACATCGCCAGGCGCCGCGCGTTCACCGGCTCCATACGATGCCGGAAGACCGCGTCCACCAGGGCCTCCTTCGACCCGAAGTGGTAGCGCGCGGCGGCGGTGTTGCGCTGCCCGGCCTGGGCGCCGATCTCGCGCAGCGAGACCCCGTTGATGCCGCGTTCGGCGAACAGCCGCTCCGCCGCCTCGATCATCAAAAGGCGTGCGCCGGCGCCGCGGTCCGACGCCGAAGCGCCGTGCGTCCCTGTCATGGCCGCACGTTAAACCGCGTGAGTGAATAACTCAAGTGGGTTAATCAAGCTCGTCCGTCGAGCCCGGGTCCGCCGCACCGCGGCGGCGGGCGCTCAGGAGTGCATCAGGCAGTACAACTGGTGCCCCGCGTGGTGCAGATCGCGGGCGAACTTGGTCCAGTCGTGCAACATCCGATACAGCAGATACGCGTCGCGCGGCACCCGACGGTCCGGGAACGTCGACCAGATGAAGGCCGCCGCGCCCAACTCCTCCTCGGTGGCGTTGCGCAGCACGTCCATCAGCATCGGCGGCAACTGCATCACCGCGTGCGCGGGATGCAGCACGACCAGCTCCAGCGGCGGCGTCGCGTCGGGCGGGGTGTCCCCGAGCAGCGACAACACCATCGCGCTGACCGTCTCCGGCTTTACGATCGACACGTAGGAATTGGTGGGGCGTTCGACCGTGTCGGTCGGATCGATCAGTGGTGGCACCCGCGCGGCGGTCGCGCGATCGGGTGCGCCGAAGTACTCATATGTCACGCCCACGTGTGCACCTCCCGACCATGGTCGGTTCCGTGACACGTGCGCACACCCGTGGCGCCCGACGCCATCGCTCCCTGCTCGCTTGTCTCGGTCTGCTCGCTTGTTTCGATCCGAGGGGGATCGAGGGGGACTCGTTGAAGATCGTCGCAGGTCGCGCGGGCTTCCCATACCGCGGTTGGGTAACAGGTGTGCACCACTCGGAACCGGTGCCGCGCCGGCATGCGTCAGGACTCCCGGCCAGGCGGCCCGCCCGCGAGGATCCGCGCGAGCGACATGTCGTTCAACGCCTTGACGAAGACCCCTGTTCGCACCGAACCCGCCGAACGCGCGGTGATCTTCACCACGTTCGCCCCGACCACCTCGGCCCGGACGTCGGCGAGCATCGCGTTCCACGGCACACCCTGCGCGGTCGGCTCGCCGCCGGTGAACACCCCGTGCAGCCGATCGGCCTCGGCCCGGGCGGCCTGTTCCGACTCGCGGGCCACGCACAGCACGTTCGTCCCGGGCACCCCGGCCTTGCCCGTCACACCCACCGCGATCCGGGGCCCGCTCGGCTGCTCGCCACCGCCGGCGCGGTCGGTGAGCACCGCGGCCAGCGGCCGGTCCAGGCAGTCGGCCAGCGCGCGCACGGTCGGGTCGGCGCCGAGCCGGGTGCCGCCCCGGGAGAGGTCGGCGCCAAGCAGGGTCGAGCCGTAGCCGATCTGCCGGTCGGCGACCCGCACCGCGTTGAAGTGGTCCACCCCCGACGGCAGTTTGCGCGCCAACGCGTCGTCGACGGACAACTCGTTGTCGGCGCGCAGGCGGTACACGCTCGCCGCGGTCGGGTCCGGCTTGCCGCCCAACTCCTTCAGCTTGCCGACCACCGCGCCCTTGTCGAAGCCGCCGGCGATCACCCCGCCCTGCTGCGGCGGCCGGCCCGCCGACCACGCCTCGTTCGTCTTCGCCGGATCGAACCCGAGCGCCGGCGCCACCTGGGGCCCCATCGCGGCCAGATCGGGATAGCCGGTGCCGAGCAGCGCGCCGTACGGTCCGGTCGCGGCGGTGCCGCCGTTGGCCTTGGCGATCGCGGCGGTGTCGCCGTATTCGAACCAGCCCCGGGTCGACGCGTCGTCGCGCACCCCGTCCAGCGCACCGCGCAGGCCCGTGGATCCGGCGTCGTGGGAGTCGCCGCCGCACGCCGCCGTCCCGGCCAGCATCAGCAGCGTCGCCAGTGTCGGAACGAGGCCGCCGGCTATCCGCCCGCGTCGCCCGGACCGCCCACTCCGACGTGTTCTCGCCGCCACGCGCGCACCCCGATCGTCGTGCTGCACCCCACCGGACATGCCTCACCCGTGGGCACGAGTCCGGGTGGTCCGATCATACTGCGCCATACCCCCGGTTTCGCTTCCCGGATCCCCGGGAACCAACGCGAATCCGCGCACACCCGCTCCGGTCGTCGTAGGCCGGCGGCGCCCGGCGCCGCGGCGGGGAGCGGAGCGGGTCCGGATTTGTTTGAGAGCATGACCGGGTGAGCTCTGCCAACGAGAACCCCGCACCCGCCTCCGCCGCCCTGTTCGCACGCGCCCGGGCCGTCACCCCCGGTGGCGTCAACTCGCCGGTACGCGCCTTCCGCGCGGTCGGCGGCACCCCCCGCTTCATGGTCTCCGGCACCGGCCCGTACCTGACCGACGCGGACGGCCGCGAGTACGTGGACCTGGTCTGCTCGTGGGGCCCGATGATCCTGGGCCACGCGCACCCCGCCGTCCAGGAGGCCGTCCGCGAGGCGGTCGCGCGCGGCACGTCCTTCGGCACCCCCGGGGCCGGCGAGGTCGAACTCGCGGAGGAGATCGTCTCCCGGATCGCCCCGGTCGAGCAGGTCCGCCTGGTCAGCTCCGGCACCGAGGCGACCATGTCCGCGATCCGGCTGGCGCGCGGCTTCACCGGCCGGGCCAAGGTGGTGAAGTTCGCCGGGTGTTACCACGGTCACGTCGACGCGCTGCTCGCCGCGGCCGGCTCCGGCCTGGCCACCTTCGCGCTGCCCGACACGCCCGGGGTCACCGGCGCCTCGGCCGCCGACACCATCGTGCTGCCGTACAACGACCTCGTCGCGGTCGAGTCGGCCTTCGCCGCGCACGGCGACGAGATCGCCTGCGTGATCACCGAGGCCGCGCCGGGCAACATGGGCGTGGTCACCCCGCGTCCGGGCTTCAACGCCGGGATCAAGGCGCTGTGCGAGCGGCACGGCGCGCTGTTCGTCTCCGACGAGGTGATGACCGGCTTCCGGGTGTCCAAGGCGGGCTGGTTCGGTCTGGAGGGTGTGGTCCCGGACCTGATCACCTTCGGCAAGGTGATGGGCGGCGGCTTCCCGGCGGCGGCCTTCGGCGGGCGCTCCGACGTGATGTCCCAGCTGGCCCCGCTGGGCCCGGTGTACCAGGCCGGCACGCTGTCGGGGAACCCGGTCGCCACCGCCGCCGGCGTGACCACGCTGCGGCACTGCACCGACGCGGTGTACAAGCACCTGGACCGAACCTCGCTCGCGCTGCGCACGGAGGTGTCGGCGGCGCTGGCCAAGGAGGGCGTGGCACACACGGTGTCCACCGCCGGGAACATGTTCTCGATCTTCTTCACCGACGCGCCGGTACACGACTACGACCAGGCGCGCACCCAGGAGTCGTTCCGCTTCGGCCCGTTCTTCCACGCGATGCTGGACGCGGGCGTGTACCTGCCGCCGAGCGCCTTCGAGGCGTGGTTCCTCTCGGCCGCCCACGACGACGCGGCCGTGAACCGTATCCTCGACGCGCTGCCGGCCGCAGCCCGCGCCGCAGCGAGTGCCCAGGAGAACTGACGATGGCTCAGAAGCCGCAGACCAACCGCGACGTGACGATCGTCCACCTCATGCGCCACGGCGAGGTGCACAATCCGCACGGCATCCTGTACGGCCGCCTGCCCGACTACCACCTGTCGGAACTGGGCCTGAAGATGGCCGAGCGGGTGGCCGACCACCTCGCCGGGCGCGATATCACCCACGTGGTGTCCTCGCCGCTGGAGCGCGCCCAGGAGACCGCCGCGCCGATCGCCGGCCGGCACTCCCTGGAGATCGCCACCGACGATCGCCTGATCGAGGCGGAGAACATCTTCCAGGGCAAGACCTTCGGGGTCGGCGACGGTTCGCTGCGCAACCCGGGGCACTGGAAGCACCTCACCAACCCGTTCAAGCCCTCGTGGGGCGAGCCGTACATCGAGCAGGTGGTCCGGATGATGGGCGCGCTCGGCGCTGCCCGAGACGCCGCGCGCGGGCACGAGGCGGTGTGCGTCAGCCACCAGTTGCCGATCTGGGTGACCCGCTCGTTCGTCGAGCGGCGGCGCCTGTGGCACGACCCGCGCAACCGGCAGTGCTCGCTCGCCTCGCTCACCACGTTCACCTACGAGGGCGACAAGATCGTCTCCGTCGGCTACAGCGAGCCCGCTCGGGACCTGCTGCCGGCCAAGCTCGCGGGCAAGAAGCAAAACAAGAGCTTCGGGGCATAGCCCCCTATTTATTTGGGACGAATCGGGATGATTTAAAGCAGTGTCGGTGGCACGACGGACCCCGAGTGGAGCGGTCGTGAGGGCATGCGAAACTTTTCACATGCTCACACGCCGCCTCCCTCGTCGTGCCGCACTGCTCACCGCCGCGGCCCTGCTCGCTCTCACCGGTTGCAGCGGGATGAGCGCGGGCGGCAAGAGCGGCGGCGACGGCAAGGGCTATGTCGACAGCGACAAGAGCGGCATCGCCCGGGCGAAGCCGGCCGACCGCAAGATGGCCCCGGCGGTCTCCGGCAAGACGCTGGACGGCAAGGACATCAGCCTCGCCGAGTTCAAGGGCAAGGTCGTGGTCCTGAACGTGTGGGGCTCGTGGTGCAATCCCTGCCGGGCCGAGGCCGCCGACTTCCAGCGCGCGTACGTCGAGAACGCGGACAAGGGCGTGCAGTTCCTCGGGATCAACACCCGCGACGGCAGCCAGGAGAACGCGCTCGCCTTCGTGAGCAGCAAGGGCATCACCTATCCGAGCCTGTGGGATCCGGACGCGCGCGAGATCCTGAAGTTCACTGGCAACCTGAACCCCAACGCGATCCCCAGCACGCTGGTCATCGACCGTGAGGGCCGGATCGCGGCCCGGGTGCTGCGCGGGATCGACATCGACCAGCTGCGCTCGATGATCGACCCCGTGTTGAACGAGAAGGCCTGATCGAGGTGCTTCTCGCAGCCCAGGGGATGAACGACACGGTCTACACGGGGTCGCTGTTCGCGGCGATGCCGATCGCCCTGCTCGCGGGGTTGATCTCGTTCTTCTCGCCGTGTGTGCTCCCGCTGGTGCCGGGCTACCTCAGCTATGTCACCGGAGTCTCCGGTGCCGACCTGAAGGACGCCCGACGCGGTCGGCTCTTCCTCGGCGTGCTGCTGTTCGTGCTCGGCTTCACCGCCGTCTTCGTCTCCATGGGCGCCGCCTTCGGCTACTTCGGTCAGACCCTGACCGAACACCAGTCGACGCTCACCAAGGTCTTCGGCGGCGTCACGATCGTGCTGGGTCTGTCGTTCATGGGCGTACTGCCCGGACTCCAGCGCGAGTTCCGCGTGCACAAACGACCGACCATAGGTCTGGTCGGGGCACCCCTCCTGGGCGTGGTGTTCGGCCTCGGCTGGACCCCGTGCATCGGCCCGACGTTGTCGGCCGTACTCACCCTGTCCACCAGTGAGGCGAGTGCCAATCGGGGAGCGCTGCTCACGGTCGCGTATTGCCTGGGCCTCGGCGTTCCGTTCCTGCTCACCGCGGTCGCGTTCCGCAAGGCCCTCGGTGCGTTCGGGTGGGTCAAGAAGCACTACGTCTGGGTGATGCGCCTGGGCGGCGGCATGCTCGTGCTGCTCGGGGTGCTCATGCTCAGCGGGGCGTGGGACCACCTGATGCGCGAGATGCAGTCGTGGGCCCAGCAATACACGATCGGATTCTGATGAGCATCGAGACCCACAGCGACGACGTCGTCCGGGCCGACCCCGGACCGGACGACGACCCCGAGCGGGTCGCGGCGACCGAGGCGCGAGCCGGCGCCGGGATGTCCACGGCGCCCGTACAGGACAGTGGCGACGAGGAGATCCGCCAACCGCAGTTGGGCGCGGTCGGCTGGCTGCGCTGGCTCTGGCGGCAGTTGACCTCGATGCGCGTCGCGCTGATCCTGCTGTTCCTGCTGTCGATCGCGGCGACGCCGCCGACGCTGATCCCGCAGCGGCCGGTCAGCCCGATCAAGGTCAGCCAGTATTTCCGCGACCATCCGACCCGCGCGAAGATCATGGACAAGTTCCAGCTCTTCGACGTGTTCTCGTCGTGGTGGTTCGCCTCGATCTACATCCTGCTGTTCGTCTCGCTCCTGGGCTGCATCGTGCCGCGCTGCTGGGCGCACGCGAAGACGCTGCGGGCCAAGCCGCCGGAGGCGCCGCGCAACCTCTCCCGGATGCCCGCGTACGCCCGGTGGGAGACCTCGGCGGACCCCGACGCGGTGTTGGCCGCGGCGCGCGCCACGCTGAAGAAGCGGCGCTTTCGGCTCAACCCGGGCAGCGACACGATCGCGGCGGAGAAGGGCTACGCGCGCGAGACCGGCAACCTGCTCTTCCACATCGCGCTGTTCGGCATTCTGGTCGCGTTCGCCCTGGGCAGCCTGTACAGCGTCAAGGGCGGCAAGATCGTGGTCGAGGGCGGCAGCTTCGCCAACGTGCTCACCCAGTACGACGACCGCCAGTTCGGCGCGCTGGTCGACGAGGACAACCTGGAGCCGTTCGGATTCCGGCTGAAATCGGTCGACCAGACCTTCCAGCCGACCGGGGCCAAGCGCGGCGAGCCGCGCTCGTTCACCGCGCACATCGAGTCCTGGTACGGGCACGAGGGCAAGGACAAGTCGGGCACGATCCGGGTCAACCACCCGCTCCAAGTGGGCGACACCAAGGTCTTCATGATCGCCACGGGCTACGCGCCCGAGGTGACCGTGCGCGACGCCAAGGGCAAGATCGCCTACAAGGGCCCGACCGTGTTCCTGCCGCAGGACGGCAACCGCACCTCGACCGGCGTGATCAAGGTCCCGGACGTCAGCGCCGGCCTCAAGCAGCTCGGCTTCGACGCGCAGTTCCTGCCCAGCGCGCCGATGGACCAGGACGGCAACCTCCTGGTGGACCCGAAGCGCGGTCCGATCTCGGTGTTCCCGTCGCTGCTCAACCCCCGGTTGATGATCAGCGGTTACGAGGGCGACCTGGGCATGGACTCGGGCGTGCCGCAGAACTACTACGCGCTCAAGGCGAACAAGATGTCGAAGTTCATGGACGGCAACGACATCTGGCGCAAGGCGCTCAAGGTCGGCGACACCGTGGACCTGCCCAACGGCGCCGGCACGATCACCTTCGACGGCGTCAAGACCTGGGCCAACTTCCAGGTCGCCAGCGAGCCCGGCAAGGGGCTCGCGCTGATCAGCACGATCGCCGCGATCGTCGGTCTCGTATTGTCACTGTTCGTACGCCGCCGCCGGATGTGGGTGCGCGCGGCGGAAGGCCCCGACGGTCACACGGTCGTCGAGGTCGGCGGGCTCGCCCGCACCGAGGGTGGGGGCCTCGGCGATGAGGTACAGGAGTTCGTGGACGCGTTGCGCGAGGCCGCGCCGGCGAACTCTCCCGGCACCAAGGTCAAGGAGTGAGCGTGGGCGTCAACGAAAACCTCGCCCAATTCAGCAATGTGCTGATGTATTCGGCGATCGCCGTCTACCTGATGGCGTTCTTCGCCTATTGCATGGAATGGACCTTCGGCAGCAGCGGGACGGTGGCCAAACGCTCCGCCGACCTGACCGTCGAGGTGCTGGAACCGGCCGCCGCCGAGGGCGCGGGCGGCGGGGTCGCGCTGGCCGAGCGGCCGGTGGTGGTGCTGCGCGACGGCGCGGACACCGGCGCCGGCGCCGAGGACGAGGGCAACGTGGCGGGCGGCAGCGAACGGGCCGACCGCATCGGCCGGGTGGCGGTCTCGCTGACCGTACTGGCCTTCCTGCTGCACGCCGGGTCCGTGCTGACGCGCGGCATCTCGGTGGAGCGGGCGCCGTGGGGCAACATGTACGAGTTCTCCACGTCGGTCGCGCTGATGGTGGTCACCGCGTTCCTGGCGCTGCTGTGGAAGTACCCGGTGCGCTGGCTGGGCCTGTTCGTCACGCTGCCGGTGCTCACCACGCTCGGCGTGGCGGTGACGGTGCTGTACACCGACTCCGAGCAACTGGTCCCGGCGCTGGACTCGTACTGGCTGTGGATCCACGTCGCGTCCGCGATCGTGTCGTTCGGCGCCTTCCACATCGGCGCGCTCGCCTCGATCCTGTTCCTGTTCAAGCAGCGCTACGAGCGCCGGCAGGCCGACCCGGCCGACACCAAGCGGGGCCGCTTCGACGACCAACTGGCCCGTCTGCCCAGCGCTTCCTCGCTGGACAAGACCGCCTACCGGGTCAACGCGATCATCTTCCCGCTGTGGACGTTCGCGATCGTGTGCGGCGCGATCTGGGCGGAGAACGCGTGGGGCCGCTACTGGGGCTGGGACCCCAAGGAGGTCTGGTCCTTCATCACGTGGGTGGCCTACGCGGCCTACCTGCACGCGCGCGCCACGGCCGGCTGGAAGGGCTCGAAGGCGGCGGTGGTCTCGCTGGTGGCCTTCTCGTGCTTCCTGTTCAACTACTACGGGGTCAACATCTTCGTGAACGGGCTGCACTCGTACGCGGGGGTGTGATTCGCACATTCCTCGACGGGTCCGCCCCGTTGCCCCGACCGGGCAACGGGGCGGACCCGTCTCGGCGTTCGCCGCCCCGTGGGAACTGGCCGATTTCCTCGGTGTCCGAGTGGTCACACAGCGCTATGGTGGCGACCATGGCAGTGGACGAATACTCGGAAAGTGCCCAGGCCGCTCCCACTCCCGAAGAAGTCGGCGCCTCCTACGACGAGTTCGGTGATCTGTACGGTCTGATCCTCGGCGACGCCGCCATCCACGTCGGCATGTGGGTGACGCCGGGCGCACGGACTCGGGCCGCCGGCCTGACCGACCTGGCCAACCTCGCCATGGATCGGCAGACCGACCACTACATCGCCGCCCTGGACCTCGGGCCGGACGATCAACTGCTCGACATCGGCTGCGGCACCGGCGGCCCGGCCCTGCGGGCCGCGCGCGCGACGGGGGCCCGGGTCACCGGCATCACCGTCAGCGGCTCCCAGGTGGAACTGTGCCGGGCCCGCGCCGACGAGGCCGGACTCGCCGACCGGGTGGGCTTCGCCCTCGCCGACGCGATGGACCTCGGCAAGGAGTACGAGGACGAGTCGTACGACGCCGCCTGGGCCATCGACTCGTTCGCCCACATGGACAATCGCCTCGCCGTGCTGCGCCAGGCATGGCGCGTACTGCGTCCCGGCGGACGGCTGTTGTTCACCGAGTTCACCAAACGCGGCGAGCCGACCCCGGAACACCTGGCCGTATGGCGCGCGGTGTGGACGTCCCCACCGCCCCAGGCACCCGCGGCCCTGCTCGAACGCGTCACCACCGAGGCCGGGTTCGACCTCGAACGCCTCGAGAACCACACCGACAGCTTCGTGGTCACCGGCGACCTGATGGACATCTTCTACCGCGAGCACCACGAGCGGATCCTGGCCCGTTACGGCGCGGAGACGACCGCGAGCATGGACGCGGCGATGCCGAAGCTCCGCGAGTTGATCGACGAATACATGGGCTACTACGTCTTCGTGGTCCGCAAACCACACTGACCCCCGGCACGCCGACGGTCCATACTGTGGCCCGTGGCGGCATCACGTGCCGCCGGGGAGGGTGGAGCATGTCATCCCGCATATCCATATCGGGAGTTCGCGACGCGGTCCTGATCACCGGCGTGCTGATCGGCGCCGTCTGGGTGGTCCAGGCGATCAACTACGCGACCGACGACTCGCTGCTGACGCACGGGGTGACACCGCGCCGGGCGGACGAACTGCCCGACATCCTCACCGCGCCGTTCCTGCACTTCGGGATCGGGCACATCGTGTCCAACACGCTTCCGCTGATGGTGCTCGGCTTCCTGGCCGCGCTGCGCGGGGTCGCCCGGTTCCTGCTCGTGCTGCTCACCATCACCGTGGTCGGCGGCTTCGGGGTGTGGCTCACCGCGCACTCGGGGTCGAACACGGCGGGCGCGAGCATCCTGGTCTTCGGCCTGTTCGGGTATCTGATCGTGCGCGGCTTCGCCGACCGGCGACTGCTCGACGTGCTGATCGGTTTCGCGGTGGTGGCCCTGTACGGCAGCTCGTTCGCGACGGGAGTCCTCCCGCTCGCGGAGGGCGTCTCGTGGCAGGGCCACCTGTTCGGCCTGATCGGCGGAGTGATCGCGGCGGTTGCTTTCCGTCGCCGCCGCCCCACCGCCCACCGCGACACGCCACAGCCCTCCCCCGACGGGCTGCCGATCATCTGAGGGCCGCCGCCACGGAACCGGCCACCCGTACGCCTTCGCGACCGAGTCGCCGCCATCCGCCGCCGAAGGCGAGGGTGAAGGTCACCGGCCGGGGTGGGTCGGTGGCCTTCACCGTCGATCCCTCTTGTCCCGCAAAGGGCCGCCGGGTGTGGGTCAGCGGGCGCCGCGGATCAGGCGGCCGGGGCGGGCGCCGGTGTCTTGGCCGTTGCGGCGGGTGATCTGGCCGGCGACGATCGTGGCTATGTAGCCCGTGGCCTGCTGGAGCATGCGGCCGCCGCCGGCGGGGAGGTCGTGGACCATGCGGGGGCGGTGCAGGGTGAGGGTGTCCGGGTCGATCACGTTCAGGTCGGCGCGTTTGCCCTCGGCGATCACGCCCCGGTCGGTCAGGCCGTACAGCGCGGCGGTGTCCATCGTCTGCTTGCGGACGAGGAACTCCAGCGGCAGCCGCTCGCCGCGGGTGCGGTCCCTGGCCCAGTGGGTGAGCAGGAACGTGGGCTGGGACGCGTCGCAGATCATCGAGCAGTGCGCGCCGCCGTCGGCCAGGCCGAACACGCTCGCCGGGTGGGTCAACATCTCCCGGATCGCCTCGTGGTCGCCGTCGGAGTAGTTGAACATCGGCACCATCAGCGTGGTCCGCGCGTCGTCGGCCAGTTGCAGGTCGTACAGCGTCGCCAACGGCTCCTCGCCCCGGGCCCGCGCGATCGCGACCACGGTCCGGTCCGGCAGCGGCTCGTAGTCCGGGACGGGGTCCATCGGGTACATCCGGTCGAGCATGTACTGCATCGCCAGATTGACCGAGTCACCGGGGACGTTCGGGTCGCTGGGCAGGTCCGCCTCGGCCAGAATCGCCGCCTTGACCTCCGGCCGGGCCAATTCGGCCGCGAACGCCGCGTCGTCCAACTCGCCCGCCACGCGCCGGTCGTCCAGCGCCCGGAAGGTCGGTCGTTTGCTGAACGCGTTGCGGGTGCCGAACCCGGTCAGCATCCCGAACGGACGTCCCGCGATCTGCGGATGCAGTTGCGCGCCCGCCTCGTTCGCCGCCTGCGACTCGGCCATCAACTCCCGCCACAACTGCGGCGCCGCGTTCACCTGGAGCAGCGCGAACGACACCGGCATGCCGATCTCGGCGGCGAGTCGACGCATCCAGGCCACCTCCGAGGCGGGCTTGACGATGTCCTCGCCGGACGAGCCGGTCGGCGCCAGTTCGAACACGGCCCGCCCGCCCGCGGCCATCGCCCGGCCCAGGCCGAAGAGTTCGTCCTCCGTGGCGAAGGTGCCCGGCACCGGCTCGCCGCCCATCGCCTTGTGCGCGACGGTGCGCGAGGTGGAAAAGCCCAGCGCGCCGGCCTCGATCGCCTCGGTGACGATCGCCGCCATCGCCGCGATGTCCTCGGGCGTGGCCGGTTCGTTGCGCGCGCCCCGCTCGCCCATCGCGTACGCCCGCACCGCGCCGTGCGCGACCTGGACGCCGATGTCGGCGGCGAAGGTACGCCGCTCCAGCACGTCCAGGTATTCGGGGAAGGTCTCCCAACCCCACGTCATGCCCTCGGCCAGCGCGGTGCCGGGGATGTCCTCGACGCCCTCCATCAACCGGATCAGCCAGTCCTCGCGACCCGGCCGCACCGGGGCGAAGCCGACCCCGCAGTTCCCGGAGACCACCGTGGTCACCCCGTGCGAGGTGGACGGGTCGAGCACCTCGTCCCAGGTGGCCTGGCCGTCGTAGTGGGTGTGGATGTCCACGAAGCCCGGCGTGACCAGCCGGCCGGCCGCGTCGATCGTCTCGGCCGCGGCGCCGTCCAGGGCCGGATCCGGGCCGTCGTGCCGGCGCACCGCGACGATCAGTCCGTCCCGGATCCCGATGTCGCCGGCGAACCGATCCGCGCCGGTGCCGTCGACGATCGTGGCGTTGACGATCTTGAGGTCGTAGACGGGGGTCCCGACGTCGTGCACAGGAGTTTCGAGGTCGTTCACAGCAGCCTCCCCGGTAAGGTGGGCAGACCGTACGGCTGCGCACTGTGCGAGTCAAGATGTGCACTATGCGAAAAGATCGGCGGATCGATCCGATATGGTCCCGCCATGGCCCCACGCCCCTCGCCACAGACCGACCGACTCGTCTCGCTGATCGACGCGATCGCCGAACGGCCCGCCGAGGGGCTGACCCTGTCCGAGATCGCCCGGCACCTCGCGGTGACCCCCGCGACCTGCCATCCGATGCTGGCGAGCCTGACCTCACTGGGCTGGCTGATCCGCCACCCCACCCGGCGCACCTACCGACTGGGTCCGGCCCTGGTCGCGGTCGGGCGCGCCGCCGCGCGCGGGCTCGGCGTGCTCGACGTGGCCCGGCCGGTGATGCGCCGGCTGCGTGACGAGACCGGGCTGACCTGCTTCGCGATGACCCCCGGGGAGCGGCACGTGGCCATCGCGGAGGTGGTGCGCGCGCCGGGCGCGGAACCGCACCGGCCCAACATCGGTGCCCAGGCCCCGATCACCCCGCCGCTCGGCATCGGCTACGTGCCCTGGGCCGACGAGCAGACGGTCCGCCGCTGGTTGGACGAGGCCGACGGCCCCGTCGCGCGGACCCGGATGGAGCATGCCATCGACAACGCGCGGCGCGGCGGGTTCGCGATCGAGCTGGTCACCGATGTGGAGACCCGGCTGGGCGAGACGCTGGGCGAGTTGGACGAGCACCTGGAGGGCCTGGATACGCTCGGCGCGGGCGCGTCGGCGGCCCGGCTGCGCACCCTGCTGGAGGAGATCGCGGCCGAGATCGGCGGCTCCGACGGTGGCCAGATCGACGAGCTGGAGGCCGATCGGGACTACCGGGTGGGCGCGATCAGCGCACCGGTGCACGCCCCGGACGGCGACCTCGTACTGATCCTGAGCCTGCGCGGCTTCGCGCCGCGCACCGACGGCCGCACTCTGGAGCGCACCGGCCGACTGCTCGCGGACGCGGCGGCCGAGGTGGCCGCCGCACTGTAGACACCGTCGCCACGGCGACGAGCGATACACCGCCACCACGGCGACGAGCGCCGGCCGGATCGCCGGCCGGCGCTCGTCCACACGGCACGCGCGGTCCCCGCGCCGCGCTCAGTCCTTGTCCTTCGCGTCCTTGTCCTTCGCGCGGCCTTCCGGGTTGTCCCGGTCGGGGCTGCGCAGGTCGTCCTCGCGGTGCTTGAGGTCTTCCTCCCAGCGCCGCAACATCTCGTCCTCGTCGGTGCCGGGCTTGGGCGCGTCGCCCGGCTTGCGCTCGTTCCTGGCCAGCGACGCCAGGAACTCGGGGTCGTCGTCGGGGGCCATCTGCCGGCCCCGGCCCCGGCTCACGAACCCGCCACCGGAGCCGGGGACGTGCTCGTTCCTGGGACGTCCGGCGACGAACCAGCCGATCGGTCCGAGGAAGACCGGCCAGAACAACAACAGAATGAAGACCCAGGCGATCTTGGGCAGGCTGCGGACCTTGCGTTCATCAGTGGTCAGACAGTCGATGAACGCGTAGATCCCGACGGCCAGGGGCAGCAGCAACAGCAGGACCCTGATCATGTGGCGGTCTCCCAGGCAGGTACTCGGCGCTCGGTACTCGGACGCGTCTCCCATCCAGCGTAAACGGTCGGCTTCATGAACACCGGATCGCTCACAACCCGGTGACCTTGCCCGACGCGTGCAGCTCGTACACCAGCGTCAGCCGCCGCCGCTCGCCGGCCGACAACGCCACGTCGTAGCGCACGATCCCCTGGTCGTCGATCGCGTCCGGGGCCGGCTCCGACAGGTCGCGGCGCACCTTGACCTCGACCGCCGACACCTCCGACACCGGCACCCGCTCGCGCAGCACCACCGTCCCGGGCGCCTCGGCTCCCGGCGCCGCGATGTGCGAGACGAAGACGGTCACGGTACGGGTGATCACCGTGCGCCCGGTGAGCGCCGCCGTGGTGCGCGACTCGGTGACCTCGCGGACCACCCGGAAGTCGTCCTCGCTCCCGAAGGGCAACCGCACCTCCTCGCCCGGCGCGGCGAAGTCGAGCCGCCCGCGGCCGACGTAGCCGCTGCCGCGCACCAACTCCACCGGGCCCGCGAGCAGCACGTGCCCCGCGTCGTTGGCGAACCGCACGACCTGGCTCACGTACTCCGACAACTCCGGCGCGCACGCGGCCTCGGGCGCGCAGTCGGCGGAGAAGGTGGTCAGCCGGACCCGGTGCGGCCGGCCGTCGCCGGGCACGTCCACCGGCCCGGGCGCGGCCAGTACCCGGACCTCGCCGCCGTCGTCCACGCCGGGCAATTCGGCGGTGCCCGAGGGGGCGGCCGCGACCTTGCCGACCGCGGCGATGTCCTCCTCGCGCAGGTCCACCTCGACCTGCTTCTTCTCCTCCTGGGTGCGCTCGCGCAGGGTGAGCCGGTCCTCGACCAGGCTCGGCGGCCGTGCGGCAAGGGTCGGCCGCGCGGTGGACAGGGACAGTGCGATCCCGGACCAGTCCTCGCCGGTGCGCTGCCAGACCATGGCGTCGCACTCCAGCTCGATCGAGCGACGGTCGGGAGCCAGCGTCGCGCGGTAGGCCGGTCGCCACAGCGCGCAGGGCACCAGGTGCGTCACGCGCAGCTCGGCCGAACCCGCCCGCTCCGCGTCGATCACCACCTCGACGGTCGCGGTCAGCTCCTCCGGCGCCCGCTCGGCGAGGTCGAGAGCCGCCTGCGCGTCGCGCGACCGGCGGACCAGCGCGCTCTTCTCCTCGGTCAACGTGTGCAGGTCGGCAAACCGCAGTTCGGCCTCGGCGGAGAGCCGGTCGAGTTCGCCGGCCCAGCGCTGCGGATCGGTGCTTCCGTAGCCGGTGTGCTCGACGATCTCGCGGCGCAACTCGTGTTCGGCCTGCGTGATCAGCGCGAGTCGGCCGCGCAACCGCTCCTCGCGCCGGGTCAGTTCGATGTCCTTGGTATGCAACTCGTGGACCAGTCGGCGCAGTTCGGATGCGTCCGGACCCGGACCGTTCGCGGGTTCGGGGGTGTACGTGCGTACCACCCGTGCGTCGATCGCGGTCGCGGTGCCGTCGTCGGCGACCACCTCGGCGCGCAGCGACCGGTCCACCGCGAGGGGGGTCACCGGCCCGATCAGGACCCGCTGTACCCCCTCGGTCAGGCCGAGCCGGCCGGACCGGGTCACCTGGGCCCGGTCCTCCAGGCAGGTCACCGCGGTGATCGGCAGCGTCTGCGGCTTGGGATCGGCCGGCGTGCCCTGCGTGCGTGTCGACCGAGCCGTCGGTTGCGTCGTCGGCCGAGCCATCGGCTGCGTCATCTCAAACCCTCCTGTTGCCGCCGACCACGGCCTTCGCCGCCGGGATCCGGATCTCGTAGCCGCCGGTCAGGTCCTTGCGCTCGCCCGGGGCGAGCTCGACGTGCCACACCCGCGCGCCCGCGACGTGGCGTCCGTCGCGCAGCTCGGTGTCCTCGACCCAGCGCGGGGCGCCGTCGTGCTCCTCGATCCGCACGTCCTTGTCGTCGGTGACCGGGACCCGCTCCAGGATGTCGAGCCGGATCGGGCGGGCGAGGTGGTTGACCGCCTCCACCTCGATGCGGTGGTCGAGCACGACGGTGCCGCCGCGAAGACCCGCGGTCGACTCGCGCATGTGCGCGTTGCGCGAGACCTGCACGCTCTCCACCACGCCCACCCCGACCCGCTCGCGCGCACCCGGCGCCAGCGTCGGCAGCGGCACGGTCATCAGGAATTCGCCCGCCACCGACACGTCGGCCGGCCCCGCGAGCAGCGCGTGGGGGGAGGCGTTGGCGAGTACGACGGTGCCGAACACCGCGTCGTCCAGGGCGGGCACACAGACGAACTCGGGGTCGAGGCCGATCTCGATCTCGCACACCGGGATGGTGTGCCACGCGCCGTCCGCGGCCACCTCGGCCGGGGCCGCGGTGTCGAAGCGGTAGTCGTACGACCCGGCCGCGTCGCGCGGCGCGAGCGCGTGCTCGGGCAGGGTGAGCCGGGTGACCTCGTCGGCGCGCCGGCGGTACTCCGCCGCCACGCCCCCGGGTTCGGACGCCGCGGCGCGCAACCGGCCCCGGGCCTGCGGTTCGTCGTCGGCGCCGCGCAGTTCGAGCGCGGCGTAGTCGAGCAGGTCGGCGCCCGGCTCGGTCGGGACCGACGGGTCCTCGTCGGTGTCGACGAAGCGCGCGTCGGCCTCGGGGGCGAAACCGGACTCCTGGAACGCGGCGAAGCCGGCGCCCCCGTACGTGTCGCCTCCGTACGCGTCGCCCCCGGCCGCCTCGGCCGAGGCACCGCGGCGGAAGCGGCTGCGCGGGGCGGGGCGGGCGGCGGCGGGCGGGGGCGGGCCGCCGTAGCCGCCGGGTGCCATCGGCGCGGCCAGGGGTGCCGGGGCCGCGGTCACCGGGGCGGGCGGCGGGGCGGCCCGGTACACGATCCGGTCCTCGTCGTCCATCGTTTCGCTCGCCACGGCCATCTCCACCGCGCCGGCCGCCGCCCCGGGCCCGGGCCGGCTCGATCGCGCCCGCTCGGCCCGGCTCGCGTCGTACCCCGCGAACAGGTCGGCCAGCCCGGTCGGCGGCTCGCGCCACCCCGCGTGCGCGGGCGCGCTCTGCCGCCGGCCCAGCCGCAGCGACTTGAGCTCGGGCAGGTCGGCGCCGCGGGCCAGGTCGGCGGTGGACAGCCCGAGCCGGACGTCGGACCAGTCCTCGCCGGTGCGCTGCGCGACGCAGGCCCGCATCACCAGCGTGCCGCCGGTCATCGCCTCGTCCAGGCGCAGTTGGTACATCGGCGCCCAGCGCGCGCCGGGCACGTGGTACTCCACCGCGAGTTCGACCGGGCCGGCCCCGCCGGTGTGCTCCAGGGTGACCACGGCGGTCCCGGACGCCTGGGCCCGCTCGGTCCGCTCGGCGCCGGACCCGGCGTTGAGCCGGAACCGGTACACGTCCACGTCGCGCATCGCCTCGCGGATCTCCGCGTCGCAGGCGGTGATCCGCTCGTGCAGCGCCGCCGACCGCTCGTCCGCGAACGCGGCCAACTCGAGCAGCGCGGACACCGGCGCGGTGCGCGGCGGGTCGCCGCGGCGCACGGGCGGCGACACCGGCTCCAGGCCGGCGATCCGGCCCAGTTCCGCGTCGAGACGGGCGCGTCGCTCGCGCAGCGCCCGCAGCCGCGACTCGGCGGCCTCCAGGTCCCGCAGGACGTCCGGCAGATCCGCGTCGTCGACCACCTCGACGTCGACCGCGGGCCGCACATCCGTGACCCGTACGCCGGCACCACCCGCGACCACCCGCGCCCGCAACCGGTCGCCGTACGCGGTCAACGGGAAACCGGTGATCCGCACCCGTACCGGCCCCGACGCCTCCGCCGGCAGGTCCACCTCGCAATTTCGTACGCATACCGCCCCGACGGCGTGAACGACCACCGAACGCAATTCCGAAGCGACCGTGAGCATGTACCCCTCCCTGCCCGTCCCTGCCCGTCCCTGCCCGGCACGAAGGCACCAACGTAGCCCGAGGGGGCGGGTGCGCGTGCGGGTCCGGCGAGTCCGTATCGGATACTGGCACGCATGGCATACGGGACCTTGCGCGCTTTCCTGAAGGCACTGGAGAAGCGCGGTGACCTCAAGCGCGTGCGCGCCGAGGTCGATCCGCATCTCGAGGTCGGCGAGATCACCGATCGGGTGAACAAGGCCAAGGGCCCGGCGCTGCTCTTCGAGAACGTCAAGGGCAGTTCGATGCCGCTGGCGATGAACGTCTACGGCACCGACGAGCGCATGCTGATGGCGCTCGGGCTGAAGAGCTACGACGAGTTGTCGGAGAAGATCGGCGGCCTGCTCAAGCCCGAACTGCCGCAGGGTTTCGGCGGGATCCGCGAGGCGTTCGGCAAGCTCGGCGCGGTCGCGCACATCCCGCCGAAGAAGATCAAGGACGCGCCGTGCCAGCAGGTGGTGTACAAGGGCGACGAGGTCGACCTGGACACCATCCCGGCGCTGTTCACCTGGCCCGAGGACGGCGGCTCGTTCTACAACCTGGGCCTGACCCACACCAAGGACCCGGACACGGGCGTGCGCAACCTGGGCCTGTACCGCCTCCAGCGGCACGACAAGCGCACCATCGGGATGCACTGGCAGATCCACAAGGACAGCCGCAACCACTACCAGGTGGCCGCCAAGCGCGGTGAGCGGCTGCCGGTGGCGATCGCGTTCGGGTGTCCGCCGGCGGTGACGTACGCGTCCACCGCGCCGCTGCCCGGGGACATCGACGAATACCTGTTCGCCGGCTTCATCGGCGGCAAGCGGATCGAGATGGTCGACTGCGTGAGCGTGCCGCTCCAGGTCCCGGCCGAGGCCGAGGTGGTGCTCGAAGGCTGGTTGACCCCGGGCGAGATGTTGCCCGAGGGCCCGTTCGGCGACCACACCGGCTTCTACACGCCGCAGGAGCCGTTCCCGGCACTGACCATCGACTGCGTGACGATGCGCGAGAAGCCCCTGCTCCAGTCGATCGTGGTGGGCCGGCCGCCGACCGAGGACGGGCCGCTGGGCAAGGCGACCGAGCGGTTCTTCCTGCCGCTGCTCAAGATCATCGTGCCGGACATCGTGGACTACGACCTGCCCGAGGCGGGCGGCTTCCACAACTGCGCGATCGTCTCGATCGACAAGAAGTACCCCAAGCACGCGCAAAAGGTGATGAGCGCCATCTGGGGCGCGCACATGATGTCGCTGACCAAGCTGATCGTGGTGGTGGACGCCGACTGCGACGTGCACGACTATCACGAGGTTGCCTGGCGGGCTTTCGGCAACACCGACTACGCGCGCGACCTGATGCTGGTCGAGGGGCCCGTGGACCATCTCGACCACGCGTCCTACCAACAGTTCTGGGGCGGCAAGGCGGGCATCGACGCGACCCGCAAGCTGCCCGAGGAGGGCTACACCCGCGACGGCGGCTGGCCGGAGATGGTCGTGTCGGATCCGGAGACCGCCGCCAAGGTGACCCGCCGATGGAAGGAATACGGGCTGTGACGTCCGCTGCTCTACCCGCTCCCGGAGCACCGTCGGAGGTCGGCCGGGTCAAGGCGTTCCTGCGTCTGGTGCTGATCGAGCACTCGGTGTTCGCGTTGCCGTTCGCGTACATCGCGGCCTTCACCGCGATGTACGAGACCAACGAACGCCTGCACTACTGGGAGCTTTTCCTGGTCACCGTGGCGATGGTCGGGCTGCGCACGTTCGCGATGGCCTGCAACCGGATCATCGACCGGGAGATCGACGCGCGCAATCCGCGCACCGCCACGCGGGAGTTGGTCACCGGCGCGGTCTCGGTACGCACCGCGTGGATCGGCGCACTGGTCGCGCTGTTCTTCTACCTGCTGGCCGCCGCGCTGCTGAACCCGCTGTGCCTGGCGCTCGCGCCGGTGGCGGTGATCCCGATGGTGATCTATCCGTACGGCAAACGCTTCACCAACGTCCCCCACGCGATCCTGGGCATCGCGCAGGCGATCGGCCCGGTCGGCGCGTGGTTGGCGATCACCGGCTCGTGGTCGTGGGAGGCGGTGGTCCTGGGCCTGGCGGTGGGCACCTGGATCGGCGGCTTCGACCTGATCTTCGGCTGCCAGGACGTCGCCGCCGACCGCGCGCACGGCGTCAAGAGCGTGCCGGCCAAGTGGGGCATCGCCGCCGCGCTGAACGCCTCCAAGATCAGCCACGTGGGAACCACGCTGCTGCTCGTCTGGTTCGGCGCCCTCACCGGCGCGGGCTTCTTCTGGTGGCTGGGCCTGCTGATCGTGGCGGCGGCCTTCGTCTACGAACACAGCCTGCTCAAGCCGGACGACCTGAGCAAACTCAACCGAGCCTTCTTCACCACGAACGGCTTCATCGGCATCGCCCTGTTCGTCTGCGCCCTGCTGGACCTCGGCATCCGCGGCCTGCGCCCGTAGCCCACCATCCGGCCACCGCAACACCGCCCCGGACCACAGCCACCCCAGGAGCACCGCGGGCGTGCCATCCGCACGACGCGGCCGACCGGACCACGGGAAGCTCACGGCCGAGTTGGCCCGGCCCAAGGTCGAGGCGGCGATCCCGGCCGAGACGGCTGCCGCTGGAGTTCCTCGTCCGCAAGCAGACGATGGACACCGCCGCGCTGTACGGCCTGACCGACCGGGGCGTGATCGCCGAGGGCAAACGCGCCGACCTGAACGTGATCGACCCGGACACCCTCACCCTGCACCGCCCCCGCATGGTCCACGACCTCCCCGCCGGCGGCGGCCGCATGCTCCAGCAGGCCACGGGCTACCTGGCCACGATCGTCGCCGGCCAGATCACCCGCCGCAACGGCCAAGACACCGGCGCCCGCCCCGGCCGCCTGATCCGCAGCGCCCGCTGACCCACACCCGGCGGGCTCGTTATGGGGCAAGGGGACGATGGTGAAGGTCACCGGCCCATGTCGGCCGATGACCTTCACCATCGTCGTTCAGCGGCGGATGGCGGTTACTCGGTCGCGAAGGCGTACGTCGGTGATGCTTTCGGTACCGCCACGCGGCGTCGGCGACCTCGTCGTCCTCGCCCTTGCCCGCGTTGGCGGGGATGGAGTGGATGTCGATGTGCACAGGATCGTCCCGGAGCGGAACGACGAGATCGAAACGGATACCCGTCTCCTCGGCGAGCTCCCGCATGGCCGCACCGATCAGGGTGGTGCCGGTGGGCTCCGGATGACCACCGGGAAGGAGCCACGCGTCGAGGGCGAGGTGGCGGACGAACAGGACCTGCCGGCGGCGTCGGTCAGGATCGCGCCGGCGGTGGCGTGCCCTCGGAATTCCTTGCGGTCGGTGGCACGGGGAAGGCGCCGCAATCTCGGATGCCCACGTGACGGAGGCCCGCCGTCCGGCATCCAGGTGAAGTCCTCTGGCAGGCGGCTATTCGCGCAGCTCCGCGACCAGGGCCGCCCACGCGCGGGCGCGCAGTGGAATGACAGGGGACGCCGCCAGCTTGCTGTCGCGTACGCCCATCGCCCGGTCGTCGAAGGTGGCCACCTCGACGCAGCTCTCCCCCTCGGTGTAGGAGGACTTCCGCCACTTCACAGGCTCGTCTCGATCGCCGTGCATGCTTCCCGCCTCTTCCTGTCGATCAACTCGAGCGAGGCAGCCGGGTCGAGCGCCGCCCCCTCCAAACGCTCGAACAGCACCCGCAGTTCGGCCGTATCGTCGGGGCCGGTCACCAGGGCCGACCCTGATCGCATGTCGATCCAGGCCACCATCTTGCCGGGCGAGGATTCCAACAGATAGAGCGGAATCGAAGACGCTACGGGAGAACTGGAGGGCAGGACCTGGATCCGCACCGACTCGAAGCGCGCGGCAAGGTCGAGGAGGTGTTCGAGTTGCTCGGCGAGCGTGGCCAATCCACCGACCGCACGACAGGCCCCATGAGCTTGCGGGCACTGACAAGACACATCGGGCATGGCTTTCCGGCCGGCTACCACCGATGCACGTCGGCGCGGAGCGACGTGATGAGCCGGCCGGCCCGAGCAGGTCCCGGATGGCTGCTCGCGTCGTGGCCGCCGCCGGTCGACCGGTCAGGTGCTCGGCAGCCCGTCGGGCGAAAGTCGTGTCGCGTCGCGGTGGCGTTCCGCGGCGCAAGGCCACGGCCGCCGAGACGACATCGACGCCGCGCTGACGACCTGGAACGATTTCCTGGTCACCGCCGAGGGCATCCGGTCGATCAAGGTTACCGAGGCCGTCGCGAAAATGCGGGCTCGCCTGCAGCGGCTCGAGCACGTGCCCGCCGCTACTCCGTGCCCAGTTCCATTGCCGCGTCGATCTCTGCCTTGCGGGTGGCGAGTTCGGTGGCGGCTCGGGCTTTGTCGTATTGGTCGGCGATTTCCTCGTCCTGGCGCATCAGGGCCAGGAGGTCGGACTTGGCGTGGTCAAGGACGCCCATGGACTCGTAGGCGGAGCGGACGCCGTCGCCCCACAGGCCGATGTCGCGGACCACCGGCACGATGCGGCTGAACAGGTGGGAGCGGTAGAGGTGGAACATCTCCGACGACTCGACGCACTCCATGCACTCGTCGACCGGCATGTCCAGCGTCTCGAACACCTCGCGGCCGGTGAAGCGGTCGCGCATCAGCAGGCTGCCCTCGATCACGAACTCCTCGCGCTCGGCCCGCTCCCGGTCGGTCAGTTCGCGGTAGTAGTCCTTGAGCGCGAGGCGGCCGAACGCCACGTGTCGGGCCTCGTCCTGCATCACGTAGGCGAGGAGGTGCTTGACCAGCGGCGCGGTGGCCAGGTCCCGGTACAGGCCGAAGGCCGCGAGCGCGAGGCCCTCGATCAGTACCTGCATGCCGAGGTAGGGCAGGTCCCAGCGGCTGTCCTCCAGCGACTCGGCCAGCAGCTTGGCCAGGTCCTGGTTGACCGGGTAGTACATGCCGATCTTCTCGTGCACGAAGCGGCCGAACAGCTCCACGTGCCGCGCCTCGTCCATGGTCTGCGTCGCGGCGTAGAACTTGGAGTCCATGTCCGGCACCGACTGCACGATCCGGGCGGAGACGGTCAGCGCGCCCTGCTCTCCGTGCAGGAACTGGCTGAACAGCCAGGAGCCCTGGTGGCGGTCCACCTCGTCGCGGTCGCGCTGCGACATCCGGCCCCACAGGTCGGAGCCGTGCAGCGGGTTGAACTCGTCGGGCAGGCCGGCCACGTTGATCGGGTCGATCTCCAGGTCCCAGTCGATCCGGTCCCGGGCGTCCCACTGCTTGTCCTTGCCCTTTTGGTACAGCGCGAGCAGCCGCTCCCGACCTCCGTCGTATTCCCAGGAGAAGCGGGCGGACCCGGCCATCGGCACGTTCCAGGTGTCGGCGGACACCGGGGTGGAGTAGAGCGGGAACGACGTCACGACAGTCCCTTCGTGGTCGGATCGGTGGTCGGATCGGTCGGGTCCACGGTCAGATCAACCCCTCCGCCGCCAGGGGGTTCCTGGTCAGGGCCCGTTCGACGCCCAGCCACATCGCGCCCGCCATCTCCAGAATCTTGGGCTGGCCCATCAGGTGCTGACTGATCGTGGTGAGGTCGCGCAGGTGGCGCTCGATCGGGCAACCACGGTAGATCGAGGCGCTGCCGACCGCGTCGGACAACACGCCGGCGGCGTCGCGGCAGGTCCGGATGGTGTGCATGTAGCCGCCGACCAGGGCCGCGCGCAGCCGCAACGACGGTTCGGCGCCCTGCTCCAGCGCCGACCACAACTCGCCCAGCACGTCGTACAGATGGCTGCGCGCCGCGCCGACCATCGCGTGCGCCTGGGCGACGCCGGTCCGGACCCGGGGGTCCTCCCGGGCCGGGCGCATCTCGGGCACCGCGATCTTGTCCGCCAGCAGGTCCTCGGCCGCTTCCAGCGCCGCCCGGGCGATGCCGAGCGGCACGCCGGGGAGGTTGGCGAAGAACATGCCCGGCCAGGCGTACAGGACCCCCTCGCGGCGGCGTTCGCGCAGGTCGCGGAAGCGGAAGGTCTGCTCGGCCGGGACGAATACGTCGTCGATCCGGTAGTCGTGGCTGCCGCTGCCCGCCAGGCCGGTGGTGTACCAGGTGTCCAGGATCTCGAACCGCTCGGCGCGCAGGAGGGCGACCCGGGTCTCGGGCCGGCCGTCGTCGGTGTGCGCGGGGGCGCCGTCCTCGTACACGATCGCGCCGCCGATGATCACGTCGGCGTGGGTGCAGCCGCTGCCGAACTGCCAGCGGCCGGTCAGGCGATAGCCGCCCTCGACGCGGTGGAGCCGACCCGCCGGCACGATCCAGCCCGCGGTGACCGCATCCAGGTCGGGGTAGAGCTTGCGGCCCACGGCGTCGTCCAGCGCGGAGCTGTAGTAGCCGCCGTCCGAGCCGATCATGGCGCACCACCCGGCCGCCCCGTCGGCCGCGGACAACTCCTCCACGATCCGGGTCTGGGTACGGATGTCCACCTCGGGCCCGCCCCACGCCCGGGGCATCGGCATGCGGAACACCCCGGTCGAGCGCAGCGCGTCGACGGCCCGGGGGGTCAGCCGGCGACCCCGCTCGTTCGCGTCGGCCTCCTCGCGCAGCACCGGGGCCACGGCCCGGGCGTTGGCCAGGATCGCGGCACCGTCGACGGGCCTGCCGCAGACGGGCCTGCCGCCACCGGGCCTGCCGTCGACGGAGCCGCCGTCGACGCCGGTCGGGTCAATCGTGCGGGACATGATCGATACCCCTTCTCAGGCCGGCGTCGCTTCGATCACCCGGAAGTCGAAGCGGGGGAGTGCGGTGATCCGGGTCGTCGCGAAGCCCGTCGCGTGCAACAGGCGCCGAAACTCCTCCTCGGTACGCTCGCGGCCGCCGGTGGCGACCAGCATGTGCAGGTCCAGCAGGAGTGCGGCGGCCTCGGACCGGCTGCCGGGGGTGACCGTCTCGGGCAGCGCGCGCTCCAGCAGGAACAGCCGGCCCGCCGGGGGGATCACCGCGCGGATGTTGCGCAGGATGGCGCCTGCTTCCTTGTCGTCCCAGTCGTGCAGGATCTGCTTGAGCAGATAGGCGTCGCAGCCCGAGGGCACCGCGGCGAAGAAGTCCCCGCTCACCACCCGCGCCCGGGCCGCCACCCCGGCGGCGGCGAGTGTGTCGGCGGTGGCGGCCAGACCGGTGGGCACGTCGAACACCACACCCTCGACCTCGGGATGGGCCCGCAACACGTGCGCGAGGAGGGTGCCGTCGCCGCCGCCGAGGTCGACCACGGTACGAAACCGCCCCAGGTCGGCGGCGGCGAGCGCCTCGGGCGCCACGTCGCGGGTGTGCTCGGCCATGGCCAGGTTGAACGTCTCGGCGGCGTCGGGATGGGCCGCGTAGTACTCGGTCCACCCCATGCCGTGGGCCAGCTCCCACGGCGGCTCGCCGGTACGCACCCCCGCGACCAACTCGCCCCAGCTCCGCCAGACTTCGGGCCCGCACATCATCCGCATCAAGCCGCGGATCGAGTCCGGCGCGTCGGTGCGCAGCGGTTGTCCCAGCTCGGCCAGCTCGAAGCGGTCCGCGCCGACCGGGGTCAGCACCCCCATCCCGGCCAAGGCCAGCAACAGGCGGTGCAGGGACGGCCCGTGCGCACCGATCCGTTCGGCCAACTCGGCGCTGCTCCGCGGCCCTCCGGCGAGCAGGTCGGGGATGCCCAACTCGGCCGCCGCGTGGACCGCCTTGCCGGCCAGCACCTGCACGATCATCGCGGAGAGCCGGGCCGAGGGCGGCGGTTTTCGCCCGTCCCCGCCCACGGCGTCAGCCGCGGAGCGCATCGGTCGGACACAACGTCGATTCGGCCACGTCGGCGGCGATTTGCTTCATGGTGACCTTTCGATGGAAATAGTGGTAGCTCCGGGAGACCGCGTAATCGACGTGTTCTTTCCGGTCGGTCATGAAGTAGGTCACGTAGTCGCAGATGGCCTCGTCGCCCAGAAGATGCAGGGGCGCGTGACGCACCGGAATCGTCCCGAAGTCCACGAACATGGGCAGGATCTCGTGCCGAATCAGCCCGGCGACGTAGTCGAAGCCCTTGGCGTGCGAGAGCAGCGCACAGTTGCGCATGATGATGCCGAGCAGGAGGTCGCCCTTGAAGGAATGTTCGATCGCGACATTGTTGACCTCGATGATCCGCCGGCCTGCGGCTCCCGGTATCACCTCGTGATAGATCGAATCGGGCGCGGCCGGGGTCAACCTGAAGATGGCCGCCATTCGGCCGTCGAAGGTGACCTTGTAACAACTCGACGCCACTCCGGGGAGGAACTTCTCGCGATAGATGCCGAGCGGCCTGAGCGCTTTCTCCAGGAAGTCGCGGTATTCTTCGCGTTCCTGGGTCTCGGTGATCATGCACGTCTGGTACTTGCGCACCTCGGCCAGGACGGATTCGTCCTTCGGCGCGGCCACGAACGCCACCGGTGAGGTCGCCATCGCGTGGTCGGTCGGAATACCGTCGTCCTCGGGCCGCAGCTCTTCCCGTACGCTCCTCATCCCGTCGGATCCTCGACTCTAGGACGGGATGGGAGTGGTCAGCACATCGTCGAACATCCGACTGTAGTAATGGATCGTCATCCTCCTGCCCTGGATGACGTCGGCCATGTCGGATTCCTTCACCAACAACTCGTTGACGGCGCGCTTCACGTCCTCGATGTGCTTGGCGTCGAACCCGCCGTGGCTCTTGATGAATGTCACCTGGTTGCGTTCGAGGCCGTACTGGTCCCGGAGCACCTGCGCCATGACCTTGCCCAGTTCCGCGCCGAGGCCCTCGGTCAGACTGGCCACGCCGAGGATGCCCACGGGGTTGCCGTAGGTGGCCATGTAGTAGTTCTGCGAGACCAGTCCCCAGGACCCGGGCTTCGGCGGCACGGCGAGCACCCGTGCCACGTCCTCACCCAGGTTCCGCAGGTCGTTCATACAGAATTGGTCGTGATTGTTCTCTTCCTGGACCTGCTCGAAGAACCAGTCGCGCAGACCCCGGTAGTCGTCGCCGAGCCGCGCGCCGGCCAGCGACAACATCCGCGAGGTGTGTCGCACCATGTGGTACGTCTCGCGCAGGTAGCTCACGTAATGCTCGCGTTTCATCGCGCCCCCGAGTACGAGCTCGATCAGCCCGTTCTTTTCGATCGAGGCCTTGTAGTCCTCTTCCGTCGCGGCGAGCAGGTCGTCGAAGTTGCTCATGATCGGTGCTCCATTCGTTCCGGCGGGCTGACGGACGGTGGTGGCGACAATCCGGCCGAGGCGGGGTTCGACCGCGGTGCGAGAGCGATGACGAAAAGCGGAACCGGGAGCGGGAACCGAGAGCGGAAACGGAAACGGGAAAGGAAGCGGGAACGGGAAAGGAAGCGGGAAAGGAGCGGAAGCGAGAGCCGGGTCGGCAGCGCGAACGGCGGCCGGGCGACCCGGCGATCAACGGGTTTTCGGCGGCGGCTTCGGGAACGGGAGCAGCCGGTAGGTGCCGATCGCCCGGGCCAGGATCCGGCCCTCGGTATCGGTCAACCTGGCCTCCAGAAAGGCGGAGCTGTTGCCCCGCGACGTGATGTGCCCCGTACCCAGGAGCCGACCCACGGAAATCGGTTTCACGAAGTCGGTGGACAGGGAGACGGTAACCGGCATGAACTCCGCGTCGGTGAGACCGACGATGGCCGAACCCATGCACTCGTCGAGCATGGCGACAATGAACCCGCCGTGCACGTTGCCGGCCGGGTTGGTGAACTCGGGCAGGGCGGTGAAGGAAAGGTGGATCGAATCCGATTTCTTGTCGAGTTCGAGCAGCGTCCAGTCGACGAGAGCGGCCACCTGCGGCAGATCCCCCAGGCGGTCGAAAACCGTCTCTTCGACGTTCGTATTCGGCACCGGCGATTCTTCTTTCCTCGATTTTGCCGGACATTTCGCGGCTCGACTCGAGCGGCTCGCCCATGCGTCCGACCTCCGAACATTCGGCCGCGCTTGTCAGCATGGTGAGGTCGGAGGGCGAATGTCAACCACTCCGACAAGATCATGCGAGAGCGACGGGCGATTAGCACCCGACCGGGTGAAGGCAAATGGATCGGTGGCCAAGATCGCGAATGGAGATCAAATATCGGCCGCCGGACCAGCGAATCGTGGGCCGTCGATCCGGCCGATTCCCGCGAGTTCGCGCCCCGCATACGGGCGCCCGCGTACGGCTCCCGACCCCGAACGCGACTCGGCCGCCCCGCGCGATGCGGGACGGCCGAGGACGTGTGTCCGCGCCGGGAACGCGCGGGGTCGAACGGGTCGGGGCTCAGGCGGCCTTGTCGTCGCCGAACAGGCCGCCGCCGAAGGACTTCAGCAGGCCGTTCAGGTCGATCGTCTCACCGGCCGGGGGCGCCTTGGGCGAGACGCCGCCGGAGAGCTTGGAGTACTTGAGGTCGATGGTCACCTCGTTGGTGCCGTCGCCCTTGTCGTCGGCGGTCACCCGCACCGGGAACGGCGTGCCGTTGGCCGCCACGTAGATCGTGGAGACGGTGCCGTCCTCGTCCTTCGAGATCAGCGGGATCGTCTTGACCCCGTTGATGTCGGTGATCGGGCCCTTGGTCAGCTTCGGCTTGTCGGTCGGGTCGGACGAGTCGGAATCCGAGTCGGAGTCCGAGCCGAAGAGGTTGTCGAGCGACGGAGTGCCGCCGCCCTTCAGCAGATCCTGGCCGAACTTGCTCGCGTCGGTGTCGCCGAACTTGACATATTTGCCCTCGACCAGCTTGGCGGCCTCGGTGAACATCGTGTCGAATCGGTCCCCCGACTGCTTGTCACCGCGGGAGGAGGAACCGGACTTGCCGGACGGGGATGCCGCCTCGGCCCGCTTGCCCAGGTCGACGACGGTCTGGATGGTGCCGGGCGCGAGCCGGACGTAGAACGCCTTGTCGACCGCGATCAGGTCGAGCGCCTTGCCCTGGACGGTCACCTTGCCCTCGGCCCGGTTCTCGGTGCCGATGCGCAGGTCCACGCCGACCGGCGCGTCGTAGACCTTCCCCGTTCCCTCGATGTGCAGGTTCGTGAGGTCCTTGTAACCGTTCTCGGCCTGCTTGGACAACGCCTCCACGCTCAGGCCCTCGTTCGAAGGACCCTTCGGGTCGAGCGCGTTGCCGCCGGCGGCAACGGACTCGAAGGGGTCTTTCGAGGACGACTCGCCACAACCGGCGGCGAGCAGGACCAGCGGAACGGTCAGGGCCGCGGCGGATATCCGGATCGGACGCACAGTTGAACTCCCGGTCGAGGAACGATCGATGGCATTCCGAAGGATGCCTACCCGCATGGTAGGCAGCTTTGTCCACTCGATTGCGCCACGGGTGGCGCGTCGGGTCGAACGACCCGAGCCACACCCCTCCCCTGCGGGAGTCGCCCACCCCGCGACGCGACAATGGGGGCATGGACGCGGAGCGCAGCAATAGGGGAGAACGACGTCCGTGGCTCGTCGGTGTGTCGGGGGCCTCGGGTACGCCGTACGCCGCCGCGGTGCTGCGCGCGCTGCTGGACGCCGGGGAGGCGGTGGACCTCGTGGTCAGCCGGGCCGCCCGGCTGACCCTGCTCGACGAGACCGGCATCGCGTTCCGGGACGCGCACTGGCGCGACGACCTCACCGCGTGGACCGGGCTCGACGAAGCCGCGCTCGACCGGGTCCGCTACTGGTCGGCAGGCGACCTGGGCGCGGGGCCGGCGAGCGGTTCGTACCCGGCCAAGGGCATGGTCGTGGTCCCGGCCAGCACCGCCTCGGTCGCGGGCATCGCCATCGGCCTGTCCAAGGACCTGCTCCAGCGCGCCGCCGACGTCACGCTCAAGGAGCGCCGTCCACTCGTGGTGGTGCCGCGCGAGACACCGCTCACCGGCACCACGCTGCGCCACCTGGTCCGCCTCGACGACGCCGGCGCGGTGATCCTGCCGGCCTCGCCGGCCTTCTACGCGGGTGCGCGGGACGTACAGCGCCTGGTCGACTTCGTCGCGGGCAAGGTGCTGGACGTGCTCGGCGTCCACCACGACCTGTACCGGCGCTGGGACGGCGAACTCGGCGGCGCCCGACGCGAGGCGACCGGATGAGCCCGACCCGACGACCGCGGCCGTTCCCGCATCCGCAACCAAAAAGGCCCCCGTGAGAACGGGAGCCTTGGCGGGTCGTGCCGGATCTGCCGAGATGATCAGCGAGCGGTCTTGCGGCGGCCGACCAGGCGCTTCACACGCTTGAGCGTGCTCGACGGCTGGGTGGCTCGTGAGCGTTCCGCGATCTCATGCAGTTCCTGCATATGGGCGCGGGCCATCTCCAGGGTGTACACGGTGTCGTCTCCCAACGAATCGTCATCAGAGGCTTGTGGCTTCTGATGCCTTTGATTCTAAGGGTTAGAATCGAAACCGTCCAATGAATTACAGGCATGACGAGGGTTTGTGCCTGCGTCATGTCGTAGTCCCCTGGCGGACCCCCGGTGGACACCATCGAATACCTGGAGGAAACGGACATGGATGCCGTCGACCGCAAGCTGATCCAGGCGCTGCGCGGCAACGGACGGGCCTCGTACGCCGAGCTGGGCCGGCTGGTGGGCCTGTCCGGACCGAGCGTCACCGATCGCATCAACCGCCTCGAACAGGCCGGCGTGATCACCGGCTACCGCGCCTCCGTCGACCCGGTCTCGCTCGGCCTGGGCGTGACCGCGCTGATCGGGATCCAGCTCTCCGACGCGGCCGACCACGACGACGTCAGCCGCCGACTGCGCGACCTGGACGAGATCGAGGACTGCTGGTTCATCGCCGGCGACGACTCCTTCATGCTCAAGGTCCGGGTCTCGGACATGGAGGGCCTGGAGAACGTGGTCCGGCGCCTGTCCGGCACGCGCGGCGTGGCCCGCACCCGAACCACCGTGGTGCTCTCCACCAAATGGGAGTACCGCGCCGCCGAGCTGCCCGAACCCACCGAATAGCGCACCCCGACCGGCATCCGAGTGCTCGTCGAGGTGCCCTCGTAGGGTGGCGGACATGACGAATCCGGTGACACTCGAAGACCTCCGGGCCGCACAAAAGCGCATCGCGGGCACGGCCGTACGCACCCCCCTGCTGCCGCCCCCGCACGGCGACGTCGACCGGCCGCTGTGGCTCAAGCCGGAGAGCCTGCAGCCGATCGGCGCGTTCAAGATCCGCGGCGCGTACAACGCGATCGCGGCGCTGACCGACGCCGAACGCTCGCGCGGGGTCGTCGCACACTCCAGCGGCAACCACGCGCAGGCGGTGGCCTACGCGGCCCGCCTGTTCGGCGCCAAGGCGGTGATCGTGATGCCGGACACCACCCCGCGCGTCAAGATCGACGCCACCCACGCGCTGGGCGCCGAAGTGGTGATCGTCACCCCGGAGCGGCGCGACACCGCCGCCGTGGAGCTGGCCGAGGAGCACGGCTACGCGTTCGTACCGCCCTACGACGACGCGCGGATCATCGCCGGCCAGGGCACCACCGGCCTGGAGATCACCGAGGACCTGCCCACCGTCGACACCGTGCTCGTCCCGGTCAGCGGCGGCGGCCTGATCTCCGGCATCGCCGCCGCGGTCAAGCTGACCAGCCCGCACACCAAGGTGATCGGCGTCGAGCCCGAACTGGCCGCCGACGCCGCCGAGTCCTTCCGTACCGGCGTGCGCACCACGTGGTCCACCACGCGGACCTACCGCACCATCGCCGACGGCCTGCGCACCACGTCCGTGGGCGTGCTCCCGTTCGTGCACATCCAGGCGTACGTGGACGACATCGTCACCGTCACCGAGGACCAGATCCGCGAGGCGATGCGCTTTCTGGGCCTGCGCGCCCGCCTGGTCGCCGAACCCGCCGGTGCCGTGGCCACCGCTGCCTACCTCTTCCGCCAGGACGTGCTCCCGGCCGGACGCGAACACGTCGCCGTGGTCAGCGGCGGCAACGTCGACCCCGCGCTCTACGCCGAGGTGATGGCCTGAGCGGGCGCGTCCGGTGCCGGGCGTAACCTCGTACAAGCCGCGCAGCGGCGGACAAGAAGACCAAGAGGGAGTACTCACGCATGGACGCGGGCCTGCGCAGGGAGATCGAGGACAAGGTTTTCGCCGGGGAGCGCCTGAGCCGTGAGGACGGCATCGCGCTCTACGCGAGCGACGACCTGGCGTGGCTCGGCGGGCTCGCGCACCACGTGCGGACGGTGAAGAACGCCGACAAGGTGCACTTCAACGTCAACCGCCACCTCAACATGACCAACGTGTGCAACGCGTCGTGCGCCTACTGCTCGTTCCAGCGCAAGCCGGGCGAGAAGGACGCGTACACGATGCGCATCGAGGAGGCCGTGCGGCTCGCGAAGGAGATGGAGCCGGACGGGATCACCGAACTGCACATCGTCAACGGCCTGCACCCGACCCTGCCGTGGCGCTACTACCCGAGGTCGCTCAGCGCGCTCAAGGAGGTGCTGCCGAACGTCGCGCTCAAGGCGTTCACCGCGACCGAGATCCACTGGTTCGAGAAGATCTCCGGCCTGTCCGCCTCGGACATCCTCGACGAGTTGATGGACGCGGGCCTGGAGTCGCTGACCGGCGGCGGCGCGGAGATCTTCGACTGGGAGGTCCGGCAGCACATCGTCGACCACGACACCCACTGGGAGGACTGGTCGCGGATCCACCGGCTCGCCCATTCGAAGGGCCTCAAGACCCCCAGCACGATGCTCTACGGCCACATCGAGGAGCCGAGGCACCGGGTCGACCACGTGATCCGGCTGCGCGAACTCCAGGACGAGACCGGCGGCTTCCAGGTCTTCATCCCGCTGCGCTACCAGCACGACTTCCACGACAGCAGGGACGGCATCGTCCGCAACCGGCTCCAGGCCCGGACCACGATGGCCACCGGCGCCGAGGCGCTGAAGGTGTTCGCGGTCTCGCGGCTGATGTTCGACAACGTCCCGCACGTGAAGTGCTTCTGGGTGATGCACGGCCTGGCCACCGCGCAACTCGCGCTCAACCACGGCGCGGACGACCTCGACGGCTCGGTGGTGGAGTACAAGATCACCCACGACGCCGACGACTTCGGCACGCCGAACAAGATGACCCGCGACGACCTGCTCGAACTGATCCGGGACGCGGGCTTTCGCCCGGTGGAGCGCAACACGCGCTACGAGACGCTGCGCGAGTACGAGGGTCCGGACCCGGCCCGGCGCGACACGCCGCAGCCGATGAAGCTCTGAACCGACGCGGCCCCGGCCGATCGGCGACGGGGGAGCGGGGCGGTGCGGGACGGCGTGCGCGCGGACGCGGCGGCGTTCCCGCGCCGGTTCGGCCCCCTCGCCGAGGCCGCGCTGCCGGTGGGGCCGCCGCCATATGCGCCGGCGGCCGGGCGGGACGGGTTGCGACTGGGGTTCACGCACGAGGTCTCGGCCGGTGACCTCGGTCCGGGGCGGGTGGCGCCGATCGGCTCGGGGAACATCCCCGACGTGCTCGACTCCCACGCGCCGTCCCGGCGCCTTCTCCGCGACGTCGGATTGGTCGACGCGCCGCCGGTGCGGCTCGGCGGCGTGGGTGCGGACGTCGACCTGCTCGTGGACGCCGACGACGGCCGGGTGCACGGCTGGTATCGCGACGACGAGGCGGGAGGACTGCTGTATGGCTGACGCGTTGCGGATCGTGATCACCCGGCGCGACGTCGAGGAGTGGTTCGGGTCCGACGAGGTGGTCCGGTACGACCTGCCCGCGATCGCCCACGAGCCCACCCGGCGCTTCCTGGCCGAGGTCGGCCTCCCCCGCCGGGCGGCGCTGATCGGCTTCGCGCCCGACGCCGAGCCCGCCCCCGGCCGGGACGGGCGCATCGTGCTCGGCGCCTACGGCTCGCTGCGCACGGCCGACCAGGCGGTGCTGCTCGACGGCGCGACCGGCCGGGTGTACGCCGAGGAGCGCTATGGCGACCCGGCGCTGATGTCCGTCGACGTGTCCACGCTGGTGCGCAACTGCGCCCTGGCCGAGGCGATCCGCCCCGGCCGCGGTCCGGTGCGCACCGCCGAGGAACTGATCGACCTGCTCGGCGAGACCGAACCCGAGTTGAACCCGGGGCACTCGTTCTGGCACACCTCCTTCGCGCTGTGGCAACTGCGCCGCGCGGCGCTCCCGGGAGAGGGCCTGGCGGTGCGGATCACGCCCGCGATGCTCGACCTGGTCTACGAGAACGAGTTCTCCGGCTACGACGAGCGGCAACTGCCGGCCGCGATCACGCACGAGCCGACCCGACGGTTCCTGCTCGACGTCGGGCTGATCGACGCATGGGCGTATCTGGACATGCGCAGCGACGGCAAGCCGCTGCCGACCCTGGCGGAGCTGGCCGCCGAGCGCCGGGCGGACTGGGACGACGAGCCGGAGCCGCCGGCCGACGCGGAGCACCTGGTGGTGCTCGGCTACGTCAGCGAGGACGGCGATCTGCTCGTGGACGGCCGTACCGGCGTGGTCCGGCGCTGGAACACCGGCGGCGACGAGCCGTTCCTCGACACGCTCGACACCGACCTGTCCACACTCGCCTTCACGATGTGGGTGATCGGCCGGATGCACCGGCAGGGCGAGCGGTTCGGGATCGGCATCCACGACGTGTGGGAGTCGATCGCGGTCGACCTGCTGTCGTCGGTGGACCCGCTCGCCTGGGCCGAGCCGGGCAGCTATTGGGAGGAGATGATCCTCGACGGCATCAACGGGCTGGGTCCCTGACCCGGACGGGCCTCGCGTCGAAAGGATCGCCGATTCGGGGCCGGGATCCGGGTCCGAAACGGGAGATGCTTGACTGGTGGTGGCGGCCCGGGTTCGCGCCCGCGGCCTCTCGTACCGCGTCCGCCAGTGGAACCGAAGGTGACCATGTCGAATCCCGCGCTGCGTTACTCGCTCTACCGGCTCGGCATCTTCGCCGCGCTGTTCGCGGCGGCCATGGGCGTGTTCAGCCTGTTCGACATGGAAGGCGGCGGCAACGTCTTCATCGCGATCGCCATCGCCGCGGGGCTGTCGGCGGTGATCAGCTACCGGTTCCTCAACACGCAGCGCGAGGCCATGTCCGAGGCCCTGTACAACCGGGTGCAGGCGGCCAAGGACCGGATCGCCGAGGACAACCGCGCCGAGGACGAGGCGACGGGCGCGATCTCACCGCGCGCCCGGGAGGCCTCCTAGGTTTTGTCCGGCGGATCTCGGCGGGGCGCCGCGCGTGCGGGACGGGTCGAGCGCGTCGTGCCCTGGGACGTCGGGTAAGCGAGGTGTGGCCGGCGGTGTCCCTCGGTGTCCACCGGTGTCCGTTCCGTAATTCTTTGCGTTTATCGGTTTGCTGTCGCTATCCTCGCCTCATGATCGGTGCAGGCGACACGCAGATGACACACGGTGCGGTGGGTTTCCCGCTCGTGTCACGTCGTCATGTCGACCTGGGCCGTTGCGCCACCGCGCTGTGTTGCGGCTGACCGCTGCCGTGCCCCTGTCGGGCCGACGCCCTCACGCTCGTCGTCCCGACCGCCCGCACGTCGGCCTTTTGCGGCCGTTCTGCGCGAAGTAACGCTTCCTCGTAGTTCTTCCTGCGGGCACTCGGGTGCCTTTTGATGCGCAGGTTCACGGCCGCTCCGTACCGCCACTCTCCGTCCCCCACGGTGCCCGTTCAGGAGCCCTGCCTTGTCATCAGCAGTCGATTCCCTCAAGACATTGAAGCGAACGCCCTTTTGGGCGCAGATAGCCGCCGGCCTCGTGCTCGGTGTGGTCCTCGGCTTCATCGCCAAGGAGTACAGCGTCTCGTGGCTGACCGAGACGCTCGACCAGATCGGCACGATCTTCGTCCAGCTGCTCAAGCTGGCCGTACCGCCGCTGGTGTTCACCGCGATCCTGGTCAGCGTGGTCAACCTGCGCAACGTGAACAACGCGGCCCGGCTCGCCGCCCGCACGCTGATGTGGTTCCTGATCACGTCGCTGATCGCGGTCGCCATCGGCCTGACCATCGGCCTGGTCACCAACCCGGGTGACGGCTTCAAGCTGCCGGCCGACCCGGGCAAGGCGCCGAAGACCAACGGCGACTGGCTCGACTTCCTCACCGGCATCATCCCGACCAACATCGTCACCGCGTTCTCCGAGGTCAAGGTCCTGCAGATCGTGTTCCTCGCGGTCGTGCTCGGTTCCGCGATCCTGTCGGTCGGCGCCAAGGCCGAGCCGCTGGTCAAGGGCGCCGAGCTGGTTCTGGAGATCATCCAGAAGGCGCTGTGGTGGGTCATCAAGCTGTCCCCGCTGGGCACGCTCGGCCTGATCGGCACCTCGGTCGCCACCTACGGCTGGGACCTGATCAAGCCGCTGGGCACGTTCACCGCCGACATCTACATCGGTTGCGCGCTGGTGATGTTCGTGGTCTACCCGCTGCTGCTCTGGCTGGTCGGCAAGGTCAACCCGCTCAACTACTTCAAGGGCGCGTGGCCGGCCATCCAGCTCGCCTTCGTCTCGCGCTCCTCGGTCGGCACCATGCCGGTCACCCAGAAGGTCACCGAGCGCCTGGGCGTGCCGAAGGACTACGCGTCCTTCGCGGTGCCGTTCGGCGCCACCACCAAGATGGACGGTTGCGCCGCGGTCTACCCGGCGATCGCCGCGATCTTCGTGGCCGAGGTCTACGGCGTGAACCTGGGCATCAAGGAATACCTGCTGATCGCGTTCGTCTCGGTGATCGGCTCGGCGGCCACCGCCGGTCTCACCGGCGCGATCATCATGCTGACCCTCACGCTCAGCACGGTGAACCTGCCGCTGGCCGGCGTCGCCCTGCTCCTGGCGATCGACCCGATCCTGGACATGATGCGCACCGCCACGAACGTGGCCGGCCAGGTGGTCGTGCCGATCCTGGTCTCCGCCCGGGAGAAGACGCTCGACCTGGAGATGTACAACAACCCGCGCGACCTGGAAGCCCCCGACGAGCCGGCCAAGCCCCACGTCCCGCTCCAGAAGACGCCGGACCGCGAACCGGTCTCGGTCTGACCCACCCGAACCGACGCCCCCGCTTCCCTCATGCCGAAGGGAGCGGGGGCGTTGTCGTGTCAGCCCCGGGACGCTTCCTCGGCCGGTTCGGGCTCGCGGTCGGGCTCGGGGGGCGGGGTTGGGGTGGCTGCCGTGTAGCGGCGGGCCAGGGTTTGGACGTATTCGACGAGTTCGGGTGGGTCCTGGATCTCGAAGTCGGCGTCGAGCAGGCTGATGTAGACGGCCAGGCTCTCGATGCTGGGGGCGGTGGTCTCGAAGACGCAGGTCTCGTCGTCGATCACCGCGAACGAGCCGAAGGCGGGCGGCACCCGGTCGGCGACCGTGCCGATCGGGGCGCGCACCAGGACCCGGGCCTGGAACTGCCCGCGCGCGTTCTGCACGCCCTGGTTGACGAAGGCGGCCACGTCGCCGTCGGCGGGCAACTCGCGCGGGGTGAAGCGCGGTCCGTGCGGCGGGCGCGGAGTGATCCGGTCCAGTCGGAAGGTGCGCCAGTCCGCGCGCTCCAGGTCCCACGCGACCAGGTACCAGCGGCCCATCCGGTGCACGAGGCGGTAGGGCTCGACCCGGCGCGAGGACTCCTTGCCGTCGTGCGAGCTGTAGCGGAAGCGCAGTTGCTCGTGGTCGCGGCAGGCACCGGCGAGTACGGTCATCACGTCCATGTCCACCGCCGGGCCGGCGGCGCGCACCGGCACGGTGTACTTCTGGAGCGCCTTCACCCGGCGGTGCAGCCGGGACGGGAGCACCTGGTCGAGCTTGCCGAGCGCGCGCACCATCGCCTCGTCCATGCCGTCCCCCACGCTGCCCGCGGCGATCCGCAGACCGACCACGACGCTGACCGCCTCCTCGTCGTCGAGCAGCAGGGGTGGCAGCGCCTTGCCCGCGCCGAGCCGGTAGCCGCCGACCACCCCTCGACGTGCGTCGACCGGATAGCCCAGACTGCGCAGGCGTTCGATGTCGTAGCGGACCGTCCGCCCGCTCACCCCGAGCCGTTCGGCGAGTTCGGGGCCGGTCCAGTCGGGCCGTGTCTGCATCAGCGAGAGCATGCGCAACAGGCGCGCGGAGGTTTCCAGCATGAGCCGAAGTCTGCCGGCTCCGAGGCCGCCATACAGGAACGAACCTTGCCTGTTTCCACTCTAGTGTCGAAGACGTGGAAAAGAGCCCGGAAATCAGCGGCGAGCAGACCCTCGCCACCCCGTCGTCCCCGTCCTCCCGGCCCGTTGTCGGCTCCCGGCAGCGCTGGCTCGGACTCCTGGTGGTGCTCGCCGCCACCTTGATGAACCTGCTCGACTCCAGCGTGGTGGGCGTCGCGGCACCGGCGATCCGCCGGGACCTGGGCGGCGGCTACTCCAGCCTCCAGTGGATCGCGGCCGGCTACACGCTGGCCCTCGCGGTGGGCCTGCTCACCGGCGCGCGGCTCGGCGACATGTACGGCCGCAAGCTCATGCTGATGGTCGGCGTGGTCGGCTTCGTGGCCCTGTCGGTGGCCTGCGCCGCGGCGTGGTCCCCGGAGACGCTGATCATGGCGCGGGTGCTTCAGGGGCTGTTCGGGGCGCTGATGATCCCGCAGACGTTCGGGCTGCTCCGGGACCTGTTCCCGCCGGCCGAGCTCGGCAAGGCGTTCGCGGTGTTCGGCCCGGCGATCGGGTTGTCCACGGTGCTCGGGCCGATCGTCGCGGGTGTGCTCGTGGACGGCGACGTGTTCGGCACCGGGTGGCGGATGATCTTCCTGATCAACCTCCCGCTGGGCGCCTTCGCGCTGTTCGTCGGTGGGCGGGTGTTGCCGAAGGTGGCGCCGAGCGAGTCCGGCGGGCGGCTGGACGTGGTCGGCATGGTGCTCGCCGGGGTCGGCACCTTCATGCTGGTGCACCCGCTGGTGCAGGGTCGCGAACTGGGCTGGCCGCTCTGGTCGTTGATCGAGTGCGGCGCGTCGCTGCCGGTGCTCGCCGGGTTCGCGGTGTACCAGCTGCGGCGGCAGGCGTCCGGTCGGACGCCGCTGATCGGGCTCGGAGTGTTCCGGCGCCGGTCGTACGCCTCGGGCGTCGGGTTCGTGATGGTGTTCTTCGGCGCGATCGTCGGCATCTCGATGGCGATCGGACTGTTCCTGCAGATGGGCCTCGGGTACACGCCGACCCGGGCGAGCCTGACCATGGGCGCGTGGGCGGTCGGCGCGTTCGTGGGGTCCGGGTTCAGCGGTGTGGTGATGGGCAAGCTCGGTCGGCGCATCCTGCACATCGGGCTGACCGTGATGGCGGCGGGGACCGGCTGGCTCTACCTGGTCTTCAGGCAGGCCGAGACGGGCCCGGGCAGCGGCGATCTGCTCGGTCCGCTGGCGGTGTTCGGGCTCGGGATGGGCATGATCTTCGTCCCCGTCTTCGACATCATCATGGGTGAGGTCGAGGACCACGAGGTCGGCTCGGCATCCGGTGCGCTGGAATCCCTGCAGCAACTCGGCGCCTCGCTGGGCATCGCGGTCCTGGGCACGGTGTTCTTCGGGGTGATCGGCGCGCAGGCCACGCACAACTTCGACACGTCGGCGGCGCCGAGGCTGCGCGCGGAAATGAGCGTCGCGGGCGTGCCGACCGGGACGCAGGACACGATCGTGGCCGGCCTGCGGGCCTGCCTGGACGACCGGGAGAACGCCACCGACCCGGACACCGTCCCGGCGAGCTGCCGCACCCTCCAGGTGCCGCCGGCCGCGACCGGCGCGGTCGCCGAGGCGAGCGCGGACACCCACACCCGCTCCTCGCTCGACGCGATCCGCCGCACCACCCTGCTGGCCCTCGCCCTGACCGCGGTCGCCTTCGCCCTGGGCTTCCTCCTCCCCAAGCGGGCAAGGGAGAACCAGCCCACCGAACCCACCTCGGAAACCTCCACCGCAACCCGCGAACCGGCCCTGGTCTGATGCCCGTTCCCCCATCCCGCCGCCCGGCCCGAGCCCCGAAAGGGGCCCGCGCCGGGCGGCGGCACGTCTTTCACGATCACGCCTCGCGGAGCCGGGTACAGAACTCCGTCCACCGATCCACGGCTTCCGGCAGCTCCAATGCCGCGACCTCCGCGGGGGCCAGGCCCACTGTGTGGATCAACCGCTCGGCCGGCCAGTCCGGTTCCTGGAGCGGGACTGAGGTCAGCCGGCGACCCGCGCGGCGGTCTTCGCGTTCGCGCGGTTCAGGGCGCGGATGATCAGCCACTGGTCCGTCATCGCGCCGAACGTGGCGAACAGGCCCATCACGACGCCGACGACCACGTGGCCGGTCTGCGCGGCGAGTTCGAAGCCGACCAGGTGGATCAGCAGGCGCAGGCCGAAGCGGATGGCGACCAGGGCCAGCGCGAGCATCCGGGTGTGGCTGTTGCGCATCATCGCCTTGAAGAACTTCATCCGCGCCCGCATCACCGTGAACGAGACGACGACGTTCACCACCACGAGCGGGATCAGGTACGCCCACAGCGACGGGTAGCCCTGCGCCACGTCGCAGCCGCCGACCGACACGCCCACCATCGCGAAGTACCACGCGGGCAGGCCCTTGGGGGCCTCGACCGGGGCGGGGTCGGCGACGGTGGTGGCGGTGGTGTTCTTCGTGAAGGCGATGGTGGCGATGCTCATGGTTCCCGGCTCCCCGATTTCGGCCCGTTCCGGCCCGTTCGCTGACATGCATCAGCCTGCCGCCCCGGGGCCGGCGGACAGGACGACCGACCGACGTACACCGCCTGTCCACCGAACGGCTGACACGGGGCCGGCCACGGCGCGGGCGCGGCCATCGGTCGACCCGACGGCCGCGCCCGCGCCGTGGGCTCAGTACGCCACGGTGAAGCGCTCGCCCGTGTGCTGGGGGGTTTCGATCTCGTCGAGCAGGGCCACCGCGTAGTCGGCGACCGAGATGCGGCTCACCCCGTCCGCGTCCACGACCAGGTCGTCGCGGCCGGTGCGGTAGGAGCCGGTGCGCTCGCCGGGGCCGATGTCGGCGGCGGGGGAGAGGTAGGTCCAGGTCACGTCGGTCACCGTGCGGTAGTGGTCGAGGGCCGCGCCCTGCCCGCGCATGACCTGCACCGCCAACTCGGGGATGCCCTCGGCGTCCCACACCCGGCCGCCGTCGGGGGTGCGCAGCGAGCCGGCGCCGCCGACCACGAACAGGCCGAGCGCGGGCGCCGCGTCGCCGAGCGAGCGCAGCCCCTCGGTCAGCGACTTCGCCGCGGCCACCACGAGCGCGGCGTGCGCGGCGCCGTCCACGTAGCCACCGCCGATCGCGCTCACCAGCGCGTCGTGCCCGGCCGCGACCGAGGCCGCGGACGCCGGGTCGGTCGCGTCGCCGGTGACGACCGTCAGCCGCTCGTGCTCCTCGCCGGCGAGTCGGGCCGGATCGCGCACCACCGCCGTGACGTGGTGACCGCGCCCCAGGGCCTCGCGAAGGATGTGCACACCGATACCGCCGTTGGCGCCGAACAGGGCGATCCTGGCCATGTTGAAATCCTCGTTCTTCGGAGCGGAAAAGCTACGACACCCATCCAACACCGCAGCTCGGGCCAATTGTTACTCCCGGATACCGAGCACCTTGAAGTGCTATTGTTTCCTCGTGGATACCAGTGACGGGGCCGGTCTCGCGGCGAGGTTGCTGACCGACTCGCCGGACTGCCGCAGCCGGCACGTCCTGGACCGCCTCGGCTCGCGGTGGAGCGTGCTGATCATCCTCAACCTGGCGGCCGGCACCCTGCGCTTCACCGAGCTGCGCCTGCGGGTCCGGGGCATCACCCCGAAGGTGCTCACCACCAACCTGCGCGACCTCGAACGCGACGGGCTGATCCGCCGCGAGGTCTTCGCCGAGGTCCCGCCGCGTACCGAATACACGCTGACCCCCCTCGGCGAAAGCCTGATCACCACCTACCGGGCGGTCCAGGACTGGGCCGAGGCACACGTGGACGAGGTGCTCGCCAACCGGGAGTCCTACGACGGGGCCCACTGACCGCACCGGCCATCCCGGCCCCACCCGCCACACCCACCGTCGACCGCCGGCGACCGGGCGCGGGGTTGGTCGGGCGTCGATCGCACGGCGCGGGAGAATGGTTGTATGACAACGCCCGTCCGGCTCTCCGCGATCGATCTCGTCACGTACACCCCCGGTCTGGCCGCGCTGCTCGTGGACGCGGTGGACGACGGGGCCGGGGTCGGCTTCCTCTCCCCGCTGCCGATCGACGCGGCCGCCGAGTGGTGGGCGACGCAGGCGGTCGAGATACGCAACAACCGGATCATCGTGTGGGCGACCTCGGATTCCGAGGGCGTCACCGGGACCATCCAGCTCCGCTTCGCGGGCATGCCGAACAGCCGGCACCGTGCCGCGATCTCCAAGCTGCTGGTGCACCGACGCGCCAGGGGCAACGGCATCGCCCGCGAACTCCTGTCCACCGCCGAGCAGTTCGCCGCCGCGTCCGGCCGCAGCCTGCTCACCCTGGACACCCAGACCGGCAGCGGCGCGGAACGCCTGTACAAACGCGCCGGCTGGATCGAGTCGGGCGCCATCCCGTCCTACGCGGCGGACGCCTCGGGTGTGCTGCGCTCCACCACGATCTTCCACAAGCACCTGGTCTGAGCCGGACGAGCACCCGGCCCGGGCCGGACGGGTTACCGTTGGAGGCGATATGACGACCAAGACCTCCAAGGGCGCCAGGCCCGAGCCGCTCGATGCCCGCCTGGACGCGATCGGCAAACTTCCCTCCCGTGCCCGGTTCCACCTTCCCGGCCGGGAACGCACCGTCGCCATGACGCTGGGCGAGTCCGGCGTGCGCTGGTACGCGTACGACGTGATCGCCCGGCGCATCGGCCCCGCCAAGCCGAGCAGGGACGGCCGGCAGACCCCGTACCGGGGCCACCCGGTCTTCGTCGCGCAGCATGCCACGGGCACCTGCTGCCGGGGCTGCCTGGAGGAAGTGCACGGCATCCCCCAGGGCCGGCCGCTCGACAAGGCCGAGTTGAACTACGCGGTCAACCTCGTCTGCGGCTGGCTCACCCGGGAGATCGGCCCGGTCGCCAAGACCCGCACGAGTCGCCCGCCGCGATCGGCGATGCCGGCCGTCCCGGAGAACCCGACCGGCGCCCCGAGGACGGGTCGCGGTCTGCGGGCGTCCAAGTCCCGCTGAGCCGAGCACCCGCCGCGCCGTACCCGCCGATGCCCGGCCCGCACGGCGCTCACGGCCCGCCCGGCGTCGCGGCGCCGGGCGGTGCGTCGGTGACGGTCAGGTCGGCCGAGAACTCGCCCCACGTCCCGTCGGGCAACTGGCCCCGGATCTTCAGCACGTGCCCGACCGCCCGCTGATCGCCCAGCGGCAGGCTGTACCGCGCCGTCTCCGTCGGCGGCGCCGCGCCCCACTGGACCGTGGTCAGGAACCGCCCGTCCAGATACACCTCGTAGCTCGCGACCACCCCGTCCACGTCCGGCGGGGTCCAGGTCAGGTCGACATAGGTGCCGTCCGCCGCGGTGCGCGGGATCGCGCGCAGGTCGGTCGGCGCGGTGTTGCGACCGTTCCCGGCGCCCTGTTCGGTGACCACCGTGACGGGGCTGCTCGCCGGCGACTTGTTGTCGGCGGCGTCGCGCGCGGTGACGGTGAACACGTACTCGGTGCCCGGGCGCAATCCGGTGACCACCGCCGTGGTGCGATCCGCGGCGACGCTGTGCACCCGTACGCCGGCCTGCCACACGTCGTACGCGGTCACCCCCACGTCGTCCGTGGCGGCCGCCCACGTCAGCGTCGCCCCGTCCTTGCCCCGGGCCTGGCCGCGCAGGTTCCCGGGCGCGGTCGGCGGCACCCGCTCGCCCTGGACCACGGACGGCGTGGTGGCCGGCACCTGCGGGCTCGCCGCCGACACGTTCCCGGCCTTGTCCTTGGCCCGCACGGAGAACGTGTACGCGGTCCCCGGCGTCAGCCCGCCCACGTCCACCATGTGCCGCCCGCCGGTGACGTCCAGCACCTTGGCGTCGCCGCGATACACCTCGAACACCGCCACGCTCGGATCGGCCCGCCACATCACGTGCACCGAGACCGAACTCGACGCGAGCGCGCTCACCTCGACGGGCACCGGCGGCGGCGTGGTATCACGCCCGTCGTCCGAACACCCGGTCACCGCCAGCGCAACGACCAAGCCGGTCAAGCCGATCCGTGCCACCCGTCGCGCCACAACGCCTCTCTCCACCGATCACCAGAGGAGCAATTGGTCTAGACATATATGACACAGTCCCCCGCCCCGGAACAAGAGCACGGCTCCGCGCGTGGCCCCGCCGGGCCGCCGAACCCGCCGGTCGGATCCGGGGAACTCCCCGTGACTTTCCCGGGAATCGCGCAATCCCTCGGGTTCGGGTGTGGGAGTTCGCGCCACCCGCTTGAATGGACCTCGACGCTGGGGTTTCGGGAGGCGGGGGCGTTCCATGGTGCGCAAGGTGGGGATGGCGACGGCCCTGATCGTGAGCGGGGTGCTCGCGGCCGGGTGTTCGGGCGGGTCGTCCAAGGGCGGGCCGTTCGGCCTCGGGGTGAGCGATTCGCCCACCGTGACCCGGAGTTCGACGCAGAACCCGGAACCGCCGCCGCCGCCCTCGCCGGATCCGGTCACCCCGGAGCCGGTCACCACCAGTGCCACGCCGCGTCCCACCACGACCGCCCGCCCCGACGTGACGCTGACCGCCGCGCGGGCGCAGACCGTGGTCTCCGCCGTCGCGCTCGTCCCCAAGGACTGGGGCGACACCTACGTCCCCCAGGAGCAGAACTACGAACACACCGCGCTCGACCGGGTGATCACCGGCACCGACTGCAAGCAGGCGCTCCAGGGCACCACCCCGGGGGCGCTCGCGACGATGGGGCGCTACGTGTACATCCCCGACGGCAAGCCGAGCGTGGACAACCTCAGCAAGACGCTCGCCACGTCCTCCGCGACCGTGTACTCCACCGCCGTCGCGGCCCGTACCGACATGCAGATCGGACTCGCCGACGCCCGGCGCTGCCCGAACCAGGTGCTCGGCGGCGACGAGAAGCTGAACGGCATCCAGGTCCTGGACCTGACCGTGGAGGGCATCGACGAGGTACACGTCGCCCGCGCCCAGTGGGTCTCCGGCCACGGCGGCGCGCCGTTCCAGTACGTGTGGGTGACGGCTCGGCAGGGACAGATGGTGCTCACCGCGGCGGTCGTCGACCGGGGCGACAAGACCTTCGAGTCGGCCAAGAACCAGGCGATCGACGCGCTGGCCAAGATGATCGCCCGCACCACCGTGCACCTGCGCTGACCCGACGCGACCGCGCCGACCTCGCGCAAGCACGGTGAATATCATGTGGGTTTCCGCTCACGGGGGAGTCATCGGATGAACGGCACGAGAATCCGCGCGGGAGCCGGCCCGAAACGAACGATGCTCCGCGCGATCGGCCCGCTCCTGGCCGCCCTGGTGCTCGCGGGTTGCGCCGACAGCGGCGACGGGCCGTTCGCGGTCGTTCCGAACTCGACATCCACCGACGCGAGCCCCGTGGCCAAGGGCCCGGGCACGACCGCGTCCACCTCCGCGACCCCCCGCCCGTCCGGCACCACCGCGCCGCCGAGCCGCAGCCCCGAGCAGGCGCAGACGCTCGCCCGTTCGCTGGCGCTGGCCCCCGAGGACTGGGGCGGCGGCTTCGTCAAACAGAGCACCTACGAGTTCGCCGGCGAGACCTGGACCGACTACGCCGCCGACTGTACGCAGCAGACCGTGCCGCTGCCGTCGAGCATCATCGGCCAGTGGGTGCGCCAGGTCCAACAGTCCGACGCAGCGCAGTCGAACGCGCTCTCCAGCGGCAGCACCAGCGCGATCGTGCACAAGGACACGCGCGGCGCGCGCGATCAGGTCCAGAACGCGCACCAGGTCAAGGACCGCTGCCCGACCCGCACGTACACCGACGGCACCCAGGCCAAGGACACCCCCGGCGCCCCGCAGCCCACGTTCGCCGAGGCCGACGAGGTGTTCGCCGAGGAGGGCCTGATGTACCTGAAGTCGGGCGGCAGTCCGTACGCGTACGTCGTGGTGACCCTGCGCAAGGACACCGTGGCGATGTCCGCCTACTTCAGCGCCCCCGGCCCCGAGCACATGGCCGACGTGCGCACCCGCGCGACCCAGGCCGCGCGCCTGATGCTCGACCGCCTGCTGCGCTCCTAGGAGCGCCCCCGGCCCGCCGGTCGCCCGGTCCGCCGGATCGGTCGGATGCGCGCCGGAGGGCGTCGGGGCGACTAACGTTTCCGGTCATGACCCAATCGCACGGCTTTGAGACCCTGGCGATCCATGCCGGGCAGGAACCCGACCCGCTGACCGGGGCCGTGGTTCCGCCGATCTACCAGGTGTCCACCTACAAGCAGGACGGCGTCGGCGGGCTGCGCGGCGGCTACGAGTACAGCCGCTCCGGCAACCCGACCCGCACCGCGCTCGAAGAGTGCGTCGCGGCCCTGGAGGACGGCACCAGGGCGCTGACCTTCGCCTCCGGACTGGCCGCCGAGGACTGCCTGCTGCGCGCCCTGTGCGCGCCGGGCGACCACGCGGTGATCCCGGACGACGCCTACGGCGGCACCTTCCGACTGTTCGCGAAGGTGGCCTCGCGCTGGGGGATCGAGTACACCCCCGCGCATGCCGGCGACCTCGACGCGGTACGGGCCGCCATCCGGCCCGGCGTCACGAAGATCGTCTGGTGCGAGACGCCGAGCAACCCGCTGCTGGGCGTCGCCGACATCGCCGCCCTCGCGGCCGTCGCGCACGACGCGGGCGCGCTGTTCGTGGTCGACAACACCTTCGCCTCGCCCTACCTCCAGCAGCCGCTGACCCTGGGCGCGGACATTGTGGTGCACTCCACGACGAAGTACATGGGCGGCCACTCCGACGTGATCGGCGGCGCGCTCGTGGTCAAGGACGCCGGTCTGGCCGCCGAGTTGGCGTTCCACCAGAACGCGATGGGCGCCGTGCCCGCGCCGTTCGACGCGTGGCTGACGCTGCGCGGGCTCAAGACGCTGGGCGTGCGGATGGACCGGCACTGCGCCAACGCGGAGCGGGTCGTGGACCTGCTCTCGCGGCACCCGCGCGTGGCCGAGGTGATGTATCCCGGGCTGCCGGGACACCCGGGCCACGATGTCGCGGTCAAGCAGATGAAGGCGTTCGGCGGCATGGTGTCGTTCCGGGTGACCGGTGGCGAGGAGGCCGCCGTTCAGGTGTGCAACCGGGCCGAACTCTTCACCCTGGGCGAATCCCTCGGCGGCGTCGAGTCGCTGATCGAGCACCCGGGCCGGATGACGCACGCCTCGGCGGCGGGCTCGCCGCTGGAGGTCCCGGGCGACCTGGTGCGGTTGTCGGTGGGCATCGAATCCGCCGACGACCTGCTGGCCGACCTGGAACGCGCCCTCGGCTGAGGTCCGGTTCTCCGGAGCCGCGAGCGCCGGGGGGCGGTCGGCCCACCCGGCGCTCGCGGCTCCGCCGGCCTGCGCCGAGTTCCGCCGGCACCGGCCCTATCGTGTCTCGTTCGTACAGTCCGCGCAGGCCGCGACCAGGTTGCCGGCCTCGTCGTAGACGGTGATCGAGACCGGGGACCCGCCGGTGAAGGTCCACAGGTAGGCCACCCCGGGCAGGTCCGCCGGGCGGTCCAGGCGCATCGATCGGGCGCCCGCGGCGTCGTGGAGTTCGCCGCGCAGGGCCGGGGCGGTCGTACTGCGGCCGATCAGGATGGTGACCACCAACCGCTGTCCGGCGGGCGCGTACCGGCCCGAAGGCATGATCGCCGTGTCCAGCCGCCCCGGGGTGGGCAGGAAGCGACACCGCGCCGCCTCCGGTTCGGCCGCGCCGCCCAGGCACCAGGACGAGTCGCCCTCCGGGCCGGTGTCGCCGATCCAGGCCGAGGCGCCGAAGCCGACGTCGGTGCGCGGGTCCGACGACTCGCTCCGGTCCACCGGCCACAGCGGCGTGGGATCCGGCGGCGCCGGCGGCAGGCCGCCCCCGCCGCCGCTGCCCGGGACGGCCAGCCACAGGCCGCCGGCCGCCGCGCCGGCCAGTACGACCGAGCCGAGCACGTGGCGCAGCCTGCGCAGCGCCGCCCGCCGCCGCACCCGCCGGGCCAGGTTCGGCGGCAGTGGCCGATACGGGAACTCCGGCGGCTCGGGCACCTCCTCCGCGTCCGCCGCGCCCGGCGGCGACACGGTCACGCTCATCGGTACGCCTCCGCGCCCGCGGCGAGATCCGTCGCCTCCCGCACCCCGACCGGCGCCGCGCGGACCAGTCCGCCGCCGGCCAGGACCTGGGCCATCCCGCGCCGCCACGCCCCGGACACCGTCTCCACCGGCAGCCCCATCGCCTCTGCCGCGTCGTACTCGTCCAACCGCGCGTAAAGCCGCAACACCACTGCGGCCCGCTCCATCCGGCCGAGCCGGTCCAGCGTGCGGAACGGCTCGCCCGCGTCCGGGAGTTCGTCGTCGTGCCCGCGCGGCCCCGGACGCCACGGATCCAGGTAGCCGGCCATCAGCGCCCGCCACGCGGTGCGTACCGGATCCCGGCTCGGCAGCCGGCTCCACTTCAGACAGGTATGCGCCAGCGCCCGCTCGACCCGGCGTTCCGCCCGTTGTCGGTCACCGGTGAGCAGGTCCGCGGCGTGCAACAACTGCGTGCCGACCGTATGGACGAAAACCTCGAACTCGCGAGCGTCGCGCTTGTGCACGGTGCCTCCCGCAGGTCTGCCGAGCGGATGCCGTCGGGCCCGGCTCGGTGCCGTCGCCGCTCTGTCTGTGCTGCTGCCCCACACCCGTCCGGGTAGTCGCGGGTCGCGACATATCGCCCCTCGGCGCCGCATCCCCGTCGCCGGGCCCGCACTCCGGCGACGGCGGCAAAACACCCCGTTGTGGCCACGGTGGAACCCTCGGCCCGATTGCGGGGTGGAATCGTCCGGTCGGGGCCCGGTGATCCCGGTCCGCGCAATATCCTCGGGGCATCACATCGGATCGACGAACGAGCGGCGATGACACCGGAACAGGACCCGATCGACCCCACCGGCTCTGCGGACCCGCTCTACGACCGCCTGCAGCACGAGGTGGCCCTCTTCGCGCGGCGCGCCGAACAGACCCGCCTCGGCGCGGTCGGCGAACTGCGCAACTCCATGGACCGCGCGGCCTACCTGCTGCTCGGCCGGTTGGAGGCGGGCGGCCCGATGGGCGTCAAGGCCCTCGCACAGGCGATGACGATCGACTCGTCCACGGTGACCCGCCAGGTCACCCCGCTGGTCGAACAGGGCCTGGTCGACCGGGTCCCCAACCCGGACGACGGCCGCGCGGTCCTCCTCGAACTCTCCACCGAAGGCCGCGACCGCCTCCACCAGGTCCGCAACGCCCGCCAACGCCTGATGGCCGAAATCTGCGAAGGCTGGAGCCTGGACGACCGCGAACGCTTCACCGCCCTCCTCACCAGATTCAACGCCTCCATGGAACGCCGCCAAAACCGCACCACCTCGGAGTCCTGACCCCGGCGATCGGACCATCACGGCGCGGGCCACGCCCCAAGGGCGGCCGGCAACCACACCGAGCGAACCGCCGGCCGGCCGGTGACGGGGGCGCGGGCAACCCCGTACCCGCCGGGTGGCGCGGCACCCCGCGCGGGGTCCGGGGCCGTTGGTGCGACACTCGGCGTATGAGCAGCCCTGCCTCGGACGTGGTGAATCTCCACGACATCCGCCTCGCGCGGAAGATGTTGGAAAGTGTCGTCCGCGAGACGCCGATACGGTCCTGTCGGGCGCTGACCGATCGGGTCGGCACGCCCGTCCACCTCAAGTGCGAGAACCTCCAGCGCACCGGGTCGTTCAAGATCCGCGGGGCCTACGTGCGGATCGCGGGACTGTCCGACGCCGAGCGGGCCCGGGGCGTGGTCGCCGCCAGCGCCGGCAACCATGCCCAGGGCGTCGCGCTCGCGGCCCGCACCCTCGGTGTCGCGTCCACCGTGTTCATGCCGGCCGGCGCGCCGCTGCCCAAGGTCGCCGCGACCCGCTCCTACGGCGCCGAGGTGATCCTCGGCGGGGACAACGTCGAACACGCGCTCGCCGCCGCGCGCGCCCACGCGGACGAGACCGGCGCGGTGTTCATCCACCCCTTCGACCACCGCGACGTGGTGGCCGGCCAGGGCACCGTGGGCCTGGAGATCCTGGAGCAGTGCCCCGAGGTCGAAACCATCCTCGTGGGCACCGGCGGCGGCGGCCTGCTGGCCGGAATCTCCGTGGCCGTCAAGGCACTTCGCCCCGACGTCAAGGTGATCGGCGTACAGGCCGCGTCCGCCGCCGCCTACCCGCCCTCGCTCGCCGCCGGCGCCCCCGTGTCGCTGCCCTCGTTCGGCACGATGGCCGACGGGATCGCGGTCGGCCGCCCCGGCGAGGTGCCCTTCGCGCTGATCCGCGCGTACACCGACGCGATCCGGACCGTCGGCGAGGAGTCCCTGTCCCAGGCGCTGCTGCTGTGCATGGAGCGGGCCAAGCTGGTGGTCGAACCGGCCGGTGCCGCGTCGGTGGCGGCGCTGCTCGAGGCCGGCGAGCCGATCGAGGGCCCGGTGGTCGCGGTGTTGTCCGGGGGCAACGTGGACCCGCTGCTGATGTTGCGGGTATTGCGGCACGGCCTGGCCTCGGCCGGCCGCTACCTCTCACTGCGCGTCCGGATTCCCGACAGCCCGGGCGCACTGGCCACCCTGCTCGGCCGGTTGGCGGAGACCGACGCCAACATCGCGGCGGTGTCGCACGTACGCACCGACGCCACGCTGCGCGTCGGCGAGGCGGACGTGGACCTGCAACTGGAGACCAAGGGACGCAGCCACTGCGCGGCGGTGGTGGAGGCGCTGTACGGCGCCGGGTACACGGTCAGCAAGAGCTGAGTGCGAGCGCGACGCACCGGGCCGGCCGGCGGTCGGCAGCCGAACGGGCGCCCCCACACCCCTCTTCCGGCGTGCGTACCCGGCGATTGTCGGTGCCGTGTGCTTGGCTCGATCCTCGAGCCATGCCCGTCCACGAAGGACGCGGCCGAGCGGGACCCGGGACCGGGGCGGCGCGATCGACGTGACCGACCGATGACGCAGACGCCGTCGGTCGGTCACGAAGAGTTGCGCTCGCGGTGAAATGCGGTCGCGCGCTCGCCGTGTCCGGGCGCATGGTGGAGATCCGAATGATCCATCCGACCGCGGCCCCACCCCCTGCCCCACCCGCACGAGGAGTGATCCACCGACATGCAGGAAGCGATCGTCGCCGAAGGTCTGGTCAAGACCTTCGGCTCGGTCCGAGCGCTCGACGGCGTGGACGTGAGTGTGCCCACCGGCACCGTCCTCGGTCTGCTCGGCCCGAACGGCGCAGGCAAGACGACATGCGTACGCGTACTGACCACACTGCTCAAACCCGACTCGGGGCGAGCGGTGGTGGCCGGTCACGACGTGCTCAAGAACCCCAACGAGGTCCGCCGCTCGATCGGTCTGTCCGGGCAGTTCGCCGCCGTGGACGAATACCTGACCGGCCGGGAGAACCTCCGGATGGTCGGCGAGCTGTACCAGCTGAGCGGTCGCGACGCCAAGCGTCGCGCCGACGAACTGCTCGCCCAGTTCGACCTGTCCGAAGCGGGCGATCGGCCCGCCAAGACCTATTCCGGCGGGATGCGCCGCCGGCTCGACCTGGCGGCGGCCCTGGTGGTCAGCCCGCCGGTGATGTTCATGGACGAGCCGTCCACCGGGCTCGACCCGCGCAACCGCATGGCGTTGTGGCGCGTGATCGAGGAACTGGTCGCCGGCGGCACCACGTTGCTGCTGACCACGCAGTATCTGGAGGAGGCCGACCACCTCGCGCACGAGATCGCGGTGGTGGACCACGGCAAGGTGATCGCCCGCGGCACCGCCGACCAGCTCAAGGTCAAGGTCGGCGGCGAGCGGGTCGAGGTGGTCGTGCACGACGCCGAACGACTGACCGACGCCACCGAGATGCTGACCGGTTTCGGCAAGGGCGAACTGGGTGTGGTCAAGCTTCAGCGCCGGATCACCGTCCCGGTCACCGGCGGCGCCAAGCTGCTCGCCGAGATCATCCGCGAACTGGACGCGCGCGGCATCGAGATCGACGACATCGGGCTGCGCCGGCCCACCCTCGACGACGTGTTCATCTCGCTCACCGGGCATGCCGCGGAAAGCGAGAACGACAACGCCGACAACGCCGACAACGACGGCGACGACGAAGACCGGAGCGAGGCCGGTCCGCAACGCGGTCGCGGCAAGGCGGTGAAGCGGTGATGGCTGTCGTGACGAAGACGCCCCTGGGCGAACCGGTGACCCGAAGCGGCGTGGCCCAGTCGATTCACGACTCCCTGGTCATCGCGCGCAGGAACCTGATCAGGATGACCAGGATTCCGGAGATGATCCTGTTCGGGGTCATCCAGCCGGTGATGTTCGTGGTGCTGTTCACGTACGTCTTCGGCGGCTCGATGACGGTCGGTGGCAGTACCGACTCCGGCGTCTACAAGGACTTCCTGATGGCGGGCATCTTCGCCCAGACCGTCACCTTCGCCACCGCGGGGTCGGCCGCAGGCATCGCGGACGACATGCAAAAGGGGCTCATCGACCGGTTCCGGTCGTTGCCGATGGCGCGTGGAGCCGTACTGACCGGCCGCACGGTCGCCGACCTCGCCCAGACGGCGATCACGATGTTCGTGCTCGCGGTCGTCGCGCTGCTCGTGGGCTGGCGCACCGGCTCCGCCGACTCGACCAGCGTCGCGCGGGTCGCGGCCGGCTTCGGTCTGCTGCTCCTGCTCGGATACGCGTTCACCTGGATCGGCGCGCTGATCGGACTGTCCGTGCGCACCCCGGAGGCGGCGACCTCGGGAGGGATCATCTGGCTGTTCCCGGTCACGTTCATCTCGAACGCGTTCGTGGACTCCAGCCGGATGACGCCCTGGGTGCGGCACATCGCCGAGTGGAACCCGTTCAGCGCGACGGTGCAGGCGGCCCGGGTGCTGTTCGGCAATCCGGGTGTCGTGCAGTCCGACGCCTGGCCGATGCAGCACCCCGTGTGGGCCTCGCTGATCTGGTCGGGTGTGATCATCGTGATCTTCCGCGCGCTTGCGGTCCGCAAGTACCTCCGGGCGACCGGCTGAAGCCGCGCTGAGCCGACGAAAGCCGTCGGCGCGTACGACAAACGCAACGGCCCGGCCCCCCTCGCGCGGGGACCGGGCCGTGTCGCGTCGGTGCTCAGCCCCGGTAGGGCTTGGCGTCCACGACCTCGACACTGGTGGTCTTGCCGTTCGGCAGCGCGAACGTGGCCTGGTGACCGATGGTCTTGCCATTGATCGCCTTGCCCAGCGGGGACTGGGGCGAGTAGACCTCGATGTCGGTCACGGCGTCCTCGCGCGAGCCGAGCAGGAAGGTGGTGGGGTCGTCCTTGTCGCCGTCGAAGACGACGGTCACGACCATGCCGGGCTCGACGACGCCGTCGTCCGCGGGCGCCTCGCCGACCTTGGCGTTCTGGAGCAGGCCGATGAGCTGGCGAATGCGCAACTCCTGCTTGCCCTGCTCCTCCTTGGCCGCGTGGTAGCCCGCGTTCTCCTTGAGGTCGCCTTCCTGGCGGGCCTCTTCGATCTTCACGGCGATCTCGGCACGGCCGGGACCCGACAGGTCTTCCAGCTCGGCCTTCAGCCGGTCGTACGCCTCCTGGGTGAGCCAGGTGACGCTTTCGCTGGTCTGGGTCACGGGGTGCTCCTCGTAGGTTTGCGACGGGGGTGCGTACACGGTGCGTACGGAATACACGGTGCGTACGAAAGAGGTACACACGACCCCCGCGCCGCCCGGGCGGGCCCCGGCGGCGGAGGGGGTCACATATACCAGCGCCCCCTCACCGTCCGCGGTGTGAACACCTCGGGTCGTGAGGGGACGAAGCTTCGAGAGTAACAATCTCCCGCCGTCCGGGGCAGTCACCCGAGTCCGGGTGACATGCGACACCGGCGGGTGCGGCGCGGGACGCCCACGGGCGCGGCAGGGCCGCGTCGGTCAACCGACGGTGTGACAGTTCTCCAGTTCGGCGGTGTTCGGCTTGCCCGCCGTCTGCAGCGTCTCGGTGCGCTCGATGTGCTTCTCGCCCTTGGCGAACCGCAGTTCGCGGCGTCCGACCTCGGCGCCGTCGCGATCGCGCGAGCGCAGTACGCAGACGGCTTCCTTGTCGGCGTCCTTGCGGATCTCGACCTGGGCCTCCACCGAGGAATCCGAGGTCACCCGAAAGCTCGGAATAGACCCGCGCACGCCGGGGTTCGCCACATCGAGGCCGATCCACACCGTCCCGGCCACGAGCACGACCATGAAGACCGCGAACGCGATCCGCAGTTTGCGATCGCTTCGGGTGGCGCCCTTGCCGTAACGGGTGACGGGCGTTGCGCTCACCGGGTCTCCTGCGGGACGGGCCCGGGTTTGCGCCCGGGCGAGATCTATCGGCCACTATATGTCGGGTGCAAGAGCGGCCCTCTACAGGTCCCGGCGGTTCACCCGGCGGCTGGGACACGGGGCACGGATGAGGAGCGACGTTCCGGTGAGTGACGATCGACTGAGGCTGATGGCGGTGCACGCGCACCCCGACGACGAGTCGAGCAAGGGCGCGGCCACGATGGCCCGCTATGTCGCCGAGGGGGCCGAGGTCCTCGTCGCGACCTGTACCGGCGGCGAACGCGGCTCGGTACTGAACCCCGCTCTCCAGGGCGACCCGGAGATCGAGGCGAACATCCACGAGGTGCGCCGCAAGGAGATGGACGCGGCCCGCGAGATCCTGGGTGTGGAGCAGGCCTGGCTGGGCTGGGAGGACTCGGGGCTGCCCGAGGGCGACCCGCTGCCGCCGCTCCCCGAGGGCTGCTTCGCGCTCCTCGACGTGGACAAGGCGGCCGAGCCGCTGGTCCGGCTGATCCGCGAGTTCCGTCCGCACGTGATCACCACGTACGACGAGAACGGCGGCTACCCGCACCCGGACCACATCCAGACGCACAAGATCACCATGGTGGCGTTCGACGCCGCGGGCGACCCGGACGCCTACCCGGGCGCCGGCGAGCCGTGGCAGCCGCTGAAGCTGTACTACAACCAGGGCATCTCGCGGGCGCGGATCGAGGCGCTGCACGAGGGCATGCAAAAGCGCGGCCTGGAGTCCCCCTACGGCGAATGGCTGGAGCGCTGGGGCGACCGGGACGAGCGCGACATCACCACCCGTGTGCCGTGCGCCGACTGGTTCGAGACCCGGGACCGGGCGCTGATCGCGCACGCCACCCAGGTGGACCCGGACGGCTTCTGGTTCCGGGTGCCGATCTCGGTACAGCGCGAGGTGTGGCCGACGGAGGACTACGAACTGGTGCGATCGCTGGTGGACACCGACCTGCCGGAGGACGACCTGTTCGCGGGTGTGCGGGTGGGCGTGCGCCGCTAGGCGTGGTCGATACGTGTGAGGGCCCGGGAGCGACTTTCCGGGCCCTCGGTGCATACGTTCCGGCGATCGGATGTCACTCTTGACACCGAGGGGTTCCGATCCAGGAGGTAGTTCGTCATGTCGCTCGCGGTCCAGCTCGCGGTCGAGGAAAGCAAGGTCACGCCCGGCCTGCTCGGATTCGTGGTGGTCGCGTTCCTGGCGGTCGCCACCTGGCTGCTGCTGAAGTCGATGAACACGCGGCTCAAGCGGGTGGACTTCGACGAGAGCGGCAAGCCGGCCGAGAGCCGCGAGCCCGCCGACACCGACGCCGCGCCGCGGACCGACGCGGCGCGGAAGAAGGAAGACAACGGCGCGCCCGTCGCCTGAGCGGTCCCACACGCGACGGTCCTGCGAGGATGGCGCCATGCCGAATCGTCTCGTCGGGTCCACGTCGCCCTACCTGCTGCAGCACGCCGACAATCCCGTCGACTGGTGGCCGTGGGGTGAGGAGGCGTTCGCGGAGGCGCGTCGCCGGGACGTGCCGATCCTGCTCAGCGTCGGGTACAGCGCCTGCCACTGGTGTCACGTGATGGCGCACGAGTCCTTCGAGGACGAGGCCACCGCCGCGATCGTGAACGCCGACTTCGTGGCGATCAAGGTCGACCGCGAGGAGCGCCCGGACGTGGACGCGGTCTACATGGAGGCCACGGTCGCGCTGAACAACGGCCAGGGCGGCTGGCCGATGACCGTGTTCGCCACCCCCGACGGCGAGCCGTTCCACTGCGGCACCTACTACCCGAGCGAGGCCCGCCGGGGCATGCCCTCGTTCCGCCAACTGCTGCACGCGGTCAAGACCGCCTGGAACGACCGCAACGACGAGGTGCGGCGCACCGGCACCCAGATCGCCGCCTCCCTGGCCGCCCCTCGCGAGTTGCACACCGACGGCGCGGCGCCGACCGCCGAGGAGTTGGACGCGGCGCTGACCCTGCTCGCGCGCGAGTACGACACCGCGCACGGCGGCTTCGGCCACGCGCCCAAGTTCCCGCCGTCGATGGTGCTCGAATTCCTGCTGCGCCACCACGCCAGGACCGAGTCCGAGGCGGCCCTGGGCATCGTCCAGGAGACCTGCGAGGCGATGGCGCGCGGCGGCCTGTACGACCAGCTCGGCGGCGGCTTCGCGCGCTACTCGGTGGACGAGGCGTGGGTGGTGCCGCACTTCGAGAAGATGCTCTACGACAACGCCCAGCTGATCCGGGTCTACACCCACCTGTGGCGGGCCACGGGCAGCGAGTTCGCCCGCCGGATCGCGTTGCAGACCGCCGACTTCGTGGTGCGCGAACTGCGCACCCCCGAGGGCGCGTTCGCCTCCGCGCTGGACGCGGACAGCGCGGACGCCGAGGGCCACTTCGTGGAGGGCGCGTTCTACGTGTGGACCCCGGCCGAGCTGGTCGAGGTGCTGGGCGCCGAGGACGGCGCGTGGGCGGCCGACGTGTTCGGGGTGACCGGGGAGGGCACCTTCGAGCACGGGCGGTCGGTGCTGCAACTGGCCGACGACCCCGAGGACTTCGAGCGGCTGGCCGACGTGCGGGCGAGGTTGCTGGCCGCGCGCGGGGAGCGGGAGCGGCCGGGGCGCGACGACAAGGTCGTGGCCGCGTGGAACGGGCTCACGATCGCCGCGCTGGCCGAGGCCGGCACCCTGTTCTCCCGCCCGGACCTGCTCGACGCCGCGCTCGCGGCGGCCGACCTGCTGGTCGCGGTGCACCTGGGCGGCGACGAGGACGACGAGCTGGGCGACCGGCTGGTGCGCACCTCGCGCGACGGCCGGCCCGGGCCGAACGCCGGGGTCCTGGAGGACTACGCGGACGTGGCCGAAGGGTTCTTGGCGCTGTACGCGGTGACCGCCGACGACGCGTGGCTGACCTTCGCCGGGGTGCTCGTGGACGTGATCCTCGGGCACTTCACGGACGAGGACGGCGCGCTGTACGACACCGCCGACGACGCGGAGGAGCTGTTCCGCCGCCCGCAGGACCCCACCGACGGGGTCACCCCCTCGGGCTGGACCGGCGCGGCCGGCGCCCTGCTCGGCTACGCGGCGTATCTGGGCTCGGCCGAACACCGCGAGGCGGCCGGACGCGCGCTCGGCGTGGTCCGGGTGCTGGCGGCCCAGGCGCCGCGCGGGATCGGCTGGGGCCTGGCGGTCGCCGAGGCGTGGCTGGACGGCCCGCGCGAGATCGCCGTGGTCGGCCCGCGCGACGACGACGCGACCTGGGCGCTCTACCTGACCGCGCTGATGACCACCGCGCCCGGCGCCGTGGTCGCGATGGGCGACCCGGCCGAGGACCCGCCGGTGCCGCTGCTGCGCGACCGCACGCCGGTGGGCGGCAGGCCGGCGGCGTACGTGTGTCGGCACTTCACCTGCGACGCGCCGGTGACCGACCCGGAGCACCTGGCCGACCAGGTCCTGGCCAAGGCGGTGGCCCGAGCCTGAACCCGCCGGTTCCCGCCGGTCCCCGCCCCACCCGGCCCGAACCGGGCGGGGACCGGGCCGGCATCAGGGCCCGTCCCGCAACCCCGCCTCCAGGATCCCCAGCGCCCGGTCGACCAGCACCGCCGGATCCCCGACGCAGCCGCCCTCCGCCCAGGTCAGGATCGCGTCCGACATCGCCGCGTTGATCGCCGAGACGGCCACCCGGAGGTCGAAGTCCCGCGCCGACCGCCCGGTCCGGGCGGCGTACGCCTCGGCCATCAGGCTCCACGACTCCATCTGCTGCTCGTAGCTGCGCCGCCGCAGCGCCGGCACGCGGACCACGAGCGACATCCGGGTGACCATCTCCTCGCCCTCCTCGCGCATGATCCGGCGCAGCGCGTCCACCACGCCGGTGCGCACGATCCGGATCAGGCTGGTGCCCTCGGGGGCGCTGCGCAGGATCTCCACGAGCAGCGGGTCGTACTCGTCGGTGAGTACGACGTCCTCCTTGCTCGGGAAGTAGCGGAAGAAGGTGCTCGGCGAGATCTCCGCGGCCTCGGCGATCTGGTCCACGGTGGTCGCGTCGTAGCCGTGCTCGCGAAAGAGCCGATAGGCCTCGCGACGGATCGCCCGCCGGGTCTTGATCTTCTTGCGCTCGCGCAGCCCCGCGGGGGCGACGGGCAGGTCAGGGATGGAGGACTCCTTCGCGGTCATGGTCCGATTCTCCCGGTCCACCCGCGCCGTCTCCTCCCGGTCCACCCGCGCCGTCCGTCGGCGCCGGGGTCGTCGCGGCGCGGCGGGGCAGGAAGACCGCCACCGCGGCGGCCAGCACCAGTGTGGTGACGCCGCAGATCAGCAGGCTCGAGTTCATCCCGTGCACGAACGCGTCGCGGGCCGAGTCGAGCAGCGCGGGGTCGGCGCCGTGGCCGGCCACCTTCGCCGCGCCGCCGATCGACTCGCGCGCGGTGTCGGCGACCGGTTCGGAACGCCCGCCGGTGTCGATCCGGTCCACGTAGGCCGACGCGAGCACGCTGCCCAGGATGGCCACCCCGAGCGCGCCCGCGACCTGGCGCAGGGTCTGTACCAGGGCCGACCCCATCCCGGCGCGCTCCGGCGCGACGCCCGCCATCACCGCGTCCATCGCGGGCACCAGGGACAACCCGAGGCCCATCCCCGTCGACACCAGCCAGCAGGCCGTCCACCCGTAGCCGTCGTCGGCCGAGCCGGTCGCGCCCAGCAGCAGCCCGCAACCGAGCAGGAACATCCCGCTGGGGATGACCACCTTGTAGCCGAAGCGCGGCGCGACCCTGTCGCTCGCCAGCGCGGTCACGAACAGCCCGCCGAGCAGCGGCAACAGCCGCAGACCGGTGCCCAGCGCACTGCTTCCGTCCACGCCCTGGAAGCGCTGCGGAACCAGGAACAACACGCCCGACATGGCGAACGACGGCACCAGCGCGGAGATCGTGGCCCACAGGAAGTTGCGGTCGCGGAAGAGCCCGAAGTCGATCATCGGCTGCCGGGCCCGGCTCTCGCGCACCGCCACGCTCGTCGCGAGCAGCGCCGCCGCGCCGAACAGGGTGAGCACCCGGGCGTCGCCCCAGCCCCACTCGGGCGCCTCGATCACCGCGAAGATCAGCGTGGTCAGCGCGGCGGTCACCAGGACCGTGACCGCCACATCCACCCTGGGCGCGTCGGCGGAGCGGGAGACCGGCAGCAGGAATCCGCAGACCAGCAGGGCGAGCCCGACCATCGGGATGTTGATCAGGAACACCGATCCCCACCAGAAGTGCTCCAGGAGCAGCCCGCCCAGGATCGGTCCGAGCGGGATGCCGAGCGCGGTGCTCGCGGCCCAGATCGAGATGGCCCGGCCACGCTCGGCGGCGGGGAAGAGCGAGGGCAGGATGGACAACGACAGCGGCATGATGAACGCGCCGCCGACGCCCATCAGCGCGCGGGCCGCGATCACCCCCTCGACCGAGCCGACGAGCGCGCCGACCATCGAGCCGACGCCGAATACGGCGAGCCCGACCAGCAGGAAGCGCCGTCGGCCGTAGCGGTCGCCGATCAGTCCGGCCGGGAGCATCAGCGCCGCGAACACCACGATGTAGGAGTCGGCGATCCACTGGAGGTCGCCCGTGCTCGCGCCCAATCGGTCGCTCATCGTGGGCATCGCCACGTTGATGATCGTGGTGTCCAGGCCGACCACCAGAAGGCCGACCACCAATGCCCCCAGGGCCCACCACCGCCTGGGATCCGGCGGCCCCTCGGCCTCGCTCGTGCGGCTCGGCTCGTCCGTCGTCGCTTCCATGACAGCAACCTCCTATTGAGTGCTTCTACATTATGACAGTAGCTCTCAAAAGTCAGCGACAGTCAGATTGCTCGGCAAAGGGCAGCCCAAGCTCGGGGGAAAATCCGGAAAAGCCCGAAGGCCCGCAACTCCCGGGGGAGTGGCGGGCCTTCGGGCCGACGAGTGTGGCGTCGGGTCAGCCGAGCGCGACCAGCGCGACGGCGACGAAGTGGCTCGCGAACGCGAGCAGCGTGAAGGCGTGGAAGACCTCGTGGAAGCCGAACCACTGCGGCGAGGGGTTGGGCCGCTTGATCCCGTAGACCACCGCGCCGAGGCTGTAGAGCACGCCGCCGACGATCACCAGGACCACCACCGCGACGCCGCCCTCGCGCATGAACTCGGGCAGGTAGAACACCGCCGCCCAGCCGAGTACGACGTAGATCGGGGTGTAGAGCCACCGTGGCGCGCCGATCCAGAAGACTCGGAAACCGATGCCGGCGAGTGCCCCGATCCACACCGCCCACAGCAGTATTTGATCGCTTTTGCCCAACAATAGGATGGTCAGCGGGGTGTAGGTGCCCGCGATGATCAGGAAGATGTTGGCGTGATCGAGCCGCCGCAACACCGCCTCGCCGCGCGGTCCCCAGTTGCCGCGGTGGTACACCCCCGACGTGCCGAAGAGCATCGCCGCGGTCAATGCGAACACGCCGGTCGCGACGCGGGACTTGGCGTCGTCGGACAGTGCGACCAGGACTATGCCCGCGGCCACGGCCAGCGGGAAGGTGCCCGCGTGGATCCATCCGCGGAGCCTGGGTTTGATGGGCGACAAGGGCGCCGTGAAGCCATGTGCGTCCACACTCATGGGGCCGAGTGTACTTACGGCGACGTAGGTTACCGGTAAGTACGGAGTGAGACGCATCACGGGAGATCTTGTCCCGGAGGGGCGCGAAAGCGCACGTCTTTGGGGTTTTCGGTCCGGGACGGGGCACAACTTCCAGGTGGGGGCCCGATCCCGGGCGGTTCCGTGTTCGGCCGACCGGATAAAATCCCCGCAACCCTCAACCCGACGCCGGGGACTCGCCGTCCCGGGCGCGAAATGGAGCGATCGTGGCCAACGAGGTCCCGACGAAACACAGGCAGCTGCTCGACTGGGTGAGCGAGATCGCCCGGCTGACCCAGCCCGACCGAATCGAATGGTGTGACGGTTCGGAAGAGGAGTACCAGCGCCTCGCCGACCTCCTCGTCGAGAAGGGCACCTTCCGCAAGCTCGACGAGAACAAGCGCCCCAACAGCTACTACGCGACGTCCGACCCTCGGGACGTCGCGCGTGTCGAGGACCGGACCTTCATCTGCTCCGAAAAGGAGGAGGACGCGGGTCCGACCAACAACTGGATAGCCCCGGCCGAGATGCGCGCCAAGCTCGACGGGCTGTTCGCCGGTTCGATGCGTGGTCGCACGATGTACGTGGTGCCGTTCTGCATGGGTCCGGTCGGCTCGCCGCTGGCCGCCTACGGCGTGGAGATCACCGACTCCGCCTACGTCGCGGTGTCGATGCGCACGATGACCCGCATGGGGCAGGCGGTCCTGGACTACCTGGGCACCGACGGCGAGTTCGTCAAGGCCGTGCACACCGTCGGGGCACCGCTCGCCGAGGGCGAGGCGGACGTGCCGTGGCCGTGCAACACCGAGAAGTACATCACGCACTTCCCCGAGGACCGGGAGATCTGGTCCTTCGGCTCGGGCTACGGCGGCAACGCCCTGCTCGGCAAGAAGTGCTACGCGCTCCGGATCGCGTCGGTCATGGCGCGCGACGAGGGCTGGATGGCCGAGCACATGCTGATCCTGAAGCTCACGCCTCCCTCGGGCGCCGAGCCGAAGTTCATCGCCGCCGCCTTCCCCTCCGCGTGTGGCAAGACCAACCTCGCGATGCTCCAGCCGACCATTCCGGGCTGGACCGTGGAGACCGTCGGCGACGACATCGCGTGGATGCGGTTCGGCGAGGACGGCCGGCTCTACGCGATCAACCCCGAGGCGGGCTTCTTCGGGGTCGCGCCGGGCACCGGCGAGCACACCAACGCCAACGCGATGAAGACCATGTGGGGCAACTCGGTCTTCACCAACGTCGCGCTCACCGACGACAACGACGTCTGGTGGGAGGGCATGACGGAGGAGCCGCCGGCCCACCTGATCGACTGGAAGGGCAACGACTGGACGCCCGAGTCGTCGACCCCCGCCGCCCACCCCAACGCGCGCTTCACCGTCCCGGCCGCCCAGTGCCCGACGATCGCGCCGGAGTGGGAGGACCCGAAGGGCGTGCCGATCTCGGCGATCCTCTTCGGTGGTCGCCGGGCCAGCGCGGTGCCGCTGGTGACCGAGTCCTTCGACTGGCAGCACGGTGTCTTCCTCGGTGCGAACGTCGCCTCGGAGAAGACCGCCGCCGCCGAGGGCACGGTCGGCGAGCTGCGCCGCGACCCGTTCGCGATGTTGCCGTTCTGCGGCTACAACATGGGCGACTACATGGCGCACTGGCTGGACATCGGCAAGGCGACCTCGGCGGACAAGCTGCCGAAGATCTACTACGTGAACTGGTTCCGCAAGGACGCGGACGGCAAGTTCGTGTGGCCTGGCTTCGGCGAGAACAGCCGGGTGCTCAAGTGGATCGTCGAGCGCCTGGAAGGGCTCGCCGACGGCCTGGACACCCCGATCGGCGTACTGCCCACGCGCGAATCGCTGGACCTCAAGGGTCTGGACCTGAGCGACGCGGAGCTGGACCTGCTGCTGAGCGTGGACCGGGAGATCTGGAAGCAGGAGGCCGCACTGGTCCCCGAGCACCTGGAGAAGTTCGGCACCCACACCCCGCAGGGACTGTGGGACGAGTACAACAAGCTGGTCGCGCGACTCGACGGCTGAGCCGGCCCGTACGTCCACATCGAGCGGACGGTGCGCCGACGGTGAGCTGACTCGACGTCAAAATACCGGTACGCTCCGGGCCCGGCGGGATCTCCTCCCGCCGGGCCCTCGGCGTTTCGACCGGATCCTTCCCCGGCCGGGACCCGGTCGGCCCCCAAGCGCGTGTCGTGGCGCGACACGCCGTGCGCGGGCCGACCTTCACCGCATCTTCACGCCTGTCCTCCGCCGCGTGAGATCGAGCGGACGTCGGACGGGAGTAGGGTTTTCGGCGCGGGTGATCACGGACGGAGGAGCAGGTGGACATGGGCCTGCGGGACCTCGCATACGGCGCGTACGGAAAGCGCATCGAGGCGTCGCTCGACCGTACGGTGATACCGCGTCACGTCGGCGTCATCCTCGACGGCAACCGCCGTTGGGCGAAGGCGTACGGCGAGCAGGTCGCCGAGGGGCACCGCAAGGGCGCCGACAAGATCCACGAACTGCTCACCTGGTGTGAAGAGGTCGGCGTCGAGGTGGTCACCCTGTGGCTGCTGTCCACCGACAACCTCAACCGGCCGCCCGACGAGCTGGCCGACCTGATGGTGATCATCGAGAACGCGGTCACCGACCTGGCCGCCGCGCGGCGCTGGCGGGTTCACCCGGTGGGCGCGCTCGACCTGCTGCCCGAACACACGCGCGAGGTGCTGAAGCGATCCGAGGCCGAGACCGCCGACCTGACCGGCGTCTTCGTCAACGTCGCGGTCGGCTACGGCGGTCGGCACGAGATCGCCGACGCGGTCCGCTCGCTGCTGGTCGAGCACGCCGGCAAGGGCACCTCGATCGAGGAGTTGGCCGAGGTACTCGACGTCGAGCACATCGCGGAGCACCTGTACACGCGCGGGCAGCCCGATCCGGACCTGGTCATCCGAACCTCGGGTGAACAGCGGTTGTCCGGCTTCCTGTTGTGGCAGAGCGCGCATTCGGAGTTCTACTTCTGCGAGGCCTTCTGGCCGGACTTCCGAAAAGTCGACTTTCTCCGGGCGTTGCGCGACTACTCCGCCCGCCATCGTCGCTACGGGGCCTGACGCCTCGTCACCGGGCTTGTCGGAGCCACCGGTTCCACCGGTGTGTGATCATCCGGTTTGTGTTGGACCCCCCGCGACCGGGCATAACCCCGTCGGGCCGGCGCACATCATGTGGGCCGGTGCGATATGTGGGTGACACCCCGTCACCTGCCCGGGAGGCCCTTCCGTGCACTTCAAGCTCCACTGTTCACGGCGACAGGAGGGTCGGGCACCCGGCCTTCGGGCCGGGTCCCGGACTCCGAGCGATCAGGGCGCACGGTGCGCGTGCCCTGAGAGGGGGCGAGGCACTCCGTGGCCACGATCCAACGCCGTGCTCCGCAGCACCGGACGTATGTCCTCGACACCAGCGTGCTCCTTGCCGATCCGTCGGCGCTCTTGAAGTTCGACGAGCACGAGATCGTTCTGCCCGTCGTCGTGATCACCGAGTTGGAGGCCAAGCGGCACCACCCGGAGCTGGGCTACTTCGCCCGGCACGCGCTGCGGATGCTGGACGAGCTCCGCACGCAGTACGGGCGGCTCGACGCGCCGGTGCCGATCGGCGAGTCCGGCGGCACCCTGCGGGTGGAGCTCAATCACATCGACGCGACGGTTTTGCCGCCCGGCTTCCGGCTGGGCGACAACGACTCGCGGATCCTGGCGGTGGCCAGGCACCTCATGGCCGAGGGACACGATGTGACGCTGGTGTCCAAGGACGTCCCGATGCGGGTCAAGGCCTCCGCCGTGGGGCTGAGCGCGGAGGAGTACCGCGCCGAACTGGTGAACACCTCGGGCTGGACGGGGATGGCCGAACTCCAGGTCGACTCGGCCGATATCGACGCCCTGTTCGAGCACGACCGCACACACATCGAACAGGCCGCCGATCTGCCCTGTCACACCGGTCTCGTGCTGGTCTCCGAGCGCGGCAAGGCGCTCGGTCGGGTCACCGCCGACAAGCAGGTCCGACTGGTGCGCGGCGACCGCGACGTGTTCGGTCTGCACGGGCGCAGTGCCGAGCAGCGGATAGCGCTGGATCTGTTGCTCGACCCCGAGATCGGCATCGTGTCCCTGGGCGGCCGGGCGGGCACCGGCAAGTCGGCGCTGGCGATGTGCGCGGGCCTGGAGGCGGTCCTGGAGCGCAATCAGCACCGGAAGGTGATGGTCTTCCGGCCGCTGTACGCGGTGGGTGGTCAGGAACTCGGCTATCTGCCGGGCACCGAGAACGAGAAGATGAGCCCCTGGGCCCAGGCGGTTTTCGACACGTTGTCGGCGGTGACCACGTCGGATGTGATCGAGGAGGTCGTCGCGCGCGGGATGTTGGAGGTGCTGCCGCTCACCCACATCCGCGGGCGTTCGCTGCACGACGCGTTCGTGATCGTGGACGAGGCGCAGTCGCTGGAGCGCAATGTACTGCTGACCGTGCTGTCGCGGATCGGCAGCAACTCGCGGGTGGTGCTCACCCACGACGTTGCCCAGCGGGACAACCTGCGGGTGGGCCGGCACGACGGAGTGGTCGCGGTGGTGGAGAAGTTGAAGGGGCATCCGCTGTTCGCGCACGTGACGCTGACCCGATCCGAGCGCTCGCCGATCGCGGCCCTGGTGACCGAGATGCTGGAGGACCTGCCGGGCTGACGGATGCCTGGTGAACGACCCGGGGGACTGCTTCGACCGGCCCCGTCGGCGACGTCTCGACTGCTTCGAGACGTCGGCGGCGGGGCTTCGACGTGTCCGCATATTCCGGGTGGAAACGGTCCGCGGCGAAATGGAAAAGGCTTGGCGATTCCGGGAGTTGTGATGTTCGACACGTCTCCGGAAATTGCTTCCCGATGTTTGGCTGAGGCAGGCTGCTGGACTTGTAAGACCTCCGCGTACAGCTCGGCCCGAAAACTCAACACATGACCTGCTGTACGCCACCCACGGCACGAGCCCGGCGAACGATCGGGCGCGCAGGCCGAAACGCCCCCCGAGGGGGCGGGGGAGACCGGAGGTTGGACCCGTTCGCCGCTTGGATCGCGGTGCACGCCTGCCGGAAGGAACGTGTGTGAGCCGGATCTCGGTTCGGGGGATAGCCGTGGCGTCAGCCACCGCTGTCACGGCCGTTGGCGCCGTGGTCGGATTCAGTGGCACGGGCGTTTCCGCGTCCGCCGACGCCCAGACGGCAGACGAAGCGAGCACCACGAAGCTTCTCGAGGTTCCCGCGGCCCCCGCGGCGCAGCGGTTGAGCACCGGTATCACCCACCAGGCCGACGCGCAGACCGCCGCCTACGACGAGGCGCAGCGCGTGCAGGCCGAAGAGGCCGCCCGGGTCAAGGCCGAGCGCGACGCGGCCGACAAGGCCGCCGCGGAGAAGGCCGCCGCCGACAAGGCGGCCGCGGAGAAGGAAGCCGCCGAGAAGGAAGCCGCCCAGAAGGAGGCCGACCGCAAGGCGGCCGCCGAGCGCGCGGCGCGATCCGACAACCGCGGCGCGGTGGAGAAGGTGTCGGCGTCCGCCGCCGACGCCCAGTCGATCGCGAAGTCGATGATGAGCGCGAGTTCGTACACGTGCTTCAGCAACATCGTCGAGCGCGAGAGCGGCTGGCGGGTCAACGCCACCAACAAGTCCTCCGGCGCGTACGGTCTGATGCAGGCGCTGCCGGCGAGCAAGTACGCCTCCGCCGGCGCCGACTGGCGGACCAACCCCGCGACGCAGATCAAGTGGGGCCTGAGCTACATGAACGAGCGCTACGGCAGCCCGTGCCAGGCGTGGACGTTCTGGCAGAGCCACAACTGGTACTGAGCAGGCCGCGGGTTTCCCGACCCGCCCCTCCCTCACCTACGACCGGGCCCCGCCCGCCTTTCGGCGCGCGGGGCCCGGTCGTATGCGGCGGGTGTCTCAGACGCGTTCGATGATGGTGCCCGACGCGTTGGCGCCGCCTGCGCACATGGTCACCAGCGCGAACTGCTTGTCGGTGCGCTCGAGTTCGTACAGCGCGGTGGTCAGCAGTCGACCGCCGGTGGAGCCGACCGGGTGGCCGAGCGCGATCGCGCCGCCGTTGACGTTGACCTTGTCCAGGTCGGCCTTTTGTACCTGGGCCCAGGACAGCACGACGGACGCGAACGCCTCGTTGACCTCGAACAGGTCGATGTCGGACATGGCCATCCCCGAGCGGGCGAACAGCCGCTCGGTCGCGTCGTTCGGGCCGTCGAGGTGGTAGTGCGGGTCGGCGCCGACCATGGCCTGCGCGACGATCCGCGCACGCGGGCGCAGGCCCAGCGCGCGGGCGCGGTCCTCGTCCATGATCAGCAACGCCGCGGCGCCGTCGGAGATCTGCGACGAGTTGCCCGCGGTGTGGATGCCGTCGGGCAGGACCGGCTTGAGCCGGGTCAGGCTCTCGATCGTGGTGTCGCGCAGGCCCTGGTCGCGGTCGACCACGGCGGTCTCACCGGTGGGGTTGCCCTCGGTGTCCAGGATCGGGGCCTCGACCGGGACCACCTGCGAGGTGAACCGGCCCTCGTCCCACGCCCGCTTGGCGTTGGCCTGCGAGCGCACACCGAGCGCGTCCACGTCGGCGCGGGTGATGCCCCGGTTGCGGGCGATCCGCTCGGCGGCGGTGAACTGGTCGGGCAGGTCGATCGCCCAGTCCTCCGGCTTCGACTTCTGGCCGGGCTTGGCGGTGTGGCCGAGCGGGTTGCGGCTCATCGACTCGATGCCGCATGCAACTCCCGCATCGATGGCGCCGGTCGCGATCAGCCCGGCGATCAGGTGCACCGACTGCTGGGCCGATCCGCACTGGCAGTCGATCGTGGTGCCGCCGGTGCGGTGCGGCAGTCCGGCGTAGAGCCAGGCGTGCTTGACGATGTCGCCGGACTGCTCGCCGGCCTGGGTGACGCAGCCGCCGATCACCTGGTCGATCAGCTCGGGGTCGATCCCGGCCCGTTCGATCAGCCCGCGCTGTACGGCCGAGAGCAGCTGCACCGGGTGCAGCCCGGCGAGCCGGCCGTTGCGCTTGCCGATCGGGGTGCGCACGGCTTCGACGATGACGGGGTTGCCCATGGGTCGCTCCTAGCGAGTCCTGAGTGGCCGGTCCTCGGGCCGGGCCACGGTGGCGACGGGGTGCCGGCCCGAGCCGACCAGCCTGATCTCACCCTGCACCAGGTGTATGACTAAGTCAAGGATATGGGGATCTCGGGCGGGTTCGGCGGGGGTGCCGAAATGGTCGATGATGGGGCGGATGGGATGGGCGGGGACTACCGGAACGTGAGATTCCGCATGGGAATCCCAGGCGTACTACGCTTGCCTCGTGTTGAGCGATCGAGCGGGTGCGGAGCGTCACAACAGGCCGCGAGCGGATCGACGCGCGGAGATCATCAGACACGCCTGCGCGCTGTTCGCCAAGCGCGGCTACGGTGCCACGACGGTCCGTCAGATCGCCGAGTCCGCCGACATGCTCTCGGGCAGCCTGTACCACCACTTCCCGTCCAAGGAAGCGATGTTGCTCGAGGTGCTCGACTCCTTCTTCGCCGACATCATGAGCCGGCAGCGGGCCACCGTCGAGCGCGGCGGCGCCCCCGTCGACACCCTGCGCGGACTGCTGCGGGACAGCCTCGAAGTGATCGGCAACAGTCCCGACGCGGCCATCGTGGTGGTCGGCGAATCGCGCCGGCTCTCCGGGAGCGACGGTTTCGTGTGGCTGTCCGATCGCACCGTCGAGGCATCCGCGTTGTGGGGGCGGGTGTTGCGGCGCGGCGTCGAGGAGGGCAGCCTGCGCCGAGACCTGCATCCCGTACTGCTGTCGCTGATGCTCCAGTCGGCGGTGTGGGGGATGGCCCAGTGGTATCGGCCGACCGGGCGCTACGACCCCGACGCCGCCGCCGGTCGGCTCGTCGACCTCTTCGTGCGCGGCATCGTCCGCCCCGGACGCTACGCGTCGCAGCACATCTGCACCCTGCTCGGACCGGCCCGCCACATGATGCCCACACTGCGCCGGAGCGGCTCCGGTGACGACGTCCGGGTCGAGGCCGAGCGGCGGATGGCCCGGGTGCCACGCCGCACCGACGCGCGCACCCGGATCCGGATCGCCTCCAACCTGCTCTTCGAACAGGACGGGTACGCGGGCACCACGGTGCGCCGGATCGCCGATCTGGCCGGTGTCCCGGTCGGCAGCCTCGCCCATCACATCGGCTCCAAGGAGCAGTTGCTCGGCGAACTCCTCGGTGAATTCCTCGGCGATCTGCGCACCGCCTTCGACAAGGACGCCGCCGATCGACCGGAGCCGGTCCAGCGACTGGCCGGTCTGATCGGGCACACCGTGGAGGCGCACGCGTGCCACGGGGTGTCGACGGTGCTGGCGATAAACGAGGTACGCGGCGACGAACTGCCCGCGAGCCGGCTGTCCGCGCAGCGCGCCAAGGTCTCCGACACGTGGACCCGCGCGCTGGTCGCCGGCATCCGCTCGGGCGACTTCCACCCGGACCTGGACCCGGTGTTCACCCAGCGGGTGTTGCGCACGGCGATCTCGACCGGGAGCCGGATCTATCGCGGGATGGGCGTGCGGGACGCGGTCGGGTTGTATCGCGAGGTCGCGTTGGCGGGGATGGCGGCGTCGTGAGGGCGGGGCCCGGGGCGGGCTCGCCGCCGGTGTCGGCGCGGCTGCGGTGGACGGCCCGGTGGTGGCGGGCGACCTGGGTGCGCGGCGCGGTGCGGGTGCGGTGGGCGATTCGGTCCCGGCCGGTGGGGTGGTCGCGCGCGGGGCGGTGAGGGGTGCGACGCGGGAGAGCCCGCCCCCCGGGTGGGGACGGGCTCTCGCGTCGTTCTCGCTTGCCGTACGCGGGTGTTCGGGTTCGGGGTGTGCTCGGCCCGGCCCGAACTCCGGTGGCTCAGCCCTGCTCGGACTCCAGCGTCACACCGACCGCGTGGATCACGGCGGCGATCTTGATCGCCTCCTGGATCGTCTCGCGCGGCATGTTCTCCTTGCGCAGGACCTGCTCGTGCGACTCCAGGCACCGACCGCAGCCGTTGATCGCCGAGACGGCGAGCGACCACAGTTCGAAGTCGGCCTTCGGGGCGCCCGGGTTGGCCATGATGTTCATCCGCAGCCCGGCCCGCAGGTTGCCGTACTCCGGGTCGCCGATGAGGTGCATCGACCGGTAGTAGACGTTGTTCATCGCCATGACCGCGGCGGCGGCCTTGGCGGCGTTGTACGCCTCCTCGGACAGCCGGCTCTTCGCCTCGGGCTCCAGCTCGGCGAGCACCTTCGGGCTGCGCGTGGCGATGGCCGACACCAGTACCGTGCCCCAGAGCGTCTGCTCCTGGAGCTTGGAGTTGCCGACGACCGAGCCCAGGTTGAGCTTGAGGTCCTTGGCGTATTCGGGCAGTGCGGCCTTCAGGACGTCGAGACCCATGGATCAGGCGTCCATCAGCTTGGCGGCGTCGAGGGTCTCGCCGCCCTTCTGCCAGTTGCACGGGCACAGCTCGTCGGTCTGCAGCGCGTCGAGGACGCGCAGGACCTCGTCGGGGTTGCGGCCCACCGAGCCGGCGGTGACCATCACGAACTGGATCTCGTTGTTCGGGTCGATGATGAAGACCGCGCGGTCGGCGACACCGTCGGCGTTGAGCACGCCGGCGGCCGAGGACAGCTCGCGCTTGAGGTCGGACAACATCGGGAACGGCAGGTCGGTCAGGTCCGGGTGGTCCTTGCGCCAGGCCAGGTGCACGAACTCGGAGTCCACGGACACGCCGAGCAGCTGCGCGTCACGGTCCTGGAAGTCCTCGTTGAGCCGGCCGAACGCGGCGATCTCCGTCGGACACACGAAGGTGAAGTCCTTCGGCCAGAAGAAGACGACCCGCCACTTGCCGTCGTACGACTTGTTGGTGATCTGCTCGAAGGCCTTGTCCGCCTCCAGCGACACGACGCCGGTGAGGTCGTACTCGGGGAACTGGTTACCGACAGTAAGCACTGGATCTCCTCCGCAGGGGGGCCGGGGAGGCAGGTTCACCGCCCCGGTCGGACGTACGTCGATCACGATGCCACAGCCAAATTGATAGATGAAATAAGCAATGGTTCATCTATTGATCGTGATCACTTATCAGTGTGGAGGAGATGGGGAACGACCAGCTCAGCCGGCCCGTGCGGATGTTCGACGGCCGCCGGAGGGGGCCGGAAGGAGCATACGCGTCACTCTCGCGAGTGCCGAATCGGCGCATTTGGGGGAGGGGCGGCCCCGGTCGCCGAACGGGCGCGCGGGAGTGCCCGCGACGCCCGGCGACCGAACGGATGGATGTGAGGGCGACGATTACGGGGTGTGGCGACCCGGGTCGTCGGCCGCCGGGCACTCCGGCCTGCCTAGCCTTCCGGATAGAAGAGGAACAGCGTGCAGCCGGTGGTGGTCGAGGGGACGTGCCACGACCCGGCGGGGGCGTGCAGGAAGGTGCCGGCCGGGTAGTCGCGCGCCCCGTCGTCGAAGGTGCCGGCGACCACGTAGACCTCCTCCGGGCCGGGCTCGTGTACATCCCGGCGGGGCCAGGCGGACCCCGGGTCCATCTCCAGCACGCCGGCGTGCGCACCGGTCGGTCCCCGCCACAGCGGGCGGAAGCGAACTCCCGGGAAGAGCACGCGGATCGGGGCTTCGTCGACGGACGCGGACACATAGCCCGGCTGGGCGAGGATCTCGGGATGCATGCTCCTCACGGTGCCGTGGGTGGGCCGCGGTGGGACAGGGCCCGGGCGGACACCATGGGGTACGTTCCTGCCATGCATCGTGTGGTGGCCCTGGTGCGGCCGGTGCAGTCGACGTTCGAACTCGGCTGCGCGGTCGAGGTCTTCGGCACCGAGCGGGCCGGGGTGCCGCGGCACTACACGTTCGAAACGTGTACCGAGACGCCGGGGCCGGTGCCGACCACCGGCGGATACACGATGCACGTGCCGCAGGACCTGGCGGTGCTCGACGCGGCGGACACCGTGATCGTCCCGGGGTGGCTGCCGGTGGAGACGCCGCTCTCCGCCGGCGTGCGCCACGCGTTGCTTCGGGCGCACGTGCGTGGGGCGCGTCTGGTCACGATCTGCTCCGGGGTGTTCGCCCTGGCCCGCACCGGGCTCCTGGACGGCCGCTCGGCCACCACGCACCGGGCCCGCGCCGAGCAGTTGCGCCGGGAGTTCCCCCGGGTGCGGGTGGAGCCGGACCGGCTGTACGTGGACCACGGCGACGTCGCCACCAGTGCGGGCGCGGGCGCGGGTCTGGACCTGTGCCTGCACCTGGTCCGGCGGGACCACGGGGCCGCGTACGCGGCTTCGGTGGCGCGGGACATGGTGCTGCCGCCCCGTCGCGAGGACGGCCGGGTGCGGTATCCACCGGCCTCGGCGCCCGGGGACGGCCTCGACGACCTGTTCGCCTGGGCGGGCGAACGCGTCGGCACACCGCTGTCGGTCCCCGACCTGGCCGCGCACGTGGGCGTCTCGCCCCGCACGTTGGCCAGACGCTTCGCCGACCGCCTCGGCACGAGTCCGGGCGCGTGGCTCGTGTCCCGCCGGGTGGCCGAGGCCCGCACGCTCCTGGAGGAAACCGACCTGCCGGTGGAAGCCATCGCCACGCGAGTCGGCTTGGCATCGGCGGTCAACCTCCGCCGCCGCTTCCGCACCCAGGTGGGCACCACCCCGGGCGCATACCGCCGGGCGTTCCGCGCGCGGAACGGCTCCGTCGGTTCGGACGCCGGGCCCCGGCGGCCGTAAGGGCACCGACACCTTCCGGTCCGCGCCACGGCGGTGCGTCGGGCCGCGCGGGGCAAGTTGCATCCTGTCGGTTGTGGGCTGGGAGGGTGAAGGGCGATATCACCCATGGCGCCCAAACGAATACGATGGGTGCCATAGGGGATGTGGCGACACTCGAGTCCTCCCCGAGTGGTCCGACCCTCATCGAGAGGTATCCATGCGTCCGAAGCGATTCGAGCCCTGGTTGGCGGAACTGCTCAGGCAGTCCGGCGCGGTCACCGACGTGGCGGTGCGAACCGAGGCCGGCGAGCAACGGGCTCCTCGGCCGGGCCCGTACGGGGTTTCGCTTCGGCTGCGCAACGGGGCCACGATCGAACTGGGCATCACGGCCGAGTCGGCGCCGGGCGACCAGTACGTGCAGACGGAGACGGAGGTGCGCGGGGAGCCGCCGGCGCGCGTCGAGTCGGTGCCCGCGATCGACGGGGCCAAGGTCAAGGTGGCCGACGTCGAGGAATGGCTCGCCGCCCTGGCGGTCAACAGTGGGAGTCCCGAACTGCGAAAGGTGAGCACACGCTACTCGCAGGAGGACCCGCCGGGGGCGATCCCGTACGGCGTCGAACTTCGTTGGCACAGCGGAGCGAAGACCCGGGTGAACTTCCAGCACGCCTACAGCTCCGGTGATCGCCCCGGAGCGGCGTACCAGTGCCCGGACATCATCTGAGTCGAGGCTCGCCCGCCTCCCGCGCGCACCTTCCGGACCGTGCCCGCCGCCGATCCGCCGGCGACGGGCGACGGGCATCGGCCGCGGGCTGTCGGGACGTCACGGCCGGGTCATCCCCAACACGTCCAAGGCGGTGTCGAGTTCGGCCTCGGTGAGGCGGCCGGCCTCGACGTGTCCGCGTTCGATGACCACCTGGCGGATCGTCTTGCGTTCGGCCAGCGACTGCTTGGCGATCCTCGCCGCCTCCTCGTAGCCCAGGAAGCGGTTCAGCGGGGTGACCACCGACGGGGAGGACTCGGCGTATTCGCGCATACGCTCGACGTCGGCCTCGATGCCGGCCACCGTACGATCCGCCAGTACCCGCGTGACGTTGGCCAGCAGGCGGATCGATTCGAGCACGTTGCGGGCGATCACCGGCAACATCACGTTGAGTTCGAAGTTGCCCGCCGCGCCGCCGAAGGCCACCGCCGCGTCGTTGCCGATCACCTGCGCGACGACCTGGCCGACCGCCTCCGGGATCACCGGGTTGACCTTGCCCGGCATGATCGAGCTGCCCGGCTGCAGGTCCGGCAGCCGGATCTCGGCCAGCCCCGTACGCGGCCCCGAGCCCATCCAGCGCAGGTCGTTGACGATCTTGTTCAGGCCGACCGCGACGGTGCGCAACTGGCCGGACAGCTCGACCAGTCCGTCCCGCGCGCCCTGCGCCTCGAAGTGGTCGCGCGCCTCGACGAACGGCAGCCCGGTGGCCGCCGCGATCTCCGCGATCACCCGGGCCGAGAAGCCGGGCGGGGTGTTGATCCCGGTACCCACCGCCGTGCCGCCCAGCGGCAGTTCGACCACGCGCGGCAGCGTCGCGTGCAGCCGTTCCACGCCGTGGCGCACCTGCGCCGCGTAGCCGCCGAACTCCTGCCCCAGGGTCACGGGTGTGGCGTCCATCAGGTGCGTGCGGCCGGACTTGACCACGTCGGCGAACTCGGTCGCCTTCGACTCCAGGGAGGACGCGAGGTGGTCGAGCGAGGGGATCAGCCGGTGGGTGACCGCGAGCGCCGCCGCGATGTGGATCGAGGAGGGGAAGACGTCGTTGGACGACTGGGACGCGTTGACGTGATCGTTGGGATGTACGTCCCGCCCCAGTCGCTCCGTCGCCAGGGTGGCCAGGACCTCGTTCATGTTCATGTTCGACGAGGTGCCGGACCCGGTCTGGAACACGTCCACCGGGAACTGGTCCGCCCAGCGGCCACCGACCACCTCGGCCGCGGCCTGCTCGATCGCCTCGGCCGTCTCCTCCTCCAGCACGCCCAGTTCGGCGTTCACCCGGGCCGCCGCGCCCTTGATCCGGGCCAGGGCCTCCACGTGCGCCGGTTCCAGGTGCTGCCCGGAGATCGGGAAGTTCGCCACCGCGCGCTGGGTCTGTGCCCGCCACTTGGCGGCGACCGGCACCCGCACCTCCCCCATCGAGTCGTGCTCGACGCGGAACTCGCCGGACGGGTCCGCACCCGCACCCGCGGTCGGTCCTGCGGTGGGCTCCGCGCTCGCTGCTGCCTCGGACATCGCTGTGGCCTCCTAGAAAGCGTTCCCTGGCGACAACGGCTTGTCGGCCCGGCCTGTTCCTGCGGATCGGGCCGGGCGGTCCCGAGCCGCCTAGCCGATCAGCAACACGTGCAGCGTTCGCGGCCCGTGCACGCCCATCACCCGTTCCAGTTCGATGTCGCTGGTCGCCGACGGACCGGAGATCCAGGTCTGCGGACGGCGCGGGTCGAGCCGGGCCACCGCCTCCGGCACGGTGCCCACGACCTGGTCGGCGCGCACCACGCACAGGTGGTAGTCCGGGAGCAGGGTGAGCACCCGGCGGCCCTGGTCGGGGCCGGTGTCCAGGACGATCGTGCCGGTCTCGGCGACGGCGAGCGCACACCCGGTGGCCACCGCGTCGATCGCGCCGATCTCGTCCCGGCTCAGCTCCGGGGCGTCCACCACCAGTTCCGCGCCGAGCCGGTTCAGCCAGGCCATCTTGTTCCCGCGCGGAACCACCAGGCGGGTGACCCCGGCCCGGCGCAGCAGGTCGCTCGCGCCGAGCAGCAGGTCCCGGGTGTCGTGTACGCGCAGCACGGTGGCGTCGTAGTCGGCCAGCCGCGCGGCGAACCGGGCGACCGGGTCGAGTCCCGCCGGGCGCTCGCGCCGATACGTCCGGCGTACCGGCGGCGGCTTGGGCCGGTCGTCGAGGGCGGCGCGGAGTCGGTCCAGGACCACCGTTCGCGCCTCGCGGTCCGCCTCGTGGCGTTCCACCGTCACAACTCTCGACCCCCTTCGGTGCGCTTGTACCAGGACCGGAACGACTCCGCCGGGGGCGCCGGCGCGTCCCGGTCGGCGAACCACGCGCCCACCGGCCCGGACACGCGCTTGGGCAGGGGGACCCGACCGATCACGCCGTGGCGCACGAAGTGCGCGCCGACCCCGGCCACATGTTGGGCGAAGCCGATCCGCCACGGCTTCTCGAACATCCAGCGCAGCGTCTTCATCCCGGCGTCCTCGGCCCGGTCGTGCGGCCCGCGCCCGCCGTCCACAACCTGTGCACGAAGATGCACCAGCACCTCGGGGATGTCGATCCGCACCGGACACGCGTCGAAGCACGCCCCGCACAGACTCGACGCGAACGGCAACGACGCGGTCTGCGCGTCCACCGGATGCCGGGCGATGCCGCGCAGTTGCGGAGTGAGGATCGCGCCGATCGGCCCCGGGTACACCGACCCGTACGCATGCCCGCCGGTGCGCTCGTACACCGGGCACACGTTCAGACAGGCCGCACACCGGATGCAGCGCAGCGCCTGGCGGCCCACCGGGTCGGACAACACGTCGGAGCGGCCGTTGTCGAGCAGGATCAGATGGAACTCCCGCGGCCCGTCCCCGGGGGTGATTCCCGTCCACATCGACGTGTACGGGTTCATCCGCTCCCCGGTGGCGCTGCGCGGGAGCAGTTGCAGGAACACCTCCAGGTCGCCCCACGTGGGCAGCAGCTTCTCCACGCCCAGAACGGTGATCAGCGTCTCGGGCAGGGTCAGACACATGCGCCCGTTGCCCTCCGACTCGACCACGCACACCGTGCCGGTGTCGGCGATGGCGAAGTTGGCGCCGGAGACCGCGACCTTCGCGCGCAAGAACTTCTCCCGCAGGTGCAGCCGCGCGGCGGCGGCGAGCGCGGCCGGCTCGTCGCTCAGCCGTTCGGGCGCCGGCCGGCCCACCCGGCCCATCTCGCGGACGAAGATCTCCCGGATCTGCGCCCGGTTGCGGTGGATCGCGGGCACCACGATGTGCGACGGCAGGTCGTCGCCGAGCTGCACGATCAGCTGCGCGAGGTCGGTCTCCCACGCGTGGATCCCGGCCTCGGCCAGCGCGTTGTTCAGCTCGATCTCCTCGGTGGCCATGGACTTGACCTTGACCACCTCGTCCACGCCCTCGGCCCGGACGATGTCGACCACGATCGCATTCGCCTCGGCCGCGTCCCGGGCCCAGTGCACCACGCCCCCGGCCGCGCGGACCGCCGCCTCCAGGTGTTCCAGGAGGCCGGGCAGTCGGGCCAGCACGTCGTCCTTGATCGCCTCGCCGGCCCGGCGCAGCAACTCCCAGTCGGGCAGCTCCGCGACCACCGCGTCGCGCTTGGCCCGGATGGTGTGCGTGGCCGCGCGCAGATTGGCCCGCTGGACGGGGTTCGCCAGCTCGGCCTCGGCCGCCTCGGGGAAGGGCGGCATGCCGACGAAGGTGGGTTCCCTGCGTACCGCCGCGGTCATCGGGTCGCCTCCGGTCCGGGGGCGTGCCCCACGACGAGGTCCGACGCGCCGGGCAGGCCCGGCCGGTACACCGGCACGTCCGGCAGCGCGTCGGTGCGGGCCAGGATGTCCGCCAGGTGCAGCACCCGGACGCCCGCGTGTTGTCGGGAGACGAGTCCGCCGATGTGGGTCAGGCACGAGTTGTCCCCGGCGCACAACACCTGCGCGCCGGATTCCAACACGGCGCTCACCTTGTCGTCGCCCATCGCCGCCGACGTCGGCGCGTTCTTCACCGCGAACGTGCCGCCGAAGCCGCAACATTCCTCGGCGCGCGGCAGGTCGACCAGGGTCAGTCCGCGCACCGCGCGCAGCAGTCGGGTCGGCCGATCGCCCACCCGCAACATGCGCAGCGAGTGGCAGGTGGGGTGGTACGCGACGCTGTGCGGGAAGTAGGCGCCCACGTCGGTCACCCCGAGCACGTCGACCAGGAACTCGCTCAGTTCGTACACCTTCGGCGCCACCCGCGCGACGCCCTCCGGCAGCGTGCCGCCGGCCGTGCGGGCCACCGTGGCGGAATGCTCGCGCACCATCGCGGTGCACGATCCGGACGGCACGATCACCGCGTCGTAGCCCTCGAACGCCTCGACGAAGGACCGGACCAGCGGTACCGCGTCGCGCCGGTAGCCGGAGTTGAAGTGCATCTGGCCGCAGCACACCTGGTCGTACGGGAACTCCACCTCGTGTCCGAGGCGCCGCAGCACCCGGACCACGGACGCGCCGGTCTCCGGGAAGAGCGTGTCGTTGAAGCACGTGATGAAAAGGGCAAGACGCACGATTTACCTCCGCGATCGACTGTACGGACGTCCCGTGGCACACGCCCGGTCAGACCCGCCGGGCGCGTCCGGTCGTGTGACGAAGGGCGCGGCGGGGGCGTCGGGATCGGGGCCGGTCTCCGACCTGCGCGGTTGCCACGTAGGGTCTGCGCATGAGCCTCCGGACGGCATTCGGCCGCCCCTTCGCCGCCGTGCGCACGCGACTGACCACGCGTCGGTCGCGGGTCCTGGCCGGTGTCCTCGCCCTCGTGGTGGTCGCAATCGCGGTCCTCGGCGTCGGCGTGGTGGCCGGTGACGACGCCGCGACGCCGGTACGCGCCGCCGAACAGCGCGTGGACGTGGCCGCGGGACCGGGCGATCCGGCCCGGATCGGCATCGACACCACGCTGTTCGTGCCGCCCGGTGTGCGCGGGCCCGCGCCCGCGGTGCTGCTCGCACACGGATTCGGCGGCAGCAAGGCCGAGTTGCGCCGGGACGCGGAGGCGCTGGCCCGTTCGGGGTATGTGGTGCTGACCTATTCGGCGCGGGGCTTCGGCGGCTCGGCGGGGCAGATCATGCTGGACCAGCCGGACTACGAGGTGGCCGACGCGCGGGCGCTGATCGACTGGCTGGCCGCGCGGCCCGAGGTGCGCCTGGACGGTCCCGGCGATCCTCGGGTGGGCGTGGCGGGTGCCTCGTACGGCGGCGCGCTCTCGCTGCTGACCGCCGCCTACGACCCGCGCGTGGACGCCATCGCGCCGCAGATCACCTGGCACGACCTCGCCGACGCGCTGCTGCCGAACGCGGCGGGCGGCGGGCCGGCCGAGGGGGTGTTCAAGAAGATGTGGGCCGGGCTGTTCTTCTCCTCCGGGACCAGCCCGCTGGGCGGGCTCGCCCCGATAGACGCGAAGACCGGATGCGGGCGGTTCGACGACCGGGTGTGCCAGATCTACCGCGAGGTGGCGGTGTCGGGGAAGTCCACGCCGCAGGCGGTCGACCTGCTGCGGCGGGCCAGTCCGGTCTCGGTCGCGGACCGGATCGCGGTGCCGACGCTGCTGATCCAGGGCCAGAACGACTCGCTGTTCCCCCTCGACCAGGCGGACCGCAACGCGGCGGCGATCGCCCGCAACGGCGCGCCGGTGGAGATGGTGTGGACGGCGGGCGGGCACGACGGCGGGCGGCCGCAGAGCGCGATGGTGCGCGACCGGGTCACGGGGTGGTTCGACCGCTGGCTCAAGCCGGCCGCCCCCGCGCCCAAGGCCGGTGCGCCGACCGCGGCCGGGCCGTTCCGGGTGACCCGCTCCGGCGGGGTGGACAGTGCGACCCGGGAGCAGCGGCTGCGGATCGCCGACACCGACCACTACCCGGGCCTGGGCGGAACCCGGCAGCGCGAGGTGGTGCTCGCGGGGCCGGAGCAGACCGTGGCCAACCCGCCCGGGGGTGCGCCGACGTCGGTGTCCGGGCTGCCCGGCCTCGGCCTGCTGTCCGGCGCGGGCGGGCCGGCCGCGCTGGCCGCCGGCGCGGGCGACCTCGGCGGGATCGCCTTCGACCTCCCCGGGCAGAGCGCGTTCTTCCAGAGCGACCGGGTCGACGGCAGTGTCCGGATCACCGGTTCGCCGACCGCCCGGGTGCGGGTTTCGGGCGCCGACGACATCGTGCTGTTCGCGAAGTTGTACGACATCGCGCCGGGTGGGGCGAGTGTGCTGCCGCATCAGTTGGCCGCGCCGATCCGGGTGAGCGGGGCGCAGGGCGGGCGGGACGTGGAGATCCGGCTGCCGGCGATCGACCACGAGGTGGACTCGGGTCACCGGCTGCGGCTCGTGCTGACCGCGACCGACCTGGGCTTCGCGTCGCCGAATCCGCCCGCGAGCTACCGGGTCGCGCTCGCCGGGCCGCTGACGCTGCCGTCGGTGCCGCGGTTGCACGTGGCCTCGACCGGCTACGCCTGGTGGACGTGGGGCCTGCCGCTGATCGCGGTCGTGGTCGCGCTCGCCCTGCTGCTCACCGGGCGGCGGCGGGCGGCGGCGGCCGCGCCGGATCCGGATCTGGCCGACGTTCCGCTGCAGATCCGGGGCCTGACCAAGCGGTACAAGGGCGGCAAGCTCGCCGTCGACGACCTGTCCTTCGGGGTCGAGGCGGGTCAGGTGCTCGGTCTGCTCGGCCCCAACGGCGCGGGCAAGACCACCACACTGCGCATGTTGATGGGCCTGATCCTGCCGGACGGCGGCGAGACAAGGATCTTCGGTCGAGTCGTCGGGCCCGGCGCGCCGGTGTTGTCCCGGCTCGGCTCGTTCGTCGAGGGCCCGGGCTTTTTGCCGCACCTGTCCGGGCGGGAGAACCTGTCGCTGTACTGGCGCGCCACCGGCCGGCCGCACGAGGACGCGCACTTCGACGAGGCGCTGGAGATCGCCGGGCTCGGCGAGGCGCTGGATCGGAACGTACGCACCTACTCGCAGGGCATGCGCCAGCGCCTGGCCATCGCCCAGGCCATGCTCGGCCTGCCGGATCTGCTGGTGTTGGACGAGCCGACCAACGGGCTCGACCCGCCGCAGATCCGGGCGATGCGCGACGTGCTGATCGGCTACGCGGCCACCGGCCGCACCGTGGTGGTCTCCAGCCACCTGCTGGCCGAGGTCGAACAGACCTGTACGCACGTCGTGGTGATGCACCGGGGCCGGCTGATCGCCGCCGGGCCGGTCGGTGAGATCGTCGGCAACGGCAACACGCTGGTGATCGGAACTCCCGTGCCGGACCTGGCGATCGCGACCCTGAAGGACCTGCCGGGCGTCGGCTCGGTGGAGCCCGAGGAGGGCGGCGTACTCGTGCACCTGGCGGGCGCGCAGACCTCCGTCCTGGTGGCCGAACTCGTCGGCGCCGGCGTCGCGGTGGACCGGGTGACCGCGCGTCGCCGGTTGGAAGACGCGTTCCTGACGCTCATTGGGGAGTCCTGATGACCCGTACGCTCCCCGAGTTGCCGACCGACGAGGGCGCGCACCCGATCCCGGGCGCGGCACACGCGCACGGTTATCGCCCCCGGCACACGTTGCCTATTCGGGTCGAGGCCGTGCGCCAATTCCGGCGCCGGCGCACGCTGTTCATGATCGGGCTGCTGCTCGCGCTGCCGTGGATCCTGGTCGCCGCGTTCAAGATCGGCGGCGATCCGTCGGCGGACTCGGTGCCGACGCTGGTGGACGTGGCGACTCGGAGCGCGCTCAACTTCACCGCGTTCACCCTGTTCGTCTCGACCGGGTTCCTGCTGGTGGTGGCGGTCGCGCTGTTCTGCGGCGACACCGTGGCCAGTGAGGCGAGTTGGTCCTCGCTGCGGTATCTGCTGGCCGCTCCGGTGCCGCGTGCCCGGCTGTTGCGGGTCAAGCTCGTGGTGGCGCTCGGCTACAGCGTGCTGGCCCTGGTGCTGCTCCCGCTGATGGCGATGATCGCGGGCGCGATCGCCTTCGGGTGGGGGCCGTTGGACCTGCCGGTGGGTGCGTCGCTGCCCACGGGCGAGGCGCTGGCCCGGATGTCGGTGGTGGTCGCCTACGGCGTGGTGGCGCAACTGGTGGTGATGGGCATCGCGTTCTGGCTGTCCACGGTCACCGACGCCCCGCTGGGCGCGGTGGGCGGCGCGGTCGGCCTGGTGGTCGTCTCCAACATCGTGGACGCGGTGACGGCGCTCGGATCCTGGCGGGACTACCTGCCCACGCACTGGCAGTTCGCGTGGGTCGACGTACTCCAGACCGACCCGGAGTGGGACGGCATGATCAAGGGCTCGGCGGTGTCGGTCTCGTACGCGGTGGTCTTCCTGGCCTTGGCGTTTCGCCACTTCGGCCGCAAGGACATCGTCTCGTGAGCCCCGCCGAGGCTCCGGTGGTCGGGGGTGCGGCGGGCGCCGGCCGACCTGCTCGGTGAGGTCTTCGGCGGGCTTCGGGCCTACGGCGGCCCGCGGTGCGTCGGCGTCCGTACCCGGATGTTCTTCGCATGATGGCCCACCCGTAACATGACTTCCGGTCAGGTGTTCCGGGCGCTGGGTACACCAAGCTCATGTCTAACATCCTGCGCATGCACGAGCACTTCGACGATTCCCGTTCCGCGGCCGGCACCTGGTCTCCCGGCGACCAGGTGCTCTGGCGTTATCTGCGCGGGGACCAGGTCCTGGACTGTCGGCCGGTGACCGTGGTTCGCGACGACCCGGACCAACTCGCGGTCTGGCTCGCCGGCGGGACCTCACGGGTCAAGCCGATGTTGCCGGACGGTTCGGACATCCGGACCGCGCCGATCGAACGCAGATTCCGGCTCGGTCGGATCCCCTCGGTGGTCGAGTGGCACGGGACGGGCGTGTTGATGCTGGCCCGGCCGGGCGAGCCGTGGTCGGTCTGGCTGTTCTGGCAGCCCGGCTGGCGGTTCTCCGGCTGGTACGTCAACCTCGAACGCCCGCGCACCCGTTGGGCGGGCGGCGTGGACACCGAGGACCACGTGCTGGACGTGTGGGTCACCCCGGATCGCCGCTGGGAGTACAAGGACGAGGACGAACTCGCCGCCTCCCGCGAGGCGGGCCGGCTCACCGACCGTCAGGTCGAGGCGATCGAGGCCGAGGGTCGGGCCGCCGTCGCGGCGATCGAGGCGTGGGGCGCGCCGTTCGACCAGGGGTGGGAGAACTGGCGTCCCGACCCGGCCTGGCCGCTGCCGCAACTGCCCGACGACTGGGCGGACAACGTCCGCATCGCCTAGCGACTCCGCTTTCCCGGGCCCGACTTCGGTCGGGCCCGACGTGTGCGCGGACCGGTTCGTCGGGCCCGACGAGCAACGATCGAGGCGGGTGGGCTCGCGGACGCCGTTGCGACGGCGACGGCCCGTCGCCGACCCGAACGGCGCCGTCACGCCCCGGCGCCGGCCCTCACCGCACCACCCGTACCGGCAGATCGCGCACCGCGCGCCGCAGCGCGACCGCCAGGTCGGCGAACTCCGCGCCCCGGCCCGTGCTGGAGCGCATGACCAGGCCGATGCGTCGGTACGGCGCGGGCGCGGCGAAGCGGGACACCGCCAGCTGCGAGCCCGGGCGGGTCTCCACGTCGATCGCGGTCTGCGGGAGCAGGGTCACGCCCAGGCCGCCGGCGACCAGCTGGACCAGGGTGGGCAGGCTCGCCGCGCGGGTCGCGCCCGCCTCGGCCGCGCCGACCTCGCGGCAGACGTCCAACGCCTGGTCGCGCAGACAGTGGCCCTCGTCCAGGAGCAGTACGTCGAGGCCGCGCAGGGCGGAGCGGGACAGGTTCCGGCGGCCCGCCAACTCGTGGCCCTCGGGCACGATCAGGGTGAAGTCCTCCTCGTACAGCGGGATCTCCTCTACCCCGCCGAGCCCGGGGGAGGGCAGCGCGAGCAGGAGCAGGTCCAGCCGGCCGCCGGTGAGGCCGTCCATCAGCGAGCCGGTCTGCTCCTCGTGGACGTACAGCTGGAGGTCCGGGTACTCCTCCCGGGCCAGCCGCAGCAGCGCCGGCAGCACGTACGGCGCCACCGTCGGGATCACCCCCAGGTGCAGCGGCCCCGTGAACGGGCGCCGGGCCGATTCGGCCTCGTCCACCAGGTCGGCGAGCGCGTCGAGCACGCGGCGGGTATGCCGCGCGACCCGTTCGCCGGCCGGGGTGAGCAGGACCCGCCGCGTGGTGCGCTCCACCAGCTGCGTGCCCAGGGCGTCCTCCAGGGCGGCGATCGCCCCGGACAGCGCGGGCTGACTGGTGCCCACCGCCGCCGCCGCGTCCCGGAAGTGCAGGTAGTCGGCCACCGCGGCGAAGGCCCTGAGCTGCGACAACGTCGGCGTGCGAGTACTGATGGGAACCACCTGTCGGGTGCGTGTGGGCGGCCGATCCCCCGGCTCCTCCACGATAGGGCAACCGTCCGGACCGGCCCCGTGCCGCGGACGCGTCCCGCCGCTCCGCTCGGGTGGCCGGCCGATCCTTGTGTCGCACGTCACTTCTCTTCCGGTGTACCCACCGGTAGCTTGCTCTCGCTCCACAGTGCCCAAGTCCCCTTTGGGCGGCTCGTGCGTGTTCCTTCCATGCCACGAAGGCGAGGGTGCATGTCCAGATTCGAGCGAATGCGGACGCTACGACGGGTGCGCGGCAGGGTGGTGCCGGTGGCGCTGATGGCGACCCTGATGGGTCTCACCGGCGGCCTGACCGCGACCGGGTCGGCCGGTGCGGCCCCGGCGGGAGCCGCCGCCACCGCGCTGTCCCCCCAGCTGGAGGCGATCCGGCAGGCCGAGGCCCTGGCGCTCTACGGGAGCACCGGGATCAAGCCGATCGCCGAGCGCAAGACGTCGCTGATCTCGCTCGGCGACAGCGAGATCGCCGGCGAGGGCGTCGGCGTGTACGAACCCGGCACCGACGGCCCGGACAACTGGTGCCACCGGTCGCCCGAGGCGGCGATCCACAAGACCGGGATCCCGACCGACCTGACCTACAACGTGGCCTGCTCCGGGGCGTCCACGGTCAACATCAGGATCGGCGGCAGCAGGCAGTACGCCGACGAACCGGTGCAATCGGACAGCCTGGCGATCAAGGCGCGCAACACCCGCGTACAGCTGATCCTGCTGGTCGCGGGGGCCAACGACGACATCCAATTCGGCCCGACCATGACCGACTGCGTGACCAGGCGGGTGTTCTTCCAGGGCGAGTGCTACGGCACGTACCAGCCCGGCTGGCAGGCGCGCGCCGACGCGATGCGACCCAAGGTCGAGCAGACCGTGCGCGACCTGAAGACCGTCATGGCCGACGCGGGCTACGCGAGCGGCGACTACAAACTCGTGCTGATGGGCTACCCGTCGCCGATCGCCCCGGATGTGGAGGACAACCCCGACTTCCCCGGCTGGTACGCCGGCGGCTGCCTGGGTTATCTGCGCGACGCGGCGTGGGGGCGCAACGAGGCGGTGCCGATCTTCGAGCGGGCCGAGCGCCTGGCCGCGGCGAACACCGGTGTCACCTACCTGGACAACTCGCGGCTGTTCCACGGCCACGAGGTCTGTACCGACAACACCTGGGCACGCGGCCTGTGGTTCGCCAACCCGAACGTGTTCGATCCGAACACGACCCGGCAGAGCTTCCACCCCAACGCGCGCGGCCACCTGGCGTTCGCGTCCTGCCTGACCCAGCTGTACGCCTCGGGCTGGAATCAGGCCGGTTGCGCGGACCCGACAAGCACCGGACAGGCCAGGCTGTATCAGGGTGTGCTCAGTGCCGACTTCCGGCAACTGCGCAACGAGGGGACCGGGTTGTGCGCCGACGCGTACGGCTTCTCCTCGCGCAACCGGACCCCGGTGGACCTGTGGCCCTGCCACGGCGGGCGCAACCAGGGCTTCCGGTACGACGCCGCGAACCAGTCGTTGCACACCGAACTCAGTGAGGACCGGTGTGTGGACCCGCTCGGCGGCGGGCGCGCCGCGGGCACCGCGCTGGTGTTGTGGAACTGCGACGGCGGTACCAACCAGCGCTTCGTCGAGGTCGCGGGCACGCTGCGGCCGGCCGATACGCAGACCCTGTGCGTGGCGGCGCCGGCGGCCGACGCGACGCTCGGCGCGAAGCTGGTGCTGGCCGGGTGTGACGGCTCGGCGGGGCAGCGGTGGGTCAAGGAGCCCGCCGCGCCGGTACGGTTCGCCGAACTCGTCTCCGGCGCCAGGTGCCTGGACGTGGACGGCGGCACGATGTCGTCCGGGCAGGCGGTGCTGGCCTGGGACTGCACCGGCAACACCAACCAGAAGTGGTGGCGCAACCCGGCCACGGGCCAGGTGCACAGCCTGAAGGACCCGGCGTACTGCCTGGACAACCGCGGCGCCACGGCGGCGGGCGCGGGTCTGGGCATCTGGCGGTGCGACGACGCGCACGGGGCGTACCTGAACAACCTGCGCTTCGATTCGGACGCGGCCGGCCGCCTGGTCAGCCGGGTCTCCGGCCTCGCGGTGACCGCTCCGGCGGGCAACGGCGCGGTCACCCAGCAGCCGGCGAGCGCGTCGCCGGCGCAGACGTGGACCGCGGGGGTCTCGGTGGCCCTGCCCTACTCGGTGATTCCGTACGACGCGTACTGAGCGCGCACGTCCCACGCGGTCCCCGTCCGGATGCCGGGACGGGGGCCGCGGCGGCGGCGGGTTCCGGGGCGCGGCTCAGTCGCGGTCGGGGTCCTTGCGGAGGGGGTCCTCGCGGCGGACGGGCTCGTCCTTGCGGAACATGTCGCGCTCGCGGCTTCGGTCGAGTTCGCGGCGGTACTCGGTGTCCGGAGGCAACTCGCGGACGCGGTCCGCCTCCATCTCGCGGGCGCGCTCCATCCCCACCTCGCGAACGCGCTCCGCCTCCATCTCGCGCTTGCGCTCGCGTTGTTCCTTGCGCCGCTTGACCCGGACCGAGACGCCGCCCATCACGGCGAGGCCCTTGACCACCACGACGGGTGCGCGCGGGTCGTCGGTGTACTGCTCGTGCACGTCGAAGCTGCCCATGAAGCCGAACCCGTGGTCGCGCACGGTGACGCCCTCCGGGATCTTGATGTCGATCCCGCCCCAGAGGGTGAACACCCGGATGACCAGCTCGGGTTGGTCGAACACCGCGTCGGTGAGGTCGATGTCCACCCCGCCCATCACCGCGACGGCGTTCAGCTTCCCGCCCGCGCGCCAGCGGCCCTTGCGGGTGGAACCACTCCAGAACGCGAACATGTTCGACCGGGCCGGGGTCGGCGGCACCGATGTGGTCGCGGCCGGCTCGTAGCCGATCGGGGCGGGTGTCGGGAGGTCGACGATCAGCGGCTCGAGTTGGCTCACCGTCCTCGCGGCCAGCGCCGCGTCCACCCGTTCGGCGTGTTCGTCGGCGGTCAGACGACCCTCCGCGAGCGCGTCGTGCAGTACGTTGACGTAGCGGTCGCGGTCCGCGTCGGACGCCCGCAGCTCGGGTATGGGCGGTTGCGATCGACGCTCTGGGCTGGTGTCCACGGGGTCAAATCTAGCCCGGGGGTGCACCTGCCGGGAGTACGGACCGCGCGAGCAGCCGGACGGCCTCGCGCAGCCGGTCGGGGGACAACCCGGCGTAACCGATGATCACCGCCGGCGGGCCGGTCGCGAACGCGCGCAGGCCGGCCATCGGCTCGACCCGTACGCCCAGCGCCCCGGCCCGGCGTACCGTGGCCGACTCGTCGGAGCCGGGCGGCAGTTCGACGTAGAGGTGGATGCCCGCGGCGACGCCGTGCACCCGGGCGGCCGGCAGGTGTTCGGCCAGCGCCTCGACCACCGCGTCGCGGCGGGCGCGGTAGTGCGCGCGCATCGCCCGCAGGTGCCGCTCGTACGCGCCGGTGGCCAGCATCCGGACCAGGGTCAGCTGGGGGAGGGTGGCCGAGCCGAGGTCGGCGTTGGTCTTCAGGTCGTGGATCTGCTCGATCAGCGGTGCGGGCAGTACGGCCCAGCCCAGTCGCATCCCGGGGGCGAGCGCCTTGCTGGTCGAGCCCAGGTGCACCACCCGGTCCGGCGCCAGGCCCTGGAGGCAGCCGACCGGGTCGCGGTCGTAGCGGAACTCGGCGTCGTAGTCGTCCTCGACGATCAATCCGTCGTGCGTGCGGGCCCAGGCGACCAGGGCCGCGCGGCGGCGGGGGGACAGGACCACGCCGGTGGGGTACTGGTGCGCCGGGGTGACCAGCACCGCCCGGGCGCCGGTGCGGGCCAGCGCCGCGACGTCGACGCCCTCGGCGTCGGTGGGGGCGTAGGCGACGGCCAGGCCGTGGGTGGTGAAGATGCCGCGCTGCCGGTCGCTGGAGGGGTCCTCGACCGCGAGCACGTCCCGGCCCAGTCGGCGCAGCGCCTGGGATACCAGGGACAGGCCCTGGGCGACGCCGTTGACCACCACGATGTGCTCGGGTCGGGCCTGGGCGGCGCGGACCCGGCCCAGGTAGTCGGCCAGCGCGGCGCGCAACTCGCCCGCGCCGGACGGGCCGGGGTAGCCGAGTGCGCGGTGCGGGGCGGTGTTCAGCACGTGCCGGGTCGCGGCCACCCACGCGGAGCGCGGGAAGGCGGACAGGTCGGGCACCCCGGGCTTGAGGTCGTGGGTGATCGGGACCGCCGTGCCGGGATCGGGCGCGGCGGCCGGCTGGGGCGCGGTGCAGGCGGCGGTCACCCGGGTGCCCGAGCCGTGCCGGGAGACCAGGTAGCCCTCGGCGACCAGCTGCTCGTAGGCGTCGACGACCATGCCCCGGGAGACGTCCAGGCTGTCCGCGAGCGCGCGGGTGGACGGCATCCGGAAGCCGGCGGGCAGCCGGCCCGAGCGGATCGCCTCGCGCAGGCCCGACTGCACCTGGGCGCCGAGGCGGCCCGCGGATCGGTCGAGGTGGACGAGGAGTTCGCGCATGGGTGCCTGCCCTGGGTGGCGGGGAAGGGAGGGGATCGCAGGCCCGCCCGGGACGGAAGGGTCGTGGGCCCGCGTTCCGAAGTGGTCCGGTTTTTCGGGGCGGAAGTGGCTCTGCCGAGGGCTCCACCGGCTTCATAACGTTACGACACATGACGCTCTCCTCGATGTCCCCCCGCTCGATCGGTCTGCTGTGCGCGGCCTCCGCGCAGGGGCTGATCGGCGCCGCCGCCGGCGTCTCCGCGGTGCTGCGCGACTATCCGGTGACCGGCGGCCAGATGCTCCGCTACACGCTGGCCGCACTCGTGCTGTTCGGGGTGCTGCGGGTGCGTCGGATCCCGCTGCTGCGGCCGACCCGGCGGGAACTGGTCCGGCTCGGACTGCTCTCGCTGTCCGGGCAGACGGTGTTCAACCTGTGCCTGTTCGCCGCGCTCGACCGGGCCGACCCGGCCACGGTGGGCAGCATCCTGGGCGCGACGCCGCTGCTGCTCGTGCTGGTCGCGCCGCTGCTCGGCGGGCGCCGGCCGAGTCGGTCGGTGTTCGCCGCCGCGGTACTGGTGGTGGCGGGTGCGGCGGTGGTGCAGGGGCTCGGTGGCGGGACGGCGCTCGGGTTGGTGTTCGCGTGCGGGGTGGCGCTGTGCGAAATGGGCTTCACGCTGATCGCGGTGCCGCTGCTGCCGCGGCTGGGTGCCTGGCGGATCGCGGCGTACGCGACGGCGATGGCGATTCCGCAGATGGCGGTGGTGGGGGCGTTCACCGATGGGTCGGACCTGATCCGGATGCCGTCGGGCACCGAGTCGGTCGCGCTGCTCTACCTGGCGCTGCCGCTCACCGCCGGGGCGTTCCTGCTCTGGTACTCGGCGCTGGCCCGGGTCGAGCCGGAGCGGGCCGGGCTGTTCATGGGCCTGGTGCCGGTGACGGCCGCGCTGTCCGGCCTGGTGCTCGGCACCGGCACACCCACGGTCGGCCAATTCGCCGGCGCACTCCTGGTCGGCGTGGGCGTGGTCCTCGGGCTGCGTGCGGAGGAGGACGAGCCGGCCGCGCCGCACGTGGAGCCGGCTGCGGCGGCGACCTCGAAGCCGTGAGCGATCCGGGGCCGCTCTACTCTGGACGAGGCCCCGTTACCGCATGAGTGAGGATCACGATGTCCGCCCCTGAGAACTCCTTCAGCGCCTACACGGATCTGCTGCCGCTCGGGGAGGACACCACGCCCTACCGGCTGCTGACCGCCGACGGTGTGTCCACGTTCGAGGCGGGCGGGCGCCGGTTCCTCAATGTCGATCCCGAGGCGATGCGGCTGCTCGCGCGCACCGCGATGCGCGACATCTCGCACCTGCTGCGCCCCGGACACCTGGCCCAGGTCGCGCGGATCCTGGACGACCCCGAGGCGTCGGCCAACGACCGCTTCGTCGCGCTCGACCTGCTCAAGAACGCCAACATCGCGGCCGGCGGCGTGTTGCCGATGTGCCAGGACACCGGTACCGCGATCGTGATGGGCAAGCGCGGGCAGCACGTGCTCACCGACGGGCGGGACGAGGAGCACCTGTCGCGCGGCATCGCCGGTGCGTACACCGAGCTGAACCTGCGCTACTCGCAGATGGCCCCGCTGACCATGTGGGACGAGAAGAACACCGGCAACAACCTGCCCGCCCAGATCGAGCTCTACGCGACCCCGGGCGAGGCGTACAAGTTCCTGTTCATGGCCAAGGGCGGCGGCAGCGCCAACAAGTCGTACCTGTACCAGGAGACCAAGGCGGTCCTGAACCCGCAGAGCATGCTGCGCTTTCTGGACGAGAAGATCCGCTCGCTCGGCACCGCCGCCTGCCCGCCGTACCACCTGGCGATCGTGGTCGGCGGCACCAGCGCGGAGCACGCGCTCAAGACCGCGAAGTACGCCTCCACCCGCTACCTGGACACGCTGCCGGGCCAGGGCTCGCCGCTGGGGCACGGCTTCCGCGACGTGGAGTTCGAGGCCGAGGTGCTGAAGCTGACCCAGCAGATGGGCATCGGCGCGCAGTTCGGCGGCAAGTACTTCTGCCACGACGTGCGGGTGATCCGGCTGCCCCGGCACGGCGCGTCGTGTCCGGTGGCGATCGCGGTGTCCTGCTCGGCCGACCGGCAGGCACTGGCCAAGATCACCGCCGAGGGGGTGTTCCTGGAGGAGTTGGAGACCGACCCGGCCAAGTACCTCCCGGAGACCACGCACGACGACCTCGACGACGCCGTCGTACGGATCGACCTCAACCGGCCGATGAGCGAGATCCGCGCCGAGCTGTCCAAGTACCCGGTCAAGACCCGGTTGTCGCTGACCGGCCCGGTCGTGGTCGCGCGCGACATCGCGCACGCCAAGATCAAGGAACTGCTCGACGCGGGCAAGCCGATGCCGCAATACCTGCGCGACCACGCGGTCTACTACGCGGGCCCGGCCAAGACTCCCGAGGGCTACGCGTCGGGTTCGTTCGGCCCGACCACCGCCGGGCGGATGGACTCCTACGTGGAGCAGTTCCAGGCCGCGGGCGGCTCGTTCGTGATGCTGGCCAAGGGCAACCGGAGCAAGCAGGTCACCGACGCGTGCAAGACGCACGGCGGCTTCTACCTCGGCTCGATCGGCGGCCCGGCCGCGCGCCTGGCCCAGGACTGCATCAAGAAGGTGGAGGTCCTGGAGTACCCGGAGCTGGGCATGGAGGCGGTCTGGAAGATCGAGGTCGAGGACTTCCCCGCCTTCATCGTGGTCGACGACAAGGGCGAGGACTTCTTCGCCGACGTCACCACGCCGACGTTTCGGATCAATCGGCGGCCGTGAATCCGGTCGGTTTCGTCGCGGCCCGGGTGTCGAGCGCGCTCGACACCCGGGCCGCGGCCGTCACCCCCCGGGCCTCTCGGCGGGTTCGGGGTCGAGGGGGGTGTGCACAAGCGCGGCCGCTGTTTGCGCCGGTCGGAAAGCGGGGCGGGGTTTGTCGGTTTCCTTGACGTTTCCTTGTGGTTACTTGTCGTCGCCTTGTCACGCCGGCACGCATGCACGGGATTTCGTCGGGTAGGCGACACCCACCGAGCCGACCAAGCCGACGTGAGGAGCACAGCGTGACGGAACGGATCGACATCATCCGCAGCGTCCGCGCGACCTGGACACCGCCGCCGGCCGGCGCGTGTGCGAGCGTGGACCGGGAGATCTTCCTCGGCTACCCCGGAGAGCCCGTGGTCGCCCGGCTCGCCCGCGAGGAGGACGCCAAACGCGTCTGCGCACGCTGCTCGGTCCTGTTGGAATGCCGGGAGAGCGCCTTGGCCGAGACCAACCCGGTCGGGGTGCGCGGCGGGCTGACGCCGAACGAGCGTGGGGCGGTACGACGCCGGCGCGCCTATCACTGATCCGCCGTCACCCCGGGTGCCGGTCCGCCTCGCCGACGATGTGGTCGTGCGGGGTGTCCGTGGTCAGCCGGGCCAACTTGCGCAGCAGCGCGCTCAGTTCCTCGGACTGTTCGGGTGACCAGTCCGCCATCACCTCGGTGAGCATCTGCCGACGGGCCTCGACCAGCGCCTCCAGCGTCTCGTGGCCCTTGGCGGTGAGCGCCATCGTGCCCTCGCCGAGCCGCTCGATGTGCCCGGAGAAGGTCAACTCGTCCGCGTAGCGGCGGACTCTGGCCTCGGGTTCGTGGATGCGGACGGCGAGGTCGGGGATCGAGATCGGCCCGAGCTGATCGAGTTGCACCAGCCCGTACGCGCACGGCACCGACAACTCCACGCCCGAGCGGCCGATCATGCGTTCGTAGCGCGACCAGCCGTTCTCCCGGTGCACCATCTGTGCCATCGCCCGCTCGATCTCGTCGACGGAACTGCGCGCGGTGGGCGACATCAACGGGGTCTGCTCGGTCTCGCGGGTGGCCTCGCGCAGCGGTACCTCGCGCAGCAGGAACGACAGCAGGAACGCGACCAGCACGATGCAGGAGGCGGCCAGGAAGACGGTTTGGAGCGACTGCGCGTACGCGTGGACGAATCCGGTCTTGGCCGCGGGCGGCAGCCGGTTCAACTCGGCCGGGTTGATCGCCGACGAGGATCCCGGCGAGGTGCCGGGCGGCAGCCCTTCGCCCCGCGCGGCGGCCTCGCGCAGGTGGACCGCCAGGCGGTTGTTGAAGATGGTGCCGAAGATGGCCGCGCCGAACGAGCCGCCGATGGAGCGGAAGAAGGTCGCGCCGGCGGTGGCCACGCCGAGTTCGGCGTAGGGCACGGCGTTTTGCACGGCGAGCACGATGACCTGCATGACCAGGCCCAGGCCGACGCCGAAGACGAGCATGTACAGCGAGGAGGCGGCGGTGGTGGTGAACTCGTCCATCCGCGACATCAGGAACATGCCGACCGCCATCACGGCGGTGCCCAGGATCGGGTAGATCTTGTATCGGCCGGTCCGGCTGATCAGTCGACCGCTGACGATCGAGGTGACCAGGAGCCCGCCCATCATCGGCAGCAGCCGCAGGCCCGACTCGGTCGGCGAGGCGCCGTTGACGACCTGCATGAACAGTGGCAGGAAGCTCAGTCCGCCCATCATCGCGAAGCCGACGATGAAGCCGATGCCCGCGGTCACCGAGAAGATCCGGTTGCGGAAGAGGGACATCGGGAGCACCGGTTCGGCCGCGCGCCGCTCGACCACGACGAAGGCGACGAGCAACACCACGGCCGCGACGCCCAGTGCGACGATCTGTCCGGAGCCCCACGGGTAGGTGGTGCCGCCGAAGGTGCTGAGCAGGACCAGGCAGGTGGTGCCGGCGGCCAGGAGGGTGATGCCGAGGTAGTCGACGCTCGGCCGGGTGTGCACCTCCTTGGCGTGCAGCGCGGCGGCGATCACCGCGAGGGCGATCGCGCCGATCGGGAGGTTGATGTAGAACACCCAGCGCCAGGTGAGGTGGTCCACGAAGAACCCGCCGAGCAGCGGCCCGGCCACCGAGGTCACCCCGAACACCGCGCCGAACAGGCCCTGATACCGCCCGCGCTCGCGGGGCGGCACCACGTCGCCGATGATCGCCTGCGACAAGACCATCAGCCCGCCGCCGCCGAGGCCCTGGATGGCGCGGAAGGCGATCAACTCGGTCATGCCCTGGGCGATGCCGCAGAGCACCGAGCCGATCAGGAAGATCACGATCGACGCCTGGTAGAGCTTCTTGCGCCCGAACAGGTCGCCCAACTTGCCCCACAGCGGCGTGCTCACGGTCGACGCGAGCAGATACGCGGTGACCACCCACGACAGGTGATTGAGCCCGCCGAGGTCGCCGACGATGGTCGGCAGCGCGGTCGACACGATGGTCTGGTCGAGCGCGGCCACCAACATCCCGAGCATCAGCCCGGTCAACACCAACCCGAGCCGGGGTGCGGCCTCCACCCCGGCCGGACTGCTGCCATGCCTGCGCTGCGGCGCGCTCATCCGGTGGCCTCCTCGATCGACGCTCAAGGAGGATCCCCATAAAAAGGTACAAAATCCGCACCTATTAGTGGGACAAGAGGCGGGGTCCAACCGAAAGCCGCGCAAGCACGCGGCCTCGCAATTCCGAAGCCTCGCGATCACCCAAGCCTTCGCGCCAAACGCCGACCGAGCGAAAATCCAGCCCGGCCGGCGTTTGAGGCCACCTCGGCCGAAGGCCGGGTCATCTCACCCCGGCCGCACGGCTAACGGGCGTGGTCGAAGTCGATCGCGCTGTACGCCCGCAGCTTCGCCAGCCGATGCTGGCTGTCGATCTGCCGGATCGTGCCGGACTTCGACCGCATCACCAGCGACGAGGTCAGCGCCGTGCTCGCCCGATACCGCACCCCGCGCAGGAGTTCGCCGTCCGTGATCCCGGTGGCGACGAAGAAGACGTTGTCGCCGCGCACCAGGTCGTCGGTCAGCAGGACGCGCGAGAGGTCGTGCCCCGCGTCGATCGCCTTCGCCCGCTCCGCCGCGTCCTTGGGCCACAGCCGACCCTGGATCACGCCACCCATGCACTTGATCGCGGCGGCGGCGATGATGCCCTCGGGCGTGCCGCCGATGCCGAGCAGCAGGTCGACGCCGGTGCCGTCCTTGGCCGCCATGATCGCGCCGGCCACGTCGCCGTCGGTGATGAACTTGATCCGGGCGCCCGCCTCGCGGATCTCCTTGACCGTCGAGTCGTGCCGGGGGCGGTCCAGGATGCAGACCGTGACGTCCTCGACGGCGCTGTGCTTGGCCTTGGCCACCCGGCGGATGTTCTCCGCGATCGGCGCGGTCAGGTCCACCACGTCGGCCGCCTCGGGGCCGGTGACCAGCTTCTCCATGTAGAACACCGCCGAGGGGTCGTACATGCTGCCGCGCTCGGACACCGCCATCACCGCGACCGCGTTGTTCATCCCCTTCGCGGTCAGCGTGGTGCCGTCCACGGGGTCGACCGCGACATCGCACTCGGGCCCGTGGCCGTCGCCGACGCGCTCGCCGTTGAACAACATCGGGGCGTCGTCCTTCTCGCCCTCGCCGATCACCACCACGCCGTTCATCGACACGGTGTGGATCAGGCTGCGCATCGCCTTCACGGCGGCGCCGTCCGCGCCGTTCTTGTCGCCCCGACCGACCCACCGGCCGGCCGCCATCGCGGCGGCCTCGGTGACCCGGACGAGTTCGAGCGCGAGGTTGCGATCCGGTGCTTCCGGCGCGACTTCGAGTTGCGGGGGTACAGATTGGTCCGTCATGCGGCGGGCCTTCCTGTAGGGGAACCGGTCCGTAACCACGAGGGGTGCCCTGATCCCCCGGAGCCGTGTTCGCCATCGGGTGCGGGTGGCACGGCGATCGCGTGGCCCGGGTCCGGACTGGTTCCAACGGGATTGCCCCGATGTTATCGGTGGGCGGTGGTATCGGTGCGGGTAGGCCGTGCGGAACCGGCCGGCGGGCAATGCGACCATGTTCGGGTGGCGAGGAAGTCGGGTCGCGAGACCGTTCGAGACATGGTTCTTTCCCTGGGTGCGTGCGGCCTGGTGGTCGGTGCGCTGTTCCTGGTGGCTCCGCACAACGAGAGCGATCCCGTGCGGCGGGTGGCCTACGAGACGTCGTTCCGACAGGCGGCCCGGGTGGCCCCGTACCCGCTGCTCGCCCCGCAGGGCCTGGACGAGCGCTGGCGCGCGACCTCGGTGGACTACCAGGGCTTCGACCGCAACCAGACCAAGTGGCACATCGGGTTCATCAACCCCGACGAGAAGTACGCCGCGGTGGAGCAGAGCAACGGCTTCAGCGACGAACTGGTCCGGGACAAGGGCAAGCGCGGCCGACCGATCGGCGATCGGGACGTGGCCGGCGAGCAGTGGAAGGCGTACGACGGCCCCAAGTACCGCTCGCTGGTCCGGGTGCGCGACGGCGTCACCACGATGGTCACGGGCAACGCGACTTTCGAGGATTTGACCGTTCTCGCCGCATCCCTGCGTCCGGCCGCCGCCTGAGCCGAAATACGCGAGATCCGTCCGACGTTTCGGGGCGATTCGGGCGGCGCAGTGCACATGTTGCGCAGGTACCTGTAAAGGTTTTGTAAAGACACAACCTCCTCCCCTGCCCCGTTCGTTGCTCTCGCCCCTAGGGTCCGGAAGCCCGGTCCAACATGCGCCGGCACCGTCGTGACCCGATGGTTGCCGGCACAGGTCGGCCGGGCTTTCCGAGCCGGCCCGACGCCGTGTGCGCTTGATCAGATCCCGCGCGGCGTCGCTTTGCGTCCGGGGGATGGCCCCCCGGTCGGAAAGGGGAGCACGTTGAGTCCATTGATACCCGGGAGGGGTGCGACGCCGCCCCAAGGCGTCCGGCGGGTGAAGCGCCGCGTGGCACTGCTGTCCGTGTCCGCGCTTGCGATCACCGGCCTCGCGGCCACGACCGCGCCCTCGACATCCGCCACGCCTACGCGCGTGGACACCACAAAGGCGGTGTGGAACCCGGGCCCCGAGGACCACTACGTCAACTCCGTCGATGCGGCGATCGACACCAGCGCGCTGCCGGACGATCCGGCCAAGGCGGCGGCGCTCAAGGCGCAGAACGAGCGCAACGCCGCGACCAAGCGCAAGAATTCGGACGGCAACCCGCGCGCCGCCGCCCAGCTCAAGGAGCTGGAGGCCGAGGCGAGCCGCACGGGCAAGAGCCCGGCCGAGATCAAGGCCGAGCGCAGCGGCAAGCCCGTCGACGCCAAGCAGAACGCGAAGCTGCTCACCGTTCTGGTCGAGTTCAACGACCAGGCCAACGACGACTTCTCCGGGTACAAGCGCCCGACCAGCGTGTCGGACCCGACGTGTGTCACCGAGCCCCCCGGCACGGTGAAGAACGGGCCGCTGCACAACCAGCTGCCCAACCCGGCGCTGAACCCGAACGACAACAACACGCAGTGGGTGCCGAACTTCGACCAGGCCCACTACAACAAGATGCTCTACACCAAGGAGGGCATCACCGAGCGCATGCGCACCGACCTCAAGGGGCCGGACGGCAAGCCGGGCATCAGCCTCGCGGGCCAGACCATGCGCAACATGTACGAGGAGATGTCGGCCGGAAAGTACTCCGTCTCCGGCGAGGCCACCTCCTGGATCAAGGTTCCGCACTCCGAGGCCTGGTACGGCGCGGGCGCCTGCGGCAACGCCCAGCAGGACAACAGCGGCAGCCCGCAGAACCCGCTGGGCGCGCAGCGGCTCGCCATCGACGCGGTGGACCAGCTGGCCAAGTCGCAGCCGAGCTTCCCGTGGGCGGACTACGACAAGGAAGACCCGGGCGACGCCGACCACGACGGCAACACCCAGGAGCCGGACGGCGTGGTGGACCACCTGGTCCTGGTCCACGCCGGCAAGGACAAGTCCGCCGGCGGCGGCGCCGAGGGCACCTACGCCATCTGGGCACACGCCTCCACCGTGCTCTTCGGACACCAGGTCCCCGGCAGCAACATCAAGATCGCGAACTACATCGTCCAGCCCGAGGACTCCGGAGTGGGCGTCTTCGCCCACGAATTCGGCCACGACCTCGGACTCCCCGACCTGTACGACAACTTCAGCGGCGGGCAGACGGACCTGAACTTCTGGGACCTGATGTCGGCCGGTTCGCACACCGGCCCGCTGTTCCAGTCGCAGCCCGCGCACATGGGCATCTGGGACAAGTACGCGCTCGGTTGGCTGACTCCGGACCTGGTCAAGGTCGGTGACCGGCCCAAGGTCGCCACGCTGGGCCAGGCCGCGAAGACGCCCAAGGGCACCTCGCGGGGCATCCGGGTCAACCTGCCGAACAAGCAGGTCGCGGTCGGCAAGCCGCACGGCGGCAACGGCATGTGGTACTCCGGTCAGGACCAGGCCTGGTCCGACGTCCGGATCGAGCGCGGCATCGCGGTGCCGGCCGGCTCCGACGTGAAGTTCTGGATGTGGAACGACTACGTCATCGAGCAGGACTGGGACTTCGGCTTCGTCGAGGTGTCCACCGACAACGGCGCCACCTGGAAGCAGCTCGCGGTCAAGGACGAGGCGGGCGCGCTGGTCAGCACGCCGGCGGACTACCCGGACCCGCAGAAGAACCTGGCCACGTTCCGCAAGACCAGCGGTCTGACCGGTTCCAGCAACGGGTGGCGGCACGACAACGTCGACCTGACCCCGTACGCGGGGCAGAACATCAAGCTGCGGTTGGACCTCAACACCGACGCCGCCTTCATGGAGAAGGGTTGGTTCGCCGACGACTTCTCGCTCACCAACGGCGGCACCACGGTGTGGTCCGACGACGTGGAGCAGGGCGACAACGGCTGGACCGCGATCAAGGGCACCAACGCGATCACCAAGGGCGAGGGCTGGGGCCGGACCAACGGCACCTTCGAGCGGGAGCAGTACTACCTGCTGGAGTGGCGCAACCTGTCCGGCTTCGACGAGGGCCTGAAGTACGCGTACACCGCCGGCGAGAACGGCAAGACCAACCGGGTGCCGTACAACGCGCCGGGCATGCTGGTGTGGCTGCGCGACAACGAGTACCAGAACAACGGCGTCAACTTCAACATCAACAACGGGCCCTCGTGGGGTCCGAAGGGTGAGCTGTTGATCGTCGACTCGCACCCGGACCCGCTGCGCTACGCCGGCGAGGCCGCGGCGCAGTTCCCCAAGCCCGACCCGAACTCCCCGGGCATCGAGTCGAAGAACGTGTTCGGCAACCTCGGCTCCCGGTCGCAGTCGGCCAACGCGGCGTTCGGCTTCACCAAGACCACGCCGTTCACGGACTGCATCCCCGGCACCAAGTACTGCACCTCGTTCGAGGCGCAGAAGCCGGTGACGCTGTTCACCGACACGGTCGGCTGGGCGCCGGGCACCGAGATGTACAAGGGTCGCGCGCTGCCCAAGGACCGCTACGGCTCGGCCGTGGTCCCGGCGAAGGCGCCGTACACGACCAAGGTCACCAAGGCGGACGGCTCGCTGGACAAGGACGCGTTCGGCAAGCTGTTCCACGGCTCCGAGTTGGGCACGGGCAACCCGGGCTTCGACAAGGGCTACGGCGTGACCGCGCTGCCGGTGCTCCCGCTGCCGGGCGGCTCCGGCGCGGTGGTCTGGATCCTGCCCGCGCAGAAGTAGGTTCCTCCGCGCGTGACGGTCGCGTGGCGGTGGAGCCGGTAGGTCCGGTGGATCCGTTGGATCCGGTGGATCCGTGGGATTCGTAGGACGAAAGGGGCGCTCCCGAGTGGGGGCGCCCCTTTTGCCGTGCCGTTCGTGCCTCGTGTCGGGTCGGTCGGCGGGTCAGCCGTCCCGCTCGGCCGACGCGTCCGGTCCACCGTCGGCCGCGCCGGCGCGGACCGCCGCGTCCAGGCGGGCCCGGGCGCCGTCGAGCCACTGCTCGCAGACCACGGCGAGCCGCTCGCCGCGCTCCCACAGGGCCAGCGACTCCTCCAGGGTGATGCCGCCGGTCTCCAGGCGGCGCACGACCTCGATCAGCTCGTCACGGGCCTGCTCGTAGGCCGGTGCCTCGTCCTCCGGTACGGATGCGGTCTGCTGCTCGCTCATGGCGTCAGCCTAGTTCGTGGGTGTGGGGGTCACGGGCGGGCCGGGGTGACCCGCACGGCGGCGCCGCGGTTCGGGTCGCGCCCGGCCGGGCTCACCAGTGCGGCCGAGGCGCCGTAGGCGAGGGTGGCGCCGGGATCGCCGCTGCCGAGCACGGAGCCCTTGTACGGCACGCCGTAGTGCCCGGGGTCGGGCGAGCCGTCCGGAAGGACCACGCGGGTGCTGTACGGCCCGCGCGCGGGCACCACGGTCGACCCGTCGGTGAAGCGGTCCACGGGCGCGCCGTCGACGTACTCCACGCCCGGCGCCCAGCCGCGCGCGTCGGAGAACGCGCGGACCGGTTCGCGGGCGGCGAAGTCCTGGCACCACGCGCCGTTGGAGTGGCACGCGACGAACGCCGGGGTGGGGGCGAAGCCGAACGCGGCGTCGGCGGACTGGGCGCGGCTGTCCAGGTTCTTCCGCGGGTTGCTCTTCGCCGGGTAGTGCTCGGCCGCCTCGCCCGTCCAGCGGCGCGGGTCGGGATGGGCGTCCACGAGCAGCGTCTGGCCCTTGGCGCCGTAGCTGGGCGGCGCGCCGAGATTGAAGTTCACACCGTTGTTCTGGTATTCGGCGTCGCGCAGCCAGACCAGCATGCCGGGCACGTTGTAGCCCAACCGGCGGACCCGTACGCCCCGTTCGTCGCTGTGCCCGGCGGTGTAGGCGTGGCTCAGGCCGCGGTCGAAGCCGACGGGCGCGCGCCACTCCAGGAGGTAGTACTGCTCGCGCTCGACCTCGCCGGAGGTCTGCCCCCAGCCCGCCCCGCGGGTGACCGTGGTACTGCCCCTGGTCGCGGTCCAGCCGTTGTCGCCCCGCTCCGCGTCGTCGGACCACACCGTGCCGCCGTCGGCGCCGCCGGTGAGCGTGAAGTCGTCGGCGAACCAGCCCTTCTCCATGAAGGCGGCGTCGGTGTTGTAGGTCAGGCGCACGGCGATCGTGCGGCCCGCGTACGGGGTCAGGTCGACGTTGTCGTGCCGCCAGCCGTCGGTGGTGCCGGTCAGGCCGTTGGCCTTGCGCAGCTCGGCGAGGTTGTGGTTCGGGTCGGGATAGTCGGGCGGGGTGCTCACCGGGTTGCCGGCATCGTCCCTGACCGCGAGCTGGGTCCAGGTGGCGCCGTTGTCGGCGGAGGCCTCGACGAAGCCGAAGTCCCAGTCCTGTTCGATGGTGTAGTCGTTCCACATGGAGAAGGTCGCGGGGCCGCCGGCGGGGATCGTGAGGTCGCGGACCAGGCGCGCGTCGGACCATTCCTGGTCCCGCTCCGAGTACCACATGTGCGTGCCGCTGTGCGGGGTGCCGATCCGGACACGTTCGTCGGGCAGGTTCACCCGGACCGCGTCGCGGGTGCCGGGCGACGGGGCGGCGGCGGCGCCGAGCAGCACGGTGGAGGGTGCGCCGCCGACCGGGACGACCGGGGGATCGATCCAGCCCAGCACGTACTTCGACCACGCGCCCATGTGCGCGGGCATGGTCTGGAACAGCGGGCCGGCATGCGATCCGGAGGACATCAGGTCCCAGAAGTCGACGTCGGTGTCCCCGCCGCTGAAGTTGTCGTACAGGTCGGGGAGTCCGAGGTCGTGGCCGAATTCGTGGGCGAAGACGCCCACTCCGGAGTCCTCGGGCTGGACGATGTAGTTCGCGATCTTGATGTTGCTGCCGGGGACCTGGTGTCCGAAGAGCACGGTGGAGGCGTGTGCCCAGATGGCGTAGGTGCCCTCGGCGCCGCCGCCGGCGGACTTGTCCTTGCCGGCGTGGACCAGGACCAGGTGGTCCACCACGCCGTCCGGCTCCTGGGTGTTGCCGTCGTGGTCGGCGTCGCCCGGGTCTTCCCTGTCGTAGTCCGCCCACGGGAAGTCGGGCCGGGCGGCGGCCAGTGCGTCCACCGCGTCGGTGACGAACTGCCGTACCCCGCGCGGGTTCTGCGGGCTGCCGCCGTTGTCCTGGCGAATCGCGCCGCAGTGGCCGGCGGCGTACCAGGCCTCGGAGTGCGGGACGGTCACCCAGTCGGTCGCCTCGCCGCCGATCGAGTAGGAGCCGTGCGACATCTCCCGGTACATCGAGCGCATGGTCAGGCCGGTGAGGTCGATGCCCGGTCTGCCGTCGGGGCCGGTCAGGTCGGGACGGACGCGCTCGGTGATGCCCTGATCGGAGTAGAGCATCCGGTCGTAGTGGTCCTTGCCGAAGTCCGCGACCCACAGCGTGTTGTTGTCCGCGCCGCCGACCGCCGGATCCGGCAGCAGATTGTGCCGGGGACCGTTCTTGACGGTGCCGGGCGGCTCGGTCACACAGGTCGGATCGGCCACGCTCATGGGCCGGCGGAACCCGGAGAAGTCGTCGTCGGCGTGATCGTCGAACTCGACGAGAACGGTCAGGAGCCGCGCCTCGCGGTGCGGTGCCCCCTCCTGGGCCCGAGGACTGACCCCGGTCCGAGCGGCGACCGCCTCGGCCCGCGCGAGCCGGCGCGCGGCGACGGGGTTGCCGGCGGCGAACTTGCGGTCGTACTCCCGCGCCCGCCGCTCCGCGGCGACCGCCCACTTCCGACTTTCCGGCGGCAACGGATCTCTCGGCGCGACGTAGTTCACATAGAAGTCGGCAACGGACGGATTCCACCGCGCGGGCGAGTCATCGTCGGCGAGTGCCACGGGGGCCGTGACAACACCGGTGAACAACAACGCGGACGCGGCCAGCAGATGACGCAACACATGCGCAAAATATGCCGCTCAACCCACGAACCAGGCCGAATCCACCACCCCATCCCACAAACGGCCCAAACCCCCGCGCCCCAAGGACCGACGGCCGGCAACCCTCACCGCAGCCACCCCACCGGGACAAGCCGATGCGGCCCGTCCGGCGCCATCTCAGCCCGTCCGGCGCTTGAGGACCCACGCCGTTACCCACCGTCCGCCGCAGTGCCGTCCCCCACCACCACGTCGAAGCGTCCCGTCGCCACCCGCGCGGTCAGCGCCTCACCCGCCGCCACCTCGCCCGGATCCCGCACCGCATGGCCGTCCGCCCGCTGCAGCACCGCGTACCCCCGCTCCAAAGTCGCCGCCGGAGACAACGCGACCACCCGCGCCCGCGTGTGCGCGAGGTCGCTCTCGGCCCGCTCCAGGAGGTGCCGCAGCGTACGCCGAGAGCGCTCCACCAGCCCGGCCACCTCCTCCGCCCGCAGGTCCACCATCCGCTGCGGATCGGCCAACACCGGCCGCGAACGCGCGGCCCGCAACCCCTGACACTCCCGATCCAACCGCGCCCGCAACGCGAGCCGCCCCCGATCGCGCACCTGGTGCACCTTGTGCAACTCCTCGCGAATATCCGGCACGATCCGCTTCGCCGCATCCGTAGGCGTCGAGGCCCGGAAGTCCGCCACCAGATCCAACAACGGCGAGTCCGGCTCATGCCCGATCGCACTCACCACCGGCGTCGTACAGGCGAAGACCACCCGCACCAATTCCTCACTCGAGAACGGCAGCAGATCCTCGACGCTGCCACCCCCACGAGCCACCACGATCAGATCCACATCCGGATCCGCGTCCAACTCGCGAACCGCCGCAACCACCTGCGACACCGCGCCGGCCCCCTGCACCGCCACGTTCCGCACCGCGAACCGCACCGCCGGCCACCGCCGCCGAGCGTTCTCCAACACATCCCGCTCGGCCGCCGAGGCCCGCCCGCAAACCAACCCCACCCGATGCGGCAAAAACGGCAACGCCCGCTTGTGCCGAGGATCGAACAACCCCTCCGCCGTCAACGAGCGCTTCAACTGCTCCAGCCGGGCCAACAACTCCCCGATCCCCACCGGCCGAATCTCCGCCGCCCGCAACGACAACGTCCCACGCGCCCGATACCAGTCCGCCTTGGCGTGCACGACCACCCGCGACCCCTCGGACACGATGTCCCCGACCGCGTCGAAGACCTTGCGATAGCAGGTCACCGAAATCGACACATCCTGCTCGGCGTCCCGCAGGGTCAAAAACACCACCCCGGCCCCCGGCCGCCGACTCAGCTGCGTGATCTGCCCCTCCACCCACACAGCCCCGAGCCGATCGATCCACCCCCCGATCAACCGAGAGATCTCGGCCACGGGCAGGGGCGCTTCGGCGGACGTCGTGAGAGCCATCCCCAGAGGTTATCCGCCCCGTCTCCACGCACTCCGATGCGCCGACCGGGACGGCATACCGATCGACGCCACGCGCCGATCGACCCAACGAAACGAGAGTGTTGAGCATTTATGCAGTCATGAGACCAGTGAGACTCCGACCGATCGAGGCCCCACCCGTCGCGCACGTGGGCGAACCGCCCAGGGTCCGGCTGGCCGCTCTGGACGGGCTTCGCTTTCTCGCCGCGGTCATGGTCATGCTGTACCACTACGCCGGCTTCGAGAGCGGCGACGAGACCCGGGCCTGGGACGGCCGGTCCGCGGCGGAGCTGCTGCCGGGCCTGTCCCGGTTCGCCGCCTACGGCTGGCTCGGGGTCGAACTGTTCTTCCTGATCAGCGGGTTCGTGATCTGCATGAGCAGTTGGGGGCGCACCCTGGGCGACTTCTTCCGCTCCCGTGTGGTCCGGCTCTACCCGGCCTACTGGGTGGCGATACTGCTCAGCGCCGTGGTGTTGCGGCTGTGGCCGACGGTGCGGCACGCGCCCAGGCCGAGCGACGTGCTGACCAATCTGACCATGCTGCAACAGCCGCTGGGCGTCCCGCTCGTGGACGGCGTGTACTGGACCCTGTGGGCCGAACTGCGCTTCTACCTGCTGTTCGCCCTGGTGGTGGGGTTCGGACGCGGGGTCACCTACCGGCGTACGGTCCTGTTCTGCGTGGTGTGGACGGTGGCCATCGTCTCCGCCGCCGGCGCGCACGACGACCTGCTCCAGGGCGTCACCGAGCCGAGGTACGCCCCGTTCTTCATCGGGGGCGTCGCGCTGTACCTGGTCCGCCGGTTCGGCCCGGACCCGCTGTTGTGGGGCATCGTCGGCATGTCCTGGCTGCTGGCCCAGAACTCCGCGGTCGAGGAGATGCCCCGCCGGGTGGACGCGAACCCGCCACACCTGTCCGCGACGATCTGTATGGCCCTGGTCACCGTGTTCTACGCACTGATGATCGCCCTCGCCCTCGGCAAGCTGGACCGTGTCTCCTGGTCCGGCCTGACCACCCTGGGCGCCCTGACCTACCCGCTCTACCTGCTCCACGAAAATCTCGGCTGGACCCTGATCCACGCCCTTTACCGCCCCGGCCGCCCAGCCTGGCCCGTCCTCGCCGCGGTGACGGTCACGATGCTCATATCCGCCTGGCTCCTCCACCGCCTGGCCGAACGCCCGATGTCCAAGGCCCTCGACAAAGCCCTGACCGGATCCCTGACCCGCCTCCGCACCTCCGACCGCTGAGCCGACCCCACGGCGCTCGTGTCGCGGCCGCGATACCTGAACACGGGCGAGCGCGGGTCGAGTCCTCGGGCTATTCCGGGACCGGGAGTTCGAACCGAACCGTCCCGCCGTGGCCGGATCTTCGGCCGGTTGACCAGTTGCAGGCCCTGGCCGCCCTCGTCACATCCTGCCCGGCATCCCGCAGGGTCGAAAACACCACCCCGGCCCCCGGCCACTCAACTGCCGCCGGCCTATGGCAGACGGCCGTGTGACGCGCCCACCCGGGTGCGGACCTCGGCTTCGGGTCCGCACCCGGCGGAGGGCGGTCAGACGTTGAAGCGGAACTCCACCACGTCGCCGTCCTGCATGATGTAGTCCTTGCCCTCCATGCGGGCCTTGCCCTTGGTGCGGGCTTCGGTGCGGCTGCCGGTTTCGACCAGGTCGGCGAAGCCGATCACCTCGGCCTTGATGAAGCCGCGTTGGAAGTCGGTGTGGATGACGCCGGCGGCCTCGGGGGCGGTGGCGCCCTTGGCGACCGTCCAGGCGCGGGCCTCCTTGGGGCCGGCCGTCAGGTAGGTCTGCAGGCCCAGAGTGTCGAAGCCGACGCGGGCCAGGATCGACAGGCCGGATTCCTCCTGGCCCAGGCTCTGCAGCAGTTCCAGGGCCTCGGCCTCGTCCAGCTCGATCAGCTCGGACTCGATCTTGGCGTCGAGGAAGATCGCCTCGGCCGGCGCGACCAGCTCGCGCAGCTCGGCCTTGAGCGTCTCGTTGACCAGCTCTTCCTCGTCCACGTTGAAGACGTACAGGAACGGCTTGGCGGTCAGCAGGTGCAGCTCGCGCAGCGGCTCCGGGTCCAGGCCCGCGGCGAAGACGGTGGTGCCGGCCTCCAGGACCTCCTTGGCCTGCTGCACGGCGGCGGCGACGGCGATCTTGTCCTTCTGCAGCCGCGAGTCCTTCTGCAGGCGCGGGAGCACCTTCTCGATGGTCTGCAGGTCGGCCAGGATCAGCTCGGTCTCGATGATCTCCTTGTCGTCGGCCGGCGAGATCTTGCCGTCGACGTGCACCACGTCGGGGTCGGTGAAGACCCGGATCACCTGGCAGATCGCGTCCGACTCGCGGATGTTGGCGAGGAACTTGTTGCCCAGGCCCTCACCCTCGGACGCGCCGCGCACGATGCCCGCGATGTCCACGAAGTCGACCGTGGCCGGGATCTTGCGGGCCGAGCCGAAGATCTCCGCCAGCTTGTCCAGTCGCGGGTCCGGTACGCCCACCACGCCCACGTTCGGCTCGATGGTCGCGAAGGGGTAGTTCGCCGCGAGCACGTCGTTCTTGGTCAGGGCGTTGAAAAGGGTCGACTTGCCGACATTGGGCAGGCCGACGATTCCGATGGTGAGCGACAACTGGATTCCCTGGCTTCTCGGCGATCGATGTGGCGCGCTGCGGACATACAAGCGCCTCCGGGAAGTGTAGGCGGTGGCCCGCGGCCAGTAGCATCCCTGGTTTCGTACGCCGGTCACTCGACGACGGGGACATCGATGAGCCGCACCTCGCACATCAACCTCAATCGCAGGCAACTCACGGACGGCGTGCTGTGGGAGGCCAAACCCATGCGGGTTCTGCTGGTCACCGCGTGCGTCCCGATCGGGTTCGGCCTGCTCGACCTGGCCGATCTGGGCCTGTCCACCCTCTGGGGCGCCGTGCTCTGGGGCGGGCTGACCCTGTTCGTGGTCCTGGCCTACGCGCTCTATCAGTACCGAAAGTTGTCGATCGGCCCCAACGGCCTGGTCTTCCACGGCCTGTTCCGCACCCGCGGTCTGCGCTGGGAGGAGATCGGCGCGGTCGAGGCGAAGCTCAAGGTCGGCACCGGCGACGCCCCGAGCTACGCGGTGGTGCGCTGCACGATGCGCGACGGCTCCCGGAAGCAGCACACGATCAACTTCCTGGACAAGGACACGCTGCCCTATCTGGCGGTGGACCTGCGCTGGTACGCCGCACCGCGCGGCATCGCGGTCCGGGTGCTGGGCACCGACGAGGTGGTCCGTGCCGTCGACCTCGTGGAGGGCGGCGCCCGGGGGTGACGTTCCACCCGCCCGATGTCGCCCGTCCGCCGAATCGGTCGGCCGATTCCGCCACCGATCCCGCCCCGCGAGCGTCCTCCCTGGTGAGCCCGCACGGATCGGGGGCACAAGCAGAATGATCCACAACGATCGAGGACGGACAATCCAGGACGGAACGGCGACCGGGTGCACGGTTCGACAGGGACGGGTGAGGTTTTTCGTGTTCTTGGACGGTTTTGACCGTGATGCGGCAATACCTTGTGGGGATGGAACAGCGCAGCCGAGCGGGAGCGCGTCCCGTCCCGCCCCGGAATCCCCCGAAGCGGTCTTCCGTGCCGGCGCCGGGACGAGGTGAGCCGGTGCGTCGTCGACCGCCGACCGGCCCGCCCCCACCCGCCGCGGGCCCACCGCCGGCCGAGCGCGGGCAGACGGAGCGCGCGGCCCGGCCCCGACGCGCCCACCCGCAGCGGCCCGGCCGTCCACAGTCCCGCCCCGCCCCGTCCCGGCGCCCGCCCGGTGCCTCCGGCCCGTACCGACCGGCCTCCACCGGCGGCCTCACCGCCGCGGGCGCGGCCGTGTTCGGCCTCGGCGGCACCCTGCTCGGCGGCCTCGTCGACCACCTGGCGACCGACCGCCTCGGCGTCGTGTTCGGCCTCGCGTTCCTGATCAGCTCCGTCTTCGTGGCCTGGAAGGTACGCGCGCAGGACTGGATCGCCGCCATCATCGCGCCGCCGATCGCCTTCGCCGTGACCGTCGTGCTGGTCAGCACCCTCCTCGGCGACGACACCCAGGAGAGCTACCTCACCCGGGTCGGCCTGGACCTGCTCACCGCGCTGTCCTTCAAGGCCGGCCTGCTGTGGGGCGGTACCGCCCTGGCCACCGTCGTGGTCCTGGTCAAACGCCGCCTGGCCGACCGCGCCTGAGCGCCCACCCGCACCCCGCCTCCGCCCGGCCCGAAACCCGAAAGGGCCCGCCCGAGCGCACCCGGACGGGCCCCACACGTCGCGCCCACGCGCCCACCACTCAGGCGTTGCGCAGATCCCGTCGCAACTCCTGCGGCAACGCGAACTGCAGCCGCTCCTCGACCGAGCGGTGGATGTGCACGTCGCCGAAGCCGCGCTCGGCGAGCCAGGCCAGCACACCGTCGACCAGCACCTCGGGCACCGAGGCCCCGGAGGTGACGCCGACCGTGCCGACCCCCTCCAGCCACTCCTCCTTCAGCTCCTCCGCGTAGTCGACCAGGTACGACGCGCGCGCACCCGCCTCCAACGCGACCTCGACCAGCCGCACCGAGTTGGACGAGTTGGTCGAGCCGACCACGATCACCAGGTCCGATTCGGCGGCGATCTGCTTGACCGCGACCTGGCGGTTCTGCGTCGCGTAGCAGATGTCGTCGCTGGGCGGGTCGATCAGCAGCGGCAGCCGCTTGCGCAGCTCCTTGACGGTGGCCACGGTCTCGTCCACGGACAGCGTGGTCTGGGACAACCACGCCACCTTCGACGGGTCGCGCACCTCGACGTTCGCGACGCCCTCGGGCCCGTCCACCAGGTGGATGTGGTCGGGCGCCTCGCCGGAGGTGCCGATCACCTCCTCGTGGCCCTCGTGGCCGATCAGGAGGATGTCGTAGCCCTCCTCGGCGAAGCGCACGGCCTCCTTGTGCACCTTGGTCACGAGCGGACACGTGGCGTCGATCGTGCGCAGCGAGCGGGCCGCCGCCTCCTCGTGCACCACGGGGGCCACCCCGTGCGCGGAGAAGACGACCGTGGCGCCCTCGGGCACCTCCGCCGTCTCGTCCACGAAGATCGCCCCACGCTTCTCCAGCGTCTCGACGACGTATTTGTTGTGCACGATCTGCTTGCGCACGTACACCGGCGCACCGTACAGATCGAGGGCCTTCTCGACGGTCTCGACGGCTCGGTCGACGCCCGCGCAGTAGCCCCGGGGGGCGGCGAGCAGGACGCGGCTGGTTGACGACATGGATCCATCGTACGGGCGCCGATCGGTGATCCATCGGCGTCCGCACGCCAAAGCGCACGTAATAGGGTCCTTTGGTCGGGGCCGGCTTCGAACCTGCCGTACCCGTGCCCGCCCACGCCGTCCACGGGAAGACGTCGGATGCCCTTCAGCTCAGCGGAACGGCCCGGAAACGACACCTCGGCCGATGGGGCACCGGCGAAACGGCGCCGGGTCAGCTGGGATCTGCTGCGGGTGGCGTTCGTGGCGCTGGTCCTGCTCTTCCACGGCACCTACCTGGCCCGCCAGTGGCATCCCGAGCTGGTCGCCCGCCCGATCGTGTTCCCGTACCAGCTCGGCGCGAGCCTGCTCCTGGTCGTCTCCGGCTACTTCGCGGCGCACTCGCTGCGCCGAGGGGACGTGGTCCGCTGGTGGGTCGGCCGGATGGCGCGGATGGTGCCCGCCTTCCTGGTCGGCGTCCTGGGCACCTCGCTGTTCCTGCGGTTGTGCGCGCCGCCCGGGTGGTACGCGCCGGACCTGCGCGACGTGCTGGCCAACCTGGCCATGTTGTGGAACTGGAAACCGCAGACCTACACCTATGTGGACGCGGCCTATTGGACGATTCCGCTACAGCTCCTCTGGTTCACCGCGATCTTCGCGCTGTGGCGTTGGCGTCGGGTGCACGGCGACGCGACGGCCCGGGCGTTGTGGACGGTGCTGCTGATCGAGATGTTCCTGCTGCCGATCCGGCTGCATCTGCAATCGGAGGCGTTCCGCACCCTCTACGACGGGTTCGGGTTGTACCGCGTGCACCTGTTCGTGGCGGGCATCGTCGTGCACCTGTGGTCGCGGCGGCGGGTGCGCGGCGCGCACGCGGTACTGCTGCTGGGCGCCTGTACGCTCGCGCATCTGTGCCAGACCCGGCACGTGTCCTGGAGCGTCGGGCTGGCCGTCGGCATCGCCGCCATCTGCCTGGCGGCGCTCGGCCCGGACTGGAACCGCTTCCTGCCCGGATGGGCCGGCCGAATGCTCGAGTGGACCGCCGGCATCACCTACGCGGTCTACCTGGTGCACCAGTCGATCGGTTACGTGGTGATGCGCCGCCTCCAGGACCACGGCGTCGGCGCGTGGGGCCAACTCCTGGCGCTGGGCCTGCTCGCGATCGGGCTCGGCTGGCTGCTCACGGTGCTGGTGGAGCGCCCCGCGCATCGGGCGATCATGCGCGGCTTCGACCGGCTGCGCCCGCAGTCCTGAACCCCGACCGCCCGGCGCCGCCGCGCCGCCTCACAGGGAGTACTTGGCGAAGAAGGCCCACATCAGGTCGTTCGCCGAGATCTCCTGGTTGATCCGCCCGAAGCCGCGTACCTCGACCCCGGCCGCGCCCGGCCAGGTGTGCCCCGCGTCGGACTGGGTGTACAGGACCACCGCCGTGCCACCGGCGCAGTCGCCGTACGTCGTGCGCTCGACGTGCCGGGACACGCGCGTGCGCACCGGTTTGCCCGGGCAGCCGTCGATCCCGGCCCAGCGCCGCGCCGCCTCGGGCACCGGATACGTCCAGCGCGAGGCTGGCCCGCCGTCGTAGGGGTTCGCCTGGTCGGCCAGCCCGTGGAAGGTCAGCACCGGGACGGGCCGGATCGGCCGACACGGCGCCGGCCGGGCCCCGTCCGTGCCGTCCGCGCGCAGGCCCGCCACGGGGGCGATCGCCGCTATCCGCCGGCTGAGCGTGCATCCCAGCAGCGACGTCATCCGCGCACCGCCGGAGAACCCGGTCGCGTACACCCGCCGGTCGTCCAGGCACAACGCGCGGTCCAGCGCGTCCAGCGCGGCGCCCACGAACCCGACCTCGTCCCGACCGCCCGCCGCGGCCGGATGCCCGCCGTACAGCGGCACACCGGGGATGTTCCAGGCCCGCCCGGGCCCGCTGCCCGGATACTTCAACCCGCCCTCGGGGATCGCGACGACGAATCCGTGGCGCTCGGCGGACGCACCCATCCCGGTGATCGCCATCTGCGCCGGGCCGGTGCTGTTGCTGCCGTGCAGGTTGAGCACCAGCGGCCGGGGATCGGTGCCGTCGTAGCTCTGCGGCAGGTACGCCTGGACCCGAAAGGTCTCGCCGGAGAAGGACACGGGCACGCTCACCCACCCCTGCCGGTCGCGCCCGTCACAACCGACGTCCACCGCGGCGGAACGGGCCCGCGCGGCGGGATCGCTCGCGTGCGCGGTCAGTCGGGACAGCGCGAACACGGCGAGTACGGCGGCGACCGCGGCGAACACCGCGAGCGCGCGACCCACCCCCCGCAGGCCCGGGTACCGGAATCCCGCCACACCCCACCCCACCTCGTTCGGCGACCCGGGTCCGGATCCGGTCCGTTCGGGAAGCATGTCCCCGAAGACAGACGCTCGCGAACCGACAAAGGTTGCCTGCTACGGCGTCCGCTCGGCACGTAGAGTTGTCCGCCATGACCGGGACCCGCATCGTCGTCGGCGCCGCGATCCTCCACCGGGGACGCCTGCTGGCCGCCTGCCGCAGCGCGCCCGCCGCGTTGGCGGGCGGTTGGGAGTTCCCCGGCGGCAAGGTCGAGCCGGGCGAGGACGAGACCGCCGCGCTGGTGCGCGAATGCCGCGAGGAGCTGGGCGTGACCGTGCGCCCGGTGCGCCGGTTGCCCGGTGCGTGGCCGCTCGGGAAAGGGTACGTGTTGCACGTGTGGCTCGCCGACCTGGTCTCGGGGGAGCCGCGCCCGCTCCAGGACCACTCGGAAGTGCGGTGGCTCGCCCCGGCCGCCGTGGCGGACCTGGACTGGCTGGCGGCGGATCGACCGGCGGTGGACCTGGTCGCGGCCGTCATGGGTGAGCCGGCTACCGGAAAGCGGGTCATAGGTGACGAATCGCTGCCGATGCGTAGATAAGGTCGACGTGGCCGTGCCCGCGGGTCGGGCTTGAGATGGTGATCAACCGGGAAAACGGTCCGGAGTAGCAGCGACAAAGGAATCCGCCGTCCATGGAGCAGCGCCGAGAAGTCGACGGGAATCCGGGGGACCCGGCCCGGCGCTCGACGGCGCCCGGATCCCTGTTCGATCTCGTCCCGTCGGCCACCTGGGTGCTCGACGCCGAGGGCCGGATCGTGATGTGGAGCGCCGCCGCCGAGCAGCTGTTCGGCTACCGGCGCGAGGACATCCTCGGCGCCCGCGCGGTCGACCTGGTGCATCCGCCGTTCACCCCCGCGCAGCAGGCCGCCACGACCGACGCGGTGGCCGGCGTCGACGTGTTCGCCGGGCTGTACACGATGCGGCGCGGCGACGGCACGCTGTGCACGGTCGAGTCGCGGGCGGCCTTCGCCGAGGACCTGGACGGCAACCGGTTCGTGCTGATCACCTCGATGGACTCGGTGGTGGTGCACAAGGTCGAGGCCGACCTCGCGATCCGCGAGGCGCTGTTCGACCAGTCGCCGATCGGGGTGGGCATCTTCGACGCCGACCTGCGCTACGTCGCGGTCAACGACGCGCTCGCCGCGATCAACCGCATGCCGGTCGAGGCGCACATCGGGCGCCGGCTCGAAGAGGTCCGTCCCGGGATGGACACCGAGCGGGTGCGCACCATCCAGCAGCGCGTCCTGGAGACCGGCGAGCCCGTGGTCGACTCGCGCATCTTCGGCCCGATCCCCGTCGACGGCAGCCCGCGCACGGTGTGGTCGATGTCGTACAACCGCCTGGAGGCGCCCGGCGGCCGGATCCTGGGCATCAGCTGCTCGCTGATCGACGTGACCGAGCGGCACTACGCGATGGTCAAGGTCGACGCCGCGCGCAAGCGGCTCGCGCTGCTGAACGAGGCCGGCACCCGGCTCGGCGCCACCCTGGACATCCCCCGCATCGCGGAGGAGCTGACCGCGTCGGTGGTGCCCGGATTCGCCGACCTGGCCGCGGTGGACCTGCTGGAGGCGATCGTGCAGGGCGAGGAGATCCCGCCCGGCGCGCACGCCGAGAAGGCCCGCCTGCAACGCGTCGCCTCGCGCGGCGCGCGCCCGGGGCGGTACACCGACGAACTGCTGCGCCAGGGCAGCACGTTGGTCTACGCGGCCGACTCCACGTTCGGCCGCTGCCTGCGCACGGGCGGCTCGTACCTGATGCGCAACGTGCAGGACGAGATGTACGACGAGCTGATCCACGACCCGACCCGGGCCGAGGCGGCGCGGGCCCTCGGCCTGCATACGATGATCGTGGTCCCGCTCAGCGCCCGGGGCGTGGTGCTCGGCACGCTCTTGCTCGGGCGCGGCGAGGGCCGCCCCGCCTTCGACCCCGACGACCTGACCCTGGCCACCGAACTGGGCTCGCGCGCGGCGGTGTCGGTGGACAACGCGCGGCTGTACCACCACCAGCGCGAGACCGCGGTGATGCTCCAGCGCAGCCTGCTTCCGCAAAACCTCCCGGACCTGCCGGGCATCGCGGTCGCGCACCGCTACCTGCCGGGCAGCTCCGTCACCGAGGTCGGCGGCGACTGGTACGACGTGATCCCGCTGTCCGGCGGCCGGATCGGGCTCGTGGTCGGCGACGTGATGGGCCACGGGGTGCACGCGGCGGCCGTGATGGGCCAGTTGCGCACCGCCGTGCGCACCCTCGCGGGGCTGGAACTGCCGCCCGCCGAGGTGCTGGGGCATCTGGACGACATCGTGGTGGGGCTCGGGGAACTGCACTACGCGACGTGTGTCTACGTGGTCTACGACCCCGTCGCGCGTACCTGCGAGTTCGCCAGCGCGGGGCACATGCCGCCGATCCTGGTGCCGCCGACGGGTCGGCCCCGGGTGGTCGACAACCCGCCGGGCACGGTGCTCGGGGTGGGCGGACTGGGCTTCGAACAGGGCGACTTCGCGGTCGAGTCCGGCAGCACACTGGTGCTGTACACCGACGGCCTGGTGGAGACCCGGGACCGCTCGCTCGACGTCGGCATCGGCCTGCTGTGCGACGCCTTGGCGGGCCCGCCGGGGCCCCTGGAGCGCACCGCCGACCGGATCGTCGCGGACGTGCACGAGGAGCCCGGATTCGACGACGTGGCCCTCCTGGTGGCCCGCCTGGACGCCCTCGCCGAGGACTCGGTCGCCTCGTGGTGGTTGCCGGCCGAACCCGCCGTGGTCTCCCGAGCCCGCGAGCTGAGCCGCAAGACGCTCACCGAATGGGGCCTGGACGCCCTGGTCGACATCACCGAACTGCTGGTCAGCGAACTCGTCACCAACGCGCTGCGCTACGGCGCGGGCCCGATCCGGCTGCGCCTGCTGCGTGGTCGGGCCCTGCTGTGCGAGGTCGCCGACGCGGGCACCACCCTGCCCCGCATGCGCGAGGCCGACGACACCGACGAGGGCGGCCGGGGCCTGCAACTGGTCAACCAGCTCGCCGAACGCTGGGGCAGCCGAAAATCCGGCCACGGCAAGACGGTCTGGTTCGAACTCCCGCTCCCGGAATAGCCGTTGCGGGCTTCGGGGCGTTCCGCTGCCTACAAGTGCCGCCCGCGTCGACGCGGGCGGCACGGCGCTCAGGCCCGGCGCGGCCGGGGAGCCGACTCGCGCATCCGGGCGACGCCGCGAACCAGGGCCCGGTTCAAACGCCTCGCCAACGGGCGTTCGATTCCGTGGTGCAGGAGCCACGAGGCCACGATCATCACGAGGACGACCGCGCCCAGCACCACGAAGGCCGAGCGACCCGGGCGGTCGAGGGCGTGGATGAGGGTCCAGCCGATGTTCTCGTGGAGCAGGTAGAGCGGATAGGTGAGGGCACCGAGAGCGCTCAGCCCGGACCAGGTGACGCGGTCCAGCAGACCCAGAGCGAGGGCGATCATCACCGCGTAGAAGACGGTGACCAAGCCCATGCAGATCGTCGCGGACAGGTGCGGGTGGTTCGCGTCCACCTGGCGCGGGATCTCCACGACGGTCGAATGCAAGGCCAGCAACCAGGACATGCCCACGATGCCCCACAGCAGCGGGTCCGGGCCGAACCGGCGGACCAGGTACAGCGCGACGCCGCCGATGAAGAACGGGGCGAACTTCGGCTGGACGACGGATCGCAGGAGTTCGTCCCCGCTCGACGCGACCACCACCGCGGCCACCGTCCACGACACGCAGAACAGGACCGTACGCCGGTAGGTCACACCGCGGCCGAACCCGACCACGAGGGCGAAGAGCAGGTAGAAGCGCAGTTCGGCCCACAACGTCCAGTACACGCCGTCCACATGCCGCACGCCCAGCGCCTCGTGCAGCATCGTCAGGTTGGTCAGCACGTCGCCCGGTCCGGGCGCACCGCGCACCGTCGGCCACAGTCGCAACACGACGGCCGTCATCAACACCGCGGCCCAGTAGGCCGGGTAGAGCCGCACCACCCGCGAGCGGAAGAAGTCGCCCAGGGTGCGCCCCCAACTGCTCATGCAGATCACGAACCCGCTGATCAGGAAGAACAGTTCGACCCCGAGCCAGCCGTACGCGGCGATTCCGGACAGGGTCGGGAAGAGCACCGCGGTGGACTTGCCGTTCCAGGCGCCGGTTCCGATGCCGCCCGCGTAGCCGGCGTAGTGGTAGAGCACGACCATGAGCGCGGCGAGGAAGCGCAGCCCGTCCAGGGCGGCCAGGCGCCGCGGGGATGTCGGTGGCGCGGGCGGGGCGGCCGGCGGGCCGACCGGGCCGGGGGCGGTGGCCCCGGCGGCCGGCCCCGGCCTCGCGGAATCCGGTCGGCGTCGAAGCGAGATGGCTATCTTCACCCTCTCGAAACGCGCGCAGGCGTCGATCCGTTGTGCGAACGGCCGCCTTCGCGCGCGATCGGCGCTCGCCCCGCCCCCTTCCTCAGTCCCCGGACCCCCGTCGGCGGATCTTGTTGCCCAGCCATACCAGCGGGTCGTACTTGCGGTCGGCGACCCGCTCCTTCATCGGGATCAGCGCGTTGTCGGTGATGTGGATGTGCTCCGGACACACGTCCGTGCAGCACTTGGTGATGTTGCACAGGCCGAGCCCGTGCTCCTCCTGCGCGGCCTTTTGCCGGTCCGCCACGTCCAGGGGGTGCATGTCCAACTCGGCGATCCGCATCAGGAAGCGCGGGCCGGAGAACGCCGCCTTGTTGTCCTCGAAGTCGCGGATGACGTGGCAGGTGTTCTGGCACAGGAAACACTCGATGCACTTGCGGAACTCCTGCGAGCGCTCCACGTCGACCTGCTGCATGCGGTACTCGCCCGGCTCCAGCCCCGCCGGCGGCGTGAACGAGGGCACCTGCCGGGCCTTCGCGTAGTTGAACGACACGTCGGTGACCAGGTCGCGGATCACCGGGAAGGTGCGCATCGGGGTGACCGTGACCACCTCGTCCGGCGCGAACGTGCTCATCCGGGTCATGCACAACAACCGCGGCCGGCCGTTGATCTCCGCGCTGCACGAACCGCACTTGCCCGCCTTGCAGTTCCACCGCACCGCCAGGTCCGGGGCCTGGGTGGCCTGGAGCCGGTGGATGATGTCGAGGACCACCTCGCCCTCGTTCACCTCGACCTTGAAGTCGCGCAGTTCGCCGCCGTCGGTGTCGCCGCGCCAGATGCGGAAGTCCGCCTTGTGGGTCATCAGCCGTCCTTCCCGGGAAGCTCCGCGTCGGTCAGGTACTTCGTCAACTCGTCCCGCTCGAACAGCTCCAGCAGGTCGGCGCGCATCGGCACGGCCTCGCTCCTGGTCAGCCGCACGGACAGGGTCTGTGCGTCGGGGTCGACGATCGAGCACGCCAGCACCACCCGACGCCACTCGGCGGACATCGCCGGATAGTCGTCGCGGGTGTGCCCGCCGCGGCTCTCCCGCCGCTCCAGGGCCGAGCGCGCCACGCACTCGCACACCAGGAGCATGTTGCGCAGGTCCAGGGCCAGGTGCCAGCCCGGGTTGTACTGCCGGTGGCCCTCCACGCCCGCCTTGGCCGCGCGTGCCTTGAGCTCGTCCAGGCGGGTCAGCGCCTCGGCCATCTCGCCCTCCCGGCGGATGATGCCGACCAGGTCGTTCATGGTCTGCTGGAGCTCCTGGTGGACCGTGTACGGGTTCTCCGCGCTCTCCACGGCGAACGGTGCCAGTGCCTCCGCCTCGGCCGCGTCCAGCTGCTCCTGGGCGGCCTCGCGCCGTGCCTCGCCGATCTCCTCGGCGTAGCGCGCGGCGTGTTCGCCCGCCCGGCGGCCGAAGACCAGCAGATCGGACAGCGAGTTGCCGCCGAGCCGATTGCTGCCGTGCATGCCGCCGGCGACCTCGCCGGCCGCGTACAGGCCGAGCACGCCCGGGGTGGCCGCGGTGTCCGGATCCACCGCGATCCCGCCCATCACGTAGTGGCAGGTCGGACCCACCTCCATCGCCTCGGCGGTGATGTCCACGTCGGCCAGTTCCTTGAACTGGTGGTACATCGAAGGCAGTTTGCGGCGGATCTCCTCGGTGCCGCCGGCCATCCGGTCGACCACGGTCAGGAACACCCCGCCGTGCGGCGAGCCCCGACCGGCCTTGACCTCGGAGTTGATCGCCCGTGCCACCTCGTCCCGGGGCAGCAGTTCGGGTGGGCGCCTGTTGTTCTCCTGGTCGGTGTACCAGCGGTCGCCCTCCTCCTTGGTCCTGGCGTACTTCTCCTTGAACACGTCCGGGATGTAGTCGAACATGAAACGTTCGCCCTCGGAGTTGAGCAGCACCCCGCCGTCGCCGCGCACCGACTCGGTGACCAGGATCCCCTTCACCGACGGCGGCCAGACCATCCCCGTCGGGTGGAACTGGACGAACTCCATGTTGATCAGCGGCGCGCCCGCGAGCAGCGCGAGCGCCTGCCCGTCGCCCGTGTACTCCCACGAGTTCGAGGTGACCTTGAAGCCCTTGCCGATCCCGCCGGTGGCCAGCACCACCGCCGGCGCGTCGAAGACGGTGAATCGGCCCGACTCGCGCCAATAGCCGAACGCGCCGGCGATCCGGTTGCCCGCCTCGGATCCGGCGTCCGGCACGGTCAGCAGCCGGGTGATGGTGCACTCCTGGAAGACCCTCAGCCGCGCCTCGGGGTCGCCGAACTCGCGTTCGTCCTCCTGCTGGAGCGCGACGATGCGCTGCTGGAGGGTGCGGATCAGCTCCAGTCCGGTGCGGTCGCCGACGTGCGCGAGGCGCGGATACTCGTGGCCGCCGAAGTTGCGCTGGCTGATCCGGCCGTCGGCGGTGCGGTCGAACAGCGCGCCCCAGGACTCCAACTCCCAGACGCGGTCCGGGGCTTCCTTGGCGTGCAACTCGGCCATCCGCCAGTTGTTGAGGAACTTGCCGCCGCGCATGGTGTCGCGGAAGTGCACCTTCCAGCCGTCCTGCGAGTTCACGTTGCCCATGGAGGCGGCGATGCCGCCCTCGGCCATCACCGTGTGGGCCTTGCCGAACAGCGACTTGCAGACCACGGCGGTGCGCAGGCCGCGCGCGCGGGCCTCGATGGCGGCCCGCAATCCGGCGCCGCCCGCGCCGATCACGACCACGTCGTACGAATGACGTTCCACTTCGGACACGAGTGCCACTCCTGTACTGGGCTGGGACGTTGGTGCCGGGGGCGAGGAACCGTGCGGGGGGATCGCTCAGAAGAAGCGGGGATCGTCGAAGGCCCCGCTCGCGACCAGGTACACGTACAGGTCGGCGAGCGCGACACCGAACAGCGAGGCCCAGGCCAGTTCCATGTGCCGGCCGTTGAGCCGGCTGACGAAGCCCCAGAGGCGATACCGCACGGGGTGCTTGGAGAAGTGCTTGAGCTTGCCGCCGACGATGTGCCGACACGAGTGGCAGGACAGCGTGTACGCCCAGATCAGCAGCACGTTCGCGAGCAGCACCAGGGTGCCGAGCCCCATGTGCCCCCAGGCGCCGTGCTCGTCGCGGAACGCGATCAGCACGTCCCAGGTGAGGATCACCGCCACCACCGCCGCGAACCAGAAGAAGTAGCGGTGGATGTTCTGCAGGATCAGCGGGAACCGGGTCTCGCCCGAGTACGAGCCGCGCGGCTCGGGGACCGCGCACGCCGACGGCGACGCCCAGAACCCCCGGTAGTACGCCTTGCGGTAGTAGTAGCAGGTCAATCGGAAGCCGAGCGGGAAGATCAGGATCAGCAGCGCCGGGGACAGTCCCCACCAGTCGCCGAACAGCGGCGCGTTGGCGCTCATCGGCATGCTGTCGCACTTGGACGCCAGACAGGGCGAGTAGAACGGCGACACGTACGGCTCGGCGAAGTAGTCGTCGTTCGCGAACGCCCGCCAGGTCGAATAGACGATGAACGCGGACAGGATGGTCACGGTCGTCGCGGGCGAGAGCCACCAGCGGTCCGTGCGCAGATGTCGCGCCGGTATGTGCGCGCGGCCCGGCGCGTTGGTGCCGGTGTTGCCCGCCGGCCCCGTCGTCCCTGTAGCCAAGACGTCACCTTCCTGTCCGGCGCTGCGGTCGCATGCCGCCCACGCCTTCGTCGTCCGCGTCCGCGAAGATGACCGGGTCGTACGGCAGGTCGGACATCGTTTCGGTAGGCGTCGGGACGGGCACGGCCGCGGGTTCGGCCTCGGTGATCGTCTCGCCCACGAAACCGAGACTGCTCCGAGCCCGCTCCACGTCGTCGCAGAGCCGACGGACGCCGTACGTATCGCCGAGAGTGCGGCGCAGAGCGCGCACCGCGCGTGCCAGTTCGTCGAGCCTGCGCCGGGCAAGGGCCAGGTCCTCGTGCGCCCGAGTCGTCAAGATCGCGCTCACCTCCTGCTTTTCCGGCACCACGTCGTCGGGGGCCGGGGGATGGGGATGGTGTTGCGGACTTGCCATGGATTCCCGAGGTGGGAACGTCGGCAGTCTGGCGCGAACGATCAATCCATGGAAAGTGTTTCGCGGATCTCGTCGGTCACAGATCGGGAAAACATGATCGGGAACGGAAAGATCACCGGAATTCGATCTTCGGGAAACAAGATCGAATTCCGGTGATCAGGGGGGATGGGCGATAAAGGTCTTCGATCGGGCGGGCCGATCGAGGTTTAACGATCTTGTCGGTGTCCGCCGATCGCCGGGTTCGGTGACCGGGCGGACTCAGCCGTCGAGGCGCATCGTGGCGGCTGGGCTGGATTCCACCCGGGCGCGGGTCGCGGCGATCCGGGGCCGGCCGGGAAGAATTCGCTCCGCCTCGGCCAGCGCCTCACGGGCGGACACGATGTCGCCCTCGGCGCATACACACAGTGCGAATGTGCACAATGCGTCGGCATGCCCGGCGCGGGATGCCCGCTTTTCGGTGTCCACCAGGCGTTTGGCGGCCCGTACCGCTTTCGCGGCGTTTCCGTGCAACACCATCAGCAGCGGTTCGTCGTCCTCGGCCTCGAAGCGGATGGTCGCGCCCGAGGGGTGCCGGTACGAATCATCCGGCTTGCGCAGCGCCTCCTCGGCGGCGGCCAGGTTGTCCGCCAGCGGCACCGTGCCCATGATCAGCGCCTGCACCATGACCTCGCCGAACAGCGCGCGGGCGGTGTTCCAGGCCGGATGGCTGGGACCGATCCGGTCCAGATAGGCCCGGGCGACCGCGGCCGCCGCTGCGTCGTCGGCGTGCGCCTCCAGGGACTGGACACGCGCGAAAGTGCGATAGGGCTCACTTTCCGGCCCGTCGGGGATCAGATCCGCCAATTGTTCGACCAGGGCGACATCTCCGTCGCGATAGGCCTCGGTGGCCCGCTCGTACAGCACCCGCGCCCGACCCTCGGGGGTGCCCTGATCCGACGGGGCGGGCGTTTCGTCCGCCCCCATATCGGCCGGAACGGGCCCAAAGGTTCCGTCCCGCCGTTCCGCGGCCCGCCGGGACCACCGCTTGCGGATGCGTTCGTTGAAGGACTCGCCAGACTCGCTCACACCTACGGATTGTGCCCTGTACGCCCCCCGAACGGCTTCCGGCGGGCGCCGGCACCGAGCGGCGCGCGTCGCTCCCCGTACGATTGACCTTGGCGCCGAGGAGGCAGGCCGGTTCGCGCGATGCCCATCGCACGACCGAGGAGGCCCGCGGTCGCCGGCCGTCCGTAGCATCCCCGACCGAAGCCGAGAGACACGCAGCCGTGCCCACGCGCCATGACATCCGCAACGTCGCCATCGTCGCCCACGTCGACCACGGCAAGACCACCCTCGTCGACGCCATGCTGAAGCAGGCGGGCACGTTCAGTGCCCACCACCAGATGGACGACCGGGTGATGGACTCCAACGACCTGGAGCGCGAGAAGGGCATCACCATTCTCGCGAAGAACACCGCCGTCGCCTATCACCCCAAGGACGGTGGCCCCACGGTCACCATCAACATCATCGACACGCCCGGCCACGCCGACTTCGGCGGAGAGGTGGAGCGCGGCCTGTCGATGGTGGACGGTGTCGTGCTGCTCGTCGACGCGTCGGAGGGACCGCTCCCGCAGACCCGCTTCGTGCTCCGCAAGGCGCTCGCGGCGAAGATGCCGGTCATCCTGTGCATCAACAAGGTCGACCGTCCCGACTCGCGCATCTCCGAGGTCGTCGACGAGACCTACGAGCTGTTCATGGACCTGGACGCCACCGAGGAGCAGATCGAGTTCCCCATCGTCTACGCGTGCGCGCGCGACGGTGTGGCCACGCTCGTCCGCCCCGCCGACGGCACCGTGCCGACCGACAGCGACAGCCTGGAGCCGTTCTTCCAGGCCATCCTCGACTCCATCCCCGCCCCGGAGTACGAGGAGGGCGCGCCGCTCCAGGCACACGTGACCAACCTGGACGCGTCCAACTTCCTCGGCCGCATCGCGCTGTGCCGCGTGCACCAGGGCACCATCCGCAAGGGTCAGCAGGCCGCGTGGTGCCGACACGACGGCACCATCGAGCGGGTGAAGATCACCGAGCTGCTGATGACCGACCAGCTCGAGCGCAAGCCCGCCGAGGAGGCCGGCCCCGGCGACATCATCGCCATCGCCGGCATCCCGGACATCATGATCGGCGACACCATCGCCGACCCCGAGGACCCGCGTCCGCTGCCGCTGATCACGGTGGACGAGCCCGCGATCTCGATGACCATCGGCACCAACACCTCGCCGCTGGTGGGCAAGGGGGGCAAGGGCCACAAGGTCACCGCCCGCCTGGTGAAGGACCGCCTGGAGCGCGAGCTGGTCGGCAACGTGTCGCTGCGCGTGCTGCCCACCGAGCGCCCCGACACGTGGGAGGTCCAGGGCCGCGGCGAGCTGGCACTGGCGATCCTGGTGGAGACCATGCGCCGGGAGGGCTTCGAGCTCACCGTCGGCAAGCCGCAGGTGGTCACGCGCGAGGTCAACGGCAAGATCCACGAGCCGGTCGAGCGGCTGACCATCGACTCGCCCGAGGAGTACCTCGGCGCGATCACCCAGCTCCTGGCGTCCCGCAAGGGCCGCATGGAGACGATGACCAACCACGGCACCGGCTGGATCCGGATGGAGTTCGTGGTGCCCGCCCGCGGCCTGATCGGGTTCCGTACCGAGTTCCTCACGGACACCCGCGGCACCGGCATCGCGCACAGCGTGCACGAGGGCTACGAGCCCTGGTTCGGCGAGATCCGGACCCGCAACAACGGCTCCCTGGTGGCCGACCGCGCCGGTGTCGCGACGCCGTTCGCGATGATGAACCTGCAGGAACGCGGCCAGATGTTCGTCGAGCCGACCACCGAGGTGTACGAGGGCATGATCGTCGGCGAGAACTCGCGCGCCGACGACATGGACGTCAACATCACCAAGGAGAAGAAGCTCACGAACATGCGCTCGTCGACCTCCGACGAGACCGAGAAGCTGATCCCGCCGCGCAAGCTGTCGCTCGAGCAGGCCCTCGAGTTCTGCCGCGAGGACGAGTGCATCGAGGTGACCCCGGAGACCGTGCGCATCCGCAAGGTCGTCCTCGATCAGAAGGAGCGGGGCCGCTCGGCCTCGCGTGCCAAGCGCTGATCACGCGAAGGGCGCCGTTCGGCGACCCGAAACGAGCCGGTGACCTGCGGTCGAACCCGCAGGTCACCGGCTTTTCGCATGCTGAGACCAACTCGATATCTTTGCCCGGTTATATTCGTTATGTTTCCAATGCGAGTAACATTTTCGAGCAAAAAACGATCGGATCCGAAACTTCTAACAAACCTAAATGACGAATATCTTTCGCTCTCGGGTTTAGTCTGACTGTCCTCTTGACGACACGGTAATTGGGTTGCGAGAGTCCGTGCGGCCACCAAACCAAACGGAATCCGGTCGCACTCGACCGCGACTCGGGGGTATTTGCAGTCATGACCATGCAACCCCAGCTGGTCCCGGAGGCGGGAGGATCCCCGAATCCGGGAACGCCCGACTCACCGCTCTCCGAAGCGGGGGTCGCGGCGGCACCGCAAGAGGTGGTCGGGCGATCGCCCGGCCAGCTCGCCTGGCGGCGTTTCCGCAAGGATCGCAGCGGCGTCATATCCGCGTCGATCGTGATTTTCTTTTTCTTGATCGCTTTCGCTGCGCCATTGATCGAAAAGCTGTACGGAAAGGACCCGTACACGCGTTACGGGCAGATCCACCCGGGCCTGCTCAACGAGGTCGGCGCGCCCATCGCGCCCAACGGCGGCATCTCGGGCGAGCACTGGTTCGGCATCGAACCCGCGGTCGGCCGGGACGTGCTGATGCAGCTCGTGTACGGGATCCGTACCTCGCTGCTGCTCGCCGTGGTCGTGGTGATCATCGTGACGGTGGTCGGCACCATCCTGGGCATCACCGCCGGATACCTCGGCGGCAAGGTGGACTACGTGATCAGCCGGGTGATCGACACCCTGCTGGCGATGCCCTCGCAGCTGTTCTTCATCGCGTTCACCCCGATCGTGCTCGCGCTGTTCGTCAGCGAGCGCGAGACGACACCGACGATGCTCCGGGCGACGGCCCTGATCATCGTGCTGTCGATGTTCGGCTGGACCCGGATCGCCCGCGTACTGCGGGGTCAGGTCCTGTCGATGCGCGAACGCGAATTCATCGAGGCGGCGAAGGTCAGCGGGGCGGGATCCGGGCGGATCATCTTCAAGGAGCTCCTGCCCAACCTGTGGACCCCGATCCTGATCATCGCCACGCTCGATCTGCCCACGCTGGTGACCACCGAGGCGGCGCTGTCCTTCCTCGGGGTCGGCATGACCGAACCCACTCCGGACTGGGGTCGGATGATCAACAAGGGTTTCGAAGGCATGCAGAGCGACGTCACCTACCTGGCCTTCCCGGCCATCGCGATGGTGATCTTCGTGCTCGCCTTCAACCTCCTCGGCGATTCGGTACGCGACGCGCTCGACCCCAAGTCGAACCGATGACCGGCCGGGGTCCACGCGCGGGCCGATCGTGCCCGTCGTGACCCCGGAGCCTGCGCAACCGCTCCTGCGTACGTCCCACCCGCCGCGGCACCTGGGCCCGGTGAACGGTTTCTTGATGAGGGGATCACATGACATCGACGGGGAAGCGCCGATTCGTCGCGCTGTTCGCGGTAGGGGCCCTCGCGGCCTCGGCCTCCGCGTGCAGCAGCGGCGGCGGGGACAAGAAGGACGACACGGCGAAACCCTCCGCCAAGACGGCGTCCGTCGTGATCGGCACCGCAGCCGACTCGAAGGGCCCGGCGGCCGAGGTACCGGGCGCCAAGAAGGGCGGCGTGGCCGGCGTCCTCAACCGCACCGGCTTCTCGCACCTGGACCCGGGTCGCGCCTACGTCAGCAACCTGATGACGGTGTCCGAGCTGATCTCGCGCCGGCTGACCACCTACAAGCGCGAGGGTGACAAGACCACCCTCGTGGGTGACCTGGCGACCGACACCGGCACCACCACCGACGGTGGCAAGACCTGGAAGTACACGCTCAAGGACAACCTGAAGTACGAGGACGGCACGCCGATCGTGGCCGCCGACGTCAAGTACGGCGTCGAGCGCATGTTCAACAAGGCGTGGAACGAGGGTCCGGTCTGGATCCAGGGCTGGCTGACCGGCTCGGACAAGTACTGGGAGACCTACCCCGGTCCGTTCGAGGGCGCCGAGCTGCCCAACGACAAGATCGAGGTGCCGGACCCGAAGACGATCATCTTCCATCTGGCCTCGCCGCAGGGCGACTTCCCCTTCGCCGCGGCGATGGGCACCACCGCTCCGATGCCCAAGTCGAAGGACACCAAGGAGCAGATCGACACCAAGCCGTTCGCCAGCGGCCCGTACAAGATCACCACGCACGAGCCGGACAAGCAGCTGATCCTGGACAAGAACCCGAACTGGGACCCGGCCAGCGACTCGGTGCGCCACCAGTACGTGGACCAGTTCAAGTTCGAGATGGGCATCCCGGGCGCGACGCAGTTCCAGCGGCTGACCGCCGCCGCCGGCAGCGACGCCGCCGCGTTCACCCTGAACGAGCGTCCCGACGCCAACTTCGCCCAGCAGATCGCCACCGACCCGGCGCTGAAGAACCGGGTCACGGACGGCATCGGCCCGTACGCGAACCGGTTCGACATCAACAACCTGCGGATCACCGACGTCAACGTCCGCAAGGCGATGGCGATCGCGTTCCCGCGGCAGTCCGCGCGACTGGCCGAGGGCGGCCCGACCGCGGGCGACTTCTCCACCACCATCGCCTCGCCCACGCAGTTGGGCTACGCGCCGTACAAGAGCCTGTTCGACGGTCTGCCGCCGGACGGCGACCAGGCCAAGGCCAAGCAGATGCTGGAGGCCGCGGGCAAGGTCGGCCAAAAGGTCGTGCTGTGCATCAACACGACCAAGGTCCAGCAGGAGCGCGCGCTGCCGATCATGGACATGCTCGGCAAGGCCGGCTTCCAGATGGAGCGCAAGGAGATCTCCGACAAGGAGTACTACGACGTCATCGGCAAGCTCGACACGCCGTGTGACCTCTACTGGGCGGGCTGGGGAGCGGACTGGCCGACCGGCTCGACCGTCTACACCCCGGTGTACGACAGCCGCCAGGTGCTCGACAACGGCCAGAACTACGCCAAGTACAAGAACCCGGCCGTGGACGCGGAGATCGACCGCATCCTGAAGATCACCGACACCAACGCGCAGGCCGTCGAGTGGATGAAGCTCGACGAGAAGATCATGCAGGACGTGCCGTCCATCCCGTACATCTACCAGCGTCACCGCCTGGTGTACGGCCCGCAGATCGGCGGCGCCGCGCTCAACTCCAAGGGCGCGATCGACCTGAACAACATCTTCATCAAGTAGCCGTCAGGCCCGTCGGCGGTTGATCCGCCCGTCGGTCGGCCGGTCCCGGGAGTCGCGATGTCGACTCCCGGGACCGGCCGGTCCGACCGGATCGATCGCCGGGGCACATCGCGGAGGAAGACCGGCCTCATGCTTCGATTCCTGGTCCGGCGGCTGCTCGGCGTAGCGGCGATCCTGCTTGTCGTCAGCCTCATCACGTTCTACCTGTTCTTCGCCGCCTCCGGCGAGGACTCGGTCGTGCGCCTGTCGTGTGGCAAGAACTGCACGCCGGAGATGCGCGAGACGGTCCGGCACAACCTCGGCCTGACCAAACCGCTCCTGGAGCAGTATTGGATCTTCATCTCCGGGATCTTCGCCGGCCGTAACATCGGTGAGAAAACCTGCAACTTCCCGTGTCTGGGCTACTCGTTCGCCAACAACCAGAACGTTTCGCACACGGTGGCGGACCGCTTCCCGACCACGGTGTCCCTGGCCATCGGCGCGGTCGTGCTGTTCATGACGCTGGGTATCGGCCTGGGCATCCTGGCCGCGATGCGGCGGGGCAAGAAGACCGACAAGGTGGCCACCGGCTTTGCGCTGCTCAGCGGTTCGGCACCGATCTACGTGCTCGGGCCCCTGTTCATCTATCTCTTCGTCCAGCAGTTGGGCTGGATGGATCGACCGCAGTATCACCAGTTCACCGACGATCCGTTCCAATGGGCGTCGGGACTGCTGTTGCCGTGGATCTGTCTGATGACCATCCACATGGCCATGTACGTCCGCCTCACCAGATCCACGATGGTGGACGTGTTGTCCGAGGACTACGTACGAACACTCAAGGCCAAGGGCCTGTCCGGACGCAGCGTGTACATCAAACACGCCTTCCGGGGCGCGCTCAGCCCGATCGTCACCGTGCTCGGCGTGGACATCGGCGTGCTGATGAGCGGCACGATCATCACGGAGAGCACCTTCAGTCTGCACGGCATCGGCATGCTCGCGGTCACCTCGGTGACCGACTCCGACCTGCCGATGATGATGGGCGTGGTGGTCATCGCGGCCAGCTTCACGATGCTCGCGAATCTCGTGGTGGACCTGTTGTACGCCGTCATCGATCCACGGGTCCGGCTCTCGTGAGAGGGCGGCGTCCGATGAGTCAGCGTCACCGTCCACCAGCCGCAGGGGCCGAGGAGCAGGGCATGGCCGCGAGTACCGATACCACCGCCGATCAGCCGACCGGCAAGTCCGAGGGCGCCGGGAAGGCGGGGGCGTCCGCTCGCGCCGACGGCTCCGAAGCGTTCTTGTCGGTGCGTGATCTGCGGGTGCACTTCTCCACCGACGACGGCGTGGTCAAGGCCGTGGACGGGTTGTCCTTCGACGTCGAGAAGGGCCGCACGCTCGGCATCGTCGGCGAGTCCGGCTCGGGCAAGTCGGTGTCCTCGTTGACCATCCTGGGGCTGCACAACCGGGAGAAGACGAAGATCGAGGGCGAGATCCGGTTCGACGGCCGCGACCTGATCACCATGCCGGAGCGCAAGCTGCGCGACCTGCGCGGTCGGCGGATCTCGATGATCTTCCAGGATCCGCTCACCGCGCTGTCGCCGTTCTACACGGTGGGCGAGCAGATCGCCGAGTCCTATCGGCGGCACCTGGGCGCCAACCGCAGCGACGCGCACGCGCGTGCGATCGAGATGCTGGACCGCGTCGGCATCCCGAATCCGAAGACCCGGGTGAACGACTACCCGCACCACTTCTCCGGCGGCATGCGCCAACGCGCGATGATCGCGATGTCGCTGGTGTGCGACCCGGACCTGCTGATCGCCGACGAGCCGACGACCGCGCTCGACGTGACGGTCCAGGCGCAGATCCTGGATCTGCTCCGCGACCTCCAGGACGAGTTCGGCACCGCGATCCTGTTCATCACCCACGACCTCGGCGTGATCGCCCAGATGGCGCACGACGTGTTGGTGATGTACGCGGGGCGCAGCGTGGAGAAGGGCACCGTGCGCGAGGTGCTGAAGAATCCGCGGCACCCGTACACGTGGGGGCTGCTGTCCTCGATGCCCAACCTCTCCGGTGACGTCGACGTTCCGCTGCGGCCGGTGCGCGGTACGCCGCCGAGCCTGCTGGCGCCGCCGCCGGGCTGCCCCTTCCATCCGCGGTGCGACTACGCCGACGTGGTGGGGGGCGAGCGGTGCCGGACCGAGCCGCCGCTCCTGGCGCTGTCCGAGGGGCGCGGGGCGGCCTGTCACCTGAGCGCCGAGGACAAGCAGCGGATCTTCATCGACGACGTCCGCCCGCTGCTCGGTTGATCGCCGAGGCTCGGCCGACGGCAGAAAGCAGGAGAACGACGATGACCGAGACGATCAGCGAGACCCCGGCGCCGGCTCCGGACCCCGCGCCGAAGTCGCCCGGCGAACCGCTGCTCGACGTACGGGGGCTGGTCAAGTACTTCCCCGTCAAGGGCGGCGGTCTGGTCCGTCGCAAGACGCTCAACGTGCGCGCGGTGGACGGGATCGACCTGTCCGTCGCGGCGGGGGAGAGCGTGGGCCTGGTCGGCGAGTCCGGGTGTGGCAAGTCCACCACCGGTCGGCTGATCAGCCGGTTGCTCGAGCCCACCGGCGGCACGATCCACTACGACGGCAACGACATCACGCACGCGACCCGCAAGCAGATCGCCCCGATCCGCAGCCAGATCCAGATGATCTTCCAGGACCCGTACTCGTCGCTGAACCCGCGACAGACGGTCGGCGCGATCGTGAGTTCGCCGATGGAGGTCAACGGGATCAACCCCGAGGGTGGCCGGAAAAAGCGGGTGCAGGAGCTGCTGGAGCGCGTCGGTCTCAACCCCGAGCACTACAACCGTTTCCCGCACGAGTTCTCCGGCGGCCAGCGGCAGCGGATCGGGATCGCCCGCGCGCTCGCGCTCCAGCCCCGGTTGATCGTGGCCGACGAGCCGGTCTCCGCGCTCGACGTGTCCATCCAGGCGCAGGTGGTCAACCTGCTCCAGGGCCTGCAACGGGACATGGGCATCGCGTTCGTGTTCATCGCGCACGACCTCGCGGTGGTTCGGCACTTCTCCCAGCGCGTGGCGGTGATGTACCTCGGCAAGATCGTCGAGATCGCCGACCGCACGTCGTTGTACGCGAACCCGCACCACCCGTACACGCACACGCTGCTCGCCGCGGTGCCGGAGACGGACCCGGACAAGAGCGGAAACCGGACACGGGTGCACGCCTTCGGCGACATGCCCAGTCCGATCAACCCGCCGTCCGGTTGCCGCTTCCGGACCCGCTGCCCCAAGGCGCAGGACGTGTGCGCGAACGAGGAGCCCCCGTTGATCGGGATCGACACGCTGCTCGCGGGCCACCGGGTGGCGTGCCACTTCCCCGGCCCGCTGGAGGCGACCGCCAAGGCGGAGGAGACGATGCCCGAGGAGCGGATCGAGGCGGCGCTCGAGGCGGGCATCACGACCGACCCGGAGTAACGACGCATCGCCGTGACGGCGAATCGTCATACAGCACCCGAGAACGGGATGCCACCGATTTGGTGGCATCCCGTTTTTCGTGCTTTCCTGCAGGTCAGCTACGCGCGTTGAACCCCGGGTGACCGGTCGGTCCGCGCCGCCTCGGCCGGGCGAGTGCCGTCACGCTACGTAGCGTTTCTCGCTTTGTGAGACGAGGTAGGGGCGTCTTATGGGTGTTCGTTCATCGGACTGTATGCTCCGGGCAGCGGTACATGGTGTCCGTTTGATACGGCTTCATTACTGGTCTCATATGTCTGGGTTTCGAGATTGATCACGGATTTACGTGATCAAACTGAAACCTGCAGGGGATTGGTCGCGGCCAATCGGTGACGGATAGTAGATCCGCTTGTGCTCGGAACCTGGTCACGCGCTCGGGGGCGCCGACTCTACGAGCAGCTGTGACGGATGCTTCCCGCTCGGGTGGCCCCGTTGCACTTCACTTCGGTAGTGATTCCATGAGGAGGCAACCCATGCGCGGAACAACGCGCGTGAAGTGGGTCGTCGGTGTGGCCGTTCTGGGCCTGGCCGCGACTGCGTGTGGCAGCAGCGACGACAAGAAGGACGACAAGGGCGGCGGTGGCGGCAGCAACGGCCTGCCCGCCGGCTACTACTCGGCCTACAGCACCGAGCCGCAGAACCCGCTCCAGCCCGCGAACTCGAACGAGAACGGCGGCTTCTACCCGCTTCAGCTCATGTTCCGCGGCCTGTACACGTACGACTCCAAGACCGGGCAGCCCGTGCCAGCCATGGCGGAGTCGGTGGAGTCCACCGACTCGATCAACTACACGGTGAAGATCAAGTCCGGGTGGACCTTCCACAACGGCGAGCCGGTCACCGCGAAGTCCTACGTGGACGCCTGGAACTGGGGCGCCGTCTCCACGAACAAGCAGATCAACGCGAGCCCCTGGTTCGAGAAGATCGAGGGCTACGAGGCGACTCACCCCAAGGAGGGTGAGCCCACCAGCAAGGAGCTGAGCGGCCTCAAGGTCGTGGACGACAAGACGTTCACGATCAAGCTGGTCCAGGCGTACTCGTCCTTCAAGGCGAGCCTCGGCTACGTGGTCTACTCGCCGCTGCCGCAGGAGTTCTTCAAGGACCCGGCGAAGTACGGCGAGGCGCCGATCGGCAACGGCCCGTTCCAGCTCGACACCGCCAACGGCGGCTGGAACCACAAGAAGTCGCTGACCGTGAAGAAGTACGACAAGTACGCCGGTACGGACAAGCCGAAGTCGAACGGCGTGCAGCTCCAGTTCTACACGTCCTACGACGCCGGTTACACCGCGCTGCGTGACAACAAGCTCGACGTGATCGACCAGATTCCGACGTCGGCGATCGGCAGCTTCAAGAAGGACCTGGGCGAGCGCGCGATCGAGGCCCCGCAGTTCTCGATCCAGAAGATCGGCTTCCCGCTGTACGACGCCGGCTGGGGCGCGCCGGGCAAGGAGAAGGTCCGTCAGGGCCTGTCCATGGCGATCGACCGGGCGAGCATCGTCAAGGCGATCTACAAGGGCGCCGAGCAGCCGGCGACCGACTGGCTGGCCCCGAACATCCCGGGTTACAGCAAGGACATCACCGGCGAGCTGACCAAGTACGACCCGGTCAAGGCCAAGCAGCTGGTCAAGGACGGTGGCGGCATCCCCGGTGGCAAGCTCACCATCGCCACCAACGCGGACGGCCCGCACAAGGAATGGGTCACCGCGGTCTGCAACAGCATCAACGAGGTCATCGGGCAGGGCTCCTGCGAGCCGAAGCTCTACCCCGAGTTCGGTGTCGCGCGCAAGGACATCTCGGGTAAGAAGATGACCGGCGCGTACCGTACCGGCTGGCGCGGCGACTACCCGTTCCCGGACAACTTCCTCGCCGACATCTACCAGACCGGTGCCGCGTCCAACGACGCGGGCTACTCCAGCCCGATCTTCGACGACCTGGCCAAGCGCGCGAGCGCCGCTTCCGACCAGACCGAGGCCATCAAGCTCTGGCAGGACGCCGAGCGGCAGTTGGCGAAGGACGTCCCGTCGATCCCGCTGTGGTACTACGTGACCAAGGGCGGCTCCTCGACCAAGGTCTCCAACGTTCAAATCGACCCGTACGGCAACCCGGTTTGGACCGAGGTCACCGTCAAGTAGTGATTCGGACATGACCCGGCATCGACCACGGTCCGGCCGCACCGCAATCGGTGCGGCCGGATCTTGGTGGTGACGGGCCGGGCCGGCGACGTGCGATCCACGACGCCGGCCTGGGTCCGATCCTCGCTTCGGGCCGACGACGACAGCAGGAGGCTGGCATGGGGCGATATGTCGTACGGCGACTGCTCCAGATGATCCCGGTGTTCATCGGGACCACGTTCTTGATCTATTACATGGTGTACCAGCTGGGTGGCGACCCCATCTCGGCCATGTTCGGCGACAAGGGTGCCGACCCTGTCTTCGTGCGCCTGAAGCGGGAAGAGTTCCACCTGAACGACCCGCTGATCGTGCAGTACTGGTACTACATCACCGACCTGCTCCAGGGTAATTTCGGGACCAGCTTCAACGGCCGTCCCGTCTCCGAGGAGCTCAAGCGCGCCTTCCCGGTGTCGATCCGGCTCGCCGTGATCGCGTTCGCGATCGAGGTCGTCATCGGTGTCGGCCTCGGCCTGCTGTCCGGCCTGCGCCGCGGCAAGCTGGCGGACACCCTGGTTCTCGCGGGCACCCTGGTGGTCATCTCGATCCCGGTGTTCGTGCTCGGCACCATCGCGCAGTTCTGGCTCGGCAGCGAGTGGGGCATCTTCGAAGCCACCGCGAGCGTGGGCGACCCGACCTGGAGCCAGTTGGTCCTGCCCGGCCTCGTGCTCGGTTCGCTCTCCCTGGCCTTCGTCGCCCGATTGACCCGAACCAGCGTCGCCGAGAACATGCGCGCGGACTATGTGCGTACCGCCACGGCCAAGGGTCTTCCGCGCCGTCGTGTGGTCACCCGACACCTGCTGCGCAACTCGCTCATCCCCGTCGTGACCTTCCTCGGCGCCGACCTCGGCGCGCTGATGGCCGGCGCGATCGTGACCGAGGGCATCTTCAACGTCGACGGCGTCGGCCGCCTGATCTACCTCGCGGTCACCAAGCACGAGAGCTCGACAGTGGTCGGTGCGGTGGCGGCACTGGTGATGATCTACCTGGTCATGAACCTGATCGTCGACCTGCTGTACGCCGTCCTGGACCCGAGGATCCGGTATGCCTGACATGAACAAGCAGCAGCGCGAACAGCTGCCGACGGCGAGCGACGAGCAGCCCCAGTTCGGCTCGATCGAGAACCCCGGCCTGATGTTGGCGGACGAAGAAGGCACGACGCTGGAAAAGCGCGGCGCCTACGCGGCCCCGGACGTCCAGGGCCCGCAGAGCAAGCCCCGCGGTGCGTGGGGCGAGGCGTGGCGCGAGCTGCGGCACAACCCGAGTTTCTACGTCTCCGGCGTGCTGCTGCTGTTCCTGATCTTCATGGCGTTCTTCCCCGGCGTGTTCACCGACATCGATCCGCGGCACTGTCCGATTTTGGACACCAACAAGGACCCGTCGGGAGACCACTGGTTCGGTACCAACGTCCAGGGTTGCGACGTCTACGCCCGCACCGTGTTCGGTGCTCGCGCGTCGATCATCGTCGGTGTCGCCACGACCGCGCTGATCGTGGTCATCGGCGGTCTCATCGGCGCCCTGTCCGGCTACTTCGGCGGCTGGCTGGACACCATCCTGGCGCGCGTGACGGACATTTTCTTCGGCATCCCGCTGCTGCTCGCGGCGCTGGTGTTCATGAGCTCGTTCAAGGACCGCACGGTGTGGACCGTGGTCGCCGCGCTCGGCATCTTCGGTTGGATGCAGATCGCGCGCATCATGCGTGGTTCGGTGATCACCGTGAAGAAGTCCGACTACGTGGTGGCCGCCAAGGCGCTCGGCGCCGGCACCGGCCGCATCCTGGGTCGGCATGTGCTTCCCAACGCGATCGCCCCGGTGATCGTGGTCGCGACCATCTCGCTCGGCACCTTCATCGCCACCGAGGCGACGTTGTCGTTCCTCGGTATCGGACTGCCGCCCACCGAGATCTCGTGGGGTGCGGACATCAGCTCGGCGACCACCGCACTGCGCGACTCGCCGTACCAGCTGATCTTCCCGTCGATCTTCCTTTCGGTCACGGTGTTCAGCTTCATCCTGCTCGGCGACGCGGTGCGCGACGCCCTCGACCCGAAGCTCCGCTGAGGGAGGGGACACACAAGTGACGACGATCGACACGAAGAACAAGCCCGAGGGATCGGGCTCGGCAGGCGCCGCGCCGCTGCTGGAAGTGGACAACCTGCACGTCGAGTTCCGCACTCGCGAGGGTGTGGCCAAGGCGATCAACGGTGTCTCGTACGACGTCAGCGCCGGCGAGACGCTCGCCGTGCTCGGCGAGTCCGGTTCGGGCAAGTCGGTGACCGCGCAGACGATCATGGGCATCCTGGACATGCCGCCGGGGCACATCACCGGCGGCGAGATCCGGTTCCACGGCAAGGACATGCTCAGGATGTCCAAGGAGGAGCGCCGGAAGATCCGCGGCCAGAAGATCTCGATGATCTTCCAGGACGCGCTCTCCGCGCTCAACCCGGTGTACTCGGTCGGCTTCCAGCTGGCCGAGATGTTCACCGTGCACCGCGGCATGTCCCGCAAGAACGCCAAGCTCAAGGCGATCGAGCTGATGGACCAGGTGCGCATCCCGGCGGCCAAGGACCGGGTGAACGACTACCCGCACCAGTTCTCCGGCGGTATGCGCCAGCGCATCATGATCGCCATGGCGCTCGCGCTCGACCCCGAGCTGATCATCGCGGACGAGCCGACCACCGCGCTCGACGTGACCGTCCAGGCCCAGGTCATGGACCTGCTCGCGGAGTTGCAGCGCGAGCGGAACATGGGTCTGATCCTGATCACCCACGACCTCGGCGTGGTCGCCGACGTCGCGGACAAGATCGCGGTCATGTACGCGGGCCGGATCGTCGAGCAGGCGCCGGTGCGCGAGCTGTACCGCCAGCCCACGCACCCGTACACCAAGGGTCTGCTGGAGTCGATCCCGCGCCTGGACCACAAGGGTCGCGAGCTGTACGCGATCAAGGGTCTGCCGCCGAACCTGATGCGCATCCCGTCCGGCTGCGCGTTCAACCCGCGCTGCCCGTATGCGCAGGACATCTGTCGCAGCGACGTTCCGCCGCTGCACGAGATCTCGGTCGGTCGGGGCAGCGCGTGCCACTTCTGGGAGACCGTGATGGAGGGAGAAGTCCGTGGCTGAGTCCCCGAACGGCGCGACCGCCGCCGATGTGCGCAAGGCCGCCGAGCCGGTGGCGATGGGCGAGCCGATCCTTCAGGTGCGGGGGCTGGTCAAGCACTTCCCGATCACCCAGGGCATCCTCTTCCAGAAGAAGATCGGCGCGGTCAAGGCCGTCGACGGCGTCACCTTCGACCTGATGAAGGGCGAGACGCTGGGCCTGGTCGGCGAGTCGGGCTGTGGCAAGTCCACGGTGGCCCGACTGCTGATGAACCTGGAGTCGATCACCAAGGGCAGCGTCCTGTACAAGGGCGAGGACCTGGCGAAGTTGTCGGGGCGCGCGCTCAAGGCGGTGCGCCGCAACATCCAGATGGTCTTCCAGGACCCGTACACCTCGCTGAACCCGAGGATGACGGTCGCCGACATCGTCGGCGAGCCGTACGACATCCACCCGGAGGTCGCCCCCCGCGGCGACCGCAAGCGGCGTGTGCAGGAACTGCTCGACCTGGTGGGGCTGAACCCGGAGCACATCAACCGGTATCCGCACCAGTTCTCCGGCGGCCAGCGCCAGCGCATCGGGATCGCCCGGGGCCTCGCGCTCAACCCGGAGATCATCATCGCGGACGAGCCGGTCTCCGCGCTGGACGTGTCGGTGCAGGCGCAGGTGGTCAACCTGCTGGAGAAGCTGCAGAACGAACTGGGGCTGTCGTACCTGTTCATCGCGCACGACCTGTCCGTGGTGCGGCACATCTCGGACCGGGTCGCGGTGATGTACCTGGGTCGGATCGCCGAGATCGGCACCGACGCGCAGATCTACGACCACCCGACGCACCCGTACACCCAGGCGCTGCTGTCCGCGGTGCCGGTGCCGGACCCGGACGGGCGCGAGCACCGCGAGCGGATCATCCTCACCGGTGATGTGCCGTCGCCGGCGAACCCGCCGTCGGGCTGCCGGTTCCGCACCCGGTGCTGGAAGGCGCAGGACATCTGCGCCGAGCAGGAGCCGCTGCTGCAGATCCACACCGGCCTGGACGGACTGGCCGCGCACGACAGCGCGTGCCACTTCGCCGAGGAGAAGGACATCGTCGGCGCGGCCTGAACCGCGCGTCGACGCGACGACGCCCGCCGTCCCCGAATCGGGGACGGCGGGCGTCGTCGCGTGTGGCGGGCGTCAGTCGGTCGCGGGGCGGGCGAGCGAGCGGCGCAGGAACTCGACCTGGAACAGCAGCAGGTTCTCCGCGACCTGCTCCTGCGGGGTCATGTGGGTGACCCCGGACAGCGGCAGCACCTCGTGCGGATAGCCGGCCGCGAGCAGCGCGCCGCTCAGTCGCAGCGTGTGCGCCGCGACCACGTTGTCGTCGGCGAGGCCGTGCACCAGCATCAGCGCCCGTCGGGTCGACGCCACCTCGCCCAGCTCGGAGCCGGACACCAGGGAACCGCGCCGGTACGCCTCGACCTGCTCGGCGGGCAGGCCGTGGTAGCGCTCGGTGTAGTGCGTGTCGTAGAGCGCCATGTCGGTCACCGGCGCGCCGGCGACCGCCGCGTGGAACACGTCGGGGCGGCGCAGCACGGCGAGCGCGGCCAGGTAGCCGCCGTACGACCAGCCGCGGATGCCCACCCGGGTGGTGTCCAGCCACGGCCGCTCGGCGGCGACCGCCTCCAGCGCGTCCACCTGGTCCTGGAGGCTGATCGGGCCGAGGTCGAGGTGGACCGACTTCTCCCACTCGGGGGAGTGGCCCGGGGTGCCCCGGCCGTCGGCGACCAGGACCGCGAAACCCTGGTCCGCGAACCACTGCGAGGTCAGGTGCGGGTTGCGCGCGGCGAGCACGCGCGGGCCGTGCGGGCCGCCGTACGGATCCATCAGCACCGGCAGCCGCTCGCCGGACGCGGGGTCGAACCCGGTCGGCAGGATCAGTGCGCACGGGATGCCGCGGGCGCCGGCGCGGAGCAGTTCGACCCGGGGGGTGAGCACCGGGGTGGCCGCGTGCGAGGTGACCGCGGCGATCTCCACGCCGTCGCGCAGCACCGCGACCCGGGTGCCGAAGCGCTCCGGTGTGGCGGACACCAGGACGGTGGTGTCGCCGGCGCGCACCGCGGTGTGCACGCCGGGCTCGGCGCTGACCCGGGTGACCCCGTCGGGGGCGACCCGGTAGACGTGGATCTCGCCGATCTCGGGCGCGCTCGCGTCGGTGCCGGCCGACGCGGTGATCAGCACGTCCTCGTCGGCCACGTCCAGGATCGAGCGCACGAACAGGCGCCGGTCGGTCAGCTCCTTGTCGGCGACCACCACGCGGCGCGCGCCGTCGGCGTCGACCAGGCGGACCAGGCGGCCGTCGGGGGTCCACGCCGGCACGCCCGGGTGCAGGTCGATCCACACGTCGTCGTGCTCGCGGTGCAGCTCGCGGGTGGTCCCGGCGGCCACGTCGACCGCGAGGGTGAGCAGCACCTTCTGGTCGCGCGGTTGCAGGCTCAGGAGCGGGTCGCCCCCGGCCGACCAGTGCACGCTCGCCAGGTAGGGGTAGGCGTCGTGGTCCCAGGTCAGCTCGGTCCGGGCGCCGTCGAGGCCGATCAGCCACGCGGTGACCTCGGCGTTGGCGGTGCCGGCCGCCGGGTAGGCCACCTCGCTCGGCGCCGCGGCCGGGTTGGCCGGGTCGCTGATCCACCAGCGGTTCACGGGCGCGTTGTCCACGCGCGCGGCGATCAGCGCGGAGCCGTCGGGGGCCCACCAGTAGCCCCGGAAGCGGCCCATCTCCTCGGCGGCGATGAACTCGGCGAGGCCCCAGGTGACGTCGTCGCCGTCGGGCTCGGCGAGCGCGCGGTCGCCCGAGCCGTCGGCAGCCACCACCCGCAGCGTGCCGGCGGACACGTAGGCGATCCACTCGCCGGTGGGCGAGGGGCGCGGGTCGATCACCGGACCGGGCACGGCCAGCTCGCGCGGCGCCTCGCCGGTGGACAGGGACACGGCGAACAGCCGGCCCGAAAGGGTGAATACCGCCAGGTCCCCGGCGCTGTCGAGCGCGTAGCCGACGATGCCGGCCGCCCCCTCGCGACTGCGCTCGCGCCGGGCCCGCTCCTCGGCGGACAGGTCCTCGGCCGCGCCGCCGAGCAGCGTCGCGGGGTCGGCCACCAGGCGCTCGTCGCCGGTGTCCGGATCCAGGATCCACAGGCATGTGGTGGAGTCGTCGGCGGCTTTGGACCGCAGGAATGTGATCCGGCCGTCGGCGAAGCCGAAGCTGCGTGGAGCGCCTTGGGTGAAGCGCTGCGTGCGGGCGTATTGCCGGGGAAATGTGATCTCCGAGCTCATGTGCCACAGCGTACGGGGACGTACGCGCAGGGGGAGGGGAGACCGGGGAGAGTGCGGACAGCCGTACGAACACCACCTCGCGCCCGCTGAACGAGTGAACGCGGTTCGTGATCGTTGGCTTACAGTCTGTGTGTAGACATGTCCCTTTGGGTCCACAGGCCGGCTTTCCCCGAGCCCGAACTGCGGGTCCCTGCGCACAGGAGGTGCGTGACTGTGGTGGTGTCCGTCTCCGCCGTGCTGCTGCTCGGTGTCACCGTCGTCTTCTTCGTCCGGAAGTCGTCGCTCAAGCCGATGCACGCGATCATCTGCGCCCTGCTCGGCTTCTACCTCTCCTCGACGTCGATGGCCCCCTCGATTCGCGACGCGGGCACGAGCTTCGCCGGAGTGGTGAACGGCATCCACTTCTGAGGGTGCCGTCGGGCGTGGGCCGCGTGGCCGCGTGGGTGTGGGCCGTGAGGTCGCCGCCCGGTCGGTTGTGTGCCGGGGTTTGTAGGCTGGGCTGTCATGACCAATCGATGGCTGGCCAATACCGGTGGCACCCGAGGGCCCGAATACGCCGAGCGGTTTCGCCGGCTCGCGGCGGAGGGGCGTGACCTGCACGGCGAGGCCCGGTTCTGTCACGACCTGCTGGCCGAGCCCGCCCGCGTCCTCGACGCGGGATGCGGCACCGGGCGGGTGGCGATCGAGCTGGCCCGGCAGGGTCACGAGGTGGTCGGCGTCGATCTGGACGCGTCGATGCTGGCCGAGGCCGAGGCGGCGGCGCCCGGTCTGACCTGGGTGCTCGACGACCTGGCCGACCTGGACCCGCTGCAACTCGGCGGGCGCGGGAGCTTCGACCTGGTCGTGGCCGCGGGCAACGTGATGATCTTCCTGACCCCCGGCAGCGAGGCCGAGGTGGTGCGCGCGCTGGCCGCGATGTTGCGCCCGGGCGGGATCCTGGTCGCCGGATTCAGCCTCGCGGGCGGCCCGGACGGGGTCGGGGCCACGATCACCGCCGCCGACTACGAGGACGCGTGCGCGGCGGCCGGCCTGGTGCGCCGCACCCGCTACGCCGGGTGGGACCGCGAGCCCTGGGCGCCCGGCGGCGACTACCTGGTCGCGGTGCACGCGGTGCCGCCCGGGCGCGGGGCCTGAGCGGGCGGCCCGAGGGGGTGTCCGGCGGCGCGCGTAGGCTGTCGCGCATGACCGAACGCACTACCGAGAGTCCGCTGCGACTGCTGCTCGTCCACGCCCATCCGGACGACGAAGTGATCAACAACGGCGCGTCCATGGCGCGATACGCGGCCGAGGGTGTGCACGTCACGCTCGTCACCTGCACTCTCGGCGAGGAGGGCGAGATCCTGGTACCGGAGCTGGCCCACCTGGCGGCCGACCGCGAGGACGGGCTCGGGCCGCACCGGATGACCGAGATCGCCGACTCGATGAAGGCGCTGGGCATCTCCGACCAGCGTTTCCTGGGCGGTCCGGGCCGCTATCGCGACTCCGGGATGATGGGTGTGCCGAGCAACGAGCGGCCCGACTGCTTCTGGCAGGCCGACGTCGAGGAGGCCGCCGCGCACCTGGTGCCGGTGATCCGCGAGGTGCGGCCGCAGGTGCTCGCCACCTACGACGAGCGGGGCGGCTACGGCCACCCCGACCACATCCAGGCCCACCGGGTGGCGCTGCGCGCGGCCGAACTGGCGGCCGACCCGACCTACGCCGAGGGCGAGGGCGAGTCGTGGACGATCGCGAAGATCTACTACAACGTGATGCCCCGGTCGATCCTCAAGGCCGGCATCGAGCGCATGATCGAGGCCGGACAGGACGTACCGTTCACCGCGGTCGAGGTGGACGAGTTGCCGTTCGCGGTCGACGACGACCAGGTCACCACCGCCGTGGACGCGGGAGCGCACCTGGAGGCCAAGTTCGAGGCGCTGCGCGCCTATCCCACCCAGGTCTCGGTGGAGGACGGTTTCTTCGCGCTGTCCAACAACATCGGCCAGAGCATCATGGCGGTCGAGCACTATCGACTGGTCCGCGGCGATCTCGGGCCCACCGGCCCGGACGGCCGTGAGGACGACCTGTTCGCCGGACTGCGCCCGTAAGGTAGCCCTCGTGCCACAGAAAGCCGGCCGCGTCGCGGCATACGTCGTGCTGTTCCTGCTCGGCGTGGGAATCGCCTTCATCGGGGCGTTCACCCAGGCGGCCTACCCGCCCGCCGGGTTGATCGTCTCGCTCGCGGGCAGCGGGGGTCTGTTCGTCGCCGGCGGCTCGCTGCTGAAGACCAAGGCCGGGGCCGCGGTCCCGGTCGCCGGCTGGATGCTCACCGTGTTGTGGCTGGCGAGTTGGACCAAGCCGGAGGGCGACTGGATCTTCGTCAGCGGCTTCCTCTCGTACATCTACCTTCTGGGTGGCACCATCTTCGGTGTCGCCGCCGCCACTTATCCTTGGGGCGGCATCAAACCCGTCCTTCTTTCGGGTGAATCGGTGAAGACGCGGACGAGGTGAACCCCTTGCGCCGCCATGCTTGCCGACGGCGCGTGCCGGGAGGCACGCGACGGTGCGAGGTAACGGTGTGGCAGGAGCGCAGTATTGTGTGTGCCGAGGTGCGGTGCGTGTCATGCCCTGTCCATGGGGCCGTCGCGACCGACTCCTCCGGCCCGTCGTACCGGGCAACCTCGGTGGCCGAGTTCGCCCACGTGCCTTCGGCGGGGAGCACCAGATCCCGTGAAGGCCGTGTCACGACCCGCACGCGGCGGGTGTCAACGCACCGCCGTCGCACTTTCCCGGATACCGTCCGACCCCGGGCGGGGGCGGCCGCGCGCCGCCACGCAACCTTCAGCTGTCGGAGAGCTCGTTCTTCGTGAGTAACGACCAGCCCCCCACGCCCGACGACCCGGGCGCGCAGCCGCGCCGCGACGATCACGATGGTGATCCGCATCCGTTCTTCGGACGCGGGCGGCCGTCGTCGGCGGCGCCCGCCGCCCGCGAGCGATCCGCCGCGCCCGCGTCGTCTCCGCATCCGTCTCCCGATCCGTTCGGGGACGACGACGAGTTCGCGTCGTGGTTCGACGACGAACCGCCCCGGCCCGCGCCCGTCGCGGGGCCGCCGGGAGGTTCGTCGTGGCCCAGCGCGGACGACGATGTGCCACCCGTCGCGCAGCCGACCCGGCAGCCGGCCGCGCCGCCGCCGGGACCGGGCGGCCTGCCGCAGCGGGTTCCCGGCGCCTCCGGGGCCAGGAGCCTGACCACCGAGGGCACCGGTGCGCCCGGACCCGTGCCGTTCGCGGACGCGCCGGCCACGCCGTATGTGCCGGGACAGCCCGGGCCGGCGCCGGCGCACGAACAGCAACGGCCGCTCCCGCCACACACCGCCTACGGCGTCGCGGGCGAGCACGGCGCGGGAGCGTCGGGGCCGGGCCCGGACGCGGCCGGCCGCGGGGTGCCCGGCGGTGCCGAGCCGGTCGTACACCCGATCGCTCCGGGCGCCTCGGACGCGGCCGGGTCGGCGCCCGAGGGCGGCGCGCTGCCCAACCGGGTGGGCCGGCGGCGGCTGATCGCCGGCTTCGGTACGCCGGAGGCCGGCCCCGTGCCGACTCCGCCGGCCGGGCCCGGGACGGACGCCGAATCGCCCGCCGACGCGGGTGATTCGGGCGACCAGACGATGACCACCCGGGTCAGCATCAAGATCCCGGGCTCGCGGCCGATCCCGCCGGTGGTGCTGCGCGGTCAGGCCCCGCTGCCCTCGCAGGAGGCGCCGCGGTGGACCCTGGACGGCGACTCGGACGGGCCGTACGAATACCGCACGATGCAGGAACAGGACGCCGCCGACCACGGGTTCCCGCAGTACGGCACGACCGACGCGCACGCGGCCGAGTCCGCCGCGGAGCACCCGGCCGGCGCCGAGGAGCGCACCGACGAGGCGCGCCCGGCCCCGGCCCCGCCCCGACGGCGCAGGCCGAAGGCGCTGATCGCCTGCGCGGCCGGGATCGCGGTCCTCGGCGGGGTGTACGGCGCGTCGCTGGCCTACGCCGGCGGCGGGGTGCCACGCGGCACCTCGGTGCTCGGCGTCAACATCGGCGGCCAGTCCCGCGACGAGGCGGTGCGTACGCTCGAACAAGAGCTCGGCGACCGCACCACCAAGCCGATACTGCTCGACCTCGGCGGCAAGGAACTGCGGCTCGAACCCGCCGCGTCCGGGCTGCTCCTCGACGCGCGCGCGACCGTCAGCGAGGCGAGCAAGGGCGGGATGAACCCGCTCACCTCGGTGCCCGCGATGTTCGGCAAGACCCGGGAGACCCAGCCGCGCACCGTGGTGGACCCGGTCAAGCTGGGCGCCGCGTTGGAGGCGCTGGCCGCCGAGGCCGGCGGTGCGCAGGTCGACGGCGGCATCACGTTCGCGAGCGGCCAGGCCACCGCGGTGCCGCCGGCCAAGGGCAAGGTGCTGGACACCCCCGCCGCGATCAAGCTGGTCGAGGCGGCCTTCCTGCACGGCGGCGGTCCGGTCGCGTTGCCGACCAAGGCCGCCGATCCCAAGGTCACCCAGGCCGAGGTGGACCGGGCGATGCGCGAGTTCGCGGTGCCGGCGATGTCGGGGCCGGTGACCCTGACGGCCGGTACCAAGTCCTTCAAGCTGAACCCGGCGGCGCTGGCCAAGTACCTCACCATGGTCCCGGACGCGGCCGGGAAGCTACAGCCCAGGATCGACGCGAACGGTCTCCAGGAGGAGCTGGGCCAGACCTTCTCCTCGGTCGGCGAGAAGCCGAAGAACGCCACGTTCAAGGTGGAGGGCAAGCTCGCGGCCGGTGCCAAGGTCACCGTGGTGCCGTCGGTCTCCGGCAAGGGCGTCTCCGGCGCCACCGCCGCCGACGCGGTGTTGTCCGTGCTGACCAAGTCCGGCGCGGCGCGCACCGCGAAGGTCAACCTCGGGCCGGTCGAGCCCGCGCTGACCACGGAGGCGGCGAACAAGCTGGGCATCACCGAGGTGATGTCGACCTACACCACGAACTACCCGTACGCCGCGTACCGGTTGACCAACATCCACCGGGCCGCCGATCTGATCACCGGATCGGTGATCAAGCCGGGCGACACCTGGAGCCTGAACAAGACGGTCGGCGAGCGCACCGCGGAGAACGGCTTCGCCAAGGGCACGATCATCAACAACGGGCGTTTCCAGACCGACTTCGGCGGCGGCGTCTCGCAGGTGGCCACGACCACGTTCAACGCGGTGTTCTTCGCCGGGCTCAAGGACGTGATGCACCGCCCGCACAGCTTCTGGATCGACCGCTACCCGGCCGGTCGCGAGGCCACGGTGGCCTGGCCGTCGCTGGACCTGAAGTTCCAGAACGACTCCGGGAAGAACGTCTACCTGGAGTCCACGTACACCGATTCCACGGTGACCGTGACGCTGTTCGGCACGCGCAAGTACGACGACATCAAGGCCGAGCCCGGCAGCAAGTACGACGTGATCAAGCCCAAGTCGGTGGTGGACAAGTCGGCGGGCTGCGTGGAGCAGGCCGCGTCGGACGGGTTCAAGATCGACGTGACCCGGGTGTTCATCCAGGGCGGCAAGGAAACCGCCCGGGAGAAGTTCCACACCAAGTACGACCCGGCCGACAAGATCACCTGTGACAAGACCGGCGGCGCGGGCGAGGGCGAGGGCCAGGGCCGCACGGCCGACTCACCCCCGCCGGGCGCACCGCCGGTACGGAGGTCGGACGACTAGCGGCTGCCGCGGCGGCGGGCGCACGAGGCGGGGCCGGATCGCACGAGAGGCGATCCGGCCCCGCCTTCGCCGTGTCGGCCCGGCCCGCGGCGCCCTCGCCTCACGGCCCGGCCCGGCCCACGTCCCGCGACAGGTCGAGGGCCAGGAACCGGTCGACGTGCGCCAGCGCCTCGAAGCGCGCCCCCGGTGCCACCTTCTCGTCGCGGGCCAGTTCGACCAGGAGCCGGATCGCCGTGCGGGTGTCCAGGTCGGCGTCGAGCGCGGCGTGGATCGGCGCGATCGCCTCGGCCGGCATCGGCGCGGACGGGGACTCCGCGCACGTGGCGGTCCGGGCGCGCAGTTCGGCGAGGACGGCCGTCGCGTCGGCCGCCCCGTGATACCCGGCGCGGTCCGCGCGCAGCGGCTCGTCGGCGGCCAGCGAGAGCAGGACCAGCCGCAGCGCGAGCGGATCCTCGGGGTGCGGGACCGGTCGGCGGGGCGCCGCGTCGACCACCGCCGCCGGATGCAGCACGTGCACCCGGGCACGTGGTCCCTCGTCGCCGTCCTCGCCGAAGTACAGGTCGATCGCGCCGTCCGGCTGCCCCGCGGCGGGCAGCGGCATGTTGTACCGGCCGTAGCCCGCCGCGTCCGCCACCTGCGCGCGATAGGGCAGGTGGTGCACGGTCACGGTCAGGTGGTGTCGGCCGGCGACCCGGCGGAAGGTGTCGGCGATGATCGCCGCGCGCAGCGAACGGCTCGGGTAGGCCACCCGCACCCGCCTGCCGATCGAGGTGGTCACGGGTTCGGACTTGCCGGTCTGGGAGTCGGTCAGTCGCACCATGGCGGCAACGCTAGCCGCGTCCCGGCCCCGGGACACTCGTTCCCGCCCCCATGACATCTGTCATGCCGTGATCGGGAGGTTTCCCACTTCGCCGCCCGCGGGTGGTCGGCCAGGCTGGGGGCATGACGATCACGGCTGGGAAACGGACGAGCGCGCCGGCCGTCGCGCTCGGTGGGGTGAGCAAGTGCTTCGGTGACCTGCGCGCCGTGGACGGGCTCGACCTCGAACTGCGCCAGGGGGAGACCGTCGCGCTGCTCGGGCCCAACGGTGCCGGCAAGTCGACCACGCTCGACCTGTTGCTCGGGCTGAGCCGGCCCACCGAGGGTACGGTCGCGCTGTTCGGCGGCGATCCGCGCGACGCGATCCGGCGCGGTCGGGTCGGTGCGATGTTGCAGAGCGGCGGCCTGATGCCGGACGTGAGCGTCGGCGAGATGGTCGGCCTGGCCCGCGACCTGCATCCGCGCCCGCTGCCGCGTGCGGATGTGCTGCGACGCGCCGGCATCGAGGACCTGGTCGACAAGAACGTCGACAAGCTCTCCGGCGGCCAGGCCCAACGGGTGCGCTTCGCGATGGCGATCGCGGGTGAGGTGGACCTGATCGTCCTGGACGAGCCCACCACCGGGATGGATGTGGACAGCCGGCAGCGGTTTTGGGCGAGCATGCGCGAGCAGGCCGAACTGGGCCGCACCGTGTTGTTCGCGACGCACTACCTGGAAGAGGCGGACAACGTCGCCGACCGGGTGCTCGTGCTGCACCGCGGGCGGTTGCTCGCCGACGCGAGCGCCGCGCAAATCAAGGCCCGGGCCGGGCTGCGCCGGATCGCGTTCGACCTGGACCGGGCGGTCGAGGAGGACGAGGCCGTGCTGCGCGCGCTGCCCGGCATCGCGCACATCGAACTGAGCGGCCGCACCGTGCGCATCCGCAGCGGCGACGCCGACGAGACGGTGGCCGCGATCTACGCCGCCGGCCTGCGTCCGCGCGGCCTGGAAGTCGCCGGTCTCGGCCTGGAGCAGGCGTTTTTGGCGATCACCCAGCAGGCGGACGAGGCGGAAGGAAAGGGCATCCCGGCATGAGGACGTTGATGAGGCTCGAAGTGCTGAGGATGCTGCGCAACCGGCGCTACCTGCTCTTCACGCTGGCGTATCCGGTCGCGATGTACCTGATCTTCGGCAGCCAGTCGGGAGACGTGGACGGCACCGACGTGTCCGCGTACGTGATGGTGTCGATGGCCTCGTTCGGCGCGGTCGGCGCGGTGCTCAGCGCCGGCGTGCAGCGGATCGCGGCGGAGCGGCAGAGCGGCTGGACCCGGCAGTTGCGGCTGACCACGCTCACCGGGCGGCAGTACGTGGTCTCCAAGCTCGTCTCGGCGGCGGTGGTCGGCCTGCCCGCGATCGTGCTCGTGCTGTGCACCGGCTTCCTGCGCGGGGTACGGCTGGACGCGTGGCAGTGGGGCGTGATCGTGCTCGCGCTGTGGTTCGGCTCGTTCGTGTTCGCCGTGCTCGGGATCGGGCTCGGCTACCTGGTCGCCCCCGACTCCGCGCAGCCGCTGTTCATGCTCGTCTACCTGGGCATGGCGGTGCTCGGTGGGATGTGGGTCCCGCTGAGCGGGTTTCCGCAGGTCCTCCAGGACATCGGCCACGTGATGCCGACGTATCGCTACGGGCAACTGGGCTGGGAGGTGCTGGCCGGGCACCGGCCCCGGGTCGCCGACGTGGTGGTGCTCGCGGTGTACCTGGTCGCGTTCACCGCGCTGGCCGCCTGGCGCTACCGTCGCGACGAGCAGAAGGTGGCGGCCTGATCCGGGGCCGCTCGCCCGACGGGACGGTCCCGAGGCGTGGTGGGACCTGTTCCCGAGAAGGAGCGCGTGACATGCGGTGGTCGGATGCGACACGGCAGGACTCGACGCGCGGGCGGGCCATCCGGATGTCGTGGTCGCTGCTCTGGCTGTTCTTCCTGACCCCGGTGGTGCACGACCTGGCCACCGGTGGGTACGGGCCGGTGCGCCTGACGGTGGGTGCGGTCGGACTGCTCGTGGTGGTGGTCTGCTACGTCGCGCTGGTGTTCGGCGGGGTCGGCTGGTTCGGCCTGTTCGGTCGGGTGGAGGCGGCGCTGCGCCGGGCGTTGGACACCGAGCGGGCCCAGTCGGTGGCCTGCCTGCTGATGTGGGCGGTCGCGGTCGGACTGATCCTGACCTTCGACGACGCCTGGCTCGGCCTGATGGTCTACGTCGCGGTGTCGGTCGGGGCCGGGCTGCGCTTTCCGCGGTCGATGTGGGGGATCCTGGGCTGCGTGGCCTCCGGGCTCGGGCTCGGTGTGCTGCTCGGCGCGGCCGGCGACGATCTGCTGGTCCTGGCGTTCGTCACGGTGCTCACCGGCGGGGTGATGATCGGGGTGCGCCGACTCCTGGAGACCCTGGCCGAACTGCGCGAGGCCCGGGAGATCGTGGCCCGGCTCTCGGCCAGCGAGGAACGCCTGCGGATGGCCCGCGACCTGCACGACGTGCTCGGCCACTCGTTGTCGCTGATCACTCTCAAGAGCGAACTCGCCGGCCGCTTCCTGCCCGAACACGTGGAGCGCGCGGCCGAACAGGTCGCCGACATCGAGCGGGTCGGCCGGCAGGCCCTGGTGGACGTGCGCGAGGCGGTGAGCGGCTACCGGCGGCCGACCTTCGCGGTCGAGCTGGCGGGGGCCCGGATCGCGGCGCGTGCGGTGGGCATCGAGCTGACCCTGGTGCCCGAGCAGTGGCCGCAATGCCCGGACCCGGAGGCGGAGGCGGTGCTCGCCTGGGCGCTGCGCGAGGCGGTCACGAACACGATGCGGCACAGCGGCGCGCGGCGCTGCACGGTGCGCCTGGACACCGGCCCGGTGTGGCGCCTGGACATCGGCGACGACGGGCGCGGCGCCACCGGCGGCGAGGGCAACGGGCTGACCGGGCTGCGCGAGCGATTCGCCCTGGCCGGCGGCAGCATCGAGGTCGGCCGCGGGGAGTACGGGCGCGGGTTCGGGTTGACCGCTTCGGTCCCGGTGCTTCCCGGAAAGACCGCCGAGCGCCGGATTGCCCCCGGAGCTCCGGGAGCGACCCGCTAACGTTCGGGCCGTGATCAACGTACTGCTCGCCGAGGACCAGGCCATGGTGCGCGAGGCGCTGGCCGCGCTGCTCGGCCTGGAGGAGGACATCCGGGTCGTCGCCCAGGTCGCGCGCGGAGACGAGGTGGTCGAGGCGGTGCGGGCGAGCGGCGCCGACGTGGCGCTGCTCGACATCGAGATGCCGGGACTGGACGGCCTGGCCGCCGCCGCCGAGTTGCGCCGCGCGCTGCCCGGTTGCCGGATCGTCATCCTGACCACGTTCGGCCGCCCCGGCTACCTGCGCCGGGCGATGGAGGCGGGCGCGGACGCGTTCCTGGTCAAGGACGCGCCCGCGGCGCGACTGGCCGACGCCGTACGCCGGGTGCTGCGCGGCGAGCGGGTGATCGACCCCACGCTCGCGGCCACCGCGCTCGCGGTCGGCGCCGACCCGCTGACCGAGCGCGAGCGCGACGTGCTGCGCGCGGCGTCGGGCGGCTCGACGGTGTTTGAGATCGCGACCCTGCTGCACCTGTCCGAGGGCACCGTGCGCAACCACCTGTCCTCGTGCATCGGCAAGACGCACGCCCGCAACCGGGCGGACGCGGTGCGCATCGCGCACGACAACGGCTGGCTCTGAACCGGCGCCGGTACGGGTGTCCGGATCGCGCGGCCGCCCCGGCGGTGTACGGGTCGCCGACGGAATGTGGGACCGATATCCCTCGTTGTGGGACAACGGATCTTTCCCGTCGGTCGCCCCGGGAGGATCGATGGGACCGGGGCCCGAAGGCCGGTAGAGTCCTCGTGCCCGGCGGCCCGAGTGCCGTCGGAGAGGATGTCGGAGGAATGGGCATGGGGTCGCACCGGGCAGGCGGTCCCGAACCGGGCACCCGTCGTCCCCGTCGGGAACGCATCCGCTGGGCCGTCGCGAGTGCCGTGCTCGCCGCGTTGCCGGCCGCCCTGGTGGTGGCCCTGTCCGGGGACTCGTCCGACGTCGATTCCCTGCTCAGCGCCGAGTATGTGCGCACCGGATCCTGGCCCAGCGGATACAGCGGCCAGTACGTGCTGCGCAACGCCGGCTCCGACACGGTCGAGGGCTGGACCCTGCGCTTCGACCTGCCGGCGGGCATGCGGATCGCCACCATATGGAACGGCCGGCTCGAACCGGAGGCCGGCCGCTACACCGTGCGCAACGAGAACTGGAACCGGGCGCTGCGGCCGGGCGAGAGCATCGTGGTCGGCTTCGAGGTCCGCCGGGACGGGGTAGGCGTGCCGACCGCGACCGAGCCGGTCCGCGCCGACGGGCCGACCGCCTGCACCATCAACGACAAGCCGTGCGGCGGGTCGGCCGGGACGGGACCGGACGAGCGGGCGACTCCGGCCGCGTCGGCGCCGGCCGCGAACCCGCCCGCCGGCCTCGACCGGCACACCGGCACCCCGACCCCGACCGGCACCGGCCGGGGCGGCGGGGCGACGTCGGCTCCCTCGGCTCCGCCGACGACCGCGTCCCCGGCCGACGCCACGCCGCGCGCGGGCACGATCGAACACCTCGCGCCCTACCTGGACATGACGCTGGATCCCACGCGGGCGGGAGCACCCGGCGTGCGCGACCGTACCCTCGCCTACATCGTGGACGGCGGTGGGTGCCGGCCGATGTGGGGCGGGGTGACCCGCCTCGACGACCCCGCGACCACCGCCCGGATCGCCGCGCTGCGCGAGGCCGGCGGAGCGATCAGGGTCGCCTTCGGCGGCGCCGGCGGCACCGACCTCGCGGTGTCCTGCGGCAGCCCGGAGGAATTGGTGGCCGCCTACCGGCAGGTCCTGGACGCCACCGGGACCGACGCGATGGATCTGGACATCGAGGGCCGCGCGCTGGTCCGCCCCGATGTGATGCAGCGGCGCAACGCCGCGCTGCGGCTGCTTCAGGAGGACGCGCGGCGGGCGGACCGGCGGGTGGACGTCGGCTACTCGCTGCCGGTGCATCCGCTCCAGGGCCTGGGCGACGAGGCCAAGGCGCTGCTGCGGGACGCCGCCGCGCAGCAGGTCGACGTCTCCTACGTGAACATCAAGGCGATGAACTACGGCGCCGGGGTCGCACCGCGGCCGCAGGGACGGATGGGCCGCTTCGCCGCCGACGCCGCGCACGCGCTCCAGGCGCAGATCCGCGAGGTGTGGCCGCACCTGACCCAGGAACAGGCCTGGCGGCGGGTGTCGGTGACGGTGATGATCGGCCGCAACGACGTGCCGGGGGAGGTGTTCACCCTGGACGACGCACGCCGGTTCGCCGACTTCGCCCGGCAGAACCACCTGGGGCGGGTCGCGTGGTGGTCCGCCGCACGGGACCGGCCGTGCGCCGACGGCACTGCCGCCGAGACCGGCGCCGACCCTGGGTGCAGCGGGATCGCCCAGGAGCCGGAGGCGTTCCTGCGCGCATTCGGCGGCTGAGCGCGCGGGCGGTCCGCGCGTGAAGCCGACCACCGGCACGGCGCGGTCGCACGGCACCGGGGGCCGGTCACCGTGCCGGGCGGGGGTGTGGCCGAATCTGGTGGGTCGGGTCGGGTGGGTCGCCCCCGGATGTCGGCGGACCGAAGAGGCAACTCTGTGGTTGTTCGAGCGCTCGTCTCCATGCGGCAAGCACGGCGAGCAGCCCCGCCGGGGCGGATGTGGTGTGGTTCGGGATCTGCCGGGGCGGGTGGCCTGTCGGATGGGGGCCGGGGCCAGGGCCGGGCGGGTTTCGTGGCCGTCGGGCGGGTGCCGGTCGGCTGGTTCAGTCGGGTCCGGGCGGCTCGATGCGGCGGGTGCGAGGAGTCGCGTCGGGGTGGATGTGGTGTCGGTTCGGGATTTGCCGGGCCGGGTGGGTGGGCCGTCGGACGGGCGGTGGCACGCGTCGGACGCGGTTACGGCCGTGCCGGCTCGTTAGTTCAGTCGGGCCCGGGCCGCCTTTGCCTCGGTGAGCATGCCCTCCGCGGCCTTGGGGTCGATGTGCTTGACCACTTCGGCGTACTCCTCCAACTGCCGTGCGCCGGCCGCGAACTGCCCCGTCCTGGCGAGCAGGGTGCCGCGTTCGTGCCGCAGTGCCGCCGGGTGGCGCGGCAGCAGCAGGGACAGCTCGACCGCCCACAGCCGGGTCCAGGCGCCCTCGATCCCGCGCTCGGGCTGGGCCGCCCAGGCGCGGATGTTGTTCAACATCCGCAGCAGGATCGCGGTCGGCCGCGCCGGTTGCAGCAGCGTCGGATCGCCGGGCCGGCCACCCGCCTCCGCGGCCAGTCGGCGGGCCCGGGACACCGACAGCGGCACCCCGCCGTGGAACGGGTCGGCCAGCTCGAACTCGCCGTCGGGATCCCCGATCCCGACCACGAAGTGTCCCGGCAACGCGACGCCGTACACCGGCAGCCCGGCCCGGCGGCCGACGTCGATCCACACCACCGACAGCAGGATCGGCAATCCGCGCCGGCGGCGCAGCACCTCGTGCAGCAGCGACGAGCGCAGGTCGGCGTAGTCGGACTGCTGCCCGAGGAACCGGGCCCGCCCGCCGAGCACCCGCGCCAGCGCCGCGGCGGCCCCCGACGGGTCGAAGGCGGGCCCCGCCTCGGCCCGCACCGCCGCCGCGAGCCGCTCCAACTCGGCGATCCCCACCGCCGGATCGAACGCCGGATCGACCTCGACGCCCATCAGCAGCGCGGCCTCGGCCAGATCCACCTCGTCGGCCCGCACGACCGCGGCGAACCGGTCGCGGGGACTGCCGGGAGCGCTCACGTGGCGGCCGGGGAGCGGCGGTAGTGGTAGCCGTGGTGGTCGGTGTAGCCGAGCGCGTCGTAGAGCTCGCGCGCCGCCCGGTTGTCCGACTCCACCTGGAGCCACCCGGTGACCGCGCCGCCCGCGAGCGCCCGGTCGGTCAGCGCCTTGACGATCGCTCGCGCGTGGCCGCGTCTGCGGTGCGCCGGGTCCACCTCCAGGCCGGCGAAGCCCGCGTAGCGGCCGAGCACGCACACCCGGCCGATGGCGACCGGCCGGTCCGACTCCGGGTCGGACACGGTCGCGAACAGCGTCCCCGGCGGCCCCTGGAGCACGTGCCGCTCGGCGCCGCCGGCGTGCTGCGCGACCCGGTGGTAGAGGGACACCCACCCGTCGGTGAGGGTGGTCCCGACCTCGACCCGGCCCGCGTCCACGTCGCGCAGCACGTCGGCCGCGCGCACCAGGCGCCCGGTGCGCATCAGCGCGTCGCCCTCGGCCGGCCACCCGGCGGCGTCGAGGAAACGGTCGAACGGGTCCTCGTGCGCGACCTGGAACAGCGTCGGCAGGTCGCGCGCCGAATACCAGGCATCCACTCGATCGAGTGCCTCCGGGAAGGGCATGTCGGGCTCGCCCAGGACCAGCACCGAGTTGGCCCGGCGGGTGAATCCGCCGGCCGCGCGCAGCAGCCACTCGCCGAAGGCGGCGACCTCGGTGGCGGGCCAGGACCGACTGGCCACGTCCTGCAGGCGGGCCGGGGTGAGCCGCCGCACGGGTGGCGGGACCACCTTGGCGGCGACGATGCTCGCTTCCGCCACCCGGGCGATACTGCCGTCCCTGCGGGTGATTGTCAGCACACCGTCGCGCCAGTCCACGAGGTCGCCCACGACGTCGGAATAGCTCGCCTCGGCGTCCTCGGGCGGCAGTTCGCGGCGCACCGACACGCGTCTGCCCACATCCCGCGGTGTGATCCTCTTCACCTGTCCGGCATCCCCGATCCGTGCTGACCTCGTCCGCCCACGTCTGCTGACATGTTCCCGGCCCACAGGTAAGGGCCACCTGCTAGGAGTAGGCCCCGGCCCACCGCGATACTAGTTGCGGGCACCGACGTTGCCGCGCTCCCGCGCACCCTGTACCGCCCGCATGAGGAGGAACCCGACGTGACCTACGTCATCGCGCAGCCCTGCGTCGACCTGAAGGACAAGGCATGCATCGAGGAGTGCCCCGTCGACTGCATCTACGAGGGTGAGCGTGCGCTGTACATCCACCCCGACGAATGCGTCGACTGTGGAGCCTGCGAGCCGGTCTGCCCGGTCGAGGCGATTTTCTACGAGGACGACACCCCGGAGCAGTGGAAGGACTACTACAAGGCGAACGTGGAGTTCTTCGACGATCTCGGCTCCCCGGGCGGCGCCTCGAAGATGGGTCTGATCGCCAAGGACCACCCGCTCATCGCCGCGCTGCCGCCGCAGGCGACCGGCGAGTAGAGCGTCGTGACCGCTTCGCACAACGGTGCGCGGCCGCTTCCCGACCCCGCCGACGCGCGGGGCCGGGAAGCACGTCGCGTCACCGACCTGCTCCCCGTCTTCCCCTGGGACCGGCTCGAGCCGTTCGGCGCGAGCGCGCGGGCCCATCCCGACGGCGTGGTCGACCTGTCGGTGGGCACCCCCGTCGACCCCACGCCGGAGCTGATCCGCGCCGCGCTGTGCGCCGCCGCCGACGCGCCGGGCTACCCGACCGTGTTCGGCAAGCCGGAGCTGCGCGAGTCGATCGTCGGTTGGTTGCGCCGACGGCTCGGTGTCACCGGGGCTAGCGCGGACGCCGTGCTGCCGGTGATGGGGACGAAGGAACTGGTCGCGGCACTGCCCAACCAGCTGGGGCTCGGCCCGGGCGACATCGTCGCGCACCCGGCGCTGGCCTACCCCACCTACGACGTGGGCGCGCGGCTGGCCGGGGCCACCCCGCTGCCGGTGGTGGACGGCACCCTGCCCGATCCCGCCGGGGTGCGGATGATCTGGCTGAACTCGCCGGGCAACCCGCACGGCGCGGTGCGCACGCTCGAACAGACACGCGAGATCGTGGCGTGGGCCCGCGCGCACGACGTGCTGCTCGTCTCCGACGAGTGCTACATCGAGCTGTGCTGGGACACCCAGGCGGTGTCGGTGCTGCACCCCGACGTCTGCGGCGACTCGCACCGGGGTCTGCTCGCGGTGCACTCGTTGTCCAAGCGCAGCAACCTGGCCGGCTACCGCGCCGGGTTCGTCACGGGCGATCCTTCGGTGATCCGCGAACTGCTCGCGGTGCGCAAGCACTCCGGGCACATCGTGCCCGGCCCCGTGCAGGCCGCGATGACCGTCGCCTTCGCCGACGACGAGCACGTGGCCGAGCAGAAGGCGCGCTACGCGGCCCGGCGCGCGGCGCTGCGCGGCGCTCTGGAGTCGGCGGGCTTTCGAATCGAGCACTCGCAGGCGAGCCTGTACCTGTGGGCCACGCGTGACGAGGACTGCTGGGACACGGTGGCCTGGTTCGCCGAGCGCGGCATCCTGGTCGCGCCGGGCGACTTCTACGGGCCGCTGGGTGGCCGGCACGTGCGGCTCGCGTTCACCGCGACCGACGAGCGGGTCGCGGCGGGCGTGAAGCGGCTGCACGAGGGCTGAGCGGGCGGTCGCGGCCGCCCGGAACCGAGGGCCGCGTTCGGGGACGGGGATAGGCTTCCCGGCATGACCGTGAAGCTCGATCTGTCCCAGGACGCGGCATCGCTCACCGCGCAACTCGTCGACATCCCGTCGGTCAGCGGCGACGAGCGGGTGCTCGCCGACGCGGTGGAGGAGGCGCTGCGCGCCGTCCCGCACCTGACCGTGTACCGGGACGGCGACTCGGTCGTCGCCCGCACCGAACTCGGGCGCGCCGAGCGCATCCTGATCGCGGGTCATCTGGACACCGTGCCGATCGCGGACAACCTGCCGTCGCGGATCGAGGGTCCGCTGATGTACGGGTGCGGCACCTCCGACATGAAGAGCGGCGTCGCGGTGCAACTGCGGCTCGCCGCGCACCTGCCCGAGCCCAATCGCGACGTCACCTACGTGTTCTACGACTGCGAGGAGGTGGAGGCCGCGCGCAACGGGCTGCTGCGGCTGGCGAACAACCACCCCGAGTGGCTGGTCGCCGACTTCGCGGTGCTGATGGAGCCCACCGGCGGCGCGGTCGAGGGCGGCTGCCAGGGCACCTTGCGGGTCACGGTGACCACCACCGGCACCCGCGCGCACTCGGCCCGTTCGTGGCTGGGCGACAACGCGATCCACGCCGCGGCGCCGATCCTGGCCCGGTTGCGGGCGTACGAGGGCGCGCGGGTGGAGATCGACGGCCTCGAATACCGCGAGGGGCTGAACGCGGTGAAGATCGAGGGCGGCGTCGCGGGCAACGTGATCCCGGACGCGTGCGCGGTGACGGTCAACTTCCGCTTCGCGCCCAATCGCAGCGTCGAGCAGGCGCTGGCGCACGTGTGCGAGGTGTTCGCCGGGTTCGACGTGGTGCTCACCGACGAGGCCGCCGGGGCGCTGCCCGGCCTGGACCGGCCCGCCGCGGCGGCGTTCGTGGCGGCGATCGGGACGCCGCCGCGGGCCAAGTTCGGCTGGACCGACGTGGCGCGTTTTTCCGCGCTGGGCATTCCGGCGGTGAACTACGGGCCGGGCGATCCGAATCTGGCGCACAAGCGGGACGAGCACGTGGAGATCGCGCTGATCGGGGACAGCGAGGAGCGGCTGCGGCACTGGCTCGGCTGAGTCGGGCGCGCGGGGGGCGCGGACGGGGTCGCCGACGGGGTCGCGGCCTCGGTCGCGGGCGGTTTCGGGCCGGGTTCCGGGCCGGGTCTGTGGCGTAAATGCGATCGGGGCCCGGCTCGGCGTGGCAGGGTGGCCGGATGGACGCGCGATTCGCTCCGGAGGAGCCACCCGAGTTCGCCTCGCCCAGCGAGGTGGAGGAACAACATTCCGGCATGGGGCACCTCGGCACCGAGGCGTGGCGGGTACTGCGGATCCAGACCGAGTTCGTGGACGGGTTCGGCATGCTCGCCGACCTCGGCCGCGCGGTCAGCGTGTTCGGCTCGGCCCGGACCAAACCGGGCTCGGCCGAGTACCGCATCGGCGAACGGGTCGGACAGGCGCTCGCGGAGGCCGGCTACGCGGTGATCACCGGCGGCGGCCCCGGCGCGATGGAGGCGGCCAACAAGGGTGCTCGGGACGCCGGCGGACAGTCGGTGGGCGTCGGCATCAAGCTGCCGTTCGAGTCCGGGCTGAACCCGTACGTGGACCGCGGCATCACCTTCCGCTACTTCTTCGCGCGCAAGACGATGTTCGTCAAGTACGCGCAGGGCTTCATCGTGCTGCCCGGCGGGATCGGCACGCTGGACGAGTTGTTCGAGGCGCTCACCCTCGTGCAGACCGGCAAGGTCACGCACTTCCCGGTGGTGCTGATCGGCCGCGACTACTGGAGCGGACTGGTCGACTGGGTGCGTGACGTGGTGATCGCCCAGGGCAAGGCGTCGCCGGCCGACCTGGACCTGATCCGGATCACCGACGACGTGGACGAGGCGGTGCGGATCATCCGCGACGCCGATCTGGAGTGCTCGAAACTGGAGGCCGAGGCACGCGCGGACAAGGCCGCCGCCGAAGGACGCGCCGCCGGCGGGTCGATTGCCACCTGACGGGCATGCGGGGGCTTCGTCGTGTTTACTCGGACGACACCGAGGGGCGAAAGCGTAGGGGCGTCCCGATATCTCCCGCCTGTCACAGGAGCAAACCAGATGTCGCTGTCCCGTAGGGGTTTCCTCGGTCGCACCGCCACCACCGGTGCCGGTGTCGCCCTCATCGGCAGCACCGGCATGCTGCTGGCGCCGAACGCCTCGGCCTCGTCCCGTCCCGGCGACCGGCGCCCGCCGGCCCGCGTCGGCTACGGCCCGCTGGTGGACGACCCCGCCGGGCGGCTGGCGCTGCCCAAGGGCTTCTCGTACCAGATAGTCACCGAGGCCGGTGTCACCAAGCTGGAGTCGGGCGAGGCCACCCCGAGCAACCACGACGGCACCGGCGCGTTCAAGCTGCGCGGCGGCGGCACCGTCCTGGTGAACAACCACGAACTCGGCGGTTCGCTCAAGGACACCCCGCTGCCGGTCCCGCACCTCGCGGGCCTGGTCTACGACGAGGGCCTGGCCGGCGGCTGCACCGTGGTCGAGGTGAACCGTTACGGCAGGCGGATCCGCGAGTACGTCGGCGTGGCCGGCACCGCGACCAACTGCGCGGGCGGGGTGACCCCCTGGGACACCTGGCTGACCTGCGAGGAGACCGAGCAGCTGGCCGGTCAGGGCAGCGCCACCAAGGACCACGGCTACGTCTTCGAGGTCGACCCGTACGACCGCCGCGCCAACCGCGACCCGAAGCCGATCAAGGCGCTCGGCCGGTTCGCCCACGAGGCGGTCGCGGTGGACCCGCGCCGCGGCCACCTGTACCTGACCGAGGACGCGAGCAACCCGAACGGGCTGTTCTACCGCTGGGAGCCCCCGCGCCACTGGGACGGCGGTCGCGGCCGGCTGCGCAAGCTCGCCGACGACGCGGGCACCCTCGCGGCGATGCGCTGCGTGGACGCGAGCGGCAAGCACGTCGACGACCTGTCCCGCGCGACCGAGGTGGGCACCACCTATGCGGTCAACTGGGTCACCGTGCAGGAGCGCGACGCGCGCACCACGTCGATCCGCAAGCAGTTCCAGAACACCGACATCACCCGCGGTCGCAAGATCGAGGGCATCTGGTGGGGCGACGGCGGCGCGTACGTGGTCTGCAGCTTCGCCCGCAAGGAGAGCCCGGGCACCGCGCACGACGGCCAGATCTGGTTCTACGACCCGCGTCGCGGCCGGCTGACCCTGAAGCTGCGCTTCGGCGTCAACGCCACGCCGGACGTGGACGGTCCGTTCGACGGCCCGGACAACATCAGCGTGTCGCCGCACGGCGGCGTGATCATCGCCGAGGACGGCGAGGGCGTGCAGCACCTGCTCGGCGCGACCGACGACGGCAAGACCTACCCGGTCGCCCGCAACGACGTGGACGGCGACAGCGAGTTCACCGGCCCGATCTTCTCCGAGGACGGCCGCACGCTGTTCGCGAACGTGCAGACCCCGGGCACCATGTACGCCATCCAGGGTCCCTGGAAGCGCTGCTGAGGCACGAAGTCGCCGGCCGTCGTCGCCGTCGAAGCCCACTTTTCGGCGTCCGCGCCCACCTTCGCGGTGGGGGCGGGCGCCGAAAGGCGTTCTCCGGGAAGCGTACGAGGCCACCGGGGGCGGGGTCTTCGATCGGGGGCTCGAAGACCCGCCCCGGGCCCGTCAGGCCAGGGCGCGACGGGCCACGGCGGGCTGCCGGGTGCCGTGGATGGAGGACACCATGTCGAGCACCTGGCGGGTCTCCGCGACCTGGTGCGCGCGGTACACCCGGGCCCCGAGCCACGCGCTGACCGCGGTCGTGGCCAAGGTGCCGAGCAGCCGCTCGTTCACCGGCTTGTCCAGCGTCTCGCCGACGAAGTCCTTGTTGGACAGCGAGACCAGGACCGGCCACCCGGTGTCGACCATCTCGCCGAGCCGGCGGGTGGCCTCCAGCGAATGCCGGGTGTTCTTGCCGAAGTCGTGCCCCGGGTCGATCAGGATCGCGTCCCGGCGCACGCCGAGCCGCGCGGCACGCTCGGCCAGGCCCACCGTGACGTCCAGGATGTCGGCCATCACGTCGACGTAGCCGATCCGGTGCGGCCGGGTGCGCGGCTGCGCCCGGCCGGCGTGCGTGCACACGATGCCCGCGTCGAATGTCGCGGCCACCTCGGCCAGCTTGGGGTCCACCCCGCCCCACGCGTCGTTGAGCAGGTCGGCGCCGGCGTCGCAGACCGCCTCGGCGACCTCGTGGCGCCAGGTGTCCACGCTGATCACCACGTCGGGGTGGCGGCGGCGCACCTCGGCCACGAAGGACACCGTCCGGCGGACCTCCTCCGTGACGTCCACCTCGGCCCCCGGACCGGCCTTCACGCCCCCGATGTCCACGATTCCCGCGCCCTCGTCGATCGCGCGGGCGACCGCGTCCAGGGCCGGTCGATCGTCGAACGTCGCGCCCTTGTCGAAAAACGAGTCCGGTGTCCGGTTGATGATCGCCATGATCACCAACTCGTCCCCCTCGAACTCCCGTCGTCCCAGCCTCAGCGTCGTCACCCCGTCGACCTCCGCCCACACCCTGCACGTGCCACCTGACCCCCTGATCGTGGCACGATCGTCCCGTGCGACGAGCCGGGGGCTTCCCGAAACGGCCCGGAGCCGACACCGTTCCAGCGCCTGCACCGCCGTCGAAGGGGAGCCGTCCGTGTTCTGGATCCAGCTTGTCGTGGTGATCGGGGTGGTCCTCGTGATCGCCGCGGTCGTGCTCGGGGCGGGTGGCTCCCTTCCGGACGCCTACCGCGAACAGCCCGAGCTGCGGATGCCCGGCGACCGCCCGCTCACCAGCGCCGACGTCGACCACATCCGCTTCCCGGTGGTCTTCCGGGGCTACCGGATGAGCGAGGTGGACCTGGTGCTGGACCGGCTCACCGGCGAACTCGCGGCGCGCGACGCACGCATCCTGGAACTCGAGTACAAGCTCGCCGGCACCACGCCGGTCGGCGTCGCGTCGGCGATGGCGGGCGTGACCGCCGCCGGGGCGAGCGCGTTCGGCGCGAGCGGGCACGCCCCCGCGCCGCGCGGCTCGGGCACCTCGCCGGCGAAGCCGGAGCGCACCGAGGCCGCGGGCTCGACAGCGGTCGACGCCGAGGCCGCCGAACCGGGGGGCGAACCGCTGGGCGAACCGGCCGTCGACGCGGACGAGACGTCGGAGTCGAACGCGGACGTGCCGGCCGCCGAGCCGGCCCCGGCCCCCGAGGCCGCCGTGGACGAGGCGAGCAACGAGGCGAAGGACCGGGCCGAGTTCGAGCCGGAGGACGGCGGGGCGAACAGGGACGACGAGGCGAAGGGCGACCCGAAGTCATGACCGCCGCCGCCCCCGTCGTCGGTGGTCCGGTCCCGGGACCGGACGGACTGCTGCGCTGCCCGTGGGGCGCCACCGGCCCCGACGACTACCGGCAGTACCACGACACCGAATGGGGCGTCGCGGTCCACGGTGAGGACCGGCTGTTCGAGCGGCTGTGTCTGGAGGCGTTCCAGTCCGGTTTGTCCTGGTTGACCATCCTGCGTCGGCGCGAGGGCTTTCGGGCCGCCTTCGCCGACTTCTCCATCGCGCGGGTGGCGGCCTTCGACGACACGGACCGCGCGCGGCTGCTCGCCGACGAGGGCATCATCCGCAATCGGGCCAAGATCGACGCCGCCATCGCCAACGCGCACGCGGCACAGGCCCTCCAGGGCGGCCTGGACGCCCTCGTGTGGTCCTTCGCACCTTCCGGCCGCCGGAAGGCCCCCAAGGCCCTCTCGGACGTCCCGGCGGTCACCGACGAGTCCACCGCCCTGGCCAAGGAGCTCAAGCGCAGGGGTTTCCGCTTCGTCGGCCCGACCACGGCCTACGCGATGATGCAGGCCTGCGGCCTGGTCAACGACCACCTGGAGGCCTGCGTCTCCCGCTGACCCGCCCCCGCCTCGACCCGGCGGGCGGCGTCCGCCCCGCCGGGTGGTGGGCGTCAGCGGCCGAGGAAGGTGGGCTTTTCCTTGGCGACGAAGGCGGCCACCGCGATGCGGTGGTCCTCGGAGGAGCCCGCCCGCAGTTGCAGTTCGTCCTCCTTGGCCAGGGTGTCGACCAGGGAGTGCGAGGCGCCGTAGGCGACCGATTCCTTGAGGGCGGCCAAGGCCACGGTCGGGCCCTCGGCGAGGCGGTGGGCCAGGTCGCGGGCGGTGTCGAGGACCTCGTCGGCCGGTACCACCCGGTGGGCCAGGCCCAGTTCCAGCGCCTCGGCGGCCTTGACCGTGCGGGGCAGCATCAGCAGTTCGATCGCCCGGGCCTGGCCGACCAGGCGCGGCAGCGTCCAGGACGCGCCCGAGTCGGCGGTCAGCGCGACCCCCGCGAAGGCGGTGTTGAAGCCGGCCGTGTCCGCCATGATCCGGAAGTCGCAGGCCCAGGCGATCGCCGCACCGGCCCCGGCGGCGACCCCGTTGACCGCCGCGACCACCGGCTTGGCCATCGTCGCCAGCGCCGTCACCAGCGGGTTGTAGTGCTCGCGCACGGTCGCGAAGGTGGCGTCGTGGCCGGTGTCCAGCTGACGGATGTGCGCCTTCAGGTCCTGGCCGGCGCAAAACGCCCGACCGCTGCCGGTCAACAGCACCGCCCGGACCGCCGGATCCTCGGCGGCGCGCAGGACCGCGTCGCGCAACGCGATCTTGGTCGGCTCGTCGAGCGAGTTCATCGCCTCGGGCCGGTTCAGCGTGACGGTCGCGACTCCGTCGGCGAGGTCGTACCGCACAATCTCGGCCTTGTCGGTCATGACTTGCCTCCACATCACATACATCGCCGCAGGTGGGATGTGCACAGCATGCCGGAAGCCGGATCCGGCCGGCGTCCCGCCCCTGACGGACCGTCAGCTGCATTTCCGAGCCGGGACGGACCATCTCATTCCGCGCCGTACGGACGGGGTCGGAGAGGTCGACGGGACCCGATGTTGCTCACCCCACCGTTCGATGCGGGATAATGGTCCCTGATCAATGCTCTCGAAGACCGGTGGCCGGTTTGAGCACCGGTGCGTCGATATGCAGGAAGGGGAACGAGCATGGCGGCCATGAAGCCGCGGACGGGCGACGGCCCGCTCGAGGTGACCAAGGAAGGGCGGGGCATCGTCATGCGCGTTCCGCTTGAGGGCGGTGGACGGCTCGTGGTCGAGCTGTCGGCCGATGAGGCCGGCGCCCTGAGCGAGGCGCTGAAGAACGCCGTGGGCTGACCCCCTGGGGCGACGCCCTCGACGAAAGTCGTGATGCGACGGCCCCGGCACGGACATGGAGACTCATGTTCGTACCGGGGCCGTCGGCATGTGCCCGGTCGGGCCGCACGTCGGCCCGGTCCGGCTCAGCCCCGGCGGGCCGCGCACAGCAGGCCGTCGCCGACCGGGAGCAGCGCCGGCACCAGCGACTCGTGCTCGCGGATCACCCGCAACACGTCGCGCACGGCGGCGGTCTCCGCGTCGCGGTGCGCCGGATCGGCCACCCGGTCGCGCAGCAGCGCGTTGTCGAAGCAGACCACGCCGCCGGGCCGCAACAACCGCAGCGCCTCGGCGAGGTAGTCCAGGTATTCGAGCTTGTCCCCGTCGCAGAACACCAGGTCGTAGCCGCCGTCGGCGAGCCGGGGCAGCACCTCCAGGGCCCGGCCCGGGATGAACCTGGCGCGCCCGCTGGGAAAGCCCGCCTCGGTGAAGGTCTCCTTGGCGAGCCGCTGGTTCTCGGGATCGGCGTCGACCGTGGTGAGCACCCCGTCGGAGCGCATGCCGCGCAGCAGGTAGAGGCCGGACACCCCGGTCCCGGTCCCGATCTCGGCGACCGCCTTGGCCTCGACCGCGGCGGCGAGGAAGCGCAGCGCGGCGCCGCCGCCGGGACCTATCGGGAGCACGCCGACTTCCCGGGCGCGGGCGCGGGCGCCCGCGAGGACGGCGTCCTCGCCGACGTACTCTTCCGCGAACGCCCAGCTCGCCTGGCGATTGCCGGAAATGGCTTCCTCCTCTGTCCCGGCCGCCCGTTCGCGCTCGAAACGGGTCGGCCACCTGAGCGCAAGCGTATTACCGAGGCGTCCCCCCACCACCCGGGGAGCGCCGCCCAACCGCCCACCCCACCCCGCCGCCCCCCACCCCACGGCGCGTCAGCGCCCCCGACAGTGGCCACCCACGCGATCGACGCGCGAAGCGCGGAGAGCGGCGGAGCCGCCGCTTGTTTCTTTGGGCTGGGCGACCCGGAGCGAAGCGGAGGGGCGCACAGCCGCGAGCGGGGTGCCGCTTTTCTGCGGAGGAGCGAAGCGGGGGAGCAGAAAAGCGGTGCCTCGCGAGCCGGCGCGAAGCGCCCAACAAGAAGCAACGCCGCGCCCACGACCGCGCCCACCCACCCGTCCCTCGCGCCTCGATCCCTCGCGCCTCGATCCCTCGCGCCTCGATCCCTCGCGCCTCGATCCCTCGCGCCTCGATCCCTCGCGCCTCGATCCCTCGCGCCTCGATCCCTCGCGCCTCGATCCCTCGCGCCTCGATCCCTCGCGCCTCGATCCCTCGCGCCTCGATCCCTCGCGCCTCGATCCCTCGCGCCTCGATCCCTCGCGCCTCGATCCCTCGCGCCTCGATCCCTCGCGCCTCGATCCCTCGCGCCTCGATCCCTCGCGCCCCGATCCCTCGCGCCCCGGTCCTCGCGCCTCGATCCCCGAGCCCCGTCCCTCGCGCCCCGACCCCCGCGCCCCGGCCCCCAACCGCCCGACCCCCGCGCCCCGACCCCCGAGCGCCCCACACGGGAACCCCCCGCGAATATGGTTCGTTGACCCCCACGGAAGACAGGTGAACACGAGGCTCGTGGTCTCGCGGCACCGGAGGTGGGGTCGGACCGGGGCTCGGCGCCCTTATCCGGGCTTAACAGGCAGGACGCTTATGGTGGTTGCGCTACTCGGAAGAGGAGGTGTGGCAGTGGTCGACCGTCGCGGGGAACAATCCTGTACTCGCGAGCCGTCGCCGATGCCGGATCACGTGGCCGAAGCCGCAAACGCAACCAGCAGCCCAGCCCAGGCCGAATGGGTCCCGCCGACGTGGGAGGACATCGTCCGCACCCACTCCGCGCGGGTGTATCGGCTCGCCTACCGCCTCAGTGGCAACCCGCACGACGCGGACGACATCACCCAAGAGGTGTTCGTCCGAGTGTTCCGATCGTTGTCGAGCTACACGCCCGGCACGTTCGAGGGTTGGCTGCACCGCATCACCACGAACCTTTTCCTCGACATGGTTCGGCGCCGTCAGCGCATCCGCTTCGAGGGTCTGGGCGACGACGCGGGCGAACGCCTCGCCGGTCGTGAGCTCTCGCCCGCGCAGGCATACGACGACGCCCACCTGGACGCGGATGTCCAGCAGGCGCTGGACGCGCTCGCGCCGGAGTTCCGCGCCGCGGTCGTACTGTGTGACATCGAGGGCCTGTCGTACGAGGAGATCGCCACCACGCTCGGAGTGAAACTCGGGACCGTGCGCAGCCGCATCCACCGCGGCCGGTCCCAGCTCCGTGCGGCGCTGCGGCATCGTGCTCCCCGGAACAAGGCAGGCCAGGAGACGGCTGCGGAGGTTCGGACCACGGTGCGGAGATGAGGGACCGTGAGCAGTGAGCCCGGCGACCGCTTGGGCAGGGGGGTAGTGAGTGCCACACGGCTGGGGCGCGCCGCGACCCGATGTGGGGCATGCGAGGTGGGCACATGAGCCACCCCGACGACAAGCTCGCCGCCTATGTTGACGGCGAACTGGGCCATGAGGCCCGCGAGAAGGTGCTGGCGCACCTCGCCGAATGCGCGGATTGCCGCGTGGAGGCCGAGGAGCAGCGCCAGGTGAAGCAGTTGCTCGGCAACGCGCGCCAACCCGGCCCCTCCGAGGACCTGATGGCGCGGCTGCTCGCGCTCGGGGAATCCGCCGAGGAGCCGCCCGCGCCGCCTGCGGGCGGCGATCGATTCATGTTCCCGGCCGCCGGGCGACCGACGGGCTCGACCCGCGCACGTTCGCGGTCGACCGGCCCGCGGGCGGGCCGGCCCGGCAACATGCCCGAGCGGGTGCGTCCGCCGGTGAGCCGGCGTCGGCTGACGTTCGCGGCGGCCGGCGCGTTCTCGATGATGGCCGTCGCGCTGAGCAGCGCCTTCGTGCCCGGCGGTACCAGCGGCGGCACCGAGGGCCGACCCGCGGCCCCGGCCGTCGAGCGCTACCTGGTGGAGCAGGCCGCGAGCACCACCGCGCTGCCTGCGGGCAAGTCGGCCAAACGCTCCGAGCCGGTGCTCGCGGGAGCGTCCCTGACCGTGCCGGTCGCCACGATCGAGGCCCGGCCCTAGGCCGCAGGCCGGTACACCCGACCCCGTGCGTCGATGCGCCGGGGCCGGGGCGCCCGCGCGGATCCGCGCGGGCGCGGTGCTTTCGGGCGGGTTCGCGTGCGGGAGGTGACGGGTATCCGCTGCCGCCGGGACGCCGGCGAGCGGCACGCGCAAGACTGTGGCCGGGCCGGAGAAGCAGCGGATGCCCCGGCACACCGGGAGCGGTAGGAAGGCACACGATGAGCGACGCATACGGCCGTGGGGGAGCGGAGCCGCCGCGAGGCGACGACGCGCCGGCCGGACCGGCACCCGAGCACGACCCCGGCGCGGAACCGGCGGCCTTCCCGCCCGGCGGCCCGCGGGTGTCGACCGACCCCGGAGAGGACACACCCGACGGCGCGGCTCCGGACCCTGCGGCTCCCGGCCGGGTGTCGCACGAGGAGCCGCCCACCGAGGTCCGACCGGTGTCGGGGGCCGAGGACTCCGGCGGGGACGACTCCCGGGCGTCGGATGCGGACGCCGAGTCGGCTCGACGGGATGCCGCCGGTGCGGGCTCGGCCGCGCCCGGTGGTTCGCACGCGGCGGGTGAGGATTTCGCCCGGTCGCGGCGGGATGGCTTCGACGGGGTTCGTGGGTCGCGCGCCGCCGACGGCGTTGCCGACTCGGGGCGTCCCGGTGCGGCCGACGACGAGCCCGCCGCGTTTCCGGCGCGGATGTCGTTGGCCAAGGAGGTGCCGGCCGGTGCGGCCGTCGAGCCGCCGCCGGCCGATCCCGCCGTCGAGCCCGACGCGTTCGGGGTGCCGACGCCCGATGTCCGGGACGCGGTGACCGCCGAGGTGCCCGTGGTGCACGGCACCGCCGAGTTGCCGGTCGCGGACGACCCCGGCTACGACCCGTTCGCCCCGCCGCCGCAACCGCCGCCCGCCGGGCCGCCTCCGCAGCAGCCGACCGGGCAGTGGCCGGGATATCCGGGGCAGCCCGCGCAGCCCGGGCAGCCCGGTCCCTACGGTGTGCCGGCCGGCGTCGCGCATCCGGGCTACGGGCCCTATGGGCCGTACCCGTCGTATGCCCCGCAGACCGGCTACGCGCCCTACCAGGCCGTGCCGTACGGCTACGCCGTCCCCGGGGACATGACCGGGGCGGGTGGACCCACGGAGGACCTGGGTCGGCGCTATGGACGCCGGCTGGTGGTGTGGGCCGCGGCCCTCGCACTCGTGGCCGGGTTGATCGGCGGCGGCATCGGGGCCTGGATCGCCGATCGGCACGACACCAAGATCCGCCTGGGCGACCCGCCGCAGAGCGGTCCGGCCCGGGGCAAGGACACCATCGCCGGCCTCGCGGACCGCACGTTGCCCGGCGTGGTGTACATCCACGCCAAGACCGGTCGCGGCGAGGCCACCGGCACCGGCTTCGTGCTGGACACCGCCGGCGACATCCTGACGAACAACCACGTCGTGGAGTCGGCCGCGTCCGGCGGCACGATCACGGTGACGTTCAACGACGGGCAGCGCACCACCGCGACGCTGGTCGGCCGGGACGCCGGTTACGACCTCGCGGTGATCCGGGTATCCGGGGTCCAGGGTCTGCACCCGCTGCCGCTGGGCAACTCCGACGGCGTGCAGGTCGGCGATCCGGTGATCGCCATCGGTGCGCCGTTCAACCTGGAGGGCACCGTCACCTCCGGGATCATCAGCGCCAAGGACCGCGCGGTGAGCGCCGGTTCCTCCGGCAGCGACGTGTCCTACATCAGCGCGCTGCAGACCGACGCGCCGATCAACCCCGGCAACTCGGGCGGGCCGCTGATCGACGCGGCGGGTTCGGTGATCGGGATCAACTCGGCGATCCGCTCGGCCGGCGGCGCCGGCCAGGGCAATCCGTTCGGGGCGCAGCAGGAGGCGGGCAGCATCGGCCTCGGCTTCGCGATCCCGATCAACCAGGCGCGCCGGGTCGCGCAGCAGTTGATCGACACCGGGAAGGCCTCGCATCCGGTGATCGGTGTCTCGCTCGACGTCGCCTACACGGGCGACGGCGCCCGGATCGCGTCGGAGGACGTCAAGGGCACGCCGCCGGTGCGTCCGGGCGGGCCCGCCGAGCGGGCCGGGCTCAAGCCGGGTGACGTGATCAAGGCGATCGACGGCCGCCGGGTGCACGACGCGAACGAGTTGATCGTGGCGATCCGGTCCAAGGCGCCCGGCGGCGTGGTCAAGCTCACCATCGAGCGCGACGGCGCGGAGCGCACGGTCGACATGACCCTCGAGGCGGGCTGACCCGGAGGCCGGCCGGCCCCGAGGGGCCGATCGGCCGCCAAGCAGGATGACTCGGACATGACGTACACATGGCCGGGTGATCACATCTTTTGCCAATAGGCGCCAAGCGACCGGTTCGGTGCCGCCCGCGCCCTTCCGCTCGGGGGGTCGACGACTACTCTGAGGGGGTTCGGTCACCCGACCGAACCCCCTCGCGCAATCTCGTGGAGTCCAGGTGTTCGACGTCGGTGCACCCGAGATGGTCGCGCTCGTCATCCTCGCGATCGTCATCTTCGGTCCCGAGAAGCTGCCGAAGATGATCGGCGACGTGGCCCGCACCATTCGCAAGTTCCGCGAGTTCTCCTCCGGGGCCCGCGCGGACCTGAAGAAGGAACTGGGTCCGGAGTTCCAGGACATGCACCTGGAGGACCTGAACCCGAAGACCTTCGTCCGCAAGAACCTGATGGGCGACGGCGACGACGATCTGGGCATCCGGGAGTTGCGCGACTCGCTCGGCAAGGACTTCGAGGACATCAAGGGTCTGGCGAGCGGCAACCTCTTCGAGCCGGACGTGCCCGACACCTCCCACCGCCCGGCGGCCGGGCAGTCGTCCGCGCCGAAGACCTCGCTGCACAAGAACGCCGGCGCCGCCCGGGTCGAGCCCGGCGAGCGTCCGCCGTACGACGCCGACGCCACCTAGGTCGATCCGCTCGCCCCGGCCGGGGATTCGGGGCCCGGAATCCGGCCGGCCGTCCGGCGCCGGAGACGGCGTCGGAGCATCCCGCGTATTCGGGCACCATGCGGTCTCGGAGCGCCCGCGTATTCGGGCACTATGGAGCCGGAGTACACGGGCAGTGTGTGGTCGGTGACTCGGCGGATACATGTATCGCACGGCTCGTCCACCCGGATCGTCCGGGGGAGTGGTCGCCCGACATGGCAGACCGAGGCAGCCGGCGCGGCGCCGTCGCGCCGCGCGAGAGGACCTGATGAGGCGGAGCATGGACACAATCAGCCACGCGGGCGAGGCGCTGCCCGCCGACGGGGCCGGCAGGCCCGATCTGCTGGCGGAATACCTGAACGCGGACTTCCCCTGGTACGGCCTGGACGAGGGCTGGAACGGGCGGCGTTGGTTGTCCTCGGTGTGTCGGGGTCGGGGCACGATCGACTACGGCACGCTGGGCCACGGCGATCTGCCCAGCCGCCGGCCCGGTGATCCCACGCCCCGCCGGTTCGTGTCCGTGGTGACCGTTCCGCAGCGGCCCAAGCGGCCGGCCGGCGACGGCACGGGGCAGATGGAGGCCACGTCGAAGGCGAGCGCGGCATCACTCGCAGGGGTGGCGCTGCTCGCGGAGAGTTGGCCGTGGCAGTTGGACCGCGCGACCCGTGCGGAGTGGCTGGATCAGCAGACGAACATCGCGTGGGACCTGTCCGACAATCTGCCCGGGCCGGGGTGGACGGACCTGGCGATCCCGGTCGACGGGGTGCCGGCGCGTTTCCGCTACCGGGAGTCGGCGTACGGCTGGGTGCTCGCGGGAGAGAGCGCGGGCGTGTACCTGGGGGTGTACGGCCGGGGCGCGAGCGCGTACGGCCTGGGCCTGTCCCGCTCGGTGGACCTGCGCACGTACGCGACGCCGGACGGGTGAACGCCCGCACCCCGCCGCGCCGCCTCGGAGAAGCAGCCGCATGACGGTTCCGTGCGGCTGCTTCTCCGGCGGTCCGCTGTACGGCACCGGACGACGCGACCCGATCCGACCCGATCCGCCGGGCAGGCGCTAGAAGTTGCGCAGCGGGGTCAGGCCGAGTTGGAGGCCGGAGAGGCCGCGCTCGCGACCGCCGAGCTTCGCCGCGACCGCGTCGAGCGCGACGGCGGCGGGCGAGTCGGGCGCGTCGACGACGACCGGGCGGCCGGTGTCGCCGCCCTCGCGCAGCCGGGTGTCGATCGGGATCGAGCCGAGCAGCGGGACCTTCGTGCCGGTGGCCGCGGAGAGCCCGTCGGCGACACGCTGTCCGCCGCCGGAGCCGAACACGTCGACCATCTCGCCGCAGTGCGGGCAGGGCAGCCCGGCCATGTTCTCGATCACGCCGGCGATCGTCTGGCGGGTCTCGACCGCGATCGTGCCGGCCCGCTCGGCGACCTCGGCGGCGGCCTGCTGCGGCGTGGTCACCACCAGGATCTCCGCGTTGGGCACCAACTGGGCGACCGAGATGGCGATGTCGCCGGTGCCCGGCGGGAGGTCCAGGAGCAGGACGTCGAGGTCGCCCCAGTAGACGTCGGCCAGGAACTGCTGGAGCGCGCGGTGCAACATCGGCCCGCGCCAGACCACCGGCGCGTTGCCGGGGGTGAACATGCCGATCGAGATGACCTTCACGCCCAGCGCCGACGGCGGCATGATCATGTTCTCGACCTGGGTGGGCTTGCCCTCGACGCCGAGCATGCGCGGCACCGAGTGGCCGTAGATGTCCGCGTCCACCACGCCGACCTTCAGGCCCTGCCCGACCATCGCCGCGGCCAGGTTCACCGTGACCGAGGACTTGCCGACGCCGCCCTTGCCCGAGGCCACCGCGTAGACCCGGGTCAGCGAGCCGGGCTTGGCGAACGGCACCTCGCGCTCGGCCTGCCCGCCGCGCAGGTGGCTCGCCAGCTCCTTGCGCTGCGTGTCGCTCATCACGTCGAGTTCGACGCCGACCGAGGTCACCCCGGGCAGCGCGGCCACGGCGGTCTCCACCCGGCTGATGATCGTCTCGCGCATCGGACAGCCGCTGACCGTCAGATAGACCGCGACCTCGACCCGACCGTCGGCCAGGATCTCGACGGATTTGACCATGCCCAGTTCGGTGATGGGCCGGTGGATCTCGGGGTCCTGGACGGTCGCCAGGGCATCCTGGACGTCGTCCGCCGAGGGCAGGGTTGCAGAAGCCATACCGTGAGCTTACGACCCTCGCGCCGGAACCCTTTGCGAGCATCGGGATCCGAGCCTGCGGCGGGGGCTGTGAACCGACGGGGAGGTGCCGCGTGACGATGTCGGCCGAGCGGACGCGAGTGGCGGAGTTCCGCCGGGCCCTGGGCCTGGCGACGCTGATCGACGTGCACACGCACTTCATGCCCAAGCAGGTGCTCGACAAGGTGTGGGCGTACTTCGACGCGGCCGGTCCGCTGATCGGCCGGCCGTGGCCGATCACCTACCGCCTGGACGAGGACGCGCGGGTGGCCACGCTGCGCGGCTTCGGCGTCTCGGCGTTCACGTCGATGCTGTATCCGCACAAGCCCGCGATGGCCGCGTGGCTGAACGCGTGGTCGCGCGAGTTCGCCGCGCGGACTCCCGACTGTCTGCACACGGCCACGTTCTTCGCCGAACCCGACGCGGCCAAGTACGTGCGTGAGGCGATCGACGCGGGCGCGGTGGTGTTCAAGGCCCATGTCCAGGTCGGTGGCTGGGATCCGACCGATCCGCTCCTGGACGACGTGTGGGGCACGCTCGCCGACGCCGGGGTGCCGGTGGTCGCGCACTGCGGATCCGGGCCGGTGCCCGGGGCGCACACCGGGCCGGAGCCGATCGCCCGGGTGCTGGCCCGGCATCCGCGGCTGGCGCTGATCGTCGCGCACATGGGGATGCCGGAGTACGGCGCGTTCCTGGACCTGGCGGCGCGCTATCCGAGGGTGCACCTGGACACCACGATGGCGTTCACCGAATTCGTCGAGGAGGCCGCCCCGTTCCCGCCGGCCGACCGGCCCCGGCTGCTCGACGCGGCGGATCGCATCCTGTGGGGCAGCGACTTCCCGAACATCCCCTACGGCTACGCCGACGCGCTCGCCGCGCTCACCCGGGTCGACCTCGGCGACGACTGGCTGCGCGCGGTGTGCCACGACAACGCGGCGCGGCTGTTCGGGCTCACCCCGGGCCGGGCCCCGCGCGCCCGCCCGTAAACCCGTACCGGCGCGTCGGCGCGGCCGGCTACCGTGCCGGGGGTGGAGACGATCGGGTACGTCCGGGGCGATGCCACCACGCCACTGGGCAAGGGCGTCAAGGTGATCGCGCACGTGTGCAACGACCGCGGCGGCTGGGGCAAGGGCTTCGTGCTCGCGCTGTCCAAGCGGTGGCCGGAGCCGGAGGCCGACTACCGGCGGTGGTATCGCGAGCGGGCGGACAACGACTTCGGGCTCGGCGCGGTGCGGCTGATCCGGGTGGACACCTACCTGTGGGTGGCCAACCTGATCGGTCAACACGGCACCCGTACCGGCAGCAAGGGCCCGCCGGTGCGCTACGACGCGATCGACCGGGCCCTGCGCACCCTCGGCGAGCGGGCGCTCGAACTCGGCGCGTCGGTCCACATGCCGCGAATTGGCTGTGGCCTGGCCGGGGGCACGTGGGGCAGGGTGGAGCCGCTCATCCTCGAACGGTTGAGCGGGCGCGGTGTCCCGGTCACCGTCTACGACCACGACTGACCACGAGGCGGGCGCGCGGTGACCATCCGAACTCCGACGGACACCGACGCGGGCACCGGGGCCGCGGCGCCGGCGGCCCGGCCCAACCTGTGGCGCGACGCCTCCCTCTCGGCGGTGCTCGCCGGCCTGATCGCGGTCCTGGTCTCCTACTCGGGGCCGCTGGTGATCGTGCTGTCCGCCGCGGCCGGCGCGGGGCTGAGCCCGGCGCAGACCGGCTCGTGGGTGTGGGCGCTGTCCATCGGCAGCGGGCTGACCTGCCTGGGGCTGAGCCTGTACACCCGGATGCCGATCGTCACCGCGTGGTCCACCCCCGGAGCCGCGCTTTTGGTGACCAGCCTGGGCTCGTACGCGTATCCCGAGGCGATCGGCGCGTTCGTGGTCACCGGCGTGCTGATCACCGCGATCGGGGTGACCGGCGTGTTCGGCCGGTTGATCCGCAAGGTGCCGAGCGCGGTGGTCTCCGCGATGCTCGCCGGGATCCTGTTCTCGTTCGGCACCGGGGTGTTCACCTCGGTGCGCACCGCGCCGTGGATCGGCGGCGGGGTGCTGCTCGGCTACCTGGTGGCCAAGCGGTTCGTGCCGCGCTACGCGGTGCTCGTCGCGCTCGTGGTCGGGGTGGGTTGCGCGGCGGCCGGTTCGCGGTTGCACGTACACGTGGACTCGTTCGAGATCGCCCGGCCGGTGTGGACCACGCCGCACCTGTCCGTACCGGCGCTGATCGGGATCGCCGTGCCGCTCCTGGTGGCCACGCTCGCCTCGCAGAACGCGCCCGGAATGGGGGTGCTGGCGGCCTCCGGCTACCGGCCCGACGACCGGGTGCTGATCGGCTCCACCGGCGCGGTGTCCACGCTGCTCGCGCCGTTCGGATCGCACGCGATCAATCCGGCCGCGATCACCGCGGCGATCTGTACCGGACCCGAGGCGCACCGCGACCCCCGCAGGCGTTATGTCGCGGGGGTCGCGTGCGGCGTGTTCTACCTGGTCGTGGGGATGTTCGGGTCGACCCTGGTCGCGGTGTTCGCGGGCCTGCCCAAGGAACTGGTCGCCGCGGTCGCGGGCGTCGCGCTGTTCGGCGCGCTGGCGAGCGGGCTCGGCGGCGCGATGGCCGACGACGAGCACCGGGAGGCGGCGCTGATCACCTTCCTGGCCACCGCCTCGGGAGTGACCATCCGGGGCGTCGGGTCCGCGTTCTGGGGCCTGATCGCGGGGGTTCTGGCCCATGTGGTGCTCTCGTCGGGGTGGTTCAGCCGGGCGAGGGCACGCCCATGAGCACGCGCATGCCCTCGGCGAGGTCGCGGCCGGTGGGGGCGTTGTCCGGGTCGAGCATCCACTGGCCGACCACGCCCAGGAGCAGTGCCTGACACAGCGCCCCGACCGTGCCGGTCAGGTGCTCGTTGCCCTCCTCGGGCAGGCCCAGGAAGATCGAGGCGAGGCCGGAGCGACCCTCGTCCTGCGCCGCGCCGAGCACCTTGCGGATCTCCGGCAACTCGTCGAGGTAGGCCAGGATCTCGAAGTTGGCGGCCCACATCATCCGGTGCGACTCCATCAGGTCGACGACCCGCGTCCAGATCGCCTCGAACCGCTCCGGCGGCGCGGCCCGGTTCCCGACCGCCTCGGCCAGCGCACCGGACAACTCGTCGCCCCACCCCTCGATCGACTCCAGGAGCGCCTGCTGCATGAGCGCGTCCTTGGATCCGTAGTGGTAGCCGATCGAGCCCAGATTGGTCCCCGACGCGGCGACGATGTCGCGCGCGGTGGTGCGCATGTAGCCCTTTTCGTACAGGCAGCGTTTGGCTCCGGCCAGCAGGTCTTCGCGATGTCCCATGGCCCGATGGTAGCGCTCTTCTAGACAGATGTCTTATACGAGTGAATGATACAACTGTATAAGACGGGAGACTACTCGGACTCCGGCGGGCGCGGCCCTCGGCCCAGGTGCGCGTCGGTGACCTCGCGGCCCATCAGCCACCCGTCCGTCTCCCGTCGCTCGTCCAACTCCTTGAGCATGGACTGCAGTTCCGAGCGCAGGAAGTCGCGCGTGGCCACCTCGCCGAGGGCGATCCGCAGCGCCGCGACCTCGCGGGTCAGATACTCGGTGTCGGCGATGTTGCGCTCGTTGCGGGCCCGGTCCTGCTCCAGGTTGACCCGGTCCCGGTCGTCCTGGCGATTTTGCGCGAGCAGGATCAGCGGCGCCGCGTACGACGCCTGGAGGGACAGCGCCAGGGTCAGGAAGATGAACGGATACTCGTCGAACCGCAGCGCCGGCGGCACGAAGATGTTCCAGCCGATCCACACGATCACCGTGGCGGTCATGTAGACCAGGAACCGGCCGGTGCCCAGGAAGCGGGCGATCCGCTCGGAGAACCGGCCGAACGCCTCCGGGTCGTACGCGGGCAGCAGCGGACGCCGCCCCGGATCGCGCGGTTGATCCAGGCGCGGACGCCGCCGCTTGTCGGCGCTCGTGCTCTCACGTGCCACGGCGGACACTCCCGTCTCCGTGTATCGCGCCCTCGCGCCAGTCCTCGGGCAGCAGGTGGTCGAGCACGTCGTCGACGGTGACCGCGCCGAGCAGGTGGTCGTCCTCGTCCACCACGGGCGCGGCGACCATGTTGTAGGCGGCCAGGAAGCTGGTCACCTCGGCGAGCGGGGTGTCCGGCCGCAGCGGCATCAGGTCGGTGTCCAGGACCGCGCCGACCAGGGTGAACGGTGGATCGCGCAGCAGCCGCTGGAAGTGCACCGTGCCCAGATACTTGCCGGTCGGCGTCTCGGTCGGCGGCCGGCACACGTAGACCTGACTGGCCAGCGCCGGCGACAGGTCGGCGTTGCGCACCTGCGCCAGCGCCTCGGCGATGGTCGCGCCCGGCTCCAGCACGATCGGCTCGGTGGTCATCATGCCGCCAGCGGTGTCCTCGACGTAGGTCAGCAGCCGGCGCACGTCCTCCGCCTCCTCCGGCTCCATCAGCCCGAGCAGGCGCTCCGCGGTGTCCTCGGGCAGCTCGGAGATCAGGTCGGCCGCGTCGTCGGGGTCCATCGCCTCCAGCACGTCGGCCGCGCGCTCCTCCTGGAGCTGGCCCAGGATCTCCACCTGGTCGTCCTCGGGCAACTCCTCCAGCACGTCGGCGAGCCGGTCGTCGTCCAGCGCCGCAGCCACCTCCGCACGGCGCTTGGCGGACAGGTTGTGCAGCACGTTGGCCAGGTCGGCGGGGCGCAGCTGCTCGAACGTGGCGAGCAGGTTGGCCGCGCCCTGCTGGTCCTCGGGGCGCTCGAAGCCGACCACCGCGTTCCAGTCGACGGTGATCGTCTCGCCGCGTCTGCGGCGCAGCGCCGAGGTGCCGCCCTTTTGCACGAAGAGCTTGGAGATCAGCCAGTCGCGCCCGCGCCCGAGCGCCATCGCCACGTCGAGGACGGTGACCGACTCGTCGTTCTCGGCCAGCGCCACCCGCCGGTCCAGCATCTCGGCGAGCACCAGCGTCTCGCTCGGTCGCTGCTCGAAACGGCGCATGTTGACCAGCCCGGTGGTGATCACCTCACCGGTCTCCACGCTGGTCACCCGGGTCATCGGGACGAAGATCCGGCGTCGGGTGGCCACCTCGACGACCAGGCCGAGCACCCGCGGGGGCAGTTGGGCGGTGCGCAGCATGACGACGACGTCGCGCAGCCGGCCGACGTGGTCGCCGTTGGGATCGAACACGGCCACGCCCGCGAGGTGCGAGATGAACACCCGCCCGGATGACGCACCCATTGCCGTGGTCCCTCCGTTGCCGATGTCCGCCGCCGACGTGGCGCGCCGCCGATGTGTGTGCCCGCTCGTGCCGGGGGCATCCCAGTCGGTCAGGCTACCGGTGAAGGTGGGCATGATTCCGACACCTCGTGCCCGGCTCAGTACAGTGCCGCCCGTGCGCTTGCCTCAGACGAAGACCACGATCGCCCTCCTGACCGCCTGCGTCCTCGCCGGCACGGCGTGTTCGAAGGCGGAGACCGGGCTCGGTTCGGAGTCCGCGGACGCCATCACCGGCAAGGCCAAGGCGGCGGCGGCCGGGACCGGGGCGGTGCACGTGCAGGGGGTGTGGAAGATCCAGACCCAGCAGTTCCGGATCGACCTGCGACTCAAGCGCGACGGCGGGGTGGGCACCGTGGTCACCGCCGACAGCACCATCGAACTGCTGCGCGTCGGCCAGGATCTGTACGTCCGCGGCGACGCCCGGCTGTACCAGGGCCGGGACGGGCGCGGCGGGGCGGACGTCGAGCAGTCGGCACAGGCGTTGCGCGACAAGTTCGTCAAGGTGCCCGCCTCCGACCCCAGTTACGCGCGACTGTCCGGCTTCACCCGGATGCAGGACATGATCACCGATCTGATCCGGCTCAACGGCAAACTCAAGAAGGACGGCCGGGAAAAGGTGCGGGGCGTCGAAACGCTCAAGGTGGTGGCCGATCGTGGGCGTGGCGGCGAGTTGCGGGTGGCGCTGACCGGGACGCCGTACCCGCTCAAGTACATTCCGTCGCCGAGCGGCGGAGCGCTCGAACTGTTCGAGTACGACCAGGACTTCCCGTTGGTGCTGCCCCATGCCGACGAGGTGCTGGACTACGGCACGCTGACCGACGGCAAGGACCCGTCGGGCAAGCCGACCGGCAAGCCCACGGAAAAGCCCGGCGGGCCGGTGCCGGGCACCGACTGAGCCCGGCCGCGCGGGCTCCGGGATACCGTTTCCGGGAGCACGACGCGGGAGCACGACGCCGCGGACGGGCGTCGAGGCGGTCGGCGAAATCTACGAGACATCGAACGACGAGGGAACCAGGCGATGGATCACGTGCGACGCGGCTTCGTGGTGGCGACGGCGGCGGTATCGGTCACGGTGCTGGTCGCCGGATGCAGTCCGGGACGGCCCGCGCACCGCTCGTGGCAGGCGCCGGTGGACGAGCCGACGGCGGGCGCGCCGCTGGGCAACCAGGTGGACGGGCTCGACCCGGCGGCGATCCTGCAGCGGGCCCAGGCCGCGACGGCCGCCGCCAAGTCGGTTCACGTGAAGGGGGAGTTGGCCGTCCCGGGCACGGCGGGCAAGCCGGCCAAGCCGTTCAGTGTGGACATGCGCTTCACCAGCACCGGCAGCGAGGGCCGGATCGTCGAGGACAACACGACCGCGTACATCACCCGGGTGCAGAACCAGGTCTGGTTCCGGGGCGACGCGAAGTTCTGGTCCAGGGTCGAGGGCGCCGGCTCGGAGGTGGGCAACCACGACAAGTTCGTCCAGGTGCCCTCCGGCGACAAGAAGTACGGCGGCATCGTCGAGAACACCTACGTCGAGCGGCTGACCAACAAGCTCATGGGCAAGCCGGGCAAGCTGGAGAAGGGCGCGGTCAAGCAGGTCAACGGACACCGCGCGATCGCCCTGGAGAACCGCACGCCGGGCGCGGGCGGCATCATCTGGGTGGCCACCGAGGGCGCCCCGTATCTGCTGCGCATGGAGTCCGCCGCCGACGCGCGCCAGGCCGGCGCCTTCGACTTCCTCGCCTACGGCGCGCGGGTCGACCTGCACGCGCCGGAGCCCAAGGACGTGGTGGACAAGGACCTGACCACGCCGGGGCGCTCGACGAGCGGCAGCAACGGCTCCTCCACCGGCTCCGGCGGCTCGACCGGGCGCCCGTCGACCGGGGCGCCCGCCACGGGCTCGTCGGGCAGTACCCGCCGACCCGACATCGGGCGCACGTCCAAGCCGCCGGTGCCGACGGGGCTCGGGCGCGATTCGGTGCTGTTCTCCTGAGTCGCGCCCGGTGCGCCGGCGCGGGTCAGTCGCGCCGACGCAGCCGGCCGATCGACCAGTTGAGCGGGGACGCGCCCCGGGTCACCGCGGGTGAGCCGATCGGCACCGCGCGGCCGGCGTCGTGGGGCAGCGCCCGGGCGGACGCGGTGGGGGTGAGCCGGACCAGGTCGCACTCCCGGGCCCAGCGCGCGGGCTGCTCCTCGCCGTCGGGCGCGTTCAACCGGGCGGCGTGCAGGGCGAGTACGGCCGGCTCGTAGGCCGGGTCGCCGGGCGCGACCACGGCGACCCGGGCGGTCCAGCCCGGCAGCCGGCCGCCCTTGTCCTTGCTGCGCACGTCCACGAGCACGGTCGCGGCGGCGGTCAGGCCCGGCACGAACTGCTCCACCGCGCCGGGCTCGCGGGCGGTCACCAGCCACGAGGCGCCGTCGAGCCACACGTGCCAGACGGGGCGGGCCGGGGCGGGGGCGACGGTGAGCCACAGGAGGCCGGACTTCTTCGCGGCTTCTTCGAGCAGTGCCGCCTCTTCGAGCAGGGCCGCTGCTTCGCGCGGGGCGCCTTCGGGCGTGCCGTCGGTGTCCGTCATGCGCCACAGCGTCCCACAACGCGCGAGCCCCGAACGTGCGCCACCTCATAGTCCCTTTCGGGTGACCCGTCGGTAACCTGACCGCACGATCCGCAGCACTGGGAGGACCAGAGACATGGCCGCCACATCGCGTAGCTTGCGTTCCCGCCGTTCCTGTATGGCCGTACCCGGCAGCAACCCGCGCTTCATCGAGAAGGCGCAGGGGCTCCCGGTCGACCAGGTGTTCCTCGACCTGGAGGACGCCTGCGCCCCGCTCGCGAAGGAGGGCGCGCGGCACACCATCGTCGACGCGCTCAACAACGGCGACTGGGGGGACCGGATCCGCGTCGTGCGGGTCAACGACTGGACCACCCACTGGACGTACCGCGACGTGGTCACCGTGGTCGAGGGCGCGGGCGCCAACCTCGACGCGATCATGCTGCCCAAGGTTCAGGACGCGGGCCAGGTCAAGGCGCTGGACCTGCTGCTCACCCAGATCGAGAAGACGGTCGGCCTCGAGGTCGGCCGGATCGGCATCGAGGCGCAGATCGAGAACGCCCGCGGCCTGGTCAACGTGGACGAGATCGCCGCCGCGTCGCCTCGCGTGGAGACGATCATCTTCGGCCCGGCCGACTTCATGGCGTCGATCAACATGAAGTCCCTGGTGGTCGGCGAGCAGCCGCCGGGCTACGACACGGGTGACGCGTACCACTACATCCTGATGCGCATCCTGATGGCCGCGCGGGCCAACGACCTCCAGGCGATCGACGGCCCCTACCTCCAGATCAAGGACGTCGAGGGCTTCCGTCGGGTGGCCGGCCGCTCGGCCGCGCTGGGCTTCGACGGCAAGTGGGTGCTGCACCCCGGCCAGATCGACGCCGCGAACGAGCTGTACCAGCCCACCCAGGCCGACTACGACCACGCCGAGATGATTCTCGACGCCTACGACTGGTGCACCTCCGCCGAGGGCGGGATGAAGGGCGCCGCGATGCTCGGCGACGAGATGATCGACGAGGCCTCGCGCAAGATGGCCCTGGTCATCTCCGCCAAGGGCCGCGCCGCCGGGATGCGGCGCACGCGAAAGTTCGAGCCGCCGAAGGGCTGATGTGTCATCCGTACGACGGCGAGGGGCGGATTTCCGGGCAGCCGGACCCGCCTCTCGGCGCAGACCGGGCGGCTCGGATCGCGCCCCCGGATCGGCTCCGCGCCGGGTCGTTGCGACCGTGGATCGGTGTCCGACGCCCACCGGGGCGGGGCGGTCGTCTATCGTGTGCCCGGGCCGGAGTACTTCGGCGGGCAATGGGCAGCAGGAGGCTGGCATGCAGGGTGGCTTGACGGTGTCCGTGCACACCCAGGGCACCTCTTCGATCGTCACGGTCGCCGGTGAGATCGATGTGGACAGCGCCGCCGCGGTGCGGGACCGTCTGTTCGAGTGTGTCGAACGGGGCAGTGTGCGTCTGGTGATCGACTGCTCCGAGCTCGACTTCTGTGATTCGACCGGGTTGAACGCGTTCCTCGCCGCCCGACTGCGTGCGCAGGCCGCGGGCGGAGCGGTCCACCTCGTGGGCGTTCAACCTGCCGTTGCGCGGGTATTCGAGATCACCGGTGCGGTACAGGGGTTCACTTTCCACGAGACCCTGGCAGAGGCGGTCGGAGAGTAGCCCGTGACTTCTGGTGTCCTCCAGCGGGATGCGGGCAACTATCACCGCGTAGCGGCGTGAGCGAGGTGAGCCAATAGATGTGCGCCATGCGATCGCAGGCGCCCGGCGACGGGGAGGCCTGTTTCTCCACCCCACCGCTTCGTCAGGTGCGGAGACTGCCGTTCGAGGGTGCGGCGGGGGCGGTGGCGCGGTCGCGGACGTTCATCCGCAACACGCTCCACGCGTACGGATGGACGGGCTCCGACGACGAGCAGGTGGTGCTGACCTCGGACGACGTGCTGCTCGTCGCGGTCGAGTTGGTCACCAACGCGTGCCTGCACGCGGGCGGCCCGGTGGAGCTGCGGGTCGTGCGGACCAGCGAACTGCTGCGGATCGAGGTGGACGACCGCAGCGAGGAGCCGCCGCAGGCGAGGGCGCCGCATTCCGGAACGCGACCGGGGGGACACGGGCTGCACATCATCCGCCGGTTGACGCTGGACTGGGGTGTGGTCGTGCACCGGGAGCAGGGCAAGACGGTCTGGGTGGACATGCCCGTTCCCGAGGCGATGCGCTGAGCCGACGGGGCGGGGGCGTACCGGGCCGAGGCCGGTCCGGGCGGCCGATACCCTGGTCCGCATGTCTGCCTCTTCGGTTCGTGTTCGCTTCGCTCCCTCTCCCACCGGCATGTTCCACGTCGGTGGCGCTCGTTCCGCGCTGTACAACTGGGCCGTGGCGCACAAGGCCGGCGGCGTGTTCGTGTTGCGGATCGAGGACACCGACGAGGCGCGCAACCGGCCGGAGTGGACCGACGGCATCCTGAGCGCGCTCGCGGCGATCGGGATCAGCCCGGCCGACCCGGCCTTCGAGGGCCCCTACTTCCAGTCGCGGAACGCGACGCTGCACCGCGAGTCGGCGGTCCGGCTGTTCGAGGCCGGCCGGGCGTACCACTGCGACTGCACGCGCGAGGACCTGGAGGCCCGGACCGGCTCCAAGCACCTGGGCTACGACGGCTTCTGCCGCGATCGCGGCCTGGCGGCGGGCGACGGGCGCGCGCTGCGCTTTCGTACCCCGGACGAGGGCGTCACGGTGGTGGCCGACCTGGTGCGCGGCGACACCGAGTTCCCGAACGCCTCGCTCGAGGACTTCGTGATCGCCCGGGGCAACGGCTCGGCGGTGTTCCTGCTGGCGAACGTGGTCGACGACGTCGACCAGAAGATCACCATGGTGATCCGCGGCGAGGAGCACCTGTCCAACGCGGCCAAGCAGCAGCTCCTGTGGGAGGCGCTGGGCGCGACCCCGCCGCAGTGGGCGCACCTGCCGGTGATCGTGAACGAGAAGCGGCAGAAGTTGTCCAAGCGCCGGGACAAGGTGGCGCTCGAGTCCTACCTGGACGAGGGCTACCTGCCCGACGCGCTGGTGAACTACCTGTTCCTGCTCGGGTGGGGCCCCAAGGACGACATCGAGATCCGGCCGTACGCCGAGCTGGAGCAGTTGTTCGACCTGCGTGACGTGAACAAGTCGTCGGCCTTCTTCGACGTGAAGAAGTTGTCCTCCTTCAACGCGGACTACATCCGCGCGCTGGACGCGGACGCCTTCGTGCGCGCCTGCGAGCCGTGGCTGCTCGGGCCGAAGGCGCCGTGGGCGAAGGAGGCGTACGACCCGGCCGTGTTCGCCGAGGTGGCGCCGCTGGTGCAGACCCGGATCACGGTTCTGGACGAGGTGCCGATGTACGTCGACTTCCTGTTCCTGGCCGAGCCCGCCGACGACGAGGCGGCCTGGGCCAAGGCGATGAAGCCGGGCGCGGCCGACGTGCTCACCAGCGCCCGCGAGGAACTCTCCCGGGCCGAATGGACCGTCGACGCGCTCAAGGCCGCGGTGGAGGCCGCCGGCGCCGCCCACGGCCTCAAGCTGTCCAAGTCCCAGGCCCCGGTCCGCGTCGCCGTCACCGGCCGCACCATCGGCCTCCCGCTGTTCGAATCCCTCCAGGTCCTCGGCCGCGACCGGGTCCTGACCCGCGTCGACCGCGCCGTCGAGCGCCTGGCCGAGACGGAGTAGCCGCCGCCCCCGGACGGGGCGGGCCCGCACACCGGTTGCCGGTGTGCGGGCCCGCTGTGTGGTCGGGTGATGCCGACGCGTCAGCTGATCGAGAGGGTCAGCGTGGCGCTGTAGGTACCGGGCTTTTGGTACGCCGGCACCGCCACGGCGATCGCGGCGCCGGCCGTGAAGGTGCCGCCGCCGTGTGCTCCCGCCGGCGCGGAGGCCAGTGTCGAGCCACCCGCGACCCGGCCGGGGGAGCCCGGTGTCGCGGTGCCCGGGGAGGCCGGATCCGTCCGGACCGAGGGCGTCCAGGTGAATCGGTCGGCCGGAATTCGACCACCCTCGGGCGAGGCGAAGTCGGAGACGTCCGCCGTCAGCGTCCAGCCGAGCGAGCCGCCGCGCACGTCGGTGACGGTGACGGGGTTCAGCGCGCCGGTCATCGCCTGTGCGGTGCCGTTCAGGGTGATGTCGGAAAGCTTTGCCGTACCTGCCTCTTGACGAAGCGTCAGGCCGCCGGGAAGGACCGTTCCGGTCACCCGCGTGACGCTGCCGGGGCTTGCGGTGACCCGGGTCAGCTCCCGGGTCGCGCTGAACGTGCCCACCATGACGCGCAGATACACCTTGTCGAGGACGGGTATGGACCCCGACGTGTCCGCGTCGACCGTCACGGATCCGGCCAGGTGTCCGTTTCGGGCACCGCCGGTGACGGAGCCCACCCATTCCGGGAGGCAGGCTTCGGTCGGTGTCGCGCACACCTCGACCCTGGCGTCGCCGTCGGGCCAGCCCTCACCGGTGAATTCGACGCGCCGGCCGGTGACGATTCGGGTCGGGGTCACGTTCAAGGTGGGTCCGGGGCCGATGTCCACCGTGCGTGAAACGGCGGCCGGGACGGTGGGGGAGCAGGTCATCGCGGGAAAGGGCGAGAGGTTCTCGAACATCTCGTAGGGGCCCGGGGTGAGGGTGATCGGGCCGCTCTCCGGAAGCCGGAACGTGCCGGTGAGGTCGTCCACATCGATGCTCGCTCCGGGCGACTCCGGTTGGCGGCGTGGCCATCCGGAGACGGTGAAGGTGGTCGACCGCGAACCGCCCACCGAAACCTCGGCGCGGACTCCCATCCGCAGGCCGCCGCTGCCGGGTGGGACGGGGACCGACGGGCGGGTCTGCCAGTGCCAGGTCACCGTGATCAGTTCACCGGCGCTGTAGAGCGCCTTCTGCGGTTGCACGGTCAGGTCGATCCGCGGCTCGTCGACACCCCACACGGGGCTGGTGGGGCCGTTGAGGACACAGCGCTCCGGGAAGGCCACCGCGGCAGCGCCCGCCGGGGCCGCGACGACCACGAGGCCGGTGGTCGCGACGGTGATCGCCGTCGCGAGACTCGTCAGGACGCGACGAGTGATGTGTCTGGTTCGGTGCACGAAACTCCTTGCCGGGGTCCGGAATCGGCGGCCGCGACGGACGAGGGGCATCGGGTGGGCAACCCGGCGCAGCGGCCACCGGCGCGATGTTTGGCGGAGTCAATGATTATGGACCGCGGCTTGGATCGCACGCGAATTCGAACGCCGGTTCGGGCGCGTGGCGCGGGCTACGGCACGCCGACGGGATCGGGCCCACGACCGCACGGCGGACGGCCCCCGCGAGCGAAGTCGCGGGGGCCGTCCGGGTGTTCGGGTGCGTGGGTCAGCTGATCGAGAGGGTCAGGGTGCTGGTGTAGGTGCCGATGGCCTGGTAGGCCGGGACGGCGAGGGACAGGTCGGCGTCGGCGGAGAAGGTGCCGCCCGTGCTCGCCCCGGCCGGGGCCGAGGCCAGGGTGGCGCCGGTGCCGATCGGGCCGGTGCTACCGGGCACCGCGGTGCTCGGCGAGCCGGCGCCGGTGGTCACCTTCGGGGTCCAGGTGAACTTGTCGGCGCCGATCTTGCCGCCGTTGCCGTTGCTGAAGTCGGCTACCGAGCCGGTGAGGGTCCACCCGGTGTTGCCGCCGCGGAAGTCCTTCACGGTCACGGTGTTCAGCGCGCCGGTCATGTTCTGCGCCTGACCGTTGAGCGTGATGTCCGACAGCTTGATGGCGCCGGCTTCCTGGGTGATGGTCAGACCGCCGGCGACGACGTTGCCGGTCACCGTCTGGCTCAGGTCGCGGCCGGGAACGGTGACGCGGAACGGCTTGGTCACCGCGGTGTCGTCCGAGCCCTCGTTCACCTTGATCGCGGTGATGGTGTCCTTGCTCACCACGAGGTCGGTGATGTTGATGGTCCCGTCCGCGGCGGCCTCGGTGTACGCGCTGACGTCGTCGTCCTGGACGTCGCCGGCCATGCCGTACGCCAGGACGTAGTTGCCGGGCGTCCAGCCGGAGCCGGTGATCACCACGGTGGTGCCGACCGGGCCGTGGTCGACGCTGAGCGAGATCTTGCGCTCGACCGCCTTGACCTTGACCACGCCGCTCAGCGCCTCGACGCCGCTGCCCTTGACCTTCACCTTGTAGTCGCCGGCCGCGACGTTGTTGTTCAGGGTGACGGTGCCGGCGAGCTTGTTGCCCGCCCCGACGGCGAGCGTGTTGCCGGTGATCCTGCCGGCGTCGCAGGCCGAGCCGTCGGCGGCGCACAGCTCCGGAGTCAGGGTGCCGGCGGGCCAGTTGTCACCGGCGATGGTGATCTGACCGCCCGCGTTGACCTCGCCGGGCGTCGCGGTGACGGTCGGGTCCTCGCTGCTGGAACCCTCGACGTTGATCGTGGTACCGGGGGCGACGGGCGTCACCGGGGTGCACGCCGTGGCGACGTCGCTGCCGATCCCGGCGTCCACGTACGACGTGTAGTTGCCGGGGGCGAGGTTGAGCGTGCCGGGCTTGGTCAGCGTGACGCTCGCCGTCATGTCCGACAGCTTCAACTCCTCGCCGGGCGCGGCGTCGGGGTTGATGCGCGGACCCTCCACGGGCAGGGAGGCGGTTTGCGCGCCGGTGAGCAGGACCTCGCCCTTGGGCAGCGCCTTGTTCTCGCCGACGTGCATGCCGAGGGGCGTGTTGATCGGCACCACGCCGTACTTCAGCCACTTCCACGTCACGGTGACCTGGTCGCCGACCGTGTAGGTCGCCTTCGCCGGGGTGACCTGGATGTCCATCTTGAGGTCACCGTCGGCGATGTTGTCCAGGAACGGGTTGGTGCAGTGCGCGCGGTAGTCGACCGGGGCCGCCGAGGCGGACGGCGCGAGAGCGATCAGACCGGCGGTACCGGCCATCGCCAGCGTGCCGATCAGCGCGGTGCTTCTGCGTGGAGCGATTCTTCGCATTCGGGACACTATTCTCCTCGCCGGGATGGAATATGCCTACCGTCACTGTGGAGCAGAACTTCGACATCCGGGGAGAATGACCTGCGGCGTTTGTCGCCGGCGAGGGCGAGGTCGGCCGAACCCTCGTCCGGAATGTGCGGGGTGCGTGGCGGTGGTCGGCAATAGATGGTCCGACACCGTATTCATCCGGTAATCGCTGACAAAGTCAATAACTGTTCCGCGGGAATCCTGTTGGCACGTGTCAACAAGATCGACTTCCGGTGGAAGCGGGATGGGAATGGTGTATTCCGGTTCCGAAAACGCGGCGGAGGCCGCCGTCCGGGGTGGACGGCGGCCTCCGCGTGCTGTGCGTCGAGCGGTGTGCTTCCCGGTCGGGTCAGGTCACCTTGAACGGGGTGGTGGCCAGCCGGTCGGAGTGGAAGGTCTCCGAGGCGATGATCCCGGTCGTGTTCGACTTGGTGATCAGGATCCAGATGCTGAAGTCGCCGTTGGCGTTGGCCCACGCGCCGGCCCAGTCGCTGGTCTTGGAGTCACCCGCGAGACCGTTGACGTTGACCCACGCGAGCGAGCCGTAGCCGTGCCCGGTGACCAGGACGAACGTGCACGGGCTGCCCGAGGTCTTGTTCAGCTCCAGCCAGCGGCGCTGTACGGTGATCGCGGTCAGCGCCGAGTTGCTGCCGTCGCTGAGCTTGAGCTTGTAGGTGCCCTCGCCCACGTTGCCCGCGATCGTCACATTGCCGGCCAGCGAGCCGTCGGCGGCGACGGTGAGCGGACCCGAGCTGATCCGGGCGGTGCTGCACGCCGAACCGTCGGCCGCGCACAGCGACGCGGTGGCCGAGCCGTTCGGGGTCCAGTTGTTGCCGGACACCGCCACCGTGCCGCCCGCGTGGGTGGACGCCGGCGACGCCGACAGCGTGGCCGGCAGGGCCGTGCCGATGGTGAACGGAGCACCCACCATGGTGGTTTCGTCGGTGCCCTCCATCAGGACGATCGAGGTGATCGAGCCCACGCTGGCGACGAAGTCCGGGATCACGATCGAACCGTCGGCGGCCGACTCGCCGTAGACCAGCGTGTCGTCGAGCAGGTTTCCGGCCGCGTCCCGGCCGTAGGCCAGGATGTAGATGTTCGGGTTGAAGTTCTTGCCGGTGATGGTGACGCCGGTGCCCACGGGTCCGCGGTTCGGGCTCAGCGAGATCGTCCGGGCGACCGCGTTGATCTTGACCGGGGTGAGCGCCTCGCCGGCGCCGACCTTGACCTTGAGTTTGTAGTTGCCGGTCGGCACGGTCGCGACCGTGTTGATCTTGCCGGACAGCGCGCCGTTGGCCACCACGAGGCTGTTCGCCGCGATCTTGTTGGCGTTGCACGCGGCGCCGTTCGCGTCGCACAGCTCGACCGAGGGAGTGCCCGCGGCCCAGTTGGTGCCGGACAGCGCGACCTGCGAACCGGCGTTGAACTCACCGGGGTTCGCGCTCAGGGTGGGCGCGCCCGTCGAGGGGCCGTCCACGGTGAGGGTGCGCGAGACCGCGATGGGGTTGACGGGCGAGCACTTGGTCTCGACCTTTTGCCCGACCGCCGTGGTGAAGGTCGAGTAGATGTCCGGCGTGAGCGCGACCTGGCCGGCCTGGGTCAGCGTGAAGGAGCCGACCGGGTTGCTCAGGATCAGGTCCTGGCCGGGCAGCGCCTCGGGGTTGATCTGCGGTCCCTGAATGGCGAAGTTGCCGGTCTGCGCGCCCGTCAACTTCACCGTGCCGACCGGGTAGGTCGAGTCCTTCGGCACCTTCCCGACGACCGGGATCGACGGCGGCGCCTTCGGGTAGAGCTTCCACTGCCACTCGACCGAGACCACGTCGCCCACCTGGTACGTGCTCTTGGCGGGGGTGACGACCAGGTCGATCTTGACGTTGCCGTCCGGCGGGTTCGAGTACGGGTTGGTGCAGTGCGTCGCGTAGTCGACGGTGTCGGCCTGCGCCGAGGGGGCGATCGCGACGAGCGCGCCGGTGCCGGCGACGGCCGCGGCCGCGGCGATGGCGACCAGTCTGCGGGAAGCGATTCTTCGTATTCGGGACACGGTTCTCCTAGCCGGGTGGGGAACTGCCGAGTGGCGCGTGGTGCGGAGGTCCGGCTCGCCCCGGCGGTGCCCGATGGCTGCCGATTCGCTGATCATCGCCACGTTCGTCCGTCGGGTACGGACGTCGGAAGCGATGACCGAGAAGCGTGGAATGGGACGGGGAAGGCGAACTCCGACGTGGTGCTGGTGTCGAAGATCTAGCGAACAAAGCCCCAGGAAGCAATGCGTAAATGGTGATCATCTTGGTGTCACGTGTCACCATGATCAACTTTGATAAACCACCGAAGGAAACCCTTTCCAAAGTCGACCGTGTCAATGGGTCGGGGCTCTTCGAATGCTGGTTCTTGCCCGGTTAATTCGTCTACAAAACCGTATTGACTTCTTCCGCTTACGCAGTTTCACTCATGGCTGTGCCGGAGGGGCCCCGAAGCGTGGGGCGAAGCGCCCCGACCCGGATCCCGACTCCCTCGGCCGTCCCCTGTGGCGGTCGACGTCGGGATGCCCGCCGGCAGCTCCACCGTTTCCGCCTGCGGTGCAGGCCAGGGAGAACGTGCGCCACCACCAGGTCTCAGGAGATCGACGACAAGGAGCTCCACCATGTCCCGTTCCAAGATCACCACCACCGGCGTCGCCTGCGTGACCGTCGCGTTCGCGGCGGCCGTCGCCCTGTCCGGTACGGCGCACGCGGTTCCCGATTCCCGGGGGGTGACGCTGACCTGCCAGGACAGCACTGGTAAGACCTGGGTCACCGGCGGCGCGGGCACCCTGACGTCGAGCGACCCGGGCGGCACCAACCCGCAGAAGATGAAGCTCGCGTCGCCGATGGTGGCGCCGATCGCCATCCCGGCGAACTCGCTGGCCACGGTTATCCGCACGGTCCAGACCGGCGCGGGCGCGGGCACCATCCGCGACTTCGTCGGCACGGTCAACCCGCCGATGAACGTCGGCAACCCGATCACCCTCGGGGCGATCCCGGCCACGGCGCGCCTGGCCGCGGGCACCACCGTCCGTCTGCAGGACACCTCGGCCGCGGCGCCCAGCGCCACCAACTGGTCGATGAAGATCAACACCACCATTTCCGGTTCGTCGGTCGACATCTACTGCGCCGGCAAGCAGGACGCGGCCTCGGGCGACTTCAGCTTCTAGTCGCCTCCCCGGTCGGGTGCTCCCGGCGAGTACCCGACCGGACCGGGGACGCGGGTGTGACGGTCTGCTGCTGCGAAAGCCTGCCCGGGTGGCGTATGCGCCGCCCGGGCAGGCCCTTTTTCGTTTCCGGCGACCCGCCTCTTTCGGGGCGGCCGGGGCGGGGCGGAAATAGTGTGACCGTTCGAATCCGGTGTCACGTGTCACCGACGGAAAATTCGATAAACCGCGATTCGCATGCGATGTGCGGGTCGCGTTTCGTGTTCCCGGGCGTACATCGAGCCGGGCGCGGTCGCAAGTACCCGGGCGATGCAAACGGCGCTCCTCGGGCCCGTGTGCGGATCGGAGCGGCCGGAAGCCAATGGCTTCCCGCCGGGGGCGCCCGCCGCCGGGAGAGCGGCCTCGGCGGCCGGTCGGCGGCCCGTCCCGGCGATGGCCTCGTCGGAAGCCGTCCGAAAGTCGCGGAGCACAAGATCAAAAGGCGAGCGGACCGACGGGCGAAGCCCTGCCGCACGAGGGCCCATTTCGTTTTCAATGGGCATTCAAACAAGTGGAATCACAGTAAGTAATCGAGCCTGTATGGTGACGCGTGTCACCATGATCAAGATTATGTAATCGATGATCATTGGCAATGGGCGACAGATCTTGGTCAATATGGTTGGAAGGTAGTCGATGATCACTTGGCAATGTAAAAGTGGACAATAGGCATTGACTTCTTTTCGGCATCCCGCTTCACTCTCCCTTGCCGGGGAACCGAACTCGAAGCAATGCGGATCCTTCTGCGGTGACCGAGACATCGACGCACCTGTCGATGTCGAGATACCGGCCGGCGGTACCAAAGCCCTGCCCGCCGCGGGTGGTCGGGCGGGCATGTCTTCGTTCGGAAAGCCGTGAAAGGAGCACTACCTTCATGTCTCGTTCCAAGATCGCCTCGGTCGGCATCGCCTGCACGGCGGGTGCCTTCGCGGCCACGATGGCTCTCTCGGGTACCGCCTCGGCCCTGCCGCCGGAAAGTCGCGCCGTCACCGGCATGACGTGTGTCGACATCGTCAGCAGCACCGTCTGGGTGTCCGGTGGCACCGGCACCCTCTCCTCCAGCGACCCGGGTGCGCCCAACGCGCAGAAGATGAAGCTGACGTCGTCGATGACGGCGCCCGTCGCCATCGCGCCCAACACGCTCACCACCACCATCCGGTTCACCGGCGGGATCACCTTCTCCGGAGTGGTCAACCCGCCGATGAACGGGCCGAACCCGCCCAACCCGGGCAGCCCGATCACCCTCGGTCCGGTCGCCGCCGGCTCCCGGATCGCCTCGGGCACCTCGACGAACATGATCGCCACCACCGGAACCCCGACCGCCACGAACTACTCGGTGCGCATCCAGGCGTCGTTCTCGGGTCTGCCCCCGGCCGACATCCGTTGCACCGGCAGCCAGACGGGGACCTTCACGTTCTGATCCGACCGGCTCTCGACCAGGGAGCCGGAGCCCTCGGCTCCGAACGCACCCCACGCCCGTCGCGGCGGCCCACGGGTCGCCACGACGGGCGTTTCCCATGTCCGCGCCGGCGGTCGACACGGGATGCCACGGGCCCTCGACCGGCGAGCCCGACGGCTCCCGCCACACATGCGACGGCCCCGGTATCCGCATCGGATACCGGGGCCGAACGCGCCCGCAGTGTCGATTACTTCACCGTGATGCCCGCCATGCCGAGCTTGTCGAACTTGAAGCTCGTGTCGATCTCGACCGCCGTGATGCCGGTGGTCTTCCTGCTGGTCACCAGGATCCACGAGCTGAACCTGCCATTGCGGTCGGTCCACGCCAGGCCGAAGTTGAAGGTCGGGTTCGCACCCTCCACGCCGGCCAGCGCGATCGGCGTGTTCGGGGTGAAGTTCTCCCCGGACACCTTCACGAACGTCCACGGCCGCACGGTGCTCTTGCTGAGGGTCACCTTGCGCTGCGGGACCGGGACCTCGACCTTCTTCACCGTCAGCGGCGTGGAGGCGGTGCGGCTGCCGTCGGTGACCCGGACGCTGTAGGTGCCGTCCGCCGTGCCGGGGGCGACGGTCACGCCGCCGGAGAGCACGCCGTCGGCGCCGATCCGCAGGCTGTTGGCGGAGGTGCCCGCCGGGTTGCACGCGGTGCCGTCCGCGGCGCACAGGGACGGCGTGGCGGTGCCGCCCTTGGTCCAGTTGGTCCCGGCGAGCGTGGTCTCCTTGCCGGCCTCCACGGTGCCCGGGGACGCGCTCAGGGTGGCCGTCTCGGGCGTGCTCTGTACGGCGATGCTCTGCACCACGCCGGAGCCGCCGGTGACCGCACACGGCGTGCTGAAGTTGCCGTACGGCGTCACCGTGGCGGTGGTGGTCTTGGTCGGCGTCAGGTCGACGGTGCCGGTCGCGGTGGCCGGGATCTGGAGCCGAACCGAGAACGGCGGGCTCTGGATCGGCGTGTTCGCCGGGATGTCGATCGTGGTCTCGGCGCCGGCGAGGGTGACCGAGCCGGTCGCGCCGCCGGACAGGGCGAAGTCGATCGACGGGGTCATCTTGATGCCGTTGAGCGCGGCGGGGCTGGTCGCCGGGCTCGGGCCGAGGGTGATCTTCAGGTCGACCGTCTCGCCGGGCTTGGCGGTGGTCGGGCCGTCCACGGTCACCGACATCGGTCCGGTCTTGTCGCCCTGGCCGAGCGGCAGCGAGCACGTGACGGTCGGCGTCGCGGTGCCGGCGAAGGCGGCGGGGGCGGCGGCGAGGAATCCGGTGATCGCCAGTGTGCCGACGCCGACTCCGGCGGTCAGGCGCTTGGTGCGCTGCTTCATGAGGTGCGGCTCCCTGTCCTGCGTTCCTTGCCGGCGACGGGCGTTGGCGTCGCGTCGGCGGCATGGGGGCGGATACGCGCGTGGCTAAGTGGAACGTGTTCCAGAAGTGGGGCGGGTCACATTGATGCGCTTTCGCCTGCCGAAGTCAAGAGGTGTGAAACCCCCCGCCGACCCTGCGGGAGGTCTTCGGCGGCGCCCTGACCTGCACTGACACGTGTCGTCCGGAAGCGGTGGAACAAGTTCCACTTTCCTCGGTCGCGAGGCGCCCGGGACCGGGATATGCGAACGGGGCGCCCCCGCACCGAAGGTGCGAGAGCGCCCCGCGTGGGCCGACGTGGCGTCAGGAGACGGTCAGTGTCAGGGTTCCCGTGTACGTCCCGGCCGCCTGGTACGCCGGGACCGCGAGCGACAGGCCCGCGTTGGCGCTGAAGACGCCACCGGTCTTGTGCGCCGGATCCGTGGACGCCGCCGAGCTGCACAGCAGCCCGCCGTTGACCGTACCCGCCGAGCCGGTCACGACCTGGCTCGCCGAGTTCGGCTCGGCCACGCACCGAGGTGTCCAGGACAACGCCGAGGCGGGCAGCGAATAGCCGCCGTCCGCCTTGAAGTCCGAGACCGAACCGGTGAGTTGCCAACCGAGCGTGCCCTTGCGGGCGTCGGTGACGGTGACCGCGTTCAGCGAGCCCGTCATGGTCTGGTCCCGGTTCGCGAACGGCACGTCCGCGAGCAGGACGCCGGTCCCGGCCTGGGTCATCGACAACGTGCCCGGTTCCTCACCGGGCCCGCCGCCGCCCTCGACGGCGAACGGGGCGAGCGCCATCTTGTTGCGGTCGCTCTTCTCCGCCGCCCGAATCTGGGTGGTCCCGGATTTGGTCACCGTCAGATCGACGGCGAACGTCCCGTCGGGGCCCGCGGTGACCTCGGTGGTGTCCCCGGTGAGACCCAGGTTCGCATCCAGGGTCTCCAGCACGACGGCCGCGCCGGGGGAGAAGTTCTGCCCCGTCACGTGCGCCTTCGTGCCCGAGGGGCCACGATCGGGGGTCGCGGTGATCGCCCGGGGCAGGACGACCGCCGAGGTGACCGTGATCGGTGCGGACATCGAGACGATCCCGACGGTGACCTTCACCAGGTATGTGCCCGGCGGCACGTTCGCACCCAACGTGACCCGGGCGGTGAGCGCACCGCCCGGGGCCACCGAACCGGTGCCCGCGGTGAACGCGGATCCGGTGCAGCCCGAGCCGTCCTCCTGGCACAGCTGTACGTGCGGATTGCCCTGACCGGTCGGCCAGTTGTCCCCCGTCAGCAGCACCGGATCGCCGGGCTTGACCAGGCTCCGATCCGGACCCAGGGTCGTCTGGGCCGGCGCGCCCACCATGATCGACTGGGAGACCGCCGGCGTGCCGACGGGCGTGCCGCTCGACGCGACGGTGATCACCTTGAGGCCGTATCCGGCGGGCGCCAGGTCGATCCGACCCGCCTTGGTGATCTTGAAGGTGCCCTTCATGTCGTTGACCTCGAGCACCTGCCCGCCCGGGGTGGCCGGGTTGCCCTTGTCGCCGGCGACCCGTACCTCGCCGGTCTGCGCGCCGGAGATCCGCACGGTGCCGCTGGGCGTCACCGTGTCCTTCAGGGCCACGACCCAGCTGGAGGGGTTGCGCGGTTGCCCGATCCACTTCCAGCCGACGGTGACCTCGTCGCCGATGTCGTACCACGTCTTGGCCGGGCTCACCGAGAGCGCGACCTCGGGACTCCAGTCGAACGCCGGGCCGTTGCCCCACGCCGGGGTGTAACGCACGGTGTACTTGACCGGCTCGGAGTGCCGCAGCGCGTCCTTGGCCACCGAGACCGCCACCAGGATCGAGGTGGTACCCGAGGTGATCCGGACCTGGCGGACGGCGTCCGACAGATCGGCGGCGACCCGGACCTGGCCCGACAACTTTCCGGAGGCGTCGACGGTGAGGGTGGAGCCCGACGCCCCTTCCGCTGTACAGGCGTTGCCGTCCACGTCGCACATCTCGACGCCGACCGGACCGACCGGCCAGTTCTCCCCGGTCACCTCGATCCCCGCGCCCGGCCGGACCACGTTCCAGCCGAACGCGACGGTCGGCGCCTTGACCGCGCCGTCCACCGCGAGCGTCGCGCCCACGCCCGGCGTGCCGTTGGGCGCGCACGGCGTGTCCCAGCTGCCGAACATGTTCGCGGTACTGGTGTAGCCGCCGGGGGAGAGCTTCAACTCGCCAGGCTTGGTGATCTTGAGCGTGCCCGTCATGTTCGACAGCCACAACTTCTCGCCGCCGGGGGTCTGCGCGTTCTTCTGCGGACCCTCCATGGCGATCTCGCCGCCCTGGGCGCCGGAGACGAGGACCTTGCCGCGCGGCTTGACCGCGTCGGCGTTCACGGTCACCGACGACGGGTTCTTCGCCGCGTCCTTCCACGTCCAGGTGACGGTGACCTCGTCGCCGACGTTGTACTTCGGCTTGACCGGGGCGACCGTGAGGTCCACCTGGGCGTCGAAGTCGAACGGACCGCCACCGATGCTCGGCGGTACACAGTGCACGTTGTACGTCACCGGAGCCGCGTTCGCGGACTGCGCCCCCGCGCCCACGCCCAGGGCGCCGGCCACGAGGGCGGTGCCCAATACGCCGGCGACGCGTTTGTTGCGGGATCCGGACCCAGTGCTTTCCCTGGTTCTTGGTCTGAGCATGTGGTGCTGTCCCTCCTCGGGATGCCTGCCTGGCCCGCCGGGGGAGCGAGCAGTCGAACACCACACCGGGACCGGTCCGTCGCCGTCGGTGACCCGCGCGGCGCGGGACGGTCGATTCGGTGCCGTGCGCCGATTCTCGACGTCGGCGGGGTGACACCCGACCCCGCCGCTGTCACCCGGTCTTTCCCTGTGATGAAACCTGTTCCAGAAAACGGCGCCTCCCATTGAGCCCGTGGGCGTTTGCGAAGTCAACAGCGGAACGCGTTCCGACGGCAACGATTTGTGTGCGCCGTCGACCGGTGTCGCATACGCGGGCCCGATGGGCGAAAGGCGTTGGCGCGTACGGGAAATGGGCGACGGGACGCCCACCGCGCAGTGAGGGATTGCGGTGGGCGCCCCGTGCCGATCAGCCGTGCCGGCCGATCGTGACCGTGATCAGGAAATCGACAGGGTCAGCGTCGCGCTGTAGTCGCCGGCGCCCTGGTAGGCCGGAACCTTCAGGTCGATGTCGGCGTCGGCGGAGAAGGTGCCGCCGGTGTTGGTCGCGCCCTGCGGGACCGAGGCCAGGGTCGCGCCCGAGCCGATGGTGCCCGCGCTGCCCGCCACCGGGGTGCCCTTGGACTTCTCGTCGGCCTTGGCGGCCTTCGGCTTCCAGGAGAAGTTGTCGGCGGGAATGCTCTCGCCGGCCGCGTTCTCGAAGTCGGTGACCGAACCGGTCAGCGTCCACCCGGCGTTGCCGCCGCGCAGGTCGGACACGGTGACCGTGTTGAGCTTGCCGGTCATGGTCTGGTCCTGGGCGCTCACCGCGACGTCGGACATGCGGATGCCGCCCGCCTGCTGGGTGATCGCCAGGGAGCCGGCGGTGATCGTTCCGTCCAGCTTCTGGGTCAGATCGCCGGGCTGGGTCGGGTCGACCTTCTTGCGGACCAGCAGCTGCGCCTGGCCGCTGTTGCCCTCGGAGTCGGCCACCGCGAGGGTGTGCGCGCCGTTGGCGACGTTGTCGGCGAGCTTGACGTTGCCGGTCAGGTTGCCGGACGCGTCCACCGTGAGGGTGGAGGACGCGATCCCGGCGGCTGCGCCGTCCAGCATCGCGGTCACCGCGCCGGGCGCGAACTTGCTCCCGGTCAGAGCCACTTCGCTGCCGGGCTCGACCGCGGTCGAGGGCGCGTTCAACACCGGCTTGTCGGCCGCGCCGACCTTGAGCGTGGCCGAGGGGGCGACCGTGTTCACCGGGTTGCACTTGGTCTCGGCGTCCAGGCCGAACGCCTTGGTGAAGGTCGAGTACAGGCCCGGGGTCAGCGTCACGTCGCCGGCCTGGGTCAGCTTGACCTTGCCGGTCATGTTGGTGAGCACCAGCTCCTGGCCCGGCAGGGTCTCCGGGTTGATCCGCTGACCCTCGACCGCGACCGCTCCGGTCGCCGCGCCGCCCAGGGTGACGCTCCCCTTGGGCAGGGTGGAGTCCTTGTCCACCTTGCCGACCACGGGGATCTCCGGCGGCGCCTTCGGGTACGACTTCCAGGTCCAGGTGACGGTGACCTCCTCGCCGACGTCGTAGCGCGCCTTGGCGGGCGCCACCGACAGGTCGATCTTGAGATCGCCGTCCGGGATCACCAGGTTCGGCACGATCTGGTTGACGCAGTGCGAGGTGTAGGCCACGTCGGCGGCGTTCGCGCCGGGCGCGAGGGCCACCATGCCGACGGTGCCGGCGATCGTGACCACGCCGAGCGAGGCGGCGAGTTGCCTGTTTGCCTTGAACATAGGGTGCGTTCCTTCTCTCGGATACCGCTCTGCCGGCGCCGGGGTGGGCGGGGCAGCCGAAACACCACGTCGCAGGACCGGGCACGGGGGGCGGGACGCACACGCCCGCGCGGGCCTCGACGGCGCATGCGCGTCCGGACGGGTGCCGTCGCGAAGTGCGGCCCCGCCGGTCGGTGGAACGTGTTGCAGAAATAGTGCTTGATCATTCCGCTCCACCCGGTGTGCAAAGTCAAGGGATACGGCCGGAAAACCGGAAGGACGCCCTCCTCGGTCAAGCGAGGAGGGCGTCCTTGTGTCCGAGGGTGACTCAGCTCAGACTGAGCGTCAGATTCCCCGTGTAGGCCTCGGAGCGGGTGCCGCCCGGAAGGGACAGGCTCAGCAGGGCGTTGGCCTCGAACGCACCGCCGGTGACGGCGCCGGTGCTCGGGTTCTGCCGACACAGCACCTCGGCGTCGCCGCCGACCGTGCCGGGCACGCCGGTGCCTACGGCGGCGGGCGGGCCCTCGACGGTGGTGCAGGCCGGGATCCAGGTGAGCCGCCGGGCCGGTACGACCTCACCGCCCTGGCCGACGAAGTCGCTGCTCTGCGCGGTCAGCGTCCAGCCGAGGGTGCTGCCGCGCCGGTCCTGGATGGTGACCGGGTTGAGCCGACCCTCCAACTCCTGTGTCGCGTCGCCGGGTCGGAACTCCGGCATGGTCACACCCGCCGAGTTCTGCCGCATGAACAGCGGCCCGGCCACGGCGTCGGCGGGGGTCTGCGGCACCTGTCCCGCGGGCGGGAGCGGGGGAACTCCCGGCGGGGGCGTGATGCCCTCGCTCGGGACGCCCGCGCCGGGGCCGCCCGGGGTCGGGTCGCCGATCGCACCGGTGGCGGGGTCGGAGGCCGCGCCGCTAGGAGGCGGGGCGGACGGGGTACCGCCGGAGCCGGCCGATCCGCCCGCGGACGGGTTGCCGGATCCGCCTGCGCCACCCGGGCCGCCGGTGCCGGGGCCCGAGGTCGGGGGTGTACCGACCTGGATGCTTGTCGAGACGGGCAGACGGTCGGGGTGTACCGGGGTGCACGGCGAGTCCCGGATCAGGGGCTGCTCGAGTACGTACGCCCCGGGAGCCAGGTCGATGCGGCCCTCGGTCGCGAGGGTGAACTTCCCGGTCAGGTCCGCGACGGGCAGGGGTTGTGCGGGGCCGGCTCCCGGATGCTTGGCCGGGCCGGTGAGTCGGATGTCGCCGACCTGGGCGTTGGAGAGCCTGACGGTGGCCTTGGGCGTCTCGACGTTCGGGAGGATGTCGACCCACGCCCACGGGTTGCGCGGCGGCGCGGCCCAGTGCCAGGTGACGGTGACCTCCTCGCCCACCTTGTAGATGTTCTGCTTCGGCGGCGACACGGAGAGCTCGACCTTCGGCTTCCAGGTGAAGGTGGGGCCGCCGGCGAAGGGCGGTTGGCAACTCACCTCGTGCTCCACGGGTGCCGCCTGTGCCGCGGGTGCGACCGCCGTGAGACCTGCCGCGCCGGCGACGAGGACGACCGCCGCCGGTATCGCGAACAGCCTCCTGCGGGGTGGAACCATGTGCGGGACGCTCCCTTCCGGGCCGGCCCCGGGTTCGATCGACCGTGGTCGTCGATGCTCGGGCCGGCTTGAAACGTGTTCCATATATGGGCCAAACGCCCATTGATTCGCCATGCCTGACGTGGTGTCAAGGGATCCGGGCGGGCTGTGTCGCGTTCGGAACGTGCCTGCCCGCGGCCCTGTGCGGTGCCGGAGCGGGGGTTCCGGGGCGAGGTCGTGGCTCGGCCGGCGGTTGGCGGGAAGTCGGCGGGTTCGTAAGGGTTTGGCAAGGCGTGTGTACTCGACACGTGTCGAAAATGTGGGGTCCTGTCAACCGTCTTGTCGACAGAGTGATTTCGCAGGTCGCGCGATATGGAACCGTGTCCGACGGATGCAGATTTTCTGCTTTTCGCTGTTGTCCGCTCATGCCACTTGTCGTACCGTCACCCGAAGATCTGACGTGACATCAAGTACTGGAACAGTCTCGATGTCTCCCGGATGCGCCGAGAAAGCCCCGCTACAGGGAACGCAAGGCGTATCCCCACCGGTGCTTGCGCGGTCCGGTTTTCCCGCCCGGTCCGCGCCTCGAAAGGGGGAAGTCGGGTGTGGCGACCGCGTGTACCCGATGAGCCGGGGCGCGTGCCGGATCGGTGCAGGCCGATTCGCCGAAACGGCCCTGCCGATCGCGCGTCGCTCCGGCCGTTTCGATCAGGACTTCTCGACGAGCAAGAGATCCCCCCGAAGGGAGAACCACCGTATGGGCAGGCCCATTAAGCGCACAGCGGGTGGCTTGGCGGCGCTCGCCGTCATGGCGGGCGCCATGATGTCGTTCGCGCCGCAGGCCGGCGCCGGGACATCGAACACGAAGCTCAAGTGCGACTTTCAGAGTGACCCCACGGTCAAGGCGACCATGGGGTCCAAGCCCGACACCGGCGACCAGGCCTTCACCGTCACCGGTCCGGAGTCGGCCACCGCGGGTGAGCAGATCAGGGTGAACATCGATCCGGGGGTGAGCCCGGCCGCATCGCCGCTCGCCACCACGGTCAAGGTCACCCCGACGGTCACCTTCACCGCGAAGTACACCGGCGGATCGGCCGTGTTGTCCGCGGTGGGTGCGACCCTGGACCTGCCGTTGGTGGCCAACGCCGGGATCGATGTGCCCGCGTTCGCGGCCAACATCAAGCTGCCCGCGGGGGCGTCCGGGAAGGTGGATCTGCTTCCGAAGGCCTTCGCCCTGAAGATTCAGGTCCCCGAGCCGACGCCGCTGACGTTGAACGTCCCGTGTACGGTCACCGACGCCGAACCGAAGCCGGCCTACTCGGTGACGCTCGCCGCCGCGAGCACGGCCGGGGGAAGCAGCACGAACTCGGGCTCGGCCAGTTCGGGCTCCTCTTCCTCTTCGTCTTCCTCCTCGTCCACGAGCAGCACGGGAACCAGCACCTCGGGCACCACCGCCGGCAACGACTCGCTGGCCAAGACCGGTCCGATGGACGACGCGCTCTCGATGGGCCTGCTCGGCGGCACCGTCGGTCTGCTCGGCATCGGCGGCGTGCTGCTCGCGACCCGTCGGGTGCGCTCCTCGCGCAACGCCTGACCCGGATGCGGACGGTCGGCCTCCCCGGCTCGGGAGGCCGACCGCGGCGCTTGCCGACGCTATTGACTCCGCGAGGCGATCGCGGGTGAATGGCTCGCCGCAATCTGTAACACGTTTCAATTCACCGTGTGGGGCCCGTGTCCCGCAGGGGAACCGACGGACAGCGGGACGGCCGCCTCGGCCGTGTGCCACCGAGTTCGAGCGAGGCGACCGCCCAGGTACGACACCGGAGCGCCGGGCTCGTGGCAGTCGCAGTGCTCCTCGGCACCCGCTTCGGTGTGGTGTTCGACCGCCCCGCCCCCGGTGGCGGTGGCAACCCCCAGAAGGGAGCAGCACCACATGTTCAAACCCAGCAGGAAGGTCACCGCGTCGTTCGGCGTCGCGATGATCGCGGGTACCGCGGGACTGGTCGCGGGTGCGCCGGCGGCGTCGGCCGCGTCGGTCAACCCGGACCTGACCTGCACCGAGCCGATCCTGCACTGGAACAAGTCCGGCAAGCAGACGTTCGACGTCACGCTCACGCCGGACACCGGTTCGGCACCGGGGACGGTGCAGGCCAAGATCGACGCGGGCGAGAACCCGTTGCGGACGGACACCGTCTTCGCGAACATCGGATTCGTCGGCCAGTACACCTTCACCCTGAGCACAGGCGGCGAAGTAACCCTGACCGCACCGAAGTTCGTCGCGAACATCGGCCCGACGCAGGGCATCGACCCGCCCGAGTTCACCGCCGACCTGGCCATCCCGCAGGCCGCGCCGGGCACCCGGATCGATCTGACGCTCAAGACGTTCGCGGTGGACGTCTACCTGCCCACCAGCCCGAACACCAAGGTCACCACCGCCACCTGCGCGGTGACCGGGAACAACGATGTCGTCGCCTCGTACAAGGTCGCCGACGCCCCGCTCGACCCGACCCTGACCACCACCCCGGGACAGGTGAAGCCCGGCGACTCCCTCACCGTCGCCGGCGCGAACTGGCCCGCGGGTACGCCCTCGGTCGCCCTGTGCGACGCGAGCGGCAACGCCTGCGACCCGGCCAAGGTCACCGGCGCGCTCACCGTCACGGACGGCGCGCTGGCCGGTACCGCGACCATCGGCGCGACGGTCGCGGACGGCTCGTACCAGCTCAAGGTCACCGTGGGCGACAAGTCCAAGACCTCGAACGTCACCGTCAAGGCGGACGTTCCGAGCAATCCGCGCAAGCTCACCCTGAACCCGACCCACGGACCCGTCGGTACCAAGGTCACGGTCAACGGTGAGGGCTACACGCCGAACGCCGCCGTGTACGTGGTCCCGACCAACGCCGCCCAGCAGCCCGACGTGCCCGGCATGGTGACGGCCACGGCCGGTGCCGACGGCAAGTTCACCGCCGAGGTCACGGTCGGCAAGGCCGACACCACGCTGATCGCGGCGTCGGAGGACACCACCGGCACGCTGGCCGCCGCCGCGCCGTTCACGGTCGACGGGAACCCCCCGGCGGGCACGCTGAAGCAGGACCTCACCGGCTCGATCGCCGGCGGCGGTCTGACCATCTCCCAGGAGAACGGCGGCATCAAGCTGTCCGACGTGACCCTCAACGGCACCGAGCAGAACATGACCGGCGCGCTGAACACGGTGACGGTCAAGGACTACCGCGGTGGCGCCACGGGTTGGACGCTGACCGGCGCGGTCACCGACTTCACCAACGGTTCCGGCGGCACCATCCCGGCGGACAAGTTCTCCTGGACGCCGAAGGTCACCCCGGGCGAGGGCTCGCCCAGCCAGGCGGTGGCCGGCAGCGCGGGTCCGATCGGCAAGACCGGCGCCACCCTGGCCTCCGCGCCCAACGCGGACGTCACCGGCGGCACCTTCGCGGCCGACGCGGGTCTGAGCCTGGCGGTTCCGGCCTACCAGGCGCCCGGCACGTACAGCGCGACGCTCACTCTCTCCATCTCCTGACCGACATCTCCCGTCGGACACCATCGGCGGGAGACCCAGAACGGCCCGGAAACCGGGGGCCCGTGGGGCACGGACACCATCCGTGACCTCCGGGCCGCCGGCGGCGGGCCGCTGCGGATCGACGCAGAGCGGAGGGTGGGGCGGGCAGCCGGCCCGTCCCGCCCACACCGCACTCGGCCGATCCGCGCACGCGACACCCAGGCACACAGCGCGGGCCCTTCGGATCCGCTCCCGAAGCCGGCCCTTTCGATCCGCGGCACACAGACCAGCTGGAGACACCGATGACGGGCACCCCGGCCCCACCGATCCGCCGGCAAGGCGGACGTACCCGATCCCTGGCCACCCTGCTCGCGGTGCTGGCCACGCTGTTCGCGTCCCTGACACTGGTCGCCTCGGCGCCCGCGTCGGCGGCGGGCAACGGCGAATGGTCGGTCGACCCGTACGTGCCGGACGGCACCAGCCAAAACGCCCGCCGCTACTTCTTCCTCGAAGGCGCCGCCGGCACCACCGTCCCCGACGTGGTGACCCTGCACAACACGAGCCAGGCGCCGCTGACCCTGAAGCTGTTCGGCGCGGACGCGTACAACACCGCGCGCGACGGCGGCTTCGCGCTGCGCACGGTCACCGACAAGCAGAAGGACGTCGGCACCTGGATCCAGGTGGCGCCGGAGAACCAGACGCTGACCCTGCAGCCGGGGGAGAAGCGCCAGGTCCCGTTCAACATCGTCATCCCGCCGAACGCGACGCCCGGTGACCACCCCGGGGCCGTGGTCGCGCTGAACACCGCGATCGAGGGCACCCAGCAGCAGGGGCAGATCAAGGTCAACATCCAGCGCCAGATCGGCGCCCGGGTGTACCTGCGGGTGCAGGGTGACGCGCTGCCGGCGATGGACGTGCAGAAGGTCGAGGTCAAGCGCGACTCCGGCTTCCAGGAGTTCTTCGGATCGAGCAAGGCGACGATCACCTACCGGATCGTCAACCGGGGCAATGTGATCCTGCGGCCCAAGTTCGACCTCAAGGTCGAGGGGCTGTTCGGCCGCAAGCTGATGAGCAAGACCGAGGAGGGCACCGAGATCCTGCCCGGCTCGACGGTGGAGAAGGTCGTCGAGTGGAAGGACGCGCCGCGCCTGGACCACGTCACGGTCAAGGTCGGCGCGGTGGCTCCGGACCAAAAGCTCGACGACTCCGCGAGCACTTCGTACACGGCCGCGCCGTGGCCGAGCCTGCTCACGCTGGCCGCGATCCTGATCCTCGCCGGTCTCGGCTGGGGCCTGTGGCGCAACGGGCGCAAGGGCAAGGGCGGGGACCCGGCCGTGCCGAACGGGCCGGTGGGGCCGAACGACGACACGACGGTGCTGCCGCCGATTCCGGCCGCGTCCACGGCGTCCGCCGCACCGGGTGTGACTGCGGCGTCGGCCGAGTCGTCGGGTGTGCCCGCGACGGAGGAACCGGCGAAGCCGGTCGAACCCGCGAAGGCAGAAGCGGGTGAGCCGGCGGCGCACGAGGCCGGGGCCGGCGCGGCCGGGGCTGAGCAGGCGGAGGGTGCTGCGGCTGCGGACAAGCCGGACAAGGTCGGGTCGGGCGACGAGGGCAGGGCCGTTGCGGCCGAGTCGGCGTCGGCCGAAGCGGGTTCGGCCCCGGTTGTGGACGCGAAGGCGGCCGAGGGTACGCCGGCCAACGCCGAGGCGGCTGTCGCCGATTCGTCCGGTGACGCACCGGTCGCGGACGAGGCGGCGGCTCCCGCCGCGAAGCGGTCCGCCCAGGGCTCGGGCGACGCGGCCGAACCCGACGCCGATGCCGCCGCCGACGCAACAGCGGCTCCCGCGGCCGCGGTTGCGCCCGGCGCCGAATCCGCTGCCGCGCAACCGGCCGGTTCCGGAGCGGCGCCCGAGACCGTGGCGGCATCCGACTCCGCAGCCGCTGCGGCGCCGCCGGCCGAAGCGGCTTCCGGGGCGCCCACGTCCGCCGCCGCGCTGCCGACCGAAGCGATTTCCGAGGCCGCTGCGGTCGGAACCGTGTCGCCGGCCGAAGCCGTTGCGGCGACGGGGGCCGAGTCCGCGGCTTCGGGCGAGGCCGGCGAGCGGGCCGCCGCCGAGTCCGTGCCCGTCGGGGACCGCGCGAGCGCGTCCGTTGCCGACGGCTCCGCCGACTCCGCGGGGGTCGGCCGTTGATCCTGGCCAACCGGGTCCGTCACGTGGTTCGAGTCGTCCGCCCCCGCGGGGCCGCGCTCGCGCTGATCGCCGTGTTGCTCCTGGGCTGCATAGCCCTGGGCGGCACGGCGCCCGCGCGTGCCGCCGACCCCCCGCCGCCGGGAGCGGGACCGAGCGCGTCGATCGACCCGGGCAAGGTCGCGGCCGGGGACAAGGTCTCGGTCGTCGGTGGCGACTGGACCCCCGGATCCCTGGTCCAGGCAAGCATCTGCGGCGAGAACGGCCTGCGCGGCACCGTCAACTGCGCCGCCGCCAGTGCCGCGAGCGGAACGGCCGACGCCGGCGGCAACATCTCGATCACGCTGACCGCCGCGATCCCGCCGTCCCCGTGTCCGTGTGTGGTCCGCATCGCGGTGATCATGAACGGCCCGCCGAAGGACGCGAGCGTGCCGCTGGAGATCGACGGCGCGCCGTACGCGCCGCTGCCGGTGACGGTCAAGACGCCCGGTCGGCTGGTCTTCATCGACAGCGCCATGGTCGGCGAGGACTCGATCTTCACCTGGTTCGGCTCACCGGTGCAGCGCCGGTTCCGGATCGAGGTCGGCAACATGGGCCAGACCGCGATCATCAACCCGACCTTCCGGATCGGCTTCTACGAAGGCGTGTACGCCCCGACCTGGGAGGACTACGAGTCGCACGTCACCATCGCGCCCGGACAGCGCACCACCATCTCGCTCCCCGTGGAGCTGAACCCCCGCCAACACGGCACGTTCAGCTGGCGGGTGACCTACGACAACCAGATCGTGGACGAACAGGCCCTGGAGGTCGGCCGCCCGTGGGGCGTGTACATCTTCGGCGCGCTCCTGGTGATCGTGGTCCCGGTGGCGGCCTGGCGGCTGTTCGTGCGTGTCGTCGAACTGGTCGGCGAGCAGCGGGCCCGGCGCACCGCCGAGCGCGAGCGTGAAGTGGGCCTGCCCGGCTCCTCGTTGCGCACGACCGGGAACCGCAAGCCGGTCGAGGGCGAGGCGGATGGCGGCGCGGCGGATCACCTCCCGGCGAACCGCCGCCCGGCCGGGACCGACGTCGAGCCGGTCGACCCGAGCAAGCGCCCGATGCGCTCGATGGTCGAGACGATGGCCATCGGCGGTCCGCTGTACGCGGACTCCGCGCCCGGCGGCGACGATGATCCCCGCGCCGGGGAGTCCGGGGGAGGGGATCGATGACCCCGCGACCCGGCAAGGGCGTCGGCGCCCTCATCGCGATTCCGCTCGTGGTGGGCACCGTGCTGGTGTTCCACTACGGCCCCGGCGGCGAGTTCGGGGCGTCGCGTACCGATGTCAGCGACCAGGCCGGACCGGGCGGCGGCGGTTCGTTCCGCCCCGTGCCGACCGCCGGCGCGGACACGAACTCCGCCCCGCCGTCCGCCGGTTCGACCGGGACGGATCCGTCCGGCTCCGGCCCCGCCGGCGGCGGCGGTACGAGCGGCGGCGGGACCGGCACGACCGGCGGCACGGGTGGCGGGGACCTCGATTGGGACACCAGGATCGAGCAACCGCGTACCCCCGACCGGGTGGACGGCAACGTCAACCCGGGCCCGCTGGCGGTCAGCACCCCGAACGCCGGGCAGAGCCGGCTCGTCGTGGACCGCGGCACCGGCACCGCCAGGGGCGCGCTCAACCCGATGCTCGTCCAGGACTTCCGCGGTTCGCGCAACGGGTGGACCCTCACCGGCGCGATGTCCGACTTCCGCGCGGAGGACGGTTCCCGGATCGAGGCGCACAACCTCGTCTGGGAGCCGTACTGCACGCCACATCCGGGGCGCGGCCCGTATCCCAGCTCGGCGAAGCCCGGAAACCGGACCTCGTCGAGCCGTACCGCGACCCTCTGCTCCACCTCGTCCTCACCGGGTGTCACAGGGGGTGAATTCGATGTCGGCGCGGATCTGACCCTGCGTCTGCCCGACCGCAACACGTCGGCCGAGAGCTATTCGGCGACTTTGACGCTCACGCTCAGCTGACCGAAACGACGGGGTGGGTCCCGCCCCGACGAAGGGAGCACAACCTGATGAGCAAGGCCAAGACAAGACTCGCCATGACGGCGATCGGCGGCATGCTGGTCGCCGGCGGCGGGGGCATGTTCGTGTTCGCGCCGAGCGCGCAGGCCGCCGGGACGAGTTCGACGTCCACGGTCAAGATGACCTGTACGTTCCCCAAGGGGATCGGTATGGACGACCCCATCACCCTGGATCTGACGTTCAAGCTGGAGGCGCCCGCCAAGGTGGCTCCCGGGCAGGACGCCACGATCAAGGTGGACATGGGCGAAACCGTGCCGGCGCCGCTGGACTTCCAGGCCGGCGTGGGCTTCTCCGCGCTGTTCGACACGTCCGCCACGGGTGCGTCCACCTCCCCGGTGAAGATCACCGGGGACCCGGGCAAACTGCCCGCCCTGGTCAAGGGGCAGCCGATCAAGGTCCCGCCGTTCGACGCCAAGGTCGCGGTGCCCGCGAACGCCACCGACGGCAGTCTCGACCTCACCCTTGGTCACCTGACGCTCAACGCCGGCGCCAAGGTCGAGTGCGAGCCCAAGACGTCGCCGAAGTTCCTCAGCCTCAATGTGGACAAGACCACCCCGTCCAACTCGCCGTCCCCGAGCACCTCGGCCTCCCCTTCCACGTCGGCTTCCCCGTCCACCTCGGCCTCCGCCTCGCCGAGCACGTCCACATCGGCCGAGCCGCCCGGCCCGCCCAACGGCAAGGAGATCAACGTCGACTACACCTGCAAGACGGTGGTCGAGGACTTCCCGGTCGAGATCCCGGACACGACGGCGACCTACGGAATCACCGTCACCGTGCCCAGCACCGCCACGAAGGGCGCCAAGCTGGACATCTCGGCCTCGTTCAAGGACAACCTGGTCGGCAAGGCGCCGTCGAGCCTGCCCGGCAGCGACATCGACCTGAAGTTCGTGCCCACGATCACCATCGACGTGGCGCAGGGCTCGACCAAGGTACCGCTGGACCTGGTCGGCCCGGAGAAGGCGGTCAAGGTCAACGGGGGTGACCCGCTGAAGGTGGACGGGCCGATCACCGGCAAGTTCGACGTGTGGGGCGGCGGCGACTACACCTTCACGCCGGGCCAGTTGAAGATCGCGACCAAGGCGTCGCTGGGCTCCATCAACGCCAAGTCCACCACCACCTGCACGGTCACCCACACCGACGTCTCGGCCACCCTCAAGGCCAAGGGCGACGCCGGCACCCCGCCGCCCACGCTGACCCAGTCCCCCACGGGCAACGTCGGCACCAACGGCGGCAGCAGCTCCACCGGCGGCAGCACCGGTGACCTCGCGCACACCGGCGCCTCCGGCGGCGGCATGACCGCGTTCGCGATGGCGGCCGGCACCGCCGTGCTCGCCGCGATCGCGCTGATGTTGTTCGTGCCCTACCGTCGCCGGATCCGCAACCAGGTCTGACGTCCGGTCGGTTCCGGTCGGTTCCGGGCACCATGACCGAATCCGGCCCGAACCGAAAGCGCATGCGAAGGGTCCCCTTGCCGGTCCTCACCCGGCCGGGGGACCCTTCGCCTGTATCCCGCCCCGCCCCGACTCCCGTTCGTCGCCCACGAGAAGGAACGCGACCTCCGATGGCTCTCTCGGCTTCACGCCCGGCCGGCGCCGCCCTCGCCCTGGTCTGCGCGGTCGGCCCGGTGCTCGCGCTCGCCGCGCCCGCCGCGGCGGAACCGCTGACCGTGCCGGTGCACTGCGTCATCCCGCTGGACCAGCCCGCCGTGGACGGTCCACAGCAGATATCCCTCGACGGCCCCACCGACCCGGTCCGCCCGGGGGAGAAGGCGCGGATCAAGGTCACCCTCGGCGGCAGCCCCGCCACCAGCCCGCTGCCGTTCCCCGGCACCCCGCTGACCCCCTCGATCCAGCTCGTCCTCTCCGGCGGCGCGAGCGGCGAACTCACGCTCCAGGGACCGAAGATGCGCGTGGACATCCCCGGTACGCCCGCGCTGATCGTGGTGCCGCCGTACGAGGGCGAGATCACCGTGCCGCTCGACGCCAGGGGCGACATCCGGATCGCCCCCGGCAAGATGGTCACCACCACCGCGATCTTCGGCGACCAGATCACCACGTGCTTCCCGACCGCGCCCGCGCCGCCCGCGATGACGCTGCGGGTCGACCTCGGGGGAGCGGCCCCGGACGGCCCCTCCGCCACTCCGGGCGACCCGACGGCCGGATCACCCCCGGCATCGGGCCAGGCGTCCGTCCAGGCCCCGCCGGAGCGTACCCAGGACCCGACCGCGAGCGCGGCGCGCGGCCCCGACGCGATGGTGGAGAGTCGAGGCGGCGACGACGGCGAGATCTCCGGCGGAACGATCATCTGGATCGTCGCCGGCGGGCTGATCCTGTTGATGGCCGCGTCCACGATGGTGTTCTCCTGGCGTCGCCACAAAGACGACGAATGGTGAGGTAAGCCCCGCCCTCCGCGCGCCGGTACGCCGTCCCGCGGTCGGCGAAAAATGTCCGCCGATCCCGGGCTCCCCCGATCCGGTCGTACGGAGCTCGTCAACGCGGCGCCCCCGCGTCAGTAACATCAAGGTCATGACCCGCGTACTGCTCGCCGAGGACGACGCATCCATCTCCGAACCACTCGCGCGTGCGTTGCGCCGAGAGGGCTACGAGGTCGAGGTGCGCGAGGACGGCCCAAGCGCTCTCGAATGCGCCGCGCAGAGTGGGGTGGACCTGCTCGTCCTCGACCTCGGTCTGCCCGGCATGGACGGCCTGGAGGTGTGCCGACGGCTGCGCGCCGAGGGGCACGGCTTCCCGGTGCTCGTCCTGACCGCGCGCGCCGACGAAGTGGACACGGTGGTCGGCCTCGACGCCGGTGCCGACGACTACGTCACCAAGCCCTTCCGGCTCGCCGAACTGCTCGCGCGCGTGCGCGCGCTGCTGCGGCGCGGCGCGGCCGACGTCGGCCAGGGTGTGCACGGCGTGCGGATCGACGTCGACTCGCACCGCGCCTGGATCGGCGAGGAGGAGTTGCAGCTCACCGCCAAGGAGTTCGACCTGCTGCGCGTGCTCGTGCGCGACGCGGGCCGGGTGGTCACCCGCGACCAGCTGATGCGCGAGGTCTGGGACACCACCTGGTGGAGCTCCACCAAGACGCTCGACATGCACATCTCCTGGTTGCGCAAGAAGCTCGGCGACGACGCGGGCAACCCCCGCTACATCACCACCGTGCGCGGCGTGGGCTTCCGCTTCGAGAAGAGCTGAGCCGGAGCCGGGCCGACCTCGCGCGAGCCGACCTCGAAAAGCTGACGGGATCCACCTTGCGTCGCAGGCTCATCAACACCACGCTCGGCGTGGTCCTGGTCGTCGTCGCCGTACTCGGCGTGCCGCTGGCGTTCGTCGAGACGCACGCGATCGAGAACACCGCGGGCGACAGCCTCAAGGCGGAGGCCGCCCGCATCCTGGAGGTCGTCGAACTGCGGATGGCCTCCGGCGAACACTCCGACGCCGCGCTGCTGCGCCGCCAGGTCGAGCCGCATCGCTACGCGATCGTGCGGCTGCCGGGCGATCCCCCGCTGGTGATCGGCGACAAGCCGAGCGGCCGGGTCTTCGAGAAGACCATGCCCGGCGAGATGGGCGACTCGGTCACCGTCGGCGAGCCGCGTGAGCGGGTGACCACCAAGATCCGCGAATCGCTGCTGCTGATCCTGGGCGTGGCGCTGCTCGCGGTCGCGGCCGCCGCCGCCCTCGCGGTCTGGCAGGCCCGCCGACTGGCCCGTCCGCTGACCGACCTGGCCGAGACCGCCGAACGCCTGGGCTCGGGCGACCCCAGGCCCCGGCACCGCCGTTACGGCGTGCCCGAGCTGGACCGGGTCGCCGAGGTGCTGGACCAGAGCGCCGAGCGGATCGCCAGGATGCTCACCGCGGAGCGTCGGCTGGCCGCCGACGCCTCGCATCAGCTGCGCACCCCGCTGACCGCGCTGTCCATGCGCCTCGAGGAGATCATCGCCACCGAGGACCCGGAGATCGTCAAGGAGGAGGCGGCGATCGCGCTCTCCCAGGTCGAGCGGCTGACCGACGTGGTGCAGCGGCTGCTGACCAGCAGTCGGCGCGGCAGCGGCGGGCGCGACCCGCGCAACATCTCCGCGGTCACCGTCCGGGTGGACGACGTGATCCAGCAGCAGATCGACGAGTGGCGGCCCAACTTCCGCGAGGCCCGCCGCAGCATCCGGGTCGAGGGCGAGCGCGGGCTGACCGCGGTGGCCACGCCGGGCGCGCTGTCCCAGGTGCTGGCCACGCTGGTGGAGAACACGCTGATGCACGGCGCGGGCGGGGTGAACATCCGGACCCGGATCACCGGGACGTCCGTGGTGGTCGAGGTGGAGGACGAGGGCACGGGAGTGCCCGACGAGCTGGGGGCGCGGGTATTCGAGCGGGCGGTCAGCGGCCACAACTCGACCGGCCTGGGACTCGCGGTGGCCCGGGATCTGGCCGAGGCCGACGGGGGGCGGTTGGAACTGCTCCAGCAGCGACCGCCGGTGTTCGCGGTGTTCCTGGCGGCCCACCCGGAGGAACCGCACAGTTGACGGTTCGTCGCGTCGGGGTCGGGCGCGGCGCGGGATACGGGGTGCGCGAGGAAATCGCGCGGGGCCGGGCGCGGGGGAGGTGCGGGCCGGGTTCAGGCCCGGGAGGTCTCGCTCTCGTCCTCGACCAGCCGCGCGGCCTCGGTGACCAGTCGGGTGCCGGCGGGTCCCGCCGGCCGATCGTCCGCGTCCTCCTCGCCCGGCGGCGCGACCACCCGGACCGGCTTGCGGTCGATCTCGCGGGTGCCGGTGAACACCCACGTGCGATACGACCAGAACCGGAACAGGGTGCCGAGCGGCAGGCCGACCGCGTACTTCGCGATGTTGTCCGCGAGCAGCGAGGTGTGGCCGAGCCAGTAGTGCGAGATCGCCACGGTGCCGGCCTCGATCGCCATGCCGACCCCGCTGAACACCATGAACAGCACGAACTCGCGCCGACTGTCGTCGGAGGTGCGGTGCCGGAAGGCCCAGTAGCGGTTGCCGAGGTAGTTCACCACGATCGCGACCGCCGTCGAGATCACCGACGAGCGCACCGAGGCCAGACCCAGATGGTCACGACACAAGTTGAACACGATCACGTTGACGACCACGCCGAACCCGCCGACGGCGCCGAACTTCAGCGTTTCGTGCAGCAGGTGTCCGACCCGGTCGTACCAATTCCGGAGCGCCTTCACGACATGCCACCTTCGGCGACCGGTGCGGGATCCGGCCGTTTGTGCTTGAACACCCACGTGCGGAATGCCCAGAAGCGAAACAGCGTGCCGAGAGCCATACCGACGATGTTCGCCGAGATGTTGTCGGCGAGCTTGCTCTCGTAGCCCATCAGGGTGTGCGACACGAACACGCTCGACGCCTGGATGCCCGCCGCGATCGCGCTGAACACGAAGAAGAGCGTGTACTCGCGTCCGACGCCGGTGCGGTCCCGATGCCGATACGTCCAGTATCGGTTACCGACGTACGCGACGATCGTCGCCGGGATCGAGGACGTGATCTTCGCGCCGACGCCGCCCATCCCCAGGGACAGGCACAGGTTGAACACGAGGACGTCCACCGCGTAGGCCAGGCCGCCCGCGACGAGGAACTGGGTGACCTCGGAGCGCACCCGGGCGATCCGGCTCGCCGGCGGTCCGGCGGCCCCCTCGGACGGGGCGTCGACGGGCGAAGGCACGGACGCTCCTCTGGCACCACGGGTGCTACCGACTTGACGACTCACTCGACGAGGGTAGCCGTCGCGGCCGTTCGACATCGGCGCGCGGTCTCCCTCCCGTTGCACACTCTTTACCGGAACATCCCGTGCCACGTGTGGCACACGTCGCCCGCGACCGGCTCCGCGCCGCCCGGCGCCGCGAGTGTCCGCGGCGGGTCGGTACCCTTCCCCCGTGACGTTCCCAGTCGTCGGCATGGTCGGCGGCGGCCAGCTCGCCCGCATGACGCACCAGGCCGCAATCCCGCTCGGCGCCCGCTTTCGCGTACTCGCCGCATCCCCGTCCGAATCCGCGGCCCAGGTGGTCGGCGACGTCGTGCTCGGCAGTGAGGACGATCTCGCCGACCTGCGCCGCTTCGCGCAGGACTGCGCCGTGGTCACCTTCGACCACGAGCAGGTGCCCACCGCGCTCCTGGAGGCATTGGAGGCCGACGGCGTCGCCGTGCGGCCGAGCTCGCGCGCGCTCGTGCACGCCCAGGACAAGGGCGTGATGCGGGCCAGGCTGGCCGAGATCGGCGTGCCGTGCCCGCGCAACCGGATCGTGGCCGACCCGGCGGAGGTCGCGGCGTTCGCGGCCGAGGTGGGCGGCTGGCCGGTGGTGCTCAAGACCACGCGCGGCGGCTACGACGGCAAGGGCGTGTGGATCGTCCGGGACCGGGACGAGGCGGCCGTGCCGTTCGCGGCCGGGGTGCCCGTGCTGGCCGAGGAGAAGGTGGACTTCACCCGCGAGCTGGCGGCCTGCGTGGTGCGTTCGCCGCACGGCCAGGCGGTGGCCTACCCCGTGGTCGAGTCGATCCAGGTGGACGGGGTCTGCCGCGAGGTGATCGCGCCCGCGCCCGACCTGAGCGAGGAGCGCGCGGTCGAGGCCCAGCGGATCGCCCTGTCCATCGCGGGCGAGCTGGACGTGACCGGGCACCTGGCGGTCGAGCTGTTCGAGACCGCCGACGGCCGGATCCTGGTCAACGAGCTGGCCATGCGTCCGCACAACAGCGGGCACTGGAGCATCGACGGCGCGGTCACCTCGCAGTTCGAGAACCACCTGCGCGCGGTGCTCGACCTGCCGCTGGGCGACCCGCGCGCCCGGGCGCCGTGGACGGTGATGGTCAACGTGCTCGGCGGCGACTACACCGACATGTACCGCCCGTTCCTGCACGTGATGGCCCGCGATCCCGGGGTCAAGGTGCACATGTACGGCAAGGACGTGAAGCCCGGCCGCAAGGTCGGACACGTCACCGTGAGCGGCGACGACCTGGCCGACGTGCGCGAGCGCGCCCGGCACGCCGCCGACTACCTCCGAGGGGACATCACCGAATGAGCACGCAGCCCGTCGTCGGCATCGTCATGGGGTCCGACTCGGACTGGCCGGTGATGGAACTCGCCGCGCAGGTCATGGACGAGTTCGGGATCGGCTACGAGGCCGACGTGGTCTCCGCGCACCGGATGCCGCAGGAGATGATCGCGTACGGCACCGACGCCGCCGGGCGCGGCCTGAAGGTGATCATCGCCGGCGCGGGCGGCGCCGCGCACCTGCCCGGGATGCTCGCCTCGGTCACCCCGCTGCCGGTGATCGGCGTACCGGTGCCGCTGAAGTACCTGGACGGCATGGACTCGCTGCTGTCCATCGTGCAGATGCCGGCCGGCGTGCCGGTGGCGACCGTCTCGATCGGCGGAGCGCGCAACGCGGGGCTGCTGGCGGTACGGATCCTGGCCGCGCACGATCCGGCGCTGCTGGCCCGGATGGGCGAGTTCCAGGCGGAGCTGAAGGCGCAGGCGACCGAGAAGGGCCGCAAGCTGCGCGAGCGGATCGGGTCGTAGCCGGCCGTAGTCGATCCCGGGTGGTGGCCGGGTGGTGGCCGCCCACCGGGGCCCGAGCGGGTGCCCGGGGCCCGGTGTCGGGCGGCTCAGGCCGGGCCGGGGCCCGTGCCCGTCATGGTGATGCGCTGGAGCTCCACCGCCGAGCAGCGGTCCATCACCATGTCCAGTCCCGCGTCGCGGACCCGCTGGTAGGCCTGCTCGTCGATCACGTCCAACTGGAACCAGACGGCCTTCGCGCCGATCTTGACGGCCTGGTCGGCGATATCGCCGGCCTGGTTCGAGTTCACGAACACGTCGACCACGTCGACCGGGAACGGGATCTCGGCGAGCGTGGCGTAGCCCGGCTCGCCGTGCACGGTCTCCGCCTTGGGGTGCACGGGCACCACGCGCTTTCCCCACTGACGGAGGAACGCGGCTACTCCGTATGCGGCGCGGTGGGAGTTGGTGCTGAGCCCCACCACCGCCCAGGTGTGCGTGTCGAGGATCCGTCGGATCGTGGCCTCGTCGCCGTAAGGCATGCTGATGACCTCGCAGTCTTGTCTCGCTGCTCGCGGTGCCCCCCGACAGACGGACGGCGCGGCGCCGTCGGCCCGGTGAGTGTGCCCCCGGGGCGGGCTCGCTACTCAGGGGCGACCGAGAGCCCGGTACGTCCATCCTGCGCCGCGCCAGCGCACCGGGTCGAGGGCATTGCGCCCGTCGAGTACGCGCCGCTGCGCGACGATCCCGCCCAGCTCGGCCGGATCCATCTCGCGGAACTCCGCCCACTCGGTCAGATGGAGCACCACGTGCGCGCCGCGGGCCGCGTCGAAGGCGGTCTCCGCGAAGGTCAGGCCCGGGTACATCTTGCGGGCGTTGTCCATCGCCTTGGGGTCGTACACGGTCACCTCGCCGCCCTGGAGCTGTACCTGGGCGGCGACGTTGAGCGCGGGCGAGTCGCGGATGTCGTCGGAGTTCGGCTTGAAGGCCGCCCCGAACACCGCGACCCGGCGGCCCAGGAAGCTGCCGTCGCACTGCTCGCGGGCGAGGTCGACCATCCGGAAGCGGCGGCGCATGTTGATCGCGTCCACCTCGCGCAGGAAGGTGAGCGCCTGGTCGGCGCCCAATTCGCCGGCCCGGGCCATGAAGGCGCGGATGTCCTTGGGCAGGCAACCGCCGCCGAAGCCGAGCCCGGCCTTGAGGAAGCGGCCGTTGATCCGGGGGTCGAAGGCGAGCGCCTCGGACAACTGCTCGACGTCGGCGCCGGCCGCCTCGCAGACCTCGGCCATCGCGTTGATGAAGGAGATCTTGGTGGCCAGGAACGAGTTGGCGGCGGTCTTGACCAGCTCCGAGGTGGCGAAGTCGGTCACCACGAGCGGCACACCCTCGGCGAGCAGGGACGCGTACACCTCGCGCAGCGAGTCCTCGGCCGCCCGCGAGCGCACGCCGATCACGAGCCGGTCCGGGTGCAGGGTGTCCCGGACGGCGAAGCCCTCGCGCAGGAACTCGGGGTTCCAGGCCAACTCGGCCGCGGCGCCCACGGGGGCCAACTCGGCGATCCGGCTCGCCAGCCGATCGGCGGTGCCGACCGGGACCGTGGACTTGCCGACGATCAGGCAGGGCCGCTCCAGGAGCGGGGCGAGCGCGTTCACGGCCGCGTCGACGTAGGACACGTCGGCGGCGAACTCGCCCTTGCGCTGCGGCGTGTTCACGCAGACGAAGTGCACGTCGCCGAACGCGGCCAGCTCGGCGACGTCGGTGGTGAAGCGCAGCCGGCCGGAGGCGACGTGCGGGGCCATCAGCTCCTCCAGCTCCGGCTCCCAGAACGGGATCCGGCCGCTCGCGAGGGTGGCCACCTTGTCCGGGTCCACGTCCATCCCCAGGACCTCGAAGCCGAGTTCGGCCATGCACGCCGCGTGCGTGGCGCCCAGGTAGCCGGTACCGATGACCGTGATGCGGGGTGCCACGTACGTCACCTGACTTCTTCGTCGGAGGAATGGGTGGGATCCGGATCGAATCTGGATCGTATCGGCCGGGCCCGGGGCATCGTCGCCGAACCGTGGCCGTCCCGGTGCGAGGTTCGACGACGTGCGGCTGAATAATTGTGGGCGTCCGTGTTGTTTACTGAGCGGTAATAAAACAGGCATCCTCCGCAGCCCTTCAGTCCCGAGAGGTAGGCACCCGTGGCCGGACGTAAAGACTTCGACCTGTTCCGCGTCTCCGAGGAGCACGACATGCTCCGCGAGTCGGTTCGCGCACTCGCCGAGGCGAAGATCGCCCCGTTCGCCGCAGAGGTCGACGAGCAGTCGCGGTTTCCGCAGGAAGCGCTCGACGCGCTCACCGCGAACGATCTCCATGCGGTCCACGTCCCCGAGGAGTACGGCGGCGCGGGCGCCGACGCGCTCGCCACCGTGATCGTGATCGAGGAGGTCGCCCGGGTGTGCGCGTCCTCGTCGCTGATTCCGGCGGTGAACAAGCTGGGCAGCATGCCGGTGATGCTGGCCGGGTCCGAGGACCTGAAGCGGCGCTACCTCGGCGCGGTGGCGCGCGGCGACGGCATGTTCTCCTACTGCCTGTCCGAGCCGGAGGCGGGGTCGGACGCGGCGGCGATGAAGACCCGCGCGGTGCGCGACGGCGACTCGTGGGTGCTCGACGGCGTCAAGCGCTGGATCACCAACGCGGGCGTGTCCGAGTTCTACACGGTGATGGCCGTGACCGACCCGGAGAAGCGCTCCAAGGGCATCTCGGCGTTCGTGGTGGAGAAGTCGGACGAGGGTGTGTCGTTCGGCGCCCCGGAGAAGAAGCTCGGGATCAAGGGCTCGCCGACGCGCGAGGTCTACCTCGACAATGTGCGCATCCCGGCCGACCGGATCATCGGCGAGGAGGGTACGGGCTTCGCCACCGCGATGAAGACGCTCGACCACACGCGCGTGACGATCGCGGCGCAGGCGCTGGGCATCGCGCAGGGTGCGCTGGACTATGCCAAGGGGTATGTGCGGGAGCGGAAGCAGTTCGGCAAGCCGATCGCCGACTTCCAGGGCATCCAGTTCATGCTGGCGGACATGGCGATGAAGCTGGAGGCGGCCCGGCAGCTCACCTACGCGGCGGCGGCCAAGTCCGAGCGCGGCGACGCGGACCTGACCTTCCACGGCGCCGCGGCCAAGTGCTTCGCGTCGGACGCGGCGATGGAGATCACCGTCGACGCGGTGCAGTTGCTCGGCGGCTACGGCTACACACGTGACTACCCGCTGGAGCGCATGATGCGCGACGCGAAGATCACCCAGATCTACGAGGGCACCAACCAGGTCCAGCGCATCGTGATGGCCCGCAACCTGCCGAAGTAGGCGCTCGGCTCGACCCCGTCGGGTCGACGCGTCACGGAACGACACGATCCCCCACCGAGACCTCTCGGCGGGGATCGTGTCGTTCGGAGTGGGCGGGGCTTCTCGTCAGCCGACGTGGACGGCCGGGGTGGTCGTCGCGGCCTCGTCGGTCTCCGGGGCAGCGGCGTTGCCGGCGACGACGGTCGTGGGCGGGGTGCGGAGCACCAGCATGGCGATGATCGCCGACGCCGCGAGTAGGACCGTGCCCACCGTGAACGCCAGGTGGAAGCCGCCGGTCAGGGCCTCGGCGGCGGACTTGCCCTCCCCCGCGAGGGTGTCGGCGCGGGAGGTGGAGAGGGTGTTCAGCAGCGCGACGCCCAGGGCCCCGCCGATCTGCTGGGTCGTGTTGAACAGGCCGGAGACCACGCCCGCCTCCTCGGGCCGGGCACCGGACATCGCCAACGTGGCGAGCGCGGGCAGGACCAGGCCGCCGCCGCTGATCAGGACGAACACCGGGAGCAGGTCGATCAGGTACGAGCCGTCGACCGGGACGCGGGCCAGGTAGGCCATGCCGGCGGTGAGCATGAGCAGTCCGACGACCAGCACGTTCCGGGCGCCGAAGCGGCCGATGACGCGAGCGGAGACGCCGAGGGAGACGACGCCGATGGCGAGCGCGGTCGGGAACATCGCCCAGCCGGTCTTGGCCGCCCCGAAGCCGAGGACGTGCTGCATGTAGAGGACGACCAGCACCTGGAAGCCGAACATGGCCGCGATCGTCAGCACTTGGAGGGCGTTCGCGCCGCTCACGTTGCGGGAGCGGAAGGTGCGCAGCGGCAGCAGCGGCGCCGCGACGCGGGCCTGCCGGAGGATGAACAGCGCCAGCAGTGCGAAGGAACCGGCAAGCAGCGCCCAGGTCTTGGCCGAGCCCCACCCGTACGCCTCGGCCTTCACCACGGCGTACACCAGCAACATCAGCCCGCCGGTGACCAGGACGGCCCCGACGATGTCGGCCCTGCCGCGACCGCCGGCGGCGGGGGTGTCGGCATCCAGGACGCGGGTCGCCAGGAGCAGGGTGACGGCGCCGATCGGGAGGTTGACCAGGAAGATCCAGTGCCAGTTCGCCGCCTCGGTGAGCACACCGCCGAGCACCAGACCCAGGGACGCACCCGCAGCACCGATGAAGCTGAACGCGCCGATGGCCTTGCCCTGTTCGGCGGGTTCGGGGTAGAGCGTGACGATCATCCCGAGACTGACGGCGGACGCCATCGCGCCTCCGGCGCCTTGGAGGAACCGCGCCGCGAGCAACATCTCGGGACTCGTGGCCACGCCGCACAGCAGCGACGCGACGGTGAAGACGGCGAGCCCGGCCAGGAACATGCGCTTGCGCCCGAAGAGGTCCCCGAGCCGTCCGGCGAGGAGCAGCAGGCCGCCGAAGGCGATCATGTAGATGTTCATGACCCAGGCGAGATCGGCCGACGAGAACCCGAGGTCCGCGCCGATCGAGGGAAGCGCGACGGTCACGATCGTGCCGTCCAGGATCACCATCAGCATGCCGGCGCAGAGGAGGGTGAGGGCGAGGCCGCGCGGATACGCGCGGGGTGGCGCGGCGGCGTTTTTGCGGTGGCGGCCGACAGTGCCATGGGTTTGTGTCTCCTTGTGTGGTGGGGCGGTGGGGCGGTGGGGTGGCCCGGGGTGGCGCCGGGGTGTCCGGTGGCAAGAGAGACGTTAGCAGATAGTTTTGTTGTAGACGATATGCGTCGGACTTATTTTGAACGGGATGATTGGAGGGTGCTGTTGGGGGTGTGGGTGACGGGTGGTTGGTGGCGGTGGCGGGTGGTTGGTGATGGGTGGGGTGGTGGGGTGGGCGAGGCGGTGGGTCGGAGTTGAGAGGTGGGCAGCGGGCTGGGCTGGGGTCGTGAGGAGGGCAAAGGGGTGAGCCGGAGTCGTGAGGTGAGCAGCGGGCTGGGCCGGGGTCGCAACGGGAGCGAAGGGGTGGGCCGGGGTCGCGAGGTGAGGAAGACGTGGCAGCCGGGGTCGTGAGAAGGGCGAAGGGGCCGCCGGGGTCGTGAGGTGAGGAGCGGGCTGGGGCCGGGTCGTGACGGAGCGAAGGGGGCCGCCGGGGTCGTGAGGTGGGGAGCGGGCTGGGGCCGGGGTCGTGACGGGAGTGACCAGGTGGGCCGGGGTCGTGGTGGCGGCGGCGGCTTTTTATTGGGCGCTTCGCGCCGGCTCGCGGGGGGCCACTTTTTCTCTCCCCCGCTTCGCTCCTCCGAGAAAAAGTGGCCCCCCGCTCGCGGCTGTGCGCCCCTCCGCTTCGCTCCGGGTCGCCCAGCCTAAAAAAACAAGCGGCGGCTCCGCCGCTCTCCGCGCTGCGCGCGTCGATCGCGTGGGCGGCCCTTCTCGTGGGCGCTGACGCGCCACGGGGGTGAGGGGCGGGGAGGCCAGGCTCGCGACACGACGCGGGTCCCGCCCCGCCTGGCCACTGCTGCGATGTGGGCCTTGCCCGGTGAGCCGAGTCGTTGGTGTATCCCGTCGGCGCGTCAGCGCCCACGACCCTGGCCGAGGTGGTGATCGACGCGCGAAGCGCGGAGAGCGGCGGAGCCGCCGCTTGTTTTTTAGGCTGGGCGACCCGGAGCGAAGCGGAGGGGCGCACAGCCGCGAGCGGGGTGCCGCTTTTCTGCGGAGGAGCGAAGCGGGGGAGCAGAAAAGCGGTGCCTCGCGAGCCGGCGCGAAGCGCCCAACAAAAAGCCGCCGCCGCCGTCGCGACTCCGGCCCGTCCCTTCGCCGCCGTCGCGACTCCGGCCCAGCCCGCTCCTCACCTTGCGACCCCGGCCCGCCCCTTCGCTCCCGTCGCGACTCGGCCGCCGTGTCCTGCTCACCTCGCGACCCTGGCCTCCCCCTTCGCTCACCTCACGCCCCCGCCGCCGCGTCTTGCTCACCCCGGGCCGAAGGCGCGATCAGTCGTGGGCGAGGCCGAATTCGATGCGGTCGGCTGGGTTGGGGAGGCGGGCTCGCCAATCGGCGGGGACCTTGTCGGGTGGCACGGTGCCGGTCAGGAGGCGGATCGGTTTCGCGAGGCCGGGCCTGTGCATGATCGCGGCGCGCAACCATCGCACGAGTGAACGGAGTCGGCGACTGGGACACCGGCCGGGTGGTTGTTCTCGGTATCGTGCGTATGCCATTGCTTCCCTTCGGGGTTGCGGGTGTCGCAGGTGGGCGGGCGCTGCTTGGAATCGGTCACCCGCCCACCTGCGGGTCAGTCGGACGTGGGGGTTTCCCCTGCGACGTGTTGGACCTCCCAGCGGTCGACGGTCCATTTGGGTGCGCCATTGGCGGGTTGCACGGTGACCAGTCCGATGCCGGTGAGGACTACGGGGCCGGCCGGATACTCCTCGCGCTGAGCCTCGTGCACGTGCTCGACGATGTCTCCCTCGCAGACCAGTGGTAGCCGGCTCATGTGAACTCCTTTGATGGGGAAGAGGGTTGGCTCGATCGGTGGGGTGTAGACCGCGTCCTTCGCCGCGTCGGGTGAGAGGACGCGCACGTCGTCGGCGCGGGCCGTGAACGACGTGCCGGCGAGCGTGCGGGCGAACACGGTTTGGCTGGTGGACGATTCGCAGACCCCGCACAGGCCGCTGAGACCGTCGCGGATCCATGCGCCCTGGGTGGGTCGACGCCTTGGCATCGCGGGCTCGGGGATCGATTCGGCTTGTGGCATGCCTCCACTCCTGTCTGCCGATCACCGGCAGCACTAGGCAGCAACCACGGACAGATGGTCACGGATGGTGAAACATCCGTTACGATCGACACTGACATGCAACATGTGTTGTTGCAACAACAATCATCGGTCTCCGGCGCAGTGCGTACCGTTGTGATCGCCCGACGGGCGCCGATTGCCGGACATGAGGGAGTGGCCCCCGCATGAGACCCGCAGCGAATCAAAAGAAGCTTGGCGAGGAACTACGCCGCTTGCGTGTCGAGCGGGGTCTCACGGTGGAGGCGGCCTCGACCAGGGTCGGGTGGGACAAGAGCAAGTTGTCGCGCTTGGAGACGAACAAGACCCTGATCGGCAAGCAGCACGTCGATGCACTCGCGGAGGCCCTCGGCCTGACCTCGGCCATGCGTTTGAGGTTGGATCGCCTCCTGGGCGTCGAGACGGGGGAGTCGGGAATCTGGTGGGGCAGGTATCAGGACGTCCTCTCACCGCAGTACGAAGAGTTGATCCTGTTGGAATCACAGGCCGCGAGCATCGAAGTGGCGGCAATGTTGATCCCGGGTCTCATGCAGGCACCGGGCTATGCGCAGGCAACTCTGCTCCAGAGCGCGTTCGTTCCGGACCCTGAAGACGCCGAAATGCTCTTGGACGTCCGTAGGCAGCGGCAGCAGGTGGTGACGGCTGGCGCGGTGAGTCTTCTGGCTACGTTGTCGGAGTCGGTACTACTGAACGCCTTCTGTGGTCGCGTAGCCTTGCAACGGCAGTTGCAGTATCTGCTCGACCTCGGCCAACTGCCCAACGTATCCCTACGTATCGTCCCCTACGATGCTCCCGGCGCCGCCTTCACCGGCACGGTGACCTTGTTGGATCCGCAGCCGGATGCGGGCGCGACCGTGGCCTATGTCGAGTACGAAGGCGGATCCCAGCTTCTCAGTGACCCGCGCACGATCAAGCGATATCGCCGAAATCTCGCGTACTTCGGCCAGGCTGCGTGTTCGGAAGCTGAATCCCGCCGCATGATCTCGGAACGATTGGAAGACTCTTGAGCAGCATAGAGAGCCACGCCTGGCGCAAGTCGGTGCGCAGCCAGAACCAGGAAGCCTGCGTCGAAGTGGCCCCGCTCGAAGCGTCCACCGGTGTCCGTGACACCAAGGACCGCCGGCGCGGCCACCTGGAAATCGGTCCGGCGGCGTGGGGCGCGCTGTTGCAGGGGCTTCGGGGCGAACGCGCGCTCTGACGGGAAGTCCCCGTGTGGCTTTGGTACGCCATGGCTGTCGGTGCCGATCATGTCGGTCCCGACTCGAACGCCATGCCCCACTGACCGGGCCGTTCCTGGGCCGTCCACGGTCTACGGTTACGGCGTCGCGTCCGAAGGCCGCGGCCTCTCGTCGATGGTCGCCCTGGTCATGGCCGGGATCGACTTCTACGCCGTCTTCGGCCTCGTCGTCCGCTCGGCAGTCGCGCGCGTTCACGGCAACGGCCGTGGGGCACACGTCGCTTCTGTTCTGGGCGCTCTTCCTCGTCGGCATCGGCTCCTGGCGCTGGGCGGCGACTCTCCGGTGCGCGCTCACGTCGCCTTCTGCTTCGCGATTCGACAGGTCGGCCCGGTGACGAATCGGAGCCCGATCAGCCTTCCGGCGTGGTCAGGGCCGCGGCGGTTCGGGTGAGGTGTGTGGTCAGGACCTCGGCCGCCGTGTCCGCGTCGCGGGCCAGGGCCGCCTCCTCCAGGCGGCGGTGCTCCTCGATGCCGTCGCGGTCCGGGTTGCGGTAGGCCGACCAGCGGCGGGCCAACTCGCTTGCGACCCACATACGATCGAACGTCTCCATCAGGACCGGATTGCCACAACCCTCCAGCAGCGTGCGGTGGAAGAGCCGGTGTGCCTCTGCCCAAGCGGCGCTGTAGTACTCGCCCTCGGCGGAGTCGTAGGGCGGAGTGCGGGCCAGCCGGTGGTGCGCCGCCCGTACGCGCGCCTCCCAGTCCACGTCGCCGCGCTCGACGGACATGCGCAGCACGATCGGTTCCACGACCCGGCGCGCCTCGGCGACCTCCTGCCACCGCCGATCCGAGAAACCCGGCACGGCGAACCCTCGATTGGGCAGCCGGTCCGCCAGCCCCTCGCCGACCAACCGCACCAGCGCCTCGCGCACGACGGCCAGGCTCACGCCCTGCGCCCGAGCGAGCTCCTGCGGCTTGAGCGCATCGCCCGGCGCATACGAACCGCGCATGATCGCGTCGCGCAGGCAGTCGTACACCTGCTCGGAGAGCATCTGCTTCGCCGGTGCGGGCGAGGCCGGGAACGTCTGGGTCACGTCGCTCACTATAGACGATCCTCCAGATAATCGATTATCCGTGTTATCGTCGATCCATGAGCACCGATAACCCCTTCACCGGCCTCTCCGAGACCGCCCCGTTCACCGTGACCAGCACCTCCGTCGCCAACGGCGCTTCCTGGGCGCCCGCGCAGCTCTCGGGCATGTTCGGCATGCCGGGCGGCAAGGACCTCTCCCCGCATCTCTCCTGGAGCGGAGCGCCGGAAGGCACCAAGAGCTACGCCGTCACGATCCACGACCCCGACGCCCCCACCGGATCCGGTTTCTGGCACTGGGCGGTCGCCGACATCCCCGCCGGCGTCACCGAACTCCCCGAGGGCGCGGGCGACGACACCGGCTCGGGCCTGCCCGAGGGCGCCTTCCAACTGCCCAACGACGCCCGCGCGGCCCGCTTCGTCGGCGCCGCCCCGCCGGCCGGGCACGGCCGGCACCGCTACCTCGTGGTCGTACACGCGCTCGACGTCGAGTCCATCGGCGTCCCCGCCGACGCCACCCCGGCCCTGCTCGGCTTCACCATGTTCGGGCACACCCTCGGCCGCGCGACCCTGACCGCCACGGCGCAAACGCCGGGCGAGGGCGAGGAGATCGTCCCGGTCGAGGCCGGCGAACGCGTCGAGGTCTCCCGCCTCGTCCCGGCGCCCGCCGAAGCCGTCTTCGCGATCCTGACCGACCCGCGGGGCCACGTGGACATCGACGCGTCGGGAATGCTCCTCGACGCCGAGGGCGGACCGGTGGAACGCCCCGGCGACCGCTTCGTGGTCCACATGGACCGGGAAGCCCTCGGGGACTTCCCCCTGGGCAAGTACGACGTCGAGGTCGTGATCACCAAGCTCGTCCCGAACGAGGAGATCGCCTGGACCGTCGAGGGCCGCATCCGACCGCACGTCCGCCACGTCTACGGCTACCGGTTGGAGCCGGCCGAGGGCGGCACCCTCGTGACGTCCTACTACGACTGGTCGGAACTCGCCGAGGAGTGGAAGCGGCGCCTCACCTTCCCGGTGGTCCCCGAGTCGGCGCTCAAGGCCACCCTCGGAATCCTCGAACGCACCGTGCGCCGCCGCGCCGCGGCCTGACCGACGGCCCGAGCACCCCGACGCCCCAGGGGCGTCCGACGAGTCGCACGTCCACCGCCGACTCGTCGGACGCACCCGGGAGGCCCGGGCTCAGCGCCGGCAGAGCGCCCCGGTCACGATGTCGTCGACACGCTGCCTGGCGGCCTCGTCGCCGAGTTGCACGGTGACCGCCACGTTGGCCGCGCGGCCCGAGTCGGTGGCGCCGCCCCGGGTTTCGTAGCCCGGGAAGCTGCCGCCGTGGCCCCAGTACAGCTCGCCGCCGTCACCGCACGGCAGCGGCTTGCTGACCAGACCCAGGCCGTAGCGGGCGCCGGGGCCGAAGGTCTTCTCGGCCGGGCGGGTGTCGGCGCGCATCTCGGCGAGTTGGGCCGGCTCGAGGAGGTCGCCCTTCAGGAGCTTGCCGTAGAAGCGGTTCAGGTCGGAGTCGGTGGACACCATCTGGCCCGCCGACCACGCCCACGACGGGTCCATCTCGGTGATGTCGGTCAGCGGGGCACCCGGCGACTCCCGGTCGTAGCCCCTGGGGTGCGGGCCCCGGATGGTGCTGTCGTGCGGGGCGGGGAAGTAGGTGTCGCGCAACCCGATGCGCTTGATGATGCGTTGGTCGAATTCTCGGGCGATGGGGTGCCTGGTCACCTTCTCGACGAGCATGCCCGCGAGGACGTAGTTCGTGTTGCTGTACTTCCAGCTCTCGCCGGGCGCGAAGTCGGCCGGGTGTCGCAGCGCGATGTTCACCAGCTCGCGCGGCTCGTAGTAGCGCAGTTGCAGGTTGTACTCGGTGTAGTTGGGCAGCCCGCTGGTCTGCTGGAGCAGGTGTCGGACGGTGATGACGTTCCCGTCGATCCCGTCGCCGTGGACCACGCCCGGCAGGTAGGTCTCGATCGGCTCGTCGAGTCGGATCCTGCCCTCGCCGACCAGTTGCAGCACCACCACCGCGGTGAACGCCTTGGTGTTGCTGCCGACCCGGACCCGGCCGTCCCGGGGCACCTTCGCGCCGGTGGCGATGTCGCCCACGCCCGCGGTGTACGTACGGGTGTGCCCGTGCCGGTCCGCCACGCTTGCGAGCGCGCCCGGCGCACCGACGGAGCCCGCCGGCCCGACCAGCGAGTCCAAGCCGCGCTGTACGCCGTCCGGCCGGCCGCCGGCCGACGCCGCGGGCGGCGCCATCACCCCCGCCACGATCAGGCCGGCGGCCAGCGCCGCCACGGCCGAGACCGTGCCGCGCCGGCCGATCCGGGGTCGTCGGGAAGGGTGGTGCGTGTGCCGTGCCGATGAACGCACGAGTCGGCTCCTGTGGGGGTGTCGGTCGGTTGCCTGATCCAGGATCCGCGCCCGCACCCACCCGGCACGATCCGGCCAACCTCCCGACTCGGGGTAGTGCCACCACGAGTGGGCGCTCACCGGAGGCATCGGCCAGGTCGCGGAGGTGGCCCGCCTCGGGGCCGACGGTCAGCAGGCCGCTCGTGGCGCCGGCCTCCTCGGCCGGCCGGGGGCGGTTCGTGGCGGTCGGCCAACCGGTCCACCGCCGGCGCGTGTTCCTCGGTTGCGGCGAAGTCGGCGAGCGCGGCGTGGTCCTGCCTTCGGATCAGGGCCGCGGCTGCGCCGCCGTCATCGTCAGCTCGCCGTCCCGCTCCGTGAACAGGTCGCCCGTCTCCGGGCAGCGCCACGATCCGTCGCCGGTCGGGGTCAGCGGTACGCCGGCGCGGCCCACCCACTTGATGCGGCGGGCCGGTACGCCGGCCATCAGGGCGTAGTCCGGGACGTCGCGGTGGACCACGGCGCCCGCCGCGATCAGGGCCCAGCGGCCGATCGTGACGCCCGCCACGACCACGCTCCTGGCGCCCACGGCGGCGCCCTGACGAACCGTCACGCCCTGTGCGTGCCAGTCCTGTTCGCCCTTGATCCGACCGTCGGGCGTGACCGCGCGCGGATACATGTCGTTGGTCAGCACCACCGCGGGGCCGATGAAGACGCCGTCCTCCAGGACCGCCGGCTCGTACACCAGGGCGTGGTTCTGCACCTTGACGTTGGCCCCGACGCGCACCGCGGGGCCGATGTACGCGCCGCGCCCGATCACGCAGTTCGGGCCCAGGACCGCGTCCTCCCGGATCTGGGCGAGGTGCCACACGCGGGTGCCGTCGCCGATGGTCGCCGACTCGTCCACGTCCGCGCTCGGGTCGATTGCCATGTCCCGAACGCTAGTGCCCGCCCGGTCCCCGCGCCCGGGAAAGCGCTCACTCGGCCGCGACGCCCAGGAATCGGGCGAGGATCCGGGCCGAGCGCCGGCCGTCGTGGTGTTCGGCGACGTAGGCCGGTCCCCGCGCGGCCACCTCGCGCGCCGCGTCGGGCTCGGCGGCGACCTCCTCCAGGACCTCGGCGAGCGAGTTCGGGTCGGCGGCGCGGATCGGCAGGTCGGCCGGCAGGTGCTCGGTCGCCGACTCGTGGAGGTAGCAGATCGTCAGTCGACCGGCCGCCATGCCCTGACACGACGTCATCCCGTAGGAGCCGCAAGCGAATTGGTCGAGCACGATGTCGGCGTCGGCGAACAGCGCCGGGAGTTCGGCGGCGGGTCTGTTCAGGATTCGGCGGTATTCGATCAGGCCGATGTCGTGCAGCCGGCGCAGCGTCGGCTCGATCCGCGCGGTGCCGCGCAGGAAGGGGCCGGCCATCACGTGCACCACGACCGGCCGTTCGCGGGTGAGCACGGGGGTCTCGGTGCGCCAGTCCGCCGGGTCGAGCACGGCCGGCAGCCAGACCGCGTCCGGCACGTCGGCGATCAGGTCGGGCGTGGCCACGAACGTCGGCACCTCCAGGCCGCGCAGGACCGGCAGCAGTCGGTCCACCTTGGCCTGGAGCGCGTGGGTCAGCTCGTAGCGCGGGTCGAACGGGGAGAACTCGACCCGGGCCCGATGCGCCGCCGGATCGCGCACCTCCGAGCCGTACAGGACCAGCCCGAGCGCGATCCCGGCCGCCCGCAGCTCGGCCAGGTCGGTGTCCACCCAGGAGCCGCCGAGTCGGCCGAACGCGGGCATCCCGCACTCGGCGAGCACGTGCGTATAGCGGTCCAGGACCTCGGCGAGCCGGCCCAGCTGCCAGCGGGTGGACAACCAGTCGTCGGTGCCGATCGCCCGATCGGTGGGGTGACCGAGGGTGTTCGCCGAGGTGAGCGCGGCCGACTCGGCCCGTACCCCGGGCAGGTGCCGCTCCACCGCGCGGGCCCACGCGTGGCCCTGCCCGGCGGTGTTGGTCGGCCCGATCCCGAGCACGGGGGAGGGCGTCGGCGCCGGCACCGCGTCGGCCGCGAACGCGCGCACGTACGGCTCGTACGCCCGGGCGCAGCGCGCCGCCCACGCCGTCGCGTCGCGCTCGACCTCGGCGCGGTGCCGGTTGCGGACCGCGTCCAGGTCGCGCTGGGCCATCATCCGGCGCAGGCCGCGGATCACCCCGCCGCCGTCCAGGGCCTCGACCGCGGCCCGGGCCGCGGCCAGTTCGGCGGTCCGGGCCGGGTCGACCGGCACCCGCAGCGACCGCACCACGCCGGTCTCGAAGACCTCGACGGACGTGGTCACCGCGACCGTCTCGGCCGGCGCCACGTGCAGCGTGTACGTGCCCTCGACCGGATCGTGCGGCACCTGCTCGCCCACATCCGTGTGGGTGACGACGACCCGTCGCAGTCGCTCGGGCGGGGTGAATCCACGGTCCTCCGCGGCCTGCCGGGCGTCCGGAATCGCCACACCCGCGGCCACAACCGAGTCCCTGTCGCTCATCGCCGTCGTCTCCCAAGGCCGTGCCGACTGTTCACAGACTGTCACCGGGGACGAGCGGTGACCAGCGCCGCCACGTTACTTGGCTTTACCGATAGGACCCGGTTTCCACCGGGGGGCACGGCGCGTCGGATCGGGAAGCGGGCGCACCGCGCCCGCGGATACGCGTCGGCCCGAGTCGCACACACGGGCGACCCGGGCCGGCGCGATGTTCGCGGGGTGTCCTCAGCCGGACTCCTCGGCGTCTCGTTCCGTACCCGCCTCGACCCGCTCGGCCAGGCTCTTCGGGCTGGTCAAAAAGCCCGCGCCCCACGAGCCGTGCATCGTCGCGAGCACCCCGGGCAGCCGGACCAGCGCGTTCGGGCTCAGATCGCGGCCCTCCCACGCGGCGCCGGCGAGGATGCCCATCGCATACCCGCCCGGCACCAGCCAGCCGACCTTGCGCCCGGACAGGCCCACCACGGTCCCCGCGGCCACCGCGGCGAGCGCGGCCGGCGGGGCCAGGTAGCGCAGGTTGACCGAGCCCTCGTGGTGCCGGGTGACCACCCGGCGCCAACGGCCGTAGTCGAAGTACTGCTTCGCCAGCGCCTTCGTGGTCGGCCGGGGTCGATACGAGACCTCGAGTTCGGGGGAGAACCAGATCAGATAGCCGGCCTGCCGGATCCGATAGTTCAGCTCCCAGTCCTGGGCCCGTACGAACTCCTCGTTGTAGCCGCCCAGTTCCTCCAACACCTCGCGGCGGAAGACGCCGAGGTAGACGGTGTCGGAGGGGCCCGCGCCGCCGCCGGTGTGGAAGCGCGCGTTGCCGACGCCGAGCTTGGAGGTCATCGCCCGCGCGACGGCCTCCTCGTACGGCGTGGTGCCCTCGGCGTGCATCAGCCCGCCGACGTTGGCCGCGCCGGTCTCGGCGAGCAGTCGCACGGCGGTGGAGATGTAGCCCGGCGGCAGGATCCCGTGGCCGTCCACCCGCACGATCACGGGGTGACTCGACGCACGGATCGCCGCGTTGAGCGCACTGGGAGTGCGGCCGGTGGGGTTGGGCACGGTGCGCACGCGGGAGTCGTTCGCGACCAGTCGGGCGGCGATGGCGTCGGTGTCGTCCGTGGACGGACCGAGCGCGATCACCACCTCGATGTCGCCGAGGTAGTCCTGGGCGAGCACCCGCCCGACGGCCTCCTCGAGATGTCGGGACTCGTTGAGCACCGGCATGATCACGGAGACGGGCGGTTTTTCGGGAAGCGGCTCCACCCGGCGAGCAGGAGGCTCGGGCGTGGCGGGCTCGTCGGCGGTGTGATTCATCGTCTCGGAGCGTACTGCGAACGGCCCCCTCGCCGGGCATCGACCGGGCGGGCGAGCGGGTATCGAGCGGACGACGACCGGGCGAGCGGGTATCGAGCGGACGACGACCGGGCGAGCGGGTATCGAGCGGACGAAGCCGGGCGGGCGAGCGGGCGCCGACCGTCGGCGTGCCGCTGCGGTTCGTTCCCGGTCCCGCTTTACGGTGGTTCGACGCCCACCGCAACCGTGGCCGGACGACGAGGCGTCCTTCGGGTGTAAGCGGGTACGGATGCACATCCGCACGGCGCGCGCGACGGCGCGCAACGGAACGGCGGGACGAGATCGGTCCGCGAGGAGGGACACCGCACCCCATGGCGACAACCGGCGGCCGACCCTCGGCGAGAACCCCCCGGGGCGACCGGAACGGGCAGCGTGTCGGCCGCAACTGGCTGGTGCTGCTCACCGGCGCGCTGGCCGCGGCGATCCTGGCCACCAGCGGCATCGGCTGGGCCTGGGTGAAGCACTTCGACGGGAAGATCCAACGGATAGACCCGTTCAAAGGCCTGACGGACCGTCCGGACACCGGCTCCGGCAAGGACCTGAACTTCCTGATCGTCGGCTCGGACAACCGCGAGGGCATCCCCAAGGAGACGCTGAACAAGCTGCACGCGGGCGGCGAGTCCTGCGACTGCACCGACACGATCATGATCGTGCACCTCAACGGCAAGCGGGACCGGGCGACCATCACCAGCCTGCCGCGCGACAGCTACGTGGACTTCCCCGCGCACAAGGACAAGACCACCGGGCAGCAGCGGGGCCCGTCCAAGGGCAAGATCAACGCCGCGTACACGCTCGGCGGCCCGTCGCTGACCGTGGCCACCGTGGAGAAGGCCACCGGGATCCGGATCGACCACTACATCGAGGTCAACTTCGTCTCCTTCGTCAGCGTCGTGGACACCCTCGGCGGTATCGAGATGTGTACGCCCAAGGCGCTGCGCGACCCCAAGTCGGGCCTGGACCTGCCCGCCGGCACCAGCAAACTGGACGGCGTCAAGGCGCTGCAGTTCGTCCGCGCCCGCTACATCGCCAGCGACCCGACCGGCGACATCGGTCGCACCCAGCGCCAGCAGAAGTTCATCACCCAGGTGCTCGCGAAGGCGACCTCCTCCGGCACGCTGACCGACCCGCTCAAGCTCAAGAACGTGCTGGACGCGGTGCTCGGGTCGATCAAGGTGGACGAGGGGATGAGTCCGCAGTCCTTCCTGGAACTGGGCACCAAGATGCGCAACCTGTCCAATTCGGGCGTGACCTACGCCCAGGTGCCGCTCAAGAGCATCGACCACCAGGTTCCGGAGTGGGGCTCGACGGTGTTGTGGGACGACGCCAAGGCCCCCGGCCTGTTCCGGGCGATCCGCGAGGACAAGGACCTGATCGCGCCGCCGGAGAAGAAAGCCGACGGGCCGAGCCCGAGCGTCGCCGTCGCGCCCTCGCCGGTGTCGGTGGAGGTGGCGCCGGGCGACATCTCGGTGCAGGTGTACAACGGCACGCCGACCACGGGCCTGGGTACGCGCGCGTACGACGACCTCAAGGGCGCGGGTTTCGCCGTGGCCGGTCCGCCGCGCGGCTCCAACGCCTCGGACGGGACGCGCACGATCATCCGCTACGACCCCAAGTGGAGCCGTTCGGTCAAGACGGTGCAGGCCGCGCTGCCGGGCGCGACCTCGGAGCAGGTCACCGGCCTGGGCCGGACGATCGAGGTGATCGTGGGCTCGTCGTATCCGGGCCTGACCCCGGTTCGGGTCGGCGCCACGAACGCCGAGACGCCCTCGGCCGACCCGGCCGCGCCGAGTCCGGCATACTCCGCCAAATCCGGTGATGACGTCTCATGTAAGAAGTGAGCATCAAGTGTGGAACAGATGGTCGCCGAGTTCGGCATTCGGTTGCCTCGGGGCTGATCCAGTGACAGCTTCGGGGACATGAACACGTGGCCGCCGGGGTGGGCGGATGGCGACCAGCAGCCGCAGCAGCCTCCCCCGGGAACGATTCCGAGCCGCCCCGGCGGGAACGCCGCGGGCGGCTATCCACCGCCGCCGGCGCAGAGCCCGAGCGGATACCCGCCGCCGCCCCGGACCCCCGACGGCTACCCGCGCCCGCATCCCGGTGCGGCCGGGCCGGGCGGCGTGCCGCCGGTGCAGGGGCCGCCCGGTGCGGACGGCTACCCGCCCCAGCCGTCGTACGCCGACGCGAACGCCGCGCCGGCCGCACCGCCCGGGCCGCCGCCGCAGCGCGCCCCGGGCGAGCCGGGCGGACCGGGTGGTCCCGACGGCCCCGGTGGTCCCGGTGGTCCGGGCGGCCCGCCCGCGCGCCCCCGGCGTCCGGCCAACGTCAAAAAGCGCATCCTCATCGGGATCGGCGTCTTCGTCGCGCTCGTGCTCACGTTCGGCGTGGTGACCTACTTCTGGGCCGACTCGAAGATCCGGCACGAGGACGTCCTGGACAACTACGCGGGCCGGCCCAAGGGCATCGAGGGCACCACGTGGCTGATCGTCGGCTCGGACAGCCGCGAGGGGCTGGACGCGACCGACCGCAAGAAGCTGCACACCGGCAAGGCCCCGGGCAAGCGCACCGACTCGATGATGCTCCTGCACAAGGGCAAGGGCGGCACCGCGCTGATCAGCCTGCCGCGCGACTCGTACGTGGACATCCCCGCGTTCAGCAAGAACGGCAAGACGGTCAAGGCGCAGAAGAACAAGCTGAACGCGGCCTTCGAGAAGGGCGGCGCGCCGCTGCTGGCCCGCACCGTGGAGATGGCCACCGGCATTCGGCTCGACCACTACGCGGAGATCGGGTTCGGCGGGTTCAACAACATCGTCAACGCGATGGACGGCGTGGACATCTGCCTCAAGGGGCCGATCAAGGACCCGAAGTCCGGGGCGGATCTGGAAGCCGGCTGCCAGACGCTGAACGGCGAGCAGTCGCTGGCCTTCGTGCGCTCGCGCTACTACGACCCGGCGCGCTCCGACCTGGCCCGGATGGAGAACCAGCAGATGTTCCTCAGCGCACTGGCCAAGAAGGCCAAGTCGGCGGGGATCCTGCTCAATCCGTTCAGCGCCTTCCCGGTCGCCGACGCCTCGCTGAGCGCGGTGACGGTGGACGAGGACGCGGGCCTGTTCGACCTGTACGACCTGTTCAAGGACATGGGCAGCCTGTCCGGCGGCAAGGGCGTCACCACCACGGTGCCGATCGCCAACCCCGGCCACATGGTCAAGGACATCGGCTCGACCGTGTTGTGGGACGACAAGGGCGCCAAGGCGCTGTTCCAGGCGCTGCGCGACGGCCGCACGGTGGACGCGACCAAGCACTGACCCGGGGGACGGGGCGCCGGATCAAGGTGCCCCGTCCCGCCCGTGGTGACTGATGGTCGACAAGTGACTCGCCGCCTGTCCCCGTCGTTTCGTACCATCGGCACTCGGCCGGGATGTCGGCCGGCGACCCTGCCCCGAGGTGACTGACTCCGCATGAACGACGCCGCGATATCCGACGCAGACCACACCTTCCAGGTCGATCTGCGGGGTCTGGTCGACCTGTTGTCGCACCACCTCTACTCCAGCCCGCGGGTATACCTGCGCGAGCTGCTGCAGAACGGCGTCGACGCGGTCACCGCGCGGCGGGCCGTCGATCCGCAGGCCGAGGCGGCGATCACCATCACGGTCGCCGACGGCGGGCTGCGCGTCGCCGACACCGGGGTCGGGCTGACCGAGGCCGACGTGCACCGCTTCCTGGCCACCATCGGCCGCAGCTCCAAGCGCGACGCGCTGGAGAGCGCGCGGCGCGACTACATCGGCCAGTTCGGCATCGGCCTGCTGGCCTGCTTCGTGGTCGCCGACGAGATCACCGTGGTGACCCGCTCGGCGCTGACCGACGCGCCGCCCGTGGAGTGGAAGGCGGGCGCCGACGGCCGCTACACGGTGCGCACCCTGGACCCGAGCGCACACGAAGTGCCGGGCACCACCGTGTTCCTGACCCCGCGTCGGGGCAGCGAGGCGTGGTTCGCCCCCGAGCGGGTGATCGAACTGGCCCGCGACTTCGGCGCGTTGCTGCCGTACCGGGTCACCGTGGTGGCCGCCGGCGAGCACATCCCGATCACCGAGACCCCCGCGGTGTGGGATCGCCCGTACCCGACGGTGGGTCTGCGGCGGGCCGCGCTGAGCGCCTACTGCGAGAGCCGGCTCGGCTTCACCCCCCTGGACGTGATCGACCTCGACGTACCGCTCGCCGGCGTGCGCGGCGCCGCGTTCGTCCTGCCCGAGGCGGTCAGCCCCGCGATGCGCGGCAAGCACCGCGTGCACCTCAAGGGCATGCTGCTCACCGAGAACGCCGACGGGCTGCTGCCCGACTGGGCGTTCTTCGTGCGCTGCGTGGTGGACACCGACACGCTGCGGCCCACCGCGTCGCGGGAGAGCCTGTACGACGACGAGTCGCTTGCCGGGGTGCGCGACGCGCTCGGCGGGCACATCCGGGACTGGCTCGCGGACCTGGCCGCGCACGACCAGCCGCGCCTGGCCCGGTTCCTGAGCGTGCATCACCTCGGCGTCAAGGCACTGGCCCGGCACGACGACGAACTGCTGCGCCTGGTGCTGCCGTGGCTGCCGTTCGAGACCACCGACGGGCGCATCGCGCTGGACGAGTTCGCCCGCCGGCACCCGGTCGTGCACGTGACCTCGACGGTCGAGGAGTATCGGCAGGTCGCGCCGATCGCGGCGGCGGCCGGCCTCGGCGTGGTCAACGGCGGCTACACCTACGACCTGGACCTGGTGTACCGGCTGGCCGAGATCCGGCCGGGCACCACCGTCGCCGAACTCGACCCGGACACCGTCACCGCGCATCTGGACGCGGTCGACCCGGCCGTGGAACTGGGCGCGGCGAGCTTCCTCGCGCACGCGCGGGCCGCGCTCGACCCGCTCGCGTGCGACCTGTCGCTGCGTACGTTCCAGCCGGTGACCGTGCCGGCGCTGCTGCTCGACGGGCGCGACGCGCGCGGGGAGCGCGGTCGGGCCGAGGCCGAGCAGGAGGCGGCCGGGCGGGGCGACGACCTGTGGTCGGGGATCCTCGGCTCGCTGCGCGACCAGGGCCCGCGCGCGCAGCTCGTGCTCAACCACCTCAACCCGCTGGTCCGCCGGATCGCCGGCCTGGCGGATCCGGAACTGGCCCGGGCCGCGGTCGAAGGGCTCTACGGCCAGGCCCTGTTGCTCAGCCACCGTCCGCTCACCTCGGCCGAGACCGGCCTGCTCGGCCGGTCCTTCCTCGGCCTGCTCGAGCGCGCCGTCCACCAGCCGAACCCCGCCGAATAGGAACCCTGGAATGGAAATCCGTGACGACGCCGGGTTCTTCGCTGCCCTGGACGCGAACGAGGAACAGCCCTACGGCAAGGCCCGTACCGCCCGCGCCGAGGAACTGGTCACCGTCGCCGAGCGCATGGGCAACGACGAGAACCTCGCCTGGGCGTTGCTGCGGCTGATCACCGCGTACAACTACGGCGGCGAGTCGCCGCGCACCCCGGTGCCGCTGTCCCGGCTGCTCGGGCTGTGGGACGAGCACCCCGAGGGCTTCGACGAGCAGCTGACCCACCACCTGTTCTGGGATCTGAAGTGGATCACCAGTTCGCTGCTCTCGGTGCCCGAGGTGCCGCTGACCGCGATCCGCGGCTACCTCGCCGACATGGAACGCCGCTACCGCACGGCCGGACACAGCCTGCGGCCGGTGCACCAGAGCCGGTTCTACCTGGCCCGGCACATCGGCGCCGACGCGGAGACCACCGAGGCGTTCGAGGCTTGGCTGGCGGCGGACCGGGACCGGCTGGCCGACTGCGACGCGTGCGAACGGCGCGAGCAGGCCCGCTGGTTGATCGCCCGGGGCCGGGACGCGGACGCGCTCGAACTGCTCGCGCCGACCCTGGACGGGGAGCTCACCTGCGCGGAGGAGCCGCAGGTCTCGCTGGCCACCTCGATGTTGCCGCTGGTGCGCGAGGGCAGCCCGGACCGGGCCCGGGCGCACCACCTGCGCGGCTACCGCTCCGTGCGGGGCAAGGTGAGCACGTACGCGGCGGTCGCCGAGCACATCGAGTTCTGCGCGCTGACCGGCAACGAGGGGCGCGGGATCGAGATCCTGGCCGAGCACCGGGCCTGGCTGGCGCGTCCGCAGAGCGATCCGTCGGACCACTCCGACTTCCTGGCCGGGGTCGCGGTGTTGCTGCGGCGCCTGGTCGCGGTGGGCGGGCCGGAGTTGGTGGTGTTCGAGGACACCACCGCCGGCGGGTTGGGGGAGACGGTCGAGCGGGAGTTGTTCGAGATCGCCGCGCGCTTCGACGCGCGCAACGGCAACGACGCGGTGAGTTCGCGGGTACGGCGTCGGTTGGCGGCGGTCCCGGTGGCGGATTCGCTGCCGCTGGGCCTGCGTTCCGTGCGGGTGGCGACGCGGGTTGCCGTCGGCCCCGCGGCAACTGTGGTCTCCGGTAGGGGGGTTGAGGAACTGCTCGCCTATGCGCGCGAGTTGGACGAGAAGGGGCATCCCCGGGCGGAGGCCGCCTGGCGGGACTACGCGGCGGCGGCGCGGGCGCGGGGGCAGGACGTGGATGTGTTCGCACTGGCCGCGATCAGCGAGGCGGACGGCATCGAACTGGTCGAGGAGGGCGAGTTCGCGGCCGGCGCCGCGGCCCTCGACCGGGCCGCGGCCGGCTATCTGGCGGCGGACGCGGCAGGCCGGGCGGTGGGCGCCGAGGTGCGGCTCGCGATGGCCCGGTTCCGCGCCGACGAGCCGGACGCGCTCGCGCTGTTCGAGGCGGCGCAGGTCAAGGCCGCCGGATTCCTGCCGGACGACGCCGCGCCGCTCGCGCTGGTCCTGCACCATCGCGCGATCGTGGCGCTGGCGAGCGAGGCCGAGGACGCGGACGCGATCCTGACCGAGCTGCACGACCTGGGCCGCGACCACGATCTGCGGCACCGCCAGTCGGCGGCGCTGCACATCCGGGCCGAGCGGGCACTCCAGGCCGATCGCACGGCGGACGCCGAGGCCGATCTGAGCGCGGCCATCACGCTGTGCCGGGAGGCCGAGCGGCCGTGGCTGGCCTGCCGGCCGCTGTTCCTGCGCAGCCAGGTGTGGATGCGGCTCGCCGACCCGGTGGCGGCCGAGGCGGACATGCGGGCCGCGCTGGAGACGGCCGCGTTCTACACCGAGCCGCAGTTCCCGGTCGGACACGCGCTGACCATGCTGGCCAACGCGATCGGGGCGCAGAACCGGCCCGAGGACGCGCTGCCGTTCGCGCTGGAGGCCGCGCACGTCTTCGACGACGAGGGCGACCCGGAGATGGCCGCGGCCTGCCGACGAGGTGCGGTGGGCATGTTGTTCGGCCTGGGTCGGGACGCCGAGGCCGCGGCGATCCTGGAGGAGCTGCTTCCGGAGGTCGAGGAGCACCACGGCCCCGAGCACGCGATGCAGGAGCGCTGGGCGCTCGGGTTGTGCCTGCGCCGACTCGGCGACACCCGGGAGGCGGCCCGGCACCTGGCGATGGCGGCGGAGACCGCGGTGAAGGTGGCCGACCGGGCGACCCAGGCGGAGCTGGCGGTGGCCGCGGCGCACGCGCTCGACGACGCGGGGATGGCCCCGCAGGCCCAGGCGGCGTTCGGACGGGCGATCGAACTGCTGCGCGCCGAGGGCGATGTGCGCGAGACGGTCCGGGCGCTGCGGGCCAAGGCGTGGAACATCGCGAGCAGCACCGACCGGGAGGACCCGTCGGGGGTGGATCGGGCGGTGGCGCTGTTCGCCGAGGCGCTGCGGGAGCTGGCGGGCGCCGAGACCGGTGCGGGGGCGGCGGACGACGAGGCGACGATGGTCGCGGTCGAGCGGGCGGGTACGCACCACCAACTCGCCCACCTGCTGGCCCGCGCCGACCGGCTGCACCCCGCGCGGGCGGCGGCCGACAAGGCGGCGACGGCGTACGTGGCGGTGCTGCCCGAAGAGGCGGACGGCTACCTCGACGCGGTGCAACTGGCGGCGCGGATCGAGGCGTTCGGCCTGGACGAGCGCCCGGCGGCGGTGGCCCGGTTGGATGTGGCGCTGAAGGTGTGCGCGACGAGCGGGATCGCGGCGGTGGAGGAACTGACCGAGCTGCGCGAGGAGTTGATCCGGGTCTGAGCCCGGGAAAGCGCGTCCGGTCGTGGTGTCCGGGGCGGCCGAGGGGCCGGATCGGACACCACGCCGGGCGACGGCGGCTCAGACGCGGGTGATCGTCACGTCGCGGGTCTCCTGCGCGAGGACGTTCGGCAGCACCGGGACCACGCCTTCGCCGCTTCGGAGTTCGAGCAGCGTCGCGTCGCCGCGCGCGGGACCGGGCACGAAGTCGAGCGGGGGCCGCTCGGAGCTGCGCCAGTCGTGCGTCAGGCCGTCGCACGTGGCGGCGTTCGCACCCATCGCGATGTGCAGGCCGGCCTGGCTGACGCTGCCACCGACCAACACGGTCCCGGCGTGGTCGGCCGAGCAGCGGTAGGTGCCGGAGATGGTGACGGTCCCGTCGGCCGTCACCCACACGGTGGGGTCGAGCGAAACCTGGTCGCCCGCGACCGGGAGCCGCCGCGCCTGCGGCTGTGCCTGTGCCTGTGCCTGTGCGGCAACCGGGACGAACGCGAGTGCGAGCCCGGCGAATCCGAGGGACAGGGCCACGGCCGTACGGCCGGAACTGATCATCATGCCGACGCCAACGATCCCCACCCCCGAAGGTTCCGCTCACGCATACGAACGGGGGACGCCGCCCGGGGAGTCAGTCGACGTCGAGGGTGGCTTCGAGGGTGTCGCCGTTGGGGGTGGGGGTGGCGCGGGTGCGCACCTGGGCGCCGGCGCCGGTGAGCAGGCGGCGGGCGGCGGTGTTGGTGTCGGTCGTGGTGGCGACGACGCGGGGTGCGCCCTGGGCTCGCGCTTCGGCGCGCAGGAGGGCGACGACGGCGCGGCCCACGCCTCGGCCCCGGTGTTCACGGCCGATCCACAGGCCGGTCTCCAGGTCGCCGTCCGGGGTCGGCTGGAGGCGGGCGGCGCCGACCACCACGTCGTCGACCAGGATCGCGTAGGTGGTGGGGGTGGCGGCCCATTCGTGATGGAAGGCCAGGAAGGCGGCCCGTCGATCGGCGGTCCACCCGGCCGCCCCGACCTCGACCGGCATCACCTCGCCCGGCTCGGCCCCGCGCACGGCCGCATCCAACAGGGAGGCCAACAACTCCTCATCCAACCGCCGAAGCACCACCCGGGAGTCATCCACCCCCAAAGCCTCCCCACCCCCAAAGCCCCCGTCAAACCCATTCCCACCCCCGCGACCACCCCGACACCGCCCACCCACCCCGCGCCCGACCGTGGCCGCGCCCGCAAGTCCAGTCGGCATCAGGCCGATCACCCGCGCGCCTCGCGGTCCGGTCCGCGCCCGGCAGCGCCGGTTCGCCCCCGGCCGGCCACCCACCCGCTCCGCGTCCGGCCGTGTCCGCGCCCGGCAAGTCGCGTTGGCGTCAGGCCGATCACCCGCGCGCCTCGCGGTCCGGTCCGCGTCCGGCAGCGCCCGTCCGTCCAAGCCGGCCGCCCACCTGCTCTGCGTCCGGCCACGCCCGTCTGCCCCCAGCCGGCCACCACCCACTCCGCGCCCCCGCTTCCGGCAAGGGTCGTCTTGGGGGCGGGGGCGGGGTGGCCGCGCCTCTTTCCTGCTTTTGGGGGGTGAGGCGCGGCCGTTGGTGGGGTGTGTCAGCGGTTTTTCTTGGGCGCGCAGACGTTTTTGTCGGCTGTTTCCATGTCGATGTTCTTCGGGGGATCCGTGGGTGGGGCCGCGTTGTTGGGCGGGGCGGTGCTCGGGTAGTCCTTGCCGATCAGGAGTTCGAAGCGGGTTACCGCGGTGGAGGTGCTCTCGGTCAGGGCGCTGTCGGGTAGGCCCGTTGCGGCGGCCAAGGCCTTGGCGGCGTCCAGGCGACCCTTGGGGTAGGTGATCGAGCTGGTCGCGTGGGTCTTGCCGTCCTTCGCGTTGCCCGCGCTGACCGCGACGAACTTGCGGCCGACCAGGTCCGCCGCCACCTCGTTGGCCCGCTTGTTGACCCCGCTGCCGTTGCGGACGTCGACCTTGAGCGTGGCCGGGTCCACCTTCGGCGCCTCCGGCGTCGGCGCGGTCGCCGGCTGCTGCTCCGCGGGCTTGTCGTCCTTGGTGACCGCGGTGTCCGTACGCAGCATCGCCATCAGGTTGTTGGCCTCGGGCTGCTTCGGCTGCACCTTGACCTTGGGCAGTGGCGGGTATTCCTCGACCGGAAGCGTGGTGAACGCCATCCGCTTCTCGGGGACCTTCTTCAACTGGTTGCCCAGCGAGATCAGCTTGTCCACGCCGCCGAGACCGTTGTCCACGGTCAGCGACTCCACCGCGATGTTGGCGATCTTGAACATGCCCTGGACGTTGGTCAACGACGCGCTGTTCTTGAGCTTGCGGGTGAGCGCCATCAGGAACGCCTTCTGCGCCTTGATCCGGGCCAGGTCGCTGCCGTCGCCGAAGGCGTGCCGCGCGCGCAGGAACTTCAGCGCGGTCTCGCCGCTGAGGTTCTGGTTGCCGGCGTCGAGCTTGAGGTCGGTGCCGCCCTGCTGGTTCGGCAGCACCGGGTCGTTGATCGGCTCCGAGATGCACATGTCCACGCCGTCGACGGCGTCGGTCATCTTCTTCACGCCGGTGAAGTCGATCATGATGTAGTGGTCCACCTGGACCCCGAGCATCTTGTCGACCGTGGACACCGTGCACGGCGGACCGCCGTTGGCCAGGCTCTCGTTGAACGACTGCGGCCCGTTGGAGGGGGGATACGTCTTGCCGTCCACGACACACTTGGGTATCTGCACCATGGTGTCGCGGGGGATGCTGACCAGCGTCGCGTTGCTGCGGTCGGCCGAAACGTGCATCAGGATCGTGACGTCGGCCAGGCCCTCGGTGTGCTCGGACGCGCCGTACTTCTTGCCGAGACCCTTACGGCTGTCGTTGCCGATCAGCACGATGTTCAGCGGCCGGCGCCCGAACGCGTCCTCCTCGGCCTTGGGGACGCCTTCGCTGCCCGCGTTCTTCGCGGTGGTGGATATTTTGCTGTCCAGATACTTGATGTAGCCGTACGCCGTGCCGGCCAGCACCACGATCAGCCCCACCACGGTGATCGCGATCCACTTGAGCCGCTTCTTCACCGTGCTCTTGGGCGCGGCCTTGTCCTTGCCCGCGGCGGCGTTCCGGGCGCCCGCGCGCCCGACGGGGGCCGTTCCCGCGCCACGCCGACGCGATGCCGACGGCGGCGCGTCGGCGGCGCCCTGATCCGAACCGGTACCCCGGCCCGAGGCGGCCTCCACCGCCGACGGCCGCCGCCGGCCCTCGGACGTACCCGCCGCGCCGGGGGTGCGCGGCCGGGTCGTGCCGGGGGCATCGACCGCACCGCCGCCCGGCGCCCGCAGCTCGAAGCTGCCGGTGTCCGGGTTCATCACCCACATGTCCGCGACGTCCGCGTCGTCCATGCCGCCCAGGGGATCGTTGTCCCCGGGCGCGCCACGATGCGGCCCGTTCCCTCTGTTCACGCCGAGATCCCCTCCGGCTGTACCCGCCGCACGGTCCCCCCGGCTGTGCACGGTCCTCTTGGCGACACCGGGGTTCCGGAGCCACCCACACGGAACCCGACGGTGATAAGTGATGGTCGGTATGAAGCAGCCACCATAACCGGCGAGATCTCGCCATGGTCACCGAGACTGCGAAGTCCTGACACTCGGATCATCGGAAAAGGCACAAAAACCTGATCCGACCGTTCCCGATCCGTCGTCAGTCGGTCGACAGCCGGTCATGGACCGGTCGTCGACCGGTCGAGGAGGAGCACGCACGAGCGTCCTGACCCGCACGTCGCGCCCTCCTCGACCAGGCACCGGTCATTTCCGGCGCGGTGAGGCGCACTTCGTGTCGTCGGCCGTCTCCAGGTTCAGGTCGGCGGCCCTGGGCGGCTCCGGCACCCGCTCGGGCCCGGCGCTCGCCGAACCCGTCGGCGCGCCGCTGCCGCCGGTACCCGCGTCGGGCAGATCCGCCCCGATCAGCAGCCTGATCGTGGTCTCCCCCGCGCGGGCCGCCTCCAGCGCGGTCTCCGGCAGGTTCAGCGCCACGGCGATCGCCTTGGCCTGTTCCTGCCTGCCGTCGGGATAGGTGATCCGACTGTTGGCGTGTTCCCGCCCGTCCGGCATGGGGGAACCCGAAGTCGCCTTGAAACCCAGCCGCTTGAGTGCGTCGACCACCGGGGTGATTCGTTTCCCCGCACTCCCGCTGTCCACCGTCACCCGGATCTGCGCCGCGTCGGACGGTGCGATCGTCTGCGGCGGTGCCGGCGTCTCGGTCACCGGCGCGGGCGGCGGATCCGTGGCCGGATCGCCCGTGGTCAACGGCCGATCGGCGCGGATCGCGGCCCACAGGTTGTCGGCGGCGGGCCGTCTGGGCTGGACCTGGTCCGGCGCGGGCCGGTAGGTCTCGGTCGGCAGCGTAGTGAACGCCATGCGTTTTTCCGGCACCTTCTTGATCTCGTCGGCGAGGTCGATCAGCTTGTCCACGCCCGCCAGGTCGTTGTCGACGGTCAACGCGCCGACCGCGCTGTTGGCGATCCGGAACATGCCGTCCACGTTGGTCAGTTTCGCGTTGCTCTTCAACTCGCGCGCCAGCGACGCCAGGAACACCTTCTGCGCCTCGATCCGCGCCAGGTCGCTGCCGTCGCCGAACGCGTGGCGCGCGCGCAGGAATTGCAGCGCGTCGTTGCCGCTCAAAGTGTTCGGGCCGGCCGGCAGGTCCAGTCCGGTGCCGCCGCGCTGACCGGACAGGACCGGGTCGTGGATCGGCGCGTCCAGGCAGATCGGCACGCCGCCGACCGCGTCGGTGAGGTCGCGGACGCCCTTGAAGTTCACCTCGATGTAGTGGTCGATGCGCACCTGGAGCATCCGGTCCACGGTCGCCACCGTGCACGGCGCGCCGATGCTGCGGAAGCTGTCGTTGAACTGGCCGAACCGGGCCTCGGTGACCTTCTTGTCCTTGCCCTTGCCGATCTCACACCGCGGGATGTCCACCATCGTGTCCCGGGGGATGTTCACCAGCGTGGCGTTGGAACGGTCGGCGGACAGGTGCATCAGGATCGCCACGTCGGCGAGCCCTTCGTGCCCCTCCGCGCCGTAGCGCCGGCCCTCGCCGATCCGGCTGTCGTTGCCGATCAGCAGGATGTTCATCGGACTTCGGCCCTGGGCGTCCTTCGGGGACGCCGGTGGCCGGTTGTTCTTGTCGGCGGTGATCTGGGTGTGGTGCAGCTTCCCGTTCAGGTACCGGATGTACCCGTACGCGCTGCCGGCCAGGATCAGCAGGACACCGACCACGGAGATCGCGATCCATTTGAGGCGCTTCTTCACTGTGCTCTTTCTGCGTCCGTCCCGTCCACCGGGTGCCGTGGGTCCCCCGGTTCCGGTCTCCGCGTCCGTGCCCATGCGTGGCGTCCCCTCCGGCGACCTGCCGGGGGCGTCGTGGTCCGCGACGTCCCCGGCTCTCCCTGATGCGGTGTCGATGAATCAGCCCGCGCACACGTCCTGTTCCGCCGTGCGTCCCGAGACGGTGACGATGGGGCTCGTGTCCGCGGGCGTGGTCGGCTTGGCCGACGGGATGCCGCTGGTCGAAGTGGGGTCTGCCGTGGACGTCGACGGGGGCGCGGTCGACCCCGGCGGGGAGGAACCGGCCGGGGACCGCGTGGTCGCGCCCTTGCCGGTCGCGCCCGTGCCCGGGGCGGTCGGGGTGACGGTCACCCGTTCGCCGTTCTCGTCGATCGTGGTGCGCGCGGACGGCAGCGGGGTCGCCGGCTGCTCGATCCGCACCTCGCCGTTGTTCTCGAAGCCGTTCTCGTCCTTGCCGCTGACGCCCTCGCCGACCGCGACCCGGTCGAAGCGGATCGCCTCGAACAGCCGGTCCGCCTTGGGCTGGACCAACTCGTCCCGGTCGGTGTCGAAGCGGTACGGCTGCCTGGGCACGGTCAGGAACGCGACCTTGTCGTTCGGGATGCCCTTGATGCTGTCGGACAGGTCCATCAGCTCCTTGAGCGAGCTCAGTCCCGGGTCGGCGGTGATCGACCGGGTTCCGGCGTCGAGGAGGTTGTACAACTTCCACGGCTGGGTCAGCATGTCGCCGACCTTGACCTTCTTAACGAGCGCGGCCAGAAAACGCTGCTGTCGGGTCATCCGTTGGGTGTCGCTGCCGTCGTCGACGTTCTTGCGGGCGCGTACGTAGCCGAGCGCCTGCTCGCCGTCGAGCTTGTGCTTTCCGGCCGGCAGGTCGAGTTTGGCCGCGGTGTCGCGCATCGGGCGGCTCAGGCACACCTCGACGCCGTTGACCGCGTCGACCATCTCCTTGAAGCCGGAGAAGTCGATCACGATGTGGTGGTCGACCCGGACCTTGGTCATCTGTTCGATGGTCTTGATCGTGCAGGCGGCGCCGCCGATCTCGAACGCGTGGTTGAACTGGTCCCGGTACGCCCGCGACTTGCTGCCGTCCGGCCGGACGCAGGAGGGGATGTCCACCATCAGGTCACGCGGAATGCTGACCGCGACCGAGCTTTTCCGGTCGGCGGCGAGGTGCAGCAGGATCGTGGTGTCGGAGCGCTTGGTGCCCTCGCCGATGTCGCCGTACTGCTTGTTGTCGCCGCTGCGGTCGTCCGAGCCCATCAGCAGGATGTTGGCCGCGTTGTGCGCTCCCGCCACCACCTGCGGGCGTTCGGCCTCCGGGCCGAGCTTCGCAGTCAGGTCCTCGGTGGTGATGTTGCCGTCCAGCTTGCGGTACAGGGTGTAGACCACCACGCTGCCGGCGACCAGGCCCAGGGCCACGGTGACGGTGACGCCGATCAGGACGCGCTTGTACACCCGGCGGCGCCGGTCGCGCCGGGCCCGCCGGTCGGCCGCCTTGCCGCCGTCGGCGGCCATCGCGGCCACGGCGGCGGTGAGCGGATCGCCGGCCGCCGGGGGAGGGTGGTGGCGGGGGCGGTGGAGGGCCCGGCCGCACCCGCCACGACCGGGGCCGCGCCGTCGGCGCCGTCGGCCGTGGTGGTGTGACCCGCCGCGCCGACAGCCGCCTCGGCCGCCGCGCCCTCGGCCGGCTTGGCTGCCGTGCCGGGAGTTGTCGTGTCTGCCGTGTTGGAGGCCACCTCGGCTGTCGCGCCTGCCGCGTCGGCCGTCGTGCCCTCGGCCGGAGTGTCTGCCGTGTCGGGGGCTGCCTCGGCTGTCGTGTCTGCCGTGTCGGGGGCGGCCTCGGTTGCCGTGTCCCCGGCTGCCGAATCTTCGCCCGAGTCGTCCGAGTTGCCTGCTGTGCCCTCGCTCGGGACAGCTGCTTTGTCCGCCGTGCTTTCGTCGACCTCGGCCGATGCGCTCGCTTCTGTGGCATGGGCGACCACGGCGGCGTCCTCCGCGCCCGGTGCGGGTGCGGGGCCGGCGGCCGCGGATTCGCCTGCCGGTTCGGCCGTGTCGGGCCCGGTCGCCGCACCCGAAGTCGGCGCCGCGGGCTCCGCGTCCGCCGAGGCGGCTGCGCCCGAGGCGCCCGGTGCCTCCGCGCCCGGTGCCTCCGCGTTCCGCGCGTTGCCGACTTCCGCGTTCTCCACCGGCCCGTTCGGGGGCGGAGTCGCGGATATGTCCGGTTCGGTCGGGGTCTCGGGCGCCGTTTCCGGGCTCGCGTCCCGACCGGATCCGGCCCGCTTGCCGGCCCGTTCGCTGTCACTCACGTCGTGTCTGCTTCTTTCCCCAAGGCGCCCAACGCTCATCAAGCGACGAACCGCGCATGGAGCGGTCGTTGCATTGATAGACGTGGCGCCGGTTCTTCGAGTTGCGTGCAGCCTTGTGCGTGTGACACAGGTCACGCCAAATCGCCGCAACATCAGGTGCCCACCCCGCCCGCACGGCTGCCGGCACGTTATCGTGCGCGACTCCCCGGGCCGGCCCCCAGGTGCGGCGCCGGCATCCGGTCGCGATGACGCGCGATCAGTTCGCCTTGCAGATGTCCTGGTCCCCGTTGCGGATGTCGGCCTTCACCGGCGGCTTCACCTGCGGCTTCACCGACCCGCCCGGACCGCCGGGCGGTCGCGCGGGCGCACCGGCCGGGGCCGCCCCACCCGCCGGCGCCACCGGGGCCGGCGCCGGTTCCGCGCCCGGTTTGCGCCTGCCGTCCAGCGGCTCGTCGTGGTTGATCGCGTCGAACAACCGCCGTGCGTCGGGCTGGACCAGCGCGACCCGGTTGTTGTCGTCCGGCGGGTTGTACACCGGGATGTGCGCGAAGGTGATGTTCTTCGTCTCCAGGTCGCGCATCCCGCGCGCGAGATCGACCAGCGCGGAGACCGAGTCCAGGCCCTCGTCCGCCCGGATCGACTTGGTCAGCGCGTCGGCGAGGGCGAACAGCCGGGTCGGGCTGGTCAGCGTGTCGCCGCTGCGGATCTGCTTGGCGAGCGAGGCCACGAACGCCTGTTGCCGCTTGATCCGGCCCAGGTCGCTGCCGTCGCCGCCGAGCCCGATGTCGTGGCGCAGCCGTACGTAGTCCAGCGCCTCCCGGCCGTGCACCCTGCGCCGGCCGGCCGACAACGAGATGTTGCCTTCGCGGTCCTGCACGGTCCTGGGCAGGCAGATCTCCACCCCGCCGACCGCGTCGACCATGCCCTTGAAGCCGGAGAAGTCCACGATGATGTGGTGGTCCACGCGCATCGCGGTGACCTTCTCGACGGTGTTGCGCGTACAGGCCGCGCCGCCCAGTTCGAACGCCGAATTGAACATCACCCCGCGCTGCTCGACCGAGCGCGCCCCGTCCCGGGTCACACACGAGGGCACGGTCACCAGCAGGTCGCGCGGGATGCTCATGACCACCGCGTGCTCGCGGTCGGACGTCAGGTGCACGAGCAGCGTGGTATCCGAGCGCTCGCCCGTGTCGCCCCCGCCGCCGAGCGCGCGGTTCTCGCCGGCCCGCGAGTCCGAGCCGATGATCAGCAGGTTCATCGGCTTGCCCGTGCCGTTGCCGCCCACGTCGGGACGGTCGGCGTTGAGCTTGCCGTCGACCGGGTCGGTCTTGATGTTGCCGTCGAGCCGCTGGTACGCGACGTAGGCGGCCGAGACGCCGGTCAGCAGGATCAGCGCGATGCCCACCCCGATCGGCAGGAACACCCGGCGCCGCCGGTTGCGCCTGCGGCGCGCGCGCCGGACGGCGGCCCGACCGGCGGTGGCGTCGACCGGGGTGGACTCGTACGCCGGGCACGCCGCCGGTTCGGGCACGTCGGGTTCGGGCGCATGTTCGGACCGGTACAGGTGATCCCACGCGTCCACGAACCCCACGCCTCCCCGCCTGCTGAGGGACCGCCGGGCACGGCACTACGGGCGGTCGGGGCCACGAAAGCGCAGCCCGACCCGTCTTGTCATGGACTAGTCGGCGGAACGGGTGACGGCGCGCGTGACGCGCTCCGCCTCGATGCGCCGATCCAGCAGGGATTCGTCCAGGTGACGGCATACGACGACCGGTACGCACGCGGCCAGGGGCGCGAGCAGGCCCGCTCGCAATCCACCCGTTCGGGCGAAGCTCGAAGAGGTGAGCAGCCGATCGCCGGGGCCGAGGTTCCACTCCCGCGCGGCGGCCTCGCCCGACGCGGCCAGGTCGCCGGCGGTGTACTCGCGGCCGGCCTCGATCAGCGCCGGCGCGTCGGCGCGCGCCGAGCCGTCGGGCACGAACCTGTCGCCGTGTCCGGCCACTTCCGCCGCGTAGTCCAGGAAGCCGGCCGGCGGCTCGGGGAAGCGCCCGCCCATCGGCCGCAACGCCAGGGCGACCCGCTCGCCGGGGCAATTCGCCGCCCGGTCGAGCGTGTCGGGGCCGGACACCACCACGTCGGCGTCGGCCGGATCGCCGTCGAAGGTCACCACCAGGCCGAGCGACCACGCGGCGAGCAGCCACACCTGGGTCTGCCAGTGCGCGGGCAGCAGCAACGACACCCGGGCGCCGGGCTCGACCGCGAGGTCGTCGCGCAGCAGATTCGCGGTCTTGGCGACCCAGTTGTCGAACGTCGCGACGGAGAGCTCGACCCGCTCGCCGGTGGCGTCGTCGTAGAAGGTGGTGAAGGGCCGCGCGGAGTCGGCGGCGAGCGCTGAGCGCAACTGATCGACCGGAGTGCTGGGCATGCGCCCAGCCTATCGAGCGGATGAATTCGTACGACAAATGGGTGTAATTGCTGCATTTGGTACAAGCGTTGTGGCGGACCGGGCACCCGAACGACTCCACCGCCCACGATGGAGGGGCCCGCCCGTGTTCACCAGAATCGTGTTGTCGATCGTCGCCCTCGCCGTGCCGACCGTGCTCGCCGGACCTCCCGCGCAGGCCGACGCGGGGCCGAGCACCCCCGGTACCACGATCACCCTCCCGCTGACCGGGATCGAACAGGAGTCCGACCTCGCCGCGCCCCGCGAGGGCCGGACCGGGGTGCTGACCGCCCAACGCGACACCGCGGCCTTCTCGTTGCTCGGCGTCACCTGGGCCGACCCCGACCCGGCCGCCGGCACGCGCGTGGCCGTCCACGTACGCACCCGCACCGGCGGGGTGTGGAGCCCCTGGCACGCCCTGCACGCGAGCGGCGACGGGATCGGGCCGGACGAGGGCCGCGTCCGCGGCGGCACCGAGCCGTTCTGGGCCGGTCGTTCCGACGGCGTGCAGATCCGCGTGGGCGTGCTCGCCGGGGCACTGCCGGCCGACCTGCGGGCCGAACTCGTCGATCCCGGCGAGTCGATCGTCGACCGCATGCCGCCGCGTCGGACCAAGCCCGACCGGGTCGACGGCCGGGTCAAGGGGCGCGCCGAGCGGCCCGCGATCGTGGCCCGTCGCGACTGGGGCGCGGACGAGTCGCTGCGGGACACGAAGTTCAAGTACACCGGCACCGTGCGCGCCGCGTTCGTGCACCACACCGCCGACGGCAACGACTTCCCGTGCAGCGACTCGGCCAAGGTGCTCCGCTCGATCTACCGCTACCACGTGCAGACCAACGGCTGGGCCGACGTGGGCTACAACTTCCTGGTCGACCAGTGCGGCACCGTCTTCGAGGGCCGCGCCGGCGGGGTCGACAAACCGGTGCTCGGCGCGCATACGCTCGGCTTCAACACGGACAGCATGGGTGTGGCCGCGATGGGCACCTACACCAGCGCCGAGCCGCCCGGGCCGATGCTGATCGCCCTGTCCGGCCTGATCGCCTGGAAGCTCGGCCTGGACGACCGCGACCCGGCCGGCCGGGTCACGCTGACCTCCTCCGACAGCGGCAGCCGCTATCCGAAGGGCTCGACCCACTCCTTCGACGTGATCTCCGGCCACCGGGACGCGTTCAACACCGAGTGCCCCGGCCAGGCGCTCTACGAGCAACTGCCCGCGATCCGCAAGGACGTGGCCGTGCGGCTGGGCTGACGGCGGCGCGGCCTCGGCGGCCGCGGACGGGCTACCGTACGCCCTTGTCGACGATCTCCCGCAGGCGCTCCACCAGCGGCTCGACCACCGCCTCGGGGACGAACCGCTCCCGCGCCAACGCCACCGCCGCCGCACGCAGTCGGGCCACCTCCGGCGGATGCTGGGCCAGCCGGCGCAGCACGTCGGCCAGCGCGTCGGAGTCGCCCGCCGGGACGAACAACCCGGCCGGGCCGAGCAGTCGGCGCTGCGGCGCGGTGTCCGAGGTGAGCACCGCGCACCCCGCCGCGGCGCCCTGGAAGACCTTGTTCGGCACCAGCCGCAACGCCTTGGCGCCGGTGCCGAACACCCCCAGGCACACGTCGTGCGCGGCGACCAGGCGCGGCAGTTCGGCCTCCGGCACCCAGGTCCGCCAGGTCACCCGGGGCGCGTTCGGCCCGACCAGGTCCTTCGTGCGCTGGGCCTGGAGGCCGCGACCGATCATGGTCACGGTGATCGGATAGCCGTCCAGCCGACTGAGCGCGGCGCCGATCACCGGCGCGCCCTGCACCGGCGAGTACAGTCCGACCGAGATCACCCGCAGGTCCTCGCCCGGCCGGAAGTCCGGCTCGAAGTCGGCCGCGGCTTCGCCCGCCCGCTCGGCCGACTCCGGCCGCGAGTGGGCCCCCGGCTCGGCCGGCGCGTCGCCGAACGGGCCCTCGGGCGCGGGCACGCGCCGGTCCGCCGCCCGCCCCGCGTCGAACCACACCGGCGCGGCCCCGATCGGCACCACCACGGCCCGATCCCGCTGCGGCGGGGCGAGCACCCGGCGGTGCTCCTCGGTGTCCACCAGGACCAGTCGCGCCGCGGCGATCGCCGCCTGCTCGATCCGGTCCACCTTGCGCAGTTCGGCCTGGGCGGCGTGGCCCAGCCGATCGGCCACGTCGTCCACGCTCTCCAGGTGGTCCAGCACCAGCGGCACCCCCGGGAACAACCGCCGCGCGATCTGGATGTCGAGCCGACCCTGATAGCCGACGATCACCACGTCCGGCCGCGGCGCGCGCCGCGCCTTGGCCACCAGCTCCGCGATGCACCGCGCGTGCCGTATTCGCTGGCGGGGGATCCCGGGATGCGCCGACGGCGGCGGGACCATCGGGCCCGCGTCCATGTGACCGAGCGGAACGTTGCAGGTCACCACCTCGATGCCGTGCCGCCGCAAGCCCTCGACGAGGATTCCCACCCGGGGGTGGACGGTCGTGTCATAGGTGCCGAACGCCATCACCCGCATAGCTGAAGTCTGCTCTGCGCACATCGGCACAAAACCGGGAAGGTACCGTGGCGGTCCGAACCCGGACCCCGAGGAGAGCCCGTTGCACCCCAGTGCCCACCGGCGCGTGTGGCGACCCGGGTTCGCCCTCGATCTCCGGCTCACCCTCGGCCAACTGCGCCGGGGACACAGCGATCCGACGTACCACGCCGGCGCCGACGGCTCGGTGTGGCGTACCTCGCGCACCCCCGAAGGGCCGTGCACGCTGCGCGTGATCGACCGGCCCGGGACCGGCGAGATCGAGGCGAACGCGTGGGGGCCGGGCGCCGAATGGCAGCTGCACGCACTGCCGGCACTGCTCGGCGCCGACGACGACCCGGGCGCGCTCGTCGCCCGCCACCCGATCGTGCGGGACGCGCAACGCCGGTACGCCGGCCTGCGGATGCCGCGCAGCGCGCTGGTCCTGGCCGCCCTGGTGCCCTCGATCCTGGAGCAGAAGGTCACCACGATCGAGGCGCGCCGGGCCTTTCGGCTGCTGCTGGGCAAGTACGGCGAGGCCCCGCCCGGCCCGGCGCCGGCGGGCCTGCGGGTGATCCCCGACGCGCGCACCTGGGCGCTGATCCCGTCCTGGGACTGGGCCCGCGCCGGGGTGGACGGGCGCCGCTCGCGCACCGTGATCGAGGCGACCCGGGTGGCGAGCCGGCTGGAGGCGACCACCGAGGTGCCGCACCCCGAGGCGGCCCGGCTGATGCGCCTGGTACCCGGGATCGGCGTGTGGACCGCGGCCGAGACCATGCAGCGCTCGCACGGCGACCCCGACGCGCTGTCCGTGGGCGACCTGCACCTGCCCAAGACCATCGGCTTCGCACTCGCCGGGCGCGCCGTGGACGACGCCGGAATGCTCGAACTCCTCGCCTGCTACGGGGGAAACCGGCACCGGGCCGCACTGCTGATCCGCATGTCCGGGGTCAAGGTCCCGCGCCGCGCGCCCCGCTACGCCCCGCGCCCGCACTTCACCGGCAGGACCCTGTGAACGCTCGTCCCCCGGCGGGTAGCACGTTTGTCCCCCGAGGCCTCGGGCAGCCGTTCGGGTGAAGGACCCGGCTGCGCAGTACGGCAGCTCGGAACCGACACCGAGAACGAGGAGGAAGTGCTCGTGACGACCGTCCAGCACTCGATCGACGTGGACGTGCCGGTCCGCACCGCCTACAACCAGTGGACCCAGTTCCGGGAGTTCCCGCGGTTCATGAGCGGGGTCGAACGGATCGACCAGATCAACGCCACACACACCCACTGGGTGACCAAAATCGCCGGGGTGACCCGGGAGTTCGACGCCGAGATCACCGAACAGCGGCCCGACGAGCGGGTCGCGTGGAAGACCGTGGACGGCCCGCATCAGGCGGGTGTGGTCACCTTCCATCGGCTCGACGACGTACACACCCGCGTGATGTTCCAGATGGAGTTCGACCCCGACGGCCTGGTGGAGACGGTCGGTGACAAGCTCGGCTTCGTCCGCGGCCGGACCAAGGGCGACCTGGAGCATTTCAAGACGTTCGTGGAGGAGCGGGGCCAGGAGACCGGTGGCTGGCGCGGCGAGGTCGAGCCGCCCGGCAGCCACGGCTCCGCCGACCTGCCGCAGACGCCGCCTCCGCCCTACCCCGGCCCCGACGCCATGCCGCCCACTCCCGGGCGGACCGGAGCCCCGGGCGGCGGGCACATTCCGCCGCCGCGCCCGCAGGCTCCGCCGACCGTCGGCGGCGGGACGCAGGGCTACTGATCAGGCGTGAAGCCCCCGGACATCGGCCGGACACCGCCGTAGGCGGCGGTGTGGGCCCGCCGATTCCGGGCCGGCAGCGCCGAGCGGTGACAAACCGCGGTGAACCATGACGAAAGGGTGGGCCCGTCGCGAGCCCACCCCTTCGCCATGTCCGGGCGTCCCGGCTCCGTCGTCTCCCCGGCGCCGCGCTCAGCGCACCACGATCACGTCGTCCACCGTGCGGGCCGGACGCTCCCGGGGCGGCTCGGCCGGCCGGCCCACCGCGACGGCGCCCATCGGGTCCCAGTCGGCGGGCAGCGTGAGCGTGGCGCGCACCACGTCCGGACAGAACATCGTCGACGACACCCACGCGGACCCCAGGCCCTCGGCGGTCAGCGCGATCAACAGGTTCTGTACGGCGGCGCCGGCCGCGACGGTGAACATCTCCCGCTCGGCCCGCGAGCGCACCGGGTCGGGGTAGGCGTGCGCGCCGTCGGTGACCAGGCACGGCACCACCAGGTAGGGCGCGTTGCGCAACACGTCGCCGCGCCCGACGCGCCGAGCGATCCGGTCCTCGTCCAGGCCGTCCGCGCGCAGATCCGCCACCCACCGCGAGCGCATCGCGTCGAGCAGGGCGGTCCGGGCCGGCGCGGTCTCCAACAGGACGAAGCGCCACGGCACGGTGTGATGCGGCGCGGGCGCGGTGATCGCGGCGGCCACCGCGCGGCGCACCGCCTCCGGATCCACCGGATCGTCGGTGAACGCGCGCACCGTACGCCGGGCGGTGATCGCGGTGCGGGCCCCCTCGGCGACCGCCTCGGCGGTACCGAGTCGGAACATGTCGTCCCCGGCGCCGCGCACCAGCGGGCGCACGCCGGCCCCGTCGGCGGCGGTGACCAGATGTGCGAGGCCGCGCACCACCGCCACCGGGACGGCGCCGGCCTTGCCCTTGACCAATTCGGCGGCGCCGGCGAGTTGGTCGACCACGGCGGTGATCGTCACCGCCAACTCGTTGCCGTGCGTGTCGATCCGGCCCCGGTGGTCGTCGACCGCGTCCAGTCCGGCGACGCCGATCGCGACGTCGGTGACGCCGTTGCGCCACGGCCGGCCGAAGGTGTCCGACACCACGACGCCCACCCGCACGCCGACCCGCTCGGCCAGCGCCGCGCGCAACCGCCGGGCGGAGGCGTCCGAATCCTCGGGCAGCAGCAACAGCGTGCCCGGCTCGGTGTTGGAGGCGTCCACGCCGGCCGCCGCCATCACGAAGCCGTGCCGGGTCTGCACGATCCGGGTCGACCCCTTGCGGGCGACCAGGCGGACCGCTTCGGCGTCGATCACCTTCTCCCGGTCGACCCCGCGCAGCAGTCGCCCCTCGGCCTTGCTGAAGATCTTCGAGGTGACCACGAGCACGTCGCCGTCGCGCAGCCCGGGACCGTCGGGGGCGGCCGCCGCGTCCGCGATCAGCGCGGCCAGGTCGGCGCCTTCGCCGATCTCCGGCAGTCCGGGCACGCCCAGGATCGAGTAGCCGCTCGGCGGGGCGCCCATCACCGCACCTCGTCCGCGAGGGCGAGCGCGGCCCGGGCCATCTCGGAGGTGGCCTCGACATCGCTCATCAACAGCGGGATCGCCCGGCACGGGATGCCGGCGGCCTCGACGCTCAGCACGGCCGCCGCGTCGGCGGTGTCCACGAGCCAGCCGTCGAGCAGACCGGGGCCGTAGTGCTGCGCGACCGCCGCCGCGCTCGTCTCCACGCCGACGGCCTCCAGGACCCGGTCGGCCATGCCGCGCACCGGGGCGCCCCCGACGATCGGCGACAGGCCGATCACCGGCGCCTCGGCGGCCACCAGCGCCTCCCGGATGCCGGGCACACCCAGGATGGTGCCGATGCTGACCACCGGATTCGACGGCGGGAACAGGATCAGGTCGGCCTCGGCGATCGCCTCCAACACGCCGGGCGCGGGCTTGGCGGTCTCGATCCCGACCGGCACGATCGCGTGCGCCGTCGGCGCGGCCCGCAGCCGCACCCAATACTCCTGGAAATGCACGGCTTTGCGGGTGCCGGGCTTGTCCGGATCATCGATCACCACGTGCGTCTCGACGCGGTCGTCGCTCATCGGGATCAGCCGCACCCCCGGCTGCCACCGCGCGCACAGCGCCTCGGTCACGGCCGACAGCGGATACCCGGCGCCGAGCATCTGGGTCCGCACGATGTGGGTCGCGTAGTCCCGATCACCGAGCCCGAACCAGGTCGGCTCGACCCCGTAGGCGGCCATCTCCTCGCGAACACTCCACGACTCGTCCCGACGCCCCCAGCCCTGCTCCTCGTTGATGCCGCCGCCGAGCGTGTACATGACGGTGTCGAGGTCCGGACACACCTTCAGCCCGAACAGGTGGATGTCGTCCCCGGTATTGCCGACGACGGTGATCTCCGCTTCCGGAACGGCCGCCTTGAGCCCCCGAAGAAACCGAGCCCCGCCGATACCGCCGGCCAGTACAACGATGCGCATGGGTCCAGTCTGGCAGGACACAGGCCGGAACCGACGGGGTGGGCGGGGTGGGGGCGGGGGAGTTGGGGGCGGGAGTGGCGGGGCGGGGGTCGTGGCGCGAGTGGAGCGTGGGGTCGGGGGCGTGGCGTGAGCGAAGCACGGCAGCGGAGTCGTGACGCGAGCAGTGGGGGAAGCCGGAGTCGTGAGGTGAGTGAAGCGTGGCACCGGAGTCGCAAAGTGAGCAAAGGGGGTGGGGACGGAGTCGTGGTGTGAGCAGTGGGTGGGGCTGGGGTCGTGGCGTGGACGACGCACGCCAGCAGAGTCGTGACGCGAGCAGTGGGCGAAGCCGGAGTCGTGAGGTGAGTGGAGCGCGGTAGCCGGGGTCGTTAGGTGAACGATGGGGGAGCCGGAGTCGTGAGGTGAGTGGAGCGCGGCACCGGAGTCGCGGCGGGAGCGCAGGGGTGGGCCGGGGTCGTGTTGGCGGCGGCGGCTTTTTGTTGGGCGCTTCGCGCCGGCTCGCGAGGCACCGCTTTTCTGCTCCCCCGCTTCGCTCCTCCGCAGAAAAGCGGCACCCCGCTCGCGGCTGTGCGCCCCTCCGCTTCGCTCCGGGTCGCCCAGCCTGAAAAAACAAGCGGCGGCTCCGCCGCTCTCCGCGCTTCGCGCGTCGATCACCACCTCGGCCCCACTCGTGGGCGCTGACGCGCCGACGGGATGCACCAACGACTCGGGTCACCGGGCAAGGCCCACATCGCGACGGTGGCCGGTTCGGGCAAGGCCCGTGTCGCGAGGGTGGCCGCCTTTCGGGTGAGGCCCGCGTCGTGCCGCGAGCCTGGCCTCCCCGCCCCTCACCCCCGTGGCGCGTCAGCGCCCACGACCCGGGCCGCCCACGCGATCGACGCGCGAAGCGCGGAGAGCGGCGGAGCCGCTGAGTTTGGGTCGGATGGCCCGGAGCGAAGCGGAGGGACAGCCGACCCCGAGCGAGGGGCCGCTTTTTCTCGGAGGAGCGAAGCGGGGGAGCAGAAAAGTGGTGCCTCGCGAGCCGGCGCGGAGCGCCCAATAAAAAGCCGCCGCCGCCGCCACGACTCCGGCCCACCCGACCCGCTCCTCACGACTCCGGCCCACCCGACCCGCCTCACGACTCCGGCCCACCCGACCCGCTCCTCACGACCCCGGCCCACCCGGTCGCTCACCTCACGACCCGGCTGCCGTGCTCCGCTCGCCTTACGCCTTCGGTGCCATGCTCCACTCACCTCACGACTCCGGCCTCACCCTTCGCTCGCGTTGCGACTCTGGTGCTGTGCCGGCTCGTGTTGGGGCTTCGGCCCTGCCTTTTGCTCGTGTTGCGACTCTGGTGCTGTGCCGGCTCGTGTTGCGGCTTCGGCCCCGCTTTTCGCTCGTGTTGCGACTCTGGTGCCGTGCTTGGCTCGTGTTGCGACTCCGCCCCCGCCCTTCGCTCGCGTCGCGACTCGGGTTGCCTGCTTCGCTCGCGTCGCGACTCCGTCCCCGCCCTTCGCTCACGTCGCGGCTCCGGTTGCCCGTCCGGCTCGCCTTGCGCCTGTGGCACCCCGAATTCCTCACCTCACAACCCCCGCACCCCACCGCGCCCGCCCCGCAACTCCCCTCCCCCGACTGGCTCACCTCGCGACTCCGCCCCGCCCTTCGCTCGTGTCGCGACTCCGGTTACCTGTCCCGCTCGCGTTGCGACTGCGACACCCCGACCCGCTCACCTCGCGCCTCGGGCTCCCGACTTCCTCACCCCACCGCCCCTACTCGCCACCCCGACTCGCCCACGCCCCGACCCCACCACCCCCGCAGGTCTTACGAACGAGTGACATCCGCGCGTATCCCCGCAGCCACACCCATCCGGCGAACTACTTTGGGCGGTATGAGGATCCTTGTCACCGGTGGAGCCGGGTTCATCGGGTCGCATGTCGTGGAGTGTCTGGTCGAGGCCGGGCACGAGGTGCGGGTGTTCGATGTGGTGTCCGTCGACGGTGTGGACGCCGTGGTCGGGGACGTGCGCGATGCCGATGCGGTGGCGCGGGCGTTGGTCGGTGTGGATGCCGTGTGTCATCAGGCGGCCAAGGTCGGGCTCGGGCTGGATCTGGGGGACGCGCCCGACTACGTGGGCTGCAACGACCTCGGTACCGCGGTGCTGTTGGCCGCCATGGCGCGTGCCGGTGTCGGGCGGCTGGTGTTGGCCAGTTCGATGGTGGTCTACGGGGAGGGCCTGGGGCGGTGTGCCGAGCACGGTGACGTGGTGCCCGGTGCGCGGCCGATCGAGGCCCTGGAGGCGGGGCGGTTCGAGCCGCCGTGTCCGGTGTGCGGGATGGAGGTGACGCCGGGACGGATCTCCGAGGAGGCGGCGCCCGACCCGCGCAACGTCTATGCCGCGACCAAGCTGGCCCAGGAGCACCTGGCCGGCGCGTGGGCCCGGAGCACCGGCGGTGTGGCGACCGCCCTGCGCTACCACAACGTCTACGGCCCGAGGATGCCGCTGGACACCCCGTACGCGGGCGTGGCCGCGATCTTCCGGTCCATGCTGCGCGCCGGGCTGCCGCCTCGGGTGTACGAAGACGGCGGCCAGCGGCGCGACTTCGTGCACGTGCGGGACGTGGCCACGGCCAACCTGGCCGCCTTCGAGCGGTCGGCGCCCGGTCTGCGGGCGTACAACGTGGCCACCGGCGTGCCGCGCACGGTGGGCGAGATGGCCGTCGCCCTGGCGGCCGCGCACGCCGGCCCGACGCCGATCACCACCGCGGAGTATCGACTGGGCGACGTGCGCCACATCACCGCCTCGGCGGCCCGGCTCGAGGCCGAACTCGGTTGGCGTGCCGAGATCGAATTCGCGGACGGCATGGCCCAGTTCGCCCACGTGTGAGCGACCCGACCGGCGGGCCCGGAAGCCCCGCCGGCCACCGTCCCCGCGCTCACCCCGCCGGCAGGCGCACCTCGAAGCGGCAGCCCGTGCCCGTGTTGGCGACCGCGACCCGGCCCGCGTGCGCCTCGACGATGCCGCGGACGATGGCCAGGCCCAGGCCCGCGCCGCCGGCCGGGGACGGGGTGCGGGCGTGGTTGCCCCGCCAGCCCGTGTCGAACACGCGGGGCAGGTCCTCCTCCGGGATGCCGCCGCACGCGTCGGTGACCGAGACCACCACCTCGCCGGCGGCCGTGCGTACGCCGACCGCCACCGTGCCGTCCGACGGGGTGTGCCGAATCGCGTTGACCAGCAGGTTCGTCAACGCCCTGGACATCTCCCGACCGTCCACCCGCACCGGCACCGCGACCATGTCCTCGCCCGCCACCCGGACCGAGCGGGACCGGGCCAACTCCTCGGTGCCCGCCATCGCGTCCGCCACCAGGTCGTAGAGCGAGACCCGGGCCGGGGACAACTTCAGCGCGCCCGCCTGGATCCGGGACAGCTCGAACAGGTCGTCCACCATGCCGCTGAGCCGATCCACCTCGGTGCGGATCCGCCGGTGGTAGCGCGCCGGGTCCTCGGGCAGGCCGTCCTCCAGCGCCTCCGCCATCGCCCGCAGGCCCGCCAGCGGAGTGCGCAGATCGTGCGAGATCCACGCGATCAACTCGCGGCGCGCGTGTTCGACCGCACGCTCGCGGGCGCGCGACTCGGCCAGCTGTACCCCCGCGCGCTCCAACTCGCGTCCCAGTTCGGCCAGTTCCGCCACGGCCGAGACCTGCCGAGGCGGCGAGGGCGGCGGTGGACCGCCGCCGAGCGCCCGGGCGGTCCCGCGCAGCGCCCGTACGTCGGCCACCACCGGCCGGCCCAGCACCATCGCCGCGCCGATCGCCAGCACCGCCGACACCGCGCAGACCACCATCACCACGGTCAGGTCGTGCGAGGACAACAACATCGCCTGGGAGACGCCGACGGTGCCCGCGGCCATGCCGGCTATCGTCACCACCGACATCGCGGCCAGCGCGATCGACAACGAGCGGTTGCGCAACCCCCGCAGGCCGAGCAGCCCGAGCAGGGTGACGCCGAGGCCGCTGCCCGCCGCGATCAGGCAGATCAGGGCGAAATCCCTCACCGGCACCCGGGTTCGACCTCCAACCGGTATCCCACGCCCCACACGGTCACCAGGAGCCGGGGCGCGGCCGGATCGTCCTCGATCTTCTCCCGCAGGCGCCGTACGTGCACGGTCACCGTGGACTGGTCGCCGAACTCCCACCCCCACACCCGGCGCATCAACTCCTCCCGGGTGAAGGCCCGGCCCGGCGCCGCCAGGAAGAAGCACAACAGATCGAACTCGCGGGCGGTAAGCGAGAGTTCGCGGCCGCCGCGGAGCACCCGGTGAGCGCGGACGTCCACCTCGACGTCGGCGTGCCGAAGCACCGACGGCACCGCCGCCGCGACGGGTCCCGCGACGCGGCGCAGCACCGACCGCACCCGCAGGACCAACTCGCGCGGGCTGAACGGCTTGGTGACGTAGTCGTCCGCGCCGACCTCCAGACCGAGCACCCGATCGCCCTCGTCGCCCAGCGCGGTCAGCATCACGACCGGGATCGGGCCGCGCTCGCGCAGCCGTCGGCACACGTCGAGGCCGTCCATGCCCGGCAACATCAGGTCGAGCACCACGAGGTCGGGCCACTCGGCGGCGGCCAGATCGAGGGCGGACGGTCCGTCGGCGGCGTGCGCGGTGTCGAACCCCGCGCGTTCGAGATAGCCGACGACGACCTCGGCCACGGTCGGGTCGTCGTCGACGACGAGCACCTTCATGCCGGCGAGTGTAGGTGCGCGAAGGGGGACGATTCCGGCGCGGGTCGGATCCGTAAGCGGCCCGTAACCCACACGGCCGTATCGACGCGACGTCAGTACTTCGTAAGCACGTCATGCCTGGGTACACGGCTCACGCCTACCTAGCGTGAGCCGCATGGACGCCTCTTCAGCACATGCCGCCGAGCAAGCCGCGGCCCATCCCGCAGCGCCCTCCGCCCACACCGTGGACGTGGTGCTGCCCTGCCTCGACGAGGCCCGCGCGCTGCCCTGGGTGCTCGCGCGGATGCCGGCCGGATATCGCCCCCTCGTGGTGGACAACGGCTCGCGCGACGGCTCGGCCGACCTGGCCCGCTCACTGGGCGCCGAGGTGGTGGTCGAGCGGCGGCGCGGATTCGGCGCCGCCTGCCACACGGGCCTGCTCGCCGCCACCGCGCCGATCGTCTGCTTCTGCGACTGCGACGCGTCCCTCGACCCCGCCCAACTGCCCGAGGTGGTGGACCCGGTACGCACCGGCGACGCGGACCTGGTGCTCGGCCGCCGCCGTCCGCGGACCCTGAACGCCTGGCCGATCCATGCCCGCCTCGCCAACGCGGTACTCGCCCGCCGACTGCGCGGGCGCACCGGCGCCCGTCTGCACGACCTGGGACCGATGCGTGCCGCCCGGCGCGCCGACCTGCTCGCGCTGGACGTCCGCGACCGGCGCTCCGGCTACCCGCTGGAGACGGTGGTCCGCGCGGCCGACGCCCGCTGGCGGATCGCCGAGGTGGACGTGCTCTACCACCCGCGCGCGGGCCGCTCCAAGGTCACCGGCACGGTACGCGGCACGGTCACGGCCGTGCGCGACATGAGCGCGGTGCTGGTCCGCCCCGGGCGGCCCGCATGACCACCCTGCTCGTGATCGCCAAGGCCCCCGTCCCGGGCCGGGTCAAGACCCGGCTGACCCCGCCGCTGACCCCCGAGCAGGCCGCCGCGGTGGCCGAGGCCGCCCTCGCCGACACGCTCGCGGCGGTGCTGGCCACGCCCGCCCGCCGCCGCGTCCTGGTGCTCGCGGGCGCGCCGGGGCCGTGGCTGCCGCCCGGCTTCGAGGTGCGCCCGCAGCACGGCGGCGGCCTCGACCTGCGCCTTGCCGCCGCGTTCGCCGGCTGTACCGGGCCGACCCTGCTGGTCGGCATGGACACCCCGCAGATCACCCCCGACCTGCTGAGCGTGGACTGGTCGGCCGCCGACGCGTGGTTCGGCCCGGCTACCGACGGCGGGTTCTGGGCGATCGGCATGCGCCGACCGGATGCGTCGGTCTTCCCCGGCGTGCCGATGTCGGTGCCCGAGACCGGCGCGGTACAGCGGGCCCGGCTGCTCGCCGCCGGCCTGACCGTGCGCGACCTGTCCACCCTGACCGACATCGACACGGCCGACGACCTGGCCGCCGTCACCCGCGACATCCCCGGCACACACTGCGCCGGCGTGGCCCGCGCGCTGCTCGGCGACGGGGTGTACGCATGACCCTGGTCCACGAACCGCCGCCCGGGACGAACACCCCCGCCGATCCCTACGCGGACGCCGCCGATCCCTACGCGGTCGCGCTGCGCGAGGGCGGCCCGCTCTACCTGCGCCGGCACGGCGGCCGGCGGCAACGCCTCGAACTGGCCCGCTGGTGCGCCGAACCGGACGCCGCCGACGACACCCTGCTGGCCCGCTGTACCGGCCCCACCCTGGACGTCGGCTGCGGCCCGGGCCGGCTGGCCGCCGCGCTGACCCGGCGCGGCGTGGCCGCACTCGGCGTGGACCCCGTACCGGCCGCCGTGGCCCGAACCCGGGCCGCCAGCGCGAGCGCGCTGTGCCGCTCGGTGTTCGAGCCACTGCCGGGGGAGGGCCGCTGGGCGGTCGCGCTGCTCGCCGACGGCAACATCGGCATCGGCGGCGACCCGGCCCGGCTGCTCGACCGGATGCACACCCTGCTCGCCCCCGGCGGCCTGCTCCTGGTCGAGACCGACCCCCAGGACGTCCACGAACGTTTCGCGGCCCGGGTCGAGAACGCGGGCGGCGGCCACGGCGGCGCCTTCCGCTGGGCCAGGATCGGCACCCCGTCCCTGTGCCGCCTCGCCCCCGCCCACGCGTTCACCGCGCCCGAGACCTGGACCCACACGAACCGCACCTTCGCCGCCCTGCGCCGGCACTGACCCGAGGCCGAGCCCACCGCCCCCGCTCAGCCCCGCCCCCGCCCCCGCGCATACCGCCACCCCACCACCAGCGCCGTCCCCGCCACCACCACGCCCCACACGATCGCCAGCCCGTCCGCGTAGTCCAGCGGCAACACCGACGGATTCTGCGTGGGCAGCGGCCGCAACAGCGCCGGCAGCGCGATCAGCGTGCCCGCCACCCCCACCGCGAGCCCGCCGAGCACCGTCCGGCGCACCCACGCGGGCGGCCCCGGCCGCACCCGCATGACCACCGCGCCGACCACGAAGACCACCACCGCGAACGCCGCGTCGTGCAGCACCAATCCGCCGACCAGCCACTTCGCCAGACCCACCCGATCGCGCAGGAACGGGTCGTCGCGCACCCCGACCACACCCCACCCGATCCCGGCCAGGCCTGCCGCCCCGAGCACGAGGCGAACGACCGTGACCACCCGCCCCGTACGCGGCGCGACCGGCGGCGGTTCGAAGGCCGTACTCATCGCACCACCTCCATCCGGGCGACCCACTTCGTCTGCAACACGCCCGGTCGGTTCGGCGCGATGATCCGCGCGGGATACCCGTGATCCTCGGCCAACGGAGCCCCGTTGAGCGTCAGTGCCAGCAGGGTCAGCGGATCGCCGGTCCACTCGCCCGGCATGTCCATCACCGAGTACGGACTGAACCGCTCGTGCGAGAACACCCGCAGCCGATCCCCCGGCGCCGCGCCCGCCCGCTCCAGCAGATCCCGGATCCGCACCCCCGACCAGTGCGCCGACGCGCTCCAGCCCTCGACACACGTGATCGGCAACACGGCCCGGCTCTGCGGCATGGCCGACAACTCGGCCCGGGTCAGCGCGAACGGTCGCGGCCCGACCACCTCCAGCCGCCACCCGGGATCCCGCACGGCCGCGAACACGCCCGCCGCGGCCGCCGTTCGATTCACCGGCAGCCCCTGCGGGCCCAGATCCGCCCGCCGCGGCGCCAGTACCGACACCCTCCCCAGCGGCGTCACCGTCTGCCCCACCGTGGCCAGCGTGACCACACCCACCCCCGCGCCGAGCACGGTCAACAACCCGCGCCGCGACGGCCCCTCCGGATCCACCGGTGCCCCGCGCGGCCGGCGCCAATGCGCCACGATCAGCGGCAACTTCACCGCCACGTGCAGCGTGATCGCACCCGCCGCCACCCAGGCGATCCAGTAGTGCGCCGGCACGAACGGGAACGGCCACGGATACCACTGGACGACGTTCAACAGCCCGGTGCCCAGCTCGAAGATCGCCGCCATCATCAACACCGCGACGGACAACCGCTCCAGCGCGTGCACCACCGACTTCGCCGGCGGCCAGGCGAACAGATGCGGATACACCACCCACAACTTCACCAGCAGCAGCGGCACCGCCGCGATCCCGGTCGCCACGTGCAGCCCCTGGGTGACCCGATACCCCCACACCGGCCGCGCGGGCAACGCGAGCCAGTGCGGCTGATGTTGCAGCACATGGCTGAACAGCCCGGTCAGGAAGCAGACCAGGAAGGCCGGACCGAGCAACCGGCCCACCACCACGGCCGTGCGCGGATCGTGCAGCGTGTCGCGAAAGGCCCCGGCCCGGAACGGACCCCGCCGCAACACGGCGGGCGGCTCCGGCAGGCGGATGTCGAGCTTCATGGGTCCAGCCAACGCGCAAAACCCGCCGCAGACCCCCATTGACCGCCTTACGGAGTGCTGACGGCCGGCCCGGGATGCCCCGACAACGGCCCGCCCGCCGACAGACTCGCCGCATGCCACCGAGCCCGCCGCCCACGAACACGACCACGCCCACGGGCACGCCGACGCCCACGGGCACGCCGACGCCCACGACCGCGACCCCCGGCCCCGCGGCCACGATCGCCGCCGCCGGCACCGGGCTCGCCCTCGCGGCGGCCGTCGGCTGCGCGGTGTACGGGCCGTGGACGCACCCCGGCAGCGCCGGCGTGTTCGTGGTGTACGGCGTCGCCTGGACGCTGTTCGCCCTCGGCGCCCACCTCGTGCGCCGACTGCCCGTACGCCGCGCGGTGCTGCTGATCCTGCTCGGCGCGGTGGCCCTGCCCTTCCTCGCGACCGGCGCCGAGCCGCGCACCAGCGACGACGCCTACCGCTACGCCTTCGACGGCCGGGTCCAGGCCGCGGGCCACTCGCCCTACACGCACACCCCCGCCGACCCGGAGGTGGCCCGCCATCGCGACGACTGGCTGTTCCCGCAGGGCGAGTGCGCCGGGTGGTTCCGGCACCCGCTGCCGGACGGCGGCTGCACCCGGATCAACCGACCCGAGGTGCACACCATCTACCCGCCCGTGGCCGAGGCCTACTACCTGCTCGTGCACCTGGCCACACCCCCCGGCCGGCACGAACCCGTCCAGGCCGCCGCCGCGCTGCTCGCCGTCGCGGTCACCGCGGCCCTGCTCCTGGTGCTGCGCCGCTTCGGGCGCGATCCCAGGAACGCGGTGTGGTGGGCGTGGTGTCCGATGGTCGCGCTCGAAGCGGGCAACAACGCGCACGTGGACGTGCTCGGCGTACTGCTCATGGTGCTCGGCCTGGCCGCGGTCGCCGCCCGCCGGCCGATCCTGGGCGGCGTACTGCTCGGCGGCGCGGTCGCGACCAAGATGTTCCCCGCCGCGGCCCTGCCCGCCGGACTGCGCCGCGCCCCGGTGCGGCTGCTCGGCGCGGCCGGGCTCACCGTCGTCCTGGTCTACCTGCCGCACGTGCTCGCCGCCGGGCACGCGGTGCTCGGCTACCTGCCCGGCTACCTGGCCGAGGAACGCTACGACGACGGCGCCCGGTTCGGCCTGCTCGGCCTGGTGCTGCCGGTGGAGGCCACCCCGTACGCCGCCGTCGTCGTGCTCCTCGCCCTCACCGCCGCGGTGATCGCCCGCGCCGACCCCGACCGGCCCTGGCACGGCGCGCTCACCCTCACCGGCGGCATGCTGTTCGTGCTCACCCCGGCCTACCCCTGGTACGCGCTGCTCGTGGTCGCGCTCGTGGCCCTCGACGGCCGGCGGTGGGAGTGGCTGGCGCTCGGCCCGGCCGGCTACGCGCTCTACCTCACCTGGGGCCTGGACCTGTCCGCGGACCAGGTCCGCGCCACCCACCGGATCGGCTACGGCGTGGCGCTGCTCGTCGTACTCGCCGCCGCGCTCGTGCGCCGGCCGCGTCCGGCGGACGGCACCACGGGCAGCCCCGCCGCCTTCCACGCCTGGAAGCCGCCGATCAGGTCGGTCGCCCCGGACAGCCCCAGGTCCACCAGGGACGCCGCGGCGAGGCTCGATGCGTAGCCCTCGTCGCAGAACACCACCACGCGCACGTCCCAGCCGGCCGCCTCGGGCACCCGGGCCGTGCCCTCGGGGTCGAGTCGCCACTCCAGATGGTTGCGCTCGATCACCAACGCGCCGGGGATCGCGCCGTCGGCGTCGCGCTGGAAGTCGGGACGGGTGTCCACCAGGATCGCCCCGTCGTGGAACGCGGCGTGCGCCTGTTCGGGGCTCACCCGCACGAGTCGGGCCCGGGCCCGGTCCAGGAGTCGGTCGACGGCGCTCACCACTGCTCCCCCGAACGCTCGACGCCGACCCGACGCAGCGGCGCGAAGCTCGGCCGGGCGATGTCCTCGCCGGCGTCGTAGAGGTTCATCGACGCCAGGCGCGGGCTGTACACGTGCACGCTGACCGCGGGCTCGGTGCCCATGTTGGTCACTTCGTGCACGTAGGTCGGCCCGAATACGCGGGTCGCGCCCGGGGCGAGGACCCGTTCGCGGGCGCCGGCCCGACGCAGCGGGGTGACCACGAGCGAGCGCTCGTGCAACTCGCCGGAAACCACGGTGAACACGCCGGACGAACCGCCGTGGTCGTGCAGACCGGTGCCCTGGCCGGGCAGCCAGCTGAGCAGCCACACCTCCAGGTCCTCGGTCGCGGCGAGCCGCTTGTACCAGCGGGTGATCGGGTCGTATCGGACCTGGTCGAGCTCGGCCGCGACGAGGCCGGCATGCTGCCGGGCGAGCGCGGCGAGCCGGGCGACGGCGGGACGGACCGGGGGAGCGACGGGGAGGGCGAGTACGGCGGGGGCGGCGAGCGGGTCGCCGGCGACGGTGATGTCGCTGGACATAAGGGGGAGTCCTTCGGGATGTCTGCGCGAAATCTCACGCGCGGCGGATCTGGCGAACGCGGCGGATCGAAAACGAACACGCGAGCGGCAGACGACGCCCCGAACGGACAATCGACCGAATCGAACGGTCGTGTCGATAAAGGGGGAAAGGGGAGAAGCCCCTTCAAGAAGTGCCGCCGCTTGCGCGGAGGACTGCCGAAATGGCGTCCTCTCAGGCGTTACAGCCGGTACAACAGCTGTACACGTGGTCACACGGCGGACACAGCGCACAGAAGACCCGACGGGCGTCGACAGGACGGCTCCGGAACAGGCTGCAGCGTGCGGACATGGGAAAAGGACACCGTCTGGGGGGTGGCCCTGTCAACTCGCCACGGTCCGCCGGGCCCCGTCGGTCCCCGATTCGGGTGACCGGGGTGGTGGCCGAGGGTGAACCCGAGGGTGTGGCGGGGCCGTGGACGAGACCGGGCACGGGTCCTCGGCGTGATCGGACCCGAGGCCGCGAACTCGGGTGACCGCCGGCCGATTCGGGTGAGGAATCCGGGGAAGGGATTGAAGCTCGTGGGGCACGGGGAGGCCCATTTCCGTGTGACGTCGGTCATCATCGCGGTTTTCCGGTCCCGCCCGGGAACTGCGTGGATGGTGCGAGGCGTAGTCCCTTGTAGAGGTCATCACGGGTTGGCATCGAATGGTGTCGCGTCTCCCGCCGGTACGCTCCCCGCCCGGAACGTCGAGGCGATTGCGCGGCACAACGGGTTGTCCGGATGTGTCCATTTATGTGGTCAATCCGGATTGTTGTGGTCCCGGGGAGTGAATCCCCGCCCTAATAGCAGAGCCCGGCTTGACGTCGCAGCAACGACGCGCTTGTAATTTCACACACGTCGTGAACCGTTACCGGTAACGGCTTAATCACGGGGACGCAAAAACGGGTCGAGGAGGCACGCGATGGGCGAGCTGTTCCAGCTACTGGTCGCCGACGGCGAGAGTGAGGAGGAGGAGTTCGGTTGGCAGGAGCGCGCCCTGTGCGCGCAGACCGACCCCGAGTCCTTCTTTCCGGAGAAGGGCGGCTCGACGCGGGAGGCCAAGAAGGTCTGCCTGGCGTGCGAGGTGCGCGACGAGTGCCTGGAATACGCGCTGGCCAACGACGAACGCTTCGGAATCTGGGGCGGACTGTCCGAACGCGAGCGGCGCCGGCTCAAGAAGGCGGCCGTCTGACGGTCGCCGGTTCGGGCCCGCGCCCGATCCGGGCGGGGCCGAGGTGCCCGTCGCGTAGTGTGTGGGCCGTTCGGCCGGATGCCGGACCGCTGGTACCACGCCGCTACGAGCCCCCCGGGGTCCCCGCACTCGATGTCACTTTTCAGCCATCAGTCGGCATACGCGCAAGCTCCGGCTTTCCCACGGCACATCGTCACCGCGATCCTCGTCGCCCATGACGGGGCCCGCTGGTTGCCCCGCACACTGACCGGCCTGCTCGGTCAGGAGCGCCCGGTCCAGCGCGTCGTCGCGGTCGACACCGGCAGCACCGACGCCTCGGCGGGTCTGCTGGAGGACGCCCTCGGCCGGGACTCGGTGCTGCACACCGAGCGACGGACCGCGTTCGGTGCCGCCGTGAGCGAGGCCCTGCGCGCCGCGCCGCACCTGGACCCCGCGTCCCTGCCGTACCGCACCGACACGTACGACGTGTCGGATCCGTACGGCGACACCGACGAGGACCGCCCGCCGAGGTCGACCGAACCGGTCGAGTGGCTGTGGCTCCTCCACGACGACAGCGAACCCGCCCCCGACGCCCTGCACCTGCTGCTGCGCGCCGCCGACGAACTGCCCTCGGTGGCCATGCTCGGCCCCAAGGTGCGCAGTTGGTACGACCGCAGGCAACTGCTCGAAGTCGGCACCACGCTCACCGGCAGCGGCCGACGCTGGACCGGTCTGGAGCGCCGCGAGCAGGACCAGGGCCAACACGACGCGATCCGCGGCGTGCTCTCCGTCTCCAGCGCCGGCCTGCTGGTGCGCCGCGACGTGTGGGAGAGCCTGGGCGGCTTCGACCCGCGCCTGCCGCTCTCGCGCGACGACACCGACTTCGGCTGGCGCGTCAACGCCGCCGGGCACCGCGTGGTCGTGGTCCCGGACGCTGTGGTCCAGCACGCCGAGGCGGCCACGCGCGAGCGCCGGCCGATCGACGTCGCCGCGAACCGACCGCACCGCGTGGACCGCGCGGGCGCCGCCTTCACGCTGCTCGCGAACACCTCCGGCGCCGGCTGGCCGCTGCTGTGGCTGCGCCTGCTGTTCGGCGGCCTGCTCCGCAGCCTGGGCTACCTGCTCGGCAAGCTGCCCGGCATGGCGCTGGACGAACTGCTCGGCACCGTCTCGGTGTTGCTCCGCCCCGCCGGCTTCCTGTCCGCGCGGCGGGCCCGGGCCCGCACCCGCACCATGTCCGACAAGGACCTGGGCGACCTGTTCCCCAGCCGCGCGGCCACCGTGCGGCACGCCGCCGAGGGCCTGATCGGCGACCTGCGGCGCAGCGAGGAACCGGAGAACCGGTCCGGCCGGCACAGCAGCGCCGAGTCGGGCCCGGTCGACGAGGACGCCGAGTCGCTCGACACGGAGAACTTCGTCAAGCTGCGCGTGCTGATGCGCCGCCCCGGCCTCTCGCTCGCCGTCGCGCTCGTCCTGATCACCCTGTTCGCCGCCCGTGATCTGCTCTCCGGCGGCAGCCTGTTCGGCGGCGCCCTGCTGCCCGCGCCCGAGGGCGCGTCGGACCTGTGGGACCGCTACGCCGACACGTGGCACGGCGTCGGCTTCGGCGAGGCGGCGAGCGCGCCGCCCTACGTCGGCGCGCTGGCCGCGTTCGCCACGCTGCTGTTCGGCAAGGCCGGCACGGCGGTGGCGGTTCTGCTGATCGGCAGCGTCCCGCTGGCCGGGATGAGCGCCTACCTGTGTTCGCGCCGCCTGGTGTCCGCGCCGGGCGTGCGGGTGTGGGGCGCGTCCGCGTACGCACTGACCCCCGTCGCCACCGGTGCGATCGCCGGCGGCCGGATCGGCACGGCCGTCGCCCTCGTCCTGGCCCCCGTGGTCGCGCGCGGCGCGGCCCAGGTGCTCGGCGCGGGCGACCTCAAGGCGTCCATGCGCGCGGCCTGGGCCACCGGCCTGGTGCTTGCCGTCGTCGCCGCGTTCACCCCGCTGCTCTGGCTCGCCACGGCGCTGCTCGCGCTGATCGCCGTCGCGGTGTCCTTCGCCGGACTGCTCGGCCCGCGTCCCGGCATCGGCCTGCTGCTGCGGCTCGGCGTGGTGCTGGGCACCCCGCTCGTGCTGCTCGGCCCGTGGACCCTGGCCCTCGCGGGCAAGCCGGCGCTGTTCCTGAGCGAGCCCGGCCTGGCCGGCGACGCGCTGGCCGAGAAGGGCACCAGCCCGATCGGCCTGCTGCTGCTCGACCCGGGCGGCCCGGGCACACTGCCGGTCTGGCTCACCGGCGCGCTGCTGCTCGCCGCGCTGGCCGCGCTGTTGCGCGACTCGCGTCGGGCCGCGGTGCTCGGCGCGTGGGCGGTGGCCCTGGTCGGCCTGGTGCTCGCGGTCGTGGTCAGCCACGCCGAGGTCACCGTCGAGGCGACCGGCGCCAAGGTGCCCGCGTGGCCCGGCGCGGCCGTCGTGGTGATCGCGCTCGGCTACGTCACCGCGGCGATGGTCGGCGCCGAGGACGCCCGCACCCGGGTCGCGGCCGGCAGCTTCGGCTGGCGGCAGCCCACCGCGGTGGTGCTGGCCGTGGTCGCCGGCCTCTCCCCGCTCCTGGCCGCCGGGACCTGGCTGTGGAAGGGCGCCGACGGCCCGCTCGAGCGGCGCGACCCGGTCGTGGTGCCCGCGTTCGTGGCCGAGGAGGCCACCGGCGCGCGCCACCCGCGCACCCTCGTGCTGACCTCGCCCGAACCGGGCAACGTCAGCTACACGATCGTGCGCGGCTCGGGTCCGGCGCTCGGCGACGCCGAGCTGGCGCCCAAGGCGTCCACCTACCGGCGATTCGACGCCTTCCTGGGCAAGTTGATCGCCGGCGGCGGTGGCGCGGACGCGAGCATGCTGGCCCCGTACGGCATCGAGTTCATCCAGCTCAAGCCGCCCGTGGGCAGCGAGTTGACCGCCCGGCTCGACGGCACCCCCGGCCTGGCCCGGGTCGGCGCCACCCAGGGCGCCACGCTCTGGCGGCTGCAATACCCGGTCGGGCGGGCGCTGATCGTCGACCCCGACGGCAAGGCCAAGGCCCTGCCGACCACCCGCGAGGGGGTGTCCACCCGGATCGAGGCGGGCCCGCAGGGGCGGATCCTGCGGCTCGCCGAACGCGCCGACTCCGGCTGGCAGGCCACCCAGGGCGGGAAGAAGCTCACCGCCCGCACGCTGGACGGCTGGGCCCAGGGCTTCGAACTGCGCCCCGAGGCCGGCCGGCTCGAACTCACCCACTCCTCGGGCGGACACGGCATCTGGCTGCTCGTACAGGGCCTCCTCGTGGTGGTCGTGTTCGTCATGGCGCTGCCCGCCCGCCGGCGCGGCACCGACGACGACCTGCCCGAGGCCGCCGCGGCGCCGGTCGCGGCGGGCGGCGCGGGCGAGGGCGGCGGGCGGCGCGGCCGGCGCAAGGCCGAGCCGGCCGAGCCGGTGGAGGTGGCGGAGGCGGTGCCGGTCGCGGCGGCCGCCGACGGGCTCGACGCGTACGGATTCCCCCGGTTGCCCGAGCAGCGCGCCGACCCGGCCGAGGCGCCGGTGCCGGTCGAGGCCTGGCAGGGCACGCCCTACGACGGCACCACGACGCCGGCGTACGAGCAGTACCCGCAGCAGGACTACGGGCAGCAGTACCAGGACTATCCGGACTACCAGGGGTACCAGTACGACCAGCCGGCCCCGGGGGCGCCGGACGGCTCGGACGCGGCGGGCTCCTTCGGCTGGACCGGGCAGCCGTACCAGCAGCCGCAACAGCAGCCCGCCTACGACGAGTACGGCAACCCGCTGCCCCCGCAGCAGTACGACCCGACCGCCTACCAGGACCCCGGCACCGGTCGGCCGCCCGAGCCGCGCTCGGGTGACGATCCGTGGCCGCCGTCCCCGCAGGGAGACCGCCCGTGAAGCGCACCACCCTCTCCCTGGCCGCCGTCGTCGCGCTGCTGGCCGTCGTCGTCGGCCTGGCGGTCGTGACCCGCCCGACCGAGAGCAAGGCCGCGCCGCCGCCCGCGGCGCCGAGGGTGACGGTGCAACAGGCCGAGGTGTCCTGCCCGTTCGTCCGCCAGCTGCCCGGCAGCTCGACGGTGGTATCCGCACTCGCCCCGCCCGCCCAGGCCGGGGCGGGCGGCGGCGAGGCGAACGTCGTCGAACTCGGCGACCGGACCAAGGTGCGCACCAAGGTCGAGGCTCCGGGCAGGCTCGCGAGCGTCGGCGTGGACAACACCGACGTGCCGCCGCTCCTGGGCACCGCCTCGGGCGCGTTCGCCCCGGGCTTCGGCGCGGGCGCGGTCACCCGCGTGCCGAGCAACGCCGGCCGCGGGCTGGCCGGGGTCACCTGCGAGGCGTCCACCACCGACCGCTGGTTCGTCGGCGCCGCCACGACGGACAACCGGGAGGCGTACCTGTACCTGTCCAACAGCCGGGACACCCCCGCCGTCGTCGACGTGGAACTGTTCGGCCGCAACGGGCCGATCGAGTCCGAGGCCGGTCGCGGCATGTCCCTGGCGCCCGGCGCCTCGACGGCGATCCTGCTGCGCACGCTCAACCCGAGCGCGATCGAGCCCGGCCTGGCGGTGCACGTGATCGCGCGCTCCGGGCGGGTCGGCGCGGCGATCCGCGACCAGGAGGGGGCGGTCGGCACCGACTGGCTGCCCTCGACCGGCGCCCCGGGCCGCAACCTGGTGATCACCGGCCTGCCGGCGATCACCGGCGACGCCGGCAACGTGCAGCTGATGCTGTTCTCGCCGAGCGGGGAGAGCACCGACGTGCAACTGTCCGTCGCGGGCAAGGTGAACACCTTCAAGCCGGTCGAGCACGAGACCACCGAGGTCAAGGGCAACAAGCTGACCGTGTTCGACCTCGGGCCGGTCAACCGCGGCGACGCGGGCGCGCTCCGGCTGGTCTCCGGCCGCGCGGACATCATCGCCGGCGTCCGGGTGGTGCAGGGCGCCGGCACCGACGCGGAGGTGGCGTTCCTGGGCGCCACCCCGGAGCTGACCGGCCGCGCGGTGATCGCGGAGAACCGCACCGGCGGCGCGGTCGCCACGACCGTCACGCTGACCGCGCCCAAGGGCCCGGCCAAGGTCAAGCTCACCGCGTTCGGCGACAAGGGCGACCCGGTCTCCGCCGACGTCGAGGTGCCCGCCGGCACCACCCTCCAGGTCAACGCCCCGGCCCCGGCCGGCGCCACACGGTTCGCCCTGGTCGCCGAACCGCAGGCCGGCTCGCAGCCGGTGCACCTGGCCCGCACGGTCACCGAGACGATGAACAAGACCACCGCGTTCACGGTGCAGCCCTTCGTACCCGGTGTGGAGACCGTGGTGGTGCCCAACGCCCGCCAGGACCTGTCCCTGCTGGTCCCGCAGCGCTGAGATCCGCGCCGACCACATCTTCGCGAGACGACGAAGGCCCGGGCCCCTCCAGCGGGGTCCCGGGCCTTCGCGGTTCCGGCGCGCTCAGTCGTCGGGGTCGATGGTGTCCGGATCCATCCCCAACAGGTCCGCGACCTGCTCCACCAGCACGTCGTTGACCAGCATCTCCAGCTCCGCCCGACCCTCCGCGCGCAGCTCCAGCGGGCGCCGGTACAGGATGATCGTGGCGGGCACGGCCTTGGTCGCCGGCACCAGCCGGCCCAGCGCCACCGCCTCGTCGCCGTTCACCGCCGTCTCGGCCTCGGGCACGTCCAGAACCGCGAAGCGGACCTCCTCCAATTGCGGCCAGCGCTTGGCGAGCCGTTCCACGACATCGGCGGCGAGGTCGTCGAACCGCTGCGCGCGGGTCAGCGCGATCGGCACGGGGGGCGGGGCGAGCGGGCCGCGCATGCCGCGGCCGTGCCGGTCGCGCCGACTGCGACGGCGCGAGTCGCGCTCGCGGGGGGAAGAGGGCACCGAGTGCTCGTTGTGCACGGCACGAGCTTAGGGCCTGGCCGCCCGATCCGGACCGGTCCGCGCCGCCCCGTCGAAGGACGGCGCGGACCGCCCCGAACGGGTGTCCCCATGCCGCCGACATCCTGTGAGGAGCGACACGTGAGTCACACCGCACCCGGATACCACGCGGGTTCGGCCCGCTTGCGGTACCGTCCATCGTCGTGAGCCCTGTACGTCGCTGTTCGCGGACCGCCTGCGGCCGAACCGCAGTCGCCACGTTGACGTACGTCTACGCCGACTCCACGGCCGTCCTGGGCCCTCTCGCGACCTACGCCGAGCCCCATTGCTACGACCTGTGCGCCGAGCACTCGGAGCGGCTGACCGCGCCGCGCGGCTGGGATGTCGTGCGCCTGGCGCCGGACCCGAGCGCGGGCAAGCCCAGCAGCGACGACCTGGAGGCGCTGGCCAACGCGGTGCGCGAGGCCGCCCGCCCGCCGCAGCCTCCGCAGCCCGCGCCCGAGCCGCCGGACCGCGACGGCCGTCCCGAGACCGGCCGCCGGGGCCATCTGCGCGTTCTGCGCTCACCCGAGAGCTGACCGCCGGCCGATAGGGTCTGAGGCGTCGTCCGCGGGGCAGGGGTCGACGGACAACGGCCAACACCGCGGCGAATCGGGACCGCGGTCGAGCGAGTGGAGTCTTCGGGTGCGCGACCTCTCCCAGATCGTGAAGGCGTACGACGTGCGGGGCGTGGTCCCCGACCAGCTGGACGCCGACACCGCGCGGGCACTGGGCGCGGCATTCGTCCGGGTCACCGGGGCCGAGGCGATCGTGGTCGGCCGGGACATGCGGCCCTCCTCGCCCGAGTTGTCCGGCGCGTTCGCCGAGGGCGCCGCGGCCCAGGGTGCCGACGTCACGCTGATCGGGCTCGCCTCCACCGACGAGCTGTACTTCGCCAGCGGCAGTCTGAACCTTCCCGGCGCGATGTTCACCGCGAGCCACAACCCGGCGCAGTACAACGGCATCAAGATGTGCCGTGCCGGCGCCGCCCCGATCGGCCAGGACAGCGGCCTGGCCGACATCCGCGCGCTCGCCGAGGCCGGCGTGCCCGACTTCGCCGGCACGCCGGGCACGATCGGCGAGCACGACGTGCTCGCCGACTACGCCGCGCACCTGCTCGGCCTGGTCGACCTGACCGGCATCCGGCCGCTGAAGGTGGTCGTGGACGCGGGCAACGGCATGGGCGGGCACACGGTGCCGACCGTGCTCGGCGCCGCGAGCGGGCTGCCGCTCGAGATCGTCCCGCTCTACTTCGAGCTGGACGGCTCCTTCCCCAACCACGAGGCGAACCCGCTGGACCCGAAGAACCTGGTCGACCTCCAGGCGAAGGTCCGCGAGAGCGGCGCCGACCTGGGCCTGGCCTTCGACGGCGACGCCGACCGCTGCTTCGTGGTCGACGAGCACGGCGACCCGGTGTCCCCCTCGGCGGTGACCGCGCTGGTCGCGGTCCGCGAGATCGCCCGGGCGAAGGCCAACGGCGAGGCGCGGCCGATCGTCATCCACAACCTGATCACCTCCCGCGCGGTGCCCGAGATCGTCGCCGAGCACGGCGGCGAGGCGGTGCGCACGCGGGTGGGCCACTCGTTCATCAAGGGCGAGATGGCCGAGACCGGCGCGATCTTCGGCGGCGAGCACTCGGCGCACTACTACTTCCGCGACTTCTGGCGGGCCGACACCGGGATGCTCGCCGCGATCCACGTGCTCGCCGCGCTCGGCGGCCAGGACCGCCCGCTGTCCGAGTTCGCGAGCGAGTACGACCGCTACCCGGCCTCCGGCGAGATCAACAGCGAGGTGCTCGACCAGGCGGCGGCGACCGCGCGGGTGCGGGCCGCGTTCGCGGACCGGCCCGGGGCCGCCGTGGACGACCTGGACGGGATGACCGTGGTCGCCGACCGCTGGTGGTTCAACCTGCGCGCGTCCAACACCGAGCCGCTGCTGCGGCTGAACGTCGAGGCGGACGACGAGCCGACCATGATCGCGATCCGTGACGAGGTGCTGGCACTCGTCCGGGACTGACCGGTCGGCTCGGTAAGGTGATGGGTTCAATCGGACGACTGCCACACCGGACCCGGACGAACAGGTACGAACGGTACGAACAGTCGGAAATGTGGGAGATGTCGTGAATCTGGAACCGTCGCAGTTGGCGATCCTGACGTGCCCGGTCTGCCACGCCTCGCTGCACCGGGACGGGGACGCCGCGCTGGCCTGCGACGACTCCGCCTGCGGGCTGGTGTACCCCGTCGTCGACGACATCCCGGTACTGCTCGTGGACGAGGCTCGCCGGTCGGGCACCGATCGGGCATGAACATCCTCGACGAGGCCCTGCTGGACGACCAGGACGGCATCGCCCGGGCCGACACGGCGGAGACCCTGCGGGCGCTGGCCGGTGCCGGCGCGCAGGTCCGCCGGGCCGTGCAGGCCGCGCGCGAGGCGCTGCCCGCGGCGATCGCGCCCCGGGACCGGCCGCGCACGGTGATCCTGTCCGCGCCCGCGTACGGGCCGCTCGGCCATGCGCTGCGCGCGGTCACCGGCACCGACGCGGCGCTGCCGGTGATCCTCGGCGCGGGCGGCACGCTGCCCGGCTGGGCCGGTCCGATGGACCTCGTGTTGGCGGCCGGGCGCGGCGACGAGCCGGGCCTGATCGACCTCGCCGGCCAGGCCTACCGGCGCGGCTGCCAGACGGTCGCGGCCACGCCCGCGGGGTCGCCCCTGGACGCCGCCGTACAGCAGAGCCGGGGCGTGGTGGTCCCGGTCCCCGTCGACGCCGGCTCCGTGGGCACGGCCGGCTACGCCGACGAGACCGTGTTCGCGGCGCAGACCGCCTTCTGGCCGCTGTTCACCGCGCTGCTCGCGATCACCGGCGCGTGCGGCGCGAGCGCGTTCACCCCCGGCGACGGCCTGGCGAGCGTGGACGCGATGGCCGACCGCCTCGACGAGACGAGCGCCCGCTGCCGGCCCGCCGCGGAGGCGTACCTCAACCCCGCGAAGGGCCTGGCCGGCGCGATCGCCGGCACCATCCCGGTCGTGTGGGGCGCGGGCGCCGTGGCGGGCGTGGCCGCCGAGCGCTTCGCCACGATGCTCACGGGTGTGGCCGCCGCACCCGCGCTGTCCGGTCCGCTGCCCATCGCCGGCCGCTACATGGACCGGGTCTTCCAGGCGGGCGAGGCCGGTACCGCCGACGACCCCGACGACTTCTTCCGCGACCGGGTGGACGAGCCCGACCCGGTGCGGATGTACCCGGTGCTGCTCGTCGACCACGACGACCCGGCCGCCGCCGGCCCCGCCGACCACGCCCGCCGCACCCTGGGCGCGCTGGGCCGGGCGGCCGTCGGCGAGGTCGGCGCCCGCGGCGGCAGCCCCGTGGAGCGGCTGGCCGAGCTGATCGCCGTCACCGACTTCGCCGCCGTCTACCTGGCCCTGGGCACCGGCGTGGGTCCCGCCGCGCCGGGGCTGTTCCCCTGGACCGAAGGTGGACCCCGCTAGCCATGGACCGCCTTCTCAACCGGATCCGCGCCAACGCGTGGGGTTCGCTTACGGCCATCCCCGAACTGCTCGGCGTCGCCCCCACGGGCGAGCCGCAGGCCGAGCTGTGGATGGGCGCCCACCCGGGCGCGCCGTCCCGGGTGGATCGCGGCGCCGGGGCCCGCTCGCTGGTCGAACTGATCGCCGCGGACCCGGCCGGCGAGTTGGGCCCGGACACCGCCGCCCGGTTCGGCCCGCGCCTGCCGTTCCTGCTCAAGGTGCTGGCCGCCGAGGAACCGCTGTCGCTCCAGGTGCACCCCGACGCGGTCCAGGCCCGACAGGGCTTCGCCGAGGAGGAGGCGCGCGGCGTCCCGATCGACGCGCCGCACCGCAACTACCGCGACTCCAGCCACAAACCGGAGATGATCTGCGCGCTCGGCGACTTCGAGGGCCTGGTCGGCTACCGCGAGATCGCCGAGACGCTGAAGCTGCTCGACGCCCTCGACGTACCCGAACTGACCCCGTTCGCACGGGCGTTGCGCAATCCGGACGAGGAGGCGGCGCTACGCGCGGCGACCACGCACGTGTTGATGCTGCCCGAGCGCCTGCGCACCACGGTGGTGGACGCGGTCGCCGCGGCCTGCCGCCGACTGGCCGCGAACGGCTCGCCCTACGCGGAGGCGTGCGCCG